>NZ_JBKTIE010000002.1:0-571604 GCF_047241225.1 Veillonella parvula | reverse complement strand
TCACTTCCGGCTTAGGTGTTGGAACCGGAGCCGGTTTTACCTCAGGCTTCGGAGTCGGTTGCGGTGCTGGTTTCACTTCCGGCTTAGGTGTTGGAACCGGAGCCGGTTTTACCTCAGGCTTCGGAGTTGGTTGCGGTGTTGGTTTCACTTCCGGCTTAGGCGTTGGAACTGGAGCCGGTTTTACCTCAGGCTTCGGAGTCGGTTGCGGTGCTGGCTTTACCTCAGGCTTAGGCGTTGGTACCGGAGCCGGTTTCACCTCAGGCTTCGGAGTCGGTTGCACCTTACCATACTCATATTTACCCTGACCATTTTTATCGGCCTGCCACGTAACAGCACCTTCCTTAGCATAACCTTCGGTTAATACTTTAAAACGCGCAGATTCAGCACCTTCAGAAGCAATAGCAACCGTGCCTTGAAGATTTCTTTCACCATTTACATAATTATGGTAGTACACCTTATGCGCCAAATTATCCAAAACTTTATTTACATTGTCCTCAGTAGACAAGTCTAAGCCCTTACGACTCGTGTACATATGAGCACCGGAATTAGGTGCCGCACTTGTAATATGAACATCACCACCCCAGAATGATTCTGGAGTCAATCCATTTACAATATTTTCACGCTCTTTATAACTTGGATCCTCTTTATCATCATACTCACCATTTGGATCATACACAAAATTTACATGGCCTTCTAATTTATCAATGTGAATTTCATTATGCTCACTTTGAGTTACTATGGATTCAAAATTACGATTTTTTGAACCGACCAAACGATGTACACGGCTTGGAGTTGTCATTGTGCTATAACTAGTACCATTCAAACCGCCTTGATACATATGGTCCCAATAACCACGATCACCAAGAAATACATTGATATGGTTTGGCTGTTTTGCATTCTTATCTGCTAAGTTGAGAGCAAAGCCAGTCCATAGTACTTCATCACTATCTACACCGATATTAATTTCAGATGGATGTGTATTGCTACCATCGATACGTACATCGCCTTCAATGGACATATCATGGCCAGTAAAATTACCCTTATTACCATCTACGCCGAGATTTACAGTACCGCCTTTAGCAATAACAAGTGGATTACTGTCACGACCAACTTGAAGATCGCCATTTTTAATATTCACAGTACTTCCATTTTGACTAGTAATGATAGTCTTTCGTCCATCCATTAGTCTACCAGATACATAATCTGCATTAATAGTACTCTTATTATCTGCATCAATTCCAAACAGTGTCCCTTGTACCTTTCCCAAGTTTAAAGTTTCACCTTTAACAGCACTAACAACAGGATATTCTGCCATTACATACGGCACTACAGAGCTAGCAATCGTCAGGGCAATCGCTAAGGATAAATTCGCTTTACACATGCGTTTCATAATAACCCTCTCTTATTCACACTATAAATTATAATTAAACATTTTTAATTATAATTTATAAGGCTATTATTGTAAACATAAGAAAACTATTTCATCATCAAAAAATAATAAATAACAAAAAAAAGGCGGCACCTAAGTGCTGCTCATAATTATAAAAAAATCTATTGAAAGCTATATTATCATTTATTCGAATTTGACGATATATATCTTTATCCCTTTAATATAGGTAGATAGCCAAGCGAGTAGAACCGTCGGGCTCATCTCAAAAGAATAAAGAATATGATGAAATGGCCTTTCAGTTATCCAGTTACTGGTAACGAAGAGCTATTTTCTTTTTCCAAAGCAAAAGAAAAGGCAGAGATTATGTAACATGTCCTCCATTACTAGATGTTCAGTAATGGAGGACATATCAATAATTCCTGCCTTTTTTGTTTATCTACGGGCCACGCGCATGGCTGCCATCATGCCTGGCGACTTCCATACAGATTGGCCATTATCCGATACGAGTTTATTATTATCGTAAAATACGTCTGCATTGTAATAGTTGTCATCACTAGATGTCACTTTGTAACTAAGACCTGCTGTTGTGTACACCGTAAAGTTGAGTATATCTCCCACTCGCTTTACAGAGTCTTGATCTACATACCAGCTATTACCGAGATACGTCGTAGCATACACATCTTGACGAGCTTCTACATCATTTGTGCTAATGCCAATTAATACAAGCAACGCCGCTATCATATATAAGAATTTACGCATTATAATTACCTCCCGTTTTATGGTAAGAATACTTATATATTATACCAAAAAACGCCGATAATCGCATTATAATGGCAGTACTTTCTCAACCCTTGACTGAATTCGCTCGAGGCTCGGCGTGATTGCTTTCATCACAGGTTTTTCTATGAAAGCTAACCGCACATAGTCTACAATCATACCGATGACAAAAATAAGCACCACTATAAGAACTGCATACAGAGGTAATAGCATTGAATCATAGTACTGATACGTTGCCAATACATTATCCCACATGTAATGAAGGAATAGCTTATTATCATGCAATAGGTATATGCCAAAGATAGTAGATGCTACCACATTGATCCAAGGGCGATAAGTGATCTTTGCTTTCAAAAAAATAATAAATAAGCCAATGCCTAATAGCAATTGAAAGAAACCATAATCATTTTGCGTAAAGTAGAAAATCTGTTTCATATACGCTGGATCCGTCATGGCTAGTACATCAACGAGGATATCCCCTAGAAAGGCCCCTACAAAGCCTATGGCGGTAAAAATAATACCTATTTTCTTTGTTATATGTGAGCCGTACAGTTTGATGTACGCCCCTAGCGAATAGAATACGATAAATGAAAAGATATGTTTAAATCCAAAGGTGGTATGCGGTACATTAGGCCACAAATTCAGCACCGTCGGCATTAAGAACCAAATTACCGTGGAAACCACTAGGAGTATAACGTAGTATGTATGCTGCAGCCAATGAAGTACTCGATTAATAACAGGCGTTAATAAATAGAGTACTAAAAAGTTCTGGGCGAACCAACTCATGGCACCAATGGGCAATAAAGCGAGCATCATATTCCTTGACGTCACCGTATCGAGTCCTAAACCCATAGCTACACCCAGCATGGCAATGCTGTAAAACCATATTTGCTCAACTAATTTGGCAAACTTGTGTAGCTTAAAACTACTAGCAACCATAAAATAGCCTGTTATCATAACAAAGGCAACTACACCAGCCTTGCCTCCAAGTCCAAATACTTGGAGAAACACCTTATTAAACGTTAAATCTGGTGTAAAGGGGAAACAACCGTGCACGCTAAAATGATGCATAATAATTAGTATCATCGAAATGATACGCAACAATTCAATATTGCTCGCTCTCATTCTCTATACCTCATATTCTTCCTCTCAAACTATATGAATACTACGCCAACTGGTAACTACCTAGATGACTTGTATACATCATAAAATACATGAAATATATGAGAATGTTGTGACAATTTTTACACATAAAAAAGACAGCTGATTATACACCAGCTGCCTTTTTATTAAGCTATACTTATTTATAATACTAATTAACGCTCACAATATTAATATGATATACCAAATCTAATGTTTAGAAGACTGTTGTTCAAAAGCAGCAAATCTTAAACATACGTTTATAATACCGACTTATAATAAATTCCTTCTTAGAATGTACGTTTTACGTCTACGCCCACTAGGTATGCAGTTTTATCTTTTTTATCGGTCATGTTGTGAAGTTTAGACGCGCCTACCTTCGCAGTTAAGAACCAATCATTAGATAATTTACGGCTATGGTCAACCCAAACGTTAAGCGCTTTTGCATGCGTATTAAGTTCACGGTTTAGGCGTAAATACTCAACATTAAAGCCTGTTAAATTTGCTTTTTTATCCCAGTGACCAAGACGAGCATATAAACGATTACTACTGTTGCCCATATAATCACCAATGATATTGCCTTTATGTACATAACCATCATTGTAAGACCAATGAGAATACCACCAATTGCTTGTTCTACCGCCTTCTAAACGAAGGTTCCAATCTTCGTGATTACCAAGTTTTGGCAAGTACATACCTGCAGTCCAAGCAATTTTAGACGGGCTTGGAATAAAGCCAAGACCTGTAGCTTGGTCTTCACCATATACCATACCGTAGACTTCCATGGATGGTAATGTCCATTTAATATCGTAACCAGCAATACTGTTCCACTTATCTTTTGATGCTGAATCAGCATTTTTTCCAATTAAGAAACGACCATAATCCAAAAGACTTAAATGACGCCCTTTACCACCCATAATAGATGTCATGCTAGCACCTAATACAAGACGTTTTGTAGGAGACACTTCAATGCGAGCACCTACAAAGTCTGGATGTTTCACGTCGTTGCGATCATCAGATAATTTCGCATATACGAAGGTTGGCTTAATGGAACGCAAGAAGCGGAACGTACCGCCCACTTTTACAGGGTTAATAGTCGTTACTTTCACACCTGTTAAAGCGTTCATATTATTGGAAAGATTAAGGGAGGATTTGTGCATAGGTCCCCACCAAAGCTCATCTTTACCAGCTTGTACCTCTACGGCACCAATGTGTGTTTTCACGTAGCCGTTTACTAGGCGTGCAGTGCTATCGCCAGCAAATAGGTCAGCACGCGGTGTAATCGCGTACGCCACATGGTTGCCTGCCGTACCGCGGATGTGCATTTCTCCGCTCACAGTAGTGCCACGATTGTACTTATAACCATTGTTATTGCCGTTCAATGGCTGGTACGTGCTCGCTGTACGAACCCATCCCCCACGATTTTGGTTGTACTCTGGAGAATTCGTAGAAGTTACAGACACAGTAGCAGAATCAACTACTACTTTAGACTCTTGTTTGCCTGTCGACAAGGTTTGAATATCCTCAGCATATTCAGTTTCAAGATTTTGAATCATAGATCGAACGAATTGTGGCGTATTAACATCCACTTTGCCATTTGCTTCTTGTACCCATTCAGCCACTTGTAAACGGCTGTACGGCTTAGATGTTGGCAATGTATCAATATAGCCTTGAGCATGTAAGGAATCGATCATGTCATAGGTTGTAGAATTTAAATTTACATTTGGTGATACAATTTGTGCGCCATAAACTGGAGCAATAGCCATTGCCATAAGGGCGCTTGTAACTAATAATTTAATACTTTTCACGTAATAACTCTCCTCGATATAATAAATACAATTTGTACATAATCAAAATATACTATCACTCTCAAAATATAATAGTAAAAACTAGGAAATAACCTATTTTTATTTTACCATATACACATGCAAATCTTGTGCAGCTTTTGAATATCTATATTTGATAGAAATAGTCCAAAAGAACCAACTACAAACATACCTACAATTTTAATAACTTCTTTAAGAAAGACGTTCAAAAGTATTTTATAATTTATAATCTTGCGTGACAAAGTATTACACTATTGAAATATTTATTGAATTCTTTCCTATGAAACTATATTTATTAGCAGTCCTTTCGGAATACATCTACGAGATAAATCATTATGTTTAACATACTCAACAGCAGCATCAAAGGACCAATGATCATTTAGAACCTTACTTTCAATCCAATTTATAAAAGATTCTATAGCACCAACTCTCATGATATTAAAGGAGGCACACATTGTTTTTCATATGATGCCTCTCCAGAATCAGCTAAATATACAAGTTGAGAATTACCTTGATTATATTTTGATTTGACACCTAAATCATAATACAGGGTTCACTATGGATTTTTTTATTTGTTCAATTTCATTCTACAATTAAGTAAAATAACTTTCTTTTTATTATAGGAGTAATTCGATTCACTAAGGATACCAATAAACCTGCAATCAAACAGGACACCATTATAGCTAATAGTAATTTGACTGAATAAGTTGTATGAGGTATTAAAAATTGAATCCAATATAAAACTGGCATATGTAAGCAATAAATAGGTAATGATAATTTACCAATATAAGAAAATATCTTATATAATTGGTAATGTTTGTTCATATTAAATGTTGTGAAAAGAGTTATACTCAATAAGCAAAATGTTCCAATAATTAATGGTATTGCTATTTCTAAATTATCTGTTTTACTTCTACAAATCATTATTATATAAACAACAAATAACAAGTAAAATGTATTATTAATATTCCGCTGTAGTCGTTTGATTATATGATTATAATTTGACTCTACATAAGTCACAAGAAAATATAATGTTGTTCCTAAAACAAGTGCAGATAAACCACGTGCATATAGATAAATATTACTATTCCAATGAATAGCATGGCCCATAGCCTCTATATTAAAAAGATATAATACAAAAGGTAATAACCAAGATAGAAGATATTTATATACATTCGTAAATTTAATCATTACACATATAATTAATGGTAAGAAAACTATAATTTGACCTATAAACCATAGTGGAGGGTTAAAATCCAGTAACCCCTTATTTAAAGGAGAACCCATTAATAAAAGTAGATTAGTCGGTAATGATATGAAGGTATGCCTAACAGGCCCTTCATGACCACTTACAATGTAATAAATAAATAACAGAGTTATGCCACTCCAAGCATAAGGTAAAATACGATAAATTTTATCAAGCATATACTTAAATGCATCTTTATATATATTATCTCCAAGATATGGGGTCTTAAAAAAATGCATAGCAGTAAAATATCCAGTAAGCATGAAATAAAATTCTACGAAAAGCCACCCTGTAACAAAATAGGTTCTATTTTCAAATAAATAAGTATGATGACATAAAATTATTATTGCGCCTATAAAGCGACACAATTCTATATGTGCATTTTTCATTAACTATCCCCTATATAACCTACAATACAAGTTAAAATAATTCCCTAATGCCATTATTTAATTTAGGTCTAATATCATTATAAAAATAACCATATAGAACATAGTCCTATATGGTTATTTCTATGAACTAACATAAACTCTTATTTAGTGTTCTAACCAACCATGAAATTTATGTACAGTATTATTAGACCCTAAGTCTACAAGGTATACATAAGATTTTTCCTCATCTACTTTTATAGATAAGGATTTCTTTTTAGACTTAGCTATATTAATAGTAAGTCCAAGAATTTTTATAGTCCGAAAAAAATGCTCAGTAGAAGTGAATCCTTCTAAATTATCACCCGCATCTGCAATCATATGTAACTTATAAAATTTAGACTCACCATACATTTTAAAAGTAAAAATGGCTTGATTTAATTCAGCATCAAAATCAACTTTATATTTCTCTATAGGACCTTCTAATGAAGTTCTATGTGATGTATCTATAGGCTCTACTACTAAATCCATTACTAAATCTATTGGATTATCCATTAACATAAAACAAGTACTCATAAAGCTCCCCTCAATTTCAACTAACCCCTTTAGTTTCCATAAACAACTTTTATAATGATAGTATACTTCATAAACATAAAAAAATATATATACAATGCATCAAAACTTCATCTTCTTTTCATTTTATAATCAATAAGCTACAGCAAAAACACACAAGTTCTTGCCTCTAAATCAATTACTGAATTTAGAATATTACTATACCACCAAAATAGTAAAAGAATAGCTATTACCTTTAATCTCATAAGAAATACAATATGAGCATTCCTTATTAGAAAAATGCTTTTACTCCCTATTAACCTATCTCCTCATATATAATAAACCCTATTTAATACTATAAATTTTATTACGATATATTACGTATCCCATAGAAATAGTAACAAATAATTCAGTAATAACTGTAGTTATTGCCGTACCAATACCACCATAATAATACGTTAACGGCCATATAATAATTAAACTAACAATAGCTGCTGATATTAAAATTTTGCTATATATGGATTCCATATGTAATGAAAGCATTGTTTCATAACCTAAAACATTACTCATGGCAACTATCATAGGAATAAAGGACATAATCTTAAATAATATAATAGAGTCATAATAAGATTCACCTAATAAAGGGAGTAAAATCTTATCTCCCCATAACAATAAAATTAGACCGCCACAGAATCCAAACAATATATATATATATAATTGTTTTTTTAGAAATATAATACCTTGTGTATATGATTTTTTTAACAATATATTCACATGTGGATACACTGCATCGTTAACTGCACTTACCATTCTACGTATACAGCCTAACAGTTTATCAGCTGCACTATAATATCCAACAACTGTATGATTAGTTAATGTACCTAAAATAATAATTGATGTAGTAGTATAGAGGTTAATCGTAATCGTTGATAAAAAAATAAGCCAACCTTCTTTATAGATTTTTAACAAACTACCAAAAGATGGTATCGTCCATAAAGATGTAAAACGTCTTGTCAAAATAATAAGTGATATAATTCCAGCAATACATGGTGTACAAGATTGAAATAATGCGGCCAAAACATAATCATTAGGGCCTTTTACTAAAATAAAAATTCCAAATAGACATATAAATCGACCTATTAAATTAAGTATTGTTATATATCTCATTTCTTGAATACCTTGGAAAAACCATATTGGAAATATTATATTTCCTATAACAGCAGTATATGTTGCTATATATAAAGGTAAATCTAAGTCATGTCCAAAATATTGATACAATATGCCCCCAAGTATCAATACAATCGTAGATACTACTCCTAAAAATATAGATCCATACATATACAATGAAAATATATGTGCATAATCACTACTATCTGAACTAGCTAATGCTCTCGGTGCTGTTAAATTAAATCCATAACTAGAAATGAGTACAAGATAAACCATTACACTCTGAGAAAAAACAATAGCGCCCATTTTTTCTGGACCTAATACGATTAACAAATAAGGTACTAGTATAAAAGACAAAACATATTCTAAGGCACGTAATGATACCATAGAAAAAATATTTTCCACTAATTTTGATTGATTAAAAACCATAGACCCTTACCTAAAATAATTACCAACTATCATTAATAAAAGATAGTTGGTAATTCCCGTCGTTTTAATTAAAATATAGACTAACAATTATAAAATTTCATTTTTTATAGAGAGTAGTAAGCTAATCATTGTACCTAACATAATCCAATATAAATACAATTGCATTGTCGTACCAGCTATAAAGGATACCATTAAACCAAAATATCCGACAACTAAGGAAAATACCTTCCAAAATAACTCTTGATCAATATGTAACCATTTCTTATATAAACCTAAAAGCTGACAAATTATATAACCAGAAGGTATTAAAAACCCTATTAAACCTAGAGTTCCATAAACAGCAAATTGATGCGGATACTCACTAATTACGGGGAAGCTAGATTTAAAAATTCCATTCTCATTTTGAGATTGTATCCATAATTTTACTTCAGCATTATGTTTTAGACTATCTGGAATATTAGAAATAACATACGCCTGTTTTAAATCGTTTCCACCAACACCTAAAATAGGATATTCTTTACCAATATTATAGTCTACACGCATCATTCCAAATCTCTGCTGATTACTACCATTACTTGTGGATGCTATAGCAGACATATCAACTACTTCATTTTGTAAATCTTTCAACGGAATTAAGTGACCATCTTCTATATTTAAAGTTAATTTATTTGCACCTTGACCTGCTAATTCTCCCGTTTCATAAGGTCCAAACTTTTGTAACTCAATAACTACATTAGAATATTTCTCATAGTCACTTAATTTAGGTAGATCAATAGTTAAAACGGCTGTATCACCTTTTCTCATAGTTTGAGGAATTGTGACATTAACGCGCCCAAAACTATTCCATTGTTTATCATACCAAGCTGCTGTTAATTGATAGTTCTCAACATCATTCCAAGTCATCCAACCCGTATTTTCAATTTTTAAAGTGATAATATGATTATCTTGAATATTAGTAACATCATAATCTATACTATATCGATCTCTTAAAACTGAATTACAGCCTAATCCAATTATAACAGCACATAAAATCCAGATACCATTCTTAATTACTTTCTTAAAATATGTTTTAGAAGTTAACTTTCTAAATTGAATAAGCAATAATAAACTGGCAAGGGCACATTCAGCTATTAAAATACCAATCGCCGTTTTTGAGTTAGTTGTTAACATCATAATGATTAATATAACAGGTAATAATTTCCATAACCAATTCGATGTTTTTTTAACCATTGCATAATATATAGAAACTGGTATAGCAATCGATAAATAGGTAGATAAATACGCTGGTTCCGCAAATAGAGAGCGAACTCTATTACCATAAAATAAAGGCGGCCACCAATTGTGGGACGATGCAACATCATAAAACAATGGATTTATTTTAGTCAATATAATTGATGCCCATATCCCACCAAATAGATGTACATATTCGACTATGGAATATATGGTACATAATAAGGCTCCACCAATAATGCCTTTATAAAAATATTTAAAAACATTCTCTTTACATCGTATATATAAAGATATAATCCATAAAGAACACCCATAAGTGGTCAAAAAATTAAACATTAATTTGATAATAATTTTAATTGAAAGCCAAATTATTCCTATAATATTACTATCTTGATTCAAAATACTATCACTATTAGGAATTAATGATACAAGTTTTACTAACTTTTCAAATTGATCAATGTTAATGCTACTCCAATATGGAAATACCAAAAGCCCATTAACAGTAGAGAAAAATTGTACAACAAATAAAGAAATAACAAAATATACATATTTTTTAGGAATCCATGTTGTTCTCTTTTTAAATGCCTGGTAAAAATAACATCCGATTCCCAATATAATCGGATATATAGATAATTTACTACCCATATCCAAAACAGGAACTGTCATAAACTTATGAATAACATGAAATGGAATAAATACAATGGCTAGCATAAAACAAAATAGTTCGAACTTACCTAAACTAATATTATTTATACAATTTATGCCTCTCATTCAATCCTCCGTCTATAATAGTATATCTATAAACGTCTTAATAAACGTCTTAATAAACGTATAAATAATAACCCTAATTTATACCTAATTCTTAATAGGCTATATACACCCAAATTAATTGATGCTAATAATTGTGGGTATAATTTTCTTAAATCTTTATCTATATCTATTAATAAATAATCTTTATCTGTATTAGTAAAATTAGAATACCAATAAAATAATAATTTATAACGACTACTCAACAATCTAAAAAGTAAGTTTTGTCTATAACCATTAGTATAATGAGTATCATTATACAATTTAAAAAGACGCTTTAATATACAAATATAATCCTCTATATGTTTATAAATGCCATTCCAACTAACACTTTGAGTCAGTTGATCTAAACGATATTGATATACTACATCTTCTAAGAATACTACAGAATCAATTATGCTAAATATAAAATACACAAATTCTGTATCAACATAGAAACAATGTTCAGAAATTGATTGATTTACCTTTTTATATTGCTCTAGCTTTACACATATAGAATGCATAGGCATATAATCAAATTCACTTAAATCATTTATAGTATATAAAGTATTAAATTTTAAATTACGCCTTACATTTATAAGACTTATTCGATCATTATAAACCTCATTATATGGATTAATAACTAAATCAACATCAGCATTTTCTAGATACGTAACTAATTGATCTAATGCATTTGGATTTACCCAATCATCACCATCAAGAACTTTATAATACTTACCTTTTGCAACCTTTAACGATGCGTTAATAGTAGATCCATGCCCACCATTTTCTTTAGCAATAAGTGTAATTATATTTGGAAACTTTTGTACATAAGATGTAACTAAATCAACAGTTTGATCAGATGACCCATCGTCAACTACAATGATATCTAATTTATCAAAATATCTACATTCACAAAGCGAATCTAAGCATTTCTTTATAACATTTTCAACATTATATGCTGCTATAGAAATGGATAAAATTTTCTCACTCATATTTACTAATATCCCTTATCACTTGACTATAAACTAATTGAATATTTTCTACAGTTTTATTCGTGGTAAATCTAGAAAATGCAATTTTCTGTCCTTTTTTAGCATATGAAGTATATACTTGATTGTGAGAATTACTTAAAATAGATTCTAATAAATATTCTAGCTTACTCATATGGCCCAAAGGATATAATAAACCAGTTACACCAGATTCAATTATTTCATTAGACGCATTATTCTCACTAACTGAACTAATAACTAAACATCCATGAAGCATTGCTTCAATTAAAGTTCTCCCAAATGCTTCCGATTTAGAACAAGAAACCACAACATCGACCGTATCTAAGATTACATGTAAATCAGATCTTCTACCATAAAAGGATACATATGAACCCATATTATGATATTTAACATATTCCTCTAATTCTGACCTCAATTCACCATCCCCAATTATATGAAGGTGAAAATTGGTAACTCTTTTTCTAAGTAAATTATGTAAAGTTTCTATCAATTCAATCTGATTTTTATTTCGATTTAAATGTCCTACAATAGCAATATTTACTAAATCATTAGTTAATATAGGGCGAACTTTATAAAAACTGGTATCAATACCATCGTATATGACTACACATCTCGTTGTATCAATATATTTTGTATACATTGATTGTATATAATTGGACACAAAAATTATACGGTTACTACTATTAATCAATTTATATCCCAATCTATTATTAAATAGTTTAGATGAAAAAGCATGTTCAATATCTTCCCTTATGTGCCAAACTAGCGACTTTTTCATAATTTTGCTAGCCACCGCACCAACATAAGTAAAGATAGTATTATTATGAACTATATCAATCTTATGTTTATAAATATAAAAGCATAAATACAAAACCGATATAACATTTAATAGTAACCCTATCCCCTTTATACAATATTTAACTATAAATTTAATTGATAAATTATTGTAAACAATCCAGCTCAATGTTGGAATAATCTTATAATTAATTTGATGCTCCTCTAATAAAGATATTCCATCACCATATTTTGGTAAAATTACAAATACGTTATAACCATATATAGTTTCTAAATTCACAGCCAATTCAACTAAACTAAGAAAAGCTCCAGATGTTTTGTTATTATCCGATGATACTAATAATATATTCATCTATTCTCTCCATTAGAGATGTATTCAATAGATGGTCTAAATGAAAAGCCCTGAATAGTTGATTTCCAAATTAATGATAATCTTTTATATTTATTATTCTTTGCATCTTTAATAACCTTTAAAGAATGAAATAATAATCTAACACATTCATAAAGGAACCCTTTTATTCCTTCTCGTTTATACAAGTACACATCATTTCGATATAAATATTTATACCGATCTAGTCTTTCTTCTACCTCTGTTGAAATATGTGCACCTATATTACTATTTGATTTATGAATAACCACGCTATTATTTACTACATAACATGGAATATGTCTTGATATTCTTCGTGTATATTCCCAATCATCTGTCCAAATGAAGAAATCTTTTATAGGTAAACCAAATTTCTTTACTACCTCTACAGGAATAAATAAAGAAACAAATGATGCCATAACACAAGGAACTAGTGGAGTTGAAAAATCTTTAATATTTTCAAACATAGTTTTCCTTTGTACATTCATTGTACAAATCGAATAATCCTTCCAAAGTACCTTGCTACTTAAGAACCCATAATTTTCATGTAAAGTCGTATCAGCATCAAAGAACTCTTTTAACGCTGAGTGTTCGGGCATACAATCATCGTCCATTATCCATAAATATTTATATTGTTTTTTTGCAGCATAGCTTATCCCAAAATTAAAGCCTCCTGCACCACCCAAATTAGAACCAGTATTAATATAAATAATAGATTTATCCAAGATATATGGTTGTAATGCAGATTCAGTTCCATCTGTACTAGCATTATCTATAATAATAATATCTAGTTTATCCGACTCACTCTGTTGCTTTAAACACTCTATATTTTCTAATAATAAGTTTTTTCGATTGTATGTGACAACAATAGCAGCTACTAATTTATCCATTATGACCCCCAAACTTTCTCTTTATAAAGTTTAATATTTTACCTAACCAATCCTGCCTTTCCATAAATGAAACAGGCACTTCACTATAAGAATAATTATGAGTTTCTAACCAGACATCTAATAAACGTTCACTTAAAAAGCCAAATAATCTTGGCTCTATACAATCTAATTTAGACTCTAAACTAAATAATACAGAGAATAACCACTCACAATATGCATCATATTTGTCTCGTTTCATAACAAACATATTAAACATATGTGCCCATTTTCTTTTTTTCAAATTTTCAAAAGCATCATAATAACTGGGATATTCATTTCGTATAATCATTTCTAATTCAATTAAGTCATGCTCATTATGAGCATGAATATATTGATTCCATATAGTCTCAATATAATAATGCCGTTTTTGAGATACAATAATATCCGTTTTAGACAGAATATCTTTATAATCTTTGTATGAAAAGATATCTTTACGATTACCTTGAATAAAAAAAGGTTTATTTCTAGACATAAAATATCTACGATAATGGCATAACCCTATATAATCCGCATCAAGATTTTTCCAAGCCCAGTATAATGCTGTTAGTTCACAATAATTAGGATTTTTTAAGGATATATTATTCCCCGTATTATCACCAATATACCCTAGATCTTCTTTACCTTCTCGACCTACATGAATAGGTATATATACAGAATCCTCTGGCATCCAATATTTTTTATGGGTGGCTACTAAAATCTTAATGTTCACAGTACTCTCCTACATGAATGTTGATTCTCAAATCTATACCTACGATAGAAACAGCGATTATGCTAATTCTTTTTCAACCAATGCTAAAGCACTAGCAATGACCTTATCCATATCGTAATATTTATATTCCCCTAAACGACCACCAAAGATAACATTGGAAATCGTTTCGGCCTTTTTAACGTATTTAGCGTAAAGATCTAAATTCTTCACGTCATTTACTGGATAATACGCTTCTTCACCGATTTTCCAGTCTTTTGGATATTCTTTTGTTACATATGTAACAGGCTGTGTACCAAATTCAAAATGCTTATGTTCAATGATACGAGTATACGGAATCTCTCCTTCCGTATAATTCACCACCGCAACGCCTTGATGGTTTTCTTCTTCGAGACGTTCTGTTTCAAAGTGAAGACCACGATATTCTAATACCCCTTCAGAATAACCAAAGTATTCATCTATAGGGCCTGTGTAGATAATCTTATCTGCCAAAGATTCGTATTCGTTCCGATGTTTAAGGAAGTCTACACCTAAGCGGACTTCAATGCCTTCTAACATACGTTCAATCATCTTGGTATAACCACCCATAGGAATACCTTGGAAGCGATCATTAAAATAGTTATTATCATATGTATAACGCACAGGTAATCGTTTAATAATGAAAGCTGGTAACTCTGTACATTTACGGCCCCATTGTTTTTCCGTATACCCTTTAATGAGCTTTTCGTAAATATCAGTACCTACGAGGCTGATGGCTTGCTCCTCCAAATTCTTAGGTTCCCCTGAGATGGCAGCTCGTTGTTTAGTAATAATATCTTGTGCCTCTTTTGGAGTTCGAATATTCCACATTTTAGAGAATGTATTCATATTGAACGGCAAATTGTACATCTCGCCTTTATAGTTTGCCACAGGACTATTTACATAATGATTAAACTCAGCAAATTGATTGACATAATCCCACACATGTTTCAAGGATGTGTGGAAAATATGAGCACCATAGACGTGAATATTGACATCATCTTTGCTTTCACAATATAGATTACCTGCTATGTGATTGCGACGGTCGATGACAAGTACAGATTTACCACGCTTGTGCGCTTCATGAGCAAATACAGCACCAAATGGGCCTGCCCCAACTACTAAATAATCGTATTTCATTAATAGGCCCCTTTCGATTTAGCAACAGCCAATACAGTTTTCAACAGATATACAATATCGATCCATACAGACCAATTATGCACATACCAAGAATCCATGAGAACTCGTTCTTCATAAGTGGTATCACTGCGACCACTTACTTGCCAAACACCAGTAATCCCTGGTGGTACAAGGTAAAAGTCATTAATATAATCGCCGTATTTTACAATTTCATCTCGAACAATAGGTCGTGGACCTACGAGGCTCATGTCCCCAACAAGAACATTCCACAACTGTGGCAATTCATCAAGACTTGTCTTTCGAAGGAATTTTCCGATTCTTGTAACGCGAGGATCATCTTTCAATTTAAAATCTCGTTCCCATTCTTCACGAGCAGCAGGATTATCCTTTAAATATTGCTCCAAAGCCTCTTGTGCATTGGGCACCATGGATCGGAATTTGTAACAAGAAAATGATTTCCCACCCTGTCCAACACGTTTATGACCAAATACGATGGGTCCTGGAGAGTCCAAGTAAATCAATATAGCAATGATAGCGAGAATCGGTAAAATCAAAATGCCACCACATACAGTAGCTACAATATCAAAAATACGTTTAAAAACACGATTAGACTTGCGTGCTAGGTTATTTTGCACACGCAATACGACGGCTTGTTCTTCCATCATGCCACGTGCTGTAATATTACTGGCTGGTAAACCGAATAATTCAGGAACAAAGGCCACACGTTTTACTAATACTTGTAATCGATTAATTAGGGATACTAATTTTTTGGACTCAAGTCCGGGAGCACAAATAAGCACTGTTTGGACTCCTGTATCTTTAATAACGCTTTCTACATCTTTAAAAGCTCCAAGGCATGGGTATTCTTTAGCAATGGATGATGATTTAGGATTATCATCTACATAACCAATAATCTTATAGGTAGTGATCGGCATACGATCTAAAGCCCTCTTTACAAGTTCCGCAGTCTTCCCCGCCCCAACGAGAAGAATTGGAATTGTTAAATATCCTGTTTTTGAAAGTATTTTTCCTACAATAAAACGCTCGCTAAAGATAAATACGAACATACATATATAAGCAAAGGCAACAAATAGACGAGACACATCATTAATTACATGGCCTGTGTACATTAGAACAATCGATACGACAACCCCTATGGTAATGCTGCGAAATAAGTTTTTCATCGTATCCCAATAAGGTGTTACCACAGAATAAGCATTATTAAGCAATAATATAGTTAAAAATACGATAGGCACAATACCATATACGTAAATTTCTTCTACCTTAAAATTTGAACTTACCGGTAAAATCGATAAGTTTAAACGCAAATAATAGGCTGCTAATGTCCCCAAAACAATAGCAATATAATCTGCTATAAGTACTATGAGCTTACTTATAAATAACTTTTTATTATTGTTATTACAAATAGAACGATTCATACTAATACTCCAATTATAAGAAAAGGTTGTTTTCTCAATCTCAAAATATTAAGAAAACAACCTCTCTATCATACGAATACAATGTACCAATATTTACATATATTGTATCATATTTAAATATGTAAAACTATAAAAAACATAGATTTCACCTATCTTTTATGTAGTTATTTATTCTTTAAGTCTATTTGACTCCTACTTAATTGTCTATTAAATGGTAGTTAAATGCTTTCCAATACAGATATACGATTCTCAATTATCCCGCAATTGAAGCATCGTAGCTAACATAAAATACATAATGCGTATTCCTGATGAATTATCTAAAGTATACTCCACTTGGCCAAATACAAATACATAACAAATAACAGCAATCATAGCACAGAGACTATAAGGATCTCGGTTCTTAAACCAAACCACAAAATTATCAACAACAATAGATCCATAAAAGATGAGAACCCCTAATAGACCTAACAGGCCTACTTCACCTAAAAGTTGAATAAAATTATTGTGTGCATGATATAAATGCTGATTTTCCGTTGGTAATCGATAGGATGCTTCATATATAGTTCGCCATTGTCCTATACCTACACCTGTCACAGGATGATCTTTAAACATATTAATGGATGATATCCACACATCAAAACGACCTAAGTTAGAAGCATCTGTGGTCGTATTGGTAATGGACTCAAATCTGGCTACATATTGTGGTTGAGTGCTAAATCCCCATACAACTCCACCTAATACAACAAGAACAGCAACTACACACCCAAATCGTTTTAGTATATATGGCAAGGATACGATAGGCACCATAATCATATTAAAGAGCCAGGAACCCCTACTTTGATTGCCATACATACCAAAGCCAACACAGCCTAGTGCCCATAAAGCGGATGCTTTCACATAGCTAGGAAAGGCCGAATCTAATAAAATGACGCAGAAAATTGGTACTAGCATAACCATGAGGCCTGATATGGTCAACACGCTACTGCCAAATCCCCAGCCTCTATCGGTCATTCCTGAAACGTGTTGATAAAAGGCTACTAAATTATCGATACCAAAATCCACAAAAAATACGGCAAGCATTGTAAATAATGTTTTCTTATCACGAATACACAGGGCGATAACGAAAAATACAGGAATCCGCCACAGCCAAACATTGATAAATTCAGGTAATCCTACAGCTATATTGTTCGTTAGTACTGCGGAAGGCAATAACAATAACAACATTAGAGCAAACGTTTTACTATATTTTTTAACATAGGACGGAACATATAGGTCATGCCTATGTTTCCAAATATAGAAAATACTTAACAAAATGGCAATAACATAAAATACTTGACCAGCTGCCATGGATAGCCTTGTAAAGCATGCCATCAACGTAATCATAATGGCAATCCACGACTCTAATCTTACACTTGATAATACCCCCATGTTCATTCTCCCTTACATATAAACTACAAACCTTACATAGCACCCCTTATACATGTATGATAGATTGAATCAATGCACGATGACTGTAATCCTCATTTGCATTCATTAAACCCTGATTATATTGCTCTTTATGATGCTGTAAATTCTCTACAAACGTTTGAATCCCCTGTCTGATGGAATGTACATCATCTAAATTTAAAAATTCCCCAATGGAATACTGTTCTAATACCTCGGGATTAATTTCTGGAGATATAAGAACAGGTTTGTGAAAGCCAATAGCCGTAAATAGCATAGCTGCCCAGTGATACCGATATCGCTCAGCCCCATAGGGCAATAATAGAGCATCTACACTCATTAAGGCTGTATCCCAGTCTTTCCCTATCAGACTGGCATGGATGAATTTAATATTACTATACTGGTTATATTTCTTGATGATAGACTCAAATAATATCCCATCTTCAGGCTTTACCGTTGCCCCTTGAACAACGAGTTGTACCGAGTCATCATAATTAAGCGATACAAAGGCATCTATAAAGCGCTCAATGTTTTTCTCTTTTCTAAACTGACCAAAGAAGCCTAATTTTATCGGTTTATTCGTTGATATAGGAGACTCCAAATTAGTACCTATACAAGTTGTAGAGTTCTCATCTTTTTTGTCTTGTATACTAGTATTGCCTTGTGTAGCACAATTTCCTTGTTCTCCACTCAATTCACTAGATGGCAAGAACACAGGAGGCAAGATTTTACGAACTCTCGGTAAATCAGGGCGCAACATATCATCGCGCAAAGAGATAACATCGAGGTACACGTTTTTATACGCATTAGCACGATGAGCTTGCTTAATAAAGCGATCCATCTCTTTCTTGCCAATGCCATGAAAGATAACATGTACTGCTGCCTTACTGTCCTTTAATGGCGTGTCTAACAAAGCTTTAATATAACGATATGTCCCTGTGGGAATGATTAAAGCATCTATATTATGTTCTTTAATTTTTTCTGCTGCTGATGTGAACCAACTGCGGCGACGGCGTTCTCGTAAAATGGATAAAAACGGCTTCTTCCACTTAGACGCTCCCGCATAGGTCACTACTTCTCCCCCTTCTAAGTACACTATATCTACTCCATAGTCTACTTTGAAAGGAAAGTTCTCCGGTACGAATAGTACTGGCTCATGACCTTGACGCTTCAGTTCATTGATGAGGATCCGATCAAACTCCACCTCATGACCAGCAGGCATGACAATACTTTCTAAAATTGCTACGCGCATAGCACACCTCTAGGCCCTTACGTACGGTTTTATGTTTTCTTGAATCATAGCTTCATACTCATCTAAAAGGGCATAGCGATTGCGATATTGGCTACGTTTTTGTGATTTAATCTCTTCCATAGGTTTGCGTTCTTCTTCAAGTGGAATGGTGAAGTAATTTGGATCGGATTCCAATACGGTACCGCCGATATCCTCCCACAAAGTATCTAATATGGCCACCTTTGCTTTATTACCGCGCACCATATGTGAATTTGCATAGAAACCTTCATCAGATACGGCAAGTATGGATTCTACTTGCGCAGCACGACCGATTTCACGAATCAAGAAGGTAATGAAGTTCTTCGGACGGTAACCATACATCTTTTTCGTAATCTTCTTAGCTCGCTCAAGCCCATCTTTATAACCTTGAATCGTACCGATAACAAGAGTTCTCTCTCCATTAGGGCCCTTAGCAAAGCGAATATTTGCATGATACACACCCTTATTTTCGAGCAAGAGCATAACCGTCAAGAAGCCTTCCTTACGTTGTCCTGGCTCGTAATAGAGATAAGCAGACATATCGAGCTCATCGGAACTCCAAAGGGTAATACCCCGTTTTTTATCGAAATAATCAAACTCTGCTTCGTCTACATACATGAGCTGAATCGCTTCATCCGTAAACACCTCTTGTAAGATGGTGAAATGCTGACAGAGGGCTTCCAAGCGCCACTGAGGTGTAGAATTTTTAATCAAAAACATACGGCTCATCAATTCATAAAGACTTGGATGTTTTTGCAACAGCTTTGGATCTGCCGTATAGGACTTAAAGAAATTTTCAAATTCAGTAACCGTTGAGTCATGACGACAAGAGCGCATTGTATGTAAGAAGGTGCGTCTCGTTTCACGCCATGTGCGTTTACCATATATAGTACGGCCTATGTGCCAATGTTTTCCAAAATTGCCTAACATAATGCTCCCTCTATTACAATTTTCCCTTGGATTTTAGTAAATAGTAAAACTTCACATATTTAGTCATTGTGTAAAAGTAGTGATTAACGGACAAAATAAAGCCCATCTTCCCATCGAGAATACCACCTTGTAAGAAGTACACCTTGATGAAAGCCCAGGTAGGACGCAAAATTATATCCTTGATAAAAGAACAGCTTTTACCATTATCACGATATTTTTCAGCAGATAATGTGGTATAGTTGTTGAATTTATTGAAATATTGATGCCAATTATCGTAGGTGTAATGGTACATGGGATGTTGTAATTTTTCTGTTGGATACGGCGTAATTATAGCAGGATGCACATAGCCTTCTACATAGCTGCCCTCTTTAGGCATGAGGCGAAGTACATAGTCCGGACGTAATACGCCGTGCGTGGCGTGGTTATGATGGAATTTATTACGTCGTTGAATCCAATACGCTTTATTAGGTTCATTTACAACGATAGCTTGAATTTCTTTTGCTAGAGGCTCAGAAATGCGCTCATCCGCATCAAGAAATAAGATCCAATCGGATGTAGCTTGTTCAATGCCAAATGTCTGCTGCGCACCCCAATCGCCATTCATGGCGTGTTGCACAACACGAGCACCCATTTCTTCGGCAATTTTTATGGTATCATCGGTGCTGAAATCATCGATAACTAAAACTTCATCGGCAAACTGCACTGACTCAATGCAGTCATGAATATTGTGTTCTTCATTTCTCGCTAAGATTATTACAGATACAGTTGCCATAGATTTACCTTTCACTTACGAACGTACTTGTTTTGCTAAATACGATAAATGAGCCCCTATTTTATGAATCCAATCGGCACGACCAAAAGACCATAAAAAAAGCTTATATTTAGAATTTAATAGTTTGTAGGATGCATCATTACGATAAGTTTCAATCATTTTTTTGCACTTATCGTAATACACTTGATTACCCATTGGTTTTGCATAATAAGCCGTTAAACAGGATAATACAGCTTTCATCAATAAGCTATTACAATCATCAACATATGGTAATTGATGATCTATAGCGTATTGCAAACGTTCCTCGTAACCAAGCACAAAATCCCATCGAGATTTAGCATCAAAAGAGGTTTGAGTTATGGAATTTGGATTGAGTCGATAGTAATAGTAACAACGATTGATATGACCCACCCGACTAGCATTGGCCACATAGAGATAGGATGTAGCAGTATCCTCAAATTTTCGACCTACAGGAAACCGCACATCGCCAATAGCACTGCGTTTATATAACTTACTCCAAGCAGCCACAAAACAATCATGCATGGCTAATCGCAAGGCATCCTCTTTATTATAAATTTCTAATTGTCCATCATTACAACCTTCGATAATATCGCCACTTTTATCTCTGAAAGCAGTAAACTCGATAATATCAAGATCATATTCTTTTAGGAGCTGTAACATATCTTCATAGAGGGTAAGCCCAATGTAATCATCGGAGTCTACAAAGGAAATATAGTCACCATTAGCCGCTTCTATCCCCGTATTGCGAGCTGCACTGAGACCACCATTTTCTTGATGGATAACCTTGATGCGTTCATCATAGGCTGCATATTGATCGCAAATATCACCGCTCATATCTTTAGAGCCATCATCCACTAAGATGATTTCTAAATTCATATAGGTTTGGTTTTGAATGGATTCAATACATTCTGCAACATAAGATTCCACATTATAGACGGGTACAATGACCGAAATTAACTCCATTCCATGCTCCTCTTACACATGTACTAGCCAAACTAGTTTTACAAACTCTCAAACTTATATAGTTCGTTTTAGCTACATATCATTAGCTAAAATGTTCCTCACTTAATGTTATTTCCATGTTTAATGCGCCATGCCGCAAGTTCACGCATGTTTTTAATCATATCCCCATAGGATTGAGGCATGCTCGCACTTTGTTCTAACACTTTGCCACTTTTATCGAGATATAGTCTATGATTAAATACAAATTCCTCTTGTGTAAACAAGCTTGGTACCATCGCTTCATAGGTTTGACCAGGTCGGCCTACCAATTCCGCCAAGGTTGGAATGATTTGAATGCTCATACCGAACGCATTAGGTGCAAGCCAATCTTTATGAATGCCGTGACCATAAAAAATAATCGGAATAGTAGATGCCACATTAGGACCTACTTCACGAGCAAAGTTAAAGCGTTCGCTATGGTCACCTGTAATGACGAAGAGTGCAGACGGATCTGCTGTTTCTTCGCGAGCGATAAAATTACCCATTACATGGTCTGCGTACCAAATATGGCCCATTTCGTTCAATTGCTTATCGTTTTCTTCGATAGAATCTGGCAAATGGCCTTTTACCTTATTCACATCGTAGCCTTCCTTAGCCACATTGATGCTATACGGCGGATGATTAGAGGTAGTCATAATCACATTGAGGATTTTTTCCCCTCTATGCTGATCCATGTAGGCAGAAATAGCTTTAAACAAGTCTTTATCGCCTACGCCCCAAGCATTGCCGTCTTCGCTTGGCATTTCGGAGGCATCGTGGAATTCATCGAAACCTTGAGATAAAACAAAGTTTTTAACATTTTGCCATGTGTTAAAACCACCATACCAGAATACAGTCTTGTAGCCTAGCTTTTTCATAACAGGACCAATGCCTAAACCGTAAGGTTCTTTGAAACTTTCACCTTCATAGTTAGGATATAGCCCTGTATCAGGCATCCCTGTCAACAAACCATTGATGGCCGGCATCGTGCCTGTGCCTTGGGCAAGGGCTAGCTGCGTGCTCATCGCATGAGGGCTGGCAGCGTATTTACGACCTTGCTCAACGAGGTACGCACCAGGATCGTTATATTCAGCGAGGAACGGCCACAAGCCATAGGATTCTCCAAGAACGAGATTTATGGACTGCGGTTGATCCGCTAATCGTTGTGTCGTAATGGTTCTCGTGAAAGAACCGTCAAAATTTGTACCGTTAAACTTACCACCAACGGCAGTGATTTTTTCATTTAACTCTTGAGGCGTTAAGTTAATGACCTCAAGCTCAGCCGTCCGTTTCGCAATGCTTTTAACACGATAGAGAGCCTGTACATCATCGAGGATATTTTCGTTTAACAGATTGGAACTAAGACGGGCCGCACTTTCCCAGTTGATAGAATTTGTATAACTGAAAGCACCGCCAAATCTAAAGAATAGACCTAATACGCCAATAGCGACAGTCAATCCAATGCCCGTCATCCATTGTGTTTTCTTCGTCTTAGGATACCAAGTAGTACAAAGTCGTTGATGATCTGCAGAATCACTATTTCTTAGATTATCCGCATCATCACCATTCCTTAGGTCAACAACGTAGTCACTATATTTCTTCGTGTTCCACGCTAAAAAACGAACTAGGAACCAACAAAGAGCTGCACTCAATACAACGGCCCCAATAATGTACATGAGGGCATTATATTCGTTGATAGCTGTATTTACAATGGCGCCGATATCATCGTTTTTACCATTGATGAGCATCGCGTTGTAGGAAGAGTTGAAAATTTTATAGAATGGAATGCGTCCCAAAAATAGGAAAGTCAACAATATAGTCGCAATAGAATAGATCACCTGTTTAATGCGCAAGGACGGCCATTTTGGTGCAAAGGTATGTACCAACGTCCCCCCTAAAAAGCCTAGTAAACACAAAGAACCGACGGTCTTGAGACTCAATCTAAATCCTAGCCATAAGGACGTGAGGATATTCTCCATCGTCACAGAAGCTAGTTGTGATTGAAATACTGCAAGAAACACGATTCTAAATGCAGTCAACAAAGCAGAGAAAAAGATAAATACCTTAATCTCTGTTCGTATGCCTTCAAATAATCGCTGCCATCGGTTCATCATTAACCCCTAACTGTTGAATCTTATAACCTAATTGGTATATCACATAATCCAACTATATTGTTACAAACGTAACAAAACTACATAACTATACTGCCTAAATGAGTAATAAAATTTATAAACTATATATATGCTATATATATGCTACGTAATATACTACATATATCCTACGTAATATGTACGTAATATTCTACTAATTACATAACTATAATTATTTCGGATATTTCTTACATTTAGGACCTTTACATCGTTTGCATTTACCGCATCCACGGTCGATAGTCTCAGCACCTGCTGATTTCTTTGCACTAGCACTCTCCTTGACCATCTTTTCAGAGGCCTTACTATTCCATACGGAAACTATCGATTCTGCTTTTTTGCGGATTCATCTTTTTTGGATTTTTGATCCTTTTTCTTGTCTTTCTTCTTATCTTTTTTCTTGAAAGTATACGCTAAGAAGACTGTTTTTAACTTATCGTTTAAGATTTTAAGCTTCTTTTCAGCCTTGTCTTTCTTTTTCTTTAACTTTTCTTCGGCTTTATAAAGCTTATCTTCTTTATGCTTCTTGTGTTTTTTATCTTTCTTATCTTCTTTAGACTTCTTATCTTTCTTAGATTTCTTCTCTTCCTTGGAATTTTTGTCTTCTTTAGATTTCTTATCCTCTTTAACTTTTTTGTCTTCCTTGGATTTTTTATCGTCCTTAGATTTCTTGTCCTCAGAACCGTTGATACGCGCCCATTCATCGTCAACGCGTTTTAACTTCTTTTTAAGAAGCTTTTCCATCTTCTTATTTGTTTTATCAGATTCTAAACCGGCTTTACCAAATAACAAAGCATTCACCGCCGTGTATGGATCGATAGACGACATATCCTCATCATCCACTTTAGCTTCCTCTGATTTCTTATCTTTCGAAAATTCATCAAGACCATCTACATTTAACTCTTCATTTTCATTTAAATGATGAATTGCTAAGCTTTCAACGCCTTCTAATGGTTTTACATCAAGGTGCTCAATCGCAGTATCTTCAAAATCTGCCATTTCCTTACCAGAACTTTCACCGAAACCAGTAAAGAGACCACCTATAGATTTTAATTCATTCAATTTAATATGATTCATACCCACCGTAGAATCATGATGCACAGGAACGTCAGATAATTGTACCTGTTCCATAGCATATGCGTCATCACTGTGACTAGCACCCTTGCCAAGTCCAGACGTATTAGAAATGACAATATCTTCCTTATCGTCGCCTAGCACATCGCCAAATAAATCTTCTTCTAAAGATTCGTAAGAATGCAATAAGGCCATACGTTTTTGAACATCTTCAATTTGATTCCACAAATCAACGAGAGAAGATGTATAATACACCCGTTCCTTTACCTCTAAATAAGCTTGGTAAACGATAGCCAATTCGGACTCATTAAGACCTTCCTCTGCACCAATTTCTTCAATCATTTGTTGAATCTGTTGATCTCGGTCATATCGTTTAATTAAAGCTTTACGAATGCGTTCAATCAACATTGTATCAATGAGTTCCATATGCACCTCCTGTATTCAATACACTCAGTCCTATCCGCTACATTAGCGTATACGAATCAATGTATAGAACCATAAAAATAAATTGATTTTATAATCTCTAATATATTATTATAGCAGAATTTATCTGCTTTTTCCTTAATAATATGTGTAAAAGTTCCTTAAAATAGAATAAAACCTCAATTTGAATACGTTCCAAATAGTATGCATTTCATACTACTAAAGCACTATTCAAATCGAGGTTATTTAATCAAATTTATATACATTATATTCATATACAAACTTACTATATTAAAGTCTGATATTTATATGTTACATTAATCCAATATTTATTAATTAGTTTAATATTTATCGCATCAGTCTAATATTTATTGCATCCATCGGATTTTTAACTGTTACATCAAAATATATCAAATTGTTACATAAAGGTCTTAAATTACTGTACTAAAACAAGTTAACTGAATAGACGAGAATTCGTTCTTTTGCATCGCTTGCTTCAAAGAGATCACTACAATCAATAGGTTCCTCTTGTTCCAAGCGCACATGGTTATTTAAAAAGTTCTCCACCTCTTCATTAACATAGTAGAAAAATAACTTAATCTCCCGAGGATTATGATATAGCGAATCAAAGATATTTCCTAGTACCCGCTTAATCGTATGGAGTGCAAAGGGATTAAAGAAAAAGCATCGATCCGCCTGATCCGGTAACTCGTAGAGAGCCGCATCACCGAGGACAAAAGACACGCGATTGCGCGCTGCTGGACTTTCACCATTAATCAAAGCCTTTTTATATAGCCGTTCATCATATTCGATGCCTATAGAATGACAGCCCGTTTGGTAAGCAATGAAAATACTAACTCTCCCCTTGCCACTGCCATAGTCAATGAGAGTATGTTTCTTGCGAATATGACCACTATTTGCCAAACGCTCCAGCACGCAATAATCCGTCGGCTCATACGGATGATGCTCCGTATCGGAACGACTATCGTCGCGGCCTGCTGTTCTAATTTGTAATACATTTTCCCATTCTTGCTCTATTGCCATCTATGTAATCCTATCATGAAGCCTCAATTATATGACCTAAAATTTAATACTAATTTTAATTTCTATACATACTATACCCTTATTAGGGTACTAGTTACAAATTAAAATCAATCATATTATAGTAGACAACAAAGGAAATACATATTTTTGTAGTATTTAATGCATACAAAAGGAAAAATGAAAGCAGCAACCCTCCTTTTTCTGTGCTAAAAACACTTATTAATGCCGATATGGTATACTAGGAGTAATATTTCTATTATTCTCACGTGCAGAATTGTATGTCATTAAAAAGGAGTATTTACTTACATGGACAGTGATCTGACCTTAGATTTTATAATTATCATCGTATTAATCATCGCGAATGGTTTATTCTCTATGACGGAGTTAGCCATCGTGAATGCGAAAAAACGTAAACTTGAAGAGTTGGCTGAAGCAGGTAATGAACGCGCGAAAAAGGCCTTTGAATTGGCAGAGAACCCAAATGATATGTTCTCCACGATTCAAATTGGCATTACCCTCGTTGGTATTTTAACTGGTTTGTATTCTGGTGCCACCTTCTCTGGTCCATTAGAAGAAATTTTAGTATCAAATATTCCAAGCATCGAACCATACGCAGCCTCTGTGAGCTCCTTCATTATCGTTGCCATCATTACCTATTTATCCCTCGTTATCGGCGAACTCGTGCCTAAACGCTTGGCCTTAAATAGCCCTGAAAGCATTGCCGTTGTAGTAGCAAAACCAATTTACTGGCTATCTGTAGCGTTAAAACCAATCGTTAGCTTCCTCGGCATTTCCACAGAATTTCTGTTAAAAATATTAGGCGTTACTGTAAAAGAAGAAGCTCCTGTTACAGAATCTGAAATTAATAAAATGCTTACCGAAGGCGTTGCCATGGGTGCTTACGAAGAGGAAGAACCTATCCTCGTAGAAAATATCTTCCATCTCGCAGATATGAACGCAGGTGATATAATGACGCCTCGTACACAGCTCAAATGGATTGATCTTAACGGTACGGAAGACGAAATCATGGAGGTCCTCAAGAATGCCAATCATTACCGCATTCCTGTAGGTACTGATTCCTTGGATGAATTAAAAGGCCTCGTTACCGTATCCGATGTATTAGTTCAAATTATGCAACGTCCTAGTAAAAGTTCCATTCACGATATCATCAAAGCTTGTTTGAAAGAACCTGTTCTCGTTCCTGAATCCATTTCACTCATGAAATTATTGAACGTCCTTCGTACTGAAGGCGTTCACGAATCCATTATCCTCGATGAGTACGGCGGTTTTACAGGTCTCGTAACCTTGCATGATATTATGGAAGAAATCGTAGGCCTTATGCCTTCTGGTGAAGACGAAATCAAAGAAGAAGAAAATAAAATCATCGAACGTGATGGTGCATGGCTCGTAGACGGTCTACTCGACGTAGATGAATTTAAAGAATTCTTTCACATCGATCAAGAATTACCAGGTGAAGAAGACGATTTGTACAAAACTATGGGCGGTCTCTTAAACGTCCTCTTCGGTCGCATTCCAAAAGAACTAGACAAGACAAAATGGGACGGCTACACCTTTGAAGTCATCGATATGGATCATACTCGTATTGATAAAATTCTTGTAACCTATGAAGAACCTATTGTAGAACAAGAAGAAGAAAAATAAAATTCAAACTATACATAAACAAAAGCTGACAAAAGCTAAAGAAGTGAGTTCTCTTCCTATGAACTGTACCCCAAAAATTATACATATTTTTGGATACAGCTCAATCAATAGAGGACTCACTTTTTTGATACATTTTTGTATCCATAAAATAAGTAATACATATACTATCAAAATATATAGATTACTTTAAAAAATTATCACCAATTATATACATTAATTATATAATTCTTTTATTTTCTGCATAAAGGCTAGAACTTTCAACATAAATATAGTATTATTAAATTGTATAAAATATATAATTAAACCTAATATAGAAATAATAGCTAATTTAGAAATAATTGCTATCCTAAAATAAGTTCAATAAAATATAAAGTCCTATGATCATTTTGTATAGTGTATTTCATAGGACTTATATGTGGTAGTAAAAGGAGAGATTCTATGAATCAACGAATCATAGCAACCATAGGCGCCCTATTAATAGGAACCGCCATCATAAGTGGTTGTGGATCAGAAAAGCCCCCTGAAGATACAAGTCTCAAGGTGCGCACCATCACTATAGGTGAAGAGTCTGGAACTACTGGTGCTGGCTATGCAGGCACCATTCATAATAAAACAGAAACAAATTTAGCCTTTCAAATTGGAGGGCGTATCATCAATAAATTTGTAAATGTTGGTGATGTAGTGCAAGCAGGCCAAGTCATTGCTCAAATCAATGGTTCAGATACATCAGCTCAGTTGCAAAATGCTGAAGGTGCTGTAAAAGCTGCTCAATCGGCCTACGAATTGGCAGAAACCAATGCTAAACGATACCGCGAACTCTATGCACAACAAGCGATTAGTAAATTGCAATTAGACCAAGCTGAAAATCAATTGAATGCCACATCTGCTCAATTACAACAAGCACAAGCAAGCCTTAATTTGAGCAGCAATCAAAATAGCTATACTAATTTAACGGCTCCTGATACAGGTATTATTACAGCTTTCAATATTGAAGCAGGACAAGTCGTAGCAGCCGGTCAAAGCGTTGGTACCTTAGCGGCTGGTCACGATCCAGAAGCAGTCATTGCCCTTCCTGAACAAGAGTTAAGTAAAATTCATGTAGGAAGCCCTGCTACTATTACCTTCTGGGCCTTACCAGATGTAACAGTACAAGGCGTAGTACGTGAAATTTCACCAGTTCCTGACCCTGTAGCCAGAACGTATACCGTAAAAATTACCTTACAAAATGCGCCTAAAGAGGTACAACTAGGCATGACGGTCAATGCTAATCTATCTACCACAGATAGTACCAATATTTCTATTCCGTTAACGGCTCTTGTAAAAGACTCTAACGGCAATAATGCGGTCTATATCATCCGCGATAAGAAGGCTCATCTCGTGCCTATCAAGACTGGTGAGTTCGGTAAGAACTCCGTCATCGTCACATCTGGTTTAGCTAAAGGTGACATTGTCATCACCGCAGGTACCCAACAATTACAAGAAGGGACGGCGGTTAGTCAATGAAACAATTTAACTTAGCCGAATGGGCTCTTAAACACAAGTCCATTATCTACTACTTCATGGCTGTGCTCCTCACCTTCGGTATCTTCTCATTCACCCATATGGGACGCATGGAAGATCCTGATTTTACGATGCGAACCATGGTGGTCGGTGTTGCTTGGCCGGGGGCTTCTCCACAAGAAATGTCGGATCAGGTAACGGACAAACTCGAAGAAAAACTACGCGACCTTCCTGGTGTAGATTATACAAAATCTTTCACAGATGGCAACAAATCCGTTATTTATATCAATTTAAGAGAGGATTTGCCATCCGATAAGATTCGTCCCGCTTGGGAAGAAGCGCGGAATATGATCAACGACGAATGGAAATCATTGCCTGCAGGCGTTCAAGGACCGACCATCAACGACAGGTTCGACGATGTATATGGCATTATCTATGCCATCAGTGGTGATGAGTATTCGTATGAAGAAAAACGACAACAAGCAGAAGACCTAAAACGTCAGCTTTTATCTGTGCCTAATGTTAAAAAAATCAGCCTCATTGGGGTGCAACAACAAACCCTCAATGTAACTATAAACAAGGATAAACTCGCATCCTATAAAGTCAGTACACAACAGCTGTTAACAGCGCTTAAACAGCAAAGTATGATGGTTCCGGCTGGTGTGATTACAACGGATACAAACAATGTATATCTCCGCGTCAATGGCCTATTCGATAGTCCTCAAGCGGTGCGAGATATGCCAATCCGCATCAATAACCAAACCTTGCGCCTCGGTGACATGGCTGATGTAACCATGACCTACCAAGACCCTAGCGATCCACAGTTCTATTACAAAGGCAAGCCAGCCATTGGCATCGCCATCTCCATGGATGCAGGGGCTAATAATATCGAATTCGGCGAAGCCATCGACAAAAAACTCGGGGAATTACAAAAAACGATTCCTGCCGGCCTCGAACTCAATCAAGTATCGAATCAACCGCATATCGTTAAGGAATCCATCGGCGATTTCTCTCAATCCTTATTTGAAGCCATCGCCATCGTATTGCTCGTAAGCTTTGCATCTCTCGGCTTACGAACCGGTATCGTTGTAGCCCTCACCATTCCAGTTGTTGTGTCTACGACGTTCATCTTGATGTATGAAAGCGGCATCTATCTACATAAGGTTAGTTTAGGTGCCTTAATCCTAGCTTTAGGCCTCCTCGTAGACGATGCCATCATCGTTGTAGAAATGATGAGTGTTAAACTCGAAGAAGGGTGGGGTCACTTTAAATCGGCTACCTTCGCTTACCAATCTACAGCATTCCCAATGCTATCGGGTACGCTCATTACCTGTGCAGGCTTCTTGCCATTAGCATTGGCACAAGGTATGGTAGCAGAGTTTACAAAATCCCTATCCATCGTCGTATTTATGGCGCTCATCCTATCTTGGTTTGCCTCTGTTCTCGTCAGCCCTGTATTGGGTTATAAAATCATCGAAAACAAGGCTCCCAAGCCAGAATCGGAATGGACTAAACGAGACCGTATCATGCATAAGCTCAATGTAACCTTCTATGATAAATTTGAAAAACTATTACATTGGGCTCTAGGACATCACAAGATAGTCCTACTGGCCACATTAGGAGCTTTCGTTTTATCCTTGCTTTCACTACCATTGATCAAACAGGAATTTTTCCCATCATCAACGCGTAATGAAATCATCGTATCCATGCAATTCCCTCAAAGTTCGTCCATCGAATATACTGCTAACCAAGCAAAACTCATCGATGAACATTTGAAAGACGACGAACGCATTGCAACCTTCACCTCCTACATTGGGCAAGGTTCTCCACGTTTCGTCCTCACCTTGGAACCGGAATTGCAACGGAACAACTTCTTGCAATATGTAATTGTCACAAAATCCTTAGAGGATCGCGATAAACTTTATGCTGAATTGACTCCGTATTTAAACGAGCAATTCCCATCGGCCCTTGTAAATACGCAATTCTTACAAATCGGTCCACCATCCAAATTTCCAGTCATGCTTCGCGTTGCTGGCCCTGATCAAAAGGTGGTAAAAGAAATTGCAAATCAAGTAAAAGCTAAAATGCAAGACGATAAAGACTTACAAAATATCGCCTTTGACTGGCCAGATACAGAACCTGTAGCCAATATTCACATCGATCCAAACAAGGCACGTTTACTCGGCATCGATAGCTATGCTGTATCCTTGCACTTGCAAAGTCTATTGTCTGGTACTAAATCTGGTGAATACTACGAAGGGAACCAAACCATTCCTGTTACCTTCCGTTTAGGTGACAACGAGCAACATAACTTAAGTGCTCTTTCATCCTTGCCAATTCAAACAGGAAATGGCTCCTATGTACCACTTAGCCAAATTGCAACCATTACCATGACACAAGAGAATGGTATTATCTGGCATCGCAATATGATGCCAACCATTAGTGTGCATGCGAATGTAAAAGCAGGTGTATTGGGTAATGCGAAAACAAAAGAGGTTTACAAATCCTTACAAGACATTCGCGATTCCTTGCCTACAGGCTATTCTATTGACCTAGACGGCGCCGCTGAAAAGAGTGAAACAGCCGTTCAAAAGCTATTAACGCCAATGCCAATTATGCTCTTTGTAATCATGACAATCCTCATGTTCCAATTAAAGCGTATCGCCCTCATGGTAATGGCTCTACTCACTGCTCCATTGGGACTAATCGGTGTTGTATTAGCACTCAATATTACGAGAACGCCGTTAGGCTTTATGGCTATTCTAGGGATCATCGCCCTCTCAGGTATGATCATCCGTAACTCTATTATCTTGTTAGACCAAATCGAAATCCACAAGGCAGAAGGACAAGAACCTCGTGAAGCGATTATCAACTCCGCTACACTTCGTTTCCGACCTATCATGCTTACCGCTATCGCAGCGATTTTAGGCATGATTCCTCTCATGGGATCTGTATTCTGGAGCCCATTGGCCATCGCCTTTAGCGGCGGCTTACTAGTGGCAACGGTTCTAACACTCATCGTATTACCAGTCATGTATGCAAGCTGGTATAAGGTAAAATAAAAAAGCAGTAACTATTTCTGCTTTTTTATTATCTATAAGATATATAGATAAACCACAATACAAAAAACCCCCTATAAAAGTTTCTAATACTTTTTATAGGGGGTTTTTTAATAAATATCATATAAAAAAACAGCAGGGCTTTCCCCTGCTGTTTTTTTAGTCACAATAATACATTACGACTTACTTATTTCCCTTAGGATTATATTAATAATTATATCTGACTTAGTCTATTATTTATTAAACTACAACGGCTGTACCATTGCATGTAATCATAAGCATGCCATTTTGTGCACCTACTGTGCTGTATTGGAAGGATACGCCAATAATAGCATTAGCACCCAATTTAGAAGCTCGTTGAGACATTTCGTCGAGAGCTGCTTTGCGCGCATTCATCAAAGAATCTTCATAGCTACCGCTACGACCACCAACAATGTCACGAATACCGGACATGAAATCTTTTACAAAGTTACGGCCTTCTACGACTTCACCAAATACAATACCTTTGTACTCTTGTACAGGTTTGTTTTCAATATGCATAGTTGTAGTAATAATCATAATTGTATCCTTTCTAATTGACTACAATATATTTTGATTTATTATAACAAGACTTTTAGAGAAAAACAAATATAAATATAGCTTTCACATAAAACAATTACATATTGTATCTCCAAAAATTACATACTATATATCAAAAATTTACATATTATACATCAAAAAAAGACCTGTTCACTACTTTCATAATGAACAGGTCTAATTTTATATTTTTATCTATCAAAATCGCGGTCTAAGTTAACTTCTTTCAACGGCACAACTTTAGTTTTGTTGATGTATTTGTAACCAAGGTACACTGCGAAGAAGATTGGTAAGCCAATGTAGGCAACGGATACGCCGTACCAGTCGATAGTATCGCCTGTGAAAGCGGAGTAGTTTTGACCACAAATGATGATGACGCAAAGAATGAACGCCAAGATTGGGCCAACTGGGAATAACCACGCTTTGTATGGCAATTCACTAAGATCTCTGCCTTGTGCAATGAAAGCACGACGGAAACGATAGTGAGATACTGCGATACCAACCCAAGCGATGAAACCGCATAGACCAGAAATATTAACAATCCATGTATAGGCTGTACCTTCGCCGATAAAGCTTGTTAGGAACGCAAATAAACCGATTGCTGTCGTTAAGATTAACGCAGGCACTGGAACGCCGCGTTTATTTAACTTAGCAAAAATTTGAGGTGCTTGACCTTCCTTAGCGAGTGCGTACAGCATACGCGTAGAAGAGTACAAACCAGAGTTACCAGCACTCAATACAGCTGTTAAGATGATAGCATTGATAAAGCTAGCAGCAAAGGCAAAACCAAAACGATCAAATACGAGTGTAAATGGAGAAATAGATACGTTCTCTACACTAGAGTTCAACAAATTTGGATCTGTGTACGGAATCAAGAAACCGATAACCGTGAAAGCACCGATATAGAATAATAGAATACGCCAGAAGATTGTATTAATCGCTTTTGGCACGTTCTTTTCAGGGTCTTCCGCTTCACCAGCGGCTACACCGATCAGTTCAGTACCTTGGAAGGAGAATCCTGCCACCATAAAGATAGCTAGAATAGATTCCCAGCCACCTACAAATGGAGCTTCTCCTACAGTCCAGTTTGCAAATCCTGGAGATGTACCACCGATACCAAAGATGAGCATAAAGCCACAGAATAGAAATACGAATACTGTAATAACTTTGATGCTAGAGAACACATATTCACTTTCACCAAAGGAACGAGTAGATAAATAGTTCAAGCCAAATAAAATGAGCAAGAACAGAGCAGACCATACGATGGCAGGCACATCAGGGAACCAATATTTCATGATAAGCGCCCCTGCTAATACTTCAGCAGCCAAGGTAATAGCCCAATTAAACCAGTAATTCCAACCTAAGGCAAAACCAAAAGCAGGGTCTACATAGCGTTTTGCATAAGTCCCGAAGGAACCTGGAATTGGCAAGTATGTAGCCATTTCCCCAAGAGATGTCATGAGGAAATAAACCATGATACCAATGAGGCCGTAAGCTACAAGAGCACCACCAGGGCCAGCTGTACTTACCACTTCACCACCAGCAACGAATAAACCTGTACCGATAGCACCACCTAAAGCAATCATATTCATATGACGAGCTTTTAGGGACCGTTTTAGGTGTTGATCTTTGTTAGACGTAAACTCTACGTTACTATTATGATTTTCAGACATGGGTCACCTCTTACAAATCTAGATTACGCACGTATTTCGCGTTATCTTCAATAAATTTACGACGAGGCTCTACCTTATCACCCATGAGAACCGTAAAGATTTTGTCAGCTTCGATAGAATCTTCTAAGCTAACTTGTAAAATCGTACGATTATCAGGGTTCATTGTAGTTTCCCATAATTGTTCAGGATTCATTTCACCTAAACCTTTATAACGTTGAATTGTAGTACCATCGCGGCCTACTTCATCAAGTTTAGCAGTTAACTCTGCATCAGAGTATACATACCAGTGAGACTTGCCCTTCTTGATTTGGTACAAAGGTGGTTGGGCAATATAGATATGACCTTCCTCTACCAATGGTTTCATATAACGGTAGAAAAATGTTAATAACAATGTACGGATATGAGCACCGTCAACGTCCGCATCTGTCATGATAATAATCTTGTTGTAACGGGATTTTGTAATATCGAATTCTTCCCCAATACCAGTTCCGAAAGCGGTAATCATGGAGCGAATTTCGTTATTAGCCAAAATCTTATCAAGGCGTGCCTTTTCTACGTTAAGAATCTTACCGCGCAATGGCAAAATCGCTTGGTAACGACGATCGCGACCTTGTTTTGCAGAACCGCCCGCAGAATCACCTTCCACAAGATAAATTTCAGTCATAGATGTGTCTTTTTCGGAGCAATCCGCCAATTTACCAGGAAGGCTAGATACCTCCAAAGCATTTTTACGGCGAGTTAAGTCGCGGGCTTTACGAGCAGCCTCACGAGCACGGCTTGCCATCGTTGCTTTTTCGATGATTTTCTTCGCATCTTGAGGATGTTCTTCAAAGAATGTTTTAAGACCTTCTGTAACGATAACATCTGTAATACCTTTAACTTCGCTATTGCCAAGTTTAGTTTTTGTTTGACCCTCAAATTGAGGTTCCAACACTTTTACAGATACGACAGCTGTCAAACCTTCACGCACGTCTTCACCTGAAAGATTAGACTCATTTTCCTTGATCAAACCAGATTTACGGCCATAATCATTGAGGGTACGAGTCAAAGCAGCACGGAAACCAGATAGATGTGTACCACCGTCAATAGTATTGATATTATTTACAAAGGACAACAAGTTTTCGCTATAGCTATCGTTATATTGCAATGCCACATCTACCACAACGTCATCTTTTGTATTTTCAATGTTGATAACAGTTGGATTAATTGCTTCTTTATTTTCGTTCAAGAAGGTAATGAAAGAAATCAAACCACCTTCATAGTGGAAACTTTCAACACGAGGTTCCTCTAGGCGCAAATCGCTCAATGTAATACGAAGGCCTTTGTTAAGAAATGCCAATTCTTGTAAACGCATTTTCAATGTATCAAAGCTGAATACGGTAGTTTCAAAGATTTCTGCATCTGGCTTGAAAATAACTGTAGTACCAGTTCCTGAAGCCTTGCCGATTTCGTGCAACTCGGAAGTTTTATGACCACGAGCAAAGGAAATCTCTTGAACAATGCCATTTTGAGATACTTGAACCTTAGTCCATTCACTCAACGCATTAACTACGGAAATACCTACGCCATGAAGACCACCAGATACCTTGTAACCGCCACCGCCGAATTTACCACCTGCATGCAATTTCGTTAATACTAACTCTACCGCAGACATACCAGATTCATGCATCCCTGTTGGAATACCACGACCATCATCGACAACAGTAACACTGTTATCTGGATTGATGGATACTTCGATATGTGTAGCGTAACCAGCAAGCGCTTCGTCTACAGAGTTATCTACAACTTCGTATACGAGGTGATGCAAACCACGAGCAGACGTACTACCAATATACATCCCTGGGCGTTTACGCACTGCGTCTAGACCCTCAAGAACCTGAATATTCTGAGCGCTATAATTTTGTTCAGGCATGAAACAAACTCCTCCTAACAATCTATCATACTGTACTTGATTGAAATAAAGTGACAAAACATGTACAGGATTAAACTTTATCTCTTTATTATACTATAAAACTCATCAATCCGTCTCATTAAAGTCTTAATACTGATACCAGATCCATACACACAAGCATCAGTGACCACGTATGTCTTAATTTGCTCCTCTGGCACCATGGCGATATATTCTAGCGTTTCATAGTGATGAATAGGACTTTTATGGGACTTTCCGCCCTTGGCATGCACCATCGTAATGATGGATTCTATAGGCACGGAAATGGTATCTCCAATATGAACGTACATAAGAATGCCCCCTCTACTTTTCTAATGTCCCATTAAGAGCATCAATTTTGCGCTGTTCTTCTTCAGCGAGGAACTTTGATCGATATTTATTACACAAATTGATAACATGCTGATCCGTTAGCTCATCAGGTTTCTTATGAGTGATGAGCATGGCCACCATAAACATATGACGGCGATTGATAGATCCTTTATAAATCTTATCCAGGTAAAAGTATATGGATTCCCGCATCGCTTCTGCAAAGTCTGGGAAGGTACACTGTATAAATTGCTGACAGTCGCTGTATTTAAAGTATGGATACTTTCTAATAACAGACTTAATGTCCTTAATATGTTTTCGATGCAATTCATATTCACAAGTCGGACAGATTTCTTTTTTAGATTCCATGTGCATGCCACATCGCTTACAACGATGATACCCATGCTGCTCTAAATATATTTCACGCTTTCGAGCCGTAATTTGTACTTTTCTGAAAGCAGCTCGTAATTCTTCGTTATCCGTTTGTTCTAAGGATTTATCGATGGCATCTACATCTTCTTTTGAAAGCACGATATTAGCAAAATTAATACGTTTTGTAATAATCTGTTCATCAGGAATCGTTAGAGACGTATTAATTTCTACTTTCACATAGCTCTGACGTTTCATGATGAATCGAATATCGGTAATTACCTCTTGGCGGTAATACTTGTTGATAGCCTCGATGATACGTCGTTTTTGCATCTGTAATTCCTGCATCCACATGGAATTATCTGCACTGATAACCATGTCTGGAGGCTTGATAGACACAATTTTCGTATGATCAGCAATAACATCGCCTACTACATCACGCCACTTGTGAACGAGGGTATTTAATTTATATTGTTCCAGTAAATTCAGTTCTGCTAAGGCCTTTGGTAAACAAAGATCAAGGCTGTCCATACTGAACATTTCCCCCTTCACAAGAAATAAATTGAACGGATTTCAAATCTTTAAAATCGTGAATATCTGTAGTGGTAATAAATGTTTGAATTCGTTTATGAATAAACTGCAATAAATTCACTCGTCTCGACTCATCAAGTTCGCTCAATACATCATCCAAGAGAAGAACTGGATATTCTCCTACCTCTGACTTGATAAACTCAAGTTCACTCAACTTTAAGGACAATACAGCGGTTCGTTGCTGACCTTGCGATCCAAATTTCTTTAAATCCATAGCATCGGAAAAGAATCTTAAATCATCGCGATGAGGACCTACACTAGTGCTCAAACGATGACGATCTTGCGGCAACGCTGCTTTGATGCGTTCGTAAAAGCCTTCCCTTGTATATTCTAATGAACCATTGTCCATATACGGCTGTTCATAACCGATGGTTAAATTCTCGAGTCCACCCGTCAATTTACGATTCATCAAATCGATGAGCAGATTAATTTTTTTCAAACTTTCTAATCGTTTCTTTACGATAAAGCTCGCCATATCTGCTAGCTGCAAATCCCATTCTTCAAGAGGAATATTATTCTTTCCCCTATATTCTTTTAGGACTGCATTTCGTTGCTGTAACAACCGATTATACTGCATCAATTGATGATAGTAAGTAGCGCTGGTCTGAGATATTTCCATATCTAGGAAACGCCTACGACCAGACGGAGTTCCCTTAATGAGCTGTAAGTCTTCAGGACAAAAGATAACTGTATTTAATGTACCAATCAGTTCTTTTTGAGATATTTTTGTGTCGTTTAAACGAATATCCTTGGCCCCTTGGCGGAATAATTTAATATTTACCTTTTGAGGCGTATCTTTTTTCTCGAATTTTACAACTATGCCTGCTTCTTCAGCATTAAACATGAGCATATCTGACGTATCATTCGTACGATGGCTTTTACCAATGGTACCAACATAAATCGATTCGAGGATATTCGTCTTACCAGCCCCATTAGTGCCATATAGAACAATAATCTCAGGATTAAACTGTATCTGTACATCCTTATAATTACGAAACTGAAATAACTGAAGTGAGTCAATTCTCACCGATTATGCCTCCTCTTGTGTAATCACGAGGTCTACATCAAGACCTTCACAAGAAATCACATCACCAACGCGGCATTTCTTGCGTTTTTCCGTTACAACTTGACCATTTAAGGTAAGGATACCTTCATCGATGAAAGATTTAATTTGACCACCTGTTTCAATGATGCCTTCTAACTTCAACAACTGATCAATTTGAATGTACTCCGTATGAATGGGTACCTGCTGTTTCTCTTTCATAACGTCCTCCTATTTGGACAATTTGCATAATAATATATATCATACTGAGTCCAGGTCGCTCTCTGAGCATTTTTTTCGAAAAATTGCACGTTCCGACCAAAGTTATATTTGGTTGGAGCCCAAAGCACAGTTCTTCACTGTGGATTTTCTTAGATAACTTTGTTATCTAGAAAATCTTACGTTCAGAACAAAGCGATGCAGTGTCTCTGTCGTCGCAAGCTCCTCCATTGACTACTGCCCTGCTTTTACTTTTATGCATTCGTGCGAACTGGTGTTACTACGTATGTATAGTTCGGATTATTGTCTTGGCGAATGACAACAGGACCATTTTGTTTTAAGAACAAGTGAATATTATCTCCTGTGCTGTGACGCAAGATATCAGAGATGTAACGACCATTGAAGGAGATTGTGAAAGGTGTACCTTTAAATTCAACAGCTACGTCTTCTTTAGCCATACCGATTTCAGTATTTTGAGTAGATAATGTGACATTGCTTTCAGACCAATCATAACGAATTACGTTATAGCTGATGTCTTTAGCCAATAAGGATACGCGATCAACAGCACCAGCGAATTCGCGGCGGTCGATAACAGCACTAGAATCGAATTGGGAAGGAATTACCTTTTCATATTCAGGATACGTTCCTTCGATTAAGCGAGAAATAATATAAATAGATTCAAAATTAAATACAATTTGTGTACGATTCCAAATGATATTGATCATGGCTGGATTATCTGTTGGTAATAAACGAGATACTTCAGCTAACGTTTTTGTAGGAATGATAGCACGCATTGGAGTCGTTGCTGGTTCATCAATTGTAATTTTTTTAACAGCCATACGGTGTGTATCGGTAGCAACCATAGTCACTTCGTTTTCTTTGATTTCGAGAAGAGCACCGGTAAATACAGGACGATCTTCATCAGTAGCAGCTGCGTAGTTTGTTAAATCGATGAGTTCTTTCATAGCAAAGCTATCGATGTTTACATGATCTTGGTCGTGAATTTGTTCAACCAAGGAGAAATCATCTGGGTGTAATGTAACAAGATTAAATTCGGAAGATCCAGATGTGATTGTCAAAGAATTTCCGTTTTCTGGTTTGTAAAGTTCGATAGTATCGCCAGGTAATTTACGAATTAATTCTTGGAAATAACGGGAACCTACTACTAAAGTACCAGGTTCTTTAATGTCTCCGTCAATTGTTAAACGGATACCAAGTTCAAAGTCGTTACCTTGCAATTCTACTTGACCATTTTTTGTAGTTATGTAAATAGCACCTGGTAAGTTGGAACTTGTTTTATTTTGAGATACCTTTTGCAATACGTTGATTGCTTTTTGGAGATTTGCTTTTGGGAATGTAATATGCATATGTTACTCCTTTATGATTTTTATATATTGTAAAAGCACTAATAATTACTTGATTTGTTTTTAATATTGTATGTTTACTATCGTAGATGTTCTATAGATATTCTGCGGTAGATCTATTTCTACTGGTTTTTTGATTGTTTGTTAGTTTTAGTAGTAGTAATAGTAGGGGCCTGTTTATATGTGTAAAAGTGATTTGGCGCCACTAATTGTGTGAATTATGAGTTGTGTATAACTATGTTGATAGTTTGTACCTACTTATCCACATATTAACATCAAAGTATGAGTTTTAGGATATCCACAAAGTTATTCACCGTATATCCACAGAGTTATCCACAGGTTGTTAATTTCTGTTTGATTTCTGCAACCATTCGTTTAGTTTCTTCATTTTTTTCAATTTCCTTCGTTATTTTATCGTACGCATGGAGAATTGTCGTATGGTCACGAGAAAAAGCTGCTGCGATTTGAGGATAGCTTTCATTAATCATATCGCGGCATAGATACATGGCGATTTGCCGTGGAAATGCGAATTGGGCTTTTCGTTTCTTGCCGAGTAGGTCTTGCTTTTTAATATTGAAATAAGAACTCACAAAATTCTGGATGCTTTCAATATTAACCATATTCACCTCTTCGGTATGAACGAGGCCCGCCAAGGCGTGTTTTGTGTATTCTAGGTCGATAGATTCGAGACGTTGATCGATGGATGCTGTACCGATGAGCTTGGTGAAAGCACCTTGCAATACGCGGACGTTTTCGCTAAATTGCAATGCTACGTAGTTAATTGAATCATTATCGATACGAATAATGCGATTCTTTTTATATTCTCGTTCGAGCAATGATCTGAAGATGGCAATGCGCGTTTCTAAATCTGGATTTTCCATTGTGGCAATGTAACCAGCTTGGAAACGAGAGCGAAGACGATCTTCGAACTGTTCCATATCGTTTGGCATCGTATCAGAGGTAAGTACAATTTGCTTGTTGTTATTTAATAATTCATTGAATGTATTAAACAGTTCAGTTTTCGTACTTTCACGGCTTTCAAGAAATTGAATATCGTCAATCATGAGCACATCGATATTGCGGAACGTGTTGCGGAATAATTTACCTTGATTGCGCTGCAATGTTTCAACGAAAATATTCATAAAGTTTTCGCTCGTAATGGACATGACCTTCATATGTGGATGATTTTCCTTGATAGCATTACCGATGGCGTGCATCAAGTGTGTTTTGCCGAGGCCCGATGGACCATAGATAAAGAGTGGATTATAGTCGCCGCCTGGGAATTCAGCTACATTTTGAGCGGCTCCAAAAGGAATGCGATTGGCATTGCCTGTTACATAATTATCAAAACGGTACGCCGGATTGAGATTAGATAGTGATAAATCCACAGGTACATTGTCAGACTGTAATGTTGGCAATATTTCTGATGGTTTCTTTGGTGTCGCTATCATTGGCTCGTCTGGAATATCCACAGGCGCTGGAGCTCGATCGATGTAAACAGGATCTTGATAGACCGGTGTGTAAAACTCCTCTTGATGAGCCTTTTCCTCTACTATAGGAGGTAAAGGCATTGGCGGTGCTACAACTGGCGTATCGATGAGACTTTCATCAACAAAGGTAGTATCTACACTCTCTTGATTGAAATCGAATAATACCATATCCCGATGGGAACCGATGACCGTAGTAATCGCATCCTGCAAAGCCTTGCTAATCTGCGGCTGCTGGTCGATTAAGTTTTTTACAAATGTTTGCATGACCCCAATATGGATCGAATGACTTTCGAGAGACATGGGAATCAACGATGACGTGACGCGCAAATACAATGCGTCAGGTAAATGCTGCATATTCTTTTTCGCCTCTTGCAATATATGTTCCCATATATTATTTAAATCAAATGATTGCATGACGTGCCTCTTGTGAATAACTATTGCAATAAATGTGCATAACTTTAGGAATAATGTGCATAACTATTGTAAAAGCTGTGGAAAAAACTATTATTCCTGTGAATAACTTGTGTATAACCTGTGAATAAGTAAAAATAAAAGTCTATTTTATATAGATAATTACTGACTTTTCAGTTTTTATAAACTAAAAGAGAAAAAATGTGGATAACCTCGAAAGTTATCCATCAAAAACCTATAAAAATATATAATTTTTCCTAATTTCAGTTATGATTGTACCAAAAAATCACTAGTTTGTCATTTATTCTGTGGATAACTTTTGGTTATCTGAAGGAAATGTGTTAATAAATCAATAATTATCTCATTATTTGTTCATCAATTACTTTTGGGGAAGGAATGAAAACTACTTTTATCGCTCCATTCTAACGCAAGTCGCTCAAAAAGTAGTTTTCATTCCCCTCCTCCAATAAGATAATTTTTATGATTATTATACACATAGATGGAAAAGTAATTGATGAACATAACAACATCAACCTTCAGATAATCAAAAATAAATGATAGATAAAAATGACAAACTAGTGATTTTTCTAAAAGGGAGTGTTAGGAGCAGGAATAGATGTGGATTTTTGACCGAAACGATGAGTATGGAGGGAGAAAACCACATCTATTCCTCCCCTCTCTTCAACTGGAGATTAAAATGTAAATTTGTCTAATATAAAAAAATTAAGGTTGTGAGTTCTTGTATGCTGATAAATTGATGTTACGTTTACATCGTGTAGTGGTGTTGAAGGTGACATTAGGGTTGTCTTAGGGAGGGAATTAGGGTCCTTTTGAGCGACTTTACGATGAGTATGGAGCGATGAAGGAGCCCTATATTCCTCCCCCTATAAAAGTAGTATCAGTTTTAAGTTCTATCGGATTTAAGTAAAATCCACATGAAAGTCTTTCAGAATAGCCCTAAATGATTGACAAATTTACGTTTTACCTCTATAATTACCCTGTTATGGTATAAGTAAAACAATACAAAATGACGAGGAGGTGTTTTACTAATGAAACGTACTTACCAACCAAATACTCTTTGGAGAAAACGTACCCATGGTTTCCGTGAACGCATGAAAACTATTGGTGGCCGTCTCGTTTTGAAAAGAAGACGTGCAAAAGGCAGAAAACGCTTATCTGCATAATATAATAGCTGTTAGGCAGGAGAAAAAACTTGGCGCTGCTGCCAAGTTTTTCTATTCTTAGGACTTAAGGACAATGCATATGGATTATTGCCTTGATAAAGCAAGACGACTGACGCACAATAATGAATATCGCCTTGTGTATAAGCACGGAAAATACGAAGTAGGCCGTATGTGTGTACTGTATCGTATGCCCGTGGCAAAGCAACCTACGCGCATTGGTTTTGTAACAGGTAAAAAGGTTGGTTGTGCAGTGGAGCGCAACCGAGCTAGACGCCTGATGAAAGAGGTATATCGCCTCAATCAGCACTCCATTCGCGAAGGGTATCATATCGTAATTGTTGGACGTGGCCCTCTGAAAAACGCTACCTACGAAAAAGCGGAAAAGGAGATTTTGTATCTCTTGCGAAAAAGCAAATTATTGATACAAAATGATAAATAGGACCACAAGTTAGAAGGCTTTGGTCCTTTTTGTGTATATGGAGGTTTCCATGAAACGCTGTATAACCATGCTTTTACGACTTTTAATTAGGTTTTATCAGCTCGCCATATCTCCCTTAAAACCTGGATGTTGCCGTTATTATCCGACATGTTCCACATATACTCTGCAGGCCATCGAAAAATATGGTCCTTTGAAAGGTAGCTGGATGGGTTTAAAACGCATTCTTCGCTGTCATCCTTTCCATAAGGGTGGCTACGATCCAGTTCCCTAATCCACGTGGGATTAGGCTGTATGTGTTCTGTGAAAGTTACTTTCACAAAAACCATTGAGCATAGTTTTGGAAATACCTGAGCATCTGTATGGATGAAATTTAGACCATACCATAACGATATATAGATGCGCAAAGGACGATTTCGGACTGTATGAAAAAGGAGAAACAATGGACTTTTTAAGTGGTATTTTCCAACCTATCGTTGATTTAATGAGCACATTGGTAACCTATGCGTTCCAATTGACTCAAATGATAGGTTATCCAAGCTATGGTGTGGCTATTATCCTTTTAACAATCGTTATTAAAGCGATTTTGGCACCACTTACTGTTAAGCAAATCAAATCCATGAAGGCTATGCAAGAATTGCAGCCTCGCATGAAAGAATTGCAAGATAAATATAAAAACGATCCTGCAAAACTGCAAGCGGAAATGGGTGCATTGTACAAAGAAATGGGCGTTAACCCATTGGCTGGTTGCTTGCCATTATTGGTACAAATGCCATTCTTGATCGCGATTTACTGGGCTTTGAAAGATTACCCATATGATCCAAACTTTGTACAATTCTTGTGGTTGCCTAGCCTTGGCGATCCAGATCCAATGTACATCTTACCTATTTTGAGTGCATTATCCACATGGGTTATGTCTCGTCAAACTAGTAGTGGTGCAACTGGTGCAGCTGCGCAACAACAAAAGATTATGACAATCTTTATGCCTTTATTCATTGGTTACATTTCTTTGAGCTTCCCATCTGGTCTCGTTATCTACTGGGTAGTTTCTAACGTATTCCAATTGATTCAACAGCATTTCATTTACAAAAATTTGAACGCTAAGTAGGAGGCAATTATGGAATTTATCGATGTATCTGCTAAAACCATTGAAGATGCCATTGCTAAAGGTGTAGCTCAATTGGCCTCTGAAGGCCAAGAATTGGTAGAAACTAAGGTCTTAGAACAACCTTCTAGTGGATTTTTAGGCATTGGTCGTAAACCAGCAGTTGTTCGCTTATTCTTCACCGCTTTAGCTAAATCTGCTACTGCAGAAGAAGCAACTAACGCGGAAGAACAATCTGTGGCTGTTGCTTCCGAGCCGGTGGCAACAAGCGAAATAGAAGTACAAGATACGGCAGTTGAAACTTCTGAAGGTACTGTAGAAGAAAAACCTTCTAAAAAGGAACTTTCAAAAGAGGATCAACAAGAAATTGCTGAAAAAGGTAAACAATTCCTCGATGATATGTTTACACAAATGGGCCTCACTGTTGTTATCGAAAAAATGATGACGAAAGATAAAATTACATTCCAAGTACACGGCGAAGAGCTAGGTATTTTGATTGGTAAACATGGTCAAACATTGGATGCTATTCAATACTTAACAAATCTCGTGGCTCACAAGGATGTATCTGGACATTGCCATATCATGGTAGATGTGGAAAATTATCGTTCTCGTCGAGAAGAAACATTGGTGAATCTCGCGAAACGCTTGGCTTCTAAGGTGAAACGCAATCGTCAAAAGGTTTCTTTAGAACCGATGAATGCTTTTGAACGTAAAATCATTCATACCGCCCTTCAAGGGGATAAAAATGTTATTACCAACAGTGAAGGGGATGAACCATTCCGTCACGTTGTGATTTCGTACAAAAAATAAAATATAATGGTGCAGCTTTCAGGTAACTGGTATTCTCCGTTACTTGAGGGCTGTTCCCTTTATTCTTTAGGTTATGGTGAAAGCTAACCTAAGTTAATCTTCGCGCGGGTAAGATTGGTTTAGTTTAACTTTCACAGGCGAAGAACATATAAAAGATAATAATCGAAATACGGAGATATGTATGTATATAGATGATACAATAGCGGCCATTGCGACACCGCCCGGCATCGGTGGGGTTGGTATTATTCGTGTTAGCGGCAAGGATAGTTTTCCTATTGTAAATAGCCTGTTCAAGAGCACTGGCACCGTTCCTTTGATGGATCGCCAAAATAGAACGATACAATATGGGACCATTGTGGATCCTACAACGAACAAGACCATCGACGAGGTTCTTGTATTATTAATGAAAGGCCCTCATTCTTACACGGCGGAAGATGTGGTAGAAATCCAGTGTCACGGCGGTATTGTGCCGGTTCGACAAATATTGAAATTGCTCGTAAATCACGATGTGCGCATGGCTGATGCCGGTGAATTTACGAAGCGCGCCTTTATGAACGGACGTATCGACCTCACGCAAGCGGAGGCAATCATTGATATTATTGAAGCAAAAACGGAGGACTCCCTCTCCCTCGCTGTGGCTCAGCTTGACGGGACTGTTTCTTCATTTGTAAAAGATGTGCGTGAACAGCTCATCGCCATGATTGCTCATTTAGAGGTAACCATCGACTATCCTGAGGAGGATATAGAAGACGTAACGAGCCAAGAGGTTCGCGAACAGTTGCAGCCTATTTTGCAAGCCATGGATGATCTCTTGTCCACAGCGAATACAGGTCGCCTCATTCGGGACGGTATTACGACGGTTATTGTAGGTCGTCCAAATGCAGGTAAATCGAGCCTTATGAACGCTCTTTTGCGCGAAAACCGCGCTATCGTAACGGATATTCCAGGGACGACGCGGGATAGTATTGAAGAATATATGACTGTAGAAGGTATTTCCTTGCGCCTCATCGATACAGCAGGTATTCGGGACACACAAGATACGGTAGAAGCCCTTGGTGTGGAGCGTGCTCGTGATTATATCAATAAAGCAGACATCGTGTTCTGCGTTATTGACGGATCTACTCCGTTAAACCCTGAAGAAATCGAAATTTTGACCTCTGTGAGCGGTTTAAATACCATCGTACTCCTTAATAAGTCCGATGTGGCACAAGTCGTTACAGATGAAAATATTAAAGAACACGGAACCTTCACGGCTATCGAACAGATCAGTGCTAAAGAAGGCGAAGGCTCTGCGGTTCTCTCCAAATGGGTGCAAGAACTCGTCTACGGCGGTCGCGTAAAACAAGACAATAGCGCCATGATCAGTAATGTGCGCCACATCAGCCTCATGGAACAAGCGAAGGCTCAAGTAGAACAAGCCCTCTCCTCTATCGACATGGGCATGCCTGTAGACTTTGTGGCCACCGACTTGCGTAGCGCTTGGGAACTACTAGGCGACATCACGGGCGATACCATCCGAGAAAGCATGATAGATGAATTGTTTAGTCGTTTTTGCCTTGGTAAGTGATTTAAACTTTTACAATAAGATAAGTAACAAATATAAGGAATTTAATTGATATGTACACAGTAGATAATTATGATGTCATTGTCATCGGCGGCGGTCATGCTGGTTGTGAGGCGGCTCTCGCTACTGCCCGCATGGGTCATCGCACGTTGCTGGCGACCATCAGTTTAGATAATATTGCGCTTATGCCGTGCAACCCTGCCGTGGGTGGTCCTGGTAAAAGCCATCTTGTTTACGAAGTTGACGCATTAGGCGGTCAAATGGGTATTAATGCGGATGCTACAGCTATCCAAATGCGTATGCTCAATATGGGCAAAGGACCTGCCGTTCATTCTTTGCGTTGTCAATCCGACAAGATTAAATACCAACATTTGATGAAACAAACATTGGAGAATACAGATAATCTCAATGTTAAGCAAATCATGGTGACAGAGCTTAAGGTTGAGGATGGCAAGGTCACAGGTATCGTTACGGAGCTTGGTGAATTTTATGGCGCTAAGGCGGTAATTCTTTGTACAGGTACCTATTTGAAAGGTAAAATCCTCATCGGCGATATCGATTATGTGGGCGGTCCAAATGGCCAACGCGTAGCGGAACATTTCTCTCAATCTTTACTCGATAATGGTGTTGAATTGATGCGCTTTAAGACGGGTACACCAGCACGTGTAGATAAACGTACTTTAAACCTCGAAAATATGGTAGTTCAAGAAGGCGATGCACATCATCACGCATTTTCCTTTATGGATGAATGGATTAACCGTAATGAAGATGTATGTTGGTTGACCTATACTAACAAAGAAACGCACGAAATCATTCATAGCAATATTCACCGCGCTCCTATGTATAGTGGCAAAATCGAAGGCGTAGGCCCTCGTTACTGCCCTTCCATCGAAGATAAAGTAGTGCGCTTTGCCGATAAAGAACGCCATCAATTATTCGTAGAACCAGAAGGTACGGGTACAAATGAAATGTACGTTCAAGGCATGAGTACATCCCTTCCTATGGACGTACAATATGCATTCTTGCGTACTATTCCAGGCCTTGAAAATGTAGAAATTATGCGCCCTGCCTATGCTATCGAATACGATTGCTTGAATCCAACGCAATTGACACCAGCACTTCAAGTGAAACATATTGAAGGTCTCTACTCTGCGGGTCAAGCCAATGGTACATCTGGCTATGAAGAAGCGGCTGCTCAAGGCCTCATGGCTGGTATCAACGCAGCATTGTGGCTTGAAGGTAAAGAACCGTTTATCCTTGCTCGTTCTGAAGCGTACATCGGTGTTCTCATCGATGATCTTGTAACAAAAGGTACAAATGAACCGTACCGCATGATGACAAGCCGCAGTGAATACCGCTTATTGCTTCGTCAAGATAATGCAGACATGCGTCTTACGGAAAAAGGCCGTGCAATCGGTCTTGTAAAAGATGATCGTTGGGATAAATTTACAGCTAAAAAAGCTGCTATCGAAGAAGCAATGGACATGTTACGAAATACACCTGTCAATCCATCCAAAGAAACACAAGCTTTGCTTGAAAGTTTAGGTACAGCACCTATTAGAACAGGTATTCACGCTTATGATTTAGTAAAACGTAACGAACTCTCTTATGCCGTCGTAGCCGATGCATTTGGTTTGAAACGCTATACACCTGATGTAGAGGAAGCTGTCGATATTTCCATTACCTACGAAGGTTACATCAAAAAGCAAATGGAGCAAGTCGATAAGGTTCGTAAACTAGAAGAAAAAATTCTTCCAAAAGAATGGGACTATACACAAATAAAGGGTATTTCCCTTGAAGCTCAACAAAAGCTCAACAAAATTCGTCCTCACTCCATCGGCCAAGCAAGCCGTATCTCTGGTGTATCACCTGCGGACGTATCTGTTCTGTTGATCCAACTCGAACAATACAATAGAAGTAAATAAAAATAGCATGTAATAACATGCATTTTATATGAACTTTTTAGAAGCTATTTCTTATAGATTTTAAAAGATATTTCCTATAGATCTTATTGTCCTATACATATTAGACAATTCATTAGGTGTACTTATGAAAGAAAAATATGATGTGCCTATAGCACCTCAGTCTGAATTTGTTTCGTACATGATGGAGCAAATGAGCCATTTTGGCTTGCCTTGTACGGAAGAGCAAGCCAAAGACTTTTACATGTATTATGCGCATATGATTGAAACAAATAAATATCTCAATCTAACGGGTATTACGGATATGAAAGAGGTCGTGGTTAAGCACATGATTGACTCCCTCTCCTGTTATGATTCTGAAATTATCAAATCTGACATGACGATTATCGATGTTGGTACCGGTGCAGGTTTCCCTGGTATTCCATTGGCTATCTATGACCGTAGCCTCAAGGTTACCCTGTTTGATTCTTTGAAAAAGCGGCTTACCTTTTTGGAATCGGTTATAGATGAACTAAAACTGACGAACTGTACTACCTTACACGGACGTGCGGAGGATTTGAGTCATCAAGATTACCGTGAAAGCTTTGATATTGCTACGAGCCGTGCCGTGGCACGCTTGCCGATTCTTTTAGAATGGACTGTGCCATACGTAAAAGAAGGTGGATACATAGTTGCTTTAAAAGGAGCTATCTACGAAGAAGAAGTGAAAGAATCTAATAAAGCCCTTAGCACACTAAAAGCTACTATCGAAGAAGTAAGGACCGTTACTTTGCCAACCTTAGAGGATAAACGAGCAATCGTGTATATAAAGAAAATTGGAAAAACACCAAAACAATATCCACGAAAACCAAAAGAAATCAAAGACAAACCGTTAGTATAGCAGTTAATGATTTAGGCGTAGAAACTAATATAAATAAACTCTATGCTATATTGCTACATAAAGAAAAAGAGGATGCAAATCTTAGATCTGCATCCTCTTTTTCTTTCTTAGTAACGAATTAGTTCGCATTCCCTCCCCTACCCTATATCTATTAAATGATATCGTTTACAACAAAATTATATATTTTGTTCACTATATGAGGCGGAGATAAAGATACATATAACACCTTTCCCTAAGAACGACTTAGTTCACTATGGAGGTCGTGGGAAAGGTGTTATATGTTAATCTTAGAATGACTTTATACGTGGTCAATAATATATAATGTTGTATCGATATCATTTAAAGGCATAATATGTACGCCTGCTGCCATTTTCTTGATTTGTTCAAGTGTTTCGATTGCAATTTCTGTACCCGCCTCTTTACCACCTTTTTCCATGCGGTCCAAGATTTCTTGAGTAAGATTGATTCCAGGCACTTTTTCATGGAGGTATGTAGCCATTTTAAAGCTTTTAAGTGGAATCAAACCAAGCATGATAGGTACATCGAATTCAGACATCTTGTCAATGTAGCGTTTTGCCTGTTCTAAATCGTAAATTGGTTGTGTTTGTACAAAGTGAGCGCCATTTTGAATTTTAGCAGCTAATTTTTGGCGTTCAATCTCTAAATCTGGAGCACCAGGATTACCAGTTGCACCGATGTAGAAGTTTGTAGGTGCGTCTAGGTCATTACCTGCAAGGTCTTTGCCTGCATTTAATGTCTTAGCGATGTTGAGTAGTCCCATACAGTCGACTTCAAATACGGATTGTGCAAATGGATGGTCCCCATTATCTGGTTTATCACCAGTGAGTGTTAAAATATTATGCACGCCCAAAGCTGCTGCACCGAGTAATTCAGATTGCAATCCGATAATATTACGGTCGCGGCATGTAAGGTGGAAAATAGTTTCAATTTCTTTGTTATGTTGTAATAAATAAGAAAGAGAAATTGGGCTCATGCGCATTTTGGACATAGGGCTATCAGCGATGTTGATAGCATCCACCTTCCCTTTCAAACGGGCTGCTTGTTCGAAGGTCTTTTCTGCAGAACTGCTTTTAGGAGGATCCAATTCAACAGTAATGGTGAACTGCCCTTGTTGATGTTTTTCTCGTAATGTCATCATGTACCTCGTTACTATACATTATTTTTCTAGTGTTTCAAAGAAATCGTTAGCATGGTTAACAGCAGCGATGCCGTCCTTAGCGTAGATATCCGCGCCTGCTTGGTCTGCGTAGTCTTGAGATACTACGGCGCCACCAACCATGACCTTAGTTTTAAGGCCTGCTGCACGGATAGCAGCGATAGTATTGTCGATTTGTGGCATTGTAGTCGTCATCAAGGAACAAATACCTACTAGAGCGGCTTTGTTATCTTTAATGGCTTGTACGATAACTTCTGGGTCAACGTCTTTGCCAAGGTCGACGATTTTGTAACCGTTGTTTTCGAGCAACGCCGCTACGATATTTTTACCTAAATCGTGAATGTCGCCTTTAACTGTAGCCACGACAACAGTGCCTTTATCTAGGCTTTCACTAGCAGGAATAATTTCTTTAATCGTGTTGAAAGCAGCCTGCATTGTTTCAGCAGCAAGCATTACTTGTGGTAAGAATAATTTACCAGAACCAAACTTATCCCCTACTACGTTCATTGCTTCGGATAAGCCTTTTTTCGTAAGATCTAATGGGTCGATACCATCTGCTAAGGCTTTTTTTACAAGATCAATGATAGCTTCTTTTTCGCCTTGTTCTACACATGCGCGAATATTGGCTAAAGGATCATTACTATCGAATGATTTTTTTTCTGGCCCTTTAGGAGCAGAGTTACCAGGAGCAGTCGTTTCGTCTTCATAGCCGTATTCTTTAATAAATTCAGCAGAACCTGGGTCCCATCCTAGTAAGGTAGTACTAGATACAAATGCTTTTTTTGCTGGATAATTGAGTGGATTCATAATCGGTGTTGTTAAGCCACATGCAAGGGCCATTGTTAAGAATTGGCCGTTCAAATATGGACGCTGAGGCATACCGAAGGAGATATTGGACAAGCCCATTACTGTTGGGAAGCCAAATTTTTCTTTATATAACTGTAGCGTACGCAATGTTTGGCGTGCACTATCTTCACCACTGGCAAGTGTTAATACTAATGGATCGAGTAATAAATCATGTGGGTGAAGACCATAACCGTAAGCGCGATTTACGATACTTTCAGCTAAAGCAACGCGGTCCTCTGCTTTTTCAGGTAAGTCACCACTACAGATTGGCAAGCAAAGTAATGCTGCACCATACCGTTTAGCCAAAGGCATTACGTGCGTAATAGACTCCTCCTCCCCATTTACGGAGTTGATGAGGGCACGACCTGGATAGTTTTTAAGAGCTATTTCCATAGCTACTGGGTCTAATGTATCAATGGATAATGGTGTTTCTACGAGCATGGATAACTCAAAAATGGCACGTTCCATTAAGGGCGATTGATCCATGCCAGCTACGCCCATGTTTACATCGAGGATATCTGCGCCAGCTTCTACTTGATCCAACGCATCACGTTTAACACGGATGAAAGAGCCATCGCGCAATTCTTGAGCGAGGACTTTACGGCCAGTTGGATTAATACGTTCGCCAATGATAAGTGGTTTTGTATGATGGCCTAATTCTAAAAGTTTAGTACGGCTTGTAATAATTGTTTTAGGTGCAATGTGGGCGCGTTCTTTTGGCGTATGAGCTTTCACAGCATCGGAAATAGATTGAATATGAGCTGGTGTTGTACCACAGCAGCCGCCAACATAGCTTGCACCAGCGTCAACAATTGGAAGCATCAAAGGCCCCATCTCTTCAGCTGAAAGTGGGAATACAGTTTGTTTATTTATTAATTGAGGCATACCGGCATTTGGCTGACAGCTTATTGGTAAATTTGTAACGCTTGCAATCTCTTCGATAAGAGGTGTGATTTGCTCAGGCCCAAGGGAACAGTTGATACCAATGATATCAGCCCCCATAGCTTCTACAATAGTAGTTGCTACTGCTGGCGGTGTACCTGTAATAGTACGACCGTCTTCACTGAAAGAAAATTGACAAATGATTTGTACATCATCCTTTGTCTTTCCTGCTGCTTCACGAGCATCTAAAGAAGCTAATAAAGCGGCACGCATTTCCTGTACGTCGATGATAGTTTCAATGATAATAAAATCAACGCCACCTTCGATTAATGCTTCGGCTTGTTCACGATATGTATCATAGATGGAGTCAAAGCTCATATTGCCTAATGGTTGTAAAAAACGACCTGTAGGACCCATAGAACCTGCTACACGAGCAGTTGGTTTATTCTCTGCAATGGCTTCTTTTGCTACCTTCACAGCTGCAATATTGATTTCTCTTACGCGATCCTGCAAGTCATAATCTTCTAATTTAAGACCACAAGCACCGAATGTATTGGTAGTGATTACATCACTGCCATGTTGTAAGTATTGAACATGAATATCCTTTACTACTTCTGGTCTTTCAATATTAAATAGCTCTGGACAATAGCCCTCTTCTAAGCCTGCCGCTTGAAGCATTGTGCCCATAGCACCGTCAAATATATACATAAACATCTTCCTTTAACATCCTAAATTACAATGTTTCACGTGAAACACTATTGTATTGGTTGCCCCTTCATGGCAATACCAGAAATGTCGGCAGTAGTTTTACTACCTTCCTCTTCTCCCCCATCTTGGGTGTTGACTGTTGCCTTCTCTGGTAATTTTCGAGATGCACAGTTTTGTTGTGAACAAGATGTACAGCCTCGTTTAGTTTTAATATCTTCGTTTGCTGGCATTAAACCGATGATAGCCGTTACAGACTTACGTGGGAATAATAAATAGTTCTCTGTTACTTGTAAGCCAATCATCTCTGTTTTGATAATTTTAGCTAATTGTGGTTGAATTTCTAGTGGCCAGTTGCCATAACCAGGGCTAAAACGCCAAGTTGGCTTATAGCCTTGTTTTTTAGCAATTGTATTGATTACTTCGTTTACCTGATCAGCTACCTGTTCTACAGCAGTTGTGGCTGCTGCATCAAGTAATAAGCCTACCGTATAGTTACCTTGTTTAAATAACTGCTCACTACGAATTTCTACATCTTCTCCAACTGTTACACCTAATACGTATACTTTAGTAGATTTTTCTAGATGTTTTTCAATGATAGACCCTTCAATTTTAAGCGGTGGATTGCTTAAAATTGTTTTTGTTTCTGCATCGTAATCATATTCTTGATATACACCCCTAGGTGTAGCCAATAATTGGATTTCCTTACATGCTTCGTCAACATAGTTTTGTGGGAAATCCTCAGCGTGACGAAGTCCTGCGTATCGTTTTACTTCTGCTTTATCGATGGCAGGAAGCATTCCGTTATAGATGGGCATAGAAACGCCTCCTCTTCAAAATAAAAAGCTCTGCGTGTCCGTAGAGCGTGTGCTTACTGTTATTAATTGTATATATAAATCTTATAGAGTGATTTTTCTAGACTCTTAAGATTATCAATCTAATTACTATCTAACTAATAGTATATAGATATGAATAATACCTGTCAAAGTATATGGGGTCTGTATTCTCATATAATTTAGTAGTATATAGGTATAGTTTAAAGTTATATCAAAATGATTTTTTGATCGTAAAAGTTATTGTCGATGAAGTTTTTATGTACTTAATGTTAATCTTAATGTTTCACGTGAAACAATTTGTTAAATATAATCTAATAGTTTGTGATGAGTATATAAGTATATTAATATTAGTATAGTAAATTACATTTCGTATATTATTGTTATATATAATGTTACCGATCAAAAGTTGATTACTTTATACCTTTCGCTAATGGTGTTGTTCTATAAATAAAAAAGATGATATAAAATAATTTTGTGTATATTTGTCTATTGGTATAGATTTATATTAATATGATAATTTTTTACTGTAAAATTTTTTATTAATTTTATAACTTAATTTTTGCGTTAGATTTTAATCCTTAAATGTTTCACGTGAAACATTTAATCGTAAAACTTATAAAACATTTGATGTAATTTTTCTTATTTTGTGTTGTACTATATAGTAAAGGAATAAATTGCTATGTTTCACGTGAAACAATAAAAAATAAGTGTTGTAATTATATTAATGAAGTTATTTACCTATAAGTTTATGTGCGTAATATAAATGTAAGTGGGAAAAATGTAGTAGATAAATAAAATAATATAGTAGATAAAAAATTAATGAGAATTTGATTTATAAATACCGTAATTAGCATTGTTTTATGTTATAATGGAAAAGAAATATTTTGAACGAAGATGTGAGGTGAATTAAGTGGGCAAAGTTATAGCTATTACTAATCAAAAAGGCGGTGTTGGTAAAACTACAACATCAGTAAATTTGAGTGCTTGTTTAGCTGATGCAGGTAAAAAAGTATTACTGGTTGATTTGGATCCACAAGGTAATGCTAGTTCTGGGTTAGGTATTGAAAAGGATGATTTAGAGCTCTGTGTGCATGATGTTCTAATTGATGGAGAACCAATTGCTGATATTGTACAACCTACAATGCTTGAAAACCTATTTGTGGCGCCTGCAACAATTCAACTAGCTGGTGCTGAAGTAGAACTAGTTTCCGTTGTTTCACGTGAAACAATGTTGAAAAAAGCATTAGCGTCAGTAAGAGATACATATGATTTTATCGTTATTGACTGTCCACCATCTCTCGGGTTATTAACATTAAATGCCTTCACTGCTGCTGATAGTGTATTGATTCCGATTCAAAGTGAATTTTACGCATTGGAAGGGGTTAGTCAATTAGTTAAAACGATAACAATTGTACAACAAACATCAAATAAGGATCTTGAAATTGAAGGCGTGCTATTGACTATGTTTGATGGCCGCACAAATTTATCGATTCAAGTAGCCGATGAAGTAAAAAAATTCTTTGGCAATAAAGTATATAAAACAATTATTCCTCGTAATGTACGTTTAAGTGAGGCACCTAGTTATGGGGAGCCAATCATTGTATATGATCCAAAATCCAAAGGTGCTGATGTATATACGAAATTAGCTAAAGAGGTAATTAAAGCATCTAAAACTAAATAAGCACTAGAGATAAATAAGTATTAAAGCTCAATAAACACAAAAGCGAAGTAAGTACCTAAAGGTAATAAGTATCTGTTATATGTATGTATCTAATGCTAAGAATATTAGTTTTTGGTGGTTTGCGTGATTTACATATTTTAAATTTGTAAATATTTGTAAGGCCGAGAGAGGTTAGTTGTATGCCAAGAGAAATTAAAAGCAAAAAAAGCAAAGCGTCTGGATTGGGGAAGGGCCTTGAGAATTTAATGAAGGTTGACTCTGTAGAGTCTGTATTGCCTGAAAAGGAGATACATGAACTGCCAATTTCTGAGTTAGTTCCAAATGTAGATCAACCGCGTAAAAGTTTTGATGAAGATAGTCTAGCTACATTGGCTGAATCAATCAAGAATCTTGGTATTTTCCAACCGATTGTAGTTCGTAAACAAAAGAATAAATATCAAATTGTAGCTGGTGAGCGCCGTTATCGTGCTGCTATGATTGCTGGATTGAAAACAGTACCAGTTATTGTTAAAAAATATAATACCGAAGAAATGACAGAGGTTGCTCTTGTAGAGAACCTACAACGTGAAGGATTAGATCCCATTGAAGAAGCATTGGCTTATCAAGGATTGATGGATACTTATAAGCAAACGCAAGAAATGATTTCTGCTCGTCTTGGCCGTAGCCGTTCATATATTGCTAATATGGTTCGTCTTTTAAAATTATGTGATTCTGTACAAAAGGATCTTATCGAAGGTGATTTAACGGTTGGTCAAGCTCGTCCATTATTAGCGTTAAGAAGTGCAGCTCAACAAATAGAAGCAGCTGAACGTATTAAAGAGGGTGAGCTAAGTGCTAGACAAGCAGAGGCCCTTGTTAAGTCTATGCAAAATAAATCGTCTAAAGCAAAGACTGGTAAACCTCAAAATACGGCAGAGGTTCGTGCCCTAATGGACCGTTTAAAACTAAGCTTAGGGTCCCCTGTGAATATTAAATTCCGTGCAGGCAAAAAAGTACAAGGAAAAATTGAAATTGCTTTCTCCTCTGAAGCTGAATTAGAAAGACTTATTGCATATATGGATGGGCAAGATCAAACAGAAGATGCGGAAACAATAGAGTTTAGAGTATAATTGGCTAGCAAAAGCAAAAGCAAAAGCAAAAGCAAAAGCAAAAGCAATAGCAATAGCCGTAACACCAACAATAATAGTAACGATAATAGTAACAACAATAACAATAATAACAGCTATAGCAATTGCAATAGTCGTAATAGTAATAATAACAATCTGCAGTAAAAGTGTAGTCTACGGGCTGCGCTTTTACTGTATTCTAAAGAGATTATAATAAATAATATGATAAGTTATTAGATAATTTATCAGAAGCTTTATAATATATTTTGTAATATATGTGAAGGTTAAGTAACAAGGATAGGTTATGGAACAAACACCTAAGGCAAACCGCATACATATTGCCTTTTTTGGCCGTTGTAATGCTGGTAAGTCTACATTGATCAATATGTTAACTGATCAGCCTGTATCGTTAGTATCCGATGTGGCAGGGACTACAACAGATCCTGTAAGCAAAGCTATGGAAATCTTACCACTTGGCCCTGTGGTGATTACTGATACTGCTGGTATAGATGATACAACTGAATTAGGTGCATTGCGCATGGAGAAAACCGAAGAGGTCGTGAAAAAGATTAACTTGGCTGTTTATGTGCTTCGCACCGATGAAGAGCCAACCTCCGACGATATGCACTGGTTAGGTCTTTTGAAACAAAATAATGTACCTGTTGCACTTTTCATTAATGAGATTAATGCGGTGCCAAACAATTTAACGGAGTCTAAAGCTAGTATAGGCAGAGATATACTGGGAGAGCGTTATATAGCAGATCATACGGGTTTATCTGAATTGGTTACTGTCATTGGCTCTGCTGACTTCACATCTGATGCGAAACGATTAGAGTTGCTTGATCTACTCGGTGGGCTAACACCACTTGATGTAGAAGGGGAGCAAACTCTTTTACAAGGTTTAGTTGAAGAGGGGGATACAATCATTCTTGTATGTCCTATCGACAGTGCCGCACCAAAGGGGCGACTCATCTTGCCACAGGTACAGACTATCCGAGAAATTCTCGATCATAAAGGCTTAGCTTTAGTCTGCCAAACAGAAGAATTACCGGCTATGATTCACTCGCTTAAGAATCCCCCTAAAATGGTAATCTGTGATTCCCAAGCATTTGATCGGGTTGATGAGTTGACACCCGATTCGATTCCATTGACATCCTTTTCTATTTTGATGGCGCGGTTCAAGGGAAAATTACAGGATTTAGTAACTGGTGTTAAGGCTATTAAGAATTTGAAAGCTGGTTCCAAGGTACTTATCAGTGAAGGTTGTACACATCGTCGTCAATGCGATGATATTGGGACTGTAAAAATACCTAATCTTTTAAAAAAGCAAGGCTATACAGATTTACAGTTAGAATTCACTAGTGGGGGAGCATTCCCTAAGGATGTATCACAGTATGATTTGATCATCCACTGTGGTGCTTGTATGTTAACACGCCGTGAGGTGTTACGTCGTATAGAATGCGCTGTTGTACAAGGTACACCCATTGTAAATTACGGTGTACTCATAGCAGCTCTACATGGTATACTAGAACGAGCAATAAGCCCATTTGTTGACGAACTAGAGGGCTGATAAATAGCCTAATAAATAGCATTGTAATATGTATGTAACACATACATTTAGATATACATTACATACTTGCTATATAAATTGTTATATAGATATCGTTTATCTATATTAGATATATTAAATTAAATTGCATGCAGTCATTTAACTTTCACAATAGGAGTGGTATAATTAACTGTTGGAGTTTTGATGATTGTATAGGAAGGAAAATACATGTTCGAATCGATTCAACCGTGGATAGGCATGGTTACCATCGTTCTTGTTATAGTGTTATTCGTATATTGTGTAATCTTACACATTCGTTTAGGTAGCTTGAAAAAGAAATACGATTTCTTTATGCAAGGGGAGCATGGTGCGAGCCTAGAGCGTAAATTATCTGTAGAGGTCAGTGAAATTCGCGATGCTGCGAAAGGCCTTGAGTCCTTGTTATCCGAGCAAGTGGCAATCCGCAATATTCAGAGTAATACGATACAAAAAATTGGCTTTATTAAGTATAATGCCTTTGAAAATATCGGAAATGATTTGTCCTTTGCGCTTACCTTGCTAGATGGCAACAATAATGGTATCTGTATCTCTAGTATTTACGGTCGTAGCGAATCTCGTATTTTTAGTAAACCTATTGTGAAAGGTAAAAGTTTAGTAAGTCTTTCACAAGAAGAATTAGAAAGTTTGAACGAAGCGTTGGGTGAGCGTACCAATGAGGAAGCGTTGACGAGCGCTATCGTCTCGAAATAAGGAAGTTTTATGTTGAAAATACCGGTATTTATTTCAAACAAAGTTGAAAGAAATGGTGACAACTGCATATTGACATTAACTACCAAGCAAGCGAAACTCGTTGCCATTATTGGTTCTGTAGTATTGGTCTTGGCATTGGTACTCGGTATTTGGGGCATTGTGCGTCAAGCTGAGGTTGTGCAATTACGTCAACAAACGCAATTGCAATCGGAACAGTTGAAATTGTTACAACAAAAAACAGAGGTTTTGGATAAGAAAATTCAAAACTTAAATCAAATTAGTGAAGAAAATAAGAAAATGTTGAAGGGCGCTGAATCTGGCACATCAGCTCAAGGTGGCGGGGATGGTAGCGACCCAAAGCAGGAAGCCGCTGATAATAGTGAAGCACAGACGTTAACAGCGGCACAATTATCGGCTCGACTATCCAAAATGGATAAGGAAGCACAAAAATTGCTTGTTAGTTTCTATACGATGCGCAATATCCTTCGTGATGGTGGCGCACAAGATTTGATGGCATTACAATCCATCAATTTCTCCGCTGGTTCTGGTGGTGCTGTGAATAGTACGACCCCTAGTATTTGGCCAAGTAAGGGCGTTATTACATCTCCATTTGGTAGTCGTGTTGACCCTGTTACGGGTGCTATTGGTGCATTCCATGAAGGTATCGATATTGCTGATGACTATGGTTCCCAAATCGTGGCTACTGCGGCAGGGGTGGTAACCTTTGCGGGGTATACAAGCGGCGGTTATGGTAACCTCGTTGAAATCGATCATGGCAATGGCTTTGTTACCCGTTATGGCCATAATAGTGCCGTATTGGTAACGGTAGGGATGAGCGTGAAACAAGGTCAAACCATTGCTTTGATGGGTAGTACTGGTAAAAGTACGGGTGCTCACGTTCACTACGAGGTACGCCTTAACAATACGCCTGTAGACCCTATGATCTTCTTACCAATTAGCAATTAAAAATATAAAAGCTTATATAAGACCTAAAAAGAACTTGTTATGCGTGCATATGCGCTCATAGCAAGTTCTTTTTCTTTCCTTTTGTATATATATATTGTAAAATAAAAGTATATGAACGGAGGTATATCTATGAAGGCCTATGTACAAGTTTATACCGGCGAAGGCAAGGGCAAAACAACTGCCGCAATTGGCCTAGCCATTCGTGCCATCGGCGCTGGCAAGAAAGTCCTCTTCTTACAATTTATGAAATCTAAAGTATATAGTGAGCATACTATTTTACCTACCTTAACAAATTTAACCTTAGAAACTGTGGGCAAGCCATTCTTTATCATCAAAGAAGGCATGAAGAGTAAGGATGAACTTGCTAAATGGGGCGATGAAGTCGTTGTCTTTGAGTCTGGTAATCCTCCGAAGGATTATGTGGCTCTCATTGAAAAAGGCTATGAACGTGCACTCGCTGCGATCAGCAGTGGTGAGTACGACCTCGTTGTACTTGATGAGTACAATATGGCTCTCTTCTTTGAACTCATTACATGGGATAAAACTAAAGCTTTACTCGATGCTCGTCATCCAGAAACGGAACTCGTATTTACGGGCCGCGGGGCTCCTCAAGAATTAATTGATGAGGCCGATCTCGTAACGGAGATGAAAGAGATTAAACATTACTACCTACAAGGCGTAATGGCTCGAAAAGGCATTGAAAACTAATCATAGGAACACCTAAGGAGGTGATGTGGTTGAGTACAGTGGCTATTGTGGCCCTCGTTATTGTGGCCATCATTGTAGCACTCATCTTGACTATCCTACTGGCACCAATCACATATAGTATCGAAATTGATGGACGGACGCCATATCGTGGCGAACTGCGCATCAAATGGCTGTGGCGCGTATTTTCACTCCACTTAGCGTACATTCAAAATAAACCATTTTTTAAGGAACTATACGTTTTAGGTGTACTTAAGATCGGTCCTGTGAAAGACTATGAACAATGGCTTGAAAATCGTGTAGATGAAGAATATCAAAAGGTAATGGATGATGACGGCGACATGTCACAAGCAGAAGCTTTTGCAAAGGCTATGCAAGGAGGTGGACAAGGTCCGACTGCAAGCTCTAGCGGCACAAGCTTTGATGATTTGAAGAGCGCCCAAGGCTCCAATACAATCTTTGATGATGACGAATCACCAGGGGCGGGGAGCGCACCTAGGGCAAAGGAGCGCATTGAGCGACCTGATGCGGCTTCTAAGGATATGGATGCACAAGCTCGTGCTGAGCGGTATGATTCGATACAACAAGATCCAACGGCTCATATTCAAGATGATGATGAAGTAGTAAGTCATGTTACTTTCAATAGTGACGGATCTATCAAGGAAAAGGTATTTACAAAGGTAAATGATATTAAAACGACTGTGAAACAACGTTTTGGAAAGCCTGATCCCAATGATCCGGTAGCATCATTCAAGTCTGAAATTCCTACATTCTGGTTCATGAAACACTTGAGAAATACAGAGTTGTGGCGTCAGATATTCCTTGTGTCGAAACGATGCTATAATCACTCTAAACCACGTGATATGGCTATAGAGGGCCGATTTGGCATTGGCGATCCGTATCGGATGGGGCTTATTGCATCTATGTTGTATAGCATTTGGCCTGAGCAAGCAGAGTCTATTGAAATAGATTATGTGAACTGGGTAGCTGAAGGCAGCGGCCATATTAAAGGTCGTATGATTCTTGCCGTATTGGCGTGGTATGGTACTAGATTCTTGGTATCTAAACCTATGCGTTCCCTATTGGGTGAAAGTGCTCGTGTCTTCTGGGTTAAACGGAAGGAAGCAAAGCAGCTAGAAAAGCTAAAAGCCGAACAGGGGCAAACAGCGTAAGGATATATAATGTCAATTGAGTATATGAGCTGTATTATTATAGCTATAATAATAATACTTTCACAAAAAGCGGAGGTACTGTGATGGAGAACAGTAATGTAAAAGAGAATTTGGAAGTCCTATTCGAGAAGTTTAAAAATATGATTAAAGTGGAAACTGTAGTTGGTGAAGCTGTGCAAATCGGCGATACTACACTCGTTCCATTTGTTGATGTAACCTTTGGCTTCGGTACTGGTACAAACCACTGTACAGCCAATAAAAGCCAAGAATCTGGCGGCGGTGGCGGTGGTGCCAAGATGGAACCAAGTGCGATCCTTGTTATTAAAGGTGACCGCATCGAATTGTTCAACATTAAGGGCAATCCTTACAGCAGCAGCTTTGATCGTCTTATCGGTTTGGTACCTGATCTTGTATCTAAATTGAAATCCGATAAATACATCTATTTAAATGATGAACAATAATTCGGTGAATAATAAACCATTATTTGATGACAAATTATAAATAATTGGTGAAAGTCGAAATGCCCACATGTGTGTTCTGAATATGTCTGTATCGACTACTTTAAGGGTCTCAGAGTATGCTTGTGGGTATTATTTTAAGTTCTAATAACTTTCATAAGTAGTTCATAGGGCTTTATTATGCTATTTATCATAGTCTTGTGAAAGTTAGCAAGATTTGCTATAGTAAAAATAGTACACTATTGGATTGTATAGTGACACTTTTAATCGAGGAGGATTTCAGATGAAATTATCTAAAAAATTGACTACCTTAGCTATCGTTGGTGCTATGTCTGCTACTGCTGCAGTAGCAAGTGCTGCTAACATTGGCTTAGTAAATATGAGCCAAGTAGTAAATAGCTACCCTGGCTACGGTGCATTAGATATGAAAATGCAACAAGTAGACGCTCAATACCGTCCACAAATTGAAAAAAAAGTACAAGAAATTGAAAAAATTAAAGACTCTGCACAAGCAGAAGCAGAATTCAACAAAACTGTAGCTCCATTGCTTCAAAAAGAAAACGAAGAAATCAATAAAATTGCTCAACCTATGATGCAAGCAATTCACAATACTGTTGAAGCTATCCGCGTTGAAAAACAAATGGACGTAGTATTGGATGATCCATACACAATTCGTGCTGCTGACGCTAACAGCAAAATCGAAAACATTACTAACGAAGTAATTAGCCGTCTTAAAAAATAATAAGCACGAAACCCCCTAACTGAGGCATCAGCTAGGGGGTTATTTATTAAAATACATTTTAATAAATCCGATAAAGGAGTGAGATTTAATGAAAGATTTTAAAGCATTAGCCACAGAGCGGTATTCGGTTCGAAAATTCGATACTCGTCCAGTGGAGCAGGAGAAGGTAGATATGTTACTAGCAGTCGCTCGATTAGCACCTACGGCGCACAATTATCAGCCGCAAAGACTGCTTGTGTTAAATACTGAAGATAGCTTAAAGAAACTAAAAGATTGTACAAATGGTCATTTTAATGCACCGTTAGCAATTATCGTTTGTTACGATAATACGGTGAGCTGGAAGCGAGAATACGATGATGCCGATATGGGTGTTGTAGATGCTAGCATTGTGGGCTCCCACATTATGTTTACCGTAGCCGATATCGGTCTAGGTACAACGTGGATTGCTCACTTTGATCCTGCTAAAGTACGCAAGGCATATAACTTGCCTGATACTATCATCCCTGTAGCTATCTTCCCAATTGGTTACCCTCATCCAGACTGTGTTCCTGCACCAGGCCATACAAAACGCTTTGATGTGAGTGAATTTACAATCTATAATTCCTTTTAAAAGAATGTTTTTAGACTATGTATTACTCTATAAGTATTTAATAACTATGGATATAACTGAACTATTGAACAGTTATATAAAACTTAATAACTATATGATTTCTCTTTAATACATACTCCATATAAAAAGGACAGTTGCTTGTATCAACTGTCCTTTGGTATTTTATTCTGGTTTATGAATGAGGTTTACAACGAATTCGCTGTCTTCTACGAGTGTAGCTTGGATGTAGTTGTCGCCATTGAATTCCAATACTTGGCCTGGTACAAGTACATGCTCTTCAGTTTCATTAAGGAACACTTGTACTTTACCTTTTACAACTGTAAAAATGACATTAGCTTCAGGGTGGTTATGTTTTTCCACCTTTTCACCAGTCTTGCCGCCTTTTTTTACGATTACATAGTTAGGGCCTTGGAATAATAAGCCTAATTCTTGATTAACTGTGCCTGCCATAATAGACCTCCTAATTCTAGCTTTTTATGTTCTGAAAGCTTACGCTAACACTTAATTTTACATTGTGTAATTACCTTATGATTATATTATAAATGATATTGTTTATCAATGCTGTACCTATAGCTACAGTTTTGAAAAAAATATGTATCATTCAACATTGTATGCTTTTTTACCTATATTGAGCAAAATAGGGTGAAGTAAATGCTGGTAGATTGAATATATAAAGAACAATTGAATATATAAAGATCAATTGAATATACAATGATACATTTACTATATAAAAAACGAACGTAAAGTGTTACGTTCGCTTTTTTGCCCGTTTTCGTTCGTTTATAGTCCCTAAACAAACGAAATGTTATGTATTTATTATTTATTTTTTCTTAATTGTATATAAACGTGTGCCGTTTTCTTCAGTCGTTACAAGTTCAAAGGCTGGATCGATAGCTTTCACAAAAGCTTCGAACCATGTTTGGTAAGCTAATGCCATGAACTTAGGGTCAACGCCCGCTGTACGCCAGTAGCCTGCTTGTAATCTGTGGTCACCAACCCATGTAAACTCGTCTGGACTTTCAGAAACCACTTGGTCACCACCATCGCAAGGCATGCCATTTACGTAGAAGTTTTGTAATGCATTGTAAATCGCTGGTGCAGTGTGTTCTTCAAGGCTGTCTTGAGCCACAACGCCACATGCTTGGCCTTGTACTGCAAAGGCATCGAGGATAGCGGTTACTACGTGTACTGCTTCATCGCCAGAATTTGTGTCGAGCATGTCTTTGATGAAAGCCGCTTCGCGAACGGAAGCAATGTTGATTTGGTTAGCTAACCAGCCGTGAATATTGCCGTGGTCGATGATGTTTTCCAAAGGAATGCTTGGATTGATTGGTTCGCCGTATGTATCTACGGAGATGGAGTGTAGTTCCTCCGCCAAATCATCAACAACTTTAGAAGTTTTTTCTAAAATCAAATTTTCACGCTCAACAAGCAATTGAATTTTGCGATATAACCAGTAATGGATGTGACCTAAGAATGCGGACATATTAAGCTCCTTTTCGTGCTGTTTCTAATTTCTCTACTAAATCGTATACATTAAAACCGTGGATTTCTGCGGCTTGCCATAATGGCTCAGCTGTTGCAGATGGGCAACCTAGGCAACCCATACCAATACCTTGTAATACAGGTACAACATTTGGATAGGTTTCAACGATGTCGCGAATAATTGTGTCTGGAGTGATAGGGGCACCTGCTTCGAGGCGTGGTGCTTCCACTTCAGGATCGTTACCTTGACCTGGTAAGAACACAGCTGGTTCTTCGGACTTGCTTTCAGCTGGAGCCCCTTCGAGGTCGTCCAATACAGCTGCTTTGAAAGCCTCTAAACCAATGCGGTCGATGAATTCGCCCATGCGTTCGATTTGTGCGTTTTCTTTATAGTATGCGATGATTCGATCAACTAATGCAAGAGCTTCTTTTTCTGTTTTAACTTCTGCGATGAGGTCGCCGATGCGAGGATGCGCGCCGCCGCTACCGCCAGCGTATACATTCCAACCTTCTACAGTACCGATAACGCCCACATCTTTCATGCGGCTTTCAGTACAAGAATTTGGACAACCGGACACGCCGATTTTCATTTTGCTTGGCATTTCAAGGGACAAGTACTTGCGTTCGATTTGCATGCCAAGATGTACGCTGTCTTGTTTAGCGCGTTTACAGAAGGTAGTACCTGGGCAGATTTTTACGCTGCGTACGCGGTTGGATACAGTGTACGCTGGCTCCATGCCAAGCATCTCCCATGCTTTATCTACGTCTTCTGCTTTCAAATTTGTAATCATAATGCGTTGGCTGCCAGTTAATTTAAGAACGGCGCCGAACTCATTCGCTACGTCGATATATTTTTGTAATTGATCAGGTTGAATGAAACCTCCTGGAATGCGAGGTGTAATTGCATAACGGCGTTGGCCGTTTTTAATGCGTTGTAAATTTGCTGCAATTTGTGCCATGATAAATCCTTTCTCGAGCCCTCTCTGCGGAGAATAGTGGCTAAAACTACTTAGTTAATCTATAAAACTCTTTATATATTAATTATTTACGCCCTAGGGTTTTGTGAAAGCTTCGCACATATATACGGACAAGTGGGATGAGATCAACTAGGCGATGCCTCAACAAAACCCGACGTAATGATCAGTATGGGTATTTAGAATACTGACCCGACGCTCTTAGTATAAACCATTTTAACAAACAATAATGTAACCCAAGCTACAAAAATAGAACTTTTTAATATTAATTATTGATTGTTACTAACTATAATTATATATGATACTGTTTATAGATGAAACCCAAGGGTAACATATCGTATAATAGACATATAGAATGTTTTGATGTAGGAGAAACGATGAAAGTCCTTTACGATACTATTTTAAAAGTAACATATATAGGTCGCCCGAATCGTTTTGTGGTGACTTTAGATTTGAATGGTGAAAGCATACTTGCTCATTTGCCTAACCCAGGGCGTATGTGGGAGCTCTTGTTTACGGGGATAACGATGTACATCGTGCCTCACGACAAGTCGGATGCAAAGACGAAATACCGCGTGATAGGTATAGAACGTGATGGCGTTGTTATCATGCTCGATACAAACTACAGCAACGATGTGGCGCAACATTTAATCGAAAATAAACTGATCCCTGGTTGGGAGGAGTGGCGCGTAGTGAGACGGGAGTATACGGTTAAACTACACGGCACATCATCTCGCTTTGACTTGCTCCTCACCAATGATAAGGGCGATGAGTTCTTACTAGAGGTTAAGTCCTGTACTTTGTTCTCCAAGACGGGAGCCATGTTCCCTGATGCGATTACAGAGCGAGGCCGCAAGCATTTATTGCATCTGAAAGAATTGCAAAATGAAGGCTACCACACAGGCGTTCTATTTCTCGTGCAATGGGACCAAGCACAGTGGTTCTTGCCAGATTATCATACGGATTTGAAATTTGCCCGTACTTTTAAAGAGGTAGCACCTTTTTTAGATTGGAAAGCCGTTGCTGTGGCGTGGAATGAGACTTTCACCATGCCTACGGTGACACATGAATGTTCCTATCCTAGTAGTATTCTCGATATAGAGGCTCATGATAGTGGCGTGTATGTGATGGTCATGCACCTCGATCACGATGTAGATCTCGAAATCGGTTCTAAAGGGATAATGCATTTCAAATCTGGTTATTATATGTACGTTGGTTCTGCGAAGGCAAATTTAACAAAACGTATTGAACGTCATAAACGAAAACGGAAGAAAATGCACTGGCATCTTGATTACTTCCGAGGTCACTGTGAAATGATAGCGGGCTTACCAATACGTACCAGTGGACGGCCGCAGGCTATGACAATTTCTGCTCAGGAACGGCGTAAAGGTAAATTCTCTGACGATGACTCGGCTGCTCGTGAAATCGCAGATGTAGATTTAACTAAAATTGACGTAGAATGTGCTCTCGCTGATGCGGTGCGAGCTATTGCGGAATGGAATGTACCGAACTTTGGGTGCAGCGATTGTGACTGCAACAGTCATCTATTCGGAATGAGCGAGAACCCGATACATAATAAAAAATTTATGAATGTGATAGAAGATTTTCGTATGAATAAATTGGATGCGCTAGTTAAGTGATTGTTGTTAATGGAGCATAACTAAAAATAGTATGGATGGGGCCCGAATACAAGCATGCGAGATTATTAAAAAAGGGGTTCCCTTATCTCTTCGCTCCAAAGCGAGCTAAGTCGCTCATCAATAAGGGAATCCCTTTTTTATAACGTTATATGTGAATTCGTCCCATCCATACCTATGTTTTCTATTAACTAGTTGCTTCGACCATTAACAACAAAAGCCCTTTTCCTTTCGCATGGGGCGAGGCCCCTGATTGGGAAAAGGCAGTGAAGTAGAGTATCAACAATCAGCTGATTTTATCAATAATTGTGGCTATATATTTGATAGAATTCTTTGATACACATGGAATATTTGGAGAGAGGTGTGGTTGTGTATGCCTTTGTTTGTTAGGTTTGTGTTGTTGGTTTTGGTGTGTGTTTGTAGTGTTGTGTTGAGTGGTTGTTCTTTCATTTGGACGACGGAGAATGGTGATCCTGCTACACCAGAGGATATCAAGTCTAGTGTGGAGAAGGAGTTTTCGGTTGTGCATCCGAATCTTGTTCTCCAGTCGTCTGTGGTAGAGAAGGAGAAGCCATTCCAGCGAAATGTGTATGTGTTTTATGATGAAAGTAATGGTTTTTCCTTTACCACAAATTCTGTAGTGAAGTGGCCAACCTTGCCGGCCCCTGGTGGTGAGCGAAAAAATGATGCGAATTTTACGTATTCACAAGCGTATTTAGTTCATTTGAATGGTTCGTTAGTGGAGCGTGCTAAGCAGTATGGCATGCGGATGGCGACGCACGAGGAAGCCTTGGAGTTAGCTAAGTCTAAAGCGACACGTGTGGCAGGTACTAATAAGATATCTCTATTCACATATGATGAGATTATCTTTGTAGACGAATCTGTAAAGGGTAAAGATATTCTAACCTTTATGAAATCTATATATAGTTTGTATAAACCGCAAGACAATCCAGCGTTATTGCACCCTCCTTCTGATAGAAGCGTAGGCTTTTATTATCTACCAAAAGGAGAAGCGGACAAAACAAAAGCTAAGTATTTGATCGCCTTTCGATTTATGGCAAAAAATGATTGGAAAGAAACCATGCTAACAGGCATTGGTAGTACTGGTAATGACACTTCGGCTGTAGAACGAGATTTTGTTAGCATTTTAGATCATATGATACAACATGCGGCTCATTAAATAAGAGATAGAGGTTACTATATTTTATAGAATTAATTACAGTTGGGCAACAGTTGTACAATTGGGCCATGTAATGGGAAGGAACTTTTACAAAATATAGCGTTATATACGCAAAAATGCTATAATTATATGATGAATTAGTATCAGTGTTAGTAAAATGAGGTGAGATTGTGGCAGACCAACAATGGTCCCACGGGAATATTCATCCCGTTCAGATTGATAAAGAAATGAAGAATGCGTACATCGATTATGCAATGTCCGTAATCGTTATGCGTGCTCTTCCAGATGTGCGCGATGGCTTGAAACCAGTACATCGCCGTATTTTGTACGCGATGCACGAAACAGGCATGACGCCAAATAAACCGTATAAGAAATCCGCTCGTATCGTCGGTGACGTACTCGGTAAGTATCATCCACATGGTGATAGCTCCGTTTATGACGCGACGGTTCGTTTGGCGCAGGATTTTAATACGCGCTACCTTTTGGTAGACGGTCACGGTAACTTTGGTTCCATCGACGGCGATAGTGCCGCTGCGATGCGATATACCGAAGTACGTATGGCGAAGATTACAACAGAAATGCTTGCCGATATCGACAAGGAAACTGTTAATTTCATGCCGAACTATGATGAAAGCTTGCAAGAACCAACAGTATTGCCAGCGAAGATTCCAAATCTTCTCATCAATGGTTCCAGCGGTATCGCCGTAGGGATGGCGACAAATATTCCACCACATAACCTCAACGAGGTGTGTAATGGTCTTACTATGCTCATCGATAATCCAGAGATAACTGTGGAAGAATTGATGACGCAAATCAAAGGTCCAGACTTCCCGACTGGGGCTCTCATTTTGGGCCGGGAAGGCATCAAAAAAGCGTACTCCACAGGTCGTGGTAGCGTTAAGATGCGTGCTCGTGCAACCATCGAAGAGATGTCCAAGGGCAAGCATAAAATCGTAGTGACTGAGATTCCGTACCAAGTTAATAAGGCTCGCGTTATCGAAACCATTGCGAACTTGAGCCGTGACAAGGTTATCGATGGTATCACAGCACTTCGCGATGAATCTGACCGTCAAGGTATGCGCATCGTTATCGAATTGCGCGCTGATGTGCAACCAGACATCGTACTCAACAAATTGTATAAACACACTCAATTACAAGAATCTTTCGGCGTGATTATGCTAGCCCTTGTGGACGGACATCCTCGCGTATTGAATTTGAAAGAAGTATTGGGTTACTACTTAGATCACCGTCTAGATGTAATCGTACGCCGCACTCAATTCGAGCTTAACAAAGCCGAAGCGCGTGCACACATCTTGGAAGGCTTATTAATCGCTCTCGACCACATCGATGAAGTTATCGCTACAATTCGCAGTTCTCAAACTGACGAAATCGCACGTAACGCATTGATGCAAAAATTCGGGCTTTCAGAAAAACAAGCGGTAGCCATCCTCGACATGCGTTTACGCCGTTTAACAGGCTTGGAACGCGAGAAAATCGAAGACGAATACAAGGAATTGTTGGCATTGATTGAAGACTTGAAAGCTATCTTGGCTAGCGAAGCGCGTCAACGTCAAATCATCAAAGACGAACTCGATGATATGAAGAAAAAATACGGCGACCCTCGTCGTTCTGAAATCACGATCGATACGTCCGACCTTGATGTAGAAGATCTCATCGCTGACGAAGAGATGGTTATTACCTTGACTAAACAAGGTTACATCAAACGAATGAACGCGAACGTATATCGCAACCAACATAAAGGCGGCGCTGGCGTTATCGGCATGAAGACGAAGGAAGACGATTATGTAACGCAAATTATGCATGTGCGGACCCATAATACATTGTTATTCTTCACATCTACAGGCCGTGCATATCGCCTCAAGGCATACGAAGTGCCGGAAGCAGGTTCCCGCAACTCTCGCGGTACCGCCATGGTTAACGTATTGCCACTCGCGGTAGGCGAATCCGTTACGACTATGATCGACCTTGAACGTGTCCATGAAGATGTAAATTTATTTATGGTCACTGAATTTGGCGTTGTAAAACGTACGGCTATTGAAGAATACCGTAATATCCGTCGTTCTGGTCTCAATGCGATTAACCTCGACGAAGGCGATCGTTTGATTTCCGTTAACGTAACGACTGGCAATCAAGACATCTTGATTGGTACTAAGTTGGGTATCGCTATTCGCTTTAGCGAGCATGATGTGCGCCTTATGAAACGGGCAGCTCACGGTGTGCGTGGCATTAAATTGAATGCAGGCGACGTAGTTGTAGGCGCTGGTGTTCTTAATACTGATGAAAGTGAAGCACAAGTGTTTACTATCTCTGAAGAAGGTTTTGGTAAACGCAATGATGCGGAAGCTTATACATTGCAAAAACGCGGTGGTAAAGGCTCTAAGAACTTCAAGATTACGAACAAAACAGGCGACGTAGTGGCTGTAGAGGTTGTTCATAATGATGATGAAGTTATGCTTATTTCTGAGCAAGGCAAAATCATCCGCTTCAACATGAACGATATCGCTGTGAAGAAAGGCAAAGCTATTTCTGGTGTGAAAACACAAAATCTCGACGAAGGCGATAAGGTAGCTAGTATTGCTGTTATTCCAGGCGCTGAAATCGAAGAAGAAGTAGAATAATATAAAACACTATATTAACTATTGAGTAACCATGGGCGACCATCTAAGATGGTCGCCTCTAGTGTTGGGGAGTTTAAAAATGAAAAAATGGCTAGCTGCTATGTTTGCAGCAGGAGTTTTCTTTGTAGGTGGCTTTGGTCAAGCTAGTGCTGCTGACTGGTACTATATCGATGCTGATGCTGACGATGCGGCATGGTTTATTGACAACTCTTCTGTATATAAAACAGATGATGCGGCTACAGTACTTGTTAAAATTAACAATGTAGAAGGCTTTACATATATCTACACAGTACGGATCGATCGCAAAGAAAAAACATGGACAGAACTTGATACAACAGTATATAGCAATGCCGGTATAGCATTGCTATCCAGTAAAGAAACACAAAAACCTACGAAAATTGAACCGGACACCATGGGGGCGGAAGTTATGCAGGCCCTATGGGGTAAATAATCCAACAATTTAATAGAAGCTGATATTCGCTCTGTCTATTTAGATACTCAGAATGTATAAATAGCCCCGAACTATCCTGAAAGCCTCCATAGTGACCTAAGTCGTTTTCAGAATAGTTCGGGGCTTTCTATATTATTAGTGTTCTTACAGGGTGAATATCCATATTAAATCGTGTCAGATTCATTTTTCCCATACAGAGGGAATATTCCAAGGTGAGTGTGCTTTTGTTTTAGGTAGGTGTGTTATTGAATAGATATGACAAAGAGGCTGTAATTAAAACTAAGTTTTAATTACAGCCTCTGGATTAGATTGTATTAACTATTATGATGGGAAAATTTAATTACTTCTTTTAAGCTTATAATAACCAGAATTAGTGTAATTCCCCAACCAATTCGAGTTGCTAATAATAAATCATTTGACCAAAGATTTAAGCAAGTTGCACCAACAGCTGAACCGATTGAAATCGTAACATTTTGCAGCATTCGCTGCAAAGCTCCTGTACTTCCTTGGATTTCCATAGGACTGGCTTGCATAATACTGGCAATATTAGCAGGTTGAAAGTATCCTCCACCAATACCGTAGATGAATAATCCTAATGTTAAGAGTTGATAAGGCCAGTTAGGATTGATTAGTAAGAGAAAAATCAAGGATATGAGAATAATACTTAGACCAATATGGCTGAATAGCTTATTTTTATTGCCGTTATTGATTTTACTGGATATTCTTGAAAAAAGCACCAGCCCTGTAGGAGCTCCTAGAACAAGAAATCCAGTTTGCCCAACTTCTAGATGATATGATTGTTCAAAAATGAAGGGGGGAAGTAAAAAGATCATTGCAGAGGCAAAGCCAAAAGTAACTGTTTGAAAAAGGTAAGAGATTACTTGAGGATTATTTTTTAATCCTTTGATATCGATAAGTGCGTGTTTGTTATTAAGTTCCACATAGTAAAATATAATTCCGAGCAACAAGCTGGATAGTATCAGGATTATACCAATTACAAATAGATGTGATTTGTTTAATAAAGATAATCCTAATAAGAGAGAAACTAACATGAGAGTGTTTATAGTAATTCCAAGCATATCTAATTGTCGTTTGTTGTTTTTTTCGGAGAGTTTATTGAGAAGAAAATTATTACATGCAATTCCGAGAATTACAAAAGGAATATTTATCAAAAAAATAAGTTGCCAGAAACTTAAAGAAAGTATAATCCCACCTAAAGAAGGCCCTAGGATGGGGCCTAGACCAATCATAATTCCTAGAATACCAATAGAGCTATTTTTACGTTTTTCAGACACTAAAGTTGTAATTAGTGCGGCAGAAGTAGCTTGTAAAGCAGCGGCTCCTATGCCTTGAAAAATTCGTCCAATAATCAATAAATTAATATTGTTAATTAAGCCACAAAATAGAGAACTCAGACCAAAAAGCATGAATCCTAAATAAGAAATTTTTAATTTTCCAAATTTATCGCTTAATACGCCTAAAGGTAGGATAGAGATAGCTAAAGCTAAAGTATAACCAGTTATTGTGAAGGCTGCAATATCAGTTGAAGTTTGAAACTGTTCTTTTAAAAAGGGTAATGCTATATTGATAATTCCTGTATCAAGAGTGGATAATAACATTCCCATACCTGCAACAATTGTTATGAGTAAATCTTGCAATTGTTTATTCATAAAGATTTCTCCTTTTCTTTAAAACTATTAAGTATAATATAATAAGTCTAAAGTCTATAATCAAACGATTCAAAAAATATCGAATCGTTCAGGAGGATGTTTATGGCTATTAGAATTCGGTTTAGCGATTATGCTTTGAAAACAAATGAAACGTTGATACAAAGAATACAATTTGTGTATTCCCCTCTAAATGAACTTTTTAGAAGTTTACATGTTCTTCTAAATCCTCGCCATCATGGAACTAATATTGACTGGGTGATTGAGATACAAGATAAACTTACTGAAGAATTTTATGAGAATCTTCATTATTTCCAACTTTTTTATGAACTTGGGGTCTCTCCTATTTTGCTTTGTAATTTTCGCTCTCATATGACAACGATTGAAGAGGAAATACAAAATTTAAAGGAATTTCTTGCTAATTATTCAACTATTCGATTAATTGAGTATTTGGAGAGAATAGTAGATGATAGAGAAAATGCCTTTATTCCAACATTAGCTAAAGGACTAGAGTGGAAAGATTTTTCTTTAAATGAAAATGATCAATTGCTTAAAGATTTGAGACGAAATGCTACAAGTGTTTACAGGAGACTTTTTTCTTTTATTGATTGGTATAGAAAATCAATTTTTGATGATACTTGGAAAGAAAAATCAATTGAGCAAAAGCTTTTAATTGAAATACAAAAGCAATCTTCATTTTTGAGGGAAAAAGGTTTTATAGAGATGTTTAATCATTTACAAATTGATCGAATCCATTGGGAAAAAGATGCCTTATCCATTATTAAACCTTTTGACCAAGAGATTCATTTAAAGGATAGCGATTCTATTATGTTGTTACCAAGCTATTTTATTTGGCCACATCTGTTTGTTGAACCTTTTAATCAAGGAATTGCTATTACTTATGATATTATGGAGCAACCAAGTTACTATAACTCCACGCCGGAGGAATTAGTTACTATTTTTAAAGCTTTGAGTGATTCAGTGCGGCTACAAATTATGAACTATATTTTGGAGAAACCATGTACGACGCAGTCTTTAGCACAAATTTTATTAATGACTGATTCAAGTGTATCGAGACACTTACAAATTTTAAAAGATGCAAAGTTATTGAAAGCAAGAAAAGTGAAGAAGTTTGTTTTATATGAACCGACAGAGTTAGTTACTCAACTTATGCCAAATTTCTATCGCTTCTTTCGAAATTAAGAGAAGATGAATTACCATGTTGTGGGTTGATAGAGATAGTTTTCATATAACATTTAGTTTTCCCTTATATACTAATTTGTATATTTTTGTATTTTCTTTGAGAGGTATTAATATGAAAAAAACATTGGCAGCTGTTTTGGCAGCAGGCGCATTATTAATCGGCGGTATTGGTAGTGTTGATGCGGCTAATTGGTATACAGTAGGCACTGATAGCAATGGTGTTACTTGGTCTATCGACAATGATTCTGTTAAAAAAGACGATAAAAAAGCGGTAATGGACATTAAGGCTATGGACTACGAAGGTTATCACTACATCGTGACTGAAGAGTTCAATCACAAAAAACGGGAAGTTAAGGATCTTAAGGTGACTCTTTATAACCCACAAGGTTATGTTGTGAAAGAGGAACAAGTTAATAAAGATAGCCGTAAAGTTGAGCCAGGTACGCCTGCGTACGCTGTATTCCAACTTATTTGGGGCGGTAAATAATTGAATCCTACAGACAAGACACTCTTGATCAGTACAGGCTTGTCTAGATTGAATGATTTTGTGAAAGCTTCACTTGCGCACGTTCTCCTATGGAGGGCGTGCGTTTTTTATGTGAATTATTTATTGTTTCATGGTAAAATGTGATTTAAATTACACTTTTCGGAGATTTTGTGCAAAAGTGTAACAATTCTACATAGTATAAACTTTCACTATAGCGTATACTATAGGTAAGATGCAGAAGTATGGCTTGGGCGCAGTGCACCGTAATTTGGCATATTTCGCCCCAATAGGTTTGGTAGTTATAGTTTATTAGAGGAGGTCCTCATGTCTCAATACGAATTTATCGATAAACGCGTGCCGATTGCACTAGACAATCCATCCATTTATCACGACATTTCCAAGTGTAAAAACTGTACGTTATGCCGTCGCGCTTGTGCGGATGTAATGAGCGTACTTGATTACTACGACCTTGATGCAAACGGCGATGTGCCTGTATGTATCCATTGCGGTCAATGTGCGGCAGCATGCCCATTCGACTCTATGCATGCTAAATCCGAGCTTGAAAAGGTAAAAGCAGCCCTTGCAGATCCTGAAAAAATCGTCGTTATCCAAACGGCTCCGGCTGTTCGTGTAGCCATTGGTGAAGGCTTCGGTTATGAACCTGGCACATTCTTGGAAGGTAAAATGGTCGGTGCCTTGCGTGCACTTGGTGCAGATTATGTAGTAGATACTAACTTTGGTGCGGACTTAACCATTATGGAGGAAGCATCCGAGCTTGTAGAACGCCTTAAAAACGGTGGTCAAATTCCTCAGTTTACAAGCTGCTGCCCAGCGTGGGTTCGCTTTGCGGAAATCTACTTCCCTGAATTGATTCCTAACTTGTCTTCCACACGTTCTTGTATCGCTATGGAAGCGGCCATGATTAAAACGTACTTTGCAGAGAAAAAAGGCATCGATCCTCGTAATATCGTATCCGTATCTGTAAACCCTTGTACGGCTAAAAAAGCAGAAACGAAACGGGAAGAAGAAAATGCGGCGGCTCGTTACCATAATGATGAATCCCTTGGCATGGATACAGATATTTCCATCACAACTCGTGAGTTCATCCGTTGGATCCAAGAGGAAAACCTCGACTTCAATGCCGTTGAAGATTCCCAATTTGATGACTTAATCGGTATGGAAACTGGCGCATCCATCATCTTCGGTAACACTGGTGGGGTTATGGAAGCGGCGATGCGTACGGCTTACAAGCTCATCACTGATAAAGAGCCACCTCCATATGCGTTGACTCACCTCGAAGACGTTCGCGGTATGGAAGGTGTAAAAGAGGCAACTGTTCAATTGGGTGATGATGTAACATTGTCGGTTGCTGTTGTTCATGGCGGTAAAAATACACGTGACTTCTTGAATGCATTGAAAGACAGTGGCAAACACTACGACTTCATCGAAGTTATGGCGTGCCCAGGTGGCTGTATTGGTGGCGGTGGTCAACCGCGCACTAAATTGCCTCAAGCAGTTAAAACTAAGGAAGCCCGTATCGGCGGTCTTTACGAAGCTGACGAAAACTATAAATGGGTTGCGTCCTATGAAAATGAAGAAATCCAAACATTGTACAAAGATTTCTTAGGCGAACCATTGGGCCATAAGGCACACGAACTTTTACATACACACTACACAAATCGTAGTGCAGTTCTTGGTACTCGTAAAGATGTAACACCTGAAACATGCCCAACATCCCCTAAATTCAAAGGCTAATGATAGCCGATTGCTTGAATATGGTGCAAGAAGGTGTTGACTATGTGCCAGTAAAGAAAGAAAAATTTAAAGGTTAATAATAGTCGATTACTCAAACAGCAGGCTGTTATAAAGTAATCAAATGTTTATACACTCATAGTAGCGTTAGCCATTTAGGGTATAGCAACATAAAATAGAAAATCCTACGGGTCATGAGTGACTTGATACTCACGTAGCCTTTTGTTACAGTGCGGTCACTTTTTAAACGATTCGTAGGATTTTTTTATATAATTATTCAAAATTCACATATTTTTACTGTATAACTTTATTATAATAATCCAGTATAAAAAAATTATTTTATTATGAGGAAAAGATGAATCATTTAGTGTATAATATAAAAATATACTGTACGGATTAAGAGGGGACTTATGGGTGTTGCATTGGGAGAGCAACATAGAAAGTCCATAATATTCATAATATTGCGTAAGCATTAAGGAGCTTTTAGGAGAGATGAACCAGTTTTTTCGGCGGGTCCTGAGTGGCATCGCCTTACTAGTTGCTGTCGTTGGTACAACTGGATGCCAACATGAGAGTCAGGCAGAACAAGAAACGGTACGAACCGTATCGTACCGTGCCGTCATGGAGTCCGACAAGCCGGTTTCTGAAAAGGTGGACACTTGGCTTGCGGCTATGTCTCAAGAGGATAAGGTGGGGCAGCTGATGATGATCAGCCTTCATGGCAGTACGATAGGACAATCCCAAAAGGATGTGATCCGAAAATACCGTGTCAGTGGTGTTATGCTAACGAATGAAAATCTTATTAATAAGAACCAAGTGAAAACTTTCACCAGTGATATTATGCAAACGGCGATAACCTCTAGCATGGTGACACCCTATATCGGGGTACATCGTGATCGCATATTGCATGGGAATGAAAGTTTCTTGCGGTTGCCGAAGCCCAATCGGTGGGGGCAATTGCCTATGGATCGTATCATCAACTTGGCCACGCGATCTGCTATTGAAATGCGGGATATGGGTTTTAACCTAGTTATTGGGCCTAATGCTAATCTTGGTGTACCTAATATGTCCTATACATCTGATCCCACGTGGGCAGGCCATATAAACCTTGCCATGGTGGAGCGTTACCAAATTAATCATATGTGGTTCGCTTATAACTACTTTCCGGCGGTGACCTTAGGGGATGCGTCCTTTGGATCTGCTAATGAGGCGAAAGCGTATCTCAGCAATAATGATGTAGCCGTCTTTAAACGTCTCATTGCACAGACGACGGCGAATAGCTATATGCTCGTGATGAGCCATATTCAAATTCCTGCTATCGATAACGAGAATTTGGCGAGCTCCTCTAAGGCGATTATTGATGGTTGGCTTCGCAAGGAGCTTGGCTATAAAGGTATCGTTATGACAGACCGTATCGATGTGGGTGCGTTGCAATCTAATCAAAAGATAGGCGATTACGCTGTGGCCTCTATCTTGGCGGGCAGTGATCTCATCCTTGTTGATGCGGATACGATTCATATCGATGAAGTCCATCGTGCGCTGACCCAGGCGGTGGCGGATGGAACGATTACGACCGAGCGCCTCAACGAATCAGTTAAGCGCATTTTATTGATGAAAATGCAAACTCAAATTGAACCATAAAATATGTAGATATATCAGATTATGTAATTAGATATTTATTATTAAGAAGCTTAGTATAAGAACATTCAGTAACAATTTAATATACTTTATATGCAAATGACGTGCTATACCTTTTGGTAAGCACGTCATTTTTAACATATATAGATTAAAATATAAAATATATAGTTTAATATGTATATCTTATATAACCATGCTTTATAGGATATGTTGATATCAAACGTATATGAGAATAAAGTAATCATAAGGCCTTTTATGATGGTAAGGCAACACGTATCGCATGAAAGCTCTGATTTGATGCGTAAAAAAATTAACATAATAAAAAGCTATGTTAACTATATGAAAAAAAGTTTAATAATGATTTAAAATTATGATATAATAATTTCCGTAAATAGTTGGAGGTGAGTATATGAATTTTGTGGGACGTGCTGAGATTATAGAGCGTATCCAGTCCCGTATTGCATTGGGCCGAATGAGTTTATGTGTTGTATATGGCCCTCATCGCAGTGGTAAATCCTATGTGGCTTCGCAGCTTGTACGCCGTCATAAGGCGGTATACTTGGCGGGGCGCATGGCTAATGAATCAGTCCATGTGGCTGATATAAATAGAGCTCTTGAGGCACGTTTTGTTCCTGCTGATGCTCAAGATACATTCGAGCCTGTAGAGAGTTTGCAGCAGGCCTTTGTAAGGCTCTTTGAAAGTAGTGTGAAAACACCTCAAACTGTGGTGATTGATGATTATCCTGCCTTGGTAGAGGCTGTTCCTCAGTTCCCAATTCACTTGCGTGACTTGTTAGATACCTATAAAGATACGAGCCGATTAAACATCATTTTGATGGCGAATGGCATGGAACAGCTCGATGGCCGCATCATTGGCGATCGCAGCCTTATTGGACCTTTCGTGTCCGAATACCTCGAGGTGAAACCATTTTCCTTGGTTGATATGAAATCCTTGGGCCTTCACTATGCAAAGGACGATTTGCGCACCGTCTTTGCCGTAACAGGTGGCTTGCCTGCCTATGTGCAATACTTTGATAATGGTGAAAGCATCGATACGAATATTATTAACTTGTTCTTCTCAGTAACGGGAGCTCTCTTTGAAGAAACACAGTATATTTTGCATCGAGATATGAAAAATATAACCGGCGCCAATGCCATTTTAACGGGTCTTGCTAGCTTGGAAAGACCGTATTACGTGGAGCTTTTACAAGAAAGCCAAATTAAAAGTGGCACGTTCACATCTCGTTTGAACGATCTCATGTCTATGGGACTCGTGGGCCGCATTCAGGCAAGTAACCGTGGGAACGCGAAGTACGCGGATTACCATTTCACGAATAGTATGTTCCATTTCTGGTACCGCTATGTATATAAATACTGGGGCGATATCGTGCGCGGTTATGGCGCTGATGTATATTATAATCATGTAAAACCGCAGCTAAAGGACTTTGTCCAAGCCGCGTGTATTGCGATTTAATCAGACAATTTCAGATTGAATACTATTACCTAAAGATTGAATACTATTACCCAATGATAGTATATATTTCCTCTAAAAAATGACACCACATTATGTATGTGGTGTCATTTTTGGTAATTATCTATTTTCAGCAATTACCCTTTGAATCGCATAGGTACGGTGTACTATGGATAGAAATTAAGGTTCAAATATAACAGAATATAGGGAAATTCCGAGGAATTGCCAATTTGTCAAAACACTCTTTCCGCGGTATTGTGTACATAAGCGCTATGCCATGGCAGGAAAGGGGATTTATGTTATACACAAACGAAGAACCTTTAGTACAAAAAATATGTATTAAAACTGCAAACTTACAACATGACAACTATCAGTCAGAAACGTTAGAAACACAGGCATTACCATCTCATTCTTTACTATCGAAAGCTAATGAGTCTAGGGAAAGTATTCCAGAGGAATTGAAATTACAGACCCTCGTCTGTGGTCATCAAGTCTTATCATCTTTGTCGGACAAGAGCCTCGTGTCCATCTGTCAAAAGCCGAATATGCGGATTCAGACGGTAGGGTATCAGCCGTGGTCCGTTGATGAACTTCGTCATGATGCGGCACAAATTGAGCTTTGTCGCAGGTATCGACCGCTCATCTTGCACTATACGAATCGCATGGGAAACCGCGAGTTCCGCGAGGACGTAGAGAGCTATCTTTGGGCCATCCTCATAGAATCGATTTATAGCTTTGATTTGAATGGGACCGTACCGTTCCCAGGCTTTGTGAAAGCTGGCATTATGTACGGTTACATGCGGTACTGGAAACGTGAGCGATTGCGTTATCGCCGTGAAATACACATCCCAGATCGCACCACCGATGATGGAGAAGTCGCCTTTGGCATGGATATCTTCGCATCTGGCGAGAATGTAGCGGATATGGTGATGAGTGCCGATGAAGAGCATAGGCTGCGAGCCCGCCTCGTATGGGCCTTAGGTAGATTGTCTCCTGATCAACGAGACCTACTACGCCGTGTCTACGGTGAGTGCCAAAGCTTGGTATCGGTTAGTGAAGAACTGAACTGCAGTCGCCAAGCCATCCAACGGCGCCACGAACGAGCCATTCGGAAGCTGCGCAGGTATTTGAGTACGGACTTTACAGATGTGCGTGTACATTAGTTATTATAATTTAATTTCTTATTTATATCCTATATATTGCATATTTCTTTTAATTTCGATTAACAAATATACATAAAATATGCAATTCTCAATTTAAATGAGAAAATAATGACACATCAAGGTATATATAACTTTTACAAGATCATAAAGTCATTAAATATACGTAAATTTCTATAGTTTTGTATATATATTTACAAATTATACAGGCTGATATACAATTAAGTCAGCAGCAGATTAAAGCATGCTAATCTGCTTTCACAGAACACGTGTTCATTGTATTGTTGAAAGGAATGTTCCTGATTAGATTGGAGAGGATTCCATGGCAATAGATGATAAACTAACAGATTTGATGGCCGCTCGGCTATCTAAGGGAGAAGATTTGGATTTGATCTATACGAATCCAAAGAATCACATTGTTTGTTTTATTCCTACCTATCAACCTAGTGGTGGAGACAGTACGAAGTGTTATTTTGTGGATGGACGCGAAGAAATGGTCCATCTGCCGATGCGAACGATTACGCGAGAGCTGGCGATGCAGGAAGGGCTGAGACCCAACTACATCATGACCAGCGATGGTCGACGCAGCAGCTATACCGCGCCTAAAACCTATGGTCCGCATTTAACCTTTGCTCATATTAAATGTCGCCGCCCTATCGGCAAGGACGTGGTGTACGGCCTCTTTAACGTGGCTATACCCTATGAATATATCGTTACGGAAGGTCCGGAACCGGATACGAGCTATATTCATGTGGCGGACTTTGCACCGATCCTGGTGTACCAATCCCCGCGTCATGTCAAACACAAACTGAATGAAGCGATGCTAGAACACTGCAACTATGTGCGAAAAATGCTAGCTCGCATCAAACTCAGCCAAAACCCTCAAGTCGTGGCCGAACTATTTATCGCATGGAGAGACCTAACGAGATAATTCGTTGGACGGTGAAAGTACAAGTAGGAGGGTGGAGAGAAATCTGGAAAAGGAGGATAGGCGTATAAGAAAATAAACGAAACTGCGGAATCAGATGAACTATTAAAAACAAGTTACATATGACACCTCAATAGAGCTACCTTATATAAGGTGGCTCTATTTTCATATATTTTTCATTAATGCTAGTGATGTGCTATAATAGACCTAGATTTAATCTTTGGAAAAATAAATCTGCGCCGTTGTGATAGTGGCGCGGTTAAACGACATTATTTTAGCTCGCTAAAGTGCCTTTTGGGGTGGATTTACAATCTCCGCCGTTTTTGGCATTTTGAAACCAGTAAATATCTGTTGTTTCAAAGACAGAGTTAAATTAAATGATCCCCATTAGGGGACGGAAACACCAATCAGGAATATTGAACTCATAACACTCTTCTAATTGATTGTTAAATTAAATGATCCCCATTAGGGGACGGAAACTGTAGTCCAAAACATAGAACAATAGTTAAGAGGGTTGTTTGTGTTAAATTAAATGATCCCCATTAGGGGACGGAAACGCCCCTTTTGATGACATGCTTATGTATTAGTACTCAGGGAACTGTTAAATTAAATGATCCCCATTAGGGGACGGAAACAATTAGTCAAAAACAAGGAATAATAATATGTCATTAGTTATTTTGTTAAATTAAATGATCCCCATTAGGGGACGGAAACACGCTTTTTCTTAAATGTCTCACATATTCTGTTATATGTGTTGTTAAATTAAATGATCCCCATTAGGGGACGGAAACTAATTATTAATTTTTAAAGCATTCATATGTACACCAATAGCAAGTTAAATTAAATGATCCCCATTAGGGGACGGAAACCTTTTTAGTAGTTTTGTTTGTTGTGTCAATTGTTTTCTTGAGTTAAATTAAATGATCCCCATTAGGGGACGGAAACAATATAAATTATCTTCATATCTTAAGCTATATATGTATGTGCCGTTAAATTAAATGATCCCCATTAGGGGACGGAAACCCACCGCCGTTATTTGATAAACTAGCGTTTGCAAACTGTTAAATTAAATGATCCCCATTAGAATTAAAAACGATGCTATCGAGCGTTTTATTGAAATTTGGCAAGTTTGCAAACTGTTAAATTAAATGATCCCCATTAGGGGACGGAAACATTAATTCAACTTCATCTTGATACCAAGGATTTACTACAACATGTTAAATTAAATGATCCCCATTAGGGGACGGAAACATTTCCATCATTTCTTAGGTTGTATACAGATGTTGTTGAGATTTGGTTAAATTAAATGATCCCCATTAGGGGACGGAAACATGCCACCTTGTGTGGCTCTAGCTTTTAGAGTTTGCCAGTTGTGTTAAATTAAATGATCCCCATTAGGGGACGGAAACTTTTCAACTCTATATTTTCGTTCTGCTGCTGCTAACTCTAGTTAAATTAAATGATCCCCATTAGGGGACGGAAACGTATGTTCATGAAACTTCTCCTTTAACTCATCTATACGTGACTGTTAAATTAAATAATCCCCTGATGGGGACGGAGATAACTTATCAAGCAGGCGGTTTTTATACTCTAACTCGCCCTCATGTTAAATTAACTGCTCCCCTGATGGGGACGGAAATAATTCATTATCTAGAGCAACGAATTTATATTTTTTTAGTGGCAAGTTAAATTAAATAATCTCCATTAGGGGACGGAAACCAGTAGTCGTCCACTTGTTTGATATGTTTCGCTGGACGAGATAGTTAAATTAAATAATCCCCTAATAGAGACGGAAAGTTTTCGGATTCATCATCTTCATCGAATCAAACAATCGCCTTGTTAAATTAAATAATCCTCTAATGGGGACGGTAACTTCGGGTTAACGATATGTTATACTTTAAATGGATGTTTTTCGTTAAATTAAATGATCCTTATTAGGGGACGGAAACGTATTAGCCACAGGAATAATATAATTCTTACCCTTAGCACTTTTGTTAAATTAAATAATCCCCATTAGGGGACGGAAACAAGGTCTGCGACCCTCCGCAATGTGGACATGGTACATTATATTGTTAAATTAAATGCTCTCCTAATGGGGACGGAAACTTAAGACCAAAGTCAACTACTATTTCTTCCAAGATTTCAATTGCATCAGTTAAATTAAATGATCCCCTAATGGGGACGGAAACATTGCTTGAATGACTTCCTCATTGCGCTTGATTTCTTTGTAAGTTAAATTAAATGATCCCCATTAGGGAACGGAAACGTTTGAGTTGTGTTTAAGTCTTTAAGTGTTAGCATTTTAATTTGTTAAACTAAATGATCCCCATTAGGGGACGGAATCTTTCGGATAGTGAAATTATATTGTATGGTTACACATCCTTGCGTTAAATTAAATAATCCCCTGATGGGGACGGAAACAAGCTCATGTCATAGTAGCGTTTAGGAATGCCAGCTGCTCAGTGTTAAATTAAATACCCCCCATTAAGGGAGAGAGCAAAATTAGTGTAAAGTTTTAAAGACAAAAATAACCACTCTTATTTATAGGGTGGTTATTTTATGTAGTGAAGATTTTCCTTATTTGGTTAAGCTAATATATTTAAAGTGTTGATCTTCATCTTATTTTTATGATCTAATAGAGATAAGTTAACCTAAATTTTGATATGGGGAGGATATCATGGCTGAAATTACGTCCTTAATGAAGGATATAAAGGGAATATTAGATAATAAAAATCAATTTGTTATACCAGACTTTCAACGGAGTTTCGTATGGACTGAGAAAGAGGTAGAGACACTTTTTTCTGATTTCAAGGAAGATACAGATAATTACACGGATAGGCTTGATACATTGCCTGGGTATTTATTAGGTAATATTGTTTTGATTAGCAATGAGAATAATCCAACCAGATTTGATGTGATCGATGGTCAGCAAAGGCTTACAACATTGACGCTCATTTTCTGTGCATTAAATAATTTGTTTAAAGATATTGCAGAAGAGACTCGTCGAAATCTAGGTGCTAATGCAGATATGTGGATGGGGCATACTTTTAGTTTTAAAGAGTATTTTAGAATATTAGATAATAATTTACAGTTTGTGGATTATAAAATTCTTCATACGCAGGATTTAGAGTTTAAAGAAACTTATAAAAGTATCATTAAGCAAGGTGCTTTAGTGAGTGATGAGGACAACACAAGTGCCAATAACTTAGAGGCTGTCTATGAATCTATTCTTCAGCACTTAAGAAGTATTTATGATGATGAACCTCAGAAATTACTGTATTTCTTGCAGTACTTAACAACTAAAGTTAAGCTAATAGAAACTACAGCACCATCGATTGAACGTGCATTCCAGTTGTTTGAAATCTTAAATAATCGTGGGCAGTCATTAGAGCCATTAGATCTTTTAAAAAATTACTTGTTGAAGAATCTTACTTCTGCACCTGGCATTACACAGAATCAAATTAAAGATTTTTCCGATAGCTGGAGTCAGTTCTTAAAAAATCTGAAAGATACAGGTAAATCAAAAGCGATTGAAACATCTACTTTCATTAAACATTTTATTATTGGTACAAAAGCTATTAATGTAAAGAAGAAAGATTTATTTGAGCATTTTAAAGACAATGAACTCGTAGCTAATGATATTTTGCAACTTTCATCAGATATCAATTCCATCAGTAAGGTCTATGCTAGTATTAATAAAGATCCACTATCTAACGATTTCTTGTCTAATGATGATGGGATGTATACGTTATTTACATTGTTTAATACCGTTCAAATTCATCCGTTGTTAATGCCGTTCTATAATGCTCCGCGTGTAGATAAGGTGCGACTCGTTGATGCGGCTGTGAGATATGTAGCAGCAGTAATATTTTCGTATACACAGACGAATGCTATTGAAGCGGAATTGCCTGAAATTATAGAAAAGATTTTGCATGAATCTGATCTAGCACGCAGACTAGAGGTTGCAGTAACAGAGTTAGAGTTACGAACAAAACCATATGTCGACTTGATTCGTGCTTTATTGCCTGTGAAAGATTTTGGTTCCAAAAATAAGAAAAAAGCACCAAAAGCGTTCCAAATTCTTAAATTTATCGAGTTATACTTGAACCAAAAAGACAGTATTAAAACAAGCAAAAAGATTGAGTTAGAGCATATCATGCCGCAAGCTGCAGATAATGAAGATTATTCCTTTGATGATGAAGACACTCGAAAGGAATATCTGAATCATCTAGGTAATTTGACGCTTTTAGATAAGAGTTTAAATGCCTCTGTTAAGAATGGTAATTTTGCTGATAAATTAGATCATTATAAAGCCTGTGAATTTGTTATTACAAGAGCTTTGGCAGAAGAAATAGACAGCCCTGTTCAAAATCAACAACCTTTAATTAACTTCCAAAATACATATTTTACAGTGGATAACCCTGAACAAATAACATATTGGGATAAAACTCAAATTGATGAACGAGGTCAAAAACTTGTAGAAGTTTTGGAAAAACTACTATTAAAACAAATCCCATAATCTAATAAAGGATATTCCTGTTACAATGAATAGAACCATTTGTGTTATATTTGCTATAATACGAATGGTTCTATTGTTATATTGTAATAGGTTTTATGTGCTATAATAGACCTAGATTTAACTCTCAGAAAACTAAATCTGCGCTGTTGTTATAGTGGCGCGGTTAAACGACATTATTTTATCTCGCGAAAGTGTCTTTTGGAGTAGATTTACAATCTCCGCCGTTTTTAGCATTTTAGAACCAGTAAATATCTGTTGTTTCAAAGACAGAGTTAAATTAAATAATCCCCATCAGGGGACGGAAATCAGGATGCCATCAGCTACGATTACCATATCACCAGTACCAAAGTTAAATTAAATGATCTCCATTAGGGGACGGAAACTCATCACATATGCTGCAGTGTTTACTCATTACATGTCACCGCAGTTAAATTAATTAATCCCCATTAAGGGACGGAAACAATTAGGTTCATTGTGTGATATTCCTTTCTGCCTATAAAAAATAGTTAAATTAAATGATTCCCTGATGGGGACGGAAACTTAAGATATTCGATAATTTCAAAGTGAGATTTATCCACATCGTGTTAAATTAAATGATCCCCATTAGGGGACGGAAACTCTTCTTCTTCAAGTTGTTCAATCATACCAACATAACAAGTTAAATTAAATAATCCCCATTAGGGGACGGAAACACCATCGCCATTTGGCTTACTGAGATTACTTTTTTAATCATTCGTTAAAATAAATAATTCTCCGATGGGGGCGGAAACTTATGTATAGAAGAACCTACGATAGATTGATATAGGTCTTTGAGTTAAATTAAATGATCTCCACTAGGGGGCGAAAACAAAATATATGTTTTATTGGTTACACGCTCGCCGTATTCCTGTTAGATTAAATAATTTCCCTTTAGGGGACGGAAAACCATTAATACAGTGTAAAACTTGTTTTTTTCTGGCTTCTTGTTAAATTAAATAATCCCCAAATGGGGACGGAAACTTCTTTTGACTATACTTAATTTCGATCAAATGCGGTCTATCCAGTTAAAATAAATAATCCCCTGATGGGGCCGGAAACTTGAATTGATAGTCAATTCTAATCGTTGTAGTGGATTTAATCTAGTTAAATAAAATGATCCCCTTATGGGGCCGGTTCTTATGTCAAAAACTCATATAAGTACAAAAATATAGCCAGTATATTCTTTTTAGTGAATATACTGGCTTTTTTGTATAAATCGGATGGGTTTTCTATTGGTTTTAAACAGAAATGAATATATAATGAAGTCAATAGGTTTTTTATTTCTTAAGTAGAGTTTGGAGGCGATGTGATGGGTAAATGGGATGCACTGGTAAAGGGTGCATTGCTTCATGATATCGGCAAAGTCGTGTATCGAGCTAATCAGGGAACCGATGCACATTCTAAGCGCGGCGCTGCTTTCATTGAGCCCTATTTTTCCGATATGGGCTTAAAGCAAAGTATTACTCATTGTTTGAAGTATCATCATGGGAAAGAGCTTAATGCGGCTCAACTAAAAAGTGATGATTATGCATACATTGTGTACGAAGCGGATAATATTGCTGCAGCTGTAGATCGTCGAGATCTTGAGGAAGGTGAAAATACCTCTACACAGAAGTTTGATAAAGAGTTACCGCTCCAATCAATCTTCCGTGTATTTGGCGGTAAAACTAGTACTCAGTCCTTACAGTATTACTTACGTGGCATTGATGTGTCTGACCATTTTAATTATCCTGAAAGTGATAAAACGATACGTGCATCGAGTGATAAATATAAGGCACTATATGATGTGTTAGTACAGAACTTTCAGCAACAACCAATAGATAAGATGTCCGTTAATGAGTTGTTGAGAATTTATGAAGACACTGTATCCTATATGCCTTCTAGTACGGCAACAGATCAAGCTAATGATATTTCTTTGTATATGCACTCAAAGATAACAGCTGCCGTGGCACATAGTATGGTGCATTATTTTGAGGAACAAGGTATTACTGATTATAAAGAATACTGTTATCAGAACTCTAAAAAGTTTCGTGAAATGTCAGCATTTCGATTAATATCTGGAGATATTTCTGGCATTCAGAACTTTATTTATACGATTCCGTCTAAAGGTGCATTGAAATCATTACGTGGTCGCTCATTCTATTTAGAAATTTTGATGGAACAAATTGTAGATGAGCTATTAGATGCATTGCAGTTAACTCGGGCAAATCTTATTTACAATGGTGGCGGTCATTTTTATGTATTGGCTCCTAATACAACAAAAACTTGTACTGCTATTGAATCTATGGAAAAATCCATTAACGAATGGTTCTTAACCGTATTTGGTACTAAATTGTATTTAGCACTTGGTTCCGCTACAGCAACAGCTGCCGAGTTAATTCAATCGCAACGTACATTATTCCGTAAGGTGAGCCAATCTATTAGTGAGGCTAAGGCTAAACGATATTCTGAACAACACCTAACAGATCTATTTAATCCAAATAGTACGTATAATACAGTTCTTCATGGTGAGCGAGAATGTTCCATTTGCCATACTTCAACAGCAACATTATCGCCTTATGGTAAGGATACAGATGCTGAGGTGTGTCCAATTTGTAATGGCTTGTATCGCTTAGGGGAACAGATTGTTGACAGTCGAGATACGGTCTTTGTATTAGCCAGCCCTAATACGAGTGATGATAGTGAAAGTATCCCTAAGGTTGAAGTATATGTTAATAATTTGAATAGTGATGCGGATAATTTGAGGTTATATCTTTATGTGGTCCCTGAAGCATCATTACAGAAGTTTGAATCTAGTCATGAGATTTTTAGAATTTACTCTAAGAATACAGCTAAAACAGGGCATAATGTATTTAATCGTATTTGGTTAGCAGATTATGTAGCACGCAAGGATAATGGTCAAGTTTATGAATTCGAAGAACTTGCCGCATCTAGTGGCTTAGGGGATGATAAAGGTATTAAGCGACTTGGTGTATTACGAGCAGACGTAGATAACCTTGGTGCTGCCTTTATCGGAGGCTTTATTTCTGAGGGCTCTGATAAATTTAAATATGGTACTTTATCACGATATGCTGACTTATCTCGTGATTTGGCAATATTCTTTAAGGTTGCCGTTAATAAAATGGCTCAAGGTGATGTGCAAGGTTTTGGTAGATCTGTTACACCATTTACTATTTGGGCTAATAAAAAAGTTACGACTAGAAAAATTCACGTTATTTACTCCGGTGGTGACGATGTATTCGTTGTTGGTGCATGGGACGAATTGTTAGAATTAGCAATTGATATTCGTGAAAAACTGGCAGAGGTTACAGATAATAAAATTACTATGTCTGCTGGATTAGCTTTATTTTCTCCATCCTATCCAATTAGCCAAATGGCTGCAATTACAGGTTTACTTGAAAGTGTAGCTAAAGATAATGAGGGCAAAGATAGTATTGCCTTGTTTGGATTTGAAACAAATAAAAATGCGAGTGGCGAAGAACGTATATGTCGTCATGTATATAAATGGGATGAACTCATTGATAATGTAATAGAAGATAAAATTTATACACTAGATCAATTGTTTGTTATTCCGGGGATTAATGAGGCTCAACCATCAAAACTGAAATTAGGGAAAGGTTTAGTCTATAAGTTGATGGATTTATTACAAGGTATTTTGAATGATAGAGTACAAGGAAATCATATTAATGTCGCTCGTATTCTTTATTTATTGGTCCGTCTAGAACCTAAGAAACATGACCCTACATATGGATCATATAAAAATTTTGTTACGGCAATTCATACTTGGATTCAAACAGAAGCAGATTGTAAAGCGTTATTAACAGCTTGCAACCTCATTGTTTACTATATGCGTGAGACGAAGTGAGGATAATTATATGGCACAAGATACATTTAATTGGAGTTTAGACCTTGTTAAGGTGGCTGAGGCCGTTATTAATAAGTTAGATAAGAATAAAAGTGGTAGTGCTTTTTTATTAAAATATGCACAGTTACGTAAAATTTTGTCTAGCGTAGTAGCAATTAAAAATAAACTGAGTGTTGCTCAACGAAGAAGCAAAGCTTTTGATAAGTTACCTGATGATATTGCAATGGATGTACGTTTTTTAAAAACTACACTTTTGTACCAAGCTGGTCGTATTGAAGAGTCTGTTGGTCGTGGTAAAAAAGTTTATCCAGTAAAGCAATTGATTGATATTAGTAAGCTTTTAAACATGATTGAAGATATTGGAACAGATATTAAGCGTTTTGATTTACTTTGTAAATATGTAGAGGCTTTAGTGGCGTTCTATAAATATCGTTCTGTAGAGCTATCTCAATCACCAGAACCGACATTTAATACTAATCAAAATAATCGTCCATCAGTTGGTAATCGATAATAGGAGGAGCTTAACATGGAGAGTAATGATAAATTAAAATCCTTACGTGGTAAATTACTAATTACAGGTACTATTAAACTAGAAACGGGTATGCATATTGGGGCTAGTAATGACTTTGCACCTATTGGATCCGTTGATACACCATTCATTCGTGATGTAGTTACTCAAGAGCCAATTATCCCTGGTAGTTCTATTAAAGGCAAATTGCGTACCTTACTAGCTAAAAGCCATTGTGACGATTATATAATGAATGATATTAAAGAGGATAAAGAAGAAATTAAACGTTTATTTGGCTCCGTAAATCCTGTAAAACCAGCTCGTTTACAGTTTTATGATTTATTTATCACAGATGAAACTCGTCAACTGTTTGCTAATATAGAGACAGATACTTATATGGGTGAAATCAAGTTTGAAAACACCATTAATCGTATTGATGGTAGTGCTAACCCTCGTCAAATTGAACGTGTTCCAGCAGGTACTGTATTTACATTTAAAGTCGCATATAACATTGAAAATGAAGCCGAAGTTACTGAAGATATGAAGATTTTACAAGAAGGTCTTGCATTACTAGGTATCGACTATTTGGGTGGTCATGGGTCTCGTGGCTACGGTCGTGTAAATATTTCTATTGATGATGTGAAGCCAGTAGGTAATAGTGCTATTAATACGCAGGATTTATTAGATATATTAAGAAAGTAGGTTGTTATTATGAACTACTATCTATATCCATTGCGTTTTCTTACACCGGTACATTTCGGGGATACCTCAGAAGGAGGTAGTTTAGAAACTATTTCTCTTACATTAGGCTCTGATGCACTATTTGGTGCATGTTGTCATGAAATCTGCCATGATACAGGTTTATTACAATCTTTTATCGACTCTGTAAAAGATCAACATATTGTACTATCTAGTTTGTTTCCATACTGCATAGATAATGGCGAGTATCAATTGTATGTACCTACACCTATCATGCAAATTGATTCAAAAGAGCTGCCTATTACAAGTTTTGCAGAGACAAAACGGGTAGCTACAGAGCAAAAGAAGATTAAGAAAATTGAGTATATTCGTGTATTACAGTTACAAAATTTTAGTCAGTATATAGAGGCCGATATTTCACAAAAATATATGCCTACCTTTGGTGCTAAACAAACATCTGCGCAGGTAAATATGCGTGGAGAAATGAGCCGACCATATTATGTGGGCAACTATCAATTCATGTCACATACGGGGTTATACTTTATTGCTGGTTTTAATGACGATGCAAGCCGGGAGTTATTTGAAGGCATATTTGAAGTTTTAGGACTATCTGGTATCGGTGGTAAACGCAGTGGTGGTTATGGGAAATTTGAATTAGCTGACAATCCTATTAAACTAGAAGTTCAAGGTATTTTTGAAGATATCTCTGCTTTATATGCGTTGATTCATAATAAGCAAGGAAACATGATGTGCATTAGTGCTTGTGTTCCTACTAGTGATGAAGTGGCTACTTTAAAACAAGGTTCCTATAAATTACAAAAGCGTGGTGGCTTTGTAGGATCTGCTGGAAGTACGACTCAAGTAAAACGTAATTCCTATTATGTTGTTAAGGAAGGCTCTGTTTGTCCAAAAGCGTTAGTAGGACAAATGCTTACTATTACTGGGGATACTTTGCCTCATCCAGTATATCGTAATGGTATGGGCTTATGGATTGGGGTGGATTATGAGTAATCGTATAGATCATGCACAACTATCGCTCACTATTGTGAGCCCTACGAATATTGGTGGCCCTGAAAAGCTGACGACTAAGGACTATATGTATAATTACGATGCTGGTGAAGTATATCTACTTAATAACTATGAGTGGTTTCGCTTTTTAGCACGACATAATAAATTAGCCGAATTTGAAGTATATATGCAGGATGAAATGGTGAGACCAAATAGTCGAACTATGTATGATTGGGCTAAAAATGCTATTGGAGCAGCTCAACTAACAAAGGATGTATTAGGTCCTGCTATTGCATCTATTATGAAATCATCGATATATAATAAAGGGCATAAGAACTCATTGAATGATATTACTCCTCAGATTCGTGGAGCAAATGGGGATGTCTATATTCCCGGCAGCTCTATTAAAGGTGTTATTGATAGTGCTATTGTTTCACATATGCTCCGTAGAGATGCCAGGTTTAGAATTGCGGTACAACAAAGGCTAAAGGAAATTTTACAGAAATATAGTAATTTTCAATATGATAAGCGTCGTTGTAAGCGTGAAATTAGCTCCGTTTTACGTGAAGTTAATAAGTTGATTGATCGTAATATACAAGTTCTATTTAAGAATTCAGAAAAGAGAGTCAATGGTATTTTAGCCAGTGCTTTCCGAGGTATCTCTGTTTCTGATGCTATGCCTATGAGTGTGATTCAAACAGAGGTTTTAAAGAAAGAGGATTCTTGTGTTGAAGAAGATGGAACTCATGATATTTCTGTACATCGTGAATGCATTTTACCAAATCAACAGTTTTCTTTTACATTAACCCTTGATACAGCTATGACTAAAGAAATAGGGATTACTAGTATTGATCAAGTGTTAGATATTTTACAGGAAGACTTTGATGCTACTCATAAGTTATTAGCCTCTAAATTTAAGAAAGTTAGTCCATCTATTTTTAAAGCTCTAGAATCAGCTAATGCTTATATTGGCAGTAATACAGGGTTTATTCAAAAGACAATTATCATGGCTGCTTTTACAGATGATGAAAAAACAGGAATTGATATTATTAGAGCTATTTTAGATGTAAATTTTCAAAAGGCTAAACATGATAGTAAGGATAAAATTATGGCACCACGAGCGATTAAATTAGTGAAGTGGAATGGCAATTATTATGAAATGGGGGGCATTCATATTGGCAGATAATGTTGAAATTATGGCCATTGAGTTAGCAATAACAGCAGATCCATCGATTAAAATTGTACAGTCCATAGGTAGCGTGCTACATGGCGTCTTAATGGAGTTAGTGGGGACAGAATATGCAGGTCAGTTGCATGAAACGGGCCTGCGTCCTTATAGCCAATATATCTATTTTGATAAAGAAAAAGGTCAATATATTTGGCGCCTTTCTGCTGTAACAGCAGAGGCTGTTGAGCGTATATTACGACCAGCACTAGACATGCCTGAAAAGATTTTTTTGAAACAAAAACGAGGGCATATTTATATTCAAGATAGAACCATTTTAGAGGAAACCTCTTATGAAGCTTTAATGTCCAAGTTCTGGAGTGGTGAAGCAGAATATACGCAAGCTAAATTACGGTGTGTGACTACAACAAGCTTTAAGGTAGACCAACAATATACAATATTCCCTGAAGCATTTCGTATATATCGCTATTTGTTGCGCCAATGGAATCAGTTCACTACATTTGAAATGATGGATTCCGATGATTTATTAGCTGCGCTTGAATCGGCAGCTTTCATTCGTGACTATAATTTGCGCATGGGTATGTATGGTTTAGAAGGGGTTAAAATCCGTGGTTTCCGCGGAGAGATTGTTATGCAATTTAAGCGAAATTTAGTGATGCAACGCATCTTATCTCTATTGACCTACTATAGCCAATTCACAGGGCTCGGAATTAAGACCGCATTAGGTATGGGTGGCGTACAAAGTGAGGTAGTACAATGAGAATTCTTTATACCCCAGTAGGGGATACAGATCCTATTCGTGGGTGCTATGATGGAGGGATGCTTCATATTGTAAGGCATTATAACCCAGATATGGCAATTCTGGTATTGAGTAAGGAAATGGAGCAAAAGGAAGCCTCTGATAGTCGTTTTTCTAAGGCTTTAAAGCATGTGAAACCCGATTTACATATTAAGCTCGTACGTACTGGTCTTAAAGATGTGCATCATATTGATGCTTTACAACCATTTATTAACCATTTCTATGAGATGCTTTCCGAATATCCAGATGCAGAGATACTTATTAATTTAAGTTCTGGAACACCTCAAATGAAGATGATTATGTCCCATCTTAGTGTTGAACATGATGCGGTACTTGGTATTCAAGTTGATACCCCTCAACGAGGCTCTAATCGTTCTGAGGCTGCCGTTAATGATGACGAAGATATTGAAATTGTTATTGAAAATAACTTTGATGATCAAGAAGATGCAGAAAATCGATGTCATGAACCTCAAATGGGATATATTAAGCGTAACAATCTTAAACAATCTCTTCATACACTTATTAATAGCTATAAATATAAAGAGGCTATAAGTCTTTATCATGGCTATAAAAGAACCTTTAAAGATGGTGTTGTTATTGATGTATTACCACTCTTAGAACATGCTCAATTGCGATTGGGTTTAGATTATGATAGTGCTTTACAAAAGTCTCGTAAAGTAGGCTCTATAAACTTATCTTCTATATTTACCGATAAGGTGCTACGCAAATTACATGAGTTTTTAATGCTTATGGAAGTGCGCTTAAAACAAGGTCAAATTGAGGACTTTGTTTTAAAAACTACTCCATTTATGTATGAGTTGATGCGTTATTACTTTACTAAAGAGATCCGTGTAAACTGGGGTCAAGTTGAGAAAAAAACATCTAAGGGAGTGCGACTTGACATGGTAGCGTTTAAAAATCAGTATCCTAAACTTTATGAATCATGGAAGGAGAACTCTGATACTCCGTATCTAAAAGAACTTCAAGTATCTTTTTATCATATGTTACATATGTTAGAAGACTATGATACAGTTGATAGTTCTTTATTGAAGCAATTAAAAGAGATACGTAGAATTGAGAAAAAAATTCGCAATAAAATGGCTCATGAAGTTGTTGTATTTACAGAACAAGATATCTGTAGTGCTGCAGACATTCAATCATTACAATCTTTCTTACATCAGATTAAAGATGTATTCTTTGTTATTACTGGACAACAAAAACAGAATAAACTAATTTATGATGTTATTAATAAGCATATTTTAGAGCAAATCCAATAGAATAGTAGATTATATTTTAAATCATTTTATAGATCATCATCTTTAGACCCAAATTGATTCCTTAGCGTATTCATTTGTATAAAAGGAGGCGACTATATGTCATCCTTATATGTTACAGAAGCAGGATCGTTTATCAAGCGTGACGGTGGTCATGTTGTAGTTGGTCGTAATAATGAGGTATTGTTCGAGGTTCCTTTAGAGCGAATTGAAGATATTACTGTTTTTGACTCAGTATCTATAACAAGCTCATTGGTAACTGATTTTATTGAACGTGGCGTACCTATTACATGGCTATCTGGTTATGGAAAGTATTTTGGTACTATAATCAATACTAATACTATTGACATTAACAAACATAAGAAGCAATTTGATTTATTAGATGATAATACATTTAGAGTGGCTATGTCACGTAAAATTATTCGGGCAAAGGTGCGTAATCAGCTGACTATTCTTCGTCGCTACGCACGAAATCTAGAAGAGGATATCAATATAGATGTGCAAATTGCGAATATTAAATCTGTACGTAGCCATATTGGTGAATGTATGCGTGTATCTGAACTCATGGGCTATGAAGGACTGATAAGTCGTCTTTATTTTGAAGCACTCGGTAAAATTGTGCCATCTGCCTTTGCTTTTACAAAACGAACAAAACAACCGCCTCGAGATCCGTTTAATGCTATGCTCGGATTAGGTTACAGCATGCTGTTTAATGAAATTTTAGCTGGTGTTATTAATGCTGGTCTCCATCCATTCGTAGGAGTCATGCATAGCCTAGCTAAAGGCCATCCAGCCCTCGCATCTGACTTAATTGAAGAATGGCGGGCGCCAATTATAGATTCTATGGTGCTATCTATGGTGAGCCGTAATATGGTAGATTTATCCGAATTTGATAATTCTGATAAAGGTTGCTACCTGACAGCAGAGGGACGTAAGGCATTTTTAATGGCCTATAATAAGAAAATTCGTTCTGAAAATCAATATATTGATGATTGTAAAAGCTATCGTGAATCTATCTATAAACAGTGTAAGCAATTTGCTAGTGCAATTATACACGAAGATGTAGATTTGTATACGCCATTGGAGATTCACTGATATGAAAAAGTTTATCGTCCTAGTTATCTATGATGTGGTAGATAACAAAACGCGTAACCGTCTTGTTAAATGCTTGGAACGTTATGGCGTTCGTGTCCAAAAGTCTGCGTTTGAAGCTTTGCTTAATAGGAAGCAATATGATGCTATGATGCGGCGAGCTAGTAAGATGATTAACCCTATAGAGGACTCCTTACGAGTCTATGTCCTTGATGACATTATAAATATCTATACTTGGGGTATTGGAGAACGTAAGGAACAAGACTGCATCATTCTTTAAATATAAACAGTTACTCTCGATTAATACTGTTACGATGTAGAAGTGTAATTAACAATAATAGAATCATTAATATTGGTAAAAATATTTCAAGGCTTGATGTTTTGTATTGATGATTCTATTATTGTATTATCTATTTTCTTATATGATATAATGGGTCTAGCATTTAACTTCTGAGAAATTAAATCTGCGCCGTTATGATAGTGGTGCGGTTAAAAGGCATTGTTTTAGTTTGCTAAAGTACCTTTTAGGATCAATTTGCAATCTCCGCCGTTTTTTGCATTTTGGAACCAGTAAATATCTGTTGTTTCAAAGACAGGGTTAAATTAAATAATCCCCATTAGGGGACGGAAACCATATATTATCTACCCCCCCTTACACAATCAAGATAATATAGTAGTTAAATTAAATAATCCCCATTAGGGGACGGAAACGCAACATAAGTATATCCAATGTTCATCTTTTGACCGCTGATGTTAAATTAAATAATCCCCATTAGGGGACGGAAACTAGTAATTTCGTGTGGAGTCTTGTTTATTAATTCCCCTTCATAGTTAAATTAAATAATCCCCATTAGGGGACGGAAACATTTAAGACAAACTTGCCCTAATACAACTAACAAAATAAAGATAGTTAAATTAAATAATCCCCATTAGGGGACGGAAACTACACAATACAATTTACTACAATCAACTTGCGGGGTAAAAAGAGTTAAATTAAATAATCCCCATTAGGGGACGGAAACTTATAGGAGTATAGTTTTATATAGATATTCTATGAGACATCTAGTTAAATTAAATAATCCCCATTAGGGGACGGAAACATGTGTTCTAACACCAATGATTTCAATTAAGTCTTTCCAGTTAAATTAAATAATCCCCATTAGGGGACGGAAACCTCATTACTAGAATAATCTTCAACGCTTTCAATAACTTTAGTTAAATTAAATAATCCCCATTAGGGGACGGAAACTCTTTTGTGGATAAAGTTTCATCGGCTAAAAGAAGAAGAGTTAAATTAAATAATCCCCATTAGGGGACGGAAACCTTTCTACCGCTGTTGCGGTGTTAATGATAACTGAGTACGTTTAGTTAAATTAAATAATCCCCATTAGGGGACGGAAACCCCTCATCAAAATCAAAATCATAAGACGCACTTTCATATAAAGGGTTAAATAAAATAATCCCCATTAGGGGACGGAAACTGAGCTTCGTCAACTAAGTTATTTACAGTAACCGTTTGAGCATTAAATTAAATAATCCCCAATGGGGTCAGAAAAGCACTATCTTATTATTTCTAGATAGTGCTTTTTCTTATTTTATATAAACATTAATTTTTTACGGTTGCCATTTCGAATATCCAAATCCCATCATTATAATGCTCACTACGAGCATGCCGTTACCAAGGGTAATGGCGCTTTCACTTGTGGCTAGACAGGTAATAAAGGATCCGATGCCCATAATGATTGTGCCTAGTATAGCAGATAGTTTATAAATTGCCATGATAATCACCCTTTGCTTTCACTAACAACATTAGGTTTAACAATATACGTAATGACTGCGTACAGTAGGGCACCGATTACAATCCCGTTCAGCGAAGCCAGTCCGAATGGTATGAATTTAACACAGACCAATGCGATAGCCCATGTGATCCATGGAACTAGATTCCATTTTTTGAAAGTCGCTTTGTTGTAATTGATATATTTTCCGCGATGAACCAGGTAAAAGTCCGCTAAGATAATACCGCATAGTGGCGGAACGATGATGCCTAGTGTACTTAAGAATACAAAGAGGGAGTCGATTTTATATGGCTGTGTCATTGTTGCTAATGCAGAGATAGCAATGAGCACGGCTAGCATAATATTTCTGTTCAGTTTGAAAGAGTTTGCTAGGTTCAATGATGTGGAATAGAGGTTCGCACCATTTGTGGTGAAGATATTTGTAGTCAATAATAGTAAGCTTGGGAAAACTAGCCCAAAACTTAATAGTACGTTGATTAAGTCACCATCATTCATAGCAACGCCTGCGATAGCACCGCAGCTGATCATTAAAGTGTTACCGCCTAATAGACCAATTGTGCTAGCTGTAATAACGTCTTTCTTGCTTTTACCATAGCGCATAATATCGGCGATACATGTAGCAGTAGACAAAATCCATGTACCGATAACGATGGTAATGCCTGACAGTAAATCGATAGGTTGTAATGGCACATAGTTAAATAATTCTTGCCAGCCACCGATTGTTTGAACGGAGCGAGCCGCTGTACCTAGTGAAAGGAATACGATAGATGGAATCGCAATATAGCCGAATACGGCAAGTGATTTAATACCGAGAACTGCAAAGATACCCATGATAACGGCGCTGAGCATCATAGCAATAATTTCGCCTGTGTAGGAAAGGTTGAATACTTGAGCAATAAAATGTCCATATAAAGCCGCTTGAATCGTGTACCAACCTAGATTGACGATAGGTACGAAGAGAGAGGCAATTCTAGATCCTTCCTGACCGAAGCTGTATCGCGTCAAAAGGGCAAAGGTAAGACCTGTTTTATAGGCGATTACACTCACTAGCCCTGCGATGATACATAAGAAAATGTTGCCTAGAATCATGGCCAATAGTAATTCGTTGAAAGTCAGCCCCGCCGCTAATCCGCCTCCAGCCATCATACTAGTAACAAGAAAAACGAACCCAGTCCAAACGATGGTGAGAGAAAAGCAGGACTTCCTTGCCCCTAACGGGACAGGCTCTCTAGAGTACTCATTATCTGTGTTTGTATCAACTGGTTCAACAAACTCTAATTTCTCCTTACTCATACATCTATACTCCTTTACGTAATAAAAAAGCTACCATGATGCGTTTTGAGATTTATATAAGCATGGTAGTAAAGACCTATTATGTAGTGTAAATATAGTGGATTTCTCTAATAAAGGATACATATTTAATTTGTCATAAACGAATGGTATTTGTCTTCATTAAAACATACGGGAAATGAATATTCAATATGTATACTATGCATATTGAGCAATGTTGAGAATGATCGTTTCTTTGCTATTGATATTGGTTGGATACATTAAGTTTTAAAGGAGAATGTAATAGACATACCGTTGAAATAAAAATAAGTGAAACTTATAATTGTAATATATTAAGTAACTATATTTATTATTTAGTGTGTAAGGTGTATTAGGGAGATTAAAAATGAAAGAAAAATTGAAGTTATTTGTTTGTATGTGTTTTAGTATTGTGTGCTTAGTTTCCGCATTAATTATTGAAGCAGCTCAAGTGCCATTAGATAGTGTTATCCGTACATCTCAAAAGGTTGCAGGCGATTGGTATGATGCTAGTGGTAATAAGGTATTGAGTATTTCCAATGGGTATATTAATGGCTGTCGTATTGTTGATGGTGCTGATTTTGTTGGTGGCTATCCTGGTGCAGGCGTTTTTATTATTCAAGAGGCTCAAGGTAGAAAAGCTATTCATTTACAATGGTTAGGTAATGGTGATCATAAAACCTTAATCATGAATAAAAAAGATCAACTAACCAATAAGTTACAAAAAGAGCATTATGAATCTGTTAATGGAGTTTATTTGGGGATGAATCGACAAGCAGTTATTGATTTACTAGGTACGCCAAGCTCCAGTGAAAAGATACATAGTCGTGAAACATTAAAATATTCAAATTTAGGACTTAAAGTAGTGACTGAGCATTATATGGTTACAGTTATTACTCTTACTGGTAAAAATGCTCATTTTGCAAAATCTGGATTGAGTATTGATTCATCAATGCTAGATTATTACAACTTCTATCAATTTAATAGAATGCCATCGGAGCTTTCAAAAGATAAATACCAAGGACCATTCTCCATTGGTCATGGTGAATATATATTCTTTGATGGTAACGAGGTTTCATTGACTGTTTATAATACATAATAATATAAGCTACAATTAGCAACGGGGCTGTGGTAAAACCACAGCCCCGTTGTATAGGATAACTAAAAAAGTCTTACAAAAAGCAAATAGCCCTCCGTTGCCTAGTGTAACTAGATAACTGAAAGGCCATTTCTTCATGTTTTTATGTAACTAGAGATGAGCCTGACGGTACGACTCGTCTGACTATCTTCTTATATTATAATAAGGTTATTATATATCGTCAAATTATGATGAACACGTGTATGGCATACAGTTTGATGATGTCGTTGTAAAATAAGAAAAACTCCTATTGGCTTTCACCGATAGGAGTTTTTGGTTTTATAATTGTAATTTTATAGTACTTTTAGGTCTATTATTAAGTCACAGATTATAACAAACTGATTATATTTCTTTTACATCATCAGGTATAGCCGGTGGAGCCGGTGGTTTACCCATGGATCGTTCAATGAACACCACAGCCACAAAGACGATGAGGCTGACGATGGAACCAAAGATGATGGACATGATGCCATATGGATTGCCAACGAATTCCCAGTATACGCCTGCGATGGAGCCGAGCACGATGGACCAAATGCCAGCGCCAGCTGTTGCATTTTTCCAAGTGAGACCAAGTAGGAATGCAGCGAATGGGCCAGCGGATCTCATTGTGAAAGCAAATACGAGCATTGGAATGATGGCTTTGCTTACAAGGGAGATAACGATAGCGATGATGCCAAGGAATAGCACGCATAGACGGCTATATCTAGTGAGCTGAGCATCGGTGAGGCTTTTACCAAAATGATGTTCCACAATATCCTTGGTAAATACAGTTGCGGCGCCTAAGAGGTCGCCTGCACCTGATGAAAGCGTAGCCGACACGACCGCAGCCATAACAAAGCCTGCCATAATTGGAGGCATGAGGTTAAGCGCTACCGTTGCCACCGTATTGTTCGCTTCGATATTCGGAAATTCAGCCAATGCTACGAGGCCTAAAATCGCAGGAACAAAGGCGAATAGAGCCATGATAATACCACAGATGATAGAGCCGAGAACGGCCGTTCTTTCATCCTTCGCAGCAAAGTACCGTTGAACGGATTCTTGGCCGGTGGAGAAGGTCATGAAGTACATAATGATGAGGCCAATGATGGTTTTCCAACCAACCTTCGTAAATCCTAATTGTTCAGGAGGCAATTTCGCCACTACCGATTCCCAGCCGCCCACATTGTGTAGTACGAATGGTACAGCGAGGGAGAAGCCCCCAACGAGGACGAAGAAATGGATAACGTCCGTCATCGTAACGCTCCACATACCGCCGGACATGGTATAAAGTACGAGTACCGTGCCGCAGATGAGGATGGCAATCTCTGTTGAAAGCCCTGTGAGAACGCTAATAATGGTTGCAGTTGCTGTAATCTGTACGCCTGCAAGTGTAATCGTTGCCAGCATGGACAGAATAGAAGTAATGAGATGGCTAGACGCGCCGAAACGACGGCCGATGATCTCTGGTACTGTTGTTGCCATGGCACGCCGTAAGAGCGGTGCAATCAACGCAACGAGGATAACACCAATCCCTGCAGATACTACGTACCAACCTGCAGATAAACCCCAAGAACCATATGCTTTTGCTGCTACACCTACGGTGCTCCCACCACCAATTTCCGTAGCTGCTAATGTGCCTGCCGTCATAAGAACCCCAATACGACGACCTGCGAGTAAATAGTCAGTACTATCTTTTACACGAATATGACAATATACGCCGACTAATAAATTCAGTAATAAATAGGCGCAAACAATAACCCAAATAATAGTTAAAGCCTCCATATGACACCTCCAAAACTTTAAACTTTAGAGTTACATACTAAATCACCCTTACTACTTGTGGTGCATATATCAAGTATAGTTTAATTATCCATAAAAACTGGGGAAATTACAAAGAGGAGTTTTATTGCTTGTTGGAGAAAATATATACATTGGGAATAAAAAAATCCCGTTATTAACGGGATTTTTGGAGCTTTAATAGCCCTTATTTGCCTTACAAGAAGCAAATAGCCCTCCGTTGCCTAGTGTAACTAGATAACTGAAAGGCCATTTCCTAATGTTTTACTGATTTAGAGATGAGCCTGACGGCACTATTCGTCTGACTATCTATTTATATTATAGTAAGGTTATGTTATATCGTCAAATTGAGATGAACCTCATATATTAAATAGAAACAAACCTCATGCATAGTGAAATATAAAGTTATAAATAATAGGCACGATCTTATTTGCATAGTATACTTATGCTAATAAGGTTGTGCTTATTTGTTTTATAAATATGAGAGACGCGAAGAAGAGAGGTTTTTATGTTACGTAAAAGTTTACTACTGATGACGGCGATAGCTGCTTTCACCATGAATGTAAGCGCTGTACAGATCGAAGTGCCGAAAGAACAGCCACCTGTGCCTGGGGCCGATGCGAGTATTCCTGCTAATGCGTATGAGAATTATCGGCATATTAATAAAGTTGCGGAGCAAGAAGCAGAGTTATATAGTCAATTTGCAAAATCGAATCCTAAAAATCCGCCATCTACGCCTGATAAGCTAAATCTGGAACATCCTGATTTTTCTAAGGCTTTGGAGCTTGCAGATTATTCTCAATCAACGGTTGTATTGATTCATGAAGGGGATAAGAATATCAGGCTATCTGTACCAAATGTCAGCTTTCGCGGTGATGTTGTAGAGATTCCATCTGGAAAAGAAGGTTCTTTTTTTGCTGTTAGAAGCTTGAGTGCGTTTTTAGTGGTAGGACCACCGCATGGCAAAGCACTTGATACATATTCTGAAAGTAAAGGAAAATATATGTATCCAGGTTTACGGAATACATCTTGGAAATTTATGTCGAACAATGCTCGTGTGATGTATACGGAATTCACACTGAATGATACAAAAAATGCCTATGGCATTACCTATGGTGGTTGGGTTAATACAGAAGATCCATATCAAGATCAAGCACCTGAAGTGGTGATGAGTAATTATATTATTCCATCCATAGAATCCTTAGCTGGATTAGATAGTTATAGCCAGATTGAGCATTGGGGGAACTTTCACTATCGCATTCCTAAGACGGCTAAGTTAGTCAGTGAAGCCGTAGAAAATGAGAGACATGAGGTGAGAACCTATGAGGATACAGGGGTTAAAATACGGGTAATACGTAGCGCAATCAGGAGTAAAGAGACAGATAACACGCTGATTAAGGTTCCAATAATATATTATTTACATAAATATAATGATTTGGAGACGCCTACACAGTACGCCGTAGTGTGGAATAACGGTATTCCTGGTTCTTTAGTTGATGCCTATAAGCCCAATCGTGAATCCTATCTTCGTCATGTTGTGAAAGATTCTATATACTATTACAGTTATCGTATTAATTATGATGAAAGTAAAACGTCTTATACACATAAACAGCTAAGAGATATGATTGAATATGTGGGATTTGATGATGCGGCAAGATTACGAAAAGAGCCACAATGGCGAGAGAAAGGGTCATATAAAGAGAGACTCGAAAATAGCCCAGTATTTATCCCTTGGTATATGGAATGGGTTAAACTGTTGACTCAATAAAAAACTTTGCTTTTTTTAGCTTGTATAATATTAGATAGAGAGAGGCAATGAGTAAACTCAAATACATTAAAATTATATTAGTGCTTTTGCTTAAATCTTATCTCATTTATCTATGGGTCAACTTTGTAGGGGCGTTTACTCATCTACTCTATAATATCTATGTATTGAAATTATATTCATTGGAGTATTTCTGCCTATTTCTATTCTTTCTCTTTGGGAATATATGCTGTATTCTGTGGCTCGTTTTATGGTGTAAGCGATTGTCGCCAGCTTTTAACAAGCCGAAAATATATTATAAGACTAAAGAATGGATACGATCTAAGAAAGAAGAAGCACCTATCTATAAGGTCCTATTTGGCAGTTTACTGCTTTTGCTAAAGTTATGTCTTGTAGTGTATATCTTAATTACAGCCTCCATTATTTTAAGTATTCCATTGGTAAACCTTTAGTATTCTTTCAAAAGTTAAATAAACTAAAAGCCGAGCTTTTAATCATTAGAATTAGCTCGGCTTTTATTGGTTTATTCATATATTTATATAATATGGTCTTTATTGTATCGTATATTAGTTTGCTCTATAATAGACTTAGGATAGTTAGACGAGGTTGGGCCTCTCTTCGTTTTTGAAGGGAGGGGTGCTTATGAGTGGGTATAAAATCATTATGGTTATCCTTGGGATTTTATCAGTCATGATATCCTTTGGAGCACTTGTGGCGCTTATTTGTCTAGAAATAGCAAAATAGCCCTTCGTTTCTCCGGAAATTAGATAAAACGAAAAGGCCATTTCTACATGTTTATATGTTACTAGAGATGAGCCTGACGCAACTACTCGTCTGACTATCTACCTATATTATAGGGGTAAAGATTTATATCGTCAAATTGAGATAAACTGGAGGTCCTTATGAAAGCATTTGAAACAAAGGATTATAAAGCTTTTGCTATGTTTGAGAATCGTTGGGCTCTTGTTACGGCTGGAACGCTTGATGATTTTAATACGTGTACAGTTAGCTGGGGCAGTATGGGCAACATATGGGGCCCTAATGGTGGCGATATATCCACGGTGACAGTGTACATTCATCCAGCGCGTTACACTCAAGAGTTTATGGCTAAATATGATACCTTTACAGTTAGTTTCTTCCCTGAAAGCTATCGCAAGGCTCTTGGTTATTTAGGTTCTCATTCTGGTCGCGACGAAAATAAGGTGGCAAATTCTGGCCTAATACCAGTTGCGGTAGGTGATGGGGTGACTTTCAAAGAAGCAGAGTTAACATTTGTATGTAAAAAGCTATATGAACACCAATTCGATGAAGCCCATTTGGCAGAAAAGGTAAAAGACTATTACGCATCTAATCCTGCTGTATATACACAAGCTGGGCATGATCGTTGGGAACCACATTATATGTACATTGGTGAAGTAGTTGATGCCATAGAGGACTAGTCTGTCCACATAACAAATGAAGACATACATACAATTCTTTGGGATACCGTGAATGCTGTATCTTAACTAAGTATATTTTAGTTTTCTAGTACTAAAAAAGTCGAGCTTCTATCGTTTAGTTGCTCGACTTTTGTTAGTTAATTTATATATTTGTATAATATAATGCTTATGAAAGCTATTTTATAATGGTGTTGATATAGATCGTCTATGCTTCTGGAAATAGAACGTGTTCTTGCATTTTAAAATTAGGATTATTGGTAGAATCAAAGAACTCAATCATATTCCGTAATTTTTGAACTTCCTCAGCACTTAAAAAACTTGGATAAAAGATAGTATAAGTAAAACTATATATGCCATCATAGGAGTTAAAGTTTAGAATGTGATCGTTCTTATTAGGTTCATAGCTGTGTATGGATAGACCAGGGATGTTATTGTTCCATACAACTGAGTAATTGATATAGTCTGATGCTGATGGATGGTAACGGTAAATATCCCAGAACGTATTTAAATCAGTTTTAAAATTGTAATGACCATTTATAACAAGTTCATGCGCATATGGGTTTTTAGGAACATTGTCAGTAGAAATAAAGAATGTTATGTCTCCTTTTTTGTAGTATCTAATATCTTGGTGGTCGGTGCCCTTACTTTCACCTTCGTATATGGCATCTTTTGGTACGCGGTATTGTACACCGTTTAAGCTTTCTATGCGTGAATATTGATTTAATTCATTTAGGTTTTGTACAGAGGGAAGCACATAATTAGCCAATAATTTATCTGTAGGAACCTTGTTCAGAACGGGGTTATTATCATAATAGACAAACCCTGCGTGATATAAAGGATAACGCATGTTATAGCCCTTAAATTTAAAATTAATCGTGTCGATGGTGAGCGTTGTTTTTTTACCGTTTTTAAGGTGTGGCATCTTCATGCTATCCCAAGTGCTGTAGGTAACAGTAGGATATGAAAATACAGTACCCTTTATATCAGAAATCTGTTTTGAGGACTTTCGTTTCGCATTGGCTTGCAAGAAATTACGGACGTCTTTGTCTGTTAGCTTTTCATAAGCTATTTTGGTGTTGCGCCAGTCGTAATCTTTAAAATCTGCGTAGTCAATTTCTAAATTGAGACTTCCGTTATCGGTTAACACTCGATAGTCCTCAATGGTTCGACTCGGATTTTTGTAACGCCCTATATGATAATCACTTTTTATACCCGCTACAGGGAATGAAAGCCGAATTTGGTTGTAATTATCGTGAATGGATATTATTGTATTATGGTAATGTTGACCGCGATATATAGAGGCTGCTTTAATATACTCAATTTCGTTTTTACTAATACCGTTAGCCTTGTCCGTTAACTTTAATGTTTTCACATAGTTTGCTACATCCTTTTCAATATCAGGGTTTGTGGCTTGGTAGTTTACGTAGGCATCCTTTGGAATCTTCGAATCTGCACCAGGAATATTAACATCGATGGCGCCTATTGGTGATAATATAGTGCTCATGATGAAAGCACACGCTAATAGTGGTAGTTTAGTCATGGTGGTATCTCCCGCTTACATTTTCGTATTTATTGGTATTGTAGTAATCTGTAGGTTATGTTATTAAGTATAATTATATAACTAAATGGCTATATTGATTCAAGTATTCATCAAAATATATCATAAAATCGATGAAAAATAAGTATACAAAAGCTAAGTGTAATGAATGGCTTATATAGTGACTTCTTTTGTTGATCAGCACTATAAATAGTGTAAATTGATAAAATTTTTATAAAATATAATCCCACAAAAACTGCAAAATCTGATATAATATTAGTATGAAAATCGATGTATGTAAGGACAAAAAAATGGTGTGTATGAAGTGATTTTCTGGCCTAGAAAATCACTATATCCTTAGTATTCAGTCGATATAATCGGAATGTTGTATATATGAAATGACTACGCAAATGCGTAGTTTTTATTATTTTTTGTTTGGTGTAGGTAGTCCCATGAGTGTAGTGAAGCCCTTATTATGGCTATTAGAACCGTATATCGTATACAAGGCCTATTTGTGGGGGGCCCGTTTCATGGCACAACCCTTCACGTGGGAAGGCGAATTAGATTGGTTTGCTTTTATGCTAACCCTATTGCTCGTCATTGATGTGGTGGCGTTGCCCTTGGTGATCTTCTATTGCCCTGGTTTGAATCCTGGGGTACGTGTTCCAGACTGGATTCGCCGTTTAGGAACGCCTATTTACACCGTCCATAATTGGCTTGATAGTAAAGTAGGTGGCGACACATCTACACCGATTGTATGGCTTCGTAAAGCTTTGCATTCCTTGCTTTTATTCATTTATTATTTAGTGCCATTTTATGTGGGGGGGCATCTCGTAATGGGCCTCGTAGTAGCGCTCATGTATGACGTCCTCGTCTGGGCGCATGGAGGTGTGTGATGACGACTTGTGAATGGCCGACGACGCCTTTATATCAGGATTACCACGATTACGAGTGGGGCCGACCAATTCATGATGACCAACATCAATTTGAACATCTTTGTCTTGAAAGTCTCCAATGTGGTCTCAGTTGGCTTACGATTTTGAATAAACGAAACATCATTCGAGAATGCTTTGATCATTTTGATATTGATGCGGTGGCTGCTTATGGTGAAAGCGATATTAAACGCATCATGCAGACGAAGGGGATGCTTAAGCATCGTCCTAAAATTGAAGCTATTATCAATAATGCTGCTGCTTTTAAACGTATTCAATCTGAATTTGGTTCGTTTTGTAACTATATTTGGGGATTTACCAATCATAAAACGATTATTTATGAAAATCATCCAGAAGGTCATTTTCCTACAAAGAATGGTTTATCTACGCGGATTAGTAAAGACTTAAAGCAGCGGGGCTTTAAGTTTGTAGGTCCTGTTACGATTTATTCGCATCTACAAGCTAGTGGCCTCATCAATGATCACGGTAAAGACTGCCCTTGCTTTAAGGAGATTAATAAAACAGCAGATATCGTACGGTTACCTGTAGACGATGAAGCATAAGGGAGATAAGTATAAATTAGTTAACAATAGTTTTTGTGCATACTTGTGTTTACATAATTGAATTTGTTGTTATGTGGAATTGGGTGTACACTAAAGTCGATGAGGCGATAGCGACTCATCTCATGTCGGCCCGCTTTATATATAAACACATATACTCTCTCTCTCCTAAGCGGGTCTATCATTAGTTCTCTCTCAACGCTATAAACTATACAGAGCCTCTATCTTTATTGGATAGAGGCTTTTTGCTGTATATAATGCTATAAGAGGAGCAATGCTGTATTATGGAGACCTATAGTAGCATTAATCAGGCTATATGTATGGGCCTAAAAAAAACTTTAATTAATCCATTTTCAACTATATATTTTATACCATATAAATTGATTTGTTTCGATATAGTTGTTATACTGAAGTAAATTGATAGTGTTACTTTCACAATTAAAGAAGGGAAATATATGATTGGTTTGGGAACGGCCATTAATGTTGGCCTCATTATAGCTGGCAGCCTATGTGGCCTCGCGTTTGGTCGCTTTATGAAAGAAAATTTAAAGCAAACGCTCATGATTGTGAGCGGTATTATCGTGCTTCTCCTCGGTATGAGCGGGGCCATGCAGTATATGCTCGTCATTGTCAATAGATCTCTACAAACAACGGGCCCTCTATTGATGATTATTAGCATGGTTGTAGGTGCCGTTATTGGCGAAATTATCGACCTTAATCATTGGATTACTGTATTTGGTGACTGGGTGAAAGCTCGCACTGGCAATGCGGGTGATCCAAAGTTTACGCACGCCTTTATCACGGCATCTTTGACGTTTACCGTAGGTGCTATGGGTGTACTTGGTTCCATTCAAGATGGCCTTACTGGAAATTATCAGACATTACTTTTAAAAGGCATCCTCGACGGCATCATCGTTATGGTTATGGTATCCTCTATGGGGAAAGGGGCGCTGTTCTCCTTTATTCCAGTAGGTATTACGCAATGGCTCATTACGGCTATGGCACATATTGCGGCGCCGTTGATGACACCTAGTGCTATCGATAATTTATCCTATGTCGGATCTATTCTAATTTTCTGCGTTGGTATCGACCTCATCTGGCCTGGTAAAGTACGTATTGCAAACCTTCTGCCAGCCATCTTCGTGGCAATGGGACTTACATTTTTGCTATAACTAGTATTATAAATAATACATAGATTTTTATAAGAGACCTATATTCTCTCAACCTTTAATATGTATTTTATACATGATACGGTCGAGGATGTAGGTCTTTTTACTTTTTAAAATTAATTTAGTTGAAGTGGGAATTAATGATAGTTTTAATTCAATTATGACGATAGGGTAAATTGATTATATTCCGAAATAGGTGGCCAATAGAGTCATCGCGAGTGTAGGATTTAGATAATGTTTTATAGAATCTTTTTACCAAAATTGTTTGTAGAATAATTTTAATTTTATGTATAGTTATTATTCAAGTATATGTTATTGAATTATACCTGTTAAACAGGTATAATCAAAGGAGAGATTCTATGATTATCGGATTTGTAGATTATCATTAATAGAGAGGAAATTAATATGGAAAAGTTTATTCCTACACCTACCATTAGTGAAATATTAAAAGAAGAGTTTATGGATCCATTAGGACTATCTGCATATCGATTGGCTAAGGATATACATGTGCCTGTTTCACGGATTCAAGAAATATTGAATGGTACACGATCTATTTCAGCAGATACATCGTTGCGTTTAGCGAAATACTTTGATGTTTCGGAAGGGTATTTCTTGCGTTTACAGATGGATGTTGATTTGCGTACAGCAAAACTTAGTGAGGGGATGGATGAAGTATTATCCTCTATTGCACATTGTGCTTCATTAGAACCCGTAGATTGTCAATAAGAGATTGATAGTTTTCGATGTATTTGGTACAATTATCTTAAATTAGTAAGTTGTTACAACAGTGAATATTGATATAAGGAGAACCTATGTTATTCGTTGAATATCCTAAATGCACAACATGCAAAAAAGCAAAGAAATTCTTAGATGATCATAACATTAAGTACACAGATCGTGACATCAAGTCCGAAAATCCTACAGCAGAGGAAATTGCTGCTTGGTATCCACAATCTGGCAAGGATTTGAAAGCATTCTTTAATACTTCTGGTATGATTTACCGTGAACAACAATTAAAGGATAAATTGCCGAACCTTAGTGAAGAAGAAAAACTAGCTTTATTAGCATCTAATGGCATGCTTGTAAAACGTCCTATCTTGGTTCTTGAAGACAAAGTACTCGTTGGATTTAAAGAAGCAGAATGGATTGAGGCGTTGAAGCTCTAATTTCATAACCTTGGGTCAAAGCCCCTATCTCTAAAAGCCTCCATAGCGAGCTAAGTCATTTTTAGAGATAGGGGCTTTTCCTTTTATATGAAATTAGGATCTTCAACTAGTGCCTATTAAAATGAGCTCCATAGCGAGCTAAGTCGTTTTTAGGGACTTGTTCTTTCTACGTTTTAATAAAGAAATTAGAGCTCACAACTAGGACCTTTTACCGGCTAAGCCATTTTTAAAGATAGGGGTTTTCATTTATTAAAAAATTTGATTTGTATATTTCTTTTATGTTTTGTATAATAATTACACCATAGCAATACCCCTATGGGTATTTTGGGTGTTAATAGTATTATTTATAGAAGTAAAAGGTATTTCCGGATTAAGTAAGGTTGGTATCTCATTTATAGAGAGGTCTATATGAAGTTTTTACAGTCTTTATCAGCGCAGGTGTCTCTGCGTACGCAGGGGGCTATTTTGGCACTCGGCTTGTTATTTATCATATTAGATGCGCTTACGGAGCCTATGAACCCAGCTATTGATTTGGCGTGGGTAACGGTCATCATTTGTGGCTTGCCATTGCTCATCAACAGCGTGCAAAGTATTTTGGATCATTTAGAGATTCACGCTAATTTTCTCATCGTGATAGCCATGGTCGCGCTCATTGCGATTGGAGATTATCATACGGCGGCTTATGTAGGTCTCATCGTACATGGTGGCTTTTTCTTAGAGCAGCTTATTACGGGCGACGCACACTATACATTGGATGATGACATGTTGCCGACCATGCCTACACAGCTTGTAGCCTTGCGTCAGGGCATCAACAATTATTCATCCGTCATCGTTGTGGCCGTTATGTTACTTTCCATGGGTTCCTATGCATTGACACAGAACTTTATGCATACCATTACATTGCTAGTTATCCTTTGTCCATGCTCTTTGGAACTCGTTCTTGTAGCACTCATGATGGGGTCCCTTGTAGATGAAAACTCTCCGACAGCGGGACTTTCAAAAGAGGCGAAACAATGCCATTTGGGCCTACTTATCGTGTCCATTTTGTTCCACGTTGCCATCATCGGTGCTGGCGTGTTAGGATCTATTAATCCTGTAACAGCTGCTGCATTGCACGGCTTGGCGCGACTCGGTCTCGTGTATAATTTGAAAGTATTAAACGGCTCCTTGTGCGTCGCATAAAAAATTAAACTCCCCTAGTAATCCTAAGATTACTAGGGGAGTTTTGTATATACAACAGTGAGTTGCACAGTATGTATTTTACATTACGTATTATATAGTACGTAACGTATTATATGGTACGTATTATACAGTACGTATTCTATTGTTGTCCTTTGTCTCCAAGTGTGAGGAGTAGGAATACGATGGATAGGATACATGCACCAACGAGGGCAATGAAACCACCATCCCAACCGTAGAGGTCAACCATGAGACCCATGAAAGCACCAGCACCAGCAGAACCGATGAGGTAACCAAGAAGGCCTGTAAGACCAGTAGCACCACCTGTTGCTACGCGTGGTACCATGTCTGCAGCTTGAAGGCCAATCATCATAACAGGACCGTAGATGAGGAAGCCGATAGCAATGAGTGCTAAGTTATCGATGAGGACATTGCCGGCAGGGTTAAACCAGTATACGAGGATCGCCAAGATAACGAATAACATGAAGCAAATCGTAGCTGGAGCACGGCGGCCGCGGAATACGCGGTCACTCAAGTAGCCACTTACGAGCATGCCTGGAATACCAGCCCATTCGTATAAGAAGTAAGCCCAACGGGAACCTTCTTTTGTGAAGCCTTTCACAGCGGTTAAATAGGTCGGAGCCCAGCTAACTACGCCGTAACGGATGAAGTATACAAAGATATTTGCAATCGCAAGATACCATAAGTATTTATTATGCAAAATATATTTGTAGAAGATTTCTTTGAAAGTACTTTTTTCTTCATTTGCTGTATGTGTATGAACGACTTCATGTTTGTATTCTTCGATAGGAGGTAAGCCACAGGATTGAGGCGTATCTTTCAACAATACAAAGGTAATAATCGCTAACACGATAGAGATAAGGGCAGGGAAGAAGAAGATACTATGCCATGTACCGAATAGGTAGATGCCAAGCGTAGCAAGAGGAGCGATGATGCCGCCACCTAGGTTGTGGGAAACGTTCCACCAGGACCACCAAGCACCGCGTTCGGAACGGGAGAACCAAGTTACCATGTTTTTTGCATATGGAGGGTAGCCCATACCTTGGAACCAACCGTTTAATAAGGCAAGAACGCACATGATAGGAATACTGCTCATAACACCTGGTAAGGTGCCGAATAATAACATAACTAAAGCACTCAGCAATAGACCTACTGTGGAGAAGTATTTTGGGTTAGAGCGGTCAGACGCATTACCCATAACAAATTTACTTACGCCGTAAGCTACGGATAAGATGGTCATAACTATACCAAGATCCGCTTTGGTGTAGCCGTACTCAGCAATCATGTACGGAACAGCCAAGCTAAAGTTTTGGCGGATCAAATAGAATGTAGCATAACCAATAAATGTACCTGCAAAGACTTCGCGACGAAGACGTTTGTAGGTGGAATCGATTTGCGCCTCTGGTAAACGTTCAATATGAGGAGCAGGAGAGAAAATTGACATCGTTACACATCCTTTCTACAACATGTCATTTGTAATAATACCATGTAGGGTATGTAGTCGACTATACTTAATTTTTTATTATAATAAATAGTTATTAGAAAATTGCATTATGGATAGTATTGATTAGGGTGAAATAGTATTGAATGGATTGAGAATTATCAAAATATCTTCTATGTAAAAATTATTAGATTTGCAAATACATATATGAATAACTGTTCATGCATTTGTGTAATGAGGCTATGCAAGAATAATATAATCTCAATAGATCCAGTATTTACCTGTGCTTTTGATTATATATGAATATTTGTACATATTTTGTTGTTGACACAAATATACCCATATGGGTATAACATAATCATAAGGTATACCCCTATGGGTATAAAAACAATAAAAATGGTAAACAGAACGATAAATAACATGTTTGCCCTTAAGGTGTTATATACATGGACGCATGTATGTAGACCGTAATCAATGTGTACATATCATTATATATAAGCTTTCACAGGAGGTAATTATGGAACGGTGGAGCAAAATAGCAGAATGGTTCGATTTGAATCGTGAAAAGATTACATTAGTAGCCGGTGGTATCGGCGTAGTATTTAGTTTATTAGGCGTTCGTTTAGGCTTGCCATTCGACTGGGCTTGGTTCACGATTATATTGTGTGGGTTGCCTATCGTGTGGGGCGCAGCGGTTGCCATGTATGAAGAGTTCGACGTAAAAGCAGATTTGCTTGTGTCCTTGGCGCTTATTGCAGCTGTTGCTATTGGCGAAGTATTTGCGGCCGCAGAAATTGCTTTCATCATGCAACTGGGGGCCATGCTTGAAGAGTTTACTGTATCAAAAGCGCAAGCGGGCATCGAACGTCTCGTTAAATTGACGCCTACAACAGCGCGCATTGTTCGTAACGGCAAGGAAGAGGTATTGCCTGCAGATATTGTAATGGTAGGCGACGTAATCCGCGTGTTGCCAGGTGAGGTTATCCCTGTGGATGGTACGATTTTGTCTGGTGATACAGCGATTGATCAATCCGTTATGACTGGCGAATCCATGCCGGTAGATAAAACGACGGGTGACGAAGTATTCTCTGGTACGGTGAACCAATTCGGCGCTTTCGATATGACTGCGACAAAAGAGGGCGAAGATAGTTCTATTCAACGTATGATTAAGCTCGTTAAATCTACAGATCCAGGCAATGCGAAAATCGTTAGCCTTGCAGACCGCTGGGCTACGTGGATTGTAGTGATTGCGTTATTGGCAGCGGTTGGCACCTATGTGGTAACCGGTGAAATCATTCGTGCCGTGACCATCCTCGTTGTGTTCTGTCCTTGTGCTCTCGTATTGGCAACGCCGGCAGCGATTATGGCAGCTATTTCTAATGCGAGCCAACACGGTTTCCTCGTGCGTCGTGGCAATATTATGGAACGCTTGGCGAAGGTTGATACGATGACCTTCGATAAAACGGGTACATTGACCTATGGTACGCCTGAGGTCACTGTCGTTGAAACTGTGGGTTCCATGCCTACTGATGAGTTGTATCGCTTGGTGGCTTCTGTAGAAACTAAATCTGAGCATCCATTGGGCAAGGCTATCGTGAATGGATTTATGTCTCATTATGGTGAAAGCTTTAATTCCGTAGATTCCTTCCGCATGGTTCCTGGTAAAGGCTTAGAGGCGACTGTACAAGATAAAGCCGTTTTGGCTGGTAACGAAGCGATGATGACCTTGTCTAATATTTCTATTGCTGACTCTGTGAAAGCGGCTGTTCATGAGCATTTGAACCGAGGTGCATCCATTGTATATGTTGCCGTTGATGGCGTATTGGCTGGCTATGTGGCTTTGGCTGACCGTGTTCGCCGTGAAAGTCGCGCCGTAGTAGAGTCTTTAAACGATCTTGATGTAATGCCTGTACTTTTAACAGGTGACCATGTGGCAACAGCAAAAACGATTGGTAAACGATTGAACGTATCCAATGTGATTGCAGACTGTTTGCCAGAAGACAAAATGGATACAGTGGCTCAATTACAACAAGACGGCAATATTGTAGCCATGGTTGGCGATGGTGTAAACGATGCACCAGCTCTTAAAAAATCCGACGTTGGCATCGCTATGGGCGGTGTTGGTAGCGATATCGCGGTAGAGGCAGCAGATATCGTTCTCGTAAACGACAATATTACAGAAATTCCTCATCTCGTGGCCTTATCTAAACGCATGATGACCACAATTAAGGTAAACCTTTCCTTCTCCTTAATCTTGAACTTTGTGGCTATCATCTTGGCAATGGTTGGTACCTTATCCCCCGTGTGGGGCGCCCTTGTTCACAACGGCGGTAGCCTTCTCGTAGTGGCAAACTCTGCACTATTGTTGCGTTGGGCTTATAAATCTAACCACGTAGTAGATGATGACCATTCCGTTCTTGTGAAAGCAGCTCGTAAACGCGTGTTTGAGGCTTAATGATAGTTCATTATACATATAAGTATGGAGTGTGCATCGATTTGATTACTAAATCGGTAAGCGTTAAAAAATAATATAGTCAATAAAAAGTGCTATCTATTCCTAACGAAACTCAAATAGAGTTGTAGGATAGATAGCGCTTTTGTTTTATATATTCTTAGCCTTGATTAATCAATGTATGTTACAGGATAGCCTCTTGCTTCGATTTCACGACGGTTAAGACCATTTGGTAGATCTGGGTAGCCGATAGCGAGGCTAGCGTAGACTTTTTCGTCTTCGCTAAGACCTAGTTCACGCATTTTGGTTTGGATGCGTTTATTATCTTGAAGATGACGGATTTGGTTAACCCAGCAACTGCCAAGGTCGAGTTCATTGCAAGCAAGCATCATGTTTTGCATAGCACAAGATACATCAGCAAAGTTATTAGCATAGTTTGCTTTACTAGCTAATACGATGAGCACAGGTGCATTATAGTGGAATATAAATTTGCCTTCGGCGGACATCTTAATGATATTCACCATGTAAGGTAAAGTATTTTCTGTAATCGGCATTTTGCCGTATTCTTCTTGAATGAGTGTTACTAGTTCTTGAAGCACATCTTGGTTTGTAATGACCATGAAATGTGTTAATTGCGTATTACCGCCAGATGGAGCACGACGACCAGCGTCGAGGACTTGATCGATAAGTTCTCGAGATACTTGATCTGCTTTAAATTTACGTGTACTATGACGAGTTTTGATGCACTCTAAGGTGTTCATATAGGCCTCCTATTATAAGTTAGCTTTGATATAGAATTTCTTTTATTATACTACAAGGAAGGACCTAGTAGGGGGCGTATTTTTACTAAGTCATTTATTAGGAGACGGGCCTGCAACGAAAGAAGATTTCATTGAAAACAGAAGTTATAACTTTCTAATTTAATATCAAATTAATTTATAAATAAAGTAACAACTTTATGGTATGATTTTTACCCATAAATTCTATAGAAGCGCCTAATTCTTAACGAATAAGAAAATAAATATTAATTAATTGACAAATTTAAAAATATCTGTTCAAAGTGGGCTTTTTGCGTTGACTGTTTACCGTAAAATTGTGTACAATTAATTAGCAGATAATTGTGTGCATATGGAGGTAGAATATGGCAGAAATTGGTGTACTTGAAGGGTACAAACATAAAGAAGATGTTCCTGATTCAGAATATTTAAGATTGGAAAATCAATTGAGCTTTCCACTCTATGTAGTGGCAAAGGAAATTGTTAATGCATATCGTAATCACTTAGATCCTTTAAATTTGACATATACTCAATACATCGTAATGATGGCATTGTGGCAATATGGTGATTTATCCGTTAAGGAATTGGGACAAGTATTGCGCCTTGATTCCGGTACATTAACACCGCTTTTAAAGAAATTAGAAGCCAAAGCATTCTTGAAACGCAAACGCAGTCGTCAAGATGAACGCGTAGTTATGGTAACCCTTACTGATACGGGCAAAGCATTACGTGATGTAGCGGTTCATATACCACGCCGCTTGGCTGAATCGTCAGGTCCTATATTTGACGTAGAAGAGACACGTCAATTGCGTATGTTGCTTAATAAATTGCTAGAAGCAATCGATAACGCAAATGCAAAAACAGCAGAGAACATGAAGGGCTAATTTGATACAACCTCATATGCATATATTCTGTAACTTTGGAAATCTAAAAATTTTATTAAAAATGTGATATACTATACATATAGCGTATTGTATTCAAGTCATGTGAGAGTATGACTGATTCGTGATTTGCTCTCGTGGCACAAAGGAGATCATTATGAATAAAAATTTATTAGGTGCATTTGTATTAGCCGGTACATTATTAGTAGGTGGTGTTGCAAACGCAGCAAACTGGAATGGGTTAGCTAACTACCCAGAGGTTCCAAATAGTGCAAATGGTACAGAAACGTATTTCTTTGATAAAGCATCTGAGTTTAAAGGTATCGATAGCAGCCGTAACAACGTATTTGGTGTTAATGTAATTAACATGCATAATAACCAATACGGGGAAGCTACATTGTTCAAATATCTTGTTAATCCAAGCTTACATACTGTATATCGTTACGCTCCAGATGGTCAAGTTTACCAAATTCAACCTGGAACAAATGAGTTCAATATGTTCATGGCTGCTTGGAAAGAAGTATACGGCACAACTTTCGAATTCCCAGCGTTATAATCTGATGGCCCGTGCCGTAATAATTACATAACTATTGCTGGTGAAAGCTCCTTTTGGGCTTTCACCAGTGTTGTTTATGGAGGTTTTTTATGTCTAAATCTGAATTTGCTCAAGCCTATACGGAGCGTATGTTCCCTGATATTGCAGCCCCAGCAGGTTATATTGATCCAGAGTTTGAAATATTGTTTGATAATTTTGCCTTTGATGAAGTCATCACCGAAGAAGGCCGTAATGTATCGGCAAAGGATCGCTTCTTAGCCATTCTTGCTACATTAGTAGGCGCCTCCGCTGTTGATGAATATGCATTAATGCTACCGGCAGCATTAAACTTTGGTCTTATTCCTGATGAAGTGGTAGAGCTCATTTATCAAGCGGTGCCCTATCTTGGCATCGGACGTGTGCGCCCATTCTTTAAGGTGACCAATAAGATTTTTGACTATCGAGGAGAAACCATTGTTGATCCCTCTCGCAGCACAATCACTGGAGAGTCCCGTCTTGAAAAAGGTGTAGAAAAACAAGTGGAAATCTTTGGCGAGTCTATGCGTAATTCTTACCAAGAAGGGCCAGAAGATATTCGTCATATCAACAAATGGCTTGCCAATATGTTCGGCGATTACTATACGCGTAAAGGCCTTAGCGTGGCTCATCGTGAAATGATTACTTTCTGTTTCCTTGCGGCTCAAGGTGGCTGTGAAGCTCAACTCAAGGCTCATGTAGAAGGCAATTTAAACGTAGGGAACAGCAAACAATATTTGATTAACATCGCATCCCAATGCGTGCCGTATATCGGCTATCCTCGTACCTTAAATGCCCTTCGTTGCATTCAAGAAGGCTACACCGCATGGGAAGCTAAACAATAAAGGAGTTCTATGTTTGATTTAAATCCGGTTCAGATATTAGCAAGTATTCCTGCTATTATGATCGTTTTTTCTATTTTTGGATATGCAGAGGCGAAGGTTGCAACTTGGTTTGGTGATCCAACGCCGCGTTTGGCGGGACGCCTCACATTGTCACCAATGGCGCACCTTGATCTAATTGGTACCATCTGTATTATTCTTGTTGGCTTCGGTTGGGCAAAACCTATGTCAATTAATCCATCTTACTTTAAAGATCCACGACGTGATATAAGCTTGCTTGCCTTTGCAGGGCCTGTGGCAGGTCTTATAGCAGGCTTCATATTCACCTTTATATATATGCTTCTTGGAAAATTAGGCCTCATGGAGTCCCAAGGTCTTGCCATGGTTATGCAATATATTATTTTATATAGTATTGGCTTATCAATCTTCTGTTTGATTCCGTTCCCACCATTGCCTGGATTTAATATCATCTTGCCGTGGTTGCCTACAGAGTGGCAGATGAGATATTACCAATTAGGGATGCTTAATTTATTATTCTTTATCATCCTTATTAATACACCCATTATTTCTATGGTGATTCGTCCATTACAACAAACGATATTTAAAATCTACTTTGCCATTATTGGGCTCATACTATAATTATATTTTGTGAAAGTTTCTACCATAAAGATAATATCTTTATGGTAGTTTTTTATAGTTTATAGATAGATTTAGCTTATCTTTACATATAATGTATTTGTAAATTTTTTTCGTTTTTTATAGTAACAATTTTACTTTTGACTGTTCTTTGGATTTTATATTAAAAACTATCGATGTAGTTCCTCAATTGTGTTATAATAAATACAGAAATCGTAAATTTTCGATATATTAATATTACAGTGTATTATTAGATACTATCAATAGAGTAAATTGATCTGTTACATCGATATGTAAATCAATACACTAAATTGACACGTAAATCGATATATTAAATCGATATATTAAATTGATACAGTATATAGATATTCAAGTGAATAAATGAGGAATTACATATGAATTTTGAAGAAAACCAAGTGCCAGAGGCGATTCTGGACAAGCTTACAAAGGTGTGCACATGCCGTAGTATTACGCGCAAAACGATTAAAGAAGCCATTTTAGATGGTGCTCATACATTTCCACAAGTAAAAGAAGCAACTCGTGCTGGCACGGGCGCTTGCGGTGGCAAAGGCTGTGGGCCTCGTATCGTAAAGCTCTTAGCGGAAATGAAAGAGCAAGGAAAAATTTAATTTGCGAAATGTGACATACACATTTTACACATCCAAAATGTAAGATACATAGTTTACACTCCAAAATGTAAACTATAATGTTTACACAACAAAAATGAAACATATAAAGATTGTTATTTGATTCTCTCAATGGATATACACGTTGGGTTTTCGAGTAACAATCTTTTTGTTTTGTAAGATGCATGTACTATACTGCTGCTTGTCGTGTATTGATTATGTTGGGCTCGTTTATATTTTTTGATATACTATACATATTACTTTTTAGAGATTTAAGGGAGGTATGCATGTTTCGACGTTTCGTAGCAGCCACTATGATTGGTGCATTAGCACTCACAACGGGCTGCGGTTTACATAATCCATTTACTTCAAAGGCAGAGCCTGTGACCTATGAGTCCGTGGCACAAAGCGAGCTTTCACCAGAGCAAAAGGTGGACAAGTTAGTGGCTAATATGTCCGATGCAGACAAGGTGGGGCAATTGTTGATGATTGGCATTCACGGCACAACGCTAAACGATGACGCTAAATTTATGCTCAACGAGTACCGTGTGGGCGGTATCATCTTGTTCGACCGTAATATGGAGTCCAAGGATCAAGTTAAAACGCTCATTGCAGATATTAATAAGGCTGGTAAAAGCGTCGGTTTAACGCCATTGTTCCTCGGCATCGACCAAGAGGGTGGTGCGGTAGCGCGCATGGAGGATCAGCTCATCAAGGTTCCTCCTGCAGAAGAATTGGGCAAGACATCTGTTGAGCAAGCGGTATCCTTAGCAAAACAGTCTGGTGTGGAACTAAAAGACTTGGGATTCAATATTAACTTTGCTCCTGTGGCGGATTTGGGATTAACCTATGGCCGTTCCTTTAGTACGAACCCTGATGAGGTCGTTCGCTATGCAGGTGCCGTTGGCAAGGCTTACGATGAAGCGGGCTTGTGGTATTCCTATAAGCATTTTCCAGGCATTGGTAAGACCGATGTAGACTTGCACGCGGATACAAGCATCGTTCCTGTATCTAAAGAAACATTGCTTTCAGAGGACACAAAGGTATTTATAGACCTTATCAAACAGTCTAAACCGAATACCTATACAATCATGGTGTCTCATGCGATGTACCCACAAATCGATCCAGATCATCCTGCTAGTTTATCGAAAGCGATTATTACGGATTGGTTGCGCAAGGACATAGGCTATAATGGCGTTGTCGTAACGGATGACATGGACATGGGGGCCCTCGCAAAACACTATACCTTTGGTGATATGGCGGTGCAATCTATCCTAGCAGGTAGCGATATCTTGCTCGTATGTCACGAATACGAACACATGCAAGAGGCTTATAATGGCCTTATGAAAGCCGTGAAAGACGGTCGTATCTCGAAAGAACGACTCGATGAATCGGTGAAACGTATCTTGCTTATGAAAATGAGCAAAATTTCTTAGGCTATTTATTTTATTGGTAGGAATTAATTAAGCGTATAACGAATATAGAAAGTGGAAGTACTATTCATTGAAATCGCATCTGAGTTGACACTTAATGGAGACAAACTTTAGAATCGTTACAATAGAAAAATATATAGTGTATACATAACGAGCTTTCAAGGATTTTATTAAACCGATAGAGAATTAATAAGTAAAGTGATTCTCTGTCGGTTTATTTTTTATTGTATAGTTTGTTTTGTTAGGAGTGAAGTATATGGCTCGCAGAATAATGTTGAACGGTACGTCCTATTTTGGACAAGGCGCGATTCAGGAGATTGTGAACGAAATTAAGAATCGCCATTTCAAAAAAGCCCTCGTTACATCTACGCCAGATTTATTTGAATTTAAAGTGGCTACAAAGGTTACGGAGTTGCTTAATGCGGCAGGTATTGCTTATGAAGTCTACGACGGTATCAAACCAAATCCTACCATCGAAAACGTAACGGCTGGTGTTGAGTCTTGTAAAGCGGCTGGCGCTGATGTTATCGTTGCCGTTGGCGGTGGTAGTCCAATCGATACAAGTAAAGCGATTGCTACTATTATTACGAACCCTGAGTTCGCCGATGTACGCAGCCTTGAAGGTTTAGCGCCTACTAAGAATCCGTGCTTGCCAATCATCGCTGTTACTACTACATCTGGTACGGCAGCAGAGGTTACTATTAACTATGTTATTACGGATGTTGAAAAGAACCGCAAATTCGTTTGTGTTGATCCTCATGACATTCCAATCGTTGCCATCGTGGATCCTGATATGTCCGCATCTATGCCAACAGGTCTTTGCGCTGCCACAGGTATGGATGCCCTCGTACACGCCGTAGAAGGTTATATCACAAAAGGTGCGTGGGAGCTAACTGATATGCTCCATTTGAAAGCTATCGAAATCATCGGTCGTTCCTTGCGCAGCGCTGTGGCTGGTGATTATGCAGGTCGTGAAGCCATGTCTTTAGGTCAATACATCGCGGGCATGGGCTTCTCCAACGTAGGCCTCGGCATTGTTCACTCCATGGCTCATCCATTGAGTGCTGTGTACGATATTCCTCATGGCAAGGCTTGTGCCATGCTGTTAACAGCAGTATTGAAATTCAATGCCCCTGCTACAGGTGAAAAATACCGTGAAATCGCTCGTGTTATGGGCGTTCCTGATGTAGATAGCATGAATCAAGAAACCTATCGTCAAGCAGCAATCGATGTCATCCAAAAGCTAGCTGATGATGTAGGCATTCCTAAATCCCTTAGCGAAGCGGGCGTGAAACGAGAAGACATTCCATTCCTCGCTGAATCTGCTTTCAACGATGCATGTACACCTGGTAACCCACGGGACGCATCCTTAGAAGAAATAATCGGCATCTATGATTCCATATTCTAATTAGCGTCTTTACATATTTCAAATGCCTCCGAATGTGTAAAGAAAATACATTTACACACTTGCTTAATAAAACTAGCCATCTCTTTTTAGAGGTGGCTTGCTTTGTGTTTAAAGAGTTACCTATTGTTTTGTGACTCGGACCTTTTATCTCATGTTCCGTGAGAAAGCTATTTTTATACGTAATCCTTTCTTGAAAATGGTGGTTTACATAAGTATACTAAGGATATGAATGCATAGTTCGTGTAGACCTATGTCGGCAGAGGAACGGTTGGTTTTGGTCACTGCTAAGGAGGATGTTATGAAATTATGGAAATTTAATAAGCGTAGTTCTACCTTGGCAGATATGTCCATGAATCGAGTGCTCTTAACGGAACTCATTGCAAAGGGTGCTCTTGTTGGGGTGATTGCAGGTTTTTTTGGGGCATCATACCGCTATTTGATACTTGAATCAGAGCATATCAGGTGGCATTTGATGGATGATATTACTATGGAATGGGCCATGGGTTGGCTTGTGGTAATGGTCATTTTTGCGTTTATTGTAGATCGATTGCTCGCATGGGCCCCATTGTCTGGTGGTTCTGGTATCCCGCAAATTGAAGGGGAAATGCTTGGACTCTTTGATATGAAGCCCTATCGGACACTAGTATCTAAAATGATTGGTGGCGTACTGACCGGCTTTGCAGGATTTTCCGTAGGTCGTGAAGGGCCAGCCGTACAGATTGGCGGCTCTGCTGGGAAGATTGTGTCCTACTGGATGAATTCGGGACTACGAGAACAGCGTATTTTGACATCCGCAGGTGCTGGGGCAGGCTTAACAGCTGCCTTTAGTGCGCCCGTATCGGGGGCGATGTTCGTCTTTGAAGAGGTACATAAAAGCTTTTATCCGTATCTCGTTGTACCAACCTTCGTGGCAACTTTGATTTCTAACTATATTACAGTTAGTATCTTTGGACTTACACCAGCGCTGGGCTTTACGGTGACCTCAGGGGTTCCTCTTGAATATTTCCCGATACTGCTCATGGTTGGTGTTATCATGGGGCTATGTGGCGTGTTATTTTGCCGTATGATTTTTGCTTTCAAGAGGTTCTTTGACTGGCTCAAATGTTCTCGATTCTTGAAATTAGCCCTTACCTTTGTGGCGGTGGCAGCCATTGGCTTTGATTCGCAGCTCCTCTTGGGTGGGGGCAATGACCTTGTGGGTCAGCTTGCCTTTCAATCTCATGGCGTATTGCTCTTAGGTGGCATCGTATTAGGCAAGATTTTACTTACCACCTTCTGCTATGGCAGTGGTGCTCAAGGGGGCATATTTTTGCCCATGCTCGTAATTGGTGCTGCAACAGGTGCTTTTTGTGAAAGCTTACTTTCAACCTTAGGACTTATTTCTCCTGATTTTGTACCACAGTTCGTTATCTGTGCCATGGGAGGGATGTTGGCCGCAGCTATGCGTACTCCCATCTTGGCGATTTTGCTCGTCCTTGAAATGACGAATAGTTTCTCTAATATTTATGCTATCGGTACCGTTACGCTAGTGGCTTATCTTGTGGCGGATCTTTTAAAAGAACCGCCGATTTACGATTCCTTGTTGCAAGCCATGAGTGGTCAAAGCAATCTAGAATCTGTACAAACCTTCTTTCAAACGAAGGTGCCTGTGGTGGCAAACTATACGGATGTACAGTTACAAGACTTGGCATTACCAGATGGTACATTGATCGTAAGTATTCGCCGTAATGGTACCTACATTGTGCCATTAGGCGATGTAAAACTCGAACCAGGGGATGAATTACAAGTCTCTTGTGAGCGTGGCCGATTGAAAGCCGCGAAGGCGTATTTTCAATCTAATTAGGAGTGTTAGTAGATGACACGGGATTATCCTTTGTATATATGGAGAAACAATAATTCAAACGGCATGGGAGGGGTTAATGTGATTGATAATATAGTGGTATTCTATATATTCTTTACCATAGTTGGCTTTTTAGCAGCTATGATTGGTACCATCATCGGTGCCGGTGGGGGCCTTGTGTTTGTGCCTCTCTTTATGTACTGGTTCCCAGAGTGGTCTCCATCTATGGTTGTAGGAACATCGCTTTTTTCTGTTATGTGTAACGCCATTTCTGGATCTATAGCGTATCTTAAGCAAAAAAAGGTATACATTAACGCTGCTATCATCTTTAGTCTTGCTACCTTTCCGGGGGCTATTTTAGGTGCCCAAATGTCTGGATGGTTCTCTGGTAAAGGCTTTATGTTTGCCTTTGGATGCTTTATGCTGTGTGCATCCGTATTGATTGGTTTTAAAAATTTTAGAAAAGGGGAAAGAAAGGAAGAAAGCCTTACTCTTGAGCAGTTGAGCTATAGTAAATCTATCGGTATTAGTATTAGCTTTTTTGTTGGCTTTATTTCGAGTATCTTTGGTATCGGTGGTGGCCTCATCCATGTGCCGGCTTTGATTTATCTCATGGGCTTTCCTACCCATATGGCAACGGCTACAAGTCAATCTATTCTCGCCGTATCAACAACGGTGGGGGTTATTACACATTTAATTGAAAGCCACATCATTTTTAGTATTGCTATCCCTACTAGTATTGGCGCTATCTTTGGTGCTCAAGTAGGTGCTCGTATTGCAAAACGTCTCAAAGCAAAAGCTATCCTCGTCCTCATGAGCATAGCTGTCTTTGCATTGGCGGTACGCCTCATTCTTAAATCTGGTATTTTGGGATAATATGGTTTTATAATTAATCTATCTTTAATAAGCATAATTTAGTAAAGCTCTCTAATGGTGATTCGTAAGCGTTTATCATTAGAGAGCTTTCTGTATTTTCAGCATTTTATAAAAGGGTATAACTAAAAGTCATAGAGAACTATAAATGAGAATGAAAAATTTAAAATATATAAATCATACTATTTTTATGCATAATGTTGGTAATGTATTTACTATAGAATTATAGGTAGTACGAATCGTTGTTTAGAGAGGTTTTAGCATATAATTACTGACTATATCTATACATGCTTAATAAATAAGGATTCTTGATTGTATATGAGGAAAAATGGGTACATGATAATGCTAATGAGATGTACTTTCAACTGAGGGAATAAAAGGGTAATGCATATCGATTTTTATTAGAAGAGATATAAATTATGCATAATTATAGTGAGGAGAATGAGAACGGCGTATACTAAAAGTAATAGATTCCTTAAGAAAGGATAGGAGGAAATAGAAGTGAGTACACTTATTAGAGATTATGAACGTTTTGCCAAGGAGGCAAATGAGATTTGTAAAGGTCGCGTATACACCGATCATTTACGTCGTTATGCATATGGCGTTGATGCGTCTTGCTATAGCTATTTACCAAAGGTAGTTGTTAAAGCTGAAGATGAACGAGAAGTAAGACGGCTTATTCGTTTGTGTCAACAATGTGGGACACCATTTACATTCCGTGCGGCCGGCTCCTCCTTGTCTGGTCAATGCTCCAGTGAAGATGTGCTCATCGTATGTAATGATGGCTTCAAGAAAATGGAAGTTATCGATGATGGGAAAGCCTTGAAATGTGAATGCGGTGTTATCGGTTCCGATGCGAATGATTTATTGAAACCGTACAATCGTAAAATTGGTCCAGATCCTGCAACGCTTGCCACAGCATTAGTAGGTGGTATCTTGAATAATAACTCCTCTGGTATGTGCTGTGGTACGGCGCAAAACTCTTATAAAACAATTCGGTCCATTCGCGTTGTATTATTAGATGGCTCCATCCTTGATACGTCTGACCAAAAGAGTATTAATCAATTCCTTAAAGAAAAACCTCAAATGGTAGAGGATATCTTACAATTGCGTAAGGATATTTTGGCCGATGAAGAATTGACACACTTGATTCACCATAAGTACAAAATCAAAAACACCACAGGTTACGGCTTGAACTCCCTTGTTGATTTTGAAGATATTATTGATATCATCAACCACTTGTTCATTGGTTCTGAAGGTACATTAGGTTTCGTGTCTGAAATCGTATATAACACTGTTGAGGACGTACCGTATAAAGGCTGCGGTCTCATGTTCTTTAAAACATTGAACGATGCATCTCTTGCTGTTGTAGCCTTGGCTAATATGGGTCGTGACAAGGTTGTTGCTGCGGAAATGATGGACTATCAATCCCTTAAGGCCGTTCAATCGCTAGATAATGTGCCTGAATTTGTTCGTGAAGTGCCTGAAGGTACAAGTGCTATCCTGTTCCAAACTGAAAGCTACTCCAAAGAAACTGTCGATGAAAACTTAGCTTTCATTAAAGACAAATTGAAAGATATTCCAACAGCTATTCCAAGTCTTTACTCTCAAGATGCTAAAGAATACGATTCCTGGTGGGCAATCCGTAAAGGCATTTTGCCAATCGTTGGTGGTCAACGTAGAAAAGGCACCACTGTTATTACAGAAGACGTATGTTTCCAAATCGAAGACTTCACTAAGGGCATCGAAATGCTTACCGAATTATTCCACAAATACGATTTCGTAGATGGTGGCGTAATCTTTGGCCATGCGTTATCTGGTAATGTTCACTTTAACATTACACCTGACTTCAGCGATCCTAAAGATACTAAGAACTTTGGCGATTTGGTAAAAGAAATGTCCGAACGCGTCTCTGGCTTCGGTGGTTCTTTGAAAGCTGAACATGGTACAGGCCGCATGGTGGCACCTTTCATTGAAATGGAATGGGGCCGTAAAGCGTACGAAATTAACCGTCGCATCAAAGCTATCTTTGACCCTGAACGCATCTTGAATCCTGATGTTATCATCACTGATGACCCAGATGTGTATAAGAAAAACCTTAAAGCTCAATGTGTTATCGATGATGCTTTTACAATCTGTATGGAATGTGGTTTCTGTGAAAAACATTGTCCAAGCCGCAATTTAACATTGACTCCTCGTCAACGTATTGCATTGTTGCGTGAAACAAAACGCCTTGAAAACGAAGGCAATTTCACATTGGCTGCGGAACTTAAAAAAGGCTATGAATATTTTGGTGTAGATACCTGTGCTGCGTGCTCCATGTGTAAAGGCCTTTGCCCGCTCAGCATCGATACTGCTCAAATTGCATTATCTATGCGCCGCATCGATCCTCCAGCACCGGAATTAGCTAAGAAGATTTACGATAATTTCCCTACTACACTTCAAATGGCTCGTGCCGGCGTAAGTCTCGAAGGTATTGCAGGTTCTATCGTTACACAAAAAGCGATTTCCAAGATTACAGAAGGCTTACATGGTGTAACAGGTATTACTCCGTACATTCCTAAGACTACACCTAAGGCCAATCGTTACAGATTGAGAAGCCGTATTAAACCGACTAATTTTGAAAAGGTTGTATACTTTAGTACTTGTGCGAACCGCGCCTTCAAACCTAATCAAGGTTACGACGATGAACGCAGCTTGCAACAAGTAGTGGAAAGCCTTTGCAACAAGGCCCATATCGATATTATCTACCCTCAACATATCGAAAACCTCTGCTGTGGCTTGAGTTTTGAAAACTATGATGACGTTCATGAGCGCGCTGTTAAGGACTTACACGATGCATTGATGCAAGCATCTCAAAACGGTAAATATCCAATCGTGATCGATCATAGTGCATGTTTCAACCATGCTTTCAAACACATGCCAGACTTAGAAATCAATGATATTTCTGAATTCTTGTGTAAATACGTTGTACCTCATCTCGATATTGAAAAATGTGATGAACGGGTCATCGTACACAAACAATGTAAGATTAAATCCTTGAATAAATCTCAATATATTGAAGATTTGGTTCGTCTATGCACAGACCATGTATTTAACATTAAATCTTTTGCATGCGATGGCTTTGCTGGTCAAAAAGGGTTCTTCACACCAGAACTTAATAAATCTGCTACCAAAGACCTTGCTGCTGAAATCGCTGAATACGGTGCAACACTAGGCGTAAGCTCCAGCTCTACCTGTGAAATCGGTCTTGGTGAAAGCGGTGGCATCCCATTCGTTGGCGTTGCATTCCTATTAGATCGTTGTTCTAAGGCTAAGAAATAAGTCTTGTATATCTATTGCTATTTACGTTAACGTTGCTAGTAGTTTATGTTAAAGTAACTGGTAGTTTATATTAATGTTGCTTTAATATTGCTCGCAAATTATGTTAAAACTAGTAATAGTTTTTTAGGGGTTTTATGAGATTTATTTCTAATTCTTTATTTTTCTAAGAAATGTGGTATACTAAACGTAGGTAGTAGAGTGTATGAAATTACCTGCAATATAACCAAAAAAAAGGACGAGTGGCAGCTCGTCCTTTTTCTTGCTTATTTTTTGTTTTTATTGTTAAGCCAGTAGCTGTAGGTAGTTACAACTAAGGCAACAATAATAGGGGCAAGCAAGGTGCCCCAGAGTGCATAAAACAGCTCCTGCAATATACCACCTCCTTTCGGGAGGTATTTTATATTATATCATCATGCTAAGGAGTCTTGTATATAATTAATGATCGGAGAATTCTTAATGAAGAAATTTGTGCTTTTCTTTCTTTTAATAATAGCTCTTACGGGATGTGGATTGAATCAAAATACGAATAGTAATAAAACAGAATCAAATGTAACTAGTTCTGCTACTGCAACTGGTTCCTCTACATCTGCTGCGGGAAACAGCCAAGCGACTACCAAGCAAGATGACCATCTAATTACAGCAAAGCAAGCCTTATCTGCTGGTGAGTATTCGAAAGCCATAGAGGAAGCCACTGCGTCTATTAAACAAGATGCTAACAACGGAGAAGCCTATTCTGTACGCGGCTTTGCAACAGCATTAAATGGTGATGCGGCTAAAGGGTTGACAGATACTAAAAAGGCTTATGATTTAGATCCTAGCAATGTGGCTAATTACTATAACATGGCCATGGTCTATAAATTGCAAGGTCAGTTAAACGATTCTAAACAATGGTTTGAAAAGGTATTGGAAAAGGACCCTAGTAACACTTGGTCTGTGTATGGTATTGCTACTATTTATGCAGACCAAGGGGAAGATACTAAGGCTCTTGATTGGCTAGAAAAGGCTATAAAAATTGATCCTTCTGTAAAAGCTGTTGCAGCCGAACAAGACCATTTTGAACGCTTTCACAATAATAGGCGATTTAAAACATTGGTAGGATTATAGTTTTAATTCTATTGAGTACAATAATATTATTAGAGTAGAAATGATGTTTCCTGATTCTATTAGTCACTTGACAAAATTGATAAATGACCTTTATATATTAATTCTATTCATAAAAATCATATTAGTATATAATTAATATATATAAATTAGGTTGTGTATTGATGGAAGGAGAGGATTCATCATGAAACTATTCGGTAAAAGGGTAGCAATGGCTGTGTTGTGTGCGGCGACATTGACATCCCCATTTTTTTTGAGCGGTTGTAGTATGTCAGAATTATGGCAGGGGACTGAACAGAGCCGTAAGGAAATTGCGCAGCGGTCTGAGCAGGATCAGGTGCAGTTATTTAATCAATATGTGAAAGCTGTAAGCCGATACAATCGCATGGCTGTCATGTTTGATTATGCGAATACGCCAACTCTTAATGAGTTAAAAGCGGGGCAGCATTTAACTGTATTTAGTGCACCGAACTTTAAGCAGTTACAAAAAGAATTAGAAGAGGCTAAGCAAGCAGGTATTCCGTATGATGAAATGAAGGAGCCTTTAGATAAGCTGCTTTCAAAATTGAACGAAATTACACCGGTAGCGGAAGAGCTCGATGCATATTATAAATCTAAAGGGTATACCACAGACAACTATGCTAAGGAGCAACAATTAGGCCCTAAATATGTTCAATTATATGAACAATTTGTTCCTATTTATGCTGACTTTGATAATGTTATGCATAAAATTAATACAGACCGCTTGCAACAACGGTTGCAACAATTGCGTGATGCAGGCAAGAAAAATGCCGCTGCAGCACAAGAGGTTCATTTGCGACTTACTGCGGTCCTAGAAAAGATCGATAGTGAAAAACAACTAGATGTAAATGCTATCAATCAAGAGTTGCAATCTATTGGTGATGTATCAAATGGTATTACTAGTCCTAAGTATGATTCTGTTAAGACCTCTGTAAACTCTACGATTGGTGCAATCCGTACCTATATGGGTTCGAAACAAGATAATGACTATAATCGTATGATTGAGGCCTATAACCATTACATTTCTAATCTGAATACGACCAATATGAATGAGTTAGATTAAAATAAGTTAGATTAATACGTCTATATAAAAGAAAGCTGTATCAAATGAGAGTATCATTTGATACAGCTTTTTTTTAGTTGATATATAGGATATACCTTACTTTTTTAGGCTAATGCGTGTTGTAATTTGGCTCGATAAGGAGAATAATACTAAGGCTATCCAGATACAACCGAAGGCGATCATCTGTGGTGTGCCAAAGCTTTCACCAAAGTAGAAGATGGCTAGCAATAAGGCAATGGTAGGGGATACATATTGCAAGAAGCCTAGTAGGTTAAGCGGCAATAGCTGTGCACCATAGGAGAATAGAACCAATGGGACAGATGTAGTTAGACCGCAGGCTATGAGCAACATGGTTGTATACCAGTTTGTGCCGAAATAGGACCACACGGTATTATCGACCATGGTCGTATATAGTAAGGCTAGCGGTGTTAATAGCCAGGCCTCAAAGGCGATGCTCGTAAAGGGAGAGATGAGTAGTTTCTTTTTTACGGCTCCATAGAGGCCGAAGGAAATGGCGAGAATCATCGACACTAATGGCAAGGATCCCACTTGATAGGTGAGTAAGGCGATGCCGATGGTAGCGATGAGGACACTCAGCTTTTTCGGTATGGATAGAACCTCTTTAAATAGGATGACACCTAATACTACATTGAAGAGTGGGTTGATGTAATAGCCAAGGCTCGTATTCATAACTTGATTATTGGCGATGGCCCAAATGTAGGTGAACCAGTTTACACTGATGATGACTGCCGCAATTAACAGTAGGAATAGTTGTGAACGTTGTTCTTTTAGTAATTGAAAGTCCTTTTTGAATTGTTTAAAGTGTAAGCCAAATACAACGATAGCCATGCAAACACCTGACCAGATAATGCGCTGTGCCAGTATATTATACGGTGAAACATGGTTTAATAATGCCCAATATAGAGGGAGTAAGCCCCAAATTATATAACAACTAAGGGCTGTGATTAACCCTTTTTTACTTGTATGCTCCATAATGCCTCCTCATGATAGTATTTATTATATCACTAATTCTCAAATCATGCGTTTTAATTATTGCATATGATTTTCAGTTATAACTTTAGTTTTGGTACTTATGATTAAATGTTATGTTCATTGACTTTGTGCATATTGTTACACTATATTGGACTTAGAACAACGAATATAGAGAATAGGTGTCGCAAGACTTAATAGAGAAATCGGTATAAGCCGATGCGGTCCCGCCACTGTAAGGATGAGCCTGCTTTTATACATGTCACTGGAGTAATCTGGGAAGGCGAAAGCGAGGTGACGATCCCGAGCCAGGAGAACTGCCTATTTGATAATCACCGTTATGTACCTACGAGCGATAGGAAGGGGATTGGGGTATGCTGGCTACAGTATTTTTTAGTGTACCTTTCAATAAGAAACCTTACGTGTCACTTTTAGGTGGCACGTTTTTTATTGCCCTTAGAGTGGATGTTGAGTATAGGAATCAGGTTTTATAGATATCAAACAGATGGACACATTTTGAGGTTGATGTGGTCCAATAAGATAAAGCTCGATTGATTCATATATCTAACAATTCGCAGGTACGGTGCGCTGTTTCTCGGTATGGTTTCGAGTTGAAAAGGAGGCACATATATGTCTGACAAAAAGACTTCAAAGGATGCTGAACGCGATTTATTAGCACCTGTATCCTTTGATGAGTTTAAGAAACCTACGTATGAACAATGGCAGACCGAGGTTGAAAAAGCGTTAAAGGGTGGCGACTTCCATAAGAAGATGTTCACTAAAACCTATGAGGGAATTACGTTACAACCAATTTACACGCCTGCATTGCATGGAGAAAAAATTCCAAAGGGTGTATATCCTGGAGCAGGTGAGTTCCTACGTGGCACAAAGGCAAGTGGTTATATTAAAGACTCTTGGGGCGTATCCCAATATGTAGACGAATCCTTTCCTAAGGATGCTAATCATGCAAGTTTATACGAAATTGTAAAAGGTGGCACCATTCACAATATTCGCCTTGATGAAGCAACACGCCATGATCAAGATGTGCAAGTAGGCGCAGCTGTTGGTATCGGCGGTACATCTCTGTCTACTATGGATGATTGTAGACAATTGATTGAGCGTTTTAATTTGAAGGAAAATCCTTTATACATTGAAACAGGTGCTTCTGCAGCTATCTTGCTCGGTATGTTAGCGGCTACGGTGAAAGGCTCTAAAAAACAGACTTCTGACTTGAAAGGTCTCGTTGGTGCAGACCCTATTGGTGTTTGGGCTAAAGATGGCACATTGCATATGTCTTTAGATACAGCCTTTGATGAAATGGCACATACTGTTGTATGGGCTAAAGAACAAGCTCCAGAGCTTAAAACTGTACTCGTATCTGGCGATGTATATGCTAATGGCGGCGCTAATGATGTGCAAGAGGTTGCGTATACATTGGCAACAGCCGTTTGCTACGTGCGTCAATTAGCACAACGGAACATCGATATTCATACTATTGCTAACAGCATGATGTTTACATTCTCCTTGGGTGCAAACTTCTTTATGGAAATTGCTAAATTGCGTGCATTGCGCGTACTTTGGGCGCGCATCATGGAAGCGTTCGGTGCTGAAGAAGCTGACCGTGCCGTTCATGTACACGGCAGAACATCGGCTTTCACAAAAACTGTATACGACCCATATGTAAACTTGTTGCGTAATACAACACAAGCATTCTCTGGTGTTGTAGGCGGTTTGAACAGTCTTGAAGTGTCCCCATTCGACCAACCAATTCGCAAGGCTGACGATTTCTCTCGTCGTATTGCCCGTAACATCCAAGTTATGTTGCAAACTGAGTTCGAGTTGCGTCAACCGGTGGACCCTGTAGGCGGTTCCTGGTATGTGGAAACATTGGCAGCTGAATTATGCGAAAAAATTTGGGCTGAGTTCCAAACTATTGAGTCTAAAGGTGGCATCATAGCAGCTTTGAAAGAAGGCTATCCACAAGCTCAAGTTAAAGCAGTTCTTGATGAACGCTTCAAAAACCTTGCATTCCGCAAAGATGTGGCTGTAGGTAACAACATGTATGCGAACATGACTGAAGAATTGCTTGATCCAAAACCAGAAAATCAAGAAACATTGCGTCAAAAACGGGTTGCTCAAATCGAAGAGTACTTGGCGAGTGCGGAGCCAGATGCGGTTGTGAAAGCACAGGCTACCCTAGAAGCAGGTACTACGGAACCAGGCGCTTTGATTGGCCTTATTGAACTCGGTGCATTACATAAATTAACAATACGTCAAATCCGGAAGGCTTTAGACGCTGGTGATATTGCTTCTGAAACGATTGAATCCATTTCAGCTCATCGTTGGACTGAACGGTTTGAAGAACTTCGCATGCGCACCGAGAATTATAAACAACGTACGAAAGATAATGTGAAGGTATTCTTGGCTAATATGGGCCCAATCCCTCAACATAAACCTCGTGCGGACTTCTCCACAGGCTTCTTCGAAGTAGGTGCTTTTGAAGTTATTAAAAATGATGGCCATGAAACAACGGCTGATGCTGCGAAAGCTGCTCGTGAAAGTGGTGCTGATGTTGTCGTTATCTGTTCTACAGATGATACCTATCCAGAATTGGTGCCACCACTCGCTAAGGAATTGAAAGAAACTATGCCGCATGTAACGGTTATTTTAGCAGGGGCACCGCCTAAGGACTTAGAACCTGTGTACCGTGAAGCTGGCGTGGACGACTTCATTTCTGTTCGTGCAAATTGTTACGAAATCTTGAATACGTTACAAGATAAGAAAGGGATGTGAGCTCATGTTCAAAAATCCAGACTTCTCCTCTCTTGGCTTGGAATCTCAGAAAGCAACATCTCGCGATGCATGGCTTGCTGAACTTCAAAAAGAAACAGGAAAAAGCTTTGAAGATTTATATAATACAACAATGGAGCAAATCCAACTAAAACCTCTCTATACAGAGATGGATTATGAAGGGATGACACACCTTGACTATATGGCTGGTGTACCTCCATTCTTGCGTGGACCTTATTCCACAATGTATGTTACTCGTCCTTGGACAGTACGTCAGTACGCTGGTTTCTCCACAGCGGAAGAATCCAATGCGTTCTATCGTCGTAACTTGGCAGCGGGCCAAAAAGGTTTGTCTATCGCCTTTGACCTTGCTACTCACCGTGGTTATGACTCCGATCATCCTCGTGTAGTAGGTGACGTTGGTAAAGCGGGTGTTGCGGTAGACTCCATCCTCGACATGGAAATTCTATTCTCCGGTATCCCTCTTGATCAAATGTCCGTATCCATGACAATGAACGGCGCCGTATTGCCAGTAATGGCCTTCTACATCTTGGCTGGTGAAGAACAAGGCGTTGATAAAAAGGTTATGGCTGGTACAATCCAAAATGATATCTTGAAAGAGTTCATGGTACGTAATACCTATATTTACCCTCCAGCTACATCTATGCGTATTATCGGTGATATCTTTGCGTATACATCCCAGTACATGCCTAAATTCAACAGTATTTCCATTTCTGGTTACCATATGCAAGAAGCGGGCGCTACTGCAGATATCGAATTAGGTTACACATTGGCCGATGGTCTCGAATATATCCGTACCGGTGTTAATGCAGGCCTTCACGTTGACCAGTTCGCACCACGGTTGTCCTTCTTCTGGGCAATCGGTAAAAACTACTTCATGGAAGTGGCAAAAATGCGTGCGGCTCGTATGTTGTGGGCTAAGATTATCAATAGCTTCGGCTCTGAAAATCCTAAATCCATGGCACTCCGTACACATAGCCAAACATCTGGTTGGTCTCTTACAGAACAAGATCCATTCAACAACGTGGCTCGTACATGTATGGAAGCGATGGGTGCTGCGTTAGGTCATACGCAATCTCTACATACCAATGCGCTTGACGAAGCCATTGCGTTGCCTACGGACTTCTCTGCACGTATTGCGCGTAATACTCAGCTTTACATCCAAGATGAAACTAAGGTATGTAAGGTTATCGATCCATGGGGCGGTTCCTACTATGTAGAAGCGTTGACAGACGAATTGATTCGTCGCGCTTGGGGTCATATCCAAGAAATCGAATCCCTTGGCGGTATGGCGAAAGCTATCGATACAGGGCTTCCTAAGATGCGTATTGAAGAAGCTGCTGCACGTCGCCAAGCTCGTATCGACTCTGGTCGTGAAGCGATTATTGGTATCAATAAATATCGTCTAGATAAAGAAGATCCATTGGATATCCTCGACGTAGATAACACAGCTGTACGGGAAGCGCAAATTCGTCGTCTCGAACAATTGCGTGCTAACCGGGATGAAGAAAAGGTTCAATCCTGTCTTGAAGCGATCACAAAGGCTACAGAATCGGGTGAAGGCAACTTACTTGCTCTTGCACTTGAAGCGGCTCGTGCTCGTGCATCCTTGGGTGAAATTTCCTTTGCTGTTGAAAAGGTATGCGGTCGTCATAAAGCGGTTATTCGCTCTATTTCCGGTGTATACTCCAGCGAATTTGAAGATGACGATGTAATCAAAGAAGTACGCCAAATGGCAGATAACTTTGAAGAACTCGAAGGTCGTCGTCCTCGTATCATGATTGCGAAGATGGGCCAAGACGGTCATGACCGTGGTGCCAAAGTTATCGCTACATCCTTCGCGGATATGGGCTTTGACGTGGATATCGGACCTTTGTTCCAAACTCCAGAAGAAACAGCACAAGATGCGGTGGATAATGACGTTCATATTGTCGGATTTAGTTCTCTTGCGGCGGGGCATAAGACATTATTGCCTCAACTTGTAGAGGAACTCAACAAGCGGGGCCGTGGAGATATTTTAGTTGCCATCGGCGGCGTAATCCCTGCTCAGGACTATGAATTCCTACGCGAACATGGCGCAGTGGCTATCTTTGGCCCTGGTACAGTTTTGCCAGTAGCGGCGAAAAAATTACTAGAAACATTGACTAGTCACGTTCAAGACGAGTCTCATGACTGATAACAAACGGCCTACTCCGGATGAATTGCGCAATACACAGGACGCAACTTTCACCACTGGTGAAGGCAAAGCCCCTGAATTAGGTGTAAAAAACGCAAGCACCGAGGGTAGTACCTATCGTCCCGACTGGGTGCCAGAAGAAGCGAAGAAAGATGACACTTACGCGTGTCACGTAATGAAAGGCGTCAAGGAAATGCATGACGGCCTCTTATCTAGCTCTGCTCATCTGGCTCCAGCGGTACGTCCCGTACAGCGGCGAAAGAAATTAACTGTCGCTGATTATGTACGCGGTATCGAGCAGGGGGACCGCGTTATACTTTCACGGGCTATCACATTAGTAGAAAGTAATAATAAGGACCATTTCAAACTAGCTCAACAGGTGTTGCAAGCCGTATTGCCTCGCACGGGCAAGGCATTGCGCATCGGTATTACTGGTGTGCCTGGGGCCGGTAAAAGTACGTTTATTGAAGCCTTCGGTAACATGCTCATTGAAGCGGGTTACAAGGTTGCCGTACTGGCTGTAGACCCTACGAGCCAAGTCACAAAAGGCAGTATCTTGGGTGATAAAACGCGGATGGAAACGTTGACGAAACATCCAGAGGCTTATATTCGTCCATCGCCGGCTGGTGGTACGCTAGGCGGTGTGGCTCGTAAAAGTAGAGAAACTATGCTACTTTGCGAGGCTGCTGGGTACGATATTATTCTCGTTGAAACCGTTGGGGTTGGGCAAAGCGAAGTTACCGTGCGTTCCATGGTAGACTTCTTTATGCTCATCGTTTTAACGGGGGCAGGCGATGAATTGCAAGGCATCAAAAAAGGCGTTATGGAACTTGCTGATGCTATTGTGGTCAACAAGGCTGATGGGGATAACCTCAAACGAGCTCTCATTGCTCGTAGCGACTATGATCGGATGTTACATTACATTCGTCCAGCTACGGAAAAATGGAAGACTCAAGCCTATACATGTTCAGCTGTCACAAAGGATGGCCTCGATGAATTGTGGGATGTTATCCAAGAATTCACTGAACAAGGCAAAGAAAATGGGGTCTTCTTAAAACGCCGTCAAGAACAATCCCTCCGTTGGGTACGCGATATGATTGACGAACACTTGCACAACCTATTCTTTAATAATGTAGTCATTCAAGGTCGCATGGGCGAAGTCGAAGCCGCTGTCTTAGACGGTGAAATGAGTGAATCCCAAGCCGTTGAAGAACTTATTGGCGTTTTCGATAAGTCCTTACAATAATTAGATCGGTAAATACATATTGTATTGTTAAATATATATGGTATTGCTAAATATATATTAGATAAGCCGGCATAACTTATCTTAATACGAACTCTGTTAGTAATCGTATGTATTTCGATATAATTAAAGATGTATTTGTAAAAGGCATAGTATTAAAACTGCTGTTGGTGAAACAAGTAGTAAGATACTGTGCCTTTTTCTATGCCTATGAAAGCGTATTCATGAAATAAATTTCATATATTTATACTTAATACTTTCATATATATCATATATAATATATAATTTAATTATAGATTGTTACTTGTGTGTGATTAAAAAGAGAGGGTCATTATGAAACCACTAGTAAAGAAAATGCTAACAGTAGTATTGTGCGCATCAACTCTAACAGCGCCATTATTCTTGACAGGATGTAGTGTTTCTAAGGTTGCCAATAGCGTACAACAAGGTGTTCAAAAGACATCACAAGAAGACGTTAAAGTGTTTAACAACTACATTCAAGCCATTGGCGATTTTAACAGTCATACAGTGAGCTTTGGCTATGCTATCGGCCCAGACATTCAAAAACTAAGAGAAGGTCAACATTTAACAAGCTTTATGGCACCACATTTTGATTCTTTACAAGAGAAATTACAAGCCGCTAAAGATGCTGGCGTGCCATATGATGATATGAAAGAACCTCTAGATAACGTATTGGCTGTATTAAAGGATATTGTACCAGTAGCCAGTGAATTGGATACGTACTACCAAACTAATTCATATCAAGCAGATAATTATGCTAAGGAACAACAATTAGGACCTAAATACGTTCAATTATATGATCAGTTCTATGCAGCGTATAATCAACTAGACGCAGTAGTTCACAAACACAACACGGAAAACCAACAAGAACAGTTGAAAGAACTTAAAGAGTCTGGCAAGAAAAATGCAGCGGCAGCTCAAGAAGTTCATTTACGTTTAACTGCTTTATTGGATGGCTTTGAAGACGGTAAACAAATTGATGTAAATGCAGCTAACCAAGAGTTACAAGGTATCATGGACGTATCTAATAGTATTACTAGTTCGGAATATAAAAGTGCTAAGGATTCATTAAATACAGCTATTGGTAGAATTCGTACATTCTTAGGTGACCAAACAAATGATCATTATAATGATATGGTTGAATCCTATAATCGCTTCATTGGCAGTATGAATCGTTTGGATATGAACAAACTTGATAAATAATATCTAATTTTATATACCATTTCATATAATGATAAGAGAGGGGCATTCAAATGAACAAAAAATTATTATTACCTGTAGGTGTAGTTGTTCTAATTATTGGTATTGTGATTCTATTATTAAATCCAGATCCATCGGCGGCTAATTTGGAAATTGCGAGAAATGCTACAAATGCTCAAGCGGCAGCAAAGGCGATTTCTGAGAATAACCAATCTTACACATTGTGGTATTCTATCGGCATGTTCTGTAGCGGTTTAGGAATTGCACTGTCAGTAGGTGGCTTCATTGTAGGCTTTATTAAAAAAGACTAATCTATTTAGGAACGCATAAAAGGCTGTACTAGAATGTATATCATTTCTAGTGCAGCCTTTTTGTATTTTAATTTTATCCTGTGGACTTTAGCTAGCTTATGTCTATCTAGCGAATTAGTCTATATTTATCTTGCAAGTCATCCTATATCTATTTATGTTGTGGTTTTACGCTCTATATCTGTTTTCGGTGGGATAAAACGTGGTATAATTAACCCGGATAGAGCCTAAAGGTATGTGGCTTTTGGAGGTTAGTATGAGTAGTATAGCGCATTTATTTGCAGCTGGTGGATTTGTTATGTATCCGCTAGTGATTTTTTTACTGTTTACCTTGATGATTGGCATTGAACGTATCTTTTTATATCGCAAGTTTACAAAGGACTTGCGCCGTTTTAATAAGGTCTTAGAAAAGAACCAATCTTGGATTATGTTACCAAGTGTTTTGGAACGTGATACAGAGGAACTTGGTTCTTTATTTGCCCGTGCTATCCGCAGTGCAAAGAATTATAATGGCTTGGAAAACCGCCTTCAAGATGTAGTGTCGTACGCCGATGAACGTTTAAAACGAGGCCTTAGTTGGCTCAGTATGGTTGTAACAATGGCTCCGTTGTTAGGTTTGTTGGGGACGGTCCTCGGCATGATTCGTGCGTTTGCTGTGGTAGGTGGCGATATTGGGGCTCCAACTATTATTACAGGTGGTGTTTCTGAGGCCTTAGTGGCAACGGCTACAGGTTTGACCGTGGCCATTATTGCGCTTGGCTTTCATAGTTACTGTGCGGCAAAGGTTAACGATTCTGTGGCGACATTAGAACATGAGTGCGGTAATATCCTTGATGCGTACAATGAGGAACATGATATATGAGACGACGCACATTAGGGGTTAAAAAAGAGCCTACCATCATGATTATTCCCATGATTGATATTGTATTTTTCTTACTCGTATTCTTCATGGTAGGCACGCTGTATATGAATACAGAGCAACAAATTCCGCTAAATTTACCATCTGCATCGACGTCTACGGCGAAGTCTATCGAACCTATCACCATCACCTTGACTACAACGCACACGCTATATATTGATAATCAGGAAATTTCTTCGGATCGTTTGGCGCAAGAGGTCAAATCTATCGTTACACAAGCGCCTCAACAAGCTTTTGTTATCCGCGCCTCAAAAGATGTGTATTATAACGAGGTTATTGAACTTTTGGATATGCTCAAGGTGAACGGTGCTAAATACATTAGCGTCGCTACGGAACGGAAGTGATTCCATGTTTGAATCACATTATCTGAAACCTTTTATTGTGTCTTTAGGCATTACAATCATGCTTATCTCTGGCATGGGGCTTTCCTTACGTGGTATCGTTGGAACAGGTGTGGCTTATGATGCAGCAGAGGTTAGCTTTCATCTGCCTGAGGATAGTGAAAGTGATGCGGAAACTACCGCTATTGAGCCTACATCTAAGGATAAGCCATCGGTTGAACCTCCAACTCCGGAAGGGCCTGCGCCTAAGGCGGATCCCCTTGTAACGGAAAATACAGGTGATGAAAGCATTCACAATTTAAATGCCAATAAGACTACATCTAATGCTCGTCGCGAATGGGCCGTTCCAAAGGCCATAGAATCGGAAACAACTAATAATGAACAAGCTGTAGTTACGGGTGGAAATGATTCTAAAGATGGTAAATTTTCTAAGCCTGACAATGCTCCTATGGGTAAGGATATAACATCTGATCCGAATGCCAATGGAAACGGCTTTGCCGAAGCTAGTGATTTATCCTTTCTCTCTGATCTCGCTTGGAGTTTATTGAATCCGGGACAACAAGCGCTTTTACAAAAGCCAGATATCAACCCCCAAGAATATTTAAGAACTGTACAAGAACAGGGGAAGGGGTCAATCGTAACAGGTAGGGTTGTAGTGCGCGTTAACTTTGATGTTGATGGACATGTCATCGTGGGAGAACATACACCGCTCATCGCAGAAGATGTGCCGCAACCTGTAAAAGAGGAAGCAATGCGCATCGTTAAAAGCAGTGGTTCTATTATCAATCGAAGAGGAGAACCCGTATATCTAGCAGTTCCTGTCGTTTTAGGACAATAAAGAGGCATATCACATACCAGAGTATGTAAGATATGCCTCTTTTTATATTCATAAAAACTCTTGACAGTTAGTGTATGATTAAAGTAGGTATAGTAGTAAGTCGTACTAAGTAGTTCCTATCAGGAGGTTTATATGAAAGCTTATGAAATTTTGAATAATCCCTTCCTAAATAAAGGTACCGCCTTTACAAAGGAAGAACGTAAAAACCTTGGTCTTGAAGGTTTATTGCCTCCCGTTGTACAAACGTTAGAACAGCAAGCAGCTCAAACTTATGAATTATTTAGTTGCAAAGATTCTCTATTACAAAAACGTGAATTCTTAATGCGCATTTTCTCCACAAATCGCACTCTATTCTTCAAAGTATTTAGCGATCATGTTGTTGAAATGATGCCAATCGTTTATGATCCTGTCATATCTGAAAGTATAGAACGTTTTAGCCACGAATTCATTGATCCAGAATATGCAGCTTATATTACAGAAGAAAATATAGATCAACTTGATACTATTTTAGATCAAGCTGCAGATGGTCGTGACATTCGCTTAATTGTAGTTACTGACGCAGAAGAGATCTTGGGGATTGGCGACTGGGGTACTAACGGCGTAGATATTTCCGTAGGCAAGTTAATGGTCTACACTGCAGCAGCAGGCGTAAATCCTGAATGGGTACTACCAGTTGTACTTGATGTAGGTACAAATAGAAAAGAGCTTCTTGACGATCCTTTATATCTAGGGGTTCGTAAAAATCGCATCACAGGAGATGCATACAACAAATTTATTGAAACTTTTGTTCGTCACGTAGAATCTAAATTTCCTAAATTATACCTACATTGGGAAGATTTTGGTCGCGACCATGCTACTGAAATTTTAAAAGTATATCGTCCTCAAATTGCTACCTTCAACGATGATGTCCAAGGTACTGGTATCATTTCCCTTGCAGGCATCTTAGGAGCACTCAAAATTAGCGGTGACACATTAACTGATAAGAAATATGTGTGCTTTGGCGCTGGCACAGCAGGTGTAGGTATCGCCAACCTCGTAATGTCTGAAATGGTAGCGCAAGGTCTATCCAAGGAGGAGGCTAGAAGTCGTTTCTATCTCGTAGATAAACAAGGTCTCCTATTCGATGACATGACAGACTTAACAATCGAGCAAAAGTCGTTCGCTCGCAAACGTTCTGAATTCACTAATGCTAATGAATTAACTAATCTACATGCTGTCATTAAAGCTGTACAACCAGGAATCCTCGTTGGTACATCGACAGCACCAGGCACTTTCACAAAAGAGGTTGTCCAAGAAATGGCTAGTCATGTGGAAAGACCTATTATTTTCCCATTATCTAACCCGACAAAATTAGCAGAAGCAAGTGCACAAGATCTGTTAACGTGGACAGATGGAAAGGCGCTCATCGCAACAGGCGTACCATATTCACCTATCGAACTTAAAGGGGTAACATATGATATTGGACAAGCTAATAATGCACTCATTTATCCAGGGGTAGGTCTTGGTGTATTAGCGGTCAATGCAACTCGCTTAAGTGATGCTATGATTTCCGCAGCAGCTCATTCCTTACAAGGCATTGTAGATACTACAAAACCAGGTGCAGCTACGTTACCACCGGTAGAAAAACTAACGCAATTCTCTCGTACAGTTGCTAAAGCTGTTGCCGAATGTGCCATCAAAGAAGGCTTAGCACCTGAACAAGATGTTGATGCTGCGATTGATGCCATCTTGTGGAAACCAGAATATAAAAATAATCAATAACTGTTTATCAACAGATAGATAAATAACAAAAAGAGGCATACCTCACATACGCATGTATGTAAGATATGCCTCTTTTATGTTATCAATTAGTCTTGATTTGTAAGCATCGTTTTCGTAGAGTTGAAGACGGCTAGATATACGATGGCGCCGCCGATGAATAATGTGACTTGCATAGGGGGGCTGAATTGATCAGCTCGCCACAATGCAAAAGCGTAGAAGAACATGGTAATCAACATGATGAGAAATGCAATGATAACGCGTACGTTAGTATGTACCGCTAGAGATGTAGTAATGCGGGATTTATTCATCATTACATAAATTAAAGACACCACAATATCTGCGGTAAAGATGGGGAAGATGAAGTTATAATCAAACTCGCCCAAAAGGACTACCGCCAAGCCGATAAAGCTGAGCCCAAAGAATAGACGTAATAGAATACCTATAGTATTAGATTCGTTGCGCTGTGCGCGGCGTTCTTTACGATTTAAAGTTGCCATGAAAGCCTCCCAGTAATGATATACAAGTCCATGTATATTTCAGATGATTCTAGTATATCATTTTATTCGGGTAAATACATAGAGACAGCATTAATATAACTGAATTTTGATAGTTACTGTATCTGTTATAAATAATTGATTACAAACAAATACGAAATCACCAACAAACACGAACAATAAGTAAAATTAATATAATTATCATTCGGAAAATTTAGGCGCTTTCGTTGAATGGAGCTTTCACATATGGTACAATAATCCTATAAATCTAGCTTTTATCATGCAAAGGAGACATCATGATACCACGTTATACACGAGAAGAAATGGGCCATATTTGGAGCGAACGCAACGAATTCGACACAATGTTATTGGTGGAGACCCTCGCATCTGAGGCACAAGCTGAGTTGGGCGTTATTCCTAAAGAAGCGGCGAAAACAATCCGGGAAAAGGGAAATTTCGACGTTGAGCGCATTCATGAAATCGAAAAGGAAACGAACCATGATATCATTTCCTTCGTAACAGCAGTGGGGGAATACGTAGGTCCTGAAGCGGCTAAATACATCCATCTTGGCCTTACCTCTACAGATGTGAAAGATACGGCGCTTGGGTATATGATGAAACAAGCCTGCGATATCTTAATTGATGACTTAAAGCGTTTGCACGAAGTATTGCGTCGTCGTGCAGCTGAGTTCAAATATACTCCTATGATTGGCCGTACCCACGGCATCCACGGCGAACCAACTACATTCGGTTTGAAATTGGCGTTGTGGATGGCAGAGGTAGAACGTGATATTGAACGCATGGAGCATGCGCGTAAAAGCGTTGCCGTTGGTAAATTGTCTGGCGCTGTTGGTACATACTCCAATATCGATCCATTCGTAGAACAATATGTGTGTGAAAAATTAGGCCTTGAACCTGTTAAAATTGCTACGCAAGTGGTGCAACGTGACCGCCATGCTGAGTTGTTGTCTACCATCGCTGTTGTAGGCGGTACATTAGACAAAATCGCATTGGAAATCCGTCACTTACAACGTACAGAGGTACGCGAAGCAGAAGAATATTTCAGCCCTAAACAAAAGGGTTCCTCTGCGATGCCTCATAAACGCAACCCTATCACATGTGAAAGAATTTGCGGTATGGCCCGTTTGCTTCGCGGATATGCTCAATCCGCCTATGAAGACCAGGCGTTGTGGCATGAACGCGACATTTCCCACAGCTCTGTAGAACGCGTTATTTTGCCGGATGCGACGATTACATTAAATTATATGCTTCATTTGACGACCCGTACCATCGATAAATTATTGGTATACCCTGAAACGATGCTCAAGAACCTGAACCTTACAGGCGGACTCGTGTTCAGTCAAACGATTTTAACGCACCTTGTCGATAAAGGCGCCGTTCGCGATGAAGCGTACCGTTGGGTTCAAAAACATGCTATGGAACGCTGGCTTGAAGGTAAAGATTTCGCAACAGGTCTCAAATCCGATGAAAACATCAGGAAATATATGACCGATGAAGAAATCGACGCATGCTTCGATCCGTACAAACTCTTGAAACACGTGGATACCATCATGGCGCGGTTCGGATTATAAAAATTGCTGCTATACATTGGTAGAATATTTAGTGGTTAGGATGTATAAAAAAGGCTGTTGTAAATTAAATTATTGAAATAAGAGGTAATTAAGACGTTTAGTTAGTAATTGAATTATTTTTATTTCATAGGTTTGCAATAGTCCTTATTTTAGTGAGTGTAGGACAAAATTAGAATCAGATAAGAAGGGTCTTCCATAAGCAACAAAATCACAATCTCCATCTTCAATTAACTTATTACCTCTGCTTAAAGTTCTTATGTCATTTACAATGATAACAGGAATATTGACATTTTTTTTAACTTGAATACCTGTGTAAATAAAATCATTATATTCAAATCCATCAGGCAATTTTATTTTTCTATTTTCTGGTATTCCACTGGATATATGTAATATATCAACTCCTATTTTTTCAAGAGCTTTTGCTGTTTCAATATCAGTGTTTATATTTTCAGTCCAGCCCATTCTGTAAGAAATAATAAAGTTATCTTTTGAGAAATTTTTAATACCTTCTATAATTTCTTTTACTAAATTTAATCGTTCAATTAGATTCCCCCCATAATTATCTTTTCTTTTATTAGAAATTTTTGATGATAACATATTAAAAAAATATTCATGAGCACCATGTAATTCAATGCCATCAAGTCCTGCTTCTTGACAAAATTTAGCACTTTTTATAAAACAATCTCTAAGATAAATTAAATTATCTTTTGAGAGGTTATTAATATTATTTGAATTCTTTTCAAGAAATTTAAAATTCAAAGTATTTAACTGTGCTATAAATTTAGTGCCATATTTATGGTAAGTATCAGAAATTTTCCTTAAATATTTAATATGTTCATTGGAATATATTCCTGCCCAGTCTGAAACATCTCCAACTATTTCTTCTTTATTTGCAACTATAAGTGCTTGACTAATTATTAAACCTATTCCTTTATCTGCATAGTTTAGATATGTATTAAGTAATTTTTCTTCCATATTTCCATTTTTATTTTTATAACCGAAATGTACCATAGGTGCCATCACAATTCTATTAGAAAAGTTGACATCTTTTACTTTAATCTGACTAAATATATTTGACATAATATCACTCCTTATTTTATTTGATTATTTAGGTATATTATTTAGATATTTTTCATTATACTGTTTTATATTTATTAAGGTAAGAACGCACTTTTTTGAAAGATACTATCTAAAAGGAGAGAAGTAAGATGGAAAATATATGTAGAAGTAAAGAAGCACCATTTTTAAAAACATTTTCCATGATAAACGGAAAATGGAAATTGAGAATATTATATGAATTAGCTTGTGAAAAAATTTTACGGTATAGTGAATTAAAAAGAAATTTAATGCCCATAACACATAAAATGTTAAGTGCTCAATTAAAAGAGTTAGAAGAAGATGGTATTATAATTAGAAAAGAGTATCCACAAGTTCCACCAAAAGTAGAATACTTTCTTTCAGAAAAAGGGATATCTTTTATTCCAATCATAAATGCTATGTGTGATTGGGGAAAAATAAATTAAAGCCTTACATTGATATGTATAGGCTTTTTATGTCTCTTATGATATACTCATAAAAGAGAGGCTTGGATGTTTGATCGCGCCAGGTCTCACACTCGATTAATATGTGAAGATGTGGCCTGGTCGACGACTGGGTTCTTTTTCATTTCTATCACCGCCAACTCTCGAAAAATTGGCAAGAACCGGCCATTCAGAGGCCTCCGGTTACACTATATGCGTAATTTATATCCTTGTAAATATAAATAACGACACTATTGGTCACATGGGTGATTAATGGGAACATATTCCGTATTTCCAGATATACTTATTATTAATAGGTGCTTATATGAAAGAGCTTATAAGGCGTTATAGTCCTCCCATTTTTCACTGCATCAATGACTTCGGACAGGGCTCCCTGGCCGCGCTGATTCCGTTCTTTATCGCGAATTTCGGCCTTAATTATTATCAGGCGGCGACCGTTATTTTCTGTAATACCGTCGTGGCCTCCGTCGCTCAACCCGTATTGGGCTATGTAGCGGATCGTTGGCGCGTGCCGTGGTTCATTCCTGTAGGCTTTTCGGTTACACTGGTATCCATTAGTGCTATAGCGATTGCTACGAGTTACGAAATGATTCTTGCTTTGTCGCTCTTGGCCGGGGTAGGAGCCGCATTATTCCATCCTGAGGCAGCTCTACTGGTAAATCGTACGCAATCTCATGAGCTTGGTAATGCTATGGGGCGCTTTGCAGTCGGTGGTAGCGCTGGCTTTGCACTTGGACCTCTCCTCGCTGGGGGTGTATATGTCTTTGGGGGACAATTCCTTTGGGTATTTACGATTATCGCGCTACTTGGCGTATTGCTATATCTCTATGCCTTTATGGGCGAGGGTGAAGCTGATACCGCTGATACTGCTGATACTGGTAACCGTGAAAGTCGTTCTAAGGTTCTTAGTACTGCTACAAATGATTGGGCGAGCTTTGGTAAGTTATTTTTTGTGATTGCCTCTCGATCTATACTCTTCTCTGTATTGGCTATTTTTATTCCTATTTTGTATATTACCGTTATTAATGGTGAAGCTAGTGCATCTAGTTTGGCCCTTACTGCGTACTTTGCGATGGGGGCCGTTCTTACCTATATGGGAGGGGCTTTATCTGATAGACTTGGATTTCTTAAAACGGTGCGCTTAGGTAATCTGATTTTCTTGCCTTCTGTTTTAGTATTTATATTTGTGTCTAATATTTGGGGCTTCTTTGGCGCCATGATACCGATGGCCTTTGGTGTGTTCTCACAATACGGGCCAATTACGGTGTTAGGTCAAAAATATCTTGCTAAAAATGCGGGCTTTGCATCTGGTATTACGCTAGGCCTTGGCATTACCTTAGGTGGCCTTGTGGCACCTTATATTGGACACTTGGCAGATATCTATGACGTACAAACGGCATTGATGACACTGATCCCTGTAGGGGTTATAGGCTTGCTTATGAGCTTCTGGTTAAAAGAACCAAAATAACATCAATGCAATAGGGTCATATTAAAGACATAATAACATGTAAGTAGCAAAATCGTATAAAAGAACTAAAATAGAATATTTTGATTCGATAAAATGTCAATACATGGGAGGTGACCATTGGTCACCTCCCATTTGTTTACTTTAACAAACCAGTTATCTATATTGGATATAGTAAGACTTTGATTTTCTATATCTCAATATCTTTACTTGATATATGTTTTAACATATAATTAAGTAAAGATTTCTTCTAGTATTAGGAGGAATGACATGGATACATTTTCTGTTGTTTTTTATGAAACCCTAAGTGGAGATAAGCCAGCAAAAGTATTCTTAAATGAACTTTCAGATAAACAACGGGCTAAAACAATTCGAGATTTAAAGATACTTGAATTATATGGCAATCGTTTAAGGGAACCGCAGTCTAAATATTTAGAGGATGGTATTTATGAGTTGCGAACGAAGCAAGGTTCAAATATCTCAAGAATATTGTATTTCTTCTTTGTGGGAAGGCGAATTGTATTAACTAATGGTTTTGTAAAGAAATCTATGAAAACACCTAAAAGTGCAATTGAACTAGCTATTAAATATAAAAATAATTATATTGAGAGGTATAGATAATATGGAAACGTTAGATCAATATTTAGAAAAGCAATTAGAAAATCCGAAGTTTAAAAAAGAGTGGGATGCTTTAGATGATGAATACCAAATTATTCAGAATATAGTTGAGGCGCGATTAGCAGCACATATGACGCAAATGCAATTATCTGAGTTAACAGGTATTACACAGTCTGATATTAGCAAGATTGAAAATGGCAATGGAAATCCATCTTTGAAAACATTGCAGAAAATAGCCCATGCGTTTGGGAAGAAACTAAAGATTGAATTTGTATAAATACTTTCACAGAATCCGAACATTGTTGTATAATAAAAATGAATTGTTTCGACTGTTATATGGAGGATATAGATATGGCAACTAGTATGGTTATCGGCACTCAATGGGGTGACGAGGGGAAAGGTAAAATTGTTGACTGGATCGCAGAACGTGCGGATGTTGTGGTGCGCAGTCAAGGTGGTAATAACGCGGGTCATACTGTTGTAGTTGATGATAAAGCGTTTGCACTTCGCCTTTTGCCAAGTGGTATCTTATACGATAATAAACAAAATATTGTGGGTACTGGTGTTGTTATCGATCCTAAAGTTTTGTTACAAGAAATTGAAGGCCTTGAAAAGCAAGGCAGATCTGCTAAAACCCTTCAAGTTTCTGACCGTGCACATGTCATTATGCCATACCATATCGCTCTAGATACTGCGGAAGAAGCATCTAAAGGGGATGCTAAAATCGGTACTACTAAAAATGGTATTGGTCCTTGCTACGCTGATAAAATCAATCGTATCGGCATCCGTATCTGTGATTTGTATGATATGGAAACATTTAAACAAAAATTAGCGTACAATGTAGAGTTCAAAAATAAAATGCTTACTAAGGTATACGATGCTGAACCTGTTAGCTATGATGAAATCTTAGCGGATTACATCAAATACGCTGAAGCCTTGAAACCTTATGTAACAGATACTAATGCGGCTGTTCTTAAAGCTGTAAAAGAGGATAAAAAGGTATTGTTCGAAGGTGCTCAAGCTACTATGCTCGACCTTGATCATGGTACATATCCATTTGTAACATCCTCTCATCCAATTGCAGGTGGTGCTTCCACAGGCGCTGGTGTGGGTCCTAACTACTTGAAAAACATCTTCGGTGTAGTAAAAGCTTACGCTACGCGCGTTGGTGCAGGTCCGTTCCCTACAGAGCTTCTTAACGAAACTGGCGATAACCTTCGTGAACTTGGTCATGAGTTCGGCACTGTAACGGGTCGTCCTCGTCGTTGTGGTTGGTTAGACCTCATGGTTGTAAAATACGCAGCAGGTCTTAACAGCCTTGATTATTTGGCTATTACTCGCTTGGATATTCTTGATACTTTCAAAGAATTGAAAATCTGCGTAGGCTACAAATTAAATGGTAAAGACGTAGAAGGCTTCCCAGCTAACTTGAAAGATCTTGAAGCATGCGAAGCAGTGTACGAAACATTGCCAGGTTGGGAAACTGATATCTCTGGTATTCGTGAATACGATAAATTGCCTGAAAATGCTCGTAAATATGTAGAACGCATTGCTGAAGTAACAGGTGTACCTTTGGGTATCGTATCCGTTGGCCCTAACCGTAGCCAAACTATCGACTTAGTAAATGTATTTTAAGCTATACTAATTTGATATAATAGGAAATTTGTATTTGGTAGCATTGATATAATATTATACATTTTAATATTTTTTGCTATGCAATCGATTTATAGAATTATACAGATATGACCCCTCGTAGAGGGGTCTTTTGTGTTGAATAGATGTAGAATATAAACGTGGGTACTCTATATCTAATCCTTTAGGTTGCTACAGTGGTGCGGTATATCGAAGTATGCTATATAGTTATTAAAGTGTGAGTATATCGAGAAATATATAATAAATAATAGAGCACAATTGTTATATATACAGAAAAATGTATATTCAGATAAATCTATAAAATAAAAATTTGTTTAAAATATTCATTTTATACAAAGAAATACGTGATTAAATTAGTTTATAATGAGACGAAATTTACTTATCTATAATTTTTTTGTATTCATAATAAATTATTAAGATACAAATATAAAGAAAAAAATAGATTTACATTAAGAAATAGTATATAATAATACCAAGAAGTAGATTGATATTTTTTGATAAGGATCTGAGGAGTTAAAGATATGGTTGAAGTTTCTTACGAACGTTTAGCGACGATTTTTAAGGCATTAAGTGATGAAACAAGATTACACATCATCGATATGTTGTCTTGCAATGAATTATGTGCAGCCGATATTTTAGCGAGCTTCAATTTGTCTCAATCTACGTTGAGTTACCACATGAAAATCTTAATTGATGCAGGTGTAGTCAACTCTCAACGTAATGGTTTATGGACGCGTTACTCCATTAATGAAGCTACATTTGCTGATATTTTAGATATTCTCCCTCAATTATATAAAACTAAAGATGAGTGCATTTGTGCGCAGATTAAATACTGCCGCATTTCTGAGCACGAAAAAGAAGCATAACAATGAGACGTTGGATTATGCATGTTGACATGGATGCATTCTTCGCGTCCATAGAACAACTGGATCATCCAGAGTATAAAGGCCACCCCGTAATCGTGGGTGGTCTTTCTTCACGTGGTGTTGTAGCTACCTGTTCCTATGAGGCTCGAAAATGTGGTGTTCACTCTGCGATGCCAATCTCGAGAGCTAAGAAACTCTGTCCTGATGGCATCTATGTATATCCTCGGATGGATCGATATAAAGAAGTGTCGAACCAAATTTTTTCCATCATGAAAGAATTCACTCCTTATATTGAGCCTCTATCTATTGATGAAGCCTTTCTTGAAGTGAGCGGCATGTCTACCATGTATAGTGGTCCTAAAGCGCTAGGACAAGCCATTAAAGATCGTGTATTCAAGAAAACAGGACTTATTATCTCTGCAGGCTTAGCACCCAATAAATTTCTTGCTAAATTAGCCTCTGATTTAGATAAGCCAGATGGTCTTGTGGTCATCCCATACGGTCGTGAAAAAGAGGTGCTAGCTCCTTTGCCTATTAAACGTATTTGGGGTGTTGGCCCTCGGACAGAGAAAATTTTGAAAGCTGGTGGCTTTCATCTGATACGTCATATTCAGTCTTTGCCTGATGAAAGCACTTTAATTCCTCTTGTGGGAAATCAGGCAAAGCGCATATGGGAACTTGCGAATGGTATCGACGATAGACCTGTTGAAACAGACCGAAAGATACAATCGATTGGCGCTGAGGAAACCTACGAAGAAGATCTCACAGAAGGCCGTGCTATTGAATTAGAATTTAGGTACTTTGCAAACCGTTTATCGAAACGGCTTCGTAGACGTAGCCTTTATGGACATACTGTATCTATCAAGGTTCGGTATGATGATTTCACTACCGTATCACGGCAGAAGCGGCTAGATACGCCGTCAGATCATGAACATGTATTTTTTGAAACTGCGCTGCTCTTGTGGAATAAGCTCATGCAAGATAAAACGAGTAAGAACCCGAAAGGTACAAAGAAAGACGTAGAAGCACTAGGGGCAACTATGAAAGTGAAATCTACTGATTTTAGATATAGTAGTTCTAAAGATAATCGTTCTAACCATATTGGTTCTAATTATAGTACTTCTAAATATAGTAGTTCTAGTGAGATTACTTTTATGGATCCGCCTGGTCCTATCCGTTTATTAGGCCTTACTGTGAGTGGCCTCGATGAGGAGGTTCCTATGCAGGACAGTCTCTTTGAATCCCCACAGGATAAAACAGAGGATAAGCTATCTAGTGTGTTAGACTCCTTAGAGTCTAAATTTGGTGAAACCGCTGTCATGAGTGGGGCGTTATGGCAACGCTTTCACGGAGACAATGGAATACGCAGAAAACGGTCAGAGTTGAAAGCGGCAGTGGATGCACAGCCTGATCAAGAGGATGGGGAGTCTATTAATGTTGATGTAGTCTCAACTAAAGAGGCTAATCGGTCTACAATTGCAGACACACACCCATCTATTGAAGGACCTAAAAAGACCGTCAAAAAGGACTTATAAAGATTATATTGAATACTTTCGCTAATATAATTGTTCGTGTTACAATATGGGTGTAGTGTTAATAAATTACCGCAAGAGAGGTATAGATATGAGTTTATTTCGTGTGGCCATTCATTATGGCGTAAACAGCAATGGTTTCTTGTCCTATGATACAGAAACAAAAACAGTGTCCGTAGATTTACCTGAACAAGAGTGGGTGGATAAGGTAATTGCTTACTTGAATAATGAACATGCTATTGAGCATGCTACAGGTCTTGATACGTATGAACGATTGACCGTAAAACCATTAGAATCTTTGGATAATCTTAAGTTAGCTTTAACACGTATGTGGGAAGCAATCGACGTACAAGTTGATTGGAGTCGTCCGGCATAAATTGAATGAAAACACCTTGTGATCTACAAGTTAGTAGAAACAAGGTGTTTTTTGTTTTGCGTATTTTTGTAGGTACATCTTAACAGCATTTAAATATATAGCATTGAAATTCTCATTTTAAAATTATAAATGATATCGTGTATACAAAATTTATAAAGGTTTAGGGTTGTTCTGTTAAAAAATTTGTGCTATTCTAATTACATATTAATGGATAATAATTATCAGTTAATAATTTTTATCGTAATTGAGATATATGATTTAAAAATTATGTAAAGTAAATTACTTTAATTTTGATTTCTAAGTAGGAGTTTGTAACATGAATAATGAAAAGAAACTAACAACCGCCTTTGGCGCTCCCGTACCAGATAATCGCAACTCTGCTACAGCAGGTAAACGTGGTCCTGTATTGATGCAAGATGTTTGGCTCATGGAGAAATTAGCGCATTTTGAGCGCGAAGTGATTCCTGAACGCCGCATGCATGCTAAAGGATCCGGTGCATTTGGTACTTTCACAGTAACTAACGATATTACAAAATATACGAAAGCAAAAATTTTCTCTGAAGTAGGCAAGCAAACGCCGTTATTCGTACGTTTCTCCACCGTTGCCGGTGAGCGTGGTGCGGCCGATGCAGAACGCGACATTCGTGGCTTTGCCGTAAAATTTTATACGGAAGAAGGAAACTGGGACCTCGTAGGTAACAATACACCGGTATTCTTTATCCGCGATCCATTGCAATTCCCTGATTTGAACCGCGCTGTAAAACGGAATCCGAAAACAAATCTTCGCGATGCGACAGCAAACTGGGATTTCTGGACTAGCTTGCCAGAGGCAATCCACCAAGTAACTATCGTCATGAGTGACCGTGGTATTCCTAAATCCTATCGCACGATGCATGGTTTCGGCAGTCATACATACAGTCTTATTAACGAAAACGATGAGCGCGTATGGGTTAAATTCCACTGGGTTTGCCAACAGCCGATTGAAAATCTTTCCGACGCTGAGGCGGCTAATGTGGTAGCTAGTGACCGTGAAAGCCACCAACGTGACCTCTTTGAGGCTATTGAAAAAGGCGATTTCCCTAAATGGAAATTATGCATCCAAGTGATGACCGAAGAACAAGCTAACAATATGCCGTACAATCCATTCGATTTAACTAAAGTATGGTATCATGACGAATTCCCATTGATTGAAGTTGGTGTAATGGAACTTAATCGCAACCCAGAAAATTATTTCCAAGATGTAGAACAAGCTGCATTTGCACCGACTACTATCGTTCCTGGTATCTCTTTCTCTCCTGATAGAATGCTTCAAGGTCGTTTGTTCTCCTATGCGGATGCGCAACGCTATCGTCTAGGGGCAAATTATTATCAAATCCCTGTTAATGCCGCTAAATGCCCTGTAAATATCTATCACCGAGATGGGCAAGGTCGTATAGATGGAAATCATGGGTCTACAATTGGCTACGCACCAAATAGCTTTGGTGAATGGGCTGAACAACCAGAATTTAAAAATCCTCCTCTCGACGTATCTGGCCCAGCCTACCAATATGACTTCTATGAAGACGACTCTGACTTCTTTACACAACCAGGTAAACTGTTCCGCCTCATGAGCCCTGAACAACAACAAGTCTTATTTGATAACACCGCAGCAGCTATGAATGGCGTACCTGATTTTATCAAAGAACGTCATGCAAAACATTGCTACCAATGTGATCCAGCTTATGGTGAAGGCGTTGCTAAAGCATTGGGTATGAATATTGATTTCAGCGATGTAAAATAAGATTAATGATACTATTTAAACAATATTAAAATAGTTTATCTAAACAATACTAATGCGATAAAAGAACTTCCTTAAACTAACACGAAGCCCCTCCTTGCTATGTAGCTCATAGTAAGGAGGGGCTTTTGTTGTGGAGAGTGTATTTAAATATTACTAATCAAATTTTTTACTTGTTAAGTCTTGATACATGAGCTTAGCAATTTCATATTGTGGATCACCCGGTTGTAGCTGGTGTGTCGGTAGTTTAAATACGGTTTCAGCTATTTCACTTTTCTTGATATCGATGCCCTTTACATCTTCAGAACGACTTATGGAAATCGTATGTGTTGTTGGATTTATGAAGTACGCATTTACATCGATGCTGAAAGCTTTGTTTTCGTCTTTTCTCATGATTGTACGTAGAATCATGGCTGAAATAGCAGTAGTACCATCTTTTTCACCTAATAGCTGCTTAGATGTATAGTCCACATAATCTGCATAGACATAAATATCGCCGGGTTTGGCCTTGTCATAATCTTGTGTGTAGGCCTCTACTAAACGCAAATCGAGTTGTCTCCCAAATGGTTGAGAGAACATTTCGCTTTGTAATGCTCGTGTTTCATTAACAGGTGGATACATAGGTATTGCTTTTAAACCTTTTAGCATATCCGCGCGAGTTTCATTTTTCCGCTTAGCACGACGTTTCGCACTGACCTTGTCTAAGCGTTCACGCTCCTTTAACATGGCCTTTTCTTGTTCTTCTTTAGTTTTGTAGGTCTTTACGGATACAACACGATTACCGGTCATAGTGACTGTTGAATAGACGGGCTTATCTTTAGTAGGTTTTCCCTTAGAAGCAGCAAGAGTAGATTGTACCATAGCTGGTGTTGCACTTTCGATAGATCTTTTTAGCTCTGGAAGATTGGAGTAATCCATATCAACTATAGCAGTATCTGTGCTTTCAGTAGATCGCATAGGGGTAGCACCATATGCAGATGATATAGCTAATATAGCTAATAGTGAACTGGCAATAATTGATCGTTTACATAGTTTCATTACATATACCTCTCTTTAGTAAGAAATCTCTAATACCATCAATAGCTGTATTATAGCATAGTTTTTACATAGATAAATTTAAAACCGTATTTATTAACTTCTAAAAGAGCCTAAGCAACTATCTGAATCGAATCGATTTATGGTATGGTGTATAGGCTCTTTTTTACTTTCAGAAATATACAAATTTTAAAAGGATTTTAGTATAACTATGTAGAATTATATGATGTGTTGAATTTGTACGAAATGTTACATGTGAATAGGAGGCAGTTATGAAATCTAGTAGTTTGGCATGGTATGTGATGGTGGCTTGCATGGGAGGAAGCCTTTGTATAGGGCCTGTGGTACAAGCGGATTCTCCGACTAAGGTAAAAACAAATAGCCCTGTTTCTGCTGCTGTTGTAACGCAGGCTCAACCAGTTCAGCCTGTTACTGTTACAGCAGTTAAGAATGATGGAGTTAGTGTTACAACAAATAATACAGTAACTAATAATGTAGTAGCTAATGATGTAGCGGCACAGGAAGCCCTCAAGCAAAAGCAACAGTACCAAGCCGAAACTGAAACGATGGGCTTGCTATGGATGCGTACCTCTGCAGAGTACAGAGCGTTGGCGTATCAAGGGTATAATGTGGCAATGAATGCCGTTAAGATGGCCGTTACTGATCCATCTCATCAACGAAAACCTTTAGCTATCGTTCTTGATGCGGACGAAACCGTAGTGGATAATACCAAGTTGATGGGTGAAAGCATTGTAAATGGTAATGGTCGTTTTGATGCTCCTTGGTGGCGTCAAGCCGTACATCAAGGAAAATCGCAAGCCATGCCTGGAGCCGTTGAATTTCTAAATGAAGTACATAAACAAGGGGTAGAAATCTTCTATGTTTCAAATCGATACGCACCCGTTAACTACGATGCAACAGTACAAAACTTTAAGGCATTAGGGTTCCCATCTGTCGATAAAGACCATGTACTACTATTCGAAAAAGACTCTGATAAACAACCTCGCTTTGATATGATTGCTAAAAAATATTATGTCATTGTATATATGGGCGATAACGCCGGTGATTTCCCAATCGGCACAAAAGGCAAGACACTAGCTGAAAGAAATGCCATCATCGACAATCATAAAGAGGACTTTGGTACTACCTTTGTGGTATTCCCAAACCCTGCTTACGGATCTTGGGTAAGTGCATTAGCTAAAGGCTACCAAAACCTCAGCCCAGAAGAACAAAAACAAGTAAATAACCAATACCTACAACAATAAAGACGCCTTGCGTATACTTTATTAAAAACGATATAATAAAGTGTACATGCGTCTATAGCTCAGTAGGATAGAGCAGCAGTTTCCTAAACTGCGTGTCACTGGTTCGATTCCGGTTAGGCGCACCAATAAAATAATTAATGGGCATATGTTTTTTAGTATTATGTCTTTTTAGGAGCCAAGACTTAAATCTTGGCTCTTTTTAGGTTTTGAGACCTAAAACACTGTCTCATAGAGCAGAATCGATTTGAAAACTTATTTTATCAGAAATTATTCTTATGCTAATTAAACATAAGTTTTATGATAAGTATCTCTTTATAATGATATAATTAAGATAATTATTGTATGTAAACGGCAGTGTATAGTGGAGAGTGTATATGAGCTTTTACAATTGGATTCAAGAAAAGCTTTTTGACAATTACGAAGAGTGGCACATGAAGAACCCTAATTATAATCGAAATGGTTTTAACATAGTAGGAATAGATAATACCTTAAAGGCTATGCATGATGGATTTTCTATGTACGTGGAGGTATACCCACCTCATGCCATCGATGGATGTACAGCCATGAAAGCACGTGTAGGTAAAACGCAGGATGCAGTAGATTTATTCTTAGATATAGATGGCAAGACCTATCGTATGGCTGATGTAAGTTATCCTAACGCTGTGAAGATGATGCGGGCTTTTGTGAAAAAACGCAGAGTACCTGATTGTAGTTTGTGTGTAGAAGTAGCGTATCTAGATATAGAGCAGATGAAACTGACATTTACAGAGCTAGCAACGTTATTACTAGGCGATGCTAAACAAGCTAAATCTTTTATGACCGAGGCTAAGTTGCGCTCCATGGAAGAATTAGAAGATAGTTGGTGGAACCTTTATGAGAAACTAGTATCTAAAGGATATGCCGTAGAGCTAAGCTGTAAGTGTGAACTAGAGGATTTTGTTCATAATGTGCAGAAATTAATACGTAACAAGTCTTTAGATACTAGCGAAAATCTAACTATTGATACAGCAGCATTAGATGAAGACCAATGCATTACGGACTGGAGTGCGGATCTTAATGCCACATGGGAAGCCCATAAGTTAGTAGGTATGGATATCGGAACCGATAGCTTTGTACTTATGGTGCTTTCAAATGAGAAATTCGAAACGGCCCAAGAACTAGCAAAAGAGCTGTTACATAGAATCGATGTAGCAGAACGTTTGTGATGTAACGAGAATTATGATGTAGTAGCACGATTATAATGTGGCAGTATCTATAAAAAGGTTGTAATTCTTAACTGTAAACAATTTGCACCGTATAAATGTAATGAATAGGAGAGAGTCATATGAGTGTTGTACGTCTACCAGAATATGAAGCAGAGTTTGAATCGGAAGAGTTTGAAATTTATGCATTGCCGCGCAGTGATGCGAATGGGGCTAGTCCTTATTTGGATAAGTACCATAGACCATTAGTATCCACCGATGCTATCCTAGATACACGAACTGGAGTACTTGACCGCAGCGAAGGTATTTTGACGTGGATTATTGATGGTCTTGAAGATAGATGGGGTTATTCTTTTGAGCCTCATGGGGTCTACAAATTGTTAGTTAAGAAAGCAAAACCTATAGAGGATTTAGGCTATATGCGCCCTTCTTGGAATAATCGCTATTATGTGCTTGCGGTGTTAGAGGAACATGCTAAACATAGCGAGTTGGAGGTGTTGTCAGCTTATTTGAAAACCCCTAAATACCTTCATACTGACAGGGGCGATTTCCTGTTAAATCGAGAGTATCAATACTATACATCTAGAATTGATGATTATGCTTTCACCCTTGATGTGGATGAGGGTTCTGATGAAAGCTGTACCGTAGCATTGGCGGCTTTCAATACAATCGAGAATTTCAAAGCATTTGAACAACGAATTAGTGCATATATTAGTGAGACATTGCTAGATCTTGCTAATGACTGGCTAGATAACGATGACCAAGACCCGATTACAGCGGACGTATTTGCCAAGCGTATTACTATGGGCGAATTGGCGTTTCGTAATGATGGCACCATAGAGGTCTATTATGACGACGATGATATCTTCTGGGGACACTGTATCATAGCCCATATTGATGCGGATGGGAACCCTGTTGATGCAGATATTGCAGGATAATCAATTAATGGAGCATCCTAATGAGAAAATCGGAATTAATGACATTATGGAATATTGAAAGCTGGTCTGTAGAACCGTATGGGGTTTACTTTGTATCTCGCCGATTTGGTACTAATCGCTTAGAGAATATAGGACAAGCCTTTCAAAATCTCAATATTAGTTGTACCGATTATACTGAGGCTGAGGTGCTTTCACTACCAATGTGGGGACAATTATATGTTCAATTAGATGAATTAGATCGATTGGCTCAGGAAGTCATACTAAAGGATATATCGCCAAAAGAGGATAAAGTGCTAACACTAACGGATATAATGCTGGATAAGTCAGGTTGTTACGATGCATTTGCACTAGGTTATGATATAGGTGAATCCCCAGCAGGACATCTATATGTTTTGGTTTCTTTTGATGAAAACTTTACGGCTCAACAAGATGTGATTTATGAAGCATTATAAAGTTGAAATATTATAGAGTTATTTTAAAGTGGCGATATGGGTGTAGTAGCCTAGCTTAAGATATAAACGATATACAGGAGAGATAATGGAAGATATATATAATCAAGTAAGAAGTTTCTTTGCCAATGACATTGATGTATATGGTTTATTTGATTCCGAAGCTATCAGCTGGATTGACTGGCGCGAGGATGACGAAGATGTGGTGAACTATTTTAATGACATAATGGATGAGCCTATCGACATTCAACCCGTTAGTAATGGAAAGCCCTATGGTGACGATATTGTGTTACAAAAGGGCGATAAAAAATTGCTAATTCCCTACGGTGATGAGAAAGATCGGGATGTGACCATCAAATACTTCAACGACTTTGTTAAGCCTGATTATGAGGTGCGTTGGTTTGCTGAAAGCCTTGGAAACGATACGCTCGGATTTACCGTGCTTTCAGGGACAGAATGGTCCAAATTAGACGATGAATTTGGGGCGGATACGGTTCGCTACTATTTTGAGCCAATTGATCTTGAAAGTAATATGTTTAATCTCGACATGGATGAAGTTTCTGCATTATTGGCATTACGAGAAAATAATAGATGAAATAGAGAGATGAGAGAATCAATAAGAGGGAAGAATATGGATTATTTAAAACTATTGTGTGAAGATTCTAACTTGGCAGCAAATTTTGATGCTCTATTTGATTTCTTTTTACTCGATGAACCTACAAAACGTGATGAGGTAGAGGGGCGATGTACCTTTTCCGTGGACGGAGTAGCTTTTGCTCGTGATGGTGCCGGTGGCGAATATCATCAATTAGAGGATGGCTCTATCGGATATATGAGTAGCGAGGGGGAATGTGGTCGTATAGCTGAAAGTGTAGATGATTTAATCCATTTGTTGGTGTATAGCATTTGCTGGCATGATTATTGTGACGCCAGCCAATATACGGACATATCTACTCTTGAAGCCTATGCCAATGAGCGACATGATCAAATCGCTTCTTATACAGAAATGGATGTATGGGAAACCGTTGTTCAGGTGCTAGGCATGCCTTTAGAAGCAAATGTGGCTGCTGAATTACAAAAATTCTATGACGCTGCACATCGAGTTCCTTTATATATTTGTTATTTCCATGAAGATGATGGAACCGTTACAGAATCACATAATCTGTTTTTCTAGACGTATTGTTTAAAAGGAGAATTATATGGCTATTGATGGAGTAAAAATCATAGATAGTGATGATGGCCATGATATTTATAATTTGATTGTTGAGCGCTATAGAGATGGTATCAGTATTGATACCATTGTTTCAGAAATTCTGGCTGAAGAGCAGAATTTTTGTACTGACGAATTCTATACAGAAATTTATTGGACTGCCGTAGCCTATTCGCTGTGGAAGATAGGTCATCTGCCGCAGGATATCAAAGAGAATGCATTAGACATAATCGCGAAGGGCGCTCATGAGTTTTGGCTAGAAATTGATAGTAAGGCGCTCAAACAACGGCAAAAGGTGTTAGATACATTAGCCGTACAACTACAAAGTGAAAATCCAAAGCCTCTAAAGGTTCGTAAATCTAAAACAAAGCGAGAACCTCATTTTAAGGTGGGCGACGTATTAGCTGTTAAGTTTGAAAACGAGTATGGAGCTATTTTTGTATCTGACGTGGATCAATCACCGCGGAAAATCGAGTACCATTTGGCCTGTACAAGACTTTTACAAGCGCACAAACCTAGTATGGATGATTTTTTAAATAGTCAAATTTCCTGTCGTAAAGATAATACAAATTTCGGTATCGATACCGACTGTTGGTTTAATCATAAAGATCTAGGCCTATTGCTAGACCATTTAGAAATCATTGGGGCTGTTGAACTGTATCCGTGCAAGCTGTGGAAACTAGCACCGGCAGGCACATTGGACGATATCTACACCGAGATTACAGATGAGCCTAGAAGAGGTAGAATTCGCCTGATAGATACTAATGAATTGGTGAAAGATATTGTTCACCAATAATTATTGCGCTAAAAAAGGGAGTAGATGTGATGAATGCAACAACTCAAACATATATAGAAACTGTGAAAGTCAGTGATATACCCTGGCATCGTTTGACCACAACTTACGGCCGTGCTACAGATTTTCCTGCTCATCTTGAGGTGTTGTGGGATATGAAGGACGTTGATGCCATTGATGCGGCAGGTGAAGAGCTGGCCCAAAACATTGAGCATCAATCGACTTTATGGCATGCTACGCCCTTTGCGTTGATTTTTCTATTACGTATTTTTAAAAAAGCCGTTGAAGAACAAGGCCATAATCAGATCGCAAGATATTTAGTAAAAGAATTAGCTGAATTATTCATCATTATTGCTGAGTGTATTAGAGATGGTCTTATGCTAGAACATGTAGATTAATTATCGAACTTTGAGGATATGCTCAACGAAGAGTATCTTTGGTCTGAAGAATATGATGAAGATGTTCTTAGATATGAGGAAGAAGAGGTATTTCCGGATGATCTGTTCTTTAGCTTCTACTACTATTCTTTACAAGTGCTTCTATTATGTAAGCCATTGTTAGACAAAAATAACAAATATGAGGTTACGTTGCTAGAATTGTTGACAGAGATAGAGAACTAACTATTAGTGGAGGCTTCGAATTATTCGGCATTTATGAAGATTATAGATTCCTAAGTAACTATGTAAGTTTTAGATTACTGAGTATCTAGGGAGGTTTTAGAGTATGGGACTCATTGCAAATTATAATTGTATAAGTGATGAAAGCTTAAAAGAACTCAAAGGGTTAGGCTCATCAAAGAAGGATCTTTTTGAAACCGTTGAAGAGTGGAGCGATGAGGACGAGTTATTGTTCGACATCGATAAGATGTGGGATGTCCTTCACTTCGTGCTTACTGGTGTGAGTACTGATCATAGAATAGATGATAATCCACTTAGTCAAGCTGTGCTTGGTGTAACGTCTATAGAGGATTTATCAGACTATATGGCCTATACGGAACATTCTCAAATAGCTGATATCGTAGCGGCTCTAGAGCAGTTTGATATGGATCAAGCACTCGAATCTTTCGATATGAAAGCCTGTAAAGAGGCTGAGTTATACCCAAATATTTGGGACTATGACGAAGAAGAGGAGGAAATCATAGATGAGCTTCTCCATGACTTCGAGCAGATGAAGGTGTTCTATAAAAAAGTGCTAGAAGCGAAGGGCCACGCAGTAGTTTCGATTTGTTAAAAAGGTGGTTATAATGGACAAAGCGCGTAAAAAGGAATTGCTAAAGGCTTATGCTGATGAGCAAAGGCAATCTTTTAATGATAGTCTGCCTATGGATGAAGAGCTATTTTGGAATCTCTTTGACTATGTAGATGAGAAATTAGAGACAAATGATGGTTGCGATCATAGTTTGACTTTCACAAGAGAATTTTTGGAAAAGCAAGCGTAGATGTTGAAAGTGTACTAGCCTGGATTATTAACGAAGGTGGCGGGTGTGATTGTGAGGTTCTCTATAATGTAGAAGAGAGATTTGAAGAGTAATATCTATGTAATTGGGGAGGTTTTCGTATACAGTTTGTTTTTGACTTAGAGCAAACTGTAAGCAGTCTAATGTAAATTTATTTGTGATTTTGGTAACCAAGTAATCTTTGGTAAAAAATCATAGTATACTAGAAATGTTAAATACTGCTGGCGATATTAGCAATTTTGTCTAAGAAACGCCGACGTTTTTTGTCCGAACTGTTTTCTGTGCCCGCCAACTGGGTATGTGTAACAGGTTTAATGCCGCAGGATTTCAGAATCTGATTTTTTAATATCTTGCCATAGTCCTGAATAAACGGCGTTACAAAGGCGGGAGTGTTATGTGTGGTGATAATCCAGGCTGATTTCCCTTGTAAATGACCTATAAGGCCTCTTTTACCGTATGAATAGGCAAAGCCTGCTGTAAATACGCGATCGATAAAGCCTTTGAGCATTGCGGGCATACCGCTCCACCAAATTGGGTAGATAAAGATGATATGGTCTGCCCAAGTAATCATATTGCGATACTTTTCCATGTCTGGCACAGTACTTAAATCTCGACGTTTGTGCGTATTATCAAATCGCAATATAGGATCGAATTGCTCCTCATATAGATCCAAGGTGTTCACATTGTGATCCTTTGAAAGATTCTGTTGCACTACTTTCAGAATAGCATTATTAAAACTTTGATGATTAGGATAGGTGTAAATGATTAAAATATTCATGGCTAGTTCCTTTCTATTTAATCATCGTCAGGTTGAAGGAATTTGTATAGTAAAATGGTATCTATATTAAGTTAAAGTCTAGTGAAGAGTATTTATTCTGAAAGTAAATGACGATAGAATTTGCTAAGGAAGTATTGTTAATTTCTTTTATTTGCAGGTGTTACTATAAAGGTATATAGTATAGACATGTGATGGATATAGTCACATGTCTATTTTTTTATAAGGAGGACGCTATGCAACACGTTCAAACCCGCAGTACTACGTCCGCGTTAGTACTCACAGCCGTATTGATTGCCCTCGCAACATTGTTTACCATGTACACGAAAATTCCAGTACCTGGCATTCGCGGCTATTTCAATGTAGGAGATGTCGTTATTATGACGTCAGCTCTATTATTAGGTCGAAAATATAGCGCCTATATTGGTGCTATCGGCCCGGCACTAGCTGATTTATTCCTCGGCTATGCAGTCTTTGTACCCATCACCTTCGTGGTGAAAGGCATTGAAGGCTATCTTGTCGGTACTGTCTATAACCATAAGACAACTACCTCTGCCTTGGTAGCAACTATCGTAGGCGGTATTGTTATCGTAGCTGGCTACTTTATCGCCGAATACTTTGTATTCGACCCAGGCGTAGCCATTGCCAGTATTTTAACTAATACTATTCAAGCTGTTATGAGCGTTATTATTAGTATGATTTTATATGCTATATTACGGAGACGACTTGCGTAATAGTATACTTATTGGTATACGATGTAGAAAAAGATGTTAGTATAGTTAATGATGACACTCAAGAAAGTACAGCGCTAGTAGCGCTGTGCTTTCTTTGTTTTTATTATAATTATCCATGAACTTTTAATTGTCATTATTTTCCTTAAAGTATTGATGCTTAGATAAATGGACATATTTTATTTGTTTTGTTAATATAAAACTCAATAATAATTTTATGTTGTGTGTTATGATTGGTGAAATTTTATGGTTAGAGTTTTATATTTATTTTTATTGCTAGTTGTTTTGAGTCCTATTAATGCTTTTGCTGATTATCAGAGGGACACGCTTGATATAGAACTCTCTCTTAATGAGCAGATACAGTCTCAGTTAAAGATTCCGGCTGAAGTCCTTAGAACGAAGAATGATAAAGATTATAGTTTTGCATTACAGGTAAGAACGGATTCTCAAGGACGTATTACTTCTGTTGAGTTAGATCCAAATGAGTATATATCTAATGATGAGATATATTCAAAATTAGTACAGTCTGCAAAAGATACAGTTTGGAATATAGGGGATATTGATGTTAAAGAAGAGCTTGTTATTTATATTCCATTTAATTTTATAATCTCCTCTAAGGATGATGTAAATTGACAGTCTTTAGAATTCAGACTATACTATAAGTACAAAAGAGCCAGTTAACGTGTTCTTGGCGTTAGGCTCATCAAACAAATTGGAATTTGATAAACCTAACGTGTCTAAGTATTGCCGTACTTAGTCTTAAACGTTAGGTTTATCTTATTTTATAATCAATATATTGATTATTTTTTAAGAATTAACACTACGAGGGTAGCGAATAAAATCATTAATGATAATGCTTCGTATACAGTCATAATGTCACCTCCCTCAAAAGACGGAGATGAACCCAACTCACGTTAATGGCTCTTTCGTTATTAGTATATAGCAGAAATTATTGATTGAAAAATATGGATTAATTTCGTACAACTTGTACACGAATAAAAGGGAGACTCTATGAAGAGTCTCCCTTTGTTAGTTATAAATAGACTAATATTTATTAATAGATTTTTTATTGCATAGAACATAAGTTCGGTTTATAATAAACGTAAGATAGTCGAACGAGGTTGGGACACCCTTTTTCTTTGAAGGGGGTGAAAGCCTATGAATGCTTATGAAGTCATTATGATTGTCCTCGGGATTTTAACTGTCGTTATTTCCTTTGGCGCATTGATAGTGCTGATTTGTCGTAATAACGACAAATAGCCCTTCGTTACCAACTGGTAGCTGAAAACGAAAGGCCATTTCTGCATGTTTTATAATGTTTTGGGATGAGCCTGACGGAACCACTCGTCGACTATCTCTTTATTACATTATAATGAAATTGGCGTATATCGTCAATCTGGATGCGCCGTGTAATGTACATAATATAATAATGCTGTTGAGAGGGTCCGTCGGGATCCTCTATTTTTGTTGCCGTCGTTCTTTAATTATAGTACGTTTCGTTCTTCAAAGACTGCTTTCACCGCAAACAGTGCGTTCAGCACGCGTGGAAATCCCGCATAGGGGATGCAGTGGGTGCAGACCTCTACGATTTGCTCGGGCGCGATACCGACGTTGAGTGCCGCATTGGTATGTACTTTCAGCTGAGCCTCGCAACCGCCCAGCGTTAACAAGGACGCGAGCGTAATCAGTTCCCGTTCCTTGAAATTCAAGTTAGGGCGCGTGTAGATATCACCGAACAGTTCGACCAATAAATCAGCGATGGCTGGTGAAATCTCTTGAATTGTGTTATATACCTCCTCGCCGTGCAGCCCGTCAATCTGTTTCAATGTGTTCATACCGATGTTAAAACGTGTTTCTTTCATAATTAGTACCTCCGTCTAGACGTATGATATATGCTCGAGTATACTTGAGGTCAAGGTGGTGAAAGTATGAAAATCGGTGAGTTTTCAAAATTGGTAGGATTGCCTATTTCTACATTGCGATATTATGAGGATCAAGGGTTCCTTCACATTGAGCGACAGAACGGTATTCGCAATTACCATGCGGAGGATGTGGGCTTTGTGCAGTTTATCAAACGCTTGAAAGACATGGGAATGCCGCTTGCGAATATCAAGCGATATGCGGACTTGCGGTATGCCGGAGCTCATACGGCCCGTGAAAGAATGACACTGTTGCAGGAACACTATCGATTTATTGAGGCCGAAATTAAACGATTGGAAGGCTATAAGAATAATCTAGAAGATAAGTTAGAGTTGTATGAAAACCTTTTGAATCAAGATTACAAATAATTGATATACGTATTAAATCAATCTTGAAGCAAGCGGGGCTTAAATAGCCCCCTATCAAGATAAAATGGTGGAGTTAAATTTAAAATTTATAGATTAGATTATAACTCATGTAAGTAATATTAATTAACTTTTGACTTATTCTTTAGGTAGTTAAGTAAAGTTTTCATATGATATAATACTTTCATTATGTAGTGAAAAAGGAGATCTAAATGGCAAATTTACCTAACTGCCCTAAGTGTGGCGATGAATACACATACGAAGACGGTCATATGTTTATCTGCCCTATGTGTGGCAACGAATGGACGGCGGCTGACGCACAAGCTGCAGCTGAAGCGGGTATCATTCGCGATGCTAACGGCAACGAGCTTGCTGATGGCGATACAGTCGTTGTTGTAAAAGACCTCAAAGTAAAAGGTGCGGGCGTATTAAAACAAGGTACGCGCGTAAAAAATATTCGTCTCATCACCGATGCAAGCGACGGTCACGATATCGATTGTAAAATTGATGGCTTCGGTGCGATGGCATTGAAATCTGAAATGGTTAAGAAAATCTAATCTAAGGAATCCCTACCGATAAAAATTCGGTAGGGATTTTTTCGTGGTATAATCAACTTATAATGCATATAGTAAGAGAGTTTTTAGATGAGAGGAAACTATGGTTAACCGTGTTATTTTATTGGCCTTATTAGTATCTATGATGAGTCCTATTAGTTCTCTAGCTGCAGATTTAAAGCCTGCGGACAAGCGTAATTATGAATTGCAACAACAGATTTCTTATAACGTAATCATTCCACCAGAGGCTTTTGAAACGAGTGCAGACGGAACATTAATCGTTCCTATAGAGATTAAGACGGACGATAAGGGTAATATTGTAGCTGTTGAAGCGGGTCCTAATAATTGGAAGCTAGATCGTGAAGCGTACCCAATTTTTGAGGAGGCTGCTAAAGAGGCGGCTTGGAATACTAAGCATGTTGATACTGATGAAGCGCTCGTTGTAACGATTCCCGTTAGTATTGTCATGTTATCTGATAATAATCTAAAGAAATGATAAAGGAGGACTTATGGAGGCTACAAAAGATTTAGAGAGATATACTTACGAGCTTCTCGCTGAACGGGGTGTCACATTAGAGGACATTGCAGAGCTTGTTTTTTATGTACAAAAACCATATATGCCGAATTTAAAACTTGAAGAGTGTAGAGATAGCGTGGCGTCTGTACTATCTAAACGGGAGGTACATAATGCAATTATTACGGGCATAGAGCTTGATAAGTTGACAGAGCAGAATAAATTATCTCAGCCATTGCAACGCATTGTTGCTAATGATGAAAGCCTATATGGTATTGATGAAATTTTGGCTTTTTCCATCGTTAATTTGTATGGATCCATTGGTTTTACAAATTATGGATATTTAGATAAGGTGAAGCCAGGTATTATCAGAAAATTAGATAGTGAAGAGGGCGGGCATTGTAATACATTTCTCGATGATTTGGTAGGTGCCGTAGCGGCAGCAGCGGCAGGGAAACTAGCACATAATGAACCAAATCGCGTGCAACATGCTATAGTAGAAGAATAGAAGTCCGTCATATATCTACTTGTCGATAAAGTATGAGGTGGGCTTCGATGACTAATTGATAACACTTTCACAACAATTTGATGACACTTTCACAACAACTTGATAACAATTTATAGAGTTGGTAGATACTATTGATGTTATAAAGAATAAAGAGTATAAATAATATTGATTGGAAATAAGTACTTGGTTTTGTAGCTATATACAGGAGGAGCTATGCAAAAGGTTCTGGTAGTAATCGATATGCAAAATGATTTTGTAGATGGTGCACTTGGCTCATCGCAAGCACAGTTAATCGTAGATAATGTGCGTAAGAAAATTGAAAGCTTTGATGGTCCTATTATTTTTACTCGCGATACGCATGATAGGGATTACTTGGAACGTCAAGAAGGAAAGCTTTTACCAGTGTCTCACTGCGTGAAAAATACCGAGGGCTGGCATATTGTGGAGGGATTGATCGAGGCTGCAGAAGGTCGTTCAATCATGAGCCCCGTATCCTTTGTAGATAAGCCAAACTTTGCCTCTTTTGAGCTAGTAAGTCGCTTAGAGGGCATGGATAGGGTAAATCCTATTGAGTCTATTACGCTCATCGGCTTATGCACAGATATTTGCGTTGTGTCCAATGCGATCCTGTTGAAAGCAGGCTTGCCAGAGATTCCTATTCACATTGATTCGAGCTGTTGTGCTGGCGTAACAGAGGAGTCTCATCAAGCGGCATTAACAACGATGAAAATGTGTCAGTGCATCATTGACTAACTTGTGGATCAAATTTATATAAAGTTATGTGATATTGTTGATCAAAAGTCACATAATAATTAACTAATTAAAGGCTGTAGGAGTTCCTATGGCCTTTTATGTTCGTCTTTTATATTGACGTTTTTCTATATAATGTGTACAATTAGATAAAGAATGATAATTCATATCAATTTGTTAGCTAAAAGATTATATCCTAACTTCTGGTTACGTTAGGATAATCAGTCTCTTCTTAAAGTATATATGCTATGCTAGTAGATTGATTCTATATTACCGATGCAGGTGCATCGAATCGCTTTCACAAGAACGATGATACGAAACAGTTAGAATTGTTCTATGCCCTAAATTTAAGGAGGACTACTATGAAACCTTTCGAACTCGCACCATTACCGTATGCGTATGATTACCTTGAACCTGTTATCGATGCTGAAACAATGAAATTGCATCATGACAAGCATCATCAAGCCTATGTTAATAATTTGAACGCTGCTATCGCGAAATATCCTGATCTTCCGTATGGTTGTGTAGACTGTATTCTCGGCGATATTGCTAATGTGCCTGAAGATATCCGTCAAGCAGTTATCAACAATGGTGGCGGTCACAAGAACCATACCATGTTCTGGGACATCATGACAAAACCAGATACTTCTAAATTGCAAGGTTCTTTGAAAGAGGCTATCGATGCTGAACTTGGTGGATACGATGCTTTTGTTGAAAGCTTCTCTACTGCGGCAGCTACACGTTTTGGCTCCGGTTGGGCTTGGCTTGTAGTTAACAAAGATGGCAAGCTAGAAGTGACATCCTCTGCGAACCAAGACAACCCTCTATTGGAAGGTAAAAAAGCAATTTTATGTTTGGACGTTTGGGAACATGCATACTATTTGCACTACCAAAACCGTCGCCCAGACTATATCAAGGAATTCTTCCGCGTTATTAACTGGGACAAAGTTTCTGAAAACTACGAAAAAGCATTGAAACCACATCATGATTAAGTGGTATACTTGTTAGAAACAGAAACAGAAACAGAAACAGAAACAGAAACGAGAATAATAATATAATGTAACGTAAATACCGGATAGTTGGTCTACATGATCGATTATCCGGTGTTTTATTACTGTTATTTCATCTTATAAATAACTTTCAAAAGTATAGCCACGGATACAGATTTTCTAATCGATATCGTTTATCATAGAACCATAGGTCATTACATATAGACCTTTTACCGTAAATAAATAGCTTCATATGTGTAATATACGCATATAGAGGAATGATACTATTTTATAAGTATAGTATAGAAATTTTTGACACGAGGGGAACAAAATGGAAAAGAAATTAGATTTATCCAAATCTGTATATGATTTGGTAAAAGAATATCCTGAAGTAACAGATATTATGAAGGAATTAGGATTCAGCGAAATCACAAATAAGGTGATGTTGAATTCTGTTGGCAAAATCATGACTATCCCAAAAGGGGCTAAGATGAAAGGTGTATCCATGATTGATATCGTGGGTGCTTTTATGAAAGCTGGTTTTACCTTAGAAGGTGACATGCCAAACCTATCGGGTGATGATGCGGAATCTGCGGGTCATTCTGGCGTGGAACCTACTGAAGTGGCTACAAAGTCTAATGTTACGGATGTATCTGCTAAGGTAGCTTCTAGTACAGTTGCAGCAAATGCAGTAGAAACAAATGCAGCAGCATCTACTACAGCGAAAGCTAACACGGAAGAAAATTCCGAAGCTAAGGCTGAAGATGCTGTTCAAGATAGCGAACGTGTAGAGCAACTTAAAGGATTCCTGAAACGGTTAGGTACAGGCGAAGAGCTTGGTGCCGTTCGTGAAGATTTTGCTAGTCAATTTGCCCATGTTGAGGCTAGTGAAATTATGAAAGCTGAGCAAGGTCTTATGCGTGAAGGTACACCATTAGCTGAGGTGCAACAATTATGTGACCTTCACTCTGCCTTGTTCCACGGTTCTACTATTCATGAACAAATGGAGTCGGAACATGCTAAGGTTGAGGCTGTGTTAGAGGCTCAAGAGAAGAGCAAAAGTGTGGTGTCCTTGATTGAAACTGTAGGACATCCACTCCATCAATTAACAGAAGAAAACAAGGCTCTTGATGCGTTAATTGAATCCATTCGACCTAAGGTGGCAGATAAAACGGCAACCGTTGATGATGTAAATGCAGTGCGTCAAGTATCTGTTCACTATGCTAAGAAGGGTGACCTTTTGTATCCGCATTTGAAAGTAGCCTATGATATTTCTGGTCCATCTATGGTTATGTGGACTGTTGATGGTGATATTCGGGACCAACTAGGTGATTTAGCTAAGTCTAGCCAAAGCGTAGATGATTGGTATAGACGTTTTGATGAGCTTCTTACACGTGCGCAAGAAATGATTTATAAAGAACAAAATATTTTGTTCCCAATCTGTGCAGAAAACTTCAGTACTGAAGAGTGGTACCAAATCTACAAAGATACAGCACAGTATGAAGAAATCTTTGGGGTAAAACGCACTGCTTGGCCAGAGGCTGAAACCGCATTAGCAACACAAACAACAAAAGCAAGTGGCGATGATAATACCATTGCTCTAATCGGTGGTAGCTTGACTGTGGATCAATTAAATGCCATGCTTAATACAATGCCAATGGAAGTAACCTTCGTTGATCACGAAGACATTAACCGTTACTTCAACGATGGTGAAAAGGTCTTCAAACGCCCTACGACAGCTATCGGTCGCGATGTGTATTCCTGCCATCCGCCAAAGGTAGAACCAATCGTACGTGGTATCATTGATTCCTTCCGTAAAGGTGATCGCGATAATGTAGCAGTATGGCTTGAAAAGCAAGGTCGTCCATTCTATGTTAATTACATGGCTGTTCGTGACCAAAACAATAACTATATTGGTACATTGGAACTCGTACAAGACATGCAATTTGCAAAAGATCATTTCGCTAGAACTAAATAAGACCCTATATATGTGGTAACCTGAATAGGTAACATATATGAGACATATATAGAAAAGTAAGACATATATAGAAAAGAGGCTGCTCTACACGATTTGATGGTAGAGCAGCCTTTTTGTATGCCTTATAGTTTACCGCACATACATTTCTGTATGTACTAAGGTTGTGTAGGGGATAGTATGATTGGATACAATTACTATGCTTAATATGACTGATATGTTAAATATTTCTAATAATGCTGTGGGTAGCGGTTTTTATGTTTTCTAGGCTTGTAGCCAAGTTCAGACGTACAAAGGTTGCGTAGTTTTCGCCTCCGAACCATTCGCCAAAGCTTGGTGCGAGGTGGCATTTGTTTTCAAATAGGTCGTGCATATCTTCGGGCTTTACATAGGCACTAAAGTCAATCCACGCTAAATAGGTGCCATCCATAGGGCTGATGCGGATTTTTGGTAATGCCGTACAAAGCTCTCGGCATAGATATTCATAGTTTTCACGAACCATGGCCAGTACATCTGTTAACCATGCTTCGGCCTCTGGGTGAGTGTAGGCTGCTGTGATGGCAGTTTCGGCAATAACGTCTGAGTCCGTATGGTATACATGAGCTTTATAGGCGTTGAATTGGCTTCGTAGCTTTTCGTTAGGAATGATAACCTCTGCGTGGTGCAAGCTAGCCATATTGAACGACTTGGACAAGGAGGACATGGCAATCATGTTATCTGTATAGGCTCCGCTCTTTACGGTTAAGGATGATGTAAAGGCTGTTGGGCCTGTAATAAGGTCTTGATGGATTTCGTCGCTTATGATGAGCACATGGTGGCGCTTACAGATGCCAAATAATCGGCCCATCTCCTCTTCCGTCCACACATGGCCCACAGGGTTGTGTGGGTTGCAGTGAATGAACAGCTTCACATCGTGCTCGATAATTGCTATTTCAAAGGTCTCATAATCGACAGTATAGCGATTATCTTCGTTCCGTTTCATCGGAACTGCGATGATGTGACGGTGTGCATCGCTAGCGCTCGTATCAAAGGCGCCGTATACAGGACTTAGAACGGCGATGGAATCGTTTGGTTTTGTGAAAGCCCCAATACACCACATAATACCGGTAATGACATTGGGGGCGCTAGCGAGGCAGTCCTGTTCAATACCGCAGTTGTGACGTCGTTTGTACCAATTTATGACGGCCTCTATATAATTTGGATTTGTCATAGTATAACCTAGAGGATTGGCTTTCACATAGTTACAGATGGCCTCTTGAATACACTGCGGTGGCATAAAGTCCATATCTGCAACCCATAATGGTAATAGGTCGGTGCGACTGAATTTTAAATGCTGACCGTCCCATTTTCGGGAATGAGAACCGCGGCGGTCTATATAGTATTTGCTAGTGAATTCTGCTGTGTTCATAAGAAACCTCATATAAGGATATACCTTGAGTTGTATGTCTTTAATTCTTATATGTATATATTCAATTACAAAATAGATATTTCTATTCCGTAAGGTGTATCTCTAATTCTTATTACTGTATCTATTATCAGTATACATGCATCCTATTATATGTAAATGGACTTGTATAAAATCTATGCAATCCTTGCATGAATAGGGGCTATATTCGTATACAAAAGGTGTTATATTTGCTTGACTGTTGGGACTTTCACAATTTAGAATATACTATAGAATAGTGTGAGTCTGACCAGTGACCACACGTCTATCGAATGGTTACAAAAGATAAATGTTAGCAGCATGTGGCGGCGTCCCTATGTGAGAGGGCTCATCGGAATGCTTAGGTGCATGCAACGCTGTAAGTATAGTATACTGGATCCTTGTTAGGAGGCATGTGCCATGAGTAACGAATTAAAACCACTACATTTTGATGCGGATTATACGATGGAGGAAGCGCTCGCGGAGGCGAAACGTTGTCTAAACTGTCCAAAGCCATTGTGCCGTATGGGTTGTCCTATTGAAAACGAAATACCTCGTTTCATCCAAGCTATCGCACGTGGTAATTTTGGTGAAGCTAATGATATCTTGGCGGAACGAACAAATTTACCGTCTATCTGCGGTCGTGTGTGCCCACGAGAAAATCAATGCGAAGGCAACTGTATCATGAATAAGGCGAAAAAACCGCCTATTAACATCGGTAAATTGGAACGCTTCGCTGCTGACTTTGAAAGCATCAATGAACTTCGCAAACCTAAGAAGATTAAACAAGATCTTGGTAAGGTAGCGGTAGTAGGGTCTGGTCCTGCAGGTTTGTCCGTAGCAGGTGATGTGGCTAAACTCGGTTATGAAGTAACCGTATTTGAAGGTCAATCTGAACCAGGGGGCGTACTCTTATTTGGTATTCCGGAATTCCGCTTGTCCAAAGCCGTTGTACGTCGTGAAATCGCTCGTCTTGAAGGTTTAGGTGTTAAATTCGTATGTAATACATTTATTGGTCAAGATAAAACTTTGGATGATCTCTTTACTGAAGGTTTTGACTCTATCTTTATCGGTACTGGTACACATATTCCTCAAGAAGTGCGCATGGGAAACGATGAAGTGCATGGTGTATTCCAAGCGATGTACTTGTTGACTAACGTACAATTGGTAGAAAATGGAGAACTTGATGAAGATCAAATTCCTGTTAAAAAAGGCGATCGTGTTATCATCATCGGCGGTGGCAACGTAGCGATGGATGCGGCTCGTACATGCGTCCGTTTAGGCTGCGAAGCGGTAACTGTAGCATATCGTCGTAGCCAAGAACAAATGCCAGCCTTGTTGTCTGAATACGAAGAAGCTCGTGCTGAAGGCGTTCAGTTCCAATGGTTTGCTTCTCCAGTAGGCGTAGAAGGTACAGATAAGGTAGAAGGCTTCAAATACGAAGTGATGGCACTTAACGAAGATGGTGCAGGTATCCACGGCACTGGTAACTTCCAAGTAATGCCTGTTGATAAAATCATTATCGCCGCAGGTCATAAACCAAATGCTCGTCTTGTAGGTGAAGGTAATAACTTAAAAGTAGATGAAAAAGGTTATATTATTACATCTGAAGATCCATATGGTATGACTAGTCGTGAAGGCGTATTTGCAGGTGGTGACGTTGTTCACAAACCTGCTACCGTAGTATTGGCTATGCGTGAAGCTAAAAAAGCTGTTGATGGCATGGTTAAATACATGGAAATCAAAAAAGCACAAGAAAGCGTAAATCAATAATTTTATATAAAGACATAGAAAGGACTATACAGTTGAACTGTATAGTCCTTTTATATTATGAATAGACTTATTATTCCTAAATGTATTTTAACAATATTGCGTATTTACTATATATCGTATAGTCTTCTTGTAGTATTAATAGTGCTAAATAGCGTCAGGTAATTTTATAAATCAAGTGTATGCATAATGTATGAATACTGTATAAAAATTGCAATATATAGATAATACCTGTATTTCTGATTTACTATCTGTATTTTTAATGATAATAACTTTTATATATACTAAAATTCCACGAAATGATGAAACTCTACGCAATATAATACACATAAGAAAAAAGCCTTAACTAAACTGATTTGTACATTGGTTTTGTTAAGGCTTTTGTGTTATCACTTTTCAACCATTACTAGGAAATGATTGAGCCTAGATTTATAGTAAAGGCATAAATATGTGTTGAGGGAGAAAGTAGATAGAGGTTGCCATGAATCCTATCGTATGTTGTCAAGATCTACAAGTTCGACAAGAAGTTCACAAGCTTGGTGTATTGATTTTACTTTGGCGTAGACAATTGGGAATGACTCAATATCAATTGGCAGATAAATCGGGTTTAGCCCAATCTTATATTAGTGACCTTGAAAGTGGTGCCGTAGATCCTCGGTGGTCTACAATTTATAGAGTCATATATGGACTTGGAGAAATGAACATACAAGATTTTTTGAATGGGCCGCAAACAATTAGAAGCCTAAAGATTCATTAATGATGATGACTTCCATGGTTTGCATATTGCGCATCTTTTTATAGTAAATCGTTAATGCATTGCATATACGGTCCGGAGAACCACAATCGTAGCATTTTTCTTCTAATGTAGCACATGGATTGAGAGAGCTCTTTTTATTCTTTTTACTGTTGAGCGGAGCGGCTACATTGCGTGCGCGATAGATGGCGGAAGCTAAATCTGGCGTGATTTTGTTGATGCCTAGCACAAAAAATACCTCTTGAGAGCCGAATAAAGAGGCTGCAACACGATTACCCGTACCATCAATATTAACCATCTCTCCCGTTTGAGCTAGAGCGTTTACAGAGGTGAGGAATACATCACGGCCCATGGTGCGCAATGCGGTGTCGCGAAAACTTTCACCAGGAAGGGGACGTTGAATATCTGTTATATCATCGTTGACCTGGGCTAAGACATCATGAACCTTGAGCTCCAATAAGGTGTGAGAATCACCGATGGCTACACGTTTATTTTGAATACGACCTTTTAAATAGGAAATAGCTTCTGCGCCTGTTTCAAAATAATGAACTACAAATTTATTTCGCTCCAAGGCTTTAATCGTTTTCTCTATGTCTATAGGCGTTTCGTTATTTTCTGGATTTATAACGGCGTTGATTGTTGTCTCAGTATTTGCCATAAGCCCTCCTAAATGAGTGTATAAGGAATATAAATTGGCATTTGGCTATCCGTATTTTGTTTTTATTATTGTAGCGTATTATGTGTAAAGAGTTCAATTATTGGTATGTAGTTCATAGATAAACATTAATTGAAGTGCTGTATGTTTAAATTTAAAGTAAAACTTTAGGAATCTAATCCAATTTTATGCTTAAAATAATAAAAATTTGGAGTGAAATCCAACTTTATGATAAAATTAATATGAAGTTGGAATGGAATCCAAATTTATTAGGTAAGTGATATGATATCTGATATTACTAATACATGGGTTCCATCTATGAGAAGGTACATAGATGAGGAGGCCCTTATGAAGTTAATTCAGCGCCAAGGATATCTAGATTTTTTACGGCGTAATCGAGAGCGGCCTATTATTAAGGTCGTTTCAGGCATACGCCGTTGTGGTAAATCTACATTGTTTAGGCTGTTTAAAGATAAGTTATTGGCAGATAATGTGAAGCCTGAACAGATTATTTCCATTAATTTTGAAGAATTGGAATACGAGCATTTGCGAGATTACCATGCGTTGTATCAATATATTTTAGAACGTATGCAGCCTAATGAAACGAATTACATTTTTCTTGATGAAATTCAGCATGTAGATCAATTTCATCGTGTCGTAGATAGCTTGTTTGTAAAAGAGAACACAGATTTATATATTACGGGCTCCAATGCATACTTTATGTCTTCTGATATCGCCACATTATTGACTGGACGATATGTGGAAATTCAGATGTTGCCATTGTCCTTCAGTGAGTTTTACCATAGCAAGTATGAGGGTAATCAGTATTCTTTGATTCCTGCCTATGAGGCCTATCTTCGTGAAAGTTCCTTCCCTTATACTCAGCAATTAGGGGGCGAAGACTTTGATATTCAAGAATATTTACGTGGATTATATAATACTTTGTTATTGCATGATGTTGTGGCTCGATTGAAAATTAATGATGTCACAATTTTACAAGATATAGTGCGGTATATTATGGCGAATGTTGGTAGTTTACTTTCACCAAATAAAATAGCCAACTCTCTCGTTAGTGCAGGTCGAAAAATCGATAATAAAACTGTAGAACGGTATTTACAAGGATTACAGGATAGCTTGTTGTTATATAAGGTAAATCGCTATGACGTACGAGGTAAAGAATTACTACGTATCAATGCAAAGTATTATAGTGTTGATGTAACATTACGAAATTTGCTAGTGGGGAATGCGAGTCGTGATACAGGTCATATTCTAGAAAATATCGTTTTTCTAGAGCTCATTAGACGAGGATACACTGTATATGTAGGGCAACTTGCTAAGGGTGAAATAGATTTTGTAGCACAAAAAGGGGGGATTACCGAATATTATCAAGTTAGTGAGACCGTACTTGACTCTAATACTTTGAGCCAAGAACTAGCACCGCTTGAGGCGGTACAAGACCAATACTCTAAGTTTTTGCTCACCTTAGATGAACTAAATAAAAATGCCAACTACGACGGAATTCAACAACGAAATGTTTTAGAATGGTTGTTAGAGAGTCGTTAACTTGCTATAATAATAGTATTGATATGGCGTAAAGCCAATGTTAAGGAGGCAAAAATCGTGGATTTAATTCAAAAATTAAAAGACCAAGTAAAACCATTAGGTAAAAAAATCGTGTTGCCAGAATACAAAGATGAACGCGTATTGAAAGCAACTGAAATTATTTTGAAAGAAGGTTTCGTAACACCTGTACTCGTTGGTAGCCCTGCTGAAATCGCTGAAGCTGCTAAAGCTGTTGGTGTATCCATTGAAGGTGCTGAAATCATCGATCCTGCTAACTACGATCGTTATCAAGAAATGGTTGATACATTCGTAGAATTGCGCGCTAAAAAAGGTATGACTCCTGAAAAGGCTGATGCAACTATGAAAGGTGATTGCTTGTTCTTCGGTGCTATGCTTGTTCGCCTTGGTGCAGTAGACGGCATGGTTGCTGGCTCTGCTTGCCCAACTGCAAACGTATTGCGCGCTGCATTACAAGTTGTAGGTACTAAACCAGGTCTTAAAACTGTATCTTCTTCCATGTTCATGTTCACAAGCAAAAAAGAATATGGCGACGACGGTATGCTTGTATTCTCCGATTGCGGCGTATTGCCTAACCCAACTAGCGAACAATTGGCTGATATTGCAGAATCCACTGTAGAAAAAGCTCGCAAAGTTGTTGGCATGGCTGATCCTCGCGTATCCATGTTGTCCTTCTCCACAAAAGGTTCTGCTTCCACTCCTGAAGTAGATAAAGTGGTTGAAGCTGTTAATATCTTGAAAGAACGCAATGTTGACTTCAAATTCGACGGCGAATTACAATTGGACGCTTCCATCGTTCCTTCCGTAGCAGAAAAGAAAGCTCCTGGCTCCAATGTAGCTGGTAAAGCTAACATCTTGATCTTCCCTGATCTTCAAGCTGCTAACATCGGTTACAAATTGGTACAACGCTTCTCCGGCGCTGATGCTCTTGGACCATTGATTCAAGGTTTGGCTAAACCAGTTCATGACCTTTCCCGTGGTTGCTCCGCTCAAGACGTTGTAGACGTTGCCGCTATCGCTGCTGTTGAAAGCATCTAATAGTTACTCACACAATTATATATAAACATATGTCGTACATGTTTTGATATGCTGAAAGCTGGCTCTATGGGGCCAGCTTTTTGTATGTTCAATATATATCTATGTATTTTTATATTCATTACTTTATGTTATTTTCTACGGCATTACCATTATTGTCATGTTACTTTCAAATTCGTAGCCACTGCGACAGACAGAATCCATGGTTAATCGTATAGTATCACTATAAGAATATAGATCGGCGTAAACCATTGGAGGTGTATCTTATGAGTTTTGGAACTATTAATAAATCCATGACCGTAGCTGATGCGGTTAAAGTAAATCCAGAGTTAATGGATGTATTAGCAAAAGATGGAATTGATTTTTGCTGTGGTGGTGGACATCCTTTAGCAGAGGCTATTGCAGAAACAGGTAAAGATGTGGATGCATACATTGCTATGTTAAATGATGTACAAGTTGCTCAGAAATCTTCTCGTGCAGAGGTGCTTAGTTATTCTAAAGATCAATTGATTGACTACATCGTTCATACCTATCATCGAGAACAATTGAATATGATTGATGAAATTGACCAAGGCTTGGCAAAACTACTAAATGTACATTATGACCATCATGGTGAGGAATTGACAAAGATTTATCAAACCTTTTTGCAACTCAAATCCGCTCTTGTACCTCATTTCCGGCATGAAGAACATGTAGGCTTTCCTGAGTTTAAAGCGGGTAAACCAATAGACTTTGATGAACTTCGGGCTGAACACGAAGCTGCAGGTGTACTTTTGGAATCCTTAAGTGCATTGACCAACCAGTACACAGCACCAGCAGATGGCTGTGCTACTTATGTCTATGTATTTAAGACCATGAAAGCCTTAGAAGAAGGCCTGCATGAACATATTTTCTTAGAAAATTCTGTTTTGTTTGACATGAAATAGATTATAATATCATCTGTATAACGACAAGGCTCTATTGCAAAATGGCTCCTTGTATGTAGTAAAGACACCAATCGAATGGTTGGTGTCTTTTGTTTTCTTAAAAATTATGAGTTTGTAGCTATATTAGTTTGTAGCTATATTATGGTGAAATATGCGGTTTGCGTAAATACATATAGAAGGTGTATGATTAAATTAAATATATTTGATTAATATATTTAATCAATATATTGAGTAAATGCACTTGATATATACAGGTGTAGTTATGTTTGAAGTCATGAAAAGGAGAGGGCTATGATTTCTGTATTCGACACAAATCCTGTTGTTTTTGAAAGTACGGATCGTATATTGACGGTTAGTTACAATGGTGTACTCTGCAAAGATGCAAATGGTCAGGTGATAACTGACATTGATTTTGATGATGTAAATGAGCTTTATCTTACAAGATATTTAAATTCAAATAGTAACTATTCGATTATATTTAGAGACCATAATTGGAAAAATATAGAAGGTCAAGATTTAGATACTGACCGTACAGATTATAATACTGGTCATAATATTCGTGAAACTAAAGCAATCATTGCTGCCTTTGCTCGCCATAAATTGACAGCGGACTTCCCTGCGAATTTAGAAACCCTTCAATTGCCACTAGATTACTCCTACATGGGTAAACGAGAAATTACCATTAAAAACGGTGTTATCTCGAATGGTAAGGTAGATATTCCTATTAATGAAATTCGTCGCGTAGTGTGTGCATCTAATGGTACAATTAGTAAACTATTAGTGTATAAAGAAGAAAAACCTAGTTCCTTCTTTAAAAAGATTTTCGACAAATGTGATATGAAAATTACGTTGAATGCCATTACATTGCCTTTGTTGGAAGCTATCGTAACGCGTAATACCGGACATGGTATCGACTTCTCCCGCGGTAATGGCTTTGATCAAAAGGATTCTAACTATATTATTATTCGCTATCTTGATTCTGGATTCTTTCTTGATAAGGATGGTACGGCACCTACAGAATGGCAGCAAACTGCTGCTGATAGAACAGCTGCCTTTGATTATGATGTGCGTTATAAATATAATAGAGATCTTTAATTTAAATTAGGAGATTCTATGTCTGTATATCAATTTTCTCTGCCTACTAAGTCTGGGGAATTACAATCCTTACAAACTTATGAAGATAAAGTTCTTATCATTGTTAATACGGCGAGTAAATGTGGGTTTACTCACCAATATGAGGGACTAGAGGCTCTTTATAAGCAATATAAAGAGCAAGGATTAGAAATTATTGCGGTTCCTTCCAATCAATTTGGAGAGGAAGAACCTGGTTCTAATAACGAAATCCAATCCTTCTGCAAATTGAATTACGGTGTCACTTTTACAGTTATGGGGAAAGCAGATGTACGCGATGAAAGTGCATTAGACCTTTTTAAATACATGATACGAGAACAACCGTTCCAAGGCTTCCCACCTAGTGATAAAACTGAAATGCTTACAGATTATCTCAATGGTATCGATCCTAATTATTTAAAGGACGATGAGGTAAAGTGGAATTTTACTAAGTTTGTTATAGATCGTAAAGGTAATGTGGTAGGGCGCTTCGAGCCTGTTGTAAAACCGATGGAAATGGAAGCTTTCATTAAAAAACTCGTTTAGTAGAGTCATTAATATGGTAAAGAAAAGAACCGCTAGTTTTTGTACCTAGCGGTTCTTTTGCGTATATAATAAATAAATATATATATATATATTTGTTTATATATAGTAATGTAAGGTTATTATGTGAATAGGAAATAAAAATTTCCTAGGAGATTTTTGGGTATCTTTATGGGCTTAAAGTATGTTTTGAGGCTCATCCTCAAAGATAAATCCCGTCATCGATAGGGAGCCCAAACTATAGGTTTGATTAAATACAGTCGGTTTTGCACTTTTACTAGCACCCATAATATAAATTAATGGGAGATAGTGATCTGGTGTAGGTACTGCGTAGCTAGCATGAGGGTGTCGAGTGTAATTAACAATAGCATTTATATCGTTTTCTAAGACTGCCTTAGAAATGTATTGATCAAACTCAATTGTGGCGGAGGTGCCGGATGGACTGTCCCATTCTATGCGCCTTAGATTATGAACGATATTACCGCTGCCCATGATAAGATAGCCTTCATCGCGTAATGACTGAAGCTTTGTTCCTAGTTGATAGGCTTCTTTTGGGCTCAGGTATTTGTTGATAGATAGTTGGACAACTGGAATTGATGCATCAGGGAACATGTGAACTAACACGGTCCACATGCCGTGATCAACGCCCCAAGTGTCATTTATAGAAACGGAGTTACCCAGTAATTTTTGTACTTCTTTCGTTAAATTGCTGTCTCCTTTGGCAGGATAGACAACCTCGTAGAGATCTTGAGGGAATCCATACATATCGTAAATTTGTTTTGGATTCTCTGCACTTTGAACATAGGTACCATCTGCATACCAATGAGCGGAGATGGCGAGTATAGCCTTTGGTTTGCCATAGTTGTTGATAATATTTTGTCCTATACTTGTGAAAGTATTTGTTGTTTCTGTATGCTCTAAGGCCATCATGGGACTGCCATGACCTACGAATAATGTTGGCATGCGTTTCATAATATCACCTACTGTATATAAATATAGAAAATAATATTTGTTTAAAAGTATTGTTTTAATTATAAGCGAGGGCGATTGGTTGCAGTCAATAGCCCTCAATATTTTTATATATGTTGTTTTGTGTTGGGAGGGGATTGCATATAGAGACATGAAAAGAGATTGAGATATTAGTTTTGCACTGCAGTAAAATGTTGGCGACCTGCCTTACCATTTGCACCGATTACTAAAATATTCATGAGGATTCTCCTTATTCTGAAAGTATCTCTTTTGTTGAAAGAGTAGTTCTTTAAATGTGATTGAGTAAATTATTATCACTACTAGCGATCTTTAAGCCTTACTCTACAGTTAATACTGTGCTCACCTGATGACCCCATTATATAGATGTGCAAATATTTTGAATAGTAGAATTATTTAAGATAGGTACTATCAAAATTGATAGAATTATGATATTTACTGATTAAATTTTTTTCAAAAAGTTTAGTACCCTAAAAAAAGATACTATAAAATACTTGCAATACTAAAAAATTGTGATATGATTTGAACTACATTAGAAAGAAAAGGAGAATTACTATGGCAGAGCAACTCGTAAATGTTCATGATTTAGTGGGCCGCTGTCCTTTTGCAACGAGCCAAAAGTTATTAGCTGGCAAGTGGTCTTTGTTGATTATGCATGAATTATCTGAAGGTCCTGTGCGGTTCCGTGAACTAGAGCGAAGATTATATCCAATCACGCAAGCAACTCTTACAAGAGCGTTGCGTCAAATGGAGGATGATGTCCTTGTACATCGTGAAGTATATGGTACAATTCCACCTAAGGTTGAATATAGCCTTACCGAAGTGGGGGCCGGTTTTAAAACAGTTCTCGCATCCCTTGAAAATTGGGGCAACCAATATATCGACTATATGAAAGCCGCTGGCCGCATCTGAGAAATGCCAGCGGCATTTCTTATCAAATTTGCTATTATTAAATTGTATTAGCCCGTTCTATACCTAAGCGTAGGCATGAAAAATATGGTATAATAAAAAATACGAATGATATAAATTCTCAATAAATTAGAGGTATTGATAATAATGTTACATGTTACTTTTTTGGCGCATAGCGGATTCCTCGTAGAGGATGGTAAGCGTTGCTATGTGTTTGATTATTATAAGGATCCTAATAATATTGTTTGGCAATTGGCAAAACGAGGTCGTGAACTTTGGTTCTTCGTGAGCCACACTCATGGAGATCACTTTAATCCGTCCATTACGGAATTTGATGGTCCTCAAACGCGCTATATTTGCCATCAAGATGTGCCATTAGAAGGCAAGGTAAAAAAATGTATTACCATGCGTCCTGGCCAAGATGCGATATTAGATGATGTAGGCATCCATATGTATGGCAGCACCGATGAAGGCGGTTCTTTTTACGTAAAGACAAATACGGCGAATATCGACTCTGACTCTATCTTCCATGCAGGCGACCTTAATTGGTGGCATTGGCTTGGCGATACGCCAGAAAACAATGCGGATGCAAAGCGTATGGCTTGGCGTGAGTTCAAGGAATTAGACGGCTTATCCGTAGATGTAGCGATGTTCCCAGTAGATAATCGTCTCGAAGACGCTATGGAGTGGGGTAGTATTGAGTTTTTGCGCCGTGTACAGGTGAATAAAGCCTTTATTCCAATGCATTTAAATGGTCCATTATGGGCACCGTCTGTATACTTTAAAGCTCTCTTTGGGGAGGTGCCGATTTGGGAACCTCAAAAAGATGGCGATGAGGCTACTTTTTAGATTGTAGATATAATTTGTGAAAGTCTGTAGGCCTCGAGGTCACTACGTTATATAGGGATAGTCTATATGCGTAATTGAGTAAGTTAGGATCAAGTGATGATGAAAACCAAACCAGTGGCAACCACCCTATTGGTTGTCATGGCTATTATATTTTTAATTTCATATCCGCAACGACATGATACATTTTGGGCCTTTATCATGCATATCTCTGGAGCAGCTATGATAGGTGGCCTCGCGGATTGGTATGCAGTAACGGCTCTCTTTACGAAGCCTTTAGGCATTCCTTTCAAAACGGCAATCTTGCCGCGCAGTAAGGAACGATTAATTCAGATAGGTCGCACTATGCTCAGCGAAGAGCTATTGCGCGTGCCACAGATGTATTATGCTATCAAAAAAGAACGCGTTATGGTCCGTATCGTTGAATACGGCATGAGCGATGTGGGACAAGTTCAAATTCGAAATCTCTTGTACGGTGTGGGCGATCAAGTTTTATCTCATATGGATATTGAACCGATGCGCCAAGAGATTAATAAGGCCATTTATAAGGGGGTTACAAACTGGAAAGCAACACCCCTTGTTATTCTCTTTGGTCGTTGTATGCTAGAACGTCACACAGCAAGCGTGTTTTGGCTTTATTTTAACCGCACATGTCAGCGTGTTATCGCATCAAATCAGGTATACCCGTATTTGTATCGCGTCATGCTAGACATTATGAAAACTTATACAAAGGATTCTTTCTTTCGTGAATTGGCTATCGCCTTTGGTGGAGATGGACTTTCACCAGAACGATTGGTAGAGACGGTACAGAAAAAAGCCGTTCAGTTCTTGAAGGAAAATGAATCTATCGATTCTGCATTGGGGCGCTATGTATGGGGCCAAGCAATTCGATTCTTCAATAACCTAGAAACCAATACAGAATGGCAAGCTTTCATCGAAGAACATAAAAATCAGTGGATTAGAATGGTTCTTGAAGAATGGGAAGGCAAACTTATCGATGGGGATACATTGGACTGGAAACGCCTTATGGACATCGTTATCGATCGCTTTAATGTGCTTGGCACCGAAATTTTATTGAATCCAGACAAGCAGGCGCCGTTTGAACGGTTCTTCTTGTTGCGTAGTATTCCGTGGTTGCAGAAGTTGAACCCGCTCATCGACAGTGTGGTAGGTCAGGAATTATCTCGTTACTCGCCTGATGAGATCACACAAATCGTGCGCGGCAAAATGTACTATGACCTTCAAATGGTGCGTATTAATGGTTCCCTTATAGGCGCTGTCCTTGGCGGCATCTTATACGGTTTGACCATCATTGTAGAGGGGGTGCTCAAATGATTAGTTATTTGAAATCCCTTACCTTGAAACAGCGTGCTAATGGCATTCTAGGCTTGACTGCCGTATTGTATTGTTTTGCTTTTGTAGGACAATTTTTCTTTGGCTATGAAAGTTGGTATCAACCGTTGTACTGGGCTGTTCAATCTGCCCTCATCGGCAGTGTGGCTGACTGGTTTGCTGTAACGGCTTTATTTCGCAAGCCACTAGGCTTCCCATATCATACAGCGCTAATTCCTCGCAATAAAGATCGCCTCATTAATGGTGTCATTAAACTTGTAGAGACGAAGATGCTTACCAAGGAGCGTTGTAAGGTATTATTGAAAAATGTGCAATTTGTGCCATTGTTTGAAAAGTTCTTGTTGTCTCCTGAGGGGCAGAGAGCAGCGCGCCTTGTGATTCATCAAGGACTACACCTTTTATGGAAATCTCAAACTAATGAAGAATGGGCACAATGGGGGGCAAAACGCATTCGCGGGTTGCTTCAACAACATTCTCTCGTGCCTGTTTTGAAACACGTATTACTCGATTTATGTGAGCATAATCGCTATGAAAGTATGGTTGTGCAAGTTTTAAACGTGATTCAAGAACGGATTAATCATCCAGCTATGGTTACCTGGCTTACCGCTGTCGTAGCAGAAGAGGCACATAAGAAAAAGCGAAAAGGCTTCTGGTCTGATTTCCTTATTTCTATGTCCGAAGCTACCGATGTAGTAAACTATCAAGAAATGGCAGAGGCTATTGTCCAAGAGGCCTATGCTATGTTGGAAAGTTGGAAACGACCCAATAGCCCTGAACGAACAGCTTGGTTGCGACAATGGGTAGAACCAATTCGTAATATTGAAGAGAACCATGAAGTCTGCGATGCTCTTGATGAAGCGTGGGAACGTTGGATTCGCGAACAAGATTGGGAATCTGTTATCGAAAACCATTTATGCCCTTATATAGAAGAATTATTGCTCATAGGGGATGAAAATGGGGAGACGCCAGCTCAGGTTTTAGTCAATATTGCTCTTGAATTATGGAATGTATACGGTCAATCAGAAGATCTTAGAAATCGTATTGAAAAAACCTTACACGATATTGGCGACTACGTACTTGAACAAGGATATGACCTCATTGAAACTATCATACGTCAAGTATTAGGTGGCCTCAGTACAGATAAATTTATTTACTTTATTGAATCTAAGGTGGAGGATGATCTCAGCTGGATTCGTATTAATGGCGCTATCGTTGGTGCTGTAGCGGGTCTGCTTGTATGGACCTTCTTAGAATATGTATATATGCCGTTTTGGTAACAATTTGTAGGCTAAAGTTAATTATCTATAATAAGTTGCTTTAAAACTAAATACATAAAAACTAGCATATAGAAGGAGCTTCTATATGCTAGTTTTTTATGGTTTAATTAATTGCTACATTATGGGCTTTTTGGATTAAAATTGATATAGAAAAGGGACTGACCATTGGTCAGTCCCTTTTATGTTATTCTTCCGTTGTGTTGTACGGCAATCGCACTGTAAATGTAGTCTTTACTTGTGGTTCACTCGTGGCCGTTACTGTGCCATGGTGTAAGTTAATAACTTTATTTACAAAGTATAGACCTAGACCTATACCGTGATTAGATTTTTTGTTTCGCGATTGTTCCGTCTGATACATACGATCCCAAATATGATCCAGGGCTTCAGGTTCGATGCCAATACCATTATCTGTTACGGTAATGACTAAGTCTCTGCCTACGAGTTTAGCCGAAATATCAATAGTAGAGTTTGTAAACTTAATGGCATTGTCCACTAGGTTTGTGATAGCTCGACGTAATGATACTTCGTGAGCATTCATATGTAAATTAGGCTCAATGTGAGATGTAATCGTAATCTGTTTATCTGTATTTTCTGTACAAAGTCTTGTATAGTCGTGCACCATATTGGATAACATCAATGATACATTGACAGGTGCAAAGCTTAGACCTTGTGCATTTTCAAGGCGGGCTACATCAAGCAGTTGGCTTACAAGATTAGTCATGAACTTGGCTTGCTCTAAGATATGTGTTAAACCTTCCCGTAAATCTGCTTCCGTACGACCGTATTTTAAAGCAAATTCACTTTCTGCTTTAATAACAGCAATTGGTGTTCTCAATTCATGAGATACGTCAGAACTAAACTGTCTTTCACGATTGGAAGAATCCTCAAGACCTGAAATCATACGGTTAAACGTTGTGGTCAGTTCGTAGATTTCATCTCTTGCCGTGCGAGCAGGAATGTCGATACGACGGCTCAAGTCGTTGTTTTTACCGATGACTTTAGCTGTTTTCGTCAAAGTTCGGACGGGCTTAAGTCCTTTTTTGATAAAAAGATAACCACCTAGGGAGGAAATTAGTAAGAAAATGATATTTCCTAATAATAGGCTGTATAAAAGGTTTTCCGTCTTTTTAGAGGCTGTTTTTACTTTTGTAACAGCACGCAAAATACCACGATAGTTTGGTTCATTGACCGGCGTATCGTAGTAGTAGAAGGTATCATCACCTGCAGCAATTTCACCAACTTGGCCTAAGGAAAGAATTGTTTGGTTTGGGAATCCATCTGGCAAGGCGCCTTTAATAATATAGCCGTCTTGAGTTGATACAAAGAAGAATGTATTATCTTGGTACGGTTTAAACTTGCGGATATCTGTAGCCATAATCATCGCTTGTTGTTGTAAGCGTTCGCGCACTTCTTTATTGTCGGATTCATGTGTATATGCGTAAATCCATGCGGATGCAACCATCAAAATGATAAGCAAAAAGATGGTATACCAAGACATAATTTTAAAGGTTAGGGGCAGCCGATTAAATAAATCGGTGGCTGCCCCAGACATGGTATCTAGATCTCGGTGAGGATCATTAGTTTTCTGTTTTGAGGACATACCCTACTCCACGAACCGTTTGAATGAGTTTTACATTCTCATCAGTATCAATTTTCTTGCGCAAATCTTTAATGTATACGTCGATAAGGTTAGAGTAGCTTTCATAATCGTATTCCCAAACATGGTCAAGGATTTGTTGACGAGATAATACGATATTTTCGTTACTTGCTAAATAGAATAATAGGTCGAATTCTTTTGCAGTCAATGTAATTGTTTCGCCGTCGCGTTTAACAGTACGTTGAGGAACATTGATGGTAAGTGGACCTACATGGATATCGTTTTGTGCATGACGCGCATTACGACGAGCTAATGCATAAATACGAGCAGTTAACTCTTCAAGATCGAAAGGCTTTACAAGATAATCATCTGCACCAGTGTTAAGGCCTGTAACTTTATCTTGCAAGGAATCCTTTGCTGTTAAAAGCAATACAGGTGTTGTATTACCGTCGTTACGCATTTGTGCAAGAGCACTGATACCATCGAGGATTGGCATCATAATATCCATTACGATAACGTCATAGCTAGATGTGTTAACGTAATCGATCGCTTGTTGCCCATTGAAGCATGTATCAACTGTCATATTTTCTGCACGTAAATATTTAGCCGTGATACCATTCAGCATTTCTTCGTCTTCTACAAGTAAAATTTTCATTCTCTGTTCTCCTTATGTATGATTTAAAAATATAGCTCTCCAACTACATTAATTATAGTCATTATATATATATATAAACTTTCTTTTTTTGAAAGCCACAACACCATATAAGGTGACTATATATATAATATTATATAACTTATTTATCTATTATCATACCTTATACAATAGTAATGAGCAAAAGATGAATGTACATGCGAGTTTACAAGACGTTTCTTCATTTTTGAAAGCCTTAAAAATGGTGAAAGACTGAAACTTAATGAATTCTGCTAATGAATAAAATCTAACTATATCGAAGATTGCCGTATGCGCATAGATGAGGGTGATTTTATCGATTTTAGATGATGTGCGATAAATCACTAAAAAAACTTATGATAATTATTATCACAGAAATAAATGCTTGTTATGAACGGAGAAATACGATAATTTTCGATGATTAAATTCGAGGTAAATTTAGTAGGAATTTAATGGATATTAATTATTAGGAATGGTTAGCAATAATTAAAAAGCTAGTGTTTATGCGAATTCTATAGATACCAAAGGAAATAAAAACATAGAAAAATTTCGGAACCGAACTACTTTCGTAAAATCCTTAACTTCTTGTAAAAATTATTCATATAGGTAATTTTTTGACTCCTCTTTTTACCTTAAAAATGCTAAGTGAAATAAATTATCAATTAGATTAATCAAAATTAATTATGCATAATAGGGTTTAGACATGACCTGAAATGCTCTCTATAATTATAGGTAAAGAAATAAGAAAAATCGCATAAGTATGGGGTTTTTCTTGAAAGAAAAATGATTAGGTTATCAAAAATTTTTATAAGTTTTTGAAATGAGATAGTCTAACAGGTTTCTTATTAATAGGTAGTTATGAGGAGGTCATTATGGAACAGTTTGATGTTCTAGTAGTAGGTAGCGGTGGCGCCGGCATGCGTGCGGCTCTTGAAGTAGGTCGTCGCAAAGGCTTAAAAGTAGCTCTTATTACTAAAATTTTCCCAACTCGCTCTGCAACAGCAATGGCGCAAGGCGGTGTAAATGCATGTTTGAACAACGTTGCAGCTGAAGATACAGTTGAAACTCATACTTTCGATACTGTAAAAGGTTCTGACTATCTTGGCGACCAAGATGCAATCGAATTCTTCTGCTCTCGTTGTCCAGAAGGCGTACTTGAAATGGACCACATGGGTGCTCCATTCTCCCGTACTGAAGAGAATAAAATTGCGCAACGTAACTTCGGTGGTCAATCCTATCCACGTACTTGCTACTCTGCGGATAAAACTGGTCACGTTATTTTGCACACAACTTACGAACAATGCTTGAAAGAAGGCGTACACTTCTTACAAGAATGGTATCTTTTAGATCTTGTTAAATCTGCAGAAGGTCACGTTGGTGGCGCTGTAGTTTGGAACATGAAAGAAGGTAAAGTAGAACAAATTAAAGCGAAAGCTATTATCTTGTCTACTGGTGGTGCAGGCCGTATCTTCTGGACTCGTACTACAAACCCATTCCTTTCCACAGGCGATGGTATGGCAGCAGCATTCCGCGCTGGTAACGGCTTGAAAGATATGGAAATGATCCAATTCCATCCAACTGGTCTTGGTCGTACTGGTATCTTGATGTCCGAAGCGGTTCGTGGTGAAGGTGGTTACCTTCTTAACGCTGAAGGCGAACGTTTCATGAAAAAATATGCGCCTAACAAAATGGAATTGGCATCTCGTGACGTTGTAGCGAAAGCCATCGAAGATGAAATCGCTGCAGGTCGTGGTTTCGGTTCTGGCCTTAACGCATATGTAGTAGCTGACCTTCGTCACTTGGGCCCTGAAGTTATTATCGAAAAACTTCATGGTATCCGCGACTTAGCTATGTGCTTCGAACATTGCGATCCATTGACTCAACCGGTACCTATTCGTCCTACATGTCACTATACAATGGGCGGTATCGACGTAGTGGATTACAAAACTTGTGCATGTGAATTGCCTGGTTTGTTCGCTTCTGGCGAAGCATCTTGTATCTCCATCCACGGTGCGAACCGCTTGGGTGGTAACTCCTTGGCAGACGGCGTAGTATTCGGTAAAGTATCCGGTGCTGGCGCAGCTGATTATGCTGAAACACATGAACAACCTAACGTAGATGCGGAACTTGCTGCAGCTGCAAAAGCTTGGGAAGCTCGTTTCACAGAAGTAACATCCCGTGAAGGCGGTCGTCCGGTTGTAGAAATCCGCGATGCATTGGCTGATGCAATGTGGAATAAAGTAGGTATCTTTCGTAATGAAGAAGGTATTACTGAAGCCTTAAAAGAAATCGAACAATTGATTGAAGATTATAAAACTTGCTATGTAGGTGACCCTGAACGTACTTACAACATGGCATTCGTAAACTATTGTGAAATCGGCTCCATGTTAACAGTAGCAAAAGCTATTGCTATGGGCGCTTTACACCGCCGTGAATCTCGTGGTGCTCATATTCGTGAAGACCATCCTAAACGTAATGATGAAAGATACTTAAAACATTCTTTGATCAAATTAGGTGCTGACGGTCAATACGAATTAACAGAACGCGACGTAGTGTTCACTAAATACGAACCACAAGAAAGGAAGTACTAAGATGAGACAAATCACCTACCATATTCACCGTTACCAACAAGGTCGCGCGTTTGTACAGACTTTCAAATTCGATTACGAACCTGACCGTACAATCCTCTGGGGCCTTCAAAAAATTAAAGATACTCAAGATCCAACATTGACATTCTTGGCAGCTTGCCGTTCCGCAGTTTGCGGCGCTTGCTCCATTCGTGTAAACGGCGAAGCGATGCTCGGCTGTGAATCTAAAATCGATGAATTAACAGAACGTTATGGCACAGACGAATTGACAATCGCTCCAATTGGTAACTTCCGTGTTATCCGTGACTTAGTTGTTGACTGGGAATCCAAAGTTGATCGCTTGAAAACAGTTGCTCCTTGGATTTTCCTTAAAGCTGAATTCAACGAAGGGGACAAAATCGTTCGCCAAACTCCAGCTGACTTCAAAAAATTCGTTGCTGGTACAGAATGTATTCTTTGCGGTTGCTGCGCATCTGAATGTAACAAATTGACTGCACGTCAAGATGACTTCTTAGAACCATATGTATTCACAAAAGCTAACCGTTTCGTATTGGATAGCCGTGATGATGCACCTATGGCTCACATTCAACCTGCATTCGACAATGGCCTTTGGAAATGCGTTCACTGCATGAACTGTATCTCCCGTTGCCCTAAACACTTAAAACCTGCTCAAGATATTTCCAACTTGCGTAAAGAAGCTACAAAAGCTGGTCTTACTAACAGCAAAGGCGTTCGCCATGCAGTTGCTTTCAAAGAGGACCTTTACAAAACTGGTCGCTTGAAAGAAGTTTCTATGAGCTTGAAATCTGATGGTGTTGTAGATTCCGCTAAACAAGCATTCTATGCATTGCGTTTGTGGAAACACAGCAAAATCAATCCATTCGAACTTGTAGTACCTCAAAAACCTGTAAACGGTATTGATGGTGTTCGCAGACTTATGAAAGCAGCTGAGGAGGTAAGCAAATAATGAAATACGCATTTTTCCCAGGTTGCGTTCTTGAAAGCGCTGCCAAAGAAGACTACTTAGCAACAGTTGCTGTAGCTAAAAAATTAGGCATCGAGTTGGAAGAACTTGACGGTTGGACTTGCTGCGGCGCGTCCCACGTTCAAGACATCGCTCCAGAAATTACACTTGCTACAAATGCTCGTAATATTGCATTGGCAGAAGAAAAAGGTTTGAACCTTTTAACTGTATGTAACACTTGTACTTTGATGCTTCGTGAAGCTAAAAATGAATTAGACAATAACGAAAAAGAAAAGAACGAAGTTAACAAAAAATTAGCTCAAATCGGTAAACAATACCGCGGTACAACTGATATTACTCATTTCTTATGGGTATTGATCCGCGATTACGGTTTGGATAAATTGAAAGCTAAAGTTGTTAAACCTTTAACTGGTTTACGTGTAGCTGAATACTATGGTTGCCATATTCTTCGTCCTCAAACTGAATTGGGCTTCGAAGATTATCAAATGCCTACATCCTTAGCAGATTTGATCTCCGCTATCGGTGCTACACCAATTGACTTCTCCCGTAAACTTGACTGCTGCGGTTTCCATGCAGTATACCCTGCACATGATTCCGTAATGCAAATGACTGGCTCTATCAATAAAGATGCGGCTACAGAAGGCGCAGATTGCGTAGTTACTCCTTGCCCACTTTGCCAAATGCAACTTGATATGTTCCAAAAAGAAGCTAAAGAAGTTGTAGGCGGCGGCAAAGATATGCCAATCTTGCACATGTCCCAATTAGTAGGTCTTGCTCTTGGCATTTCCCCTGCTGAAATGGGCATGCCTAAACGTCACTTAACTGACACTGCAGCAGTGACAAAATTCGTAGGTTAATTCGTTTGATTTAGACATGATCAGAGTTGGTCTATATAGTAGTCTGAATCTAAACCTATTATCATAATTACCAGAAGAACCCCCTAGCTTAGGCTAGGGGGTTCTTCTTTTGGTCAGTTTGAAACCTTTCTAATGGAATATGATTCTCTTAGTCTAGTATTGCGATTATAAATTATGGGAGGGAAAAAGATACAATGAAATAAAAACAATGAAAAAGATACAAGAAAATAAATACAATGAGATAGATGCAGTGATATATAGGTTTTATAAATTAATTTGATTTTGATATCGATTGATAATTGTAGTATAATAAGTATACAAATTGTATACACTTATATGAGTAATAGCTAATATGTTGTAATTCATAAATTATTATAATGCTATATATATACTAGACTATACAATATAATTTTGGGAGATATTATATTGGACATGCTAGTCATTATGCTTTGAGAGGGCGATTAGCATTATAGAGTGTATATACGGGGGGAAATAATGAATGATATGCTATTAGAATATATTGATCGAATGATTGATCAAGAGACAGAACATCGTGTTTTTTCTGTGGATTTTAACAACAAACAGTACTTTGTAAAACAGGATATAAGTAACCATCGCTCTAGTTGGATTAAGCCCGCACCTAGAGCTTCTTTTGATTATGAGTTTTACAAGATTTCTTTTGTGAATACGCAATTGCCAGTAGCTCCTGTTATTGTTGGTTTTAGAGAACATTATTTTGTTACAGAAGCTTGTGGTAAAACGTTAACATATTATAGCCAATTGCCCGCTCAACATCCAGAGGATGATAGTTTGCAGGATATGTTAAGTCATATTTTTTATATGTTTGGCAAGACATTAGGTCAGTTGCATGATTATGGCTTGAGTCATGGCCGTCCTGCTATGCGCGACATTACCTATGAGCCTGAACTAGATAAGATCACATTGCTCGATTGGGAGAATAGCCGTCGTTGGCCTGAGTTAACACCGCAAGGCTGGGATTTACTCGTCTTCGTTCACAGCTTCCTTCGGGAGGATAATTTACCTATTTCTTACCTATATGCTATGATGAATGGCTATAGCTCAGCCTGTACAGCCCGTGAGACAGTGCTACATATAAAAGACATTTTGCGTAAACATGAATATCTTTTTAAATTCTGTCGTATGTTAAATCCTCTACATTTTGTGGACACTGAAGCTGCTGTTAAAGCATATGACTTTATATTGGCGTTGAAAACCGAATAATATGTATTTGAATAGTACTCGTAATAAGAGCACTTTATAGACCTTTACTGGTGATATCTAGAATATTAATCTTCTAGATATCATTAGGTAGAGGTCTTTTTCTATTTCAATTTATAGTATTACAGTCAGAGTTCAGCTACTTTCACCATAAGTACCTTAAATAACGGCAAGGGGGTTGTCGAACAAGGCCCTCAGGAATATAAGAGGGTGAAAGGAGGTGATACGATGGCTAACATTAAACGCACTAAATTGGTGTTGCGTTTTAACATCGGTACCGAAGATGCGCCGAAGTACAAAGACGTAACTTATACTCGTGTTGCAGAAGAAGCGTCTGACGATAATGTGAAAACCGTTGGTAATGCGCTGGCAGCCTTGTATGACCACAGCTTGTCCGACGTGGTCCGCGTCAATGAAGTATCCTTAGGGCATTAAGGGTAGAGTTTCTACTCATTCTTGTTTTAGGTGCTCCAAACACATTTTATTGCTAGATTCGTACATTCTCAGATAGTCGTAAAGAGGTGTAGAAATAGCAAGTCCACACATTCCCATCCTTATTGATATGAATCGAAGATATGTATACTTGTAATCTAACATGTTTACAGCCTATCTAGATTCGATGAACTTGTTTATGAAACGTGAAAGGAGGCGCCCACATGGCGGAAAAACGCGTTGTATATCTTACATTTTCTACGGTCGGTGGTAAAAGCACATCAGTCACAATTAGTGCTCCTCGTGCTGGAATTACTTTACAAGATGCTAAAACAGCGGCTAATGCGTTAGTGGCTAATAAAGTAATTCTTGGTTCTGGTGATGCAGAATTAGCAGCATTTACTACAGCTCGTGAAGTAAAGACACAAACTACTGAATTGCAATAGTACTGCTTCTATGCTGTAGTCTAGAAAGGTACAAATATAATCTAAAGGTAGTATAAAAGCGATCATGGAGAAATCCTGGTCGCTTTTTTTGCGCATTAATTGAGATATAAATTCAAAATTATTTCAGATTCATAGATTATAATGTTCTCTAAAGTGCTTGTTATACATATAAGATTGGAAAATGTAGTATGATGTGATAGACTTATTAAGTGATTTTATTTATCAATTTATAATAGGGTAGTCTATTTATAATCAGTTTGTTAGTGTAGGAAATTAGTATATAGAATTAAGCTACTTATAAAGGAGGTTTACGATGAAAGAGGCGTGGGAATTATTCTTACATGGTGGATTTGTTATGTGGCCGCTACTAGTGGCACTTATCATAACCGTAGCTATAGCGATAGAACGTATAGCTTATTATCGACAATTGAAGCGGGAAATGTTTGCTTTGAATGATGCATTAGAAGAGAGCGAAATAAATTGGCAATCCTTATTAACTAGCTTAGAATCTAAATATACAGCTAATATTTCGTATAATCTGACTCGCGTGCTTGGACAGTGTCATGATCGCAATGTATTGCAATCCAAAATGGAGGATATGGTGGCCCATGTTTATACGCACGCTTCCCGTGGTCTTGATTGGCTCTCTACCATTGTTACGATAGCACCATTATTAGGATTGCTTGGTACTGTAACGGGGATGATCGGTGCCTTTCAGGTGTTCGGTGCTGACGGTGCGATACCTACTGCTATTACCGGTGGTGTGGGGGAAGCCCTTGTCGCAACTGCTTCTGGTCTTTGCGTGGCTATTGTGGCATTGTGTTTTCATGCCGGGTTTACTCATCATGTACGTATGACAATATCTCGTTTAGAAGATTCATTTTCTCGTGTCTTAGATTCTTATGATCGGGGGCATGCTGCATGAAACGAATGAGCCGTATGGAGGGAGAAAAGCCTACTTTGATGATTATCCCTATGATTGATATCATCTTTTTCTTGCTCGTATTTTTTATGATTAGCACCATATATACGATTCCACAACAATCCTTGTCTATTATGCTACCAAAAACGAAAACACAGCAGTCCGCTGAGTTGCGCCCGGTTTTAATTGATTTTGAAAAATCTGGGCAGTTGATGATTGATGATGGATATGTGACGAAAGAACAGCTAATTAGCTCTGTGAAAGCCAAAATTGGAGAGAATAAAAATCAAAACTTCCTTATTCGTGCTGACAAGGATTTGAGTTATGGCAAGGTCGTAGAATTAATGGATGATATGAAATTAGCCGGCGCTGCAAGTATTAGTATTGCCACTGTTAATAAATAGGTGATGTTATGGCGAAACAATATGTAGATGTGTGGAAATATCCACATATGACCTATAAAAAAGCCTTTGTTATTGCTACCATTATAAGTATTATTACGGTGGGTGTTGCTTTTATTTCTTTTTCTGATTATATCGAATCTCAGATGGCTGGATCGTTACAAATTAATTTTCTAACGGAACAGGAAGCAGAGAAACAAGTAGAGGAAATTAAAGAGCAAATTAAAGAAGAAAAAGCTCATGAGATCCAACACTCAAAAGAATTGGAAAATAATAATGTTCAACTTGATAACGGAGGAGCCGGTCATGGAGGACAAAATGGAAACTCTGCTGTTCCTACAAAAAGTGATGTAAGTCCGTCTAGTCAACAAGCGAGTGCTGGTGAAATAGGAACGGTTAAACAATCTTCTGTTGGTAGCAATACGGGGAGTGGACTTGTCGGAACTGAAGGTTCTGGAATCGGGTATGCATCAACAGGTGGAGGAGAAGGGCGTAGCGATCGTGAAGGTACCGGAGGTACTGAAGTTGATGTCGGTGGTGGCGGCACATTTAGTTATGATGGGTATTGGAGTAATTTACAAAGTGCAATTAATAGTAATTACCCTACAGATGCATATACTATGGGGATTCAAGGTGATGTGACACTAAGAATTTATTTTGCCCCAGGTGGCAGTGTTGCCAGTGTGGAACTTCTTAATTCTGATGATCCTATGTTATCAGAACATGCTAGGGAATATGCTTATAGTGTGGGTGGTGCTGAAAATTCTACAGGTACACAGCAATATGCAGATATTATAATTCACTATAATTTATAAGTATAATGAAAAACTAGTATCTTTATAGATACTAGTTTTTTTATATGTATATATATTACTTTGATAACATAAAATAATATTGATAGTTATTCTTAATGAATATATAATTGAGATTAGATATCGTTTTATACTATTAGAGCCCTAATATATTTTCTGGAGGTGTGTGATGAAAAAATCATGGGCAGCACTGTTATGTGTTGTGTATCTAACATCTGCTGTAGGTGTGGTAGGTGCAGAAAATAATAGTTCTACAAGTGTAGTTAGTGTGAATGAATCTCAAAATAATGCAAGCGATGAGCAGTCAAGACGTATGAAAGATATTACGGTTACCGCTACTCGTACGGAGGCTTTAGTTCGGGATGTACCAATTGCGACAACGATTATTTCACAAGAAGAAATTAAAAGTCGCCAATATCGTAATTTAGAGCAAGCCTTACAAAGTGTGCCAGGCGTTGCTTTCAGCACCGATGCCCACGGTGGACAAAATATTACGATGCGTGGCGCCGAATCTCGTCATACATTAATTCTTATTGATGGACGACGTGTTACGGGAGAGTTGACGAAAACGAGAGCTAATGCCATGGGCTGGCTTCGTCAAGGCATGGATAATGTGGAACGCATCGAAATAACGCGTGGTCCGTCGAGTGCCCTTTATGGTTCTGAGGCGAATGGTGGGGTTATTAATATTATTACAAAGCAATCCAGAAAGCCAAGTGTAGAGGTTAATACTGAAATCTCTCGTCGTGATGCATCGAGTGCGACAGGGTATAACTTCAATGTATTGGCTCGTAGCGGACAAAAAGGGAAGTGGAACGGATCGATTGGTGCTGGAATTCGTAGGAATATAGCGGAAAATAATGATTCTGGCTCGGATAATAACTATCATGGTGACCGGATACCGCTTCATTTTGACGTATCTTATCAAGCGGGAAAAAGGGATAAATTTTCCTTCTTTATAGATCGAGAAACTGAAGATTTGGATATGAATACGAAAAAGGGTAGCGCATTAACTCAATCGGTTGATAAAAATACGACTACTACAAGCACAGGTCTTCGTTGGAATGGCCGTCGCGGCCGGTCATCGCTTATGGTGCAGTCTTACTACAATCATTACAAAGACACTTATGATCAATATAAGCGCACGGGTGGCATAAAAAAACTATCCATTTGGGATGAATATTATAATAAAGAGTGGATTACAGACGCACAGGTTAACACGGCAATTGATAAGAAGAATCTCTTGACGTATGGCGTTCAATTCCGCCGTCAGGAAGCGATTAGTACGCGTATTAATAATGGATCCATAGCATGGTCAAGAACTCGAGAAGGCATTACAGATACCGCAGGTAAGGCAATCATTAATTACGGTAGTTACTTTGTACAACATCAATGGAAACCTAGTCGTAAATGGGTAATTATTCCTGCTGTTCGCTACGATACGTCAAATGCATTTGATAGCCATTGGTCGCCTAAGATTGGTGTTACCTATAAAGCAAATGATAGTCTCCGTTTTAAAATGAATTACGGTGCAGGCTACTCCACACCTGGTATGACGGAAATGTATCATCATTGGCTTATGGCATCTAATGTGCCGAGAGGGCGATTAGGGGCTTTCGATATATATTTGCAAGGTAATCCTAATTTGAAACCTGAAAGCTCTTATAACTTTGATTTCTCTGTAGAAAAAGATTGGAAACGGACAAATGTTAAGGCGTCCTATTTCCACAATGTTATTAAAAATTATATTGAAAGTGGTGCCAATCGTATTGATATGGCAAATCGCCGTATTTATGTTTCGTATTCCAATTTACCCCGTGCTGTATTGCAAGGTCTGGAATTATCTGTAAATCATAGACTCAATAATAAATGGGATGTATTCGGCAACTATACATATTTGGATGCCAAAAATGACGTGACTCACGACCGTCTGTTAAACCGTGGTCGCCATGTATTCAGTGGTGGTGTTAATTATCATCAAGGTCGATGGACTGGTGCGTTCTGGGGTAATTATTATATTAACTACCTTGATGGCATCGATGCTATCGTTGTTAACCCACGTCTCAGCATTCCGAAGAAGAAAAATATTCAAACTTGGAACGTCATGGTTACTCGTCAGTTGAATGACAATGCATCCATGTATGTAGGGGTTGAAAATATATTTGGTGAAAAACAAGACTTACGAGATATTCATGGCGCCACTTATCGCATGGGCCTTAACCTGCGTATGTAATAGTGAGATATTAATGTATGTATGAAATGCTGAGGCTTTAATGCATGTATTTCATACATAATATAGTGGCATTAATTTGAAATTATAATCTATGAGGTTTAGCTTGCATAAGTTATCTGCGAGGTGATCATTATCAATAAGCCATTATTATGTTTATTGGGTATTGTTGCCGTTGTGGGGGCTTTCACTACGGGTATAAGTTTTGAAGGCAAGCGAGAGGTATTCAGTGAGGCAGGTGCTATTCAGATTGAAGATGATACGAAGCAAATTGTGTCGTTGCCGAGTGTGGCAAGTCGTGTAGTATCTATTTCTTCGGCAGATAGCGAATTACTCATCGCTTTAGGTGTTAGCCCGGTAGGCGTAGTAAATTCAAGGGAGTTACCGGCAGATGTGCAGGCTAAAATTGCACAGTATCCAAATATGAATAGTGCTGTATCTCCAAGTATTGAACGAATTATTATGTCCGATCCGAATCTCGTTATCGGCATTGCCATGCCGTTTCAAACGGCGTTGCGCAAAGCATTTAATGCGAATCATATTCCTAGCTTTTACCATCTATCCTCCAATTATGATGACATCATGGACCATATTCGGCATGTGGGCGCTATGACTGGTCATGATAGGGAGGCGGCTGCATTGGTCCAGAAATATAATGATATCCTAACGGAAATCATACAGCGGCATAAAGATGAGTCTGCGCCGCGTGTCCTTATCGTTTTTGGGACGCCTACGAGTTATCAACTAGCCTCCAGTAAAACATATGTGGGAGATATTTTCCAACGATTAGGGGCAAAAAATGTGGCTGATGTATATTTGCCGCAGGATGTGTCGGAGAATGCTTTGGATGGATATATTCCGCTTAATCTGGAGACGATGGCCGTTCTTGACTGCGACAAGGTTATCTTGATTAATCATGGTAGTAGCGGTGAGAAAGATATAGCAGCTTTTAAAAAGGCTTTTAAAACGCCGGCATGGCAGAATGTACCTGCTGTTGCTAATGGGAATATAGAGGTCTTGCCGGGTCCTTTGTTTGCGTCGGTGCCGACCGCTCGAATGGATCAAGTGTTATTATATGCGGAAAAGGTGTTATATGGACAATCTCATTAATGTGCAGGAACGTCGTGGCTTACGCGTTTTTGTGGCTGCGCTGATTCTGTTAATAGCAGGGGTGTTGCTGAGTATGAAACTGGGCGCCGTTCCATTAACTTGGGGCGAATTATACCAAATCATAACGGGGGGCGACACATCGAAAATTGGTCAAATTATCATGACTATACGCTTACCACGCGTTGTAGTGGGCTTTTTAGCCGGCATGAATCTTGCCTTAGCCGGTGTGATTTTACAAGGTATCTTGCGAAATCCTTTGGCAGACCCCGGAATTATCGGCATTACCTCTGGCGGTGCTTTGGCGGCTATGATTATCATGATTCTCATGCCTACTTACGTTATGCTTGTTCCTATTGGTGCTTTTGTTGGTGCATTAGTGGCATCGTTTTTGGTTTACGGGATTTCTTGGCAAGGTGGGCTCAATCCGTTGCGCCTTATCTTGGCCGGTGTGGCGGTAGCTGCTTTCTTCGGCGGATTTAATACGATTCTATCCGTGTTTTATCCGGATCGTGTTCAAGGAACGGTGAGCTGGATGGCAGGTGGTTTTGTAGGGCGCAGCTGGGACGATGTAATGATGATCTGGCCTTATACGGCTATAGGAATTATTGGATCTATGATATCTATCAGATGGCTTACATTGCTTAGTTTAGGCGATGATACGGCGCGCACTTTAGGTGTGCATGTTGAAAGATGTCGATTGTCCTTACTCGTATTAGCTTCTTTATTAGCCGCATCAGCGGTGAGCGTGTCGGGAATGTTGGGCTTTGTAGGCCTTATCGTGCCTCATGTGGCGCGTCTCATTGTAGGTGTGGATTATCGTTATTTGATTCCTACGTCTATGGTTTTTGGTGGCATATTAATTGTTTATGCCGATACTTTGGCGCGCATGATGATTGCGCCTGGTGAAATCCCTGTAGGCGTACTGATGAGCTTTTTGGGTGCTCCATTCTTCTTGTATCTATTGAAAGGGGTGGGGCGAAGATGAGTGTGTTAACAGTCGATAATATAACGGTAGGCTATGGAAAACGATTGATACTGGAAAATCAATCCATCGTCTTTGATAAATCGGAAATAATATCTATCATCGGTCCCAATGGTTCGGGAAAATCAACGTTTTTGAAAGCTTTGGCCCGACTTATTAAGCTAAAACAAGGCACCATATCGCTGAATGAAAAATCTTTACATTCGTGGAATACGAAGGAATTAGCGCGTCATATAGCTTTGTTACCGCAAATTACGACAGCTCCTGAAGGAATGTTAGTTGAGCAGTTGGTTCGATCCGGACGAAATCCGTATGTATCGATTTTTAAGGAACTATCTGATGCGGATTTAGCTGCTGTGGAGCAGGCGATGAAATGCACAGATGTATGGAAATATCGGTATCGTCATATAGGGGAACTATCCGGCGGTGAACGGCAACGCGTATGGCTTTCATTAAGTTTGGCTCAAGAACCAAATATTTTACTCCTCGATGAACCGACTACTTATCTCGACAGTCGTCATCAAATTGAATTGATGGAACTGGTTAAACGTATACAGCGGGAACGAAATATTATGGTCGTTATGGTGCTACATGATTTGAATCTAGCTTTGCGCTATAGTGACCGCATTATTGCCATCAAAGAGGGGGCTATCGTCGGTGATGGAGCTCCGCATATGATGATGACTGCAGAGAATCTAGCAAATTGGTTCGGCATTAAAGCGGATATTTTACAAAGTCCTCGCAGTGAAGAAACATGTCCTATATGTGTACCATATGGTCTTGCTTAAACAGAGGAGGTTAGGTGCCGTATAGCCAGTTAATTGTTAGCTGTTTTTACTGAGATGTACACAATAGCCAAAAAAGCTATTGCGAAAATCGCATACTGTTTATACCTTAAAGAGGCCCCACCTGTGGTGAGGGTCTCTTTATTATGGTAAAATATATGGTGTACCAAATGGTTGGGTGAAACTTTCACGAAATGATGTACAAGAATAAGTACATTATAGAACCCGGATGGGGATTTTAATGAGGTAAAATAGTGGAATATATTATTTCGTTTATGGAAACATATGGCTATACGGCCATGTTTATTGCAATGGTTCTAGAAAATGCTAACGTGCCTATTCCAAGTGAAATCGTACTTGGTTTTGCGGGGTATTTGATAGCTCAAGGCATATTTGATATGCATACAACAATGGTGGTAGGTATCTTAGCAGGTATTGTTGGTTCTATAGTATCCTACTGGATGGGTGAGCATGGTGGGCGCCCTTTATTATTAAAATATGGTAAATATATATTCTTTAATGAACATAAATTTGAACTGGCAGAAAAGATGTTTAATAAATATGGCGGTGTAGCTGTATTTTTGGGTCGACTTTTACCTGGTGTTCGTACCTTTATCTCCTTCCCTGCAGGAATGGCACGCTATCCCATGTGGCATTTCATCATCTGGACGGTACTCGGTACGATTCCTTGGACGATTTTGCTCGTTTACTTAGGTAAGGTACTTGGTGAAAATTGGCAAGACCTTATCGAGTACAATCATGAGTTCTTGATTGTTATGATCGTTGTATTTGTCATTATAGCTGTAGTACTGGGCTTTAGATACTATCGTAATCGTCGATAAGGAGGCCCTTATGAAACTCTCTCGATTAACACCAGTCGTATTTATTGTATGGCTAGTGTTTTATATGTTTGGCAATAATATGTTGCCTGTTACAGATCCCGTTGAATCTAATTATGCGTTAACGGCAAAGGAAATGGTTCTTTCCGGTGATTGGCTATCTCCGCAGATTTATGGTACTTATTGGTACGATAAACCAATCATGATTTATTGGCTCATTGCTCTTGGCTTTAAAATCTTTGGAACTGCTGATTGGGTGGTGCGCCTACCGAGTGCTATTTTTGGTGCTTTGTCGGTGGCGACCATGTATCAATCTACGCGTACCATGAGCGGTAAGTGGGCGCTTGGTCTCATTGGGGCATCCGTTCTAGGCACATCTCTTATGTTCTGGACCGTAGCTCATGGCGTTATTACAGATATGGTGCTCCTTTATACGACATTGATGGTCATGATTTACTCCTACAAGGGATTAGTGGAACAGAAACCGTATGCCATGATTGTAGCCTATGTATTTGCTGCGTTAGGCGTACTCACTAAAGGTCCGGTAGCCATTGTGTTGCCTGGTATGATTCTGCTTGTCTTTGCAGGTATTAATCGTTCTTGGTCTATGGTGAAAGCCATCTTCGATTGGCGTGGCATTTTAGCCTTTTGTGTAGTTTGTTTGCCGTGGTATGTGTACATGTACAGTGTTCATGATCAAGACTTTATCAATGGCTTCTTGGGACTTCACAATGTGACTCGTGCTACTCAATCGGAACATCCGGAAGATAACGTATGGTGGTATTACCTCGCTATCTTCCTTGGCGCCTCTATGCCGTGGACAGGTGCTGTTATTTACGGCATAATCGATGGTTTCAAACAACGTCATACAGGGTTTATCTATAATATGACCTGGGGTGTTGGAATTGTGCTATTTTACACCTTGATGGCAACAAAATATCCTCTATATACCTTTGTTAGCTTGGTCCCTTTTAGTGCTATTGGTGCTTTGGGCGTTATGAAGCTTATTCGCAAAGGCAAATCTAGAGCCTTAAAATGGATTATTATGGGGCCCACATTGCTTTTGTGGATTGCTTATGTAGCAGGTTCTTTCTTTGCACCATGGGGTTTTTATTGCTTGCTCTATGTCGTGGTTGCTATGGCGATATTGTTTATGTTCTATGCGTGGTATACGAGAAGAGGATATCGTTTAGTTACAATTATTGTACTTGGTACGATGGTTATATCTTCTATAGTTGTTATGGAAGGCTTAGAGCCATTTGTTAAGCAGCGAAGTAATATTGATGTTGTTCCAGTAGTGGATTCCTATGAAGGAGATGTCTATTACTATAATGGCTATAGTACGGCTGTTGTGTATTATACGGGTCATAAGGTTATCAAGATTAATGGTGATGAAAGTCGCTGGGATGATCGAGATAAATTGAAAAAACGTAGCGCTGAATGGCAGAAGAAATATCTTATGGAACAAGTAAGTGAAGAGGAATTTAATAAGACTATCGAATCTGGTAAGCCACTTATGTTAATCGTTCCTAAAGGGGAGGTTAAGCATTTCCGTCAGTCCTCCATTTATCCACATGTATCTGAGTCTAGTGAAGCGGGTACATCAGAAGTTTACATATTAAATAAAAAGACTCTATTCAAATAATTGTGAAAATTTAATAAACATTAAAAGCAGGTAGTATTCAACGGATGCTACCTGCTTTTTGTTATGTTTGTCATTCTTAGTTAAATGCTTGTTTAAAGAGAATATGGTTCTGTGTATATTGATATTTTTCGTACATAAATAATAACACCTATAATATTAATATGATTTATTGACATAATTAATACATATTGATATAGTAGGTTATATTAAGTTTAAAAGACGAGGTGTTCTAAAGCCTTATTTCATCTAAGGTTTAGAAAAATGCGAAAAAGTGACATGAGTCATAAACGTCCCTTGTTGTAAGGTAGAAAGAGGGGACACTATGAAAAAAACTTGGTATCTAATCATTGCTATCGTGCTGTTGATAGTAAGTGGGTTGGCGTATGGTTATCATGAACACAGTAAACCAAAGACCGCCCAAGAATTAAAAACTGTACGCGTAGCGTATTTGCCGATTACTCATGCGCTACCCGTATTTGCTACGAAGGAACTGGAGACAGCAGATGGTCCAGTCCATGTAGAGCTTGTTAAATATGGTTCCTGGCCGGAACTTATGGATGCGCTCAATACCGGTAAAGTAGACGCTGCAGCCGTTCTCGTTGAACTCGGAGTAAAGGCTCGTGAACAGGGAATTGATGTGCGCGCAGCGGCATTAGGCCATACGGAAGGCAACATTATCGTTGTAAATAACGACATTAATTCTGTACAGGATTTGAAAGGCAAATCCTTTGCTATCCCTCATAAGCAATCTACACAAAAGATTCTCGTAGACCTTATGCTTGAACGGGCAGGCCTTAGTGAGAAGGATGTACAGATAGTGGAGATGAGTCCTCCTGAAATGCCGTCCGCATTGTCGGTCGGTCAAATCGCTGGGTATAGTGTGGCTGAGCCTTTCGGTTCTCTTGCCATAGAAATGGGCGCCGGGAAGGTCTTTGAAGACCCTGATCACTTATGGCATGACAATATCTGCTGCGCCCTCGTGTTCAACGGTCAATTTGTCGATGAACACCACGACTTGGCGAAGGCTTTCACAAAAGCCTATCTCGATGCAGGTACATATTTAGATGAGCATCCGAAGGCGCAAAAGGAGATTGCCTTGAAATATATGAAATTTAAGGATCCTGTTATCGAGCGTTCCTTGCAAGTAATTGGTTTTGGAGATTTGGCCCTCACCGAGGATCGTTATAATGCGCTCGTGCATCACATGACTCATGTCGATTTGATTAAAAAGGTGCCGAGTTATTCGGAGTTTGTAGATACATCGCTATTGCCATAGGGGGTAGACCATGAAAAAATACACATATGTGCCGGGCGCGTTCATCGCGGTCTGGCTGATTTGGGAGCTGGTTGTCCGCATCGGCGGATTTAACGAAGCCTTGTTGCCGACGCCGTACAAGGTGCTGCTCGGCTTCGGGGAACTCATCGGGGACGGCGTATTGTTCAAGGATATTGCGGACAGTTTGGTGCGCTTTTTCATCGGCTATATCATTTCCGTCGTAGCCGGTGTGTTTTTAGGCCTTATTTTAGGTTGGTATAAGGGCATTTGGAATTATATTAATCCTATCGTTCAGGTGATTCGTCCTATTTCACCGGTAGCATGGTTGCCGTTTATCGTTCTGTTTTTCGGTATCGGTCAAGCGCCTGCTATCGTTATCATCTTTATCGCGGCGTTTTTCCCGGTTCTATTGTCCACGGTGTCCGCGATTCAGAATATCGATCCCGTATACATCAAGGTGGCTCGAAATTTTGGTATCAAGCAGCCGGAGTTGTTATTTAAAATTGTATTGCCCGCGGTGTTTCCTGGTATTGCATCAGGACTTCACATCGCGCTTGGTACGGCGTGGATATTCCTGGTGACGGGGGAAATGGTAGGTTCCCAGACGGGGCTCGGATTCCTCATCATCGATATGCGGAACAATTTGCGCAACGACCTTTTGATGGTGGCGATTCTGACGATTGGCTTTGTGGGACTTTTACTCGATTGGGGCGTATCCCTCATCGAAAAATGGATTTATAGACGTTGGGGCATTGAGGAATAGGAGGTGGACGCATGGGTTACATTTCGGTGCGCAATGCACACAAGGAATTTATGAAAGATGGAGAACCGCTCACCATCCTTGAAAATATTAATCTGGACATTGAACGAGGTGAATTTATTTGTCTCTTAGGTCCTTCCGGGTCAGGTAAAAGTACGCTTTTAAATGCTATGGCAGGCTTTGAGCTCGTTACTTCGGGCTCCGTTACCATCGACGGCGCGGAGGTGAAAGCACCTCAACTGCGGTATGTAACGGTCTTTCAAAATTACGGACTGTTGCCGTGGCGAACGGTGGAAAGCAATATTGAACTGGGCCTTGAAAGTAAGAATGTGCCTAAGGAAGAGAGACCTGCTATCATCGACAAATACGTGAAAATGGTGGGGCTCGACCATGCGCACAATCGCTATCCGGCGGAGTTGTCCGGTGGGATGCAGCAACGTGTATCCATTGCGCGGGCGTTGGCGGTCGATCCGGACATTATCTTCATGGATGAACCGCTAGGGGCCCTCGATGCGTTGACACGCATCAATTTACAGGATGAAATCTCCCGTATCTGCCGTGAAGAGGGTAAAACGGTCGTATTCGTTACGCATGATATCGAAGAGGCGGTGGTTCTTGCGGATCGCGTCGTAGTGCTCGCTGCTAATCCGGGACGGGTGCAAACCATTATCCCCGTCAATCTCATCGATAGGACGGACAGGACCTCGGCGTCCTTCGTCAATATTCGAAACCACATATTTGAACAATTCCAACTCGCCAAAGAAGACAAAATCGAGTTTTATATATAAATGTGATATTGTATATATTAGTAGCAACAGAAGCCCAACAAAAACTGTAGTTTCAAAGATAGTAGGATCGTTCATTACCATCAAGGCTGTTAAATGAGGCCTGTCGTTTTGATGGTAGAGAATCTAAAGTCGCTTTGAAATTACAGTTTTTTATATTTTGTTGCATGTGGATATTTTGAATATTAATTTCGCATCAAACTTTCAGAAATGGATGCTATTATAATATAGTAACGGTATACATTTTATGTAGTGCGTGATTATCAGATATATTATCACATATCATGATTGGATATCGTAATATATGAATTGTATTATTATGGGATTTAGTGTATAAATACAGTATATAAAGGATTGATAATCATGATATACAGCATTATTTATTATATGGTTCGGTAGTATAAATTGGGGGAGAGCCAATGTCCTTATTTACATCAGAGGAAGAGAAAACGCTGTCTTTTGATGAATATATGACTTCGTTTGGTACGAATCAGATTGCAAAAGTACAGCAGTTTATAGACTGGCTCGGTCAATATAGGGGCGAGCTTGTTCACAATCCATGGGGCGAGGTGAATCCTGACCTCGAAATTGTTCGGCCTGATTTTGATGCGGCTCAGGTGCGTCGTAACAATTTGATGGCGTATTTGCTGCCGCGGTTGGGACGCTCCAAGATCTTTGTGGTGGCGGAGGCTGTCGGATATCAAGGCGGGCGCTTTTCGGGCATTGCCATTACCTGTGAGCGCATGTTGTTGAATAAGCATAAAACAATTCGGGCGCATCAAATAACGCCTGTTACATTACAAAGAACTAGCTCCCCTGTGAGTTCCATGCTGAAACGGACCCAACGGGAACAGGGATTCAATGAACCTACGGATACAGTAGTATGGAGTGCCATTATCGAACAGGAAATTGATCCATACGATGCACTGTTCTGGAATATATTCCCCTTTCATCCTCATAAGGCGGACGAACCGCTCACTAATCGGACGCCGACTGAGTCGGAGCAGCAGCTGGGTTGGGAATATACGAAAAGACTGTTGGCATTGCACACCGAATTAGGTGGACCGGAGCCACTCGTGCTCGCTGTCGGTCAAAAATCGGCGGACACGATGGGGCGATTCGGCCTTTCAGCCATCGGTCTTAGACATCCGGCTAACGGTGGGGCTAATTTATACCGTGAAGGTTTTGCTGAAGCTGTAGAGAGAGTTTTGAGATAGAAGGTATTACATATGAAACGATATTGTGAATCCTGCCGTCAGTATTGTGACGAGGCTGCCATGTTCTGTCCGCATTGCGGGCAGTATACGACTGCGGTGGAGGTTGAGAGCATCGCACCGGAAGGGGATATTATCTATCCGCTGGCGCATTATCAGTTGAGTTACAAGGATACATTTCTCTATGTGGTGGGCCGCAAATTTATGAATTCAGATGGCCGTGCGTCCAGAGGGGAATTTTTGCGGTTCTTTTTGATGTGGATTTTAGTTATCGCTGGAATTCTGGCCCTTTCTTATGGGCTTATGGTGGTGCTTCATACAGGTATTTATTTAATCCTGTTGGCATGGATGTTACTGACAATCATCGGTCTTGTCTCGCTGATTCCGTTGGGCTCTCTATGTATCCGTCGCCTTCATGATACCGGTAAAAGTAGTGATCATCTGTTTTTAATCTTAATTCCTTTCATCGGACCGATTATTCTATTTGTTCTACTGTGTAAGAAAGGTGAACCGAAGGCTAATCAATATGGTGAGGCGTTGAGGAACATCATTATCGGCAAACGGTTGGCATCTATTATGAAAGTATCGCCTACGAGCAGCGCTTTCACTACTCGAATTCTCGTTGCATTGCTGGTGAGTGCTATCTGCGTATGCAGTGTTTCGTCTCGTTATATGGGACCGGAAAATGAACTGGATCCGGGCGGATGGTTTACGAATATCATCGTCGGTCAAGGCAGTGATGAAGCTGCACGGGATGTTGTTCACGGTTATTTTGACGCCGTCAATGAAAAGAACTATGATAAGGCTTTCACCTATGTTACCGATCAGGCTAAGACAAATCCCGTAGAAAAGCAGAAATGGATGGAAGCTATGATGTCGGCGCCGAAGGTGGTTGTCGGGTCCTTAGGCACGAGTCGTATCAGTCGTATAAATGGCATGAAACGCATTATTTACGAAGCGGATCTGCAAGTCACTAAACCCGGAGATGGCGCGGTTGAGGCTGCGCACATGACACGCTACATATCTCTCGTCGAAGAACATGGTGAGTGGCATATTGAAGGCTTTTATAAAAATATGCCAGATGATAAATAATAAAATGCTTTGGGGCGGTTCAGTTTGAGCCGCCCTTTTAAGTAGTAGTAAAATTTTATGTTACTTTTAATGAATCAAGCGTAGAACTCTTTTGTTTATGTTGTTTTTATGTTATAATGAGCACAACGTATGAAAGTGAGGCTTTCATCAAAACAGATCGGACTATATTGCACTGCGTATCGGATTGAGATAAAAACAGAAGTCTCTTGCGGTTGAAGCATCTGATAGTGCACTATACTCATTTGCTACGGCAAATGGCACACAAACTAGGAACGGCAAAATTTGATAGCGCATTTTTGCGCCCATTTGACGAGACGCTAGTATAATAGCGCCTTTTTCTTTGTGTGACATTTCCTCGTGGCATAGATCAATTCAAGTGATAGGTGAGAAAAACTATGTTAAATAAATTAATGAACAAAATTTTAGGAGGAACTGTGAATACAACAGATAATCAGGTTACTGCGCAAGTGAAAGCAGAACCAACAGTAGCAAAAACTGCTACTCTTACAGCTGCGGCTGAAGGCGAGCAAAAACAAACGCGTCGCCGTACAAATACACGCCGCCCTGCTGGCGAAGGTCGTACGCGCCAACAAACAGCTGGTGAAGGTGAAGGTGCAACACGCCAACGCCGTTCTACAAATACTCGCACAAGTGCGAATGGTGGCCGTACTAATACGACTCGCCGTACAAATACACGTCGCAATGCCGAACAAGGTGAAGGTCAAGAACGCAAAACTCGTCAAACTCGTGCACCGCGTGGTGAAAATACACGTAATACGCGTACTAATAATGGTCGCAATGGTCAAAATGGTCAGAACCGCAATAATAACCGCTCAAATAATCGTTCTACAGGTTGGAACAATCAAGAGGAACAAGTGGAATTAGTCGGTCGCACACCAAATGGCGCCAACAAGGGAAAATTCCAAATCATTCCATTAGGTGGTCTTGGTGAAATTGGTAAAAATATGACTATCTTCCAATACGAGGACGAAATCATCGTTCTTGACTCTGGGCTTGCATTCCCTAGTGAAGATATGCTTGGCGTAGATATCGTTATTCCTGATATGAGCTATATCATCGAGAATAAAGACCGCGTGAAAGCTGTCGTAATTACTCATGGTCATGAGGATCATATCGGTTCTTTGGCATACCTTATGAAAGAAATTAGTTGCCCAGTATACGCAACAAACCTCGTTTGTGGATTAATCGAAGGCAAGTTTAAAGAACATAAGGTATCTCCAAAATGTCTGCGTACGATTGCTGCCGGCGATGAAGTTCAAATTGGTCAAGTGACTGTTGGTTTCATCCAAACAAATCACTCCATTCCTGACTCCTGCGCTGTATACTTTAATACACCAATCGGGACGGTTCTTCATACAGGGGACTTTAAAATTGACCAAACCCCAGTTGATGGCCGTTTGATGGATATGCACAAATTTGCTGAGTTAGGTAACAAAGGCGTATTAGCGCTCTTGTCGGACTCTACAAATGTAGAAAAACCAGGTACTACCGGTTCTGAAAGTTCCGTAGGCCCTGCGATTAAACAAGCTGTTGGAGAAGCAAAAGGCCGCGTTGTTTTGGCGACATTTGCATCTAACGTATCCCGTATTCAACAAGCTATTGATGCGGCGGTTATGTTCAACCGTAAGGTTGTAGTTATGGGCCGTAGCATGGTCAATGTTACAGAAATTGCCCAAGAGCGTGGATACTTGAATATTCCACCAAATACAATCATCGACGTTGATGTAATGCACAACTACACAGATGACCAAATCATGATCTTAACGACTGGTTCTCAAGGTGAACCGATGGCAGGCTTGTCCCGTATGGCAACAAGCAACCATCGCACTGTAGAATTGGCACCGAATGATACTGTTATCATTTCTGCAACACCAATTCCAGGCAACGAAGGTGCTGTAGGTAGAACTATCGATAACTTGCTTCGTTTAGGTTGTAATGTGGTATACGGTAAAGACCGTGGTATTCACGTATCTGGTCATGCGAGCCAAGAAGAGCTTAAAACAATGCTTAACCTTGTTCGTCCGGAATACTTTATCCCAGTTCATGGTGAGTATCGCATGTTGCGCCGTCATGGTGAACTTGGTGTGGCCATGGGCGTAGATCCTAAGAAAGTCCTTATCGGTGATAATGGTCAAATCTTTGAATTCGATAAAGATGGTGGTCGCAAAGGTGGCCGCGTACAAGCTGGCGCTATCTTCGTTGATGGCCTTGGTGTTGGTGACGTAGGTAATATCGTTATCCGTGACCGTCAACAATTGGCACAAGAAGGTATGGTTATCGTCGTTATGGCGATGGATAAAGCTTCCGGTACTATCGTAGCTGGTCCAGACCTCGTATCTCGTGGTTTCGTATATGTTCGTGACGCAGAAGAACTCATGCTTGCTGCGGAGCGCCGTGTAGAACAAGTTCTTGAAGATTGCGAAATGCAACGCATCAAAGACTGGACAACCATTAAGCAAAACGTACGTGACGCATTGGGTAAATTCTTCTATGATAAAACTCGTCGTCGCCCTATGATCTTGCCAATTATTCAAGACGTATAGATATAATTAAGACAAGCAGTTGTTAAAATATTTATTTAACAACTGCTTGTTTTTCATTGGTATATGATTGTAAAATTAATGTAATCAAAGTAGGAATTTTATAATAAGTAGCGAATATTATTTAGTAGAAGAGTAATAAAGGGGAAAGGGAGGTGAGGGTATGTCCGGACGGTTTCCGGTGAGTGGAGCTATTTTAAACTGGTTACCTAAATATAGTGGTAAAGGTTATGAAGCTTTTTATAAGCGGTTTCCAAAGTATGGAGAGTGGATTGCCGGCAGTGTGCATCCGACAATTTGCCAAATACAGGCATTAGCTACTTTTTCCAATGTACCGTTAGGGTATATTTATTTAAAGAATCCTCCACAGTTATCGGATAAAGAGATTACTGATTTTAGAAGACTAAATGGTGAAATCCCTGATAGGCCATATAGTCCTGAGTTAAGAGATACTATTTATGATATGCAGATTCGCCAAGATTGGTTGAGTCAATATCGAAAGCTTAATTTAGGAATAGATGCGTTATCTTATGTAGGGGGTTTTTCTAAACACATGGATAGCAGAAGTCTTGTGCATCAAGCTTATTCGTTATTAAATATAGAGGCTGGTTGGCAAATAGGTATAGCAGATCCGTTTACATATATACGTGAACGCATCGAGGCTATCGGTGTTACTGTATTTGTTAACGGTATTGTGGGCTCTAACACTAGACGTAAATTATCTGTCGATGAGTTTAGAGGGTTTACATTAATTGATTCTTATGCACCTGTTATTTTTATCAATGGAGCTGATTCGAATCATGGGAGGCTGTTTACGATTATTCATGAGTTTTGTCATATATTATTAGGTGAGGAAGGCGTTACTGATAGCTCTTCTGAGCCGTATTGTAACAGCTTTGCAGGTGAATTTCTTGTGCCGGAATCTCGATTTATTCCAGTGTGGAATGAACATTTGGAGGATTATGAGACCGTAGCTAAGCGTTTTAAGGTGAGTGAATATGTTATCTATCGTATAGCATTAGAGCATGGATATATTACTCGAATTCAATATCATAGACTAGTGGAACGTTTTAATCAGCGATTACAAAGCTTACCTGAACGAGAGACAAGAGGTGGTGGGGATTTTTATGTCACTGCTCACGCTCGGTTGGGTGAAAGTTTTAGTCGTACTGTTGTCAAAGCTGCTCGAGCAGGTGAATTGGCGTATCGAGATGCGTATGAGTTGTTAGGCTTACGTGGTAGTACTTTTACAAAATATGTGAATGAGTATAGTTTTTAGGAGAAAAAACTATGTATGTTCTTGATAGTAATACCTTTATAGATGCAAAGAACCGCTATTATGGGTTTGATATTGTTCCATCGTTCTGGAATGAGTTGATATCTCGCAGTAGAGGTAATATTTTAACTATTGATCACATTAAAAATGAAATTATGAGCGGTAATGATGAGTTATCTACTTGGTTTAACACTCATTATTTGACATTTACTGAAGCGACAAATGATGATGAGATACAAAATTCATATGTAGATATCGCTGAATATGTGATGTCAAATCAACAATATAAGGATGCAGAAAAACATCGCTTTTTGGCTAAAGCGGATCCTTGGCTTATAGCTTATGCGAGTGTCCGCAGAGGTGTGGTTGTAACCCACGAAACCTTAGCGGGACCAAGCACTACGAAAGTCAAAATACCGGATATATGTGAGCATTTTGATGTTTCATATGTGAATGTATTTGAAATGATGCGTCAATTACATATGGTAATATGAGATGAGGAGCTACTTTAGGTGGCTCCCTATTTTTCGTTATTTATATGTATTGCCAGTACTATAAATAGCACCACTATCGCAATTGTCTACTATATGGGGTATTTGAAGTTACCTTTTTAAACTGTTATAATTAAAAGATACCAATTAATATATCTTCTTATGTAAGAATGGTGATTTATGAATAAAACAAATACAAGAGCGATGGTTGAAACTGCCTTTGTTAGTGCTATAGGTGTTATCCTTAGTGCTATCAGTGTTTATATACCAGCTTTCGCCTTTTTATCATTTTTTGTTACACCTGCGGCCATTGGCATAATTGGAACAAAATGGGGCCGTAAATATAGTATATCGGCAGCTATTGTTACTACTTTCTTAGCAGTAATTTTATTTGGACCATGGAATGGTATACCTGTTGGCTTATTTGCTGCGGTAGGTGTAGGAGTAGGAGAGGGTAATCGTCTTTCATTGGGAACGATTAAACGGTTACTACTCCCTAGTATTGCTATGTTTGTTGCTGTATTAGTAACTTTCATTGCACAAGCGTATATATCTGGTATTGACTTATCAATGATAGATATACAGATGACAGAGCAAGCTCGTATGATTGCTGACCAAGCATTACAAACGAATTCTAATATTACACAGGAACAAGCGGATTTATTTGTGAAAAATGTAGATAAGTTAGCTACCGGTTTGAAGGATGCGTTTTTTGTAGCTGTAGCTATAGCTGCCGTATCATATAGTTATATAACTATTCAGATATCTATATGGTTAGGCAAGCGGTTACATATCTCCATACCTCGATTTTTACCGATTGAAGAGTGGAGAATGCCTATCTGGAGTGCCGGTTTATATGCGTTAGGCATTATTGGTATATATGGTGCTCCACATATTAGTATGGACTCTTCATGGGTCACAGCCATTAGTACTAATGTATTACTCCTCGGTAGCTCTATGTGTTCTGTTCATGGCTTTGCAGCTTTAGCAGACTTAATGAGTAGTTATCGCATGAGTAATAAATTGAAGTGGATATTGCTTGGTGTGTATGCCTTCTTCTTTGGACAAGCACTAGCGATATTTGGTGTTATAGATATGTTTTTAGATTTGCGGACACGTTACAAAGCGCGTCAATAGTAATAGAAAGGAGGCCGTTATGAAATCCTTTCAACGGAGATGGAAAGGTTTAGAAATTACCATTGTTGCCGTTCTCGTATTATTGCTATTATTGCTGGCCTATTTAAATTGGGCTATTGCGATTTTAGCATTAATCATTGTAGTAGCGGCGTATTTGGTTAATTATAATACCCTTCATAACCGGCGTCGTTTAGCAAGAGAACAGTTTAGTGCGATGATGAAAAACGTCACACAAGCTTCTAATTTTGCTTTACAAAATTTGCCAATGGGGATTGTTCTTGTTAATAAGCAAGGCACATTGGTGTGGAATAATAGTGTTTTCGCCGACTGGGTTAAGGTGGATTGGAATAAGCTCCAAAAAATGTCTGCTTTGTTGCCTGGTTTCCGTATCGATAAAATCTGGGGTAAGTCCGGATATATGACGGAAAAATATGAAAATCGATACTTCCAAATTATTTATAAATTTATCGATCCTCGGGATACCCGATCAGATATTGATAGTGAAGATGAACTGGCGGAACATGCAGTGATGGCGCTGTACTTCAAGGATATTACGGACCTAGAAAAAGCCCGTATTAAAGCCGAAGAGGGACAGCCTGTATGGGGTATGATTCAAATCGATAATCTCGAAGAATTGACAAAAGGCCTTAGTGATCGTGAGTATACTAGTATTTGGACAGATATAAATAATATCATCATGGATGAAATCGATCGCTACGAAGGCTTTATTCGTAACTTCCAAGATGATATGTATACCTTTGCCATTTCTCGTGGTGCGCTTCATGAGATGGAGGAAGATGGTTTTAAAGTGCTCGAACGAATCCGTAAAGTACCATCTCCGCGTCAAGTTCCAGCTACGATTTCTATTGGTATTAGTGAAAATGTAGGTTCTGTGAAAGATGTATCTGGTCGTGCTCGTGCAGCCTTAGATATCGCCTTAGGTCGTGGTGGTGACCAAGTGTGCATTATGGATGGTGAAAGTACCCGCTTCTTTGGTGGCAATACGGCAGGCGTTGAGAAGAATACGCGCGTTCGTGCTCGTGTTGTATCTCAAGCAATACATGAGCTTATGATTGATTCTGATAAGATTCTTATCATGGGGCATCAACGTGAAGACTACGATGCATTAGGTGGTATTATCGGTGTAGCCGCCATTGCTCGAGCACTTGGTAAAGACGTGCGCATTGCGCTTTCAAAAGAAACTAGTGCCATCGATAAAATGGTGAATGTTCTTAATGAGTCAGAGTTCTGGAAAGAGAATATTATTACTGCAGAAGCTGCAAGAGTATGGGTAGATGCGAATACGCTCACTGTCGTGTGTGATACGCATCGTCAGGAAATGGTGGCGGCTCAAGAGGCGCTTGAAATTTCTGAACGACGCATCGTTATCGACCATCATCGCCGCGCAGCGGACTTTGTGGAAAATCCATTGCTTACCTATTTGGAACCAACTGCATCGTCCACATCTGAGCTCGTAACAGAGCTTGTACAATATGCAGGCGTTCCTGTAAAACTTTCAAAAGCGGAAGCCACAGGTATTTATGCAGGTATCGTATTAGATACGAAGAACTTTATCCAACAAACTGGGGCACGCACCTTTGAGGCCGCAGCATTCTTGCGCCGTGCAGGGGCGGATATCGACAGAGTTAAACAATTGTTTATTGAAACTTTCGATTCTATCCAATTGCGTGCTAAAATGGTATTTGAAGCAAGTCGTACTGAGGGGATTGCTATTTCCGTAGCGCCTGAAGGCTTGAAGGATATGATGGCGTTGGCTGCACAAAGTGCGGACATGCTCATCAGTAATGAAGATATTGAAGCTGCCTTTGTACTATATTCCCTAAATGATGGCGGTATCGGCGTTAGTGCTCGATCCAAAGGTAAGGTAAATGTACAAGTTGTAATGGAAGCCTTGGGTGGTGGCGGTCATAGAACTGTGGCTGGTGCTCAATTACAAGGTATGACCATAGAGGAAGCGAAGCAGGCCATTTTGGAGCATGCTCTTAAGGCGCTTCATTCCGCAGAACAAGAGGAGGAATAACAATGAAAGTAGTATTGTTAGAAGACGTTAAAAAAGTTGGTAAAAAAGGCGAAATCGTTGAAGTTAGTGACGCATATGGCCGTAACGTGTTGATCAAGAAAGGCCTCGGCCTTGAAGGTACAGCAACTAACGTAAATAATGCGAAACAAAAACAAGAATCCATTGCTCATAATAAAGCCGTTGCAAATGACGAAGCTAAGATCTTGGCCGCTCAATTGACTAAGGTTGAAGTGACTGTAAAAGTTCGCATGGGCGAAGAAGGTCGCGTATTCGGTTCCGTTACTGCTAAAGATATTTCCGATGCTGCTAAAGCTCAATATAAAGTAGATATTGATAAAAAGAAAATCGAAATTAAAGAACCATTGAAAACATTGGGCGTACATGACGTACTAGTGCGTGTTCATCCTGAAATTACAAGTACTATCAAGGTTAATGTGGTAGCCGAATAATAGTATTCACCATGCTCTTGGAGTATGGTGAATTCTTTTATCCATAGTGGTTGTGTGAAGGGGATTATCATGGATGTACGCATTCCGCCGCATAATTTAGATGCGGAAAAGGCCGTTTTGGGGGCTTTATTAACTAATGGATCCAATATGGGCGCCGTTGTAGATACGGTGACAAGTATTCTTAAATCTGAAGATTTTTACCGCGATGCACATCGTATTATTTACGATGCCATTTTAGAAATCGTGCATGCCAATAAGACAGCTGACTTTATTACCGTTGGTGAAGAGCTAGATCGTCGTAAGCGCCTCGATGCGGTAGGAGGTCTTGCTTATATTACATCTCTTGCGAATGAATCGGTGTCATACAATGTTGAGGAACATGCGAAAATCATTAGCGAGAAAGCTCAGTTGCGGCGCCTCATCGATGCAGGAAATAAAATTGTTGGCATGACGTATGCTGGCGAAGATGAGCCGACGGCTATCCTTAACAAGGCAGAGCAAATGGTATTAGATGTAAGCGGTCAAACCCAGTCTGAATCATCCTTTGCTGCCATTGGGGAAGTGGTTTTATCTAATCTAGATAAACTTAATGCATTGCAACAGCATGATGGCGCTATTACAGGCGTGCCAACAGGCTTTAAAGATGTGGACCACATTTTTAACGGCTTACAAAAATCTGACCTCATCCTCGTAGCAGCTCGTCCTGCCATGGGGAAAACAGCTTTCACCTTGAACATTGCTCAAAATGTAACGATGTTGTACGACAAGACGGTGGCGTTCTTTTCCCTAGAAATGGGCAAGGAACAGCTTGTGGGCCGTATTTTGTCCTCCGTGGCAGGTGTGAGCTCTGAAAAATTGCGCCGTGCGAATATGGATCCTGCTGACTGGGAAAAGGTGATTGCCGCAGCGGACCGCATGAGCAAATCCAAGCTTTTTATCGATGATACACCGGGCCTTACTGTACAAGATATGCGTTCTAAGTTGCGCCGTCTCAAGGTGGAACATGGCCTTGATCTCGTTATCGTCGATTATATTCAGTTGATGCAAGGTCGAAATGCTGGTAAGGGTAGCGAAAACCGTCAACAAGAGGTGTCCGAAATCTCTCGTAATCTTAAATTGATTGCTCGTGAATTTAACGTGCCGGTTATCGCTTTGTCGCAGTTGTCTCGTAGTGTTGAAAGCAGACCAGATAAACGGCCTGTGCTTTCGGACCTTCGTGAATCTGGCTCCCTCGAGCAGGATGCAGATATCGTTATCTTCTTGTACCGCGATAAATATTACGATGAAAACTCCGAAAAAGGGGACAATGCAGAAGTCCTCATTCGTAAACACCGTAATGGCTCCGTCGGTACCGTGGAACTCCAATTCGTTGGAGAATTAACACAATTTAGAGACGTAGAATTCCGAGACCTAGGGCCGGAACAATAATGAAAACTATCGGGGCGTGCCTATATTGATGGGGCCCCGTGACATAGCTACATTTTAATTAAAAAGAAAGGACTATACTTCTTTGCTCCTCGTGACCTGATGTCGCTGCATAAGTATAGTCCTTTCTTTTTATCACTGTACATATGAAGGTGTCCCATCAATATAGTGGCACTCGATAGTTTTCGTTGTATTGTTGGGAGAGAAGATAATAGAAGTTTTGGCGTTATACTAGTAGAAAATAAATCGTATTCAAGTGTATAATAGTACTAGATAGATTTTATAGTGTCGTACAATACGTAAGTATTGTGAGGTGGAATATAAGGTTTCCATCCTTTGTATGATGAATTTAACTATTAGTGGAAAACAAAATATTGAGTTTTATTTGTTGCTGGTTGGATTAGGTGCTGCAGAGGCTTATAAATACAAGCGTATTAGTCTAGGCGTATTTGAGAGTCTACATTATCATTTGTCTATGATAGATTTAATTGATGAATACCGGTTGTCAAAGGACTTAAGGGAGATTGTTTTCCAAGGTATGGGAATGGAAGATATTGTTGATGCAGCAGAGTGGTTTGAAGACTTTGATTGGGAAGGTCATTTGCGTGATGCGATAGATTCCTTGGAACTGGATTGTGTATCTAGATTAATGGAGTCCTCATATCATACTTGTATTAATGATTTTAATTTGTTTGATGTACCTAATACGGATAGTATTGATCATCTCTATATTTCTTTTGTATCTCATCATAGTTTTGAGCAAATCATGATGATTTTTATGCTAGGGTATACCGTGTTTTTGATTGAGTTAGGTGAGTATTGCGTTGATGCCTTTGATGCTTTTAAGCGTAACTACCTTACTAATCTTCGAGCTATAAACTGTGGTGAGTCCGAGGTTTTTAGTGAAGCTCTTGAATTATTTGATTCTTGTGATAACGGAAAAGATTTTTTGAGCAATAAACGACAACAATTGTGGTTAAGAAAGATTTCTATAGACCTTAGAGGTCACTTTTGTAGCCGCAAAGAGTCTAGCATGGATTATAGTAGTGAAAAGGGTTTAGTTTATTATACAAGTCCTAAAGAAACCATATTGGGTTAAGTTATATGCGTACTTAAGAGTACCTACTATTAGATTTGATGTCTAATAGTAGGTACTCTTTTTATTTTTTATGTTCAAAATTTACTGTTATAAAAACAAACATATGTTTGAAAATACTCTCGGTTTTTGTTATACTAATCATAGAAATTTTTGTGTTCTGTTTTTTGTAAAAGCCCGTTGTTTAGCGGTTTAGGGGGTGTTTGTATGGGTTCAGGTGATACGGATCGGCTGTATATGTGTATTGATTTGAAGTGTTTTTACGCATCTGTAGAATGCGCCGATTTGGGACTGGATCCGTTTACAACACCTTTGGTGGTGGCCGATGGTTCTCGTGGCAAGGGGGCTATTACGTTGGCTATTTCTCCAGCCTTAAAAAAGTTAGGTGTTAAAAATCGCAGCCGATTATTTCAGATTCCACCGCATATTGAGTATTTGACGGTGAAGCCACATATGAAGCGGTATATGCAGGTATCTGCTGAGATTTATGGAACCTTGCTCAAGTATGTGGCGCCCGAAGATGTACATGTGTACTCTATCGACGAGTATTTCATCGATATCACGCCTTATTTGCCATTATATAAAAAGACGCCTCGTCAGTTGGCACAGATGTTGCTTGATGCGGTGCTAGCGGCAACGAAGATTTATGCCACCGTTGGGATTGGAACGAATTTGTTTCTCGCCAAGATTGCCCTCGATATTTTGGCGAAACATGCACCTGATTTTATAGGTTATCTTGATGAAAGCCTTTTTAAAGAGAAAATTTGGTATCATCAGCCCTTGACCGATATATGGCAGATTGGTAAGGGCATAGCTAATCGTTTGCATAAGTATGGTGCTTATGATTTACATGGTATTACCATGATTCCAGAAGCGAAGTTGTACAAGGAGTTTGGCATTAATGCAGAGCTCATCATTGACCATGCTTGGGGCCGTGAGCCTTGTACGATTGCGGATATCCATGCGTATCGCCCCATTAAGCACTCTATCTCGCACAGTCAGATTTTGTTGCGCAATTATACCTATGAAGAGGCATGCGTGCCTATGCGTGAAATGGTAGAGTCCTTGGTGTTAGAGCTTTTACAAATTAAAGGGGTTACAAATCATATCTATGTTCATATCGGCTATGCTAATGAAATGATGCGCTCTACAGGAGGTTCTAAAAAGCTTAAGCAGTATACAGATTCTCTACAGACCTTGACGACGGCGGTTATTAAATTATACGAGCAGCATTGCCATAAGAATGAGCTCATACGGCGTATAGGGGTCAGCTTTGAGGATTTAGTCAATCGATCCGCCATACCTCAAGAGGTGGACCTATTTAGCACTCTTACTACAAATGAAGAGGAAAAAGAGCGACAGGTACAAGAGGCTATGCTATCCATTAAGAAACAGTTTGGTAAGAATTCTATTTTGCGTGCATCGAGCTTACAAGAGGAAGGAACCATGCGCTTTAGAAATACCTTGGTAGGCGGTCATAATGGGGAATAGATATTATAATGGATACATTGGAAATACATTAGTCGCGTAAGGGGAGGTATACATTAATGAAACATCGCATGTCTCGGTTACAGCGAGCAAAACAATTTATGCCCTTTGCGGCATTGAGGGGATTTGAAGCGTTATTAGCCGCTGTAGCAAAGCCAAAAGAAAATCGGGCAGAGTTATCAGAGGATCAAATAGACGAGTTAAATACAGTTTTACAATCTGTACGTTGTGGGGAGTGGGTACGAATCGTTTACTACAACAAACGAAAATATACGGAACTTATAGGAGCTGTTGATATGATTAGTGAGCAATTACAAATTCTATCTGTACAAGGAACTGTTATTCCTTTCAGATATATTAAAGAGCTAAACTTGTATGATATATAAATATAAATGATGGCTTTTACTGTGTATGGTAAATAGACTAGAGTTAAGAAATAATTAGGTATACAATAGTATCATGGGTAAATATAGCTTTATAAAGATTTCTTTAGTTTTGTTGACTCTAATATACCTATATAATTTTTCGTGTTTTTGACTTAGAAAGGCGGTGTATGTAATGCATGATGTCATATCATTACTTATAAATCGCTATGATTTTTTCCTCCAGCTATTATGGGAGCATATAGAAATTTCAGTATTAGCTTCTGTTATTGCTACCATCATCGGTGGCTTATTGGGTGTGTTTATATACGAATATAAACGGCTAGCTGCGCCAGTTATGGTAGTGGTTAATTTCCTATATACAATTCCATCTATATCGATGTTAGGCCTTTTGTTGTACGTATCAGGTGTTGGTAATACGACGGCTATCATTGCATTGGTTATATATGCTTTATTACCGATGGTACGAAATACATTTACTGGTCTTAACCAGATTGATCAAGCCATGTGTGAAGCGGGGATTGCATTAGGGCTCACGCGGATTCAACGTTTGTGGAATATAGAGATTCCTTTGGCTATGCCGACTATTATGGCTGGTATACGGACCATGCTCGTTATGACCATTGCCTTGACAGGTATTGCGTCCTTTATTGGTGCTGGTGGCTTAGGTGTAGCGATTTATAGGGGGATTACAACGAATCAAAGTGCTTTGACAATTGCAGGCAGTCTACTGATTGCCCTATTAGCCATTACCGTTGATGCTCTCTTTTCTTTAGGTGAAAGAGTAACGCGTATTAGCCCTCATATGAAGCGCTATACGATTATATTTGTTTCGATGATGATGATAATTGCGATGGGTATAGGTGGTTGGGCTATGTATTGCCGTCATGTGAAGACCGATGTTATTCATATTGCAACGAAACCCATGACGGAACAGCTTATTTTGGGGAATGTTTTAAAAGAATTGATCGAGAAGAAGACTGATTTAACCGTAGAGGTTACAGAAGGTGTCGGTGGTGGTACATCAAATATTCAACCAGCTATGCTTTCTGGCCAATTTGATATATATCCTGAATATACTGGTACAGCTTGGTCTGCTGTGCTAAAACGTACGGATACGTATGATGAAAGTCTATTTAATGAGCTTTCACAGGCCTATAAAGAGAAATATAATTTTGAGTGGGTCGGCATGTACGGTTTTAATAATACCTATGGCATAGGGGTGCGTAATGAAATTGCTCAGAGTTATGGCGTAAAAACGTATTCTGATCTTGCTCGTATAGCACCATCCCTAACATTAGGAGGGGAATATGATTTCTTTGGACGTGAAGATGGCTATGCTGGATTACAACGCGTGTATGGCATGAGATTTAAAGCTACTAAAGATATGGATATAGGGCTAAAATATACGGCTATTAGTCGTGATGAGGTGGATGTAATGCCGATATTCACGACTGATGGTCAATTAAGTATCGCACCGATTACGGTGTTACAAGATGATAAACATTTATATCCATCTTATATGTCTGGCAATGTGGTACGTAGCGAAGTATTGATTGCTCATCCTGAACTGCGCCCTGTATTAGAAAGTTTGAATCATACGATTACAGATCAAGAGATGGCGAAGATGAATTACGCCGTTGAAACGGAACATCAACTACCAGCTGATGTAGCACATAAATTCCTGGTAGAACGAAATTTGATATAAGGTGAATATAGTTAGAACTAAAGTAAATAAAATTTGATATATGTTGAATATGATTTTGTATTGACATTTAATCTCCTTTGATGTAATATAAACATATGAACAGGTATTCATATAAATAAAAATATCTGATGAAAAATGTTTAGGAACATATATAACAAGATATGAAACAAGATATGTCTAATAAGTATTAGAAAAATATTACCTATTAACTTACAATACAGGATAGAAGCGTTCACTATTATCAAAGGAGATATCATGGAAGAAACATTGTTATTGAAGGATTTGAACTGTCCGAACTGCGCAGCAAAAATTGAAGATCGTATCTGTAAAATGGATGTGGTAGAGACTGCCAATTTCACACTTGCTACACATCAATTAAAATTAACCGGCTCTTGGGAAGACCGTGAAGCTCTTAAACGTGACATTCAAGACATTTGTGATGCCATCGAAGAGGGCATAACCGTAGCAGATTATGAACGTAAATCCAAAGCGGCTATGGATGATCATGGTCCTGACCAGGATCGTGATGGTGATGCTGTAACAATTGCAGTCATCGTAGCAGGCTTGTTATTTATGATTTATGATGTTTTGTCATCCTTTGTCCCATCCATCAGCTTACCAGAGAGTATTGAAACTCCAATTTACTATGTTGCGTATATTCTTCTTGCGTTCCCAGTATTGCGCATCGCAGGTCGCAATATCTTAAAAGGCCAAGTGTTCGACGAGAACTTCTTGATGTCTATCGCTACATTGGGTGCTATTGCTATCGATGCATTGCCTGAGGCCGTAGGCGTTATCTTGTTCTACCGTATCGGTGAGTTCTTCGAAGAAAAAGCAACTGATCGTAGTCGTACAGAAATCATGAACGCTGTTGATATGCGTCCTCAAGAGGTGCGCGTTGTAGATACAGACTGCGGTGGTGAAATCGTAGTTATGGCTCCTGAAAAGGTTGAAGTAGGCTGGACTATCGAAGTTCGTCCTGGCGATTTAATTCCTCTAGACGGCACAGTGCTTGAAGGTGAAACACGCGTTAATACAGCACCTGTAACAGGTGAACCTGTACCTGTTCGCGCCGTACCTGGCACTCAACTTATGTCTGGTTGTATCAACGAATCTGGTCGCATTACAATGCGTGTAGATAAGGTTCTTGAAGAATCCATGGTTACTAAAATTCTTGATGCCGTGGAAAATGCAGCATCCTCTAAACCTAAAATCGACCGTTTCATTACTCGTTTTGCTCGCGTATACACACCAATCGTTGTAGCTTTTGCATTGGCTGTAGCTATCATCCCATCCCTTATTACTGGTGAATGGCATAAATGGATCTACACAGCCTTAACATTCCTCGTTATTTCTTGCCCATGTGCATTGGTGCTTAGCGTGCCACTTGCATTCTTCTCCGGTATCGGCAATGCGTCTAAACACGGTATCTTATTAAAAGGTGGTCGAGTTATCGAGGCGTTGGCTAATGTGAAAGCAGTAGCTCTTGATAAAACTGGTACTATCACATCTGGTGAGTTCAAAGTTCACAGCGTAGAAACTGTAGGCTCTCATGTAAGTTCCAGTCAATTGTTATCCATGGCGGCAGCTATCGAAGCCGTTTCTACACATCCAATCGCAACAAGCATCGTGTCTGAAGCAAAAGATCAAGGCCTTACAGTGGAACCTTCTGATTTCGTTCAAGAGTTAGCTGGTGAAGGTATGGTAGGTATGGCAGATGGTCAACAAGTACTTATTGGTAACCGTCGTCTTATGGAACGCTATAATGTGCAAGGCTATCCAACAGAAGCTGCTGAATATGGCACAGAAGTTCTTGTCGCAGAAGGTAATACATACTTAGGTCGTATCATCATCGCCGATGAAGCTCGCCCAGACTCTGCTGAAGCGATTGCTAATCTTAATGGTCAAGATATTAAAACTGTTATGCTTACAGGTGATGCTGAAGCAAGTGCAAATTACATTGCTAAAGAAACTGGCGTAAGTGCTGTACGTGCTCAGTTGTTGCCTCAAGATAAATTGTCTGTTGTACAAGATATTCGCTCTGAATATGGTCCAACTATGTTCGTAGGGGATGGCATCAACGATGCTCCAGTACTTGCAGGTGCTGATGTAGGTGGCGCGATGGGTAGTGGTGCTGATGCGGCTATCGAGGCGGCAGATGTTGTGTTCATGCGTCCATCCTTGACTGCCATTGCACATATCCTAGACTTGTCCAAAGCAACATTGCGTGTTGCTTGGCAAAATGTAGTATTCGCTATTGCCGTTAAAATTCTTATCATGGCGCTAGGCCTTATGGGCTATGCATCCATGTGGTGGGCGGTATTCGGTGATACTGGCGTATCCATTCTTTGTATTTTGAACTCTATTCGTATCTTGCGCCGTTAATTTGGTGAAAGTAATCTTATAGATTAATGCAGAAATATAACAAATGACATGATTCTGATTTGACAGAGTAGGATAAAACAAATAACCTCTATATTAGCGATAAGCTAGTATAGAGGTTATTTTTATAAGATTTAACCTAATGATATATTGCTGATTATTTGTTTGCATACTTACTCACTGTAAGTTTTAGTGGTTTAATCTTTTGGTGGATTTTTTAGTTTAGCAGCTTTATTAATCTATGTGCTCGCTAGATTTTTTGGTAGATTTGATAAAAGGATGTTTTGAGATGCTTTTAACATATACAATTGTGCATTGTTAATAGACATAAAGTGATTTATGTATATACTACATAAACAAAACTTTCACAATTGAATTGAATAATAGCTATAAAATAGTATATAATTTATTAGATGATTACTATATGTTCGTTGAAAGGAGGGATAGCATGATCACGGTGTACAAACACATAGAAGAAGAGTTAGTTTCGGACTGCACTGTATCAGATGCCACAAAAGGTTCTTGGGTAAATTTGGTGAACCCAGACCCCGATGAGTTGTCCCTCATCAATATTTTGACGGAAATTCCAACGGACGTTTTAAAGACCGCCCTCGATATGGAAGAACGTTCTCACGTGGAGTTAGAGGACAACTATATTTTCGTGGTTATCAACATTCCTGCGATTCGCGGTAATGATATGTACGATACGGTGCCGCTCGGTATCTTTTTGACGCCTGACTTCTTCATTACTGTATGTCTTGAAGAATCCGAGGTGTTGTATCCGTTCATTTCAAACCAACTGTCTACATTCTATACATATAAAAAGACGCGGTTCTTGTTCCAAATCTTGTACCGTACAGCCACATTGTTCTTACGTTATTTGCAACAAATTAATCGCCGTACCGACGATATTGAAGTTCAGTTGCGTCATACAACGAAGAATAAAGACTTCTTCCAACTATTGGAATTACAGAAATCCATGACATACTTTACCTCTGCGTTGCGTACGAATGGAACTGTTATGGAACGCCTATTGCGCTTGCGTGGTCACAGCACTTATAGACATTTGCTCAAGATGTACGAAGAGGATGAAGATTTACTAGAGGACGTTATCATCGAGAATAAACAGGCCATCGAGATGGTTGAAATGTATTCCAATATCTTGATGAACATGATGAACGCCTTCACATCTATCATCTCTAACAACCTCAACATGGTTATGAAAATGTTGGCGGCCCTTACGATTACTTTGGCGGTGCCCACAATCATATTCAGTCTGTGGGGAACGAATGTGGCGTTGCCGTTCCAGGATGATCCGAATGGATTCTACGAAGTAGTAGGTATTTCCGTGGTGTGTTCCATCATTGCTATCATAGGCATGTGGAAAAAAGACCTATTCTAGCATATATGACAAATAACTAAAAGATTAGGGCAATACTAAATGTTAAATACAAATGAAAAAGCTGGCTGCAAGTCGGCTTTTTTGCTTGCTTATGTATTATATTATTGCTTCTTTACGTATTACGTTATTGCTTATTATTAGGTCAATTTGATATAATAGTACCGTTATGGAGAGGTGTCCGAGTGGTTTAAGGAGCTGGTCTTGAAAACCAGTGACTCCGCAAGGGGCCGTGGGTTCGAATCCCACCCTCTCCGCCACCAATACATACAACTATCACAGATTATAACAAATTGTAACGAACCACAACAAACACAGTAAAAATAAAGGTTTATAATGATATTATGGAGTTGGAATTATAACGAATTGTAACGAATTATAACACAATTTTGCCACCATTTTGCCACCAAAAGAATAAAATAATTTGCCCCCATTGTATGCAGTATGTAATGGGGGCATTTTATTTATATTCTATAAACTAACACTAAAATGTACTGTCAAAATCTATCTTATCTTGAACAAAGTTAACAAATACCTTCTCAAAATTATTCATAAAATCACTCCAGTTTTTGGAAATTCTCATGATTGCAATGACTTGCATAAGGTGGTCATGTAAATCACGTTGACCAATGTCGTTAGTTAAATGTTGATGGCGGGGTGCTTTTAACATGAATTTATATCTTATTTATATGAGTAATTAATAAAGATACGCTTTGATAATATATTGACTATAAAAGCATTGATAGATAGATTTATCAAAATTATCTTTCGTATATACATGAAGTTTTTCTTTAAGTTTTGGCAATGGTTTATAACATTTGATACAAGTAAGTCTATTGCTTTTTGATATATATGCCAGTATAGCAAATGTTTTTAATGGCAATTGTATGGGGAAAGAGATTATTTTTTTTCTAACTTTTTCTGTTCTTTTTCTAATTGTTTAATACTTTTTGGTGGAGTAGGTAGGTCTTCAGGCATAGTACCACCTAATTCTTTAATTGTTTGACGCACTTTTGCACCGACTTCTCGATGCGCTATGTTTGCATTTTCTTTACCTTGAATATTATCGCGACGTAATTTGCCTTCTGTTTGTGTTAATCTAAACAAATTGGCCGCTAATTCCTCACTTCCCATATGATCTAATATTTTTTGTGAAGGTTTCAGCCCTTTTCGCTTATGGATTTCCTTGTTACCTAAGCCACCATATAAACCTTGATAGCCTGAGTTATGGAATTTAGCAAAGTCCTGAGGTGTTTCAACTCCTGCATTATTGGCTGCTTCTGATAATGCTGTATTATGTTCCTTTATATCTTGCCTGATTAGTAATCGACGTTCATCCTCGGACAAGGATATAAATTGTTCTTGCATTTCACGTTCATGAGTTTTAACTGCAAAATAGGTTTGGGCCTGTGCGATAACCGATTTTTTTGAATCGCCATTCATCGCTATCAGGTAACAAGCATATCTAGATAATACAATATCTTGTATCTCTCTATTAGCAACCCCAACATGTACTATTTTCCCGACGTCGGCAAAATGGTCGGAAATAGATAATTCGCTATTTTGACAAGCTATTTTGGCTTTTTCAATAACATTTAAGAAGTTATCCCATTTTGTATATTCTAAAATAGCTTGTAAATCTCGTGCATACCAAAATTCATTTCCATTAGCATCAATTTGTTTGATAGAGTCGAAAGAGTTTTCAGTATTATTGCCTATGGGCTGAATATCATTAAAGAAAAACATAATACAATCTCCTATGCGGGTAATTACAGATTAGTAATATTTTTAGCATCTATAGTTATATTGCTGGAGATACTAAATTATACTATGAATATTAACAACAAAGACTCTTTATTGCTTTCAGTATAGCATAGGTGAAAGCAAATGAGAATTGACGATAGAGAGAATAGTTTTATGTAGCCAATCTTTACTCACTATGATATGCTATCGATATATTTATTAGATATTCTGTAGAAAGGAGCTCGTATGAATCGACTTAGTTTCTCGCGAACTCAAATATTAATTCTCCTTAGCGTGTGGCTCACGTTCTTGTTGAGCTTTGTTATGCGCTTGTCTTGGGCATCTGTTATGCCTATCCTCAATGAGGCATTGCATTTTACAGCTAAAATGGGGTCTCAACATATTTCGGCCTTTTACTTTGGTTATGCGTTAACGGTATTACCAGGCGGTATTTTAGCCGATAGAATCGGTTATAGACGTACTATCTTGTTTAGTTTGATTGGTATGGCTGCTGTAACGGCTTTGATGAGTACCATTACAGACTATAACATGGCTTGGGGCTTGCGCTTCTTGTTAGGCGTTATGTCTGGTCCTGTACAAGCTTCTTGTTTGAGTGCTATCGGCGATCACTTCGGTCCGAACCAACGGGGTGCGGCCGTAGGTATCTTCATGAGTTGTACCTCCTTTGGTATTACTACGGTAAACCTTTACGCACCTTATGTGGCTACACATTACGGTTGGCAAACTGCATTCCTTGCTACAGCCATCTTGCCGTTGGTAGTACTCGTATTATGTTACTTCACGGTGCGTAAGCCGAGTGCAGAAATTCTCGCACAACGAGAAGCAGAGGCTTCCGAAGCGGCTGCTAAGCTTGGCGTAGGACAAACGTCTTTAGTAGAAAACTTGAAGCATATCGTTTCTAACCGTAACATTCGTTGCTTGGCGATTGCGGGATTCTTCGCAACAGGTACGACTTGGGGCGTAACACAATGGGCGAACTTATACATGGTTAAACAATTAGGTGTAACGGCTATCTATGCAGGCCAGGTCATGAGCGTGTTCGGTACGGCTGCGCTAATTGCGAAACCAACGATCGGTATTTTATCTGATATCTTACCAATTAAGAAGAACCATTTAGCGGCTCTCGTTATGTTCTTGTTTGGGCCAGCTTTAATTTTGTTTGCAAGCACGTCAAATCCAAATATGCTCTTTATAACAGGTCCGATTCTTGGTATTGGGGCCTTCATGCATAGTGCGTTGACCAATGCTCTCGTAGTTCAATCTGCAGCACCTCATTTGCGCGGTACTACAGCGGGCTTTGTAAACTTGTTTAACCAAATTGGTGCACTCTTGGCACCACTTCTCTTGGGCAATGTCCTTGTCATGACGGGTAGCTACCAAATGTCTTTGATGTCTATCGCTATAGCTCCTATTATTGGTGCATGTGCATTATTCTTTATTCGTCTTAAATAATATAAATGGATCCGTACATGAATTGCTCTTCTAAAAATTGCGTCTAATTGGAGGGCAGATCAAAACGGATCCTTTTTTGTAATTAATATGTATATTGTGTATGGTATTCTTTTATTATATGATTAAGTCATAGTACAGGAGGGAGGGGTGAAGATGGGAATCATCTGTTTTGGCGATAGCATTACGCGTGGCTATGATGTGCCCTATGGACGCGGTTGGGTCGAAATCTGTGATGCATCCATAGAGGGTGTTAATTTTACAAACTACGGTGAAGATGGCTGCTCCGTACAGGGTATGATTTATAATATTGAAAATTGGGCGGTTACTGCTGTATCCGATCCAACACGTCATATTTTCTTGATGTGTGGCACTAACGATATTTTACAAGGTCGAGATAGTACCTATGTGTACAAGACTTTGGTCAAAGCTATTGAGCTAGCTAGTACAAAAGGGACGGTAATCATCGGTTTAGAAACTCAAATTGATAGCGATATGGACGGATTGGATCTGGTTGTACGAGAGGTTAATGAACAGCTAAAAGCTTACGCAGAGGCGCATAATATTAAAGTTATAGATTTCTATACTACCTTGTTTGAAGCAGATCAAATTGGACAAATTGTCTTTGCCGGAGAGGTTCATCCCAACGAGCGTGGTTATCGATTAATGGCGTATAAGGCATTAGAGGTCTTTACGCGATTATAACGGAGCTATAATAGAACTGGAACGGGATTATAATACAACGTAATATAAAGAACATAAAAACTCCCCTAATGAGTTGCCTCATTGGGGGAGTTAGTGATTTATAGTCTTTTGTGCTAGTGAAAGTTGGGGGCTTTCACCAGATAAAAATAAATTCGTAACGAATTATTTTTTAGATTTAGTAGATACTTTGTTATTGGACACCTTAGCAGATTGTGCAATTGCGTATGCAGTGCCTTTTACTAAATCAGAAGCTTCAGCAGTGTTGCCAGATACGGTTACAGCTGCTACAGTGTCTTCAGTTACTGCGAATAATGCAGTTGCGTAAGGGTGTTGCGCACCATTTGGTACAGTTACAGCACCGGATTTAACAACAATGTAACGACCGTTGTTGTTGAAGATATCGTAATGAGCTGCTTGTTTTACACCATCATAGCTTTCATTGTAAGCGAACAATGCAGCTACTTCACCACTTGCTACTTGACCAGATTGTTGCATGGAACGCAATTTAGCGGCTGCCACAGCTGTTGGTTGAGTCATGTTTACAGTGATGCGCAAAGAGTTGTTATTTACAACTGCTTCAGTGATTACGTTTGTAGAGAATACATTCGCAACACCGTTGCCAGCACGGTTGTAAGAGCTAGCAGTTTTAACTTGGTAGCCATTAGTGTATGCAGGCAAGTCATATGTATAAGTTTTGCCATTTAACAATAAGTCAAACGCATTCAATTGGTTAGCTTTGTAGCGAGAAACGTAGGAGCTGCCGTTGCCATTAGCTGTTACGGAGTTTACAGTTTCTTGGTATACAGGTTGGGCTTCAGTAGGGATAGGATCCATGATTTGAAGACCTACAGCTGTTGTTTGAGGTGCCACAAAGATTGGATCACCTAATTCTTTAGATACAGGCATTTGTTGAGCCATATCGCCTGCTGTATAAGGCACTGCTGGCAATGGTTTGTAACCAGGACGTGGTGCACTTGTGGCATAACTAGTTTGGTAAGCTGGCGTAGCCGCTTGTGGTGCAGGATAAGAATATTGCTCTGCTGAAGCACGTTCATAAGCGCGTGCATTAGCATCGATAGTTGCAGCAAAAGCAGAGAAAGACATTGTTGTAGCTGCAAATACTGCAAAAGCAGTTGCTAAATGTTTTTTGTTCATAATAATTTACTCCTAAATACATGATTTTACAAATAACACAGATACTAACTTGTATTATATAGGAATTCATGCTAATTGTAAATAAAATATAAAATATTATCTTAATTATAAATAAATATAATCAGATGAGTCAAATATTGTACAATTAGCCATAGAATGTCATATTACTATATAATAATAATCAGTATAGTAATTTATTATATCGAAAAATTTCGTTTAATGCTATATCTAATTCGTATAGTGCTACAACTAATTTGTGTAGTGTTATATCTAATGCGTTAAATGATATGAGCAATATACATTTGTGAATTACATCAATTGAGATGGTGAAAGTTTCACTAGGGAGGTCTCATGAGTATTAGCGTCTATTATGGACGGGCTGGATCAGGCAAGACACGTGCCGTATATGAGCGCATACGTCAGGTCATGACAGATTGTCCAGGGGAACCAATAATTTTACTTGTTCCTGAACCTGCCACCTATCGGGTAGAACGGGAGCTAGCTGAATTTATGCCTGAAAAAGGCTTTACTACGGTTCGTGTCGTAGGCTTTGGGCGTTTGGGTTATCAGGTATATCAATCGATAGGCTCAAAAGGGGCTGGTCAATCAAGTTTATCAAGCTTTGGCCGGTCTATGTTGTTGCGCCTTGTAATGAAACGAAAGCAAAAGGAACTGGGGCTGTTAGAACAGGCTACAAAGCGGCCTGAGTTTTCCTCCGTATTGCAACAGCTCTTTTCTGAATTCCGCGCCTTTCGTGTAGGCCCTGCTGACCTAGAACGAGGGGCAGAATCTGTTAAAAATAATGTATTACAAAAGAAATTACGCGAGCTAGCTATCTGTATGTCTGCTTATGAAGAGGAACTCAGTCATCATGGGGAGCGCGACATCGATCCTATCATGGAAATCGTAGAGGCTTTGCCACAATCTCCTCTCATGGAGAATAGCCACGTCTTTATCGATGGTTTTCATTGGTTTACGCCCACACACTACGAGTTGATTTATACCTTGTTTGACTTGGCAAAGGAAGCCGTTATTACTATCGATTTACCGATGGCCCCAAAGGCGTTAAATTTAGCTCGTCGAGGGGAGCATCTTTTCAGCCGCCCTTTAGAGATTTACGACACCTTAGTTGCTCGTTATGGCTCTAGTATCAACTGGGTTGGCTTTGATGGGAAACGAGGCCCTCAAATCGTTCAAGAGCTAGAGGCTAATTATTTTGCTAGCCCTAGTAAGAAAAATACTACAGATGCAACGATTCCGCTTATTCGAGGCTATAACAGGGAACGCGAAGCCGATGCGGTGGCTCGTCGTATTTTAGCCTATATAGAATCATCTGAAGAGGCTCGTTACCGAGATGTATGTATCATGCTCCGCGAGTCTGAAACCTATGGTGACACTTTAGAAAAGGTTTTTGCTCGCTACGGCATTCCGCACTTTATCGACCGTCAGCGGCCTATGAAAAACCATCCATTAGGTGAGCTATTGTCGGCTCTCTTTGATATCGTGCGTTATAACTATAGTCGGGACAGCATGTTCCTCTTGCTCAAGACAGACTTGATGCCGCTTACTCGTGAGGCTGTAGATGAGTTAGAGAACTATGTTCTCGAGTTTGGTATCGACCATTATAAATGGGAACGTGAAAGCTGGCCGTACTTACGAGGCTTTCATGAGGGGCAAGATGAAGAGAGCTACGTAGATGCACCACGCAGAGCACGTGTTAACAAAGCAAGAGAAACTATTATGGATATATTATCTCCATGGTTTGACTTTGCTGCTAATGCGGAGGGTCATACAGGGGCTGAGTGGGGTACACAACTTTATGGTTTATTAGAAATCTTACAAGTGCCAGAGCGGCTCTATGAATGGGCGAAGGACGCAGAAACTATAGGTGATCAAGAATCCAAAGCTAGTCATGAACAGATGTATAATGCGGTTCTTTCCTTTATAGACGAAATTTCTATGGTCATGAAGGATGAAATATTGACTCTGGATGAGATGATGCTCCTCCTCGAAGAAGGCCTTAGCGATGTAAACTACTCTATGATTCCGCCGTCTTTAGACCATGTGGTGATTACCACTATCGAACGTGGTTACAGCCAGTGGTGGCCTAAGGTGTTCGTAATGGGCCTCAACCAAGGCGTATTCCCTCAAAGTATGGGAGATGAAGGCCTCATCAAGGATAAGGAGCGTCAAGAATTGGCCGATGCAGGCATTACCTTAGCAGAAGGGGCCTTGCCGAAGGCTTTCAACGAGAATTTTCTATTATATCTCGCCATGACACGGGCATCCGATTCGTTGACCTTGTCCTATGCGGGCTCTGGTGAGGATGGAACAGGTCTTGAGCCATCCCTCGTTGTAAAGCGATTAGAATCTCTTGGGTACGTAGATCAGGCAGTAGATATTCCTCTCTCCATTGCACCTGATACAGAGGCAGATTACGTGTGGCGCCCACTCCAAAGTCTGTCATTGCTATCTGAGCGTTGGGGGGCTCTCTTTAGTGGTTATGAGGTCAATCCTCTTTGGTGGGGACTCTATAACTGGGCTCGTGAAAGCGAAACTTATCGTCCTCGTTTAGCGGAGGTGTCACGTGGCATTCGAGATAATAACGATGTGCCTGTCATAACGCAGGATTTAGTGAATGGGCTGTTCTTGTCTAAAGGCTACATGTCTGGTTCTGTGACACGCCTTGAACGATACCAACAATGTCCGTTTAAGTTCTATGCCCAATATGGTTTGAAACTAGAACCGCGTCCAGTACGCTCCTTTGGAGCTCCTGAAATCGGTACGTTCTTGCATGCTAATTTAGAGCGCTTAGGTAATTATCTACTAGAAAATAACAAACAATGGCGTGACCTCGACGAAGAGGAACAAGAAAATCTATGCCGTACTGTGGCAGACGAAATCTTGCAAGAAAATCAGCTAGGTGAAGAAACGAGCGATGCCTACCAAAAGGCCATTGAACAGCGTGTACAGAGAACATTACATGTGACGGTAGACCGCCTCATAGAGTGGTCTAAGCGCAGCGATTTTGATACGAAGTATTTAGAGCAAGACTTTGGTCGTCAAGGTGGCTGGGATCCTATTCGGGTCCCTCTTGGTGAAGACCGTTACTTGCGCCTCATCGGACAAATTGACCGCATCGACGAATATACACGGGATGGTCAAACGTATGGCATGGTTATCGACTACAAATCGGGTGGCGCTCATGTGACGGCCCAAGATGTGTATTATGGCCTTAAACTGCAACTCATGACCTATCTGTTGGCTTTGGAGTCCGCTTACGGTAAAACACATGGCGGATCTATGTCCCCTGCGGCGGTGGTTTACTCTTACGTGAAGAACCCGAAAATCCCTGCTGATGCGCCTATATCTTATGAAGATGCCCTTTCGTTGGCTAATGAAAGCGATGCTTGGCAAAACAGTGGGTACTTCTCCGATGATATAGAGCTGTTGACGCATATTGACAATAAGTTTTTGTCCTATGGTTCTAAGCGAGGGCCTTATGTGCCGATTGCTACGAAAAAAGACCAAACCATTTCCAGCAGAGATTTGCGGAAGGTTAAGTCTACAGGCGAATTTGACGTAATGTGCCGCTATACAAATCACGTGATGGCTGAGACAGGCCGTCACATTGGGGACGGGCAGTTTCCGATTAAGCCATATCAATTAAATGGCCTTAGACCTTGTACATTCTGCGATTACAGAACGGTATGTCGCTTTGACTCTAGCCGTAATCGATATAATTATTTGTCTAGATTGTCCGAAGATGATGCATTAGAACGGATGAAAGAGGTCTTAAGCGACGGAAACAACGGAAACAACTGTAACGACAGAAATAACAGCAACGAAAAAAATAACAATAATGACGGAAATAATAGTAGCGAAGGAGGTGAAAACCATGGGGGTTAAATGGACGCCAGAGCAGGAGTCTGCCATTATAGCTCCTAAGGACTCCTCCTTAGATAATCAGACCTTACTTGTTGCGGCTGCGGCCGGCTCTGGTAAAACGGCAGTTCTCGTAGAGCGTATTATTACGCGTCTTAAAGATATGGATAATCCGTTATCGGTTCAAGAACTCATGGTTGTAACTTTCACAAAGGCTGCAGCTCAAGAGATGAGTGCTCGTATTGGGCTTGCCTTGGCTAAAGCCATGGAATCCATTGAGGATGCAGCAATGCAAGAACGCCTTGAACGACAGCTCAATCTATTGACGTCTGCTCATATTTCTACATTGCACTCCTTTTGCCAATGGGTAATCCGGTCCTATTTCTACAAGCTCGATATTAATCCAACGGCTCGTATCGGCAATGAAGCAGAAATGGCATTGCTACAACAAGAGGTACTGGCTGATTTATTAACTAAATCCTATGAAGAGGGTCTTTATAACATCTATGAGCTAGCGGACTTCTTCAGCGACGATAAATCCGATGCGGGCTTAACGGCAAAGATTATGTCCCTATATAACTACGCCATGTCCCTTGCTAATCCTGATGGATGGCTAAGGAAAGCCTTAGAGCCTTATAAAGAGGCCATGACTATAAACCCTAGTAATACGATGTGGGGACAATATATGTGGTCTAATCATTTAGCTGTTATCGACCGTATTCGGGAGCGGTTAGAGCGGATGGAGCAAATTTTACTTGATCCCGTAGGTCCTCATAAGTGGCAAAATATATACGATAATCAACTGGCTGCACTAAGTATGCTTTCAGCAGCTCAATCTTGGAATGATATGGGCGATGCTTGTAAGCATATGGATACCTTTATTAAGGATCAATTCCGTATGGGTTCAAAAGAGGCACAAGCTTATGACCCTATTTTGGTAGCAGAGTTTAAATCTTTGGGTGGTCAAAATAAAGATGACCTCAAAGCCATGGAAACCGCTATATTCACCGTTCCGGAAGCTACCTTGCAAGAGCAGTTTAAGGCTCAATATCCAATCATAGAAGGTCTTGTAGAGCTGACGATTGCTTTTCATAAAGCTTATAGAGACATGAAGCAAGAGCAAGGCATCATGGATTTCAGCGATCTTGAGCATCTATGCTTGGCCCTTCTCGTTGAACCTGGCACAGAGAATGACCCTCAGCCATCTGAAGTGGCAAAGGAACTGCAAGATACTTTCAAAGAAATCATGGTCGATGAATACCAAGATACGAATGGCGTTCAAGAGACGATTATCAACTTGATTTCTCGCGTCGATAATAGGTTTTACGTGGGGGACGTGAAGCAGGCCATTTATAGCTTCCGTATGGCCGACAGTTCTCTATTTATGGAGAAGTACAATACTTACGGTGGTACTGATGCGGTAGAACGACGTATCGACTTGGCGAAAAACTTCCGATCTGACGCAAATATTTTGGCTGCTACGAACTTTTTGTTCTATCAAATCATGACGGAAGAAGCGGCAGAGCTCAATTACACAGAGGCTGAATCGCTCATTCCTGGCCGCATCGTAGAGGATGCGCCAGAGGATTGGGTTGGAGGTGACGTGGAATTACAGCTCTTAGATGTGAGTAAGGATGCGCTTAGCGCTAGTGAAAGCGACGAGGACGAAGGGGATGACCCTGAAAACAACGAGCGTGAGCTAGACTTCATCATTCAAAAAATCAAGGAAATTCATGCTGCTAAGAAGCAGGTGCAAAATCCAGATGGCACATTCCGTCAAATCGAGTGGCGAGACTTTGCTATTTTGCGTAGATCCTTGGCGGGCTGGGGGACGCGTGCCGTAGAAGCCATGCGCCAAGCGGGGATTCCTGCGGTTGTAAATGAGCGAGACGGTTATTTTGAAGCACAAGAGATTCAACTCTTATTGGCGTTGTTATCTATCATAGATAATCCTGAACAAGATTTGCCGATGGCTGCCGTGTTGCACTCTGGCCTGGTAGGTCTTGATGCCAACGAACTAGGTGCATTGCGCCTGTCTGGTGAGGGCTCCTTATGGTCTCTTATGCCAGCCTATGCACAAGAGGCTCAAGATGAGCGTTTATTAGACTTTATTGGTCATATGGAAAGATGGCGCACCCTGTCACGTCGTCACGGTGTGACCGATTTGTTATGGGATATTTACGAATCTCAAGACTATGTAAACTATGTAGGGGCTATGCCGAATGGCCTCGTTCGCCGCGCCAATGTACTCGCCTTATACGATAGAGCCAAGGGCTATGAAGCCTCTGGCTTTCGTGGGCTCTTTAGGTTCTTGCGCTTTGTGGAAAGCTTACGCGACAGCAACCAAGATATGCCTCTTGCCAATGTGGTGAGCGAGGCAGACAATGTGGTGCGCCTTATGACCATCCATAAGAGTAAGGGCCTTGAATTCCCTGTAGTGTTCCTATCTGGTGTACAAAAAAGATTCAACATGATGGACTTGCGTTCAGAGCTTCTTATCGATAAAAATGCAGGTCTTGGTTTGAAAGGGTATTTCCCAGATATTCGAGTGTCCTTCCCGACCATGCCTTGGTTTTATGTGAAAGACGTAAAAGAAGCGGCCCTCAAGGCGGAGGAGCAGCGCATTCTCTATGTTGCCTTGACACGGGCACGAGATAAGCTGTTCATGATAGGCTTTATTAAAGGCTTTAAAAATTCTAAAGGTGTGTTAAGCACCATAGGTGAGCTCATTAAAAATGCGGCTTCCGTAGAAACTCAACAGTTACCGACAGATATTATTACACAAGCTAATACCTATCTAGACTGGATGATTATGGGCTTTGCTCGTCATTTAGATGGCGGTAATCCATTGCGCGTAGCCATCGAGTACGAAGGCCCCACCTATTTTGATTTGCCTGATAAACAGTGTCGTTTAAAGGTTGAAATTCATGATGGTTCTCTCTATGGTGATCTCAATTACAAAGCGGATATTGACGAGACAACAATCAATAAGGTGCGGGACTTAAAAGCTGTTAATTCCGTAGAATTACCGCAGAAAATCGTGGACCGTTTTAACTATATCTATCCATACAACGATGCTACACGACGTACTGCTAAAATTTCTGTTAGTGAATTGAAGCGACGATTCCAAGAACGAGAACTTGAAGCAGGAACTATTGATACTTTGAATGAACCGATTGCAACGGTAGAAGTTTCAGCAGATGCCCTAGCAAACTCCGTATTCGGTCGAAAGCCACAAGCATTACAGTCTGAAGATGATGTATTGACCGGTGCTCAATGGGGTACCTTGATGCATGAGGCTATGCAATGGCTACCTCTTGTGAAGTATACGCAAGCTTCTTTGACGAAAGAACTCGATGCATTGGTGGCGAAAGGGACTTTTACAGAGGAAGAACGGAATTTATTAAGCGATACAAGTTTGTATAAATTTTTCAACTCTGATCTTGGTAAGCGCCTTATCAATGCAAAACGTATCGAACGAGAGTTGCCGTTTAGCATGCTCTTTGAAGGAAAACGCGTATACGATACTTTAGAGGACGGGGAAAATCTGTTCCTTCAAGGTATTATTGATACGGCCTTTGAAGAGGATGGCGAATGGGTTCTCGTAGATTACAAAACGGATCGCGTTACATCCGGAGAAGAACTCATTAAGCGCTATAAAATCCAAATGGACCTCTATAAAGAGGCCTTGCAGCGATTGACGGGAATGCCCGTGAAAGCATGTTACATTTATAGCTTCCGCTTGCATGATGCAATCATTGTGGACTAATGCGCATAGATTCTTATAAATTAATAAACACAAAAGCTCTCTATCCGTTGATAGAGAGCTTTTGTGTTACCAATTACTTATTATATATGTGGTAGTTTAGGCAGATTTAAGGCTTTTTTCTTTTTGTGCTTTGCAGGTGCAAATACTTTGAGTACGCGTGGCAATACTTCAATATCCACAGGCATATCCGGACCTGCATCACCATCCATATTAGTCGATAAATCATCGACGTCAGATAGAAGTTCGATATGAGCTTTTTTCACCGTTAATGTCGTTGTATAACGAGAATTATAGATGGCACCACTGATAATGAGTGGTAATACGCTGAGAATATCGAGGATAAAATATTCCTTGAAGATGATGATACGCATATAACCATCATCTACAGAGGCTTCTGGCATAAAACGTTCAAAGCTAGAGACTACATTGGTAAGTAGGGCTAAAACGAGAGGGGATTTGCAGATGAAATCGTCGTTCTCTGTTTTGATGCGGTACGTGTAGTCCTTTGTAGTGAACAACGCTTGGCCTGCTCGCAAGAAATACGCAAGAGGGCCGAGTATGCTTTTTTCCTTTGGCGTAACTTCATCCACAACCTTAGGAATAACACCAGCTGCAATATTATTGCAGAAATACCGATCATTACAACGGCCGATATCAATGGTTCGAGTTTCATTGATATCGATACGCCTGATAGCTTGTGTTGGATTTTGGTGAATGCCGAGCGCACGAGACATATCATTTACTGTACCAACGGGGATAAACCCAAAGGTACAGGAGAATCCACCTTGGGCAATACCATTAACGGTTTCGTTAACAGTGCCGTCACCACCCATGCAGAATACGGCATCAAACCCGCGCTCACAAGCGTTCTTAGCGAAACGTGTAGCATCGCCTTCACCTCTGGTGAATTTAACCTCAATCGTTTCGAACAAGGTGCTCAATTTCCATTGTAAATCGAGGGCGTAACGGCGCGCTGCACCGCCTCCTGAGACAGGGTTGATGATAATCAAACAACGGCTCATAGTATACTTCCTTACTTTCAAAAATGAGATATAGCTATTATCTATAGTTAAATTGACAGTCTTAATGATGAGTTCTATAATTGTAATGTATGTACTTAATTTCGCACAACATACTGTCTAAGATATGTTGTATACTATATTATACTCATTTTAACCGTTCTTTGAAAGTCTGAAAGCACGAATGGTTAGCAAGGTTTAGGGGCTAGTAATGGGAAGACAAAGTTCAAAAGATAAATACAAATTGTCCGCAGTGGATTCTATCGAAAGATTACCTCTCAGTGAACAAGTATATTTAACATTAAAAACAGCTATCTTAACAGGCGAATTGATGCCTCAAGAGAAGCTTAACGAAGTAAAGATTGCAGAACAATTACAAGTGAGTGCTACACCTGTGCGTGAGGCATTCCGCAAATTGGCTAAAGATAATCTCGTAGTTATCGTTCCTTGGAAAGGCGTTACTGTAAAAGCTGACACGCCAGAAGAAATCGTAGCGCTTTACCAAGTTCGTGAAGTAATGGAAGGACTTGGTGCTAGATTATGTGCTCGTCATGCTACACCTGAGCAAGTACAAGAGCTAAGAACTCTTTGTAAAGAAATGCATGAAATTGAAGATGCCACAGAACGTGTTGATGTGAATAGCCGATTCCATACAATGATTGCTCATTACTCTGGCAATGAACGCATTGTAGATTATCTAGCAGGTTTCCGTGAACGCGTTAATCGCGACATGTACATCAGTTCTTTCAATGCTGTACGTACACATGATTGTGATGACGAACATGATCAAATCGTAGACGCTATTGAACGTCACGACGAAGTTGCTGCAGAAACAGCTATGCGTCAGCATATTAACAATGCATTTATCTTTAAAAAAGCAAATGCAGAAGTACAACATAAAAAACTTAATGAAGTGTAATGCCTGCTGATGCTGATGATGATGTAATAGGCATAATGACATATGAAAAGCTCCGCCATTGACGGAGCTTTTTTGATTGTTATTTTGAATAGTTAATTCAATTTTCATTTAGAGTATTTCGAGCATCTTGATATAAATTAGTTATCATTTGTTGTATTTAATTAACTGTTCTTTTAGTCTATCAGATTAGTTCGTTCTTGTTTTGTTTCGAGACGTTCTTTTGGTGTGGTTCAGAAGCTCTAGTCGTTTATAGTGTGATGTTAGGTGCGCATTACAGTTTTTATAATCTACAACACGCAGTCTTACGAGTTGACCTACATTGATTTGAAAGGCTTGGGCAATTTTAAATAAAATTTCCAAAGACATGCCTGAAATTCCTGTACCACATTCTAATTTGCTTAAATAACTACGACTGATACCAATGTGACGAGCTAATTCTTGTTGAGACATATTTAGGGATACGCGAATAATGGCGATTTTATGACCTAAACAAACATACTGATGTTGTAAAAACGGGTCTTCGTACGCGTTGACTCTCAATTCCGTGAGTGGTGTAGACGAGGGGTGCATAGGGACTCCTTCCTTTTCCCTACTCTCTAAATATAGTATACTGAGATTATTAGCATCTGACTAATATAGAAAACTAGATAATTATCGGCTATTACAGATAATTACACGAATTGTGAAAGTAGTATTACATGTATGCTATAGTAATGTGATCATACCATCTAGTATGTTATCTTGAGTAGAGGAGGCAATATGGAAAAATATATAGCCGTTGCTCTCGGTGGCGCCACTGGGGCCTTATGCCGTATGGCTCTCGGTGAATGGGTGATGACAAAGGTCAGCTCGTTTCCGTATGGTACGGTAGTAGTAAACCTCGTTGGTTGCCTCATTATCGGTCTAGTCTTAGGCCTTTATATGCAAAAACCAGATCTACCTCAATGGGCGAGATTCTTCCTCGTTGTAGGTGGGCTAGGTGCATTTACCACCTTTTCAACCTTTGCCTTTGAAATGCTACAGCTTATGATGGCTGAATCCTATGTACAAGCATTATGGTACGGTGCAGTACAAGTCGTAGGGGGCTTAATCCTCTGTTGGGTTGGTATGCTAGTAGTGCGTCTACTCTGTACTATGTAAACATATTAACATCGAATAATAGTATTAAATACATTTTGATGTTATACAGTAACGTATTTTGTTATTAATGACTTGGGAGATATTATGAAATCTATTAGAACACAAGATGCCGTAGGGCAAACATTATTACACGATCTCGTAAGAATCGTCATCGGTGAGGTGAAAGACACGCCCTTCCGCCGTGGACATGTAATTACAGAAGAGGATATTCCTAAACTCTTGGATCTTGGCAAGGAACATGTATTTGTAATGGAGCCAGAAGATGAGGGGTTCTTACACGAAGAGGATGTAGCTCGTGTTTTGTATCATATGGCAGGCGGCGAAAACATGCACGATGGCCCTATGGCGCAAGGTAAAATTGAAGCCATTGCAGATGTAGATGGTCTTTTCAAGGTTGATGTGGAACGCTTACACGCTATCAATAGCATTGGTGAGTTGACTATTGTAACAAAATTTAATAATACACCTGTGAAAGCTGGTGATAAACTAGCAGGCATGCGCTGTATTCCATTGTTGTTAGAAGAACAACAAGTAGAGGCGGCAAAGAAAATTGCTAACGGCGAGCCTTTACTACATGTGAAGCCATTCGTACGCAAAACTATGGGTATCGTTACGACTGGTTCTGAAGTATTTGAAGGTCGCATTAAAGATGCTTTCACACCAATCATTGAAGAACGTTGTGCTGAATTTGGTGTTACAAAGGTAGCTCACGAAATTGTAACGGATAATACAGACGATATCGTGGCGGCTATCGACAAGGTGAAAGCAGCAGGCGCAGATATCATTTTCTGCACTGGCGGTATGAGCGTTGACCCAGATGATCTCACCCCAGGAGCCATTAAACGCTATGCAGATCGCGTAGTTACCTATGGATTACCAGTGTTACCAGGGTCCATGGTTTGCATTGCTTACTGTGCAGATGGCACACCAATTCTTGGTGTACCAGGTGGTGTATTGTTCAGCAAACCGACTGCTTTTGATGAAATTGTGCCACGCCTCATCGCAGATGATGAAATCACCAAAGAAGATTGTATAGCGATGGGTCATGGAGGATTCTTGGGCTAATAGGCTAGTATAACTAGAATAGTTAGAATAACTAATATAGCTATTCTAAGTAATATAGCTAAAGCAAACAATATAACTAGAATAATTAGTATAGCTAATATAATGAATATAGTTAATATAGCCAATATAAGGAGATAAGATAAATCTTATCTCCTTATATTGTTACTATGCTATTAATTTATAGTATGATGAATTTGGTAGAATTTTTATTTATCGATAAAATTGATAATTTTATCTATTTTGTTAAAAAATCGTTTACTTCATTTAATATTTAAAGTACAATAATAGTTAAGGATAATGATAATACATTATTTAATAATGGACATATTTTATGCTGAGTTTTGTTGAATATATATTATAAATGATAATATATTATCCGTTGTATTTATAATTTTAGATGTAGGGAGGAATAGTAAACGATGAAAAGCAAACAAGTTGCATTATCATTGGCAATACTACTTGCGTTAGGCACGGGAACTGTATTACATGTAGAAGCACAAGGAAATCCGACAGAGTATTCACGTCACTTTGGTGATGAAAATACGGTTACCAGTGACCATAGTTTAGCAGTAGGTTTCAGAAATACGGTATCCGGTTCATATTCAACTGCTGTAGGACAGTCTTCTACCGCATCTGGTGAGACTTCACTAGCTATCGGACGAAGTGCACAGGCAACTGCTAATAATACTAATGCTATTGGTCGGAGTGCACGAGCAGAAGGTGAAAATGCTACTGCAATAGGTCATGGATCAGTTTCTTCAGGGCGTAATTCAAATGCCTTTGGTTCATCCGCTAAAGCATCTGCTGAAGCTTCTACAGCGGTTGGCAATAGTACAAAGGCTAGTGGTATTTCAAGTACTGCTACTGGCTTTAATGCTGAGGCATCTGGTAATTTCTCTTCAGCATATGGTAATGATGCTAGAGCAAAGGGAAATCGTTCAGTAGCCGTTGGATATAATGCAAAAGCTGAAGAGAGTGCAACTGCTGTAGGTAATAATGCTAATGCTGGTGCTGCAAATGCTGTTGCACTAGGTTCAGGTAATACGATTACTGCACGTGGTGGAGTTGGAATTGGTAGCAGTAATTCTGTCTCTGGCATTGATTCTGGCGCTTTTGGGGTTAGAAATAACGTAGCGCAAGCAAATACATATGTACTGGGCAGTAATGTGACGTCAACACAAGGAAATAGTGTTCTCTTAGGCAATGCATCTACCGATAGAGCTGCCACAACAGAAACACAAGCTAATATAAATGGTATTAACTATTCCGGCTTTGCTGGGGTAGGGTCAGCTAGTAACGGCGTTACGAGTGTTGGTGCATCTGGTAAAGAACGTCAGGTGATTAATGTAGCATCTGGGAAAGTATCTTCTGATAGCACGGATGCTATAAATGGTAGTCAATTATATGCAGTAGCAAATACAGTGGGCGGAATTCTTAATAATCACAATACATTAATTCAAAATAATATTAATGAAATCGATAAAAATAAAGAAAAAATTGCCGACAATGAACGAAAATTAAAAGATCATACAGATGTCTTACAAAAACATGAAGATATTTTAAATGGACATAGTCAAGAATTAGAAAAACATAATAAATTAATTGTAAATCATGATAATCAAATTACTCGTTTAACTAAAGAAAATCTTCGTCAAGATGCTGATTTACTTCGTCATGAAGATCAAATTCAAAATCATGACATTCAATTAAAAAATCAAACTGAACGTATGAATAATCAAGAAAAACGTATTGACAATCAAGATAAGCGTTTAGATTATTTAGATAATCGTGTTGATAATCATGATGCTCGAATTGAAAATCATAGTGAGCGTATCGAAAGTCATGAACGTCGTATTGAATATAATAAGACTTTAGCCACAGAAGCATTAAAAGAAGCTAAAAAACATACTAGCATTTCTGCAGGTAATAATGTAACTGTAACTACAAGCACAAATGCTGCTGGTGGTACTGATTACAAAGTATCTGTAGATAAAGTTAAATTTGGTAATGTTTCTTTGGACAATAAAGGTCTAAATAATGGTGGCAATAAAATCACTAATGTAGCCGATGGTGAAGTATCTGCTACATCTAAAGATGCCGTTAACGGTAGCCAATTGTATCAAGCTACTAGCGGTATTAGTAATGGTGTGAACCTATTAAATAGCAAAATAGGAAAAGTTGGTGCTGGTGCGGCTGCATTAGCGGCTATTCATCCATTGGATTTTGATCCTGATGATAAATGGAATTTTGCGGCTGGTTACGGTAACTATGCCGGTGAAAATGCGATGGCATTAGGTGCTTTCTACAGACCAAATGAAGACACTATGTTCAGCGTAGCTGGATCCATGGGTAACGGTGAAAACATGGTCAATGCCGGCGTTTCTTTGAAATTAGGTCAAAAAAATGGTGTATCTACTTCTAGAGTAGCTTTGGCTAAAGAGGTTCAGGACTTAAAGGCCATTGTAAAAGCCCAAAATGTAGAGATTCAACAAATGAAGGCATCCATGGGAATGGCACCTCAGTATGACAAGAAAGATGTGAACTTCCCTGATGTACCGGCTAATCATTGGGCTTATGAATATGTAAAAGACTTGGCTGATAAAGGTCTTGTTGAAGGCTATCCTGATGGCGAATTTAAAGGCGATCGCGCAATGACTCGTTATGAATATGCTGCGATTATTTACCGTGCTTTACAATTGGGGGCTCCAATTGATGGCAAAATGGGACGTGCAATTAACGAATTTAATCCTGAATTGGCTCGTCTTCGTGACTTGGATCGTACTCGTGTAGATCGAATCTCCGGTAAAGACAATGACCGTCATAAGGTAGAACGACTTCGTGTAAACAATAAAGACAATAAGCAAACTAATGATTACAGAGATGTTTACGGTAGTCATATCGAGCGTAATGCGAAGTAATTACTTGTCTTGAAATAACCTTTTAAACTAAAAGGAAGACAACAAAATAGTTCTTGTATAAACTAAAAAAACAAAGGAGGCTGTGATAAACAGCCTCCTTTGTTCAATTAATTGCATTATTGATTGCGTTATTAAAATGATTTTTTACCTAGTGTAGGGTGGCTACAACGTTTTAGCGTTAGGGTATCAATCATATGGACGGCTTCGTCCAATGTAATATCTTCGCGCTTTGTTGGTGTTTCTAGGACAGCTAACGGATGATCCGTGCCTACCTCACCAGAGGGCAAGTATATATATTCTTGGTTGACGGTGTCACCAAAGATATAGCCTGCTTGTAAATGTTCTTTGTGAATGCGACTCATGGTCTCTCCTTAAATAATTTGCTTTAGCTTGAAGTCTAGATAGTCTGCAGATACCAATTCTAGTTTTGTCGTACTAAACTCCTTTGGAATTCGGTTAAAAGAAATTTGATCGTGTAAGTGGCCAAAGATGCAGATATCTACTTTATATTGTTCTAATAGGTCCGTAAATCCAGAAGGAGCGTTGGATTCGTTAAATGGAGGGTAATGTAGCAACAATAACTTTGTTACAGGAATAGTCTCTATATCTATAATAGAATCAGGTGTTGGTGAATAGGACTTTTTAGAACCGGATGATTCTGTTATACAGACCTTTGTTTCCGTCCTGAGTTCTTCAAGTACTTTATGTATTGCTTTATCCATTTCTTGAAGTGCCGCTTCAGTACGCATCACTTCTCTATCATAAATGGATTGGTCCGTTTCCGGAGAGAAGTGGGAGTCTCCAGGACAGAGGTAGGCACGCGTTCCTCCGAATGCAATAAGGCGCGGACCCTCTTCGGTTTGGATGAGTTCTGCGGTGCCGTGACCTTGTATAAAGGTAATAGCGTCGCCCATGAGATTATGCATCTTGTTCGCTGATGCCCACCAATAATCATGGTTGCCGCGAATCATATATTTTTTACCAGGTAGAGATGCAATTTCTTGTAAATCGCAGGCCGCTTCATCGAGGCGGAGGGCCCAGCTCATGTCACCTACGAGAAAGACGATGTCTTCATCGCTTACATTGGCATTCCAATGCTCTTTGATGCGGGCCCAGTGATCATTCCAGTGAGGACCAAAAATATCCATCGGCTTCGTGGGAGGATTGCCAGATAGATGGAGGTCGCCGATGGCAAATACTTTCATAAAAATCCTTTCAAATATGTATGGTTAAAACCATATATAAAATTATATATCAAATTATGTACGGTATATGGTTAGAGCTATTTAGTAGCTTGAAAATAAGGCGTAATATCGTGCTTGATTTTAGCAGCTCGTCCCTCATCGCAAGTTTGTGGTATTTTGTATCCTACATAGAGGGGCGTCGTTACATAGCGCGCCACTACTTTGATGTAATCATAGCCGTCCGCAAGATTATATACAAAGTAATTATAGGACTGGCTAAAGTTTGCTACACTATGCAATACATAGCGCAAAATTTGCTGTAGTCGAAGGGCTACAGCACGAACCGGCGCATCTGGTTTGAAGCGAATATTGTACTCAAAGAACCCGATAATCGGATGGGTAGACAAGGTGATGCGTACATCTTGATCCTCGTGCAAGAGCCAACCCTCCATATTTTGGGCCGTAATATCTTTGTGGTAATCGTAATTCTCAAGGCCTATGATTTGGCTGTGAGGATGACGAATAGAGCCACCGGACATATAGCCATGATTCTTGAAGAACAGTACGGATTTGAACTCTTTACGCTGACGAGTTTCGCGCCATTTATCGAGACCAAATTGGAGAATATGGGCGGCTTCGTCTGTAGGTAAGGTAGAAAATTCGCCTTCGTCAGTTTCCGTTTCGATAATGACGGTAGGCCAAGTTTTTTCTAATACAGGATACTTGTTCATGAGCCATATAATATGGCCTGATGTATCGAGAATATCCGTTAATTTGGAACGATCACAGAAGGGACAACGCACTTGTTCATTGCGAATATTGACGGGCTTTGTCCGTCCTAATTCGATATTAAATCTAAGTGGTTTGTTCATCATGTGCCTCCTCCCTTGTAAGAAATTCTATACTCTTAATCATACCACAACTAGCACATTCGTACATGAAATAATGGTATAATAATAGTGTGTTATTTTTGTGACTAAGGAGGCCCTATGAAACCAACGACGCTCGTATTTCCCATTGATGAACAAAATCGTATATTGTTAGGGCGTAAGAAGCGTGGTTTTGGGGCTAATAAATATAATGGTTTCGGTGGTAAACTTGATGATGGTGAAAGCTTCCGAGAGTGTGCCATTCGCGAACTCTATGAGGAATCTGGCCTTCAGGGAAATCTTGAAGACTTAGAATGTGTCGCGGCTTTTGATTTTCAATTTCCTTTTGATGAAAGCTTAACGCACGTGAGTTATGTGTATTTCTTGCGTGCTTTCACAGGCGATGTAGAGGAAACAGACGAAATGGAGCCTCATTGGCTAGAACCAAATCAAATTCCTTATGAACATATGTGGGATGGTGACCGCAGATGGTTGCCGATGTTGTTAGAAGGTAAGAAATTAAAAGGACCTATCGTGTTTGGACGAGATAATAATATGGTGGATAAGATGGATTTGACCACTGTTGATACTGTTCTTGAAAGCGAACACTTGGCGCGCATCGATCTGTATATTAATGGATAATGAATGTACGATTTGTTACAATTTAACGTTAAAATCGTTATCTGGTGGGTATTGGAGTATAAAATAGGGAGTATGTAGCCGTGAAAGTGGTACTAGACTCCTAAATTTATAATATATTGAGGTAATATGACTGATAAAAAGAACCCAAAGTGGGTGCCACAGCTATTGGCGTGGTATGATGTACATAAACGGGAGTTGCCGTGGCGCGGTTGTGGGGACCCTTATAAGATTTGGGTTTCCGAGGTGATGAGTCAGCAGACCCGCATTGAGGCAATGAAACCCTATTATGATAACTGGATGCGTCTATTTCCAACCTTGGAGGATTTGGCAAAGGCCTCCGAAGATGAGGTAGTTCACGCATGGCAAGGGCTTGGCTATTATAGTCGTGCTCGTAACTTGCGTCTTGGCGTAAAGGACGTCGTTGAAAATTACGGCGGTATCGTGCCTCATGACCGTAAGACCATGGAGTCCTTGAAGGGCGTAGGTTCTTATACGGCAGGGGCTGTGCTATCCATGGCGTACAATGAACCAGAGGTGGCTGTAGATGGCAATGTACTGCGCATCTATGCTCGGTTATATCGCATCTTTGATGATATTTTGAGTACTAAAGGTAAAAAGGCTATTACGGCTATCGTAGAGGAGACTTTGCCTCATGATCGACCTGGCGACTTTAACCAAGCCTTGATGGACTTTGGGTCTGCCGTATGTATTCCAAAGACACCCCGCTGTGGCGAATGTCCTATTGTAAATATGTGCGAAGCATACCAAAATAAGGATACAGATAAACTACCTGTGCGCATCAAGAAAACAAAGGTAGTAGAGGTGCCTTTATTTGTGGGGATCTTGCAGTATAAAGGCTATTATTTATTGCATAAACGGCCGAACCGTGGACTTTTACGATCCATGTGGGAATTCCCATCTGTGGAAATGGTATCTGCCTTTGAGGATGGAGAACGAGGCCTTGAGGAATTAGTTCAGGCCCTTGGATTTGATCTATTTTTGCAACCAGTACTTGTGAAAGAAATAACACATGTTTTCTCTCACCGAAAATGGTTTATGAAAGCATTCCGCGGTGATTTAACGTACACAGGGGACGCTAATAATATATCGATTGCGGATATCCGGGCTCAATTGCCAAAGGACTGGATGCTCATCAGGCGCGATGAGTTCTCCGACTATGCTTGGGCGGGACCTCATGGTAAACTGACGGAAATCGCAAAGTAATTTGTAGGAGCAATGAATGAGAATTCTATTTAATATCATTTTTTCTGCCATCCTTCTAATAGGATTGGTAGGATTTTGGGCTCTATTCCTCAACTTGTGGAAGCCTAAAAAGAAATGGCCTGCCTGGGTGGGCTATATAATCATTATCGGTGCGTGGTTCGCGGCTATCCGATACTATATACTCAATCAAGTGGATTTATATGGTACGATGTACTATCCTTTGATGAATATGTTCCGTACTGAAAGCTACGGATTCCTCTTTGGTGTATTCCTAGCGATTCCTGTATTTATCATACTTAGTCTATTATATTGGACAATCAATAAGATTTGGAGCAAAACACCAGAGGAAAATAGAACAGGCCGTCGCGCCTTTTTTAGAACTGCTGCAACAATAGTGCCGTTGGCTACTATCGGTGGCTCTAGCTATGCTGCCTTTGCAGGTCAGCAAGAGGTAGTGGTAACGCATGAAAGTTTTGGCTACACGAATCTACCACTTGGTTTGAAAAACTATAAAATTGTACAACTTAGTGATATTCATATAGGACCGAGTATCGATTTAGATGACTTTGATGAAATCCTGAAACTAGCGCTTTTACAAAAACCTAATCGCGTTGTTATCACTGGCGACCTTATTGATAAGCTTGCATGGTTGCCGCAAGTCTGTGAAAGACTGACAACCTTTGCAAAACAAATCCCAGATGGGGTTGACTTTATCTTGGGAAATCACGAGTATCATCACGATGTAAATAAGGTACTTGACGCACTTAAACGAAATACACCTATGAATATTCTCGTGAATAGTAATATTCAAATCATGGGTGGCAAACAACCTGTATATATTGCGGGCGTTGCGTACGATAACGATCGTAAAAAGGATAACAGGGAAGCCATGATTAACAAAGCTTTGTCTGGAATTCCAGACTATGCCTTTGTTATCCTATTAGCTCATCACCCTGAATTCTTTGAAGAATCTATTGAACGAAAGATTCCGTTGACTCTATCTGGACATACCCACGGAGGTCAAATCGTATTCATGGGTATGCCGTTAGTACCAACAGGCACACCATATACAAAAGGTCGCTATGTAGAAGAACAAAGCGTATGCTACGTTAATAATGGTACAGGACACTGGTTCCCAATCCGTATCAACTGCCCACGAGAAATTACGGTTATTACATTCTTTGATGGAGTAGCTTAGTTTGAAAGACAAACTCACTATAGGTATACATTAATGTATATTAAATCCTTTATATATAAAATCCTTATATGTATTATTCTGCTTATGCTATTTGATATCTCTCTAATCTACGATATGACAGCGGATATATATAAGGGATATCTCAAAATAGCAATACTAGTGGCAATTGGATGCCATTTAGATCTATACTTGGAACTCAGTAAACAAGAGGAATTACTAATACAGGCATTTAAGAATGATACATTTAACGAGACCTATGAACTGTTAAATACAAAACAGGCTATTTTCATTATATTCTTGGTTGTGTTAATGACTATAAATATTATGAAATATTAGAAGACCATAGGGGATAAACTAGAAGAGGTACTGTATTTTAGATACAATACCTCTTTTTATTATATGAATTTATATAATAATTGTGATATATTAGAGTTAAAATTTTTAGTTGTGTTGTGAAAATATAGTTTTTATGTTGGGAGTAAGTATATATTTCTAAAAATATATAATTATTTTGTGCGAGGCTTAGTACTTTTTTTACTTATATGTATTCCATATAGTCTTGTCACAAATCCAGAGTTGATTGAAGATGAATTAGACTTTTATTTCTTTGTTATTGCATATGTCATAACACTTTTGTTTTATGTGGTATGGAACTATATTTATAACTATTTAAGACGTAAAAGAGGGTAGCATTTGTGCACATTCATTTACCATTAGTTCTGAAATCTATCTTTTTTCGGTGATTGTTTTATATTGGCTTATATAAAATACTGTTAAAAAACTTTCACCATTATTGGTATCTATATGATAATTAAAAGTATGAAACAGTTTTTAGTTGATGAATATTGTAAGTTTAAGATTGAAGTAATAGCGTTAATTCAATATGTAAGGAAGCTTAAAACACTTACGATGAATGTACAAACTTATCTTTCAATAAATATTTTAGTTTTCTTGGGCATAGAAGCAAATATTTTCATGCTTTCTCTTCCTTTTGATAGAATATATAATCAAGAATACTATAATATGTTATTTTATGTAGGGCATACTCTTTATATTCTTTTTGTTTTTATTACAAATTACATGCGGTTGAATTAATATAAAAAGGCTTCTCTTAATTGGCTTAATGTTATTATAATGATTTCTTTAGTAATGGTTTTACTTTTGGGTAAAAGTATTACTATTTCTAGTTCTAATTTTAGCTTTAGAGGCACTACTGATTATATATTGGGGAATGAGGTACTATGGAGCGTAGATACACCTGAGATGTTCTTTCCTTTTCTGATGGGGCTGATACTATTTTGGGCATTTGGAATCGATAAATTGTGGTCTGCTCATAATACTATTGAAACTAATGGGATTATTTTTGATAATAAAGTTATTGATGTGTGTTGGGGCAATAGAAATGATTTAACCGATGGGCAGATCAAGACTTTAAAGTTGTATTATAGTCGTCAGGATACATATCCTTTTTGGGTTGATATCTATAAAAGCATTTTAATAGATAGTTTATGGTTTTATGGACGCAGTACTGTTCGTCAGTGGCATATGTTTAATGTGTTTTTAGCTTTTATTATGTATAATTTTGTTGTAACTTATACTATTGAGCCATCCATTCTAAGATATACTTTATACATTTATCTTACATATACTGTAATTACTATGATATGTAGACGCTTGATGGATACCAATAGTAGTATTTTTTGGCTTATTTGCTTATTTGTACCTTTAGTTAATATATATGTGCTGTATTTACTATATAATAAAACATCTGCATTATATGATCAGGAAAGTAACTCAATCTTTTATTATCCTTTATAACTGATATTCTCCTGCTATGAGAATCTAGCAGCAGGGGGTATGAAAAAGCTGAATTAGTGAGAGAAAATGAATAAACTAGAAGAGATAAGAGGTTATCTAGACATGAATGAAGAGATTGAATTTAGGTATAACGGTTTAGAGTGCTTTGTGACTCCAAATAATGTTGTTTGGGAATTTTGGATTAATGATGAATGTGTTATTAAAGAGCCAGATTTAGACACTTTTTTAATGATACCTTGCTTAGAAGGTCACACAATTAGCGATATTTTTGCCAATGAGTTATATGATGAGAAATCTCTGTACATTTTTTAAACCTTTAGAGAAAGTATTATATGTGTAATTGGTTTATATTCGATTAAGCAAATGACTTGAAAATGCCAAGCGTACTAATTAGTCTGTTGCGTTTAATATCAGTATTTATAAGGTGATCGGTAGATCCTTAAGGATAAGTATGTTTGACTAGAAAAATTAGGAAGGAGTAAACATCAATGAGTGGTTCAGATGTTTCTTTATATGACGAAGTTATTGAAGGCTTGAGATGTAACAGGGAGTTAGAACTATATTATAATGATTCTACATATGGGATTGTTACTTATGGTGCATTATGGCAACTATGGAAAAATAAGGATCTTTTAGATGAATGTAATGATTTTTTACCGTTATTAGAAAATCCAATAATAAATGGTAGGAGTTTAAAAGATATTATAAAGACGAAAGATTGTGGACTACTTTTAATGTAAAAATGATTGAATTATAATCTAATAAAACTATAGAAGGAATATAGATGATAGACTTAGAACCTATTAAACAGATAAAAAGTCCAAGTTTAGAAAATGTTATAATTTTTGCTTTGCGATGTGTAAATTATATGATTATAAATGATAAACTTAATGGTTTCATTGTTATGGACCTGGCGTGGAAAGAAGTTAATACCTATTCTTAATAATATTAAGGAATTCTATTTTTATCAATTATATAAATTTAGTGATGACATAATTTTAATGCGTACCAATAAAGGGGTAGTATCTTTGTCATTGATTGATTATTCTGTTCGTATTATAGATGAAATAGCAGACTATGATGAAAAATTTGCATATTTTGTTTATGAAAGTGAAATAAAAGAGTCCTTTCTTCATAATGGAAAATTAGTATGCTTGGATACAAATAATATTACGATATTAGATAATCTAAAAAAGATTCAGATTCAAAACCCTATTTCTGTTCCGTATTTTGACATATCTGTGACTGATAAATATGGTTTAGCTGTTGCAGAGAATCAATTACAGATTTTTAATCTCAATGGAGATATAAAAAGCAAGATATTATCATATAAAAGACCATGGTATGGTGGGAGAGCTGATATAGTTGAAAAAGATGATGGACTTCATCTATATGTTATAAGTCGTAATGATTTGGACGAATTAACAAGTCTTTCAGAATATGTAATTCCATTTGACAAGACGCCTAGTTATGTAATTTTATTATAAGCTTTATACGACTTATTAAAGGTGAGATTTGATTTAGATATTTTGTAACTCTACGTTTAGAATAATTGCCTAACTAAAAGAAGGACTGTAAACGAATGCTTTAAAGTAGTATTTCGTTTACAGTCCCTTTTATATTCCGTTCATTTGAGGTATGAGAGGATGTTACAGATATGTCATAGAGGTGAGAGATTTTATTTCATGCGAACTGCTTCGGCAAATTCGTCTTCGGTCATGAGTTTTTCTTCCAAGATGATTTCTTTAATAGAGCAACCGCGTTTGTACGCTTCTTTTACCACCTTAGCGCTCTTGTCGTAGCCAATATATGGTGTTAAGGATGTAGCAATCATGAGAGATTGTTCTACGAAGAAGTTGAGTTTTTCAGGTACAAATTCTACGCCGTCGATGCAGTGTGTTGTGAAAGAGTTCATAGCGTCTGCGAGGAGGCGACAGCTTTCAACAAAGTCATAGATCATGATAGGCATGTATACGTTCAATTGGAACGCACCGCTACCTGCACAGAGCGTCATAGTTGTATTGTGGCCGAATACTTGGGCGCATACCATGGTCAAAGCTTCACATTGAGTAGGATTTACCTTGCCTGGCATGATGGAGGAGCCCGGTTCGTTTTCAGGAAGATGCCATTCGCCATAGCCACAGCGAGGGCCAGAGCCTAAGAAACGAACATCATTAGCGATTTTGAATAGTGTAGTAGCTAACGTATTGAGTGCCCCGTGAGCCATCATGAACGCATCTTTGAGGGCAAGTCCTTGGAATTTGTTGTTCTTCACGCGGAATGGAGCGCCTGTTACCTCTGGTAATACAGTTTCCATAACGTCTAGATAGCCTTTAGGCGTGTTCACACCTGTACCAACGGCAGTACCGCCGAGGGCTACGTCGAGGAGGTGGTCAGCATTTTGAACGAGCATAGTTTTGGCAGTTTTTAGACCGTCCACAAAGGCACTGATTTCTTGGTCCACCATGATGAAAGTAGCATCTTGTAGGTGTGTACGACCAACTTTTTGCAAGCCTTTCCCTTTTTTTTGCAATTTTTCAAAGGATTCGATAAGGCCATCCAATGCAGGAATTACGCGTTTTGTAATTTCAAAGTACGCACAGATATGCATTGCCGTAGGAAATGTATCGTTTGTACTTTGGCCGCGGTTTACATCGTCGTTAGGATGAAGCGGATTGCTTTCATCTAACTGTTTAGCCCGGTGAGCGATTACCTCGTTCACATTCATATTCGTTTGTGTGCCAGAACCTGTTTGGAATACAGTTAATGGAAATTCTTCATCCCATTTGCCGTCCACGATCTCATCTACTACTTGAGCGATGAGTTTCGCTTTTTCCTCAGTTACTGCGCCACACTTTGCATTGGTTAAAGCACATGCTTTTTTTACAAGCGCAAGCGCTTTGATTTGCTCAATAGGGATACGGTGGTCACCGATCTTAAAGTTATTGAACGAGCGTTGCGTTTGAGGTCCGTAAATTCGTCTAGCGTCGACTTCGACTGGTCCCATTGAATCATATTCAATTCTTGTTTCCATAATGTTTACAACCTCCTTAAAAGACATGCCGACTCTATTGTCGGTACTTTAATTATATAAAATCCTGTATATTTGTACAGAATAAAAGAGAATGATTTCTATTTTCATATAATTGATAGGTGTATATGCATAATGCGCATATAAGAAAGGGGAAGTATATTGTGCTTTCCTTCTCTCCATACTTTATGATTTCAATCTATATGTAAGATTGATAATGCGTTATATGTAGAAAAATTATAAATTAAATATTTCATTTGGTGAATAATGAAAGGTCTATTCTTAGGGTAAACGATTAGGTATATATTAGCGTGGGGGTCCTCCAAAAACGACTTAGCGGCCCTGCGAAGCAGGGTGGGTGGCTTTGGAGGCTTTTGGAGGGCTACCACGCTTAATAAAGTATTTTGGATACAGAATAGACCTTTCAAGATATTTGTGGGAAAACTTAAATTTATAATTTTCATATGTATACATTATAAATGTCGCATATATATTGAAATCATCGCTTTAACACGATAAAATGGAAGTAGCTTAGTATATTGTTTTAAGTTTATGATTTCACAGAGGAGGTAAGTACTTATGAAACATGACTTTACGAGCCATGACCTTCATCTGCCGGAACTGACGTTACGTGGGATGCTACTTGGTGCATTGATTACTGTTATTTTTACAGCGTCTAACGTATATCTCGGTTTGAAGGTAGGTTTGACGTTCTCGTCATCCATTCCGGCAGCTATTATTTCAATGGCAATTTTACGGTTCTTCAAGGATTCTAATGTTCTTGAAAATAACATGGTACAAACGCAGGCTTCTGCGGCTGGTACATTGTCCGCCATTATCTTTATTTTGCCAGGTTTACTCATGCTTGGGTATTGGAATGGCTTTCCATTCTGGCAAACATTCTTGCTCTGTGCCTGTGGTGGCTCTCTAGGTGTATTATTCACCATTCCATTGCGTCGTGCCATGGTAGTGAATAGCGATCTACCATATCCTGAAGGCCGTGCAGCAGCAGAAATTTTGAAGGTTGGATCTCACAATGGTGAACAAGGCCCTCAATCTAGCTCCGGTATGACAGACATTGTGTCCGGTGGCTTTGTAGCTGGTCTTATTAGCCTTTGTGCAAATGGTTTCAAAGTACTTGGTGATAGCATGAGCTTCTGGATTCCTGTAGGTAGCAAAGGTATTACTCAAATTCCTTTGGGCTTCTCTACAGCGTTGTTAGGTGCTGGTTACCTTATCGGTATCGCTTCTGGTATCGCTATCCTCGTCGGTGTACTCATCGCATGGGCTGGCTTCGTGCCTTACTTCACTAACATGTTTGCTCCAGATGGCGGTGCTACTGCTAAGTTTGCGATGGCTATTTGGAAATCTAAAGTTCGTTTCATCGGTGCTGGTGCTATTGGTATTGCTGCGATTTGGACTTTGATTACCTTAATCAAACCTATCATCGAAGGTATGAAAATTTCTGTTAAATCCATGAATAGCAGCTCCGCAGAACGTGAATTGCATCGTATGGATACAGATATGAGTACAAAATCCGTTTTAGGTGTATTCATACTTATTCTTATTGGCTTAGTATTTACATTCTGGGATTTCGTATCTGTTGTACCTATTAGTGCAGGTTTAATGTGGACACTCGTTGTAGTAGGTATCGTAGTAGCTTTATCGATTGGCTTCTTCGTAGCTGCAGCATGTGGCTATATGGCAGGCCTTATCGGTACATCTGCTTCTCCAATTTCTGGTATCGGTATTTTAGCGACTATTATTTCTTCCTTAGTTGTATACTTTATCGCAGCGGAAAATAATTTATTTGCTACACAAGAAGGTGTTCAGTTCGCTACCGCTATGGCTATCTTTATGACATCCGTAGTTATTGCGATTGCATCTATTTCTAATGATAATTTACAAGATTTGAAAACTGGCCAACTCGTTGGTGCTACACCTTGGCGTCAACAAATTGCCTTGTTACTTGGTTCTGTAGCCGGTGCCATTGCAATTGCTCCAGTTCTTAACTTGCTTTACCAAGCATACGGTTTCACAGGTGCGTTACCACGTGCTGAAATGGATCCAAACGCTGCATTATCTGCTCCTCAAGCGACTTTGATGACTACCATTGCACAAGGTATCTTCAACTCTAGCATGGATTGGGACTATATCTTAATCGGTGTTGGCGTTGGTGTTGTGGCGATTATCGTCAACTTGATTCTCAAGAGCACAACTGCAACCTTAACATTGCCTCCGTTGGCTGTTGGTATGGGTATTTATTTACCACCTACTTTAGAAGTACCGCTTATTATTGGTTCTTTCATCAGCTACTTCGTAGGTCGTTATCTTGTAGCTCGTGCTAAAATGCGTGCCGGTGAGCTTGCTGACTACGATGTAGAGCAATCCAATCGCCGCGGTGTTCTCTTTGCTTCTGGTCTGATCGTTGGTGAAAGCTTGATTGGTGTAATCATAGCTGTTATTATTGTATTGTCTGTTACAACTGGTGGTGGGGAAGCTCCACTTGAATTAGTAGGTCCTGAATTTGAAAGCACAGCACAATGGTTAGGATTGCTTGCATTCATATTCGCTGGTCTCTATCTTGTTCGCCGTGTTGTTACACACAAGTTCAATAAAGAAGAAGCTCTTGCTATGAAAGCTGAGCAAGAACAATAAGAGGTTAAACAATGAAATTAAAACAGTCTGTACTCATCATTATGGCTGCTGCATTGCCAGTAGTCTCCTTCGCAGCAAGCGAAGTAATACCTGTAACGCAAGATACTGTAAATGTACAAGCAAATCAAACAAATGCGAAACGTGTAAATCGTAATGATTTAACATATCGTATTTCTAGTACTGCTACACCTGAGCAGAATCGTGCGTTGCGCTCTAAAGCGTCTAAAGTAGATCGTAATGCAGTGGAAGTGGTAGCTCCAAATGCGGACCGTTATATGGATCGTAAAGAGGTTGCTGTATCACCTGTGGAATCTACTACAGATCATTTGGATTTAGTATTCCCAGAGGTTAAATCTGTTAGCCCTGCGGTAGAAAAAGCAATCAATACGACCATCAAAAAGTATGTTTCTAAAATACAAAATGATGTAGAAAAGTTAAATGCTAAAGAATCTGATAAAACAAATGTAGTTATGTACTATGATGTTAAAACAGATAAAAACGGTATTTTCAGCGTATTGATTCACACATATACTATGCGTGATCATGATGCCAATGGTGTAAACTATGTAAAAGGCTTCACATTTAACACCACAACAGGTCGACAATTGTCCTTGTACGATCTTGGTGGTCTTAATAAAAAAGAACTGGTGAATGCAATTAATAATAATCAAGATGTGAAAGATAAATTAGGTGGCGATGTAAATATCGATAAAATGCCTACTGAATTCTACACAACAGATGATTATTCCGTTGTAATGATCTTGCAACAAGATGTGGATTCAATCCATAGCGCAGGTACGGTATATGTACCAGTTGGTATCTTGCGTGACCGCGAAAATGATGTAACAAAAAAATAATCGAACTGTGTAAATTCGATTATGTGTGTATAGTAACAGCTGTTTAATTGTGAAAAGAACCGCTCCTAAGGGGGCGGTTCTTTTTTGTCTATGTTATTGTTTGTCGTTATAATAGTTTACGCGCGGTGGTAATGGGAATTGAATGTTTCCGTCTGACTTTGTAAGCGGTTCCGGTGGTAATTGTAAGAATACATTATCATGGAATTTCTTTTTAAATGCTTTCAACGTCGATTTTTGAATAGAATCAACGGTAATGAGAAGGGCACTCGTATCAGTATTTGGGGAGATGGAAAGGATCTTTCCTTGAGGTTCTTTTTGTTGGTAAAGGGCGATGGCATCGGATTGATACTCCTCTAGTTGGGCCTGATTTAATTTACCTTTTGATACGACTACAGTTCTATCTAGCTGTGGATCATGAGCCTCTGTAATCGCTTTGGAAACAAGGTCAGTTTTCTTTTGATCCGTTAAAGATGCATGTAATTGGCCTGCCTCCCAGAATAGAGCTCCGTCTTGACGGAATTTGGTGAAATCATTGCCATAGCCTAATGCTTTGTCGATGATATTAGCTGTTTTGTTTTCTACTTGTTGCTTGAACAATGTATTGTGGAAGGCAAGTGCTTGTTCTGTTTGTGTCATGCGGTACGCAATTTCCGCTGCTTCTGCACGAGTTACATATTTTTCAGGGTTAAACAATGTACCTGGAGCGTAGTTTGTGAACCCAAGATAGGCAAGCTCGCGAACGGCATCTTGTGCCCAAGGAGCTACAAATTTTTGGTCTCCATAGGCTATATTATCAAGAACTGTTGGGTCTTCAGTGGTATATCCTAAGTAATGGATATAGTTATCTGCTACTACCGCAAACTCTTGACGGGACATATATTTCTCAGGTTTATAAGTGTCATCACCATAGCCGCTGATGATATTCTTGCGAGCTACAGATTCAATAGCAAGAGCAGACCAACGGTCAGATGTAATATCTTTAAATTTACTTGATAAAAAGGCGGCCGTACCATCATCCGTAATATTGTTGAAGAGCGCTGCTACTTCTTCACGTGTCATAGGTTGGTTAGGTCGGAATGTACCATCAGAATACCCTTTCATTAGGTTTGCTTTTGTTACAGTGCTAATCGAGTTAGCTGCCCAAAAATCACTAGGCACATCTGTAAAGATGTGGGCGCGGATTTTTTGAATATCTTGAGGTGTACCGATAGAGGTGTTTACAATTGCAGGTGATGCGGTATTAGTAGATTTAACGTTAGCCGCTTCTGTTTTAGTAGTCTCCATCTTCGTAGCATCTGTTTTAGCCATTGGTGCTTTAGTTGTTTCCATTTTAGTGGCTTCAACAGTAGTTGCAGGAGCATGAGTTGTAGTGGTTGTGTTTGCAGAAGCAAAACCAAGGCCTGTTGTAGTCAATAATGTGCCGAGTACGAGGGCACGTAATGCGTGAGGGGTATTCTTGTACATAAAAATCCTTCCTAATCATGGTAAAGGCTAGTGCTTGATAGCCGTAGAATATAAACTTTCACCAGCATAAAAAGTTATATCCGTCGCATCATAGTCAATTAGTTGGCATGCATAGTGATATACAACAAAGCAGCGTAGTACTGTCGAGTATACGCTGCCTTGGCTGGTTAAGTGTAACGCCGATTAGCGTTTTACTGTCATTTTTACTTTGGAACCGAATAATTTAGAGATTCCTTGTTGTGTTTCTTTAGATGCTGTAGATACAACTGCGTAAAGTTGGTTATTTTCTACATCAGGGAATGTAGCTAGAATTGTACCTGCTTTTTCATTTTTGTTGTAGTAGTTGCGGAAGTTTGTATCGATTGCATCGTATTCAGCTTGGCTGTATTGGGAGGATTCAACTACAACATAGTTATTTATAGTAGAATCACCACGGTTTGCAAGGTTAGCTTTTACTGTGGAAATATCGCTGTCTGTTTTTAAAGCTACGTGTAATTGATTGTCACGCCAGTACATTACGCCATAATTTTGGAATGCATCTTCTGTTTTATAAGTTTTATTTAATTCAGAAAATACTTTGTCTTCTAATGCAGCTTGTTGTTTTTGATCAAGTGCTTTTAGTGTGCTGCGACGAACAGGGCGAATGGTGCGAGTAGGTTCAGCTTTTTCAGCTACTGCAGCATCTTTATTGCCTTTTACGTCTTTTTCAACTTTTTTTGCATCAGATTTTACAGCTTTATCAGCTTTAGCTACATCTTTTTTAGCGTCTTTACTTACTTTAGATGTATCTTTCTCTAATGCTGTATCAGCTTTTTTGGCATCTTCTTTTACAGCTGTTTCAGCTTTAGCTTCAGTAGTAGTGTGTTTTGGTGTTGCAAGGCCAGCACCATTAAGCATACGATTTAAGATTGTTGCAGCTTGTGCTCTTGTTACAGGTTGTTTAGGGTTAAAGTTTTCTGTTGCCCCAGATGCTACGATGCCTCGTTGTGCCATGTATTGGATATCTGCCAAGTAGGCAGAGGAGATACTAGCTTCGTCCTTGAATGTTACTTTTTCTGCTTTTACAGGTGTAGAAAGATTCAATTTTTTAGCTAGACTAGCAGCAGATGCAACGAATTGTTCGCGGTCCATAGTTTTGCTAGGTGTGAAAGCTGTTTTAGATGTGCCTTCCATTACGCCTGCAGCACTAACTAATTTGATAGCAGAGCTAGACCAACGATCTGCTTCCACGTCAGAGTAGGAGGTAGAGGATTCTTTTGTTGCAATCTCTGCTAATTCTTGTTCGTTTAAGTTGTGTTGTAGTACTTTGCCATAAATAGCAGCTGCTTGTTCACGAGTAATTTGTGCACTAGGTTTGAATGTATTATCAGCATAACCAGAAAGGTAACCAGCTTGTGTCATTGCTTGGATAGCATCGCGAGCCCAGTTATCTTTTGTGTCAGGGTATACACCAGTAGGTAAGTTTTCTTTAGTTTTTACAACTTTTTTACCTTCTACCTTTGCAGCATCTTCTTTTACATCATTTTTTACGGAAGTATCAATGCGTTTAACGTCATTTTTTACAGAAGTATCAACGCGTTTAGCATCGTTTTTTACGGATGTATCAGCGCGTTTAGCAGCGTTTTTAGCGGATGCATCAGCATGTTTTGCATCACGTTTTACAACTGTGCTACCGTGTTTAGCATCATTTTTGACGGAGGTATCAATACGTTTAGCATCGTTTTTAACAGATGTATCAACACGGTGTTCATCCGCTTTAGCAGATACCTCAGCTCTAGTAGCCACATTAGATACTTCAGATTTTATATGAGTCGCAGTTGTTTCAGCGTGAGCCATGCTGAATGTAGAACCAAGGGCCAATGTAATTGCTAAAGACAAAGATAATTTATTTAGTTTCATGAAAAGGGCTCCTTTCAAACTATACTTATATAAAATAAATTATAACACTTTTTAAATTTATACACTACTATAAGAAAATGTAATCTATAAGGATAAAACTTACATGAATTTGAAAATTTGAGTACCATTATATAAATATAGAATGAAATATAGATAAAAGTTGATTTTCTAGTAGTTAAAAATGCAAAATGATAAACATTCGCAAAATCTAGATTTTATAGGGCTTTTACAAGAAAAAATGATAAATGAAATAATAGATGTGATAAAATTCAATGTTTGTTATTACAAAAAGTCATAACGATATAAGAAATAAAAGGGTACATACGAATATAGCAATTCTTTGGACAATATCTACATGATTAATTTATAATTATAGCGATGAGCTTTTGAATATTTATTTGAAAGCATAAGTAATGTTCAGGGCAGAAATTTAGTCGAAAAATTCACTACTAAAAATTGCCATAACACATACATATCAAAATTTTTTATTAGGTTAAGTACTAGAAAAGACGAGGAAGATAATATGAAAATTCATCTTTTCCAACAGTGTTTGATTGACATGTTCTACCCTCATGTAGGTATGGCTGGTGTAGAAGTACTTGAAAGATTAGGTTGTGAGCTTGTAGTACCTAAGAAACAAGTATGCTGTGGACAAATGTTCACTAACTCCGGTTATAATGACGCGGCTATGGACGCAATTAAGAATACAATCGAATGCTTTGAGAACGCTGAATATGTAGTCAGCATGTCCGGTTCTTGCGCTTTTGCAATCCGCGATGAATATCATCATTTCTTAAAAGATCAACCAGAGTGGTTGGCGCGCGCAGAAAGATTGAGTGGTAAAATTTACGAATTCACTCAATTTATTACTGACGTATTAGGTGTTGAAGATGTAGGGGCTCGTTTTAACGAATCTGTTACATACCATACATCTTGCCACGTAACTCGTTTGATGGGCATTAAAGAGCCTCCTTTCAAACTCCTTAAAAACGTTAAAGATATCAACTTGATTGAATTACCACGTGCAGATCGTTGCTGTGGTTTCGGCGGTACTTTCTCAGTTAAAAACCCTGAAATCAGTGAAGTTATGACACGCGAAAAAGCATTGGAAATTGCTGGCACAGGTGCCAACGTTATCTCCGGTTCTGACCAAGCGTGCTTAATGAACATCGCTGGTATGCTTGATCGTCTTCATAAAGAAGGCGAAATTGATCGCCGTATCAAAGTTATGCATATTGCTGAAATCTTAAACTGCCGTTAAGGAGGAGACGACATGGCACTTATATATGACAATCGCCCCTATAAAACACGTATAAAAGAATGTTTGGCTGACGATTTCAAAGTTGCAGCTATTAAAAAAGCACAAGACGTGTTTTATGATAAACGTAATACAGTAGTTGCGGATGTTCCTGAATGGTTAGATTTCCGCGCTGAAGCGGCTAAAATTCGCGATCACGTACTTAACAACTTGGATTACTATGTAAGTCAATTTGCTGACAATGCTGAAAAAGCTGGTTCTAAAGTTCACTTTGCGTTCGATGACAAAGAAGCGACTCAAATTGCATTAGATATCCTTCGCCAACGCGAAGCAAAAATGATCGTTAAATCCAAAACTATCTTAACTGAAGAAATTGGTTTGAACGAAGTATTAGAAGAAGCTGGTATTGAAGTTAACGAAACTGACTTGGCTGAATTTATTTTGCAAACTGCAGTAAGTCCTCCATCTCACATCGTAGTACCAGGTCTTCATTTTGAACGTAACAAAATCCGTGAAATTTTTGCTGAAAAATTAGGTTATACAGGAACTGAAAACCCTACGGAAATGACTCACTTTGTACGTGGTTATGTACGTGAGCGCTTCTTAAAAGCTGATGTAGGTGTTAATGGTTGTAACTTTGCAGTTGCTGAATCTGGTACATGTACAATCGTTTCCAACGAAGGTAACGGTCGTATGGCTAGTTCTATTCCTAAGACTCAATTAATTTTCTTAGGTACAGAACGTATTGTTCCTGATTTCAAAGCTCTTGATGTTATGATGGAAATGTTGAACCGTTCTGCAGTAGGTTCTAAGATTTCTAACTACTTCTCCATGATGACTGGTCCTGCGCGTCCTGGTGAAGCTGATGGTCCTGAAGAAACTCATATCATCATTATTGATAACGGCCGTTCTGGCATCTTGGGTGGTACATTCCAAGAAATGCTACGTTGTATCCGTTGTGGTGCATGTATGAATATCTGTCCTGTATACCGTCACGTTTCCGGTCATGGATATGGTTCTGTATATCCAGGTCCGATGGGTGCTGTATTGACTCCATTATTCAAAGGTTACGATGTAGCCGGCGATCTTCCATATGCTTCTACATTATGCGGTGCATGTACAGAAAACTGTCCAGTAGCTATTCCATTGCATGAATTGTTGATGGAGCACCGTCATATCATGGCTGATATTGAAAAGACTCGTCCAAAAGCAGAAGAAGCTATCTTCACAGCAGCTGCTAAGATGTTCGGTAATGCAACATTATTTGATCTTGGCACAAAAGCTGGTGCTATCGGTATGAACTTAATTAGTAATAAAGAAGGTAACATGCCTGAATGGACTCAAGCTATTCCAGTTATGAACGGTTGGACTAAGTCTAAAGAGTTGGGTTCCTTGAAATTCAAGAAATTCCGTGATTTATATGCTGAACATGAAAAGAACAAGAAGAAGGAGAAAAAATAATGGATGTAGCTAAACGTAATCAATTTATTGCACGTTTATCTCGTGCATTAGGCCGTGATCAAGAAATGTGCCCTGCTTTTGTAGAAGGCTTTGATTATAGCCATGGTCCTCAAGAAACTATGTTCCAAGATTTGAGTCGGGATCAAATTTTGACAATGTTTAAGGAACAATGTCAACGTGTTGGTACAAAATTTGTTGAAACTACACCTGACAAACTAGGTGAAACAATTTTTGCAGCTATCGAAGACTGGGGAAACGGTAAAATTGTATTCCCAAGCTCTCCTGAAGTAGAAGAATATAAATTAAAAGAATTGTTCGAACAAGATGCAGCTAATAATGGTGGCACTCGTACATACTTCCAATGGGATCCAGCTAAAGGTCGTGAAGAATGTATTTCTAATACTGCTAATGCTGATATTGGTATTACATTCCCATACTGCGGTATTGCGGAGACTGCTACTGTAGTACAAGCTTCTGGTGAGGACTCTGGCCGTGCGATTAGCTTGTTGCCTACAACACATATTGCTGTGTTGTATACTGATACAATCAACCCTCGTATGACACAAACAATGGAACATTTGGCTGAACGGTATCACAACGATCCAGCTAAGTTCCCTACAAATATCTGCTTGATTTCTGGTCCGTCCCGTACGGCGGATATCGAATTGGTAACTGTAGATGGTGCTCATGGTCCTATCCAAGTAACCTATATCTTAGTTAACAGATAATATAATAGCTAGATTTACTAAAGGCGATTTTCTTCTGGAAAATCGCCTTTTTGGTGTATATATTACAGAATACATTAAATGTTACCAAAAATTAAATATTATACTTGTATTTTTTTCGATATATGCTATACTAAGTTCATAACCTATTATTGTGATATGAATTAAAGAGGTGTATTATGAATATTCCATTCTTTACAGATTACCTCATGTTAAGCAATCCACTAAGTATTGGTATTATCGCGGTGTTCGTGCTCGTGTTAATTGGTATTTATGTATTGCAACGCAAGGGCACATCCTTCGGTAATCTTGTTATTATTGGTACTATTGCTGGTGCCGTACTTGGTATAGCGGTTCAAATTATTGCAGGCTTCCCTGATGATCCATCCAAAGTGGTTTACATCAAGGAAAGTACAAAGTGGTTCTCTCTCGTAGGGGGCGGTTTCATCGACTTAATCCGCATGCTTGTTATTCCTATCGTTTTTATCTCTATTGTTCACGTTATTTTGCACATGGAGGCAGGTGCTAACCTCAAAAAGTTAGTAGTTGCTATGATTTCTACGAATCTCGGCATGGTAGCCGTTGCTGCTATAGTCGGTCTAATTTTGGGGAATGCCTTCGGTTTAGGTCAAGGTTTTGATATTGTTGAATCTGGTAAGAAGATTCGTGAAATCAAACCTATGGTTGATACATTCCGAGCACTAATCCCAAGCAATCCAATTCAAGCGGCTGCTGAAACAAATGTTATCGGCATTGTTGTATTTGCAATTATCTTGGGTAGCGTAGCTCGTCTATTAAAACAAACAGGGACAAACTCTATGGAGGTATTCACAAAACTATTTAATGAACTTCACCAGTTGATTTCCTGGGTAGCTGATTTCATTATTGGTCTTATGCCATATGGTGTAGTTGCCTTATTAGCTTCTACATTGGCAACACGCGGTGTACAAGCTATTCTTGATATGGGCTTGTTCGTAGTATTACTTTACGTTGGTCTTTTGATTATGTTTGTTGTACAAGCGATCTTGATTACTAGCTTTGGTTACAATCCGATTACATACTTCAAGAAAGCAAAAGCACCACTCTTATTGGCGTTTACTTCTCGTTCTTCGATGGGGGTATTGCCATTAACTGTAGAGACCTTGACAAAACGTCTTGGTGTAAATGCTACAACTGCTAATACAGTAGCTTCCTTCGGTACTACTGCGGGCATGCAAGGTTGTGCCGGCGTGTTCCCAGCACTTGTTGTGGTGTACATCTCTAATGTAGCCAATATTCCATTCGATATGACTATGTATATCATGAGTGTTATCGTTATTGCTATTGGTTCTGTTGGTATCGCAGGCGTGCCAGGTACGGCTACAATGGCGGCATCTGTATCCCTTAGTGGTACAGGCCTTGGAGCGTACTTCACCTCCATTAGTCCAATTCTAGCTATCGATCCATTGATTGACATGGGACGTACATGTTTGAACGTATCTGGGTCCTTAACAAATGCTTTGGTAGTAGACAAAATTATGGGAACCATCGATAAAGACGCATACAATAATCCTAACGAAGGTCGCGTATAAAAACTAGCAACACTTAATCATATAATTATTATAAAAAGGGGCTGTAGCTGAATGTGGTAAAACCACATTTGGTTACAGCTTCTTTTGCCTTTTTAAAAGTGATAATTATTACAGATTGTAAACTATATTATTAATAATCGATATTGAAATTGTGAGCTTAGCTACTAACATACTTATGCATATATGGTATACTAAGCGTTATAAAGTTACGAATTATGCTTAATAAATATAAGCCAAGAGGGTAATAGTATGATTACACAAGAATTGAAAGATCGATTAATTGCAGATTATCCAAAGTTTGAGGATATGACACATAAGTTCTATAAGAAAGAATTATCCATTGCAGACTATAAAGGACAATCTGGTGCTTATGGTAGTTACGCTGAGCGCGGTGCAAATACTGGCATGAGCCGTTGGCGCTTCAACGGTGGTCGCATGACGCGCGAGCACATACAGTTTTTAGCGGACTCCATTCGTAAATATAACCTGCAACATGTACATTTCACTACCGGCCAATGCTTACAAATGCATGGCCTTGATGGTGATACTATATTGAGTCTCTATAAGGAATGTTATGACCACGGTATCTATAACCGTGGTGCTGGCGGTGACAATCCCAATGTGGTGGCTAGTATTTTACGCGGCATTGATCCTCGTGAAACTTTAGATATTACGCCATATACAACAGCTATTAGTGAATTTCTTATGGAGCAAATGTTCTATATCAAGATCCCTCGCAAATTTAAAATGGGTATAGATAATGGTTTTGATAGTACCCCACATTCTACGTTCAAGGACCTAGGTTTTAACTTAACAAAACACAATACTTTTGATGTGTATGCTTGTGGTGGTATTGGTCCTAATCCTCGCATTGGTATTCCGGTGGCACATGATGTAGCACCTGAGGATGTTTTGTATCATGTGAAAGCTATGCTTATGGTTTTTGCTAACCATGGTAATTTCAAAAACCGTGGTAAGGCTCGTACCCGTTACATGCCTGCTGAAATGGGTGGGGCGGAAGCTTTCATCAAGATCTATGAAGAAACCCTAGCTATGGTAAAAGAAGTAGAACACCTAACTATTAATCCAGCTGATTATGCTTATGAAATTACAAAAACTGGTAAGCGTGATGATTCTGTGGAAAATTATCGTATTCACCGTCAAAAACAGGAAGGTTTATATTACGTAGAATACCATCCAGCAGGTGGCGATGTGAACGTAGCACACTTGTTGGCTGCCCTTGACTATGTAGTGACACTTGACCAAGTAGAAGCACGTATTGCGCCAGACCAAGCATTGTTCTTCATTAATCTTACAGCTGATGAAGCACGCAAAATTGCGGAATTAACTGATGACAGCGCTGAAAATGATTTCCGCCGTTCCGTATCTTGCGTTGGTTCTACTATATGTCAGATTGGAATGCAAGACTCTAACGGTCTTTTGAAAGATATCTTCGCACACCTTGAAGAAAAGGGTATAGATACAAGAAAACTACCTCGTTTACATATATCCGGCTGTCCACACTCCTGTGGTACACACCAAATCGGTGAAATTGGTTTCCATGGTGCTGTAAAATTAGTAGATAAGAAACCTATGGTAGCATTTATCCTTGTAGACGGTGGCTCAGAACACATGGGCTCTGAAAACTTCGGTAAAATGGCTGGCAATATTGTAGCTACAAAGATTCCAGAATTTTTGGAATCTTTGGCAAATATTCTGAACGAATCCCCAGAACCAGACTTTGGGACCTGGAGACTTACGCATAAAGGGGACTACATGAATCTTATAAAAGCATTTGAGTAAATATGTAAAAGCATTTGCGTAAATATGTTTGGGTTGCTTGTGATGGGGCCCACTTAGATTGCGACAACTTAATAAATAATAAAAAGAGTTCCCTCTTTGCTCCGTTCTTCGCAAAGTCGCTGCATAGGGAACTCTTTTTATTATTTGAGCGTCTGCTATTAACCAGTCCCATCACAAGCTACATCTGATATTTACTCAATATGCTTTTATATGATGGGGGAAGCTTTTAGAAAACTAGGTATTTCTTTGCTCCGTCCTTCGTAAAGTCGCTGCAGAGGTACCCAGTTTCATTTTTATAACACCTGATGTAAATTAGTCCCATAGCAAAGCGACTTACCTTACTAATATACAGAGCGGCCTCATGACAAGCTACATTCGATATTTACTCAATATGCTTTTATAATTAGAGGAGCGGAGAGGCGAGAGCGGTTAAGTAGTTTTGACTGAATTTGCATCAAGACAAGCCAGTAGATTAGCCTCTGGCTAGTCCTTCCCATACGGTGGGCATGGCGCCACTACTATAAAGTTTATTATAATGTGTAAAATGATAGTGTTTTCTATGATTTATTTCAAGGTGTAATTGTAATGACTCTATATAAGTATTAGCTAGATTATTTACGCTTTTGGATGGGGCATCTTTATAAATACAGTGATAAAAAAGTAAGAATACGCTTGTGCAACGACTTTGCGAAGAACGGAGCAAGCAAGCGTATTCTTACTTTTTTTACCAAGTTGTATTAATGAAACGGGGCCCCATCCAAAAGGCAAATATAGGAACAGGGATTAGTTCCATTACAATTAGAATAATTGTTTAAAACTAGATATGACTTGATTTTGTATGTTATAATAGACTTTATAGTAGTATTTGGAGGATATTCAGATGTTATTTACCGTCAATACAGAAGTCTGTACACGATGCGGCCTTTGCGTTGCTGACTGTCCGACCGGATTGCTGGTGATGTCCGATGCTGGACCTGTAACTGGCAGGGGAGGTTGTATCTCCTGTGGGCATTGTATTTCCGTATGCCCAACGCTTGCTCTTGATAGCGATATGACACCGCGTAAGGAGCAAATCGATATTACAAAGGAACCTAAGTTAACGCCTGAGCAAGCTGAGCTATTCATGCGTAGTCGTCGCTCTATTCGTAACTATCAAAATAGACCAGTCCCTGTAGAGCTCATTCGCAAAGTGCTAAACGTTGCAAGAATGGCGCCAACAGCGACTAACACACAAGGTATTTCGTATATAGTAATCCGAGATAAACAAACGTTGCGCCGTATTGCTGATCTTGTTCTAGAGTGGATGCATCTGGCTGCAAAAACAGTACCGATTATGCGTCTCTATGCTCGTGCTGCTCAAGCAGAGGTAGATAAAGGCAAGGAGTATATCTTGCGCGATGCGCCGGCTCTCGTAGTGGCAATTGGCTCTAAAAAAGATATTCATCGTACCCATGATAGTGGTCACTCTTGCTTGTCTTATGCTGAGCTATATGCGCCGACTTTAGGCCTTGGTACTTGTTGGGCTGGTTTCTTTGAACATGCTGGAGAAGCTGAATACCAACCATTATTAGATGAATTAGGTGTACCTGATGATAAAATTGTAGCTGGTGGCATTCTTATGGGATATCCTAAAGTACGATATCGCAATATTGTAGAGCGTCAACCATTAGATGTTACATTTGATACAGAAGAGTAAAAAAGAGATGCCCCAATGATTGTAATCATTGGGGCATCTCTTTTTAGTTATATAGTGACGATATAAACTTTATTAGTTGGCAGTTGTAATAGTGCCTTTGAATGTTTCGTCGATGTATTGTTTAATAGCATCAGATTTGTAAATATCTGCAATTTTTTTGTATGTTTCGTTGTCTTTGTCTTCACTACGAACTGCAAGTACGATAACTGTTAGTGGTTCATCTTTAGATTCGAAGAAGAAACCTTGTTTTTCTACACTAAGACCAGCACTTTGCACATAGTTCATTGGAATAACTGCAATTGTTACATCATCTAGACTACGAGGTAATTGAGCTGCTTCTAGTTCTTGAATCTTTATATTCTTCGGGTTAGATGTGATATCTGCAACTGTTGCTTTGAAGCCGACACCATCTTTTAACGTAATTAATCCAGCTTTAGCTAATAATGCTAATGCACGACCACCATTAGTAGGGTCATTTGGGATAGAAACAGTAGCGCCTTCAGGTACATCTTGTACGCTGTGTACGCTATTACTATATAAGCCCATACGCACCAAAATTGTTTTACCGATTGCTACTAAGTTGGAACCATTTTGTTTGTTAAAGTTTTCCATAAATGGTACATGTTGATAAGCATTCAGTTGAATATCGCCATCTGCAAGGGCTTTATCAGGTGTTACATAGTCTGAGAATTCAACTACTTTAAGATCGATTCCTTGTTTTTTAGCTTCTTTTGCTACAGCTTCAGCTACTTGTGCATGAGGACCAGATGTAGCACCTATTTTGATTTCTTTTTGTGTTTGTGTTGATTGATTTGATGTACTACCACAACCAGCGATAGTAAATGCAAGAGCACCGATAAGTAATGGTGCTAACAATGTTTTTAATTTCATATAATCATCCCTTTCAAGTCTTATAATGGTTATATCCTATCATGGATGAAGGGGATTTGTATATGATAAAAGCATATCAGTTAGCTATAGATTAAAACTATGGTGAAATTCTAGCTCATTTATAATACAATTCAATATAATATATTGATTAATGTGTTATATTGAATGTGTGATCGCTAGGTAGTAAATTTATATTTTAAATATTTTTGTATAATTCTAATATGGATTCATATATCTATATGTCGGATTAATGGAGGATGTATGTATAATTTTGATTTTTATAACCCTACACATATCGTATTTGGTAAAGACCGTTTAGATGAATTAGATACATTGGTACCAAAGGATGCAAAGGTGCTCATTACTTATGGTGGTGGCTCCGCTGTGCACAGTGGTCTTATTGATCGCATTGTGAAAGCTCTTGGTAACCGCAAAGTTGAGCAGTTTGGTGGTATTGAGCCAAACCCATCTCTTGAAACTTGTGAACGTGCGGTAGCTTTCATTAAAGAACATGGCGTAGATTTCGTTCTCGCTGTAGGCGGCGGTTCTGTAGTAGATGCTACAAAACTTATCGTTATGGGTGCTACCTATGATGGTCCCGTTATTGAGGTAATGAAAGTTGGTGTGCCAGAGGTTCCGGTAGACATGGTACCAAATCCATTACCATTTGGCACAGTTATGACACTACCTGCAACTGGTTCCGAAATGAACAATGGTGCAGTTATTACTTATGGTGACGGTAAATACCCTGTATTCAGTAGCTTAGTATTCCCTAAGTTCTCCATGCTTGATCCAACATTGACTTTCACCTTGCCTGAAAGACAAGTTAAGAATGGCGTTATCGATACCTTTGTGCATACCACAGAGCAGTATTTAACATACCCTGTAGAAGGTCGTATTCAAGATCGTTTCAGCGAAGGTATTTTAAAAACTATGATTGAAATCGGCAAAGAAACAGTAGAAAATCCAGAAAACTACGATATTCGTGCTAACCACGTGTGGGCCTCTACATTGGCATTAAATGGTTTAATTGGTGCCGGCGTGCCACAAGACTGGGCAACTCATCTGATTGGACATGAGTTAACTGCGGCGTACCATCTTGACCATGGTATTACATTGGCTATCGTATTACCTGCATTGTTAGAAGTGAAAAAAGCAGACAAACTTGAAAAATTGGCACAATATGCTACACGGGTATGGCATATTACAGAAGGTACAAACGAAGAAAAAGCGGACAAGGCTATCGCTAAAACTCGTGAATTCTTCGAGTCCCTTGGCGTATCTACGCATTTGAAAGACTATGGTCTTGGTGAAGAAGCAGTTGATAAAATTGTGAAACAATTAGAGGACCATGGCATGACACAACTTGGTGAAAATGGTGATGTAACACCAGAAGTAGCTCGCGAGATTTTAACGCGTGCCTTATAATTAAGGGGATTAACAGTGTAAACTTGTATGATATGGAAAGGAGGCGCTCCCTATAAATAAAATAAAAAATAGAAGTGCATTTTCTTTTGCACTTCCTATTATGATTCCCATGGGGCTTAGTTTCCTTTTTCTTGGAGTAGGCTTTGGTTTGTATGCTACCAGTCAAGGGTTTCCTTGGTGGACCGCTCCTGTTTTAGCTAGTACCATATTTGCAGGCTCCATGGAGTTCGTAACTATTGGGCTGTTAATGGCAGGCTTTGATTCAGTGAATACTTTTATGTTGACCTTGTTTGTCAATGGGCGCCATTTCTTCTATGGTCTATCTGCACTACAGCGATATGTGCATATGGGATGGAAATGGTTTCCTACAGTTGCGTGGATGTGTGATGAAAGCTTTGCAATTAATGTATCTACGAAGTTACCCGATGATGTAGATGAAAAATGGTTCTACTTCCATGTATCGTGGCTTAATTATATCTTCTGGGTGGTGAGTACTCTTGTAGGGGGATTGTTCGGTGATTTATTAGCATCTGTAGATTTGCGAGGTATTGGTTTTGTATTACCTGGCTTATTTATTGTTATATTCCTTGAAATGTTATTTAATGCTAAAAGTAATAATATTCGAGGCTTAGGTGCTGTTGGAGCCGTTGTAGCACTAGCAATGCTTCTATTAACGGGAAAATCCTTATTTATGCTTGCTTCTATGGGGTGTATGCTCGTAGTATGTTATATAGCGTATAAGTGGGGAGGTGTACATCTTGACTAGTTTTGAAATAGTCATTACCATTGCCATTGTTGTAGCGGGCACATTACTTACACGTTTCTCTGCTTTTCTTATTTTCCCACCTGGTAAGAAGGCCCCAGATTTTGTACAGTATTTAGGCAAGGCATTACCTGCAGCGGTTATGGGGATGCTTGTTGTGTATACCTTTAAAGATACAATTGTGTTATCCTATCCATATGGAGTACCGGAACTTATTGCTTTATTAGTGACCGTTGGCATGCATGTATGGAAACGAAATATGTTTATGTCTATTGGAGCCGGCACTGTAGTATACATGATACTTGTTCAAGCCGTATTTAATATACCTAAATAAAATAAAGTATACTAACATAAACTATAATAAAATAAAGAGCACTAAAATAAACCACTTATATCTATTCCTAAAGGAGGATATAAGTGGTTTTGTTTTTATGTTCTATTTAAGTTGTAATAATCTTTCAAGACCTAGTGCAGTGTGGTGGTCCTCTAAGAAGTCTTGTTGATCTAATAATTCCATAACATCCATGTCGATGTTAGTGAGTTTGAAATCGAATACATCAAAGTTAGCTTCCATATGGCTTACATTATTTGCCTTTGGTAATGGAATGATGCCTCGTTGAATATGCCAACGCAAGATGATTTGATGCTTTGTTACACCGTATTTTTCAGCCAAGCTTTTGATGATAGGATGATCAAAAATCGGTTGGCGATCACGGGTAAATGGAGACCATGCCATGCCTACAACTTGATGCTTTCTCATCAATTGTATAAGAGCTTGGCGTTGGTTGAATGGGTGACATTCAATTTGGTTCACTACAGGTTTTACATTACAGTGATATAGCAAGTCGATTAATCGGTCTTCATAAAAGTTAGAAAGACCTAACCCACGCAATATATTTTGGTCGTATAACTCCTCCATGGCGCGCCAAGAGCCGTAGTAATCGCCCAAAGGTTGGTGAACGAGCATGATGTCAATATAATTGGTATCTAGTTTCTTTAAGGAGCTTTCAACAGCACGCATCGTATTATCGTAGCCTGCATCGGTGTGCCAAATTTTAGTAGTGATGATTATATCTGTTCGTTTGATACCAGATGCTCTGATTCCTTTAGCCACGGCTTCTTCATTGCCATAATAGGCGGCCGTATCGAGTAAACGATAGCCTACGCTAAGTGCATTAGCAACAGCTTGTTCAGTCTCTCCTTCGGTACCTGTTTTATAGGTACCATAACCGATGGAGGGAATGAAGCTACCATTATTTAAAATCCTAAAGTCCATCCGTTCTTCCATGAGAACCTCCGTTATATCCATAAATTAAAGGAATTAGCTTTCATACAATTCTAACTGATTTTATGATATACTAAGGTATTGATAAAAATCAATATGATAGGAAGTGACAGAATGCAAATAAATCGTTTTTGCTCTGTAATTGCTATCCTTGGTGTTATGATTATGACACTCGCTATTGCGGGATGTGGTACGAAAACCGTATCCGTCGCAGAGGTAACGTACAAGGATATGCCGTTGCAGATTCATAATGATGCCAATGTAACGGCCCTTAATAAAGCGACGATAACGCCGACCTTGACGGGGCAGGTCGTGTATGCCGTGAAAGTAGGCGATCAAGTACAGCAAGGTCAAACTGTGGCAACTGTAGATACATCGGCTTTACAACAACAGCTAGCATCCTTGCAAGGACAATTAGCGCAAGCCCAATCACAATCATATGCCACAGCTGTGACGACTACGACTGCAGCATCTATAGACAGTACTCAACTGGAACAGGCTCAACGCATGCGTGAAGCGGGCATAATCACACAAAAAGAATATGATCGTATTTTGGAACGATCTCAACCACAAACTACAACAGTTACAACCGGTGGTGGCGGAGGCATCAATACGGCAGCCATTGAGGCACAAATCGCACAAGTATCGGCTCAGATGGCGGCATCTACAATCGTGGCTCCTATAGCAGGTACTGTAACATCTATCTATAACGAAGACCGTCAAATGGCGATTGCAGACCGTCCATTTATGATGATTCAGCAATCTACGCCGATGGTTGCATCCCTCAGCATTCCTCGTGATGCGGCTATGAAATTAGGTACACCTGAAGCGAAGAATGGCATGAAGGTACTTCTCAAGGTAGGTGACCAAGAATTACCAGGTGAATTGACTTACGTAGATATTACTCAACCTGAAAATGTGCCAAGTGTTCTTGTGAAAGCCACTTTCAATAATGAGAAAGGCCTAATCAAGGCTGGTGAATTCTATACACTCGTTATTGAATCTAATGTGAAAGCCAAGATGCTGACCGTTCCAACTAAGGCGGTTCGTGAAAACCAAGATGGCAAGTACATATATGTGTTAACTGAAAATAATACCGTTGACGTACGTGTTGTTGAAGTGGGTACTACAGTAGATGATGATGTAGCGATTATTTCTGGCCTAAATGAAGGTGATAAGGTTATCACTACAGATGGTACCTTTGAATTAGGGGAATCTGTAAAATTATAACTACAAATTAAGTGACTTCAATAGAGTATTATGAAGAGCCTAATGAATATTTGGCTATATTCAACTTTTACCGATAACGACGGTAACCTCAGAAGAGGAATCTGATAGGAGGGATTATTATTTTAGAATTTAAACGTTTTGAATTAAGAGATAAACCATTAATCGACAAGTATTTTGAACAACATCATTATGAAGCATCTGATAACTGCTTTACTACATTATTTATGTGGCAAGATGCGTACGGCATTCGTTGGGCTGAAGAAAATGGCGTGTTGTACATTCAAGGTGGCGGTAAGCGTGAACCATTCCTATTGCCTCCATTTGCTGGTAAAGATGCAAAGTTCCTTGATGGTTTATTGCGCGCTAAAGAATGGTTTGTGGAAAATAAATTGCCATTCCGCTTCAAAGGTATTAGCAAAATCATGAAAGAGCGCATGGAAGAATTATGTCCTGGACGCTACACATTCACACCTGACCGCGATAACTACGAATACATTTATAAGTCTGAAGATCTTATCAATTTGTCCGGTAAGAAGTTCCGTCAAAAGAAAAACCATTTAAATCAATTCCGCATGCAATATTCCAACTATGAATATGTGCCAATTACAGAAGATATCATTCCATTATGCCGCGAAACAGCAGCATCTTGGGTAGAAACCCATCATGAAGAAGGTATCGAAGATGAATTGGTTGCTATCAATTTATTATTTGATAACTGGGATGTGCTAGGCCTTAAAGGCGGCACCATTAAATTGTTTGGCCGCGTGGAAGCTTTCAGTATCGGTGAATTGTTGAATGATAAAATGGCGTTGATTCATATTGAAAAAGCAAATCCAGATATTCGTGGTTTGTACCAAGCGATCAATAATGAATTTATTCGTCATGAATTCAGCGATGTAGAATTCATTAACCGTGAAGAAGATATGGGCTTGCCTGGTCTTCGCCAAGCAAAAGAATCTTATAACCCAGATCATTTTGCTGAAAAATATGACGCAGTATATGCTAACGAAGCAGATAATGCGACAGGTGGTAAATAAAATCTGAGCTATGAAGTCGATGTGCTTCATAGCTCATTTTGTTATAATAGAATTGTTAGACTATCTATTTGAATGTAACTATCGTATCATCATGGCGATATGGCGATATGGCGATATGGCGATATGGCGATATGGCGATATGATGTGCTTAAATTAGATCAGATTAGATATTATACGCTGTGACGCGATAGATAGATAACGGCTCTTATGATATAACGAGGACAAAATTATGGAATTTAGAATTGCGATGGCTCAAGATACGCCTCATGTAGAAAATCTATGGGCGTACTGCTTTGAACCAAAGGAAGATCCATTCTTTCAATATTATTTTACAAATTGCTATGAACCAGAGAATACAATGGTCGGGTTAGAACAGGACCAATTGTTGAGTACCGTTCATTTGCGTCAATACAATCTTAATGTACGTGGTGCCGTATTGCCTACGAGCTATATGGTAGGCGTTGCAACGCATCCAGCAGCCCGCCGTGGTGGTGTAGGCGGTGCACTGTTAACTGCTGCACTAGAGGAGCTTCGTAAACGCGGTCAAGCTATGACGATTTTGATGCCATCCAAGGCAGCGTTCTATCAGCAATATGGTTGGGAACTTTATGCTCATCAATGGGTGAACACCATGTCGCTAGAAGACTTGCGCCCTATGACAGATAAAACGTTGAGCTTTGGCTTACTAAATAGCGTAGATCAATGGACTTTGTTAGATCCAGTATATAAAACATATACGGCTCGTCTTTCTGGCTACGCAGAACGTGGCGAAAAGGAATGGAAACGTTTGTTAGGCAGCTTCTTTGCAGAAGGTGTAAATGTTGCTGTAGTGCGCAACGATGACCATGTCATTGAAGGCTATGCAGTGTATCGTTTAGGTCAGCCTGAAATTCCTGTTACTGAGCTGGTTTACACGACACGCCGTGCACAACGTGCATTATTAAATTATTTCTATAATCACCGTTCTCAAGGTACGTCTATCCGTTGGAATGAAGGCCTTCACGATACATATTATCGCTTCTATCCTGATGGTAGAACTGGCCACGCTACCATGCCATATATGATGAGTCGTATTGTAGATGTAAAAGCTGCTTTTGAAGCAATTCCTGTCAATCAAGAGGCATTGATGATGCCTATAACAATGATCTTTGCTGTAAAAGATGGGCTTTGCAGTTGGAACGAAGGTCGCTATGAAGTACAATATGGCAGTGCATTAACTCCATCCGTTAAAAAGATTTCTGATACGATAGAGGATGAAACAGATATTACCATTGAGGTCGGTGCGTTGAGCCAGTTATTAATGGGCACACTTACGGCTCGAGACCTTGCGTTTGAAGGGAAACTTTCAGTAAGCGAAGAATGGTTAGACTATTTCGATATTCTCTATCCTGAACAAAAAACGTATATTAACGAGTGGTGGTAATATGAGCTGGAAAACATATACGGTGAAAGAACCGACAGAGTTGACGGTCTCTAAATATGTAAAGGAACGATTTTCCCTATCCGCTCGGGATATCCAAATGATGTTTCGCAAGAAACGGGTAAAAGTTAATAGCCGTGTGGCTCATTCGCAGCGAGCACTTAAAAAGGGTGATGTATTAACCTTAGAATTACCACAAGATAAGGATTATGGAGTAGACGTAGAAAAGGGGCCGATTACCGTTCTCTATGAAGATGCTCATACCCTAGTTGTGAATAAGGCTCCTTTTATGCTCGTTCATCCAGCAGGGCAAACAAAGTCTTGCACCTTAAGCAATTATATAGCTGGTTATTATGCGAAAAAGGGTGTAGTTCATAAGGTTCGTCCTGTGCATCGCCTCGACCGAGATACATCGGGGTGTATTCTATTTGGTAAAACAAAGGAAGCACAACAATATTATACTGATGAGCTACAAGCAGGGCGTATCGATCGTATTTATACAGGACTTGTAGAAGGTCGTATTGATGTGGATGGCATGGTAGATGCGCCTATTGGGGTAGATCCAGTATTTGATAATCGCCGTGTTATCGATGAGTTTGGTCAGTCGGCTCAAACGGAATATACCGTTCTCGGTCATGAAGGAGACAACACTCTGTTACGTTTTAAGTTGTTGACTGGCAGAACTCATCAAATTCGGGTTCACATGGAACATATTGGTCACCCTATTATTGGTGATGCTATGTATGGTACGCGCAATAAGCCCTATACACGCCAATGTTTGCACGCATCAGAGCTAACTTTCGTGCCGTATGGTAAAGACGAAGCTATTACGATTACCTGTGAAGTAGGGGATAATTTTGGTCGAGAAAAATAACTGTTGGTTTTTCCACTCTAAATAATAAGACTATCGTATTTATTGGATGAGAAGCTTATTATCCCTGTATCCTTGTATACAAAAAACAATAGTGATAAAAACTCATAGTCTATGCATGAAAAGCATAGACTATGTTTTTTTTATATTTTCAATTCACAGTGGACAGGAGTATACTGTGTATAGACATAAAATTCTATAGAATGTTAAATTGATAATTTTATAGAGAAATAGTTTGTTAGTTATACTTTTACCAAGACCGAACGGAACGATGCCGCAGTGCTTGGAATGATCAAGTGATATGAAGGAGTGCACGTTATGGATATGAAGCAAAGCACAATAGAGCAACAACGTCTAGATCAAGCTAGACTTGAAGCCAATGGTATGTACAGTAGCCAATTTGAAAAGGATGCGTGTGGCATGGGCTTCGTTGTTAATATTAAGGGGAAAAAATCTCATGATATTATCGACGATGGTTTACGCATTTTAGAGCGCTTGGAACATCGTGGCGGTGCCGGTGCCGACAAGGATACTGGGGATGGTGCCGGTATTTTAGTACAAATCCCACATGAGTTCTTCAAGCGCGAGTGTGAAGTGCTTGGTATTAATCTACCTGCAGCTGGCGAATATGGCGTAGGTATGGTCTTTGCCCATAAATATGAAAGTCTCCGTAACGAGCAAAAACGAATTCTCGAAGAGGTCGTACGCGAAGAGGGGCAAGTTGTTCTCGGCTGGCGTGAAGTACCGGTAGATGGTACAAAGGTTGGTAAAGAGGCTGCGGCGATTCGTCCTTGGATGATTCAAATCCTTATCGGCAAAGGCCCAGATGTAACTAACAATAAGGAATTTGAACGCAAATTATATATCATTCGTAAATTGGCGGAAAAACGCATTATTCCATTGAGCAAGGAATTGTCTAGCGATTTTTATATTGCCTCCTTGTCTTCTAAAACAATCGTATATAAAGGTATGTTAACACCTGGTCAATTGCGCGACTTTTACCTTGATTTGAGCGACCTTGATTTTACCTCCGCATTGGCAATGGTTCACTCCCGCTTCAGTACGAATACATTCCCAAGTTGGGCTCGAGCACATCCTAACCGTTTCTTAGTTCACAATGGTGAAATCAACACCATTCGCGGCAATGTAAACTGGATCAATGCTCGTGAAGGTAAAGCGGAATCTCCATTGTTCCCAGATATCAAAAAGGTATTCCCTGTAGTAGATGATAGCGGATCTGACTCTGCTATGTTTGATAACACATTAGAATTCTTGCACATGACAGGCCGCTCCTTGCCTCATGCGATTATGATGATGATTCCTGAGCCTTGGGAACGCAATAATCTCATGAGTCAAGAAAAACATGATTTCTATGAGTTCAATAGCTTTATGATGGAACCTTGGGATGGTCCTGCGGCTATGGGCTTTACCGATGGTACAGTTATCGGCGGTGTCCTTGACCGTAACGGTTTGCGTCCTGCTCGTTACTATGTGACAACAGATGATCGCGTTATCATGGCCTCCGAGGTTGGCGTTGTAAACGAAAATGCTGAAAACATCCGCGCTAAAGGCCGTTTGGAACCAGGTAAAATGCTACTCATTGATACAGCGGAGCAACGTATCATCTCTGATGAAGAAATCAAACATCGTGTCGCTACTGAATTACCATACAATGAATGGGTAAAGGAACACGTTATTCATTTGTCTGAAATTACGCAAGCCGATGAAAGTACAATTCCAACAGTAGATGATTTATTCAAAGAACAACAAGCTTTTGGTTATACCCAAGAAGACCTTGTGCGCATGATCGTGCCTATGGCAAAAGATGGGAAAGATCCTGTTGGTGCCATGGGAGCGGACGCGCCTTTAGCTATCTTGTCAGATAAACCACAATTGTTATATAGCTACTTCAAGCAAATGTTTGCGCAAGTAACGAATCCTCCAATTGATTCTATTCGTGAGGAAATGGTTACATCTACACGGGTTATGCTTGGTAACTCTGGGAATTTAACAGAACCTAACAAAGCTGGTACCTATGCATTGTCCATGCGTACCCCAATTCTTACAAACCAAGAATTGGCATCCATTAAAGCTCTTGATTGCCGTCGCATGAAATCTGTAACCTTGCCAATCCTATTTGATCCAACTAAGGGTGCCGAAGGCTTGCGCGATGCATTAGATGAATTGTGTGCTAAGGCAGAAGAAGCAGCTCGTACAGATCAAAATGTATTGATTTTATCTGATCGTGGTGTCGATGAACATCATGCGCCAATTCCAGCGTTGTTGGCTGTAGCAGCCGTTCACAATCACTTGATTAGCAAAGTATTGCGTACAGAAATTGGTCTCATCCTTGAATCTGGTGAACCTCGTGAAGTACATCACTTCTGTACATTAATCGGCTATGGTGTAACAGCTATCAACCCATACTTGGCGCTTGAAACTGTACGCGATTTACAAGCTCGGAAACGTCTTGGCGATATTACACCAGAACAGGCAGAAAAGAACTACATCAAGGCCGCTGTAGGTGGCATTATGAAGGTCATGTCCAAAATGGGTATTTCCACAGTTCGTTCCTACCACGGTGCACAAATCTTTGAAGCGTTGGGCTTGAATACTAACTTCATTAATAAGTTCTTCGTAAATACACCAACACGTATTGGCGGTATTGGTCTTGGTGGGGTAGCACATGAAGCATTAGCTCGTTTTGAACGTGCTTTCAAATCCGATGAAACAGTACTCGAACCAGGCGGTTGGTATGGTCCTGTAAAAGATGGGGAAGAGCATCTATTCAATCCTAAGACAATCGAGCTTTTACAAGAATCTCTTATCAACGGCGACTACGCAAAATATAAAGAATATTCCAAAGCGATTCGCAATGATTACCACGTTACATTGCGTTCCTTGATGGAATTGAACTACCCTGTAGGTGGCGGTATTCCTATCGAAGAGGTTGAACCTGAAGAATCCATCGTAAAACGCTTTAAAGCTGGTGCTATGAGCTACGGTGCGATCAGTAAAGAGGCGCATGAAGCCATTGCCATCGCTATGAATCGTTTAGGCTCCACATCTAACTCTGGTGAAGGCGGCGAAGATGTAGATCGTTTTAAACCATTGCCAAACGGCGATAGCATGAACTCCGAAGTAAAACAGATTGCATCTGGTCGTTTTGGGGTAACCGCAAACTACCTCATTCATGCAAAAGAATTGCAAATCAAATGTGCTCAAGGCGCTAAGCCAGGTGAAGGCGGTCAATTACCAGGCAAAAAAGTATATCCTGAAATTGCCAAGGCTCGTCACTCCACTCCAGGCGTTGAGCTCGTATCTCCACCACCGCATCATGATATTTACTCCATCGAAGACTTGGCAGAGTTGATTTACGACTTGAAATGCGTCAACAAAGATGCGCGTATTTCCGTTAAATTGACTTCTGAAGCAGGTGTTGGCACAATTGCTGCTGGTGTTGCGAAAGCAAAAGCAGATAACATCTTGATTTCCGGATACGATGGTGGTACAGGTGCAGCAGGTCGCACGTCTGTAAAACATGCAGGTGTACCTTGGGAACTTGGTCTCTCTGAAACTCATCAAACCTTGATGCTCAACAGATTGCGTGACCGTGTTCAATTAGAGGTAGACTCCAAGTTGATGACTGGTTTTGATGTGGCTGTAGCAGCCATGCTCGGTGCTGAGTTATTCGGCTTTGGTACATTGCCACTCGTTGCGGTGGGCTGTAAAATGGCTCGTGTATGTAATCTTAATACATGCCCTTACGGTGTAGCTACACAAGATGAAAAATTGCGTGCTCGTTTCACAGGTAAGCCTGAATATGTTGAAAACTTGATGATTTTCATCGCACGTGAATTGCGTGAAATCATGGCTCGTTTAGGTATTTGCTCCGTAGCTGAGCTCGTTGGTCGTATCGATCTTGTGCGTCAAAAATCTCAAGATGATAACTTCAAATTGTCTCGCGTTGATCTTAAACGCATATTGTTCCGTCCATACATTGATTCCTCTGTGGGACATATGCACATGGTTGACCAAGATCACGAGTTGGAACGCACCTTGGATATGTCCAAACTTTTGCGTATGTGCCGTCCTGCTATTGAGGATCAAAAACCGATTCGCGCTAAATTGGCTATCACTAACATCAACCGCGTTGTAGGTACCTTGGTTGGTTCTGAGGTGACACGTCGTTATGGTGAAAGCGGCTTGCCAGACAATACAATCAAGTTGAATTTCGAAGGCTCTGCGGGTCAATCCTTCGGTGCTTTCATTCCTAAAGGCATGACACTAGAACTTGAAGGTGATGCGAATGATTACCTCGGTAAAGGCTTGTCCGGCGGTACTATCACTGTATATCCACCTAAGAAATCCATCTTTGAAGCTGATGAAAATATCCTTATCGGTAACGTTGCCTTCTATGGTGCAACCTCTGGTACATCCTACATCAACGGTGTAGCTGGTGAACGTTTCGCCGTACGTAACAGCGGTATCACTGCCGTTGTGGAAGGCGTCGGCGACCATGGCTGTGAATACATGACTGGTGGCGAAGTGCTCGTACTCGGTAAAATTGGCCGTAACTTTGGAGCAGGTATGTCCGGTGGCTATGCGTACATCCTTGATTGCGATGAACGCTATGTCAACACAGGTCTCGTAGAATTACGTACTGCCAATAATGATGACCTTAAACGCATTAAAGAACTAGTAGAACAACATGTATTGCATACTAACTCTGCTAAAGGCCGTCACATCTTAGAAAACTGGAATAACTTTGTAAACAGATTTACAAAAGTTGTGCCTGTAGCCTATGAAGAAATGCAAGCTGCTATTGAACGCTTCAAAGAACAAGGCTTATCCTTAGAAGAAGCACAATTGGCTGCATTTAAAGAGAAATATGCAAAATAATTTTTAATTTGATTGAATATCGTTTGGATAGGATATATGAAAAGCCTCTATAGCTTTGACTATAGAGGCTTTTTCATGTATAATATTTGTATTGCAATATTGGATCATGGCAGTTCTCGGGCCTGTGCAATGGAGGCCTGTGAATCGTGTCAGGACTGAGAGGTAGCAGCACTAAGCGGTAACCTTCATGTGCCACGGGGACCCCGGGGGCTGTCGTGATCGAATATTGCAAGGCGGCCTGTGGGGCCGCTTTTTTTATGTCTAATTGATGGGCTCAAATGACTAGTGTAAATTACTGATAAAACTCTATAAAATGAGTCGGATTTTCTTGAATATGGTATAATAAAGTATTGCAAGTTTCGGAAAAAAGGGGGTGTTCCAATGGCATATATTGCGCTATATCGTAAGTATCGTCCGCAGACATTTACCGATGTAGTTGGTCAGCATCAGGTGTCTGATACATTGATGCGCGCTATCCGGGAGGATAAGGTAGCTCATGCCTATTTATTTGCCGGTCCGCGGGGGACTGGTAAGACGAGCATGGCGAAGATTTTTGCGCGCGCTATCAATTGCGAGCAGGGGCCAACGGATCACCCTTGTAACGAGTGTAGTGCTTGTAAATCGATTTTGAGCGGACAGTCCATGGATGTTCTTGAAATTGACGCCGCATCAAATCGCGGTATCGATGAGGTGCGTGCTCTTCGTGAAAGCGTCAAATTTATGCCTGTTGAAGGGCGTAAAAAGGTTTTTATCATAGACGAAGCCCACATGCTCACTACAGAGGCGTGGAACGCGCTTTTAAAAACAATCGAAGAACCTCCTGCTCATGTGATGTTTATCTTTGCCACTACAGAAATTGAAAAATTGCCTGTTACTATCGTGTCTCGTTGTCAGCGCTATACTTTTAGACGCATTACTTCTGATGACATCGCACAACGGTTATCTTACGTAGCAGAAAAAGAAGGCTTTGGTCTTGATTCTGCGGCGGCTCAGCTTATCGCTGTTCATGCAGATGGTGGTTTGCGTGATGCCTTGAGTATTCTAGACCAATGTGCAGGTATGGCAACGGGCTCTATTACACCGCAAGTGGTGGAAGAGTTAATCGGTCTCGTAAGTAAGGAATGGATTATTCACTTCCTAGATGCTTTGCGCAACGGCGATGGCCCTAAAGTATTATCCTACGTTCACGATGCATTGGCGGAAGGTCGCGATGCGACGCAGATTATGGAAGCCCTCATTCAACATGTGCGTGCCTTGCTCGTTGGTAAGGTGGCTCCTGATGCGGATGAGCTCAAGGTATACGATACCTTTAAGAATGAGTTCCTAGCTCAGGCCAATAGTGTTGATTTCAATGAACTTAACCAATATGTACGCAGTGCTCAATCCATCATGAATGATGCGAAACAAGTGGACAATCCACGAACCATCATCGAAATGGGTCTACTCGTGCTTTGTGCTAAATTAGGCTCTGTTGATGAAAGCTTAGAAGATCGTGTATATGCTCTAGAAAGTGCTGAGCGATCTGAACGAAATGATTTATTGAACCGCATGGCTCAATTGGAACAACGAGGCCCAGCGGCTCCTACACCAGCTTATAGTGCTAATGCATTTGGTCCACCTAGCGGCTATGCGAACAGCTTTGTTCCTGTAGATAATGCTGCTGTACAGAATTCTTCCATGAGTAGTATTCAAAATACTGCTGTTGGCACTGTGCCACCTCCAAGCAGCGTAGGCATGACACCACCGCCTGCGAGTATAGGTATGACGCCTCCACCGATGGGAGCACCAGGTAGTACACCGCCTCCGATGAATGGAGTGGGTATGGCTCCGCCACCAATGGGCGGCGTTGGCATGGCGCCACCACCGAATAATGGAGACCCAGTTTCCCGAAAAAACACGAGAAACCAAGCTAAAGGTCGCGGTAAAAAAGGCATTAGTACACAGGCCATCATTAGTGACCAAATCTTGTCTGCTCAAGAGTATCGCAATGTACAATCCAATGTGATTAAATACTTGAAGGATAGCAATCGCAATATGACCTCTACCGTTATCGGTCAAGGTCAGCTGGTGTACGTAGACCAAAGCAAGGCGGTCATGGCCTTTAAAAATGCATTGCATCTCAATGTAATGACCAATGAAGTGAATTTGGCGGAGGCGGTTGATGCTTTCACCTATACACTGGGCTATGCAGTACATGTAGAAATCGTGGATGCTCTCACGCAAGTTTATAAAGACTATAAAAAGGCTGCTGGTAGCACCACACAACGCCAAGTAAAAGCACCCCAACGACCACAAGAACCGATGGTTGACGTAAAGACGACTTCAGGTGCGGAACCGACACAAATGGATTTAACCAATAATCCGCAAGAGAGTAAGCCTGATTCTGCAGCCGTGGACGCGGCTAAGGCTGCGGCGATGGCATTCTTAGCTAAGAAAACCGGCGGTGCCGTTGCAAATACGGTAGTTAGTGATAGTGCGAATACAACTACAATAGATGCATCAGAAACTGCATTAGGAGCTGGCGTAGAAACAGAGCCAGCATCCAGTGGTGATGTGCCAATTACATCCTTTGATGGTAGTTCTGCGACACAGGTGCCAGATGGTGAAATTTCTATTGAGTCTTTAGCAGGTTCTATAGAAGGGGATGATATTCCGGTTCATTCCTTTGATGATGTGCCTGTAGACGATATGGAGGGTTCTTATGTATCATCCTTAGATGATATGCCACCACATCCATTAGATAGTGTGACTGTTATCAGCGAGGATGGCGAAGTGTTAGAGCGCCCTATGGATAGCGGTGCGCATATCGAGGTTGAAGCTGTCCCAAAGTCTGATGGGGGTGAACCTCGTGAGGGAACCCCATACCAAAGTGATGGAAATACAATGCTTTCACCAGCACCTATTGAAGTAGAAGCAATCGATAGCGTTACGGTGGCTCGAGAATACGCCTGGGATCCAGAGCATATGACAGAAGAGGAACGAAACAATCCTCTCTTGGCGGAAACATTAGAAAAATTATCTGAAGACCATGACATCATAGTCGAGGTTATCGAAGAATAGATAAAAAGTAATTGTTATATAATAACCTTTGGCCTTGGGGCTATTAGGTGACACATATGTAATAAATCTATGTCATATATTGTTAATGATATGGACTTAGAATATTAGTATAGGACGATGTCCTAAAAGGAGGAAATACAATGTTTGGTAAAGGTATGGGCAATATGACTGGCATGATGAAAAAAGTTCAAAAAATGCAAGCAGATATGAAGAAAATGCAAGAAGAGTTAAAAACTCGTACTGTAGAGGCTTCCGTTGGTGGCGGTGCTGTAACTGTTGTGATGAACGGTGAAAAAATCATCGAGTCTTTGAAATTGAATCCTACAGCTGTTGATCCTGAAGATGTGGAAATGTTAGAGGATTTAGTAATGGCTGCAGTAAACGAAGCTAGCAAAAAAGTAGACGACCTCTTGGCTCAAGAAATGGGCAAAGTAACTGGTGGTCTTAACTTGCCAACAGGTTTATTCTAAATGACAAACGCTTTAGAACGGCTCGTAGAACAGCTACGCCGCTTGCCTGGCATCGGTTCCAAGTCGGCTAGACGCTTGGCTTATCATTTGGTAGAAATGCCGAAGGAAGAGGTAGACCGCCTCGTGGAAACCATCGTAGAAGCGAAGGGGGCTACGCGTCACTGTTCTATTTGCTTTAACTTATCAGCTCAAGATCCTTGCGAATTCTGTAGCAATCCAAATCGCGATCAAACGACGATTATGGTTGTTGAAACATCTCGCGATGTCATTGCTATCGAGCGCAGTGGTGATTATAAGGGCTTGTATCATGTATTGGAAGGCGCTTTGTCCCCTATGGAGGGCATCGGTGCTGACGATATTCGCGTAAAAGAATTGATTGCACGCCTTCGTGATGGTGTTGTACAAGAGGTTATCCTCGCGACAGACCCAGATGTCGAAGGGGAAGCAACAGCTCTGTATTTGGCGAGATTATTAAGTCCAAGTGGCATCAAGGTAACGCGCATTGCCCGCGGTGTTCCTGTGGGTGGCGATATCGAATATGCCGATGAATTAACGCTAGGCGGTGCCGTAGTGAACCGTCAAGAAATGAAAGGATAGTAGTATGGGAGCTTTATTAGCATCACCGATTATATCGGCGGTTATTTCCATTGCTGTAGCCTACATTGCTTTCAGAGTAGCATTTTTCACCATTAAACGGGTGGCTATGAATGTTGTGATTGGTGGCTTAACCTACTGGGTATGCGTTTATATACTTAATATCCCAATGGATATTGGGGTGGGTATTTGGGCATTAACAGCAATTTTAGGTCCTATTCCTATGGTCTTAGCTGCTATATATTACGGCATTAAATAACAGGAGGTTTTTATGCTTATCAATCGTGAACAACAACGCGTTATTGATGAAGTGGAACAGAATATCTTCTTGTTAGCGTCCGCTGGGACGGGAAAAACGAATACACTTGCTTATCGGGTGGCGCACCTCATCGAGGGTGGCTATGCGAAGGCGGAGAATATCTTGTGCATGACCTTTACGAACAAGGCCGCAAACGAGATGAAAGGCCGCATTCAATCGCTCGTAGGCAGTCTTGCAAAGGCTGTGGAGGTTAGTACATTCCACAGCTTTTGCTTTTTCATTCTCCAACAAGAAGGAAAGCGCAACGAAACCTTGTACACGGACGTGACCATTTTTGACGAAGAAGACTGCAAGGAACTATCTGAACCGTACCGTCCTGGTAAATTGCGAGAAATGTCCTTTGCTAATGTTATCGCTATGGTGAAAGAATATCGTTCCTTATATGGCTTTTATTCTGATGATCTCATAGGGGATTACAAGCGGACAATCGAACGCTTACAGAAGGAACAGCGCGAAGCCATTGAACAGCTCTTCTCTAGCTTTGGTAATGTCCTCTACAGTGAACTCCATGATTTCTTGAACCATGGTCACGAATGGATTGCTGCGTATGATGAAAGCTTAGCTTCCGTGCACGGCCTAGATTTTACAGACCTCATCTGCGGTGTTCATCGCCTATTTCAAGACCCTGTAGTTCGTGAACGCTGGCGCAACCGTTACAGCTATATCTCTGTAGATGAAATGCAAGATACAGGCGTACTAGAGTACAAGGTTCTAGAAATGCTGTGGGAAGGTAATCACGTGCTACTATGTGGAGACTATTTCCAAACCATATACGAATGGCGTGGCTCCGATCCGTTCCGCTTGCTTAAGCAATTTGATGCGGATTTCAAGCCCTTGAAAATCATCTTTTATGAAAATTATCGCTCTAACTGGACGCTTTTTACGATGGCTTTCAAAACCTTGCAAAATATGTTCCCCGATCTAGTTGGGTCTATCTACACTGAATTGCCTCGTGCCAATAGTGAAAGCAAGGGTAAGCCAGTTCTCATTAAAGGCTGTAAAAATAGTTATCTTGAGGGTCGATATATCTACGAATCCATCTGCGCTTTACCAAAAGATGCTAATATCGGCGTTCTTGTGAGGGATAATAAAAAGGCACAGCAGTTAAGTGATTCTTTTGAACGTCTTAACGGCGAACGACCTGAAGAGGAACGCCGTCACTTCATGATTATCGACGAGTTCAAATTCTTTAGACGTCAAGAAATTAAAGACGTTATGGCCTACTTCAAGTTGTTGATGAATCCTAATGATTCTGTCAGTGCGAAGCGCATTATCAAGCGCTATGTTGCAGGTATTGGTGACGCTCGTATCGCTGCAATTGAAAGCCCTGAGACGCGCCAAGTAGGTTTAAAATTGACGGACTTCATGGATATGCCTATTTTTGAAGCGGAGCCTTATGCAAAGCTTGTTAGTGGATTAGAACAGCACGAAGTAGTTGTTTATGACGTGGAGAGCACCGGTACAGATACGGCTCAAGACCATATCATTCAAATTGCGGCTATCCGCATCGATGAACATGGACAGGTCTTAGAGCCTTTTGAACGCTTTATCAATCCTGGTGTACCTGTTGGTCAATCCGAAGAGGTACACGGCTTCTCCGATGCGTATTTACAAGAGCACGGCGAAGAGCCAGCTATAGTGTTACAAGCCTTTAAGGAATTCTCTAAGAATGCTATTATTGTAGGTCACAATGTAAACTATGATGTGACCATCTTTACGAATGAATTGGCGCGTCATAACTTAGGCAATCCTGAGTTCAAGGCTATTTATGATACCCTCGATATCTACCGTCGTTTCTATCCTAATTTGCCAAATCATAAATTGGGTTTCCTAGCATCTAAGTTTCCTATACACCATGAGCCAACACATAATGCAATGGATGATATCTTGGCCACTGCACAGCTTTTAATTTATGCGGTGAAAGAAAAAATCGTACCGACCACAACGGGTCGCATGGTAGCTATAAATAAATATAAGGCAGCTTTCACGGATATCGCCTCTCAAATGGCGACCTTGCGTAGAAAAGCCTATACGGAGATGCCAACGAAATTATTGGCGTATATCATGAACCAAATGGGGGTTCTAGAATACTATAAATCTCATGGAGAAGCGGCAAAGGTAGAGCATATACGCGATTTATATCGCATCATGGAAAAACTAGATACGGCTTATGAAGGGCCACCAGGACTAGCGCGGTTAAATCAAATCTTACAGATGGCGGCCCTTACGGCGGGCGAACCTGCACAGCAAGTACGAAATGAAGATCGTATTCCTATCATTACCATTCACCAAGCGAAGGGCAGCGAGTTTGACCATGTATTCTTGGCCGGGCTAAATGAAGGAACTTTCCCGAGTCCCTTTGCCATTGCAGAAGGTCGTGAAGACGAGGAAAAGCGTTTATTCTATGTGGGCATTACTCGGCCTAAACAAGAATTGACCATTACCTTTGAACAGACGAATATACGAGGTAGAGCGGTTCAACCAAGTTCGCTACTCAACTATATGCCACGAGATCCTGAACTCGTAGAAAGGAGATACTAATGGCGCGAAAAACACATCGCCCCGATGATATTCTGTGGACCGTGACAGCTGTAGATATAGAAACTGTACTTAGCAAGAAAAATGCAAGACAAAAGCTAATAGGTAATGGTCAAGATATATCAAGTAAAAATCGAGATATATCGAGTAGCAATCAAGACATATCAAGTCGCGATTCTGAGCATATTGGAGAAGTACGCGATATTTCACTTGGTGAAGTGTTAGATACTAGATATCCTCGAAAATCTTTAGTTAAACTTTTTGAAGAGAAATTAATCCACATTAATGGTCATAAGGCTACGCCAAAAGATGCAATCTCTGAAGGCGACGAGATTTGGATTGCTATGGCGAAGGAAAAAATAGATCATGACCCTATCGAAATGGACTTACGCATTCTGTATGAAGATGATGATCTCCTTATTGTGGATAAACCAAGTGGTGTGACTGTAAACTCTAAAGATCAAGTTTCTCTTGCCAATGGTGTGGCGCACTATTTTAAAGAACATGGTATCAAGCGAAAGGTACGTTTCTTGAACCGTCTCGACAGAGATACGACGGGCTGCATTGTGATTGCAAAAAGTGGTTTAGCACAAAGTATTTATCAACAGCAAATGGATGATAATACCTTTGAAAAGTGGTATATGGCGACTGTGGAAGGCATTGTAGAAGCCGATGAAGATTCTTTGGTATTTCCTATGGAACGCAGTGCTGATGGGATTCATTACGAAGTGAATCCTAAGGGAAAAGAGACTCGTACAGATTTTTCCGTCCTATGTAGACATTCTTCGCAGGCTGTGGATAACTCTGTGAATAAGTCTAAAAATTCTGTGGATATAGCAGCAAAAAATGTGGATATAAACTTAGGAGATGTTGATAAAAGTAATCAAAATGTGGACAAAACTGTGTATAAGTCCAATAAATGTGGATATTCTGAGGTTTTAGTTCGTTTGTACACAGGGAAAACACATCAAATTCGAGTAGCTTTCAGCCATATAGGGCACCCTCTTGTAGGAGATACCTTATACGGTGCACAACCTACGGAACAGCCATTTCAATTACGCGCTCAAAAGGTGGTATTTACACACATGCGCACAGGAGAGCGTATTACGGTTATGGCATAATCTGATCTGATTAACTTGTTACGTAATACAAAATACTAGTTTGTTAATAATAGGTTTGTACTATACATTGTGAAGTCACAATACATCAAATACTCTAATTGAGAAATGAGAATTATTGATAACTCAGTAAAATCAATAAGTTTAAAAATATTTTTCAAGAAAAATAATGACAAATGATAATCGATAAGCTATAATAGGATTATAAGTAAATCGATATAGTTCAATTTAAAAACTATAAATCAGAATGTAAGAGGTGTAGTATGATTTTACAAGATAATGGTGCAGCACGTAATCGGGGGATTACGCTTGCCAGTATAAAAGGCATTATAGGTAATGTCGTTCTCGTTATTTTTAAAATGATTGTGGGCCTTGCGTCTAATTCCATCGCCATCATCCTTGATGCGGTAAATAACTTAACAGATGTATTGTCCTCTGTATTAACTATTGTGGGTACGAAATTAGCCGCCAAAGGGGCTGATAAGGAGCATCCATTTGGCCACGGTCGTATAGAATATATGACTACCATGGCCATAGCTTTCATCATTCTCGGTGCAGGTATTGGATCCCTTAAGGAATCTGTGGATAAAATTATCCACCCTGAGGTATCTACATTTGATATTCCAGGTCTTGTTATCATCGCTGTTGCCATCGTTGTGAAAGTAGTGATGGGTCGTTATATCAAGGCACAAGGTGAAAAATATAAATCTGATGCGCTCGTAGCATCTGGTATAGATGCCCTTTTTGATGCGGTGATTACCTTTGCTACATTGGTATCTGCAGGCTTAGTATTTTTCTTTAACTTTGATATTCAAGGTTATGTGGGCGCTGTTATTTCTGTTTTGATTTTAAAAGCGGCGTATGATATTTTACGTGAAATGTATAACCATTTGCTCGGTGTTCGAGCAGATGATAATTTAATCCGTAATATTAAAGAAACTATCGCACAGCATCCGAATGTGGGTGGTGTATATGACTTGGTATTAAATAGCTATGGGCCAGGAGAAACAATTGGTTCCGTTCATATTTCTGTACCAGATACGATGACAATGGCAGAAGTTCACCCATTAACAAAGGGCATTGCGGTTCATCTTTATAAAAAGTTTGGTATCAATATGACTGTTGGTGTATATGCTGAAAACAAACCAAGTGTAGAAGTACTTGAAATTAGAAAAGCTCTTGATCAAGTTATTAGTTTATATACACATGTAGTACAAGTACATGCCTTCTACGTACAAGAAGAAAAGAAGGTTATCTACTACGATATTATCTTTGACTTTGACGAAGAAGATCCACATAGTACATTAGAAAAAATCAAGGCAGAAATGCAAAAACGTTACCCTGATTATACACAATTCGCTATTGTGGATACGGATTTTAGCAACTAATTTAGTAAATTATAATTTGTGTTGATAAATTCTCTAAGGAGAGATAGAATGAAAAAAATTGCTCTTATCGCATTAGCTGTAATGGCGGTTGTTGGTATGTTCGCGGTTCAGCCTGCAGATGCAAAAAAGGTAGAACAAGATCCAGTAGTGGCACCTATTGATATGCCTATGAATGATGAAATTCAACAGGTTAATGGTGTGTCTAAATCAACAAATAAAGAAACACGACGTTTGTCTAATAATTTAGCAGAAGCTACAAAAGTGATGATTAAAAAGAATTGGAAGACCATTTATATTAAAGCTGTTCCTACGGGAGATAAGGATGCTGTACGCTTTTATTACAAAGATAATAGAGGTCAAGTATACAATGGCCAAGTCATTAGAAATACAGGTCTATCCAAGGGTAAATATATGGCCGGTTCTTTACATCAAACAGAGGCCTTGCAAGAATTAGTTAATCACTTGCAACAGAATGGTCAAGAAGTACCATCCTCTATTGATATCATAATCACTCAAGAAGGCTATCGCATTAAGACTATCTTTAATTACAATGAAGATACAAGTAACTTACCAGCATATCTACAACAATATGAACAACAAAACTTCCCGTCAATGAAGTAAAAGAAAAGCTCGTGCATAGCACGAGCTTTTTTGTTAGATTACGTAATCATCGGAATCGTCTTTTTTAGGTTTTTTGTAAAGTTCTTTTACGCCTGCCATTTCGATGAGTTCTTCCCCAAGGGCATCTTCATCGTCCGTGTTAAGCATGGAGTAGAAGGCCCAAAGAATAATAAACCAAATTGGTGTGAACAAGAGGGCAATTCGCGTATCTTCGTTTAAGGCTAGAATGGCTAAAACGAAAACGAAGAACGCGAGGATAACGTAATTCATTACTGGGTATAGAGGCATTTTAAATTTAGACTGTGCCACTACATCAGGATTTTTTTTGCGATATTTGAGATGACAAATAACCATCATGGCCCAAATAAAGATGAAGCAGAATGTGGAGATTGATGTAATCATAACGAATACTGCTTCAGGCATTACGTAGTTGAGTACAACTGTAATCAATAATACGGCTGCCGAGAAAATCGTTGCTTGGTATGGCACACTGCTGTGGGTCAAGCGCCGCATTGAGCTTGGTGCGTGACCGCGTTTTGCCAAGGCATAAATCATACGGCCTGTACTGAAGATACCAGAGTTTGTAGCGGATGCTGCAGAAGTAAGAACAACGAAGTTTACGATTCCTGCAGCGGCTGTAATACCAACGGCGGTAAATACGGCTACAAATGGACTTGCAGCAGGGTTAACGGCAGTCCAAGGGTAAATACTCATGATGATAGCTAAAGAGCCTACATAGAATAAAATAATACGCAATGGGATATTGTTTATGGCCATTGGAATAACCTTTTCAGGATCTTCTGTTTCGCCAGCCGTTAAACCTACGAGTTCTATGCCTGTGAAAGCAAATACAACCATTTGGAATGATAGGATAAAGCCCATCGTTCCATTCGGGAACCATCCTCCGTAATTCCACATATTGCTAAATGCGGCGACACCGGCATCTGTAGTGAAACCAGTAACAATCATGATGATACCGATGATGATAAGAGAGATGATAGCGATCACCTTAATCAAGGCAAACCAGAATTCCATTTCGCCAAAATATTTTACAGCTGTCAAGTTCATTAACAGCAAGGCGACTAGAACAAGTAAGGCTGGTATCCATTGGGGCAGCCACGGTATCCAGTACTGCATGTAGAGGCCTACGGCCGTTAAGTCTGCCATGGCTAGTGAAAGCCAGCAGAACCAGTATGTCCATCCCGTGATAAATGCTGCTCGATCCCCTAAGTAATCTTCTACAAAGTCGATAAAAGAGTGGTGGTTTAGGTTAGATAACAGTAATTCGCCTAGTGCTCTCATAATAAAGAAGCACATAACACCTGTTATTAGGTAGGCGAATATGATGGATGGACCAGCCAAGTGAATGGCGCGACCGGAGCCTAAGAATAGGCCTGTACCAATAGCACCGCCGATGGCGAGCAGCTGTACATGCCGGTTCTTAAGACCCCGTTTTAACTGATGCGTATCAGACATAATAAAGACCTCTTTTCTACAAACTATCTATAAACATAAAAAGCCATGGATAACCATAACTTTCATAATCTATAGAATCTATAAAACTATTTTCTTATAATACAGTATCTATTCTAAAAAGTCAAATGTATTTTTACAGTAGACAAAAGATGATATGATTTTCTGATAGAGTATATCCTTATATTGATAAAAGCAAAGAATATTCTTTTTTTATGAAGTTTATTGACGAATAATATAAAATAATTTATAATAAGTACACTTATAATAAAAGGAGGATATAAAATGGAATTTAGTTTTAGTTTGAAAATAAAAGTGGCAAAAGAAGCTGTGTGGACGTATTATGCGAATATCGAAAAATGGTATGACTGGGAAGAGGATCTAAAAAATATTACATTAAACGGTAAATTTGAGACCGGTTCATGTGGTACAATGGAGCTTGAAGGTATACCACCTATGGAATATCAACTTACTCTTGTAAAACCTTTTGAAGAGTTTTGGGATAAGACTGAAACTCCATTTGGTGCTATTCTTTTCGGACATCAAATAATTGATAATCATGACGGAAGTGTAAATGTAAAACACACTGTAAGCTTAGAACGTGAAGATAAGCAACATTTAGAATTTTTAAGTCAAGTTTTTTCAGATGTTCCCCAATCTATATTTATTCTAAAAAACTGTTTAGAAAGATAAGGTGATTGCTGTTTGTTTACATCAAAATATAAAGACAATTCAGAAAAATCAACAGGATTATTGTTCATGAGGGTGTACAATAAATGGCATTTTACTATAAAACAAGCGTTAAAAGAGTTGAACTTAACACATCCTCAATTTGTTGTTTTAGCGTCTCTTGCTTATCTATCACAACATGATAACGAAGTCACACAAGTTATGATTTCAAAACTTTCAGGGATAGATGTTATGACGGTATCTCAAATATTGAGCTTATTGGAAAAACGTGGTTTTGTAGAGCGAAAAGAGCACTCTAGAGATACACGTGCGAAAGCTGTTCTTTTAAATGAAGAGGGCGGTGCAATATTACAAAAAGCAGTTCCATTAGTTGAACAAATTGATGAAGTCTTTTTCGGAAAGCTAAAGAGTGATGAAGCTCAATTTAAACATCTTCTTGGTAGATTACATGAAGAGTAAGGTGTATTAATTTTCTGATTCTTGTGGAGGCTATTATGAGACGTCAAGATCGTATGGTTACAAATATAGATGAAATTAAGAGCATTTTAAATAGCACTCGCATCATTCACTTAGGTATGATGGATGGTGATTATCCTTACGTGGTACCTTTACATTTCGGTTATGAAATTGTAGATGATATACTCTACATCTATGTACATGGCTATCATGAGGGGAAGAAGTTTAATTTGATTAAAGTGAACCCCCATGTATTTATCGAAATTGACGGTAATGATGAGGCCCTCGTATCAGGTGGAGATATTCCTTGTAAATATAGCTCGGTTTATTCTAGTGTGATGGGCCGAGGAGAGGCTACCTACTTAGAGCGTGTTGATGAAAAAGTTCATGGTTTACAAGTGTTGATGAAGCATCAGACTGGTCGAGAATTAACCTTTACCGATGCCATGGTAAACTCTGTGGGCGTAGTTCAAATTAAGGTTGTAGACTATACTGCAAAAAGACGAAGACAGCTTGAACAAGATATTATTATGCCTCCATTAACTAAATAATGACAAAACATCCTATTGAACTCTATTGTAATATAGCGTTTAGTAGGATGTTTTATTATGTATAACTAGTTAGCATTAAAGCAGCTAATGGCTCATAACTATACTTTCACAATAGGAAAGATAAAAGTTTTATGAAGTAGCTAGGGCAACAGAATCGGTGGCATGTTTTTGATATAAATAAGAAAATATATCATTATATGTGTAAAGTATATATCAAGTTTTTATAAAAGGAGAGATCATGAAGAAGCTTCTATTTAAGTCCGTTTTATCTGCTATGGCTGTAGGATTATTGTGTGCAGGATATGTTTCAGCTGATGTTGTTAATGATTCTATATCTACAGATACTGTTGGTGTTTCAGCTGCCGTTACATTTGATATGCCTAGAGTTCATCCTGATTCAGCAATCAAAGCATTACCAAGACAGACTTTATTAGAGTGGCCTATGAAAACTCAAGAAGGGGCTCGTAATTGGAAAGGAATAGTAGAAGCTGCACAGCAACTGCCGTATGAGGTCAAGGCGCCTAGCTATATACCTTATGGTTATCAGCTCTATACAGCGCGTCAAGATCGAAATGATGTATTAGAGGTTGTATATTACAAAAAAGGTGTGACTATCTATCGGGATGGGAAAAAATATATAGATAGTATTATGGCCTATAGAATGGGATATTCCTTGGATACTGTAAGAGATACACCATATGTTCCATCTGAATACGGCGATCTTGAATGGTCTAAATCAGGTGATTCTAGTGAGGTTTATTATACCGGTAATCCTGAAACGCATATGGTTCGCAGCATTACGTGGGCGAAGGATAATATGGCTTATTCCCTATTCTTCTTAGAACAGGTGAAAGAGGCTGATGCGGAATTCTATAAGGACCATGTGGTACCGTTGAAAAGTATTGATAGCTCTCGTTATGAACTAGTTGGTAACTATCCGATGAAACCGATTAAACCTAAAACTATTGAAGAAATAAAACAGGAACATGTAGTTCCTATGAAAGCAAAGACTGGCGTGATTTAGAGAGAGCAGAAATTATGAGATTAAAAACAACAAAATCATTATTAGCAATGGGAATACTAGCTGCTGTGGTAAGTAGCTTTGGAGTACAATCAGTTAGTGCATTATCTCCTTTAGTAGATGAAAATGGACATACAGTTACCACTGATACAGTGGAAAAGAATAAAGAACTAATGAATCGCTATCGGTGGTATGAACAACTTGATAATGGTGATATCCTAGAGCGTAATATTGAGGCAACTACTAATTATTTTGGATATAATTTACAAATTCCGTCCTATATGCCTGAAGATTATGTAGTACGCGATGTAAAGTCAAGAGATCATGACGTATTAGAAATCGTGTATACGGAAACGGGCTATAATGGAGAATATGGTCAGAAATTAACCTTCTCTAATACAGATATTGTGTATCGTATGGGGTGGGCTATCGATACCGTGGTAAAGCCTATATTGGAAAAGACAAAATACGATGCTGATGATGCCGTTAGCTTTACTACCCCTAATGGAGTCCCTGTACATACTTTAGGCTCTAGCAACGACTCTGTTCAAATTGCTTATTGGGAAAAAGATAATAAAGTATATATGCTCTACTTTGCCACTACAAGAAACCAAAACTTTGTAAGCAAAATTGTAGACTCTGTAGGTCCTCTTACTAACGTAGCCGCTGATGATACTCGATTACGTGGTGAACGCAATGATAAGCAACATGTTGAAGAAAACGATGCGCAAAGTGTTAAACAAAATGGTGAACAAGATAGACCTCATTTTGAAACTATTGGTTTGCCACTGCGTACACATACGAATTCTGAGTGGCCTATACTTACGAGTAAATCCATCGGCTTACCTAGCGGTGTAATTGATGCATCTCGTAAGCTGTCCTATGACGTATCCGTACCAAGTTACTTGCCTCTTGGCTATACATACTATGCTACACATTTTTATGATAATGATGTATTAGAAACTGTATATTGGAAGGAAGGTCAAGAATATCAAGAACGCAGCGGACGTTGGGTAAATCATACGATGGTCTTTCGCATGAGCTACTCTATGGATACGGTATGGCCTAAAGAATATGTTCCAACGGAATACCATGACGTACAGTGGATTGACTCTACGCCAACCGGTGATGTGCAGTATACAGGTAATGTAGATAAGGGCTTAGTACGCAGTGTTGCATGGAGCAAAGATAACATGGCATATTTCTTGTTCTTCCAAGTGCCTGTGAAAGTATCTGAAGCAGAGTTTTATAAAGATCATGTAGTACCATTAAAAAATATTGATTCAAGTCGTACAGACTTAATCGGTGTAAAAACGATTCGTTAATACTAAACCCTAATAAGACTCTATAGTACGATTCGGTGATGCCATACGACGTTAGCGTTTAGTAAAAGCGTACATAATAAAAAGAACCTATTTCCTAGATATTAGAGTAATATCTTTGGAGATAGGTTCTTTTAGTGTATGTAATTTACATATATTTTGCTTTTAGGTATTAGTGATTTTATAGTTATCGAATATAAAGTAGCTTTCACTAATAGCATCATTATGGGTATACGTTAATTAGAAGAATACGTAACGGATAATAACGAGAACCGCCAATACGTACATAATCCAGTTAACTTCTTTTGCACGGCCTGCAATGATTTTGAGTAGAGGGTATGCAATGAGACCTGCAGAGATACCGTTAGCGATGCTGTATGTGAACGGCATCAATACGATAACGAGGAATGCAGGGAAGCCTTCAGTCCAATCATCGAAGTCGATGTTGCGAATGGCACCTAACATGAGGGCACCTACGATGATAAGAACAGGAGATGTGGCTGCATTTGGAACCAAGGATACCAATGGAGCCAAGAATAAGCAAATTAGGAAAAGTACGCCTGTTGTGACAGCTGTTAAACCTGTACGGCCGCCAGCCCCTACACCTGCAGCACTTTCAACGAAAGCCGTAATTGTAGAAGTACCGAGTAATGCACCGGCACTAACACCGATAGCATCTACGGTCATGGCTTTACCAAGACCGGGGAATTTACCAGATTTAGGATCTGCTATTTTCGCCTCTGTAGCGGTACCAATCAAAGTGCCCATAGAGTCGAATAATTCTACAAAGGTGAAGGAGAAGATAATCGTAATTAAGCCCATGTGAAGAGCACCAGGAATATCTAATTGCAAGAATGCTGCTTTAGAGAAATCAGGCACGGCCAATACGGTGAAGTTCTCAGGCATTGTGGAAAGGCCTGTCGCATAGGAGATGATTGTTGTTACTAAAACGCCGATCAAGAGCGAACCTTGAATTTTGCGAGCCATCAATAAAGCTGTAAAGATGAGGCTAAATAGTGCCAACAATGTTTCACCACTGTGCAAATTACCGAGCGTCAAAAGTGCCTCAGATGCTGGAGGAACTAGATTACCATGTGTCTGTACGACTTGACCCAAGGAGTTTGGAGACAAACTTATGGAGATAGCCATCAAGCCGGATAACTTTAAACCGATGATAGAAATGAAAAGACCAATACCAACGGTAATGGCAATTTTCATGGAGGCTGGGATACCTTCAACGATCATTTGTCGTATTGATGTCAATGTTAATACGAGGAAAACGAGACCAGAAATGAATACCGCACCTAATGCTGTTTGCCAAGATACGCCCATACCGAGAACTACAGTAAAGGAGTAAAATGCCAAGAGGCCAACTCCTGGAGCGAGAGCAATTGGGTAGTTTACGAATAAACCCATAGCAATCGTCACAAGACCCCCACCTAAGGCTGTGGCAATGAGGACCGCATCCTTATCCATACCTGCAAGACTAAGAATGTTTGGCGCCAAGAATAGGATGTACGCCATCGTGATAAACGTAGTGATACCTGCTAAAATTTCTGTTTTAACGGTTGTACCACGTTCACTGAGTTGAAATAATTTATCTAACATTAGATAAAATCCTCCCTATATGAAATTAAAATCATACCTAAATAAAGATATTTCGATATATGTATAGTGTATCATATTTCCCACCATTTTTTGTATGAATTTGTGATATACTATTAATATATTATGAATGATATAGAGGTTAACTTATGAAAATATCTACAAAAGGGCGTTATGCCTTACGGATATTGGCGGATATTGCAGAACATGGGGTAGAAAAAAATGTACCAATTCGTGAGATTGCAGAACGCCAAGGATTTTCCGATAAATATTTAGAGGGGATTGTATCTCGATTATCCTCCGCGGGCCTCGTTAAAAGTGGACGTGGCAAATACGGTGGATATCGTTTGGTGAAAGATCCATCTGAATACAATGTATATGAAATTTTATATGCCGCAGAGGACTCCATTGCTCTCGTGTCTTGTTTAGAAGATGATGTAGAACCGTGTCCTATGTTTAATGACTGCTTGACAGCTCCATTGTGGCAGTATTTACAAGATGAGTTCCGACATGTTATGGAACATGTTTCCTTGCAAGATGTAATGGATCATAAATTTCCTACGGAATAATTGATAGCTCGGAAACTTTAGTTTGAATGATCTTTGAGGATTACTACATTGTATACCTATATTTTAGGTATTTTTTATGGAAAGAGTCGCGTTTCGTATGCGGCTCTTCTTTATATATGAAATTAAAATGTAATAACATCTTATGAATAGTAACATAGATTGAAATCTAAGTAGAATCGTAATTTAAATGGAACTGTAATTAAAAGTGATTTATGTGTATATTAGTTTATCTAAACGATTTTATGCGGAAGGGAGGGTACCATGAGTACAAGTGTATATGATGCTCGAGGTGGCATGCGCAACGTGTGGATTATCACAACTAGTATGACGGTGCTAGCCATATGTTATACAATGATAATTCCTTTTTTGCCAATATATTTATTGGAACTCGGTGTTCCAAAGGATGATGTGGCACTTTGGTCTGGTCTCGTCTTTGGTATTACATTCCTAATCGCTGGCATTATGGCGCCAATTTGGGGCAAAATTGCAGATAATAAAGGGAAAAAGCGGATGGCTTTGCGCGCTGGTTTTGCCATTGCTGTCAGTTATGTTCTCATCGGCATGGTAACGGATCAGTATCAATTGTTAATGGGGCGTGCTTTAGTTGGGTTCGCTAATGGTTTCTATCCTGCAGCGATGACCATGGTCTCCCTCAGTGTGGATGAAAAACAGGTAGGCCGTGCCCTCGGCATATTCCAAACAGGTCTAATTTTAGGTAATGTCGTCGGTCCATTTTTGGGCGGTGCCGTTGAAAGTGTTGTAGGTATGCGCCCTGTATTTTATATATCTGGTATAGCCGTATTCATTGCTACTTTAGCGGTATTGTTTCTTGTAAAAGAACCAAAACTAGAAGTTGAAAATACAACTTCTAAGGAGCAGTCCAAACAGCCGGTAAAAGCTACATCCTTGCGAGAAGATTTTAAGTCGGTTCAAGAACAACCTGTATTAGTAAGACTTTTATGGATTTACTTCTTTATGCAATGTGTCATCATGATGCTACAGCCTATTTTGGCGCTTTATGTAGGTGATATGCAAGGCACTATGGAAGGGGCAGCCATCATTTCAGGTACAATCCTCAGTATCGGTGGTTTAGCCGGTTCCTTAACGACCAATATATGGGTGCGCCTCGGTGAGCGTCGTGGGTACTTTAGAACCATTTCCTACTGTATGCTTGGTAGTGGTGTTGTTCTCTTACTTCAAAGCTTACCAGTAGGTATTTGGTGGTTTGGTGTACTACAAGTGCTAATTGGTTCTTGTATTGTGGGCATCAACCCATCTTTGAGTGCAGCCGTAACTCTTAATACAGAACCAGGCTTTAGAGGTCGCATGTTTGGTATGACGACGACGGCCCAACAATTCGGTTCTATGGTAGGGCCTGTGTTCGCAAGTATTGTATCTACCTACATTGGGATATCCTATGTATTTAGTATTACAGGTTTGTTATTACTCTATATGGGATTCCAATCACGGAAACTATCCGTACAACATGATAAATATAGTGTGTGAATTAGAGTCTAACAAGCTCCTTACTAATATATATTGGTAAGGAGCTTTTACTTTTTTAGGCTATTTTTATAATACGAGGCTTTCAGATACAGACCGTTTATTGGTAAGAGGTCTTAATCTAGGGTATAAGAAAAAGTGATGTTAATCGTTAATCTAAGAATACTGTTTTAGTGCATAATAGTAGGCTTTCATACGTTTTTAGTGAATAGCAATCCAATATGGGCCGATTGATTGCTTTTACAAAAATATTGGTATATAGTTAGTTTAAGGTAAGTCACTAGTCTCACCGTGTGGGACAGAAAGGAGTTATTATGGTCCGTATCGGTCATACTGTACTCGGAGAAAAGGGTACAAAAATATGCGTGCCTATTGTGGGCACAACAATGAAAGAGATTCTGGATGCCACCGCAGTAGCATGTAATACACCGTGTCACATAGTAGAGCTACGCATTGACTATTTCGAGCGGGCCCACTCCATTGATGCTATTATTGAACTATTAATGCTCATCAAGCCACAACTGAAAGGTCGTGGATTGCTCTTTACATGGCGCACAAAAGGTGAAGGTGGGGAAAGAACGATTTCTACACAAGATTACTTTACAATGCTAGAACGTTTGATTCCTACAGGATTGGTGGATGCTATCGATATTGAGCTGTTTTTTGATCAAGATAGAATGCTTAAAACGATAGAGTTTGCTAAGATTCATGGAATCACTATTATCATGAGCAACCATGATTTCCACTGTACACCGAGTCGTGAAGTCATTGTAAATCGACTTATTCAAATGAAAGAGTTCTTGGCCGATGTGCCAAAGATTGCCGTTATGCCTCACACAACTGGTGATGTATTAACGCTACTTGAAGCAACGGCTGAAGTGAAAGCTTTATATCCTTCGGATCCAATTATTACGATGGCAATGGGAGAACTAGGTGCTGTTACACGCACTGCAGGAGCTCTATTTGGAAATGCCATGACCTTTGCCTCTGCTGGTAAAGCATCGGCACCAGGGCAAATCGATGTACATGCTTTAAAACGAATTCTAGATACCATCGATGTAGATGGCGTATTCGATGAACAACAGCATAAACGGGTAAAAGTGCATTAAAAAAGTCGGCGAGAGCCGACTTTTTTATATGTTTTGTATTTCTTGTAGTATATTCATTTTTGAAGGGCGGATATAAAAAATATATATGTTATTATTAATGACTTTATATAGAATAAGATATTTTTTGTATGATAATTTTCTGTAATTGGTATTATTATTTAAAATAGGATAACGTTCAGGAAAGATAGCTAATGAAGAAATTTTTTGATAAATCAACTTTAATTCTTTTCTAATAAAGGAAGAATCTATAATCTGTTGTTCTAGTGAACTTTTGAGATTTACTATATCAGACTTAGCTGTAGGCGTCATAATTACTGTATACTTCATTTCAGCTCTCCAAATTTATAAATCTTCAAGGAGTTCATTAAAAATTTTTTCCGCAGGTTCACCAATTTCTTTTTCTGCTTGATTTAGCCCTAATTGTATTCTTGTAGTTAAATCTTCTTCAGTCCAGAAATCATTATTAATAGCATCAATCCATTCTGGACGGAGGATAGTAGGTGGAATATCCTTATTAAATTGTATTTGTTTAGATACAAGTGTAACTGTTTGTGACATGGTTAATCCCATTTCTTTTAGAATAGCTGTTGTTAGTGTCTTAACTTTAGGATTGATACGGATGTTAAGAACTCCTGTCTTATCGATTGTATCGAAGGATATTTCTTGATTTTCTTCTCTTGGTGTACCATATGCACCTATATAATCTGAGGCTTTTAATGTGGTTTGTGGTTGTTCATAGGTGCCGTTGTTGAGTGTGCTTGGTGTAGGTGTTTCATCGATAGGTGCCGTTGGTAACGCAATGGCAAACGGAATGCGACGCTCTTTGATGATTTGGCGGAATAGTGCATCTAGCATAGAGGTGTATGATAGACCTTGTGCTTTTAATATGCTAGATACCTCTTGTTTTAAGTCCTCATTGATGCGAACTTGTAGATTTACAGTTTTCATAATGCCTCCTATTTATGGTCGTCACGTTAAGACTATTGCTTATAGAAATTAGTTCATTGTATTTTGATAGTTCCATGGTGAAAGCTATTTTAAATTCTTTGTGTAATTACATTGTAATTGCTAAAGTGATTTTCTACCAATATATATAATACATAGGAGACCTAAAAAAGCAGTAGTTACCCTGAGGATAGCTACTGCTTTTCAGTTTATATCATGTATGTCATGATATGAGTTTTAGTTTTATCTAAAAATACAGATGTAAATGCTCTTACTTCTAAAGATGTAGAAGCCCTTACTTATATAGAGGAAACAATCTTATAAATACCGTTATATAAACTCTTACAATAAGTTTGATTCAAAGTCTTCGAGAATAGCTGCCACTGTTTCTGGTGCATTGCGATTATGTTCCACGATGCATTGTGCAAAGCTTTCATACATTGGAGTGCGAGTTTCTTCGAGTTCACGTAAACGTCCTATGCCGCCACTAGATAGAACACGACCTGAAGTAGATAGTTTTTCTACAGGTTGTGTTAATTGGTAAATACGGCCATTTTGGCGCAGGTGTGCATAGTTTTTAGGTACTGTTACGCAGCCGCCACCAGTGGAGATGACAAGGCCTGTTTGAGTGCCTAATTTTGCAATCATTTCTGCCTCTTTTTCACGGAACGTAGCCTCCCCTTGTTCTGTAATATAGGTAGAAACATTGCCAATTTCTTTTTCTAGCTCGTGATCCACATCAAGCCAAGTACGGCCCATCTCTTTACCGATTGCTCTGCCCACTGTTGTTTTCCCAACACCAGGCATACCGATGAGGATGATATTTTCCTTTTCACGGCGCATATCTCGCAAGATTTGTTCTATCTCTTTGGTACCAAAGCTTTCACCTTGAAAATGATTAGCCGCCTCAACACCTTGTGCCACGAGGAAAGGTAGACCATCACAGTACGGAATATCCATCATTTCTGCTTGTAAAAGCAAAACTGTACGGCGCGGATTGTAGATGAGATCTACAACGCCCTCTAATTTAGAAAATTGCATAATATCTATGAGGTTAGCTGGATTATGCGGATACATACCGATAGGCGTGCAGTTAATAATAATCTGTGCTGTTTCATAGTAATTAGGCGCATCAGTATAGAGCGGAGCCGTTTTACGGGATAGATGCGTGATGCTCTTAGCACCTAGGTCTTCAAGAGCTACGTGAACCGTAGCAGAGGAGGCACCATCGCCAAGGATAATACATTCTTTACCGGATACATTTATACCAGCGTGTTCTAGAGTAAATACGAAACCATCGTAATCTGTATTGTAACCATGCCATTTGCCGTCTTTACGAACCATCGTGTTTACACAGCCAATGCGTTCTGCGCGAGGGTCTACTACATCGCAAGCTTCAAGGGCGTTAACCTTGTAAGGGAAGGTAATATTAATACCTTGTAATTCTTGGTCTGCAAAGAACTCTTGCAGTTGGCTCGGTTCTCGTTCAAATAATTCATAATTAGTATTTCCCAAAGCATTGTGGATGCGTGGGGAAAAGCTATGGCCCAACGTACGGCCAAGTAAACCAAATTTCATAGGACCTCCTAGGTCAATATACACAAAATGGCTAATAGGCTGTCACCTATTAGCCATTGGAGTTTTAAAACTATATCCATTGTACTATATATGCCATTAATAAGCACTACCATAAAGGAAAATATCAATTTTCAGGATAATTGCCGAGCAAGCGGAATTTATCTTGCGATGCGTGGAGCTCTGCTAATACGGAAAGTACTTTTGGATCTGCCAAGGATGCTTCTAAATCGAGGTAGAACAAGAATTCAAAGTTATGTCCTACGATCGGACGGGACTCAAGTTTTGTAAGGTTCACACCGATATTAGCAAACTTGGTGAGCAATGTACCAAGCCCGCCTGGAGCATGACTTGCAGTGGTTACAACAGAGATTTTATTGGCTCCTGGGTATACGTGGAAATCCTTACTAATGCAGATAAAGCGCGTATAGTTGTTATCGCTATTTTGGATATTTCTCAACAATGGAGACAAATTATATAGGTCTGCACATTGAGGTGCTGCGATAGCCGCTACTCCAGGGTCATCACTAGCTGCTACGAGCTGTGCAGCTCGAGCCGTATTGTCATAGGAGCGTAATTCTACGCCTTCTAACTTATCTAGGAAGTGACTACATTGGCCCAACGCTTGAGGGTGGGAAATTATGGTATGAATATCTTCTAGTTTTGTGCCTTTTTTCACGAGCAAGTCGTGAGATATCCAGAGGCGCGTGCCGCGAACGATATAACATTTGCGCTCTTCTAAGAGGTCATATACTTCTTTTACGGAACCATTGGAGCTGTTTTCGATAGGCAATACACCGAATTGACATTCACCTGACTCGACGGCATCGAATACGGAACGGAAACCTGTTACATAATGGATTTGGCTAAGAGGTAATAATTTATCACACGCCATTTGAGCATTGCTACCAAATACGCCGGCGCAAGCTACACTGCCCCGTTGAGGTGGTAAAGTAGGGGATTGCTCAATGGCTTTTTTCATTTTTAAAGTAAATTCATTGTCTTGGAATAGTTGTTCGGATTGGTAGGTACGACTTAAGCTAAATAATGCCTCAAAAAAACGGCGTGCATATAGATCGAGGTCTGGACCTGCATCTTTTGTTACCTTGTCGAGGATGTCGCGCTCTCGTTTGGCATCGTAAATGGCCTTATTCATTTCCTTTTTTGCAGCCGCTACGTCCTTAGAGAGTTCCATACGTTCTTTGAAGAGGGCGAGCATTTGGTCGTTTATATCGTTAATCTTAACGCGTACTTCATCTAAGTTCATGGTCAATATCTCCTAAGAAATCAAGAATGACGAGGGCCGTGACGGCTTCGATAACAGGTACTGCACGAAGTGCTACACATGGGTCGTGACGACCTTTGATGGTGAGTAATATGTCCTCTTTTTGTGAAAGCGACACAGAATGTTGTTCCTTATAAATGGACGGAGTAGGCTTAATGCCCACTTGCATAATGAGGGGTAAGCCGTTGGTGATACCGCCTTGAATGCCACCGCTATTATTGGTAGTTGTTGTGATTGTATCGCCGTCCATGGTGAAAGCATCGTTCACCTCGGAGCCAAGGCGAGAACACATGTCGAAGCCACCTCCAAAGGACACACCTTTGATGGCAGGTACGCCAAAGATAACACGAGCTAATCGGTTCTCGATGCCGTCAAAGTTTGGATTGCCAAGACCGATTGGTAATCCCGTAGCCACAACCTCAACGATACCGCCTGTGGAGTCACCGTCCTTTTTGAGTTTCATGACTAAGTTTTCTACTTCAGAACGTTTGTCTGCATCGACCATAGCGATAGGTTCTGTAGCGATTTCAGAAAGTGCTTTCATATCTGGATGAACCATATCGATAGGGGCATCTTGGATTGTACCAACTTGTTTTAAATGACCGTGAATTTCGATACCTTTTTCACGTAGTAGTTGAAGGGCGATGCCACCAGCCACGCAAAGAGGTGCTGTTAGACGCGCTGAGAAGTGGCCGCCACCTCGCATATCTACCTTGTCACCGTAGCGCATGCGAGCCGTAAAGTCTGCGTGCGATGGACGAGGTATGTCGCGCAAATTATTGTAATCGCTAGAGTGCTGAGAGGTATTGCGAATCATAAATGCCAATGGAGATCCACTGAGCATGCCATCTACCATACCTGCTAAGAATTCAGGTATATCGGCTTCTTTACGTTGCGTCTGTAATTGGTTTTGACCTGGCGCACGGCGCTTTAAGAAGGTTTGTAGCTCATCGATGTCGATGGTATGTCCACAAGGGAGGCCTTCCACGATACCACCGATGGCATACCCATGAGACGCGCCAAAGGTAGATACTTGTATGGTTTTACCGAAATTAGATGCCATTAGCATTACCTCCTAGTAAGTTCCAGTCCTCAAAGAAGTCTGGATAGGATTTTGTGATAGCTTCGCTATCTTTTAATGTTACAGGATTTTCACTGATGAGTGCCATCAATGTACCTGCCATAACAAGGCGATGGTCGTTAACACAATCACCTTGTCCTCCTTTTAGTATACCACTACCGATGATATATAGGTCATCACCATCTTCACGAACCGTACCGCCTAAATCTCTGACCAGATTAGCAACGGCTTCGAGGCGATCGGATTCTTTCAAGCGTAGGCGTGCACCCTTAACAAAGGAGCTTTCACCATGGATAGAGCAAGCGAGGGCTGCCATAACTGGCAACATATCGGGCATTTGTTCGAGGTCGGCATGGATTGGTTTTACTGCACGACCCATAACGGTTACGTTCATGCCATCCCATACTACATCACAACCGGTATCAATCATAATCTGCATGATGCGACGATCCGCTTGCACAGAATTTTTGTTCATACCCGTAATGGTAATTGGTTTACCTGTCATGCCCGCTGCTACCATCCAAATAGCCGTATTGGACCAATCGCCTTCGATTTGGTAATTACTTTGACCTTTAAAAGTAGTATTAGCCGCTACTGCAAAGGACTCTTGGACTGTGTCAGAGGCGGGAGTATGGTCGACTGTTACGCCGAAGTTTGCCATTGTTGTAGTCGTCAATGTTACATAGTCGCTAGATTGAAGTGGTGTAGTAGATGTGATTGTAGCGCCTCCACATTGTGGCGCTGCTAATAATAATCCAGAGAAGAACTGGCTACTCACATCTCCAACCATACCGAACTCACCGCCTTGTAGACGACCTGTCATAGTGAATGGTGGTTTATCTTGGGAGAATGTTACGCCGTGAGCTTTCATTTCACCGAGCATGGGCTCTAAAGGACGATCTGGTAAACGCCCTTTCGCATCCACGTCTACCTCATTACAAATGGACGCTGCTACTGGTAATAAGAGGCGCAATGTGGTACCGGATTCATGGGGAACTACATTGCCCTTTGTTGGCACAGGACCTGGTGTAACAGTGACAACTTTGTTTTCATATACAACTTGTGCGCCTAAGCCTCGCAAGGAGTCCATAGTTGCATCGATGTCTTTAGAGGTGCGGCTCAGTAGTATGGTAGATGGCGAGTTTGCGAGAGCTGCGCAAATCAGTGCACGGTGCGCATGAGCTTTTGCAGGAATGGACGCGATAGTCCCTGTAGGGATGGCGTTCGTTACGGAATGCATATAAATCTCCTTTATATCTCAGTCTAAATAGGTTGCAAGTTCATCGTGCGTTACTACTTTGAGCTCGCTGTGACCATAGCTAGTAGGTACTACGATTTTAATGGTTGCTCCTTCGCTTTTTTTGTCGTGCTTAGCGGCAGCTAGAATTTCTTCTTTGCTTATCGTTGTTGTGGTTGGCAAATCGTGTGCTTTGATGAGGGCCTTTAATTTGTCTAACGACTCTACATCTAATTCTCCATGTTTGACAGCACCTTGTGCCATGAGCACCATACCAATAGCAACGGCATAACCGTGATGTACCTCGAAATGACTTGCTTTTTCGATGCCGTGACCAAAGGTATGACCGAGGTTTAAGAGGGCACGAACGCCAGACTCGCGTTCGTCTTGTTCCACGATATCCGCTTTTGCTTGAACGCAACGAGCGATGACAGTACTAACACTATCGTGATGTTTAATTAATGGTTTATGTTCTAGTTGGGTTAATAAACCAGGTACGTCGAGGAAGCCGTATTTGATAATTTCACCGCATCCATTAATCCATTCCATTTCAGGTAATGTATTGAGTGTAGCTGGATCACAAAGGACTAGAATTGGTTGTTTGAAAGCGCCCCATAGGTTTTTGCCTGCTTTGAGATTGACTGCTGTTTTACCACCTACAGAGGAGTCTACTGCGGCTAATAGGGATGTAGGAACCTGAACATAGTCGATACCACGTAAATAGGTCGCTGCTGCAAAGCCCGCCATATCGCCTACAACACCGCCGCCAAGGGCGATGAGCAAGTCTTTGCGAGTCAATGATTGGGCCGCCATGTATTCTACTAAATCGATAAGTTGATGTGCATTTTTGGAGCTTTCACCAGCAGGGAAAACATAATCACAAACAGCATAACCCGCATGTTCCATATTAGCTTTCACAGAGTCCAAATAGTGAGGCGCCACGTTGCTATCGCTGACGATGATAACACGGCAATTTGGTTTTAATGGTTTAATATAATCGGTGATGCGTTGTAAAGCGCCTTCCTCGATGACAACATCATACGGTGTAGACGCGTTAATATGGATGCGAGTCATAACGGTTCCTTTCTTAAAAGAATAAGCTAGTATCTATTATAACGGATACTAGCTTATTTGTGTGATATGTAAGATTATTTAGTGCATTCTACCAATGCTTGGCGTAACGCGTTAATTTCTTTCATAAGGCTAGTGAATTGGTCTGGACGTAATGCTTGCGGACCGTCGCACAATGCTTTGGCTGGATCGTTGTGAACTTCAATCATAAGGCCGTCTGCACCGCCGCCTACGGATGCAAGTGAAAGCGGACGAACCATGCGGCTCATACCTGCTGCGTGGCTAGGGTCCATGATAATTGGCAAGTGAGATAATTCATGCATCATAGGAATTGCTGTTACATCTAAGGTATTGCGAGTTTTAGTTTCGAATGTGCGGATACCCCGTTCGCATAATACAATTTGTTCATTGCCTTCGGACATGATGTACTCAGCAGCCATTAACCATTCTTCGTATGTGGCAGATAAACCACGTTTTAAAAGAACTGGTTTATTTAATTTGCCCACTTCTTTTAACAGTGTGAAGTTTTGCATGTTACGAGCACCGATTTGAAGCATATCTACATTATCGAAGTATTGTAATTGGGAGATATCCATAACCTCAGAAACGATAGGAAGACCTGTTTCTTTTTTAGCAAGCTCTAATAACTCTAAGCCTTCTGGGCCCATGCCTTGGAAGGAGTATGGGGATGTACGAGGTTTGAAAGCGCCGCCACGAAGGATTGTGGCACCAGCTTCTTTACATGCTTTAGCAGTGGCTAATACTTGTTCAGGTGTTTCCACAGAGCAAGGACCGGCCATTACTGCGAAGTGACCACCACCGATGAGGACACCACCAACATTGATTACAGAATCATCTGGATGGAATTTGCGGTTTGCTTTTTTGTATGGCTCTTGAATGCGAGTTACTTTATCTACGAAATCTAGAGACTCGATTTGACGGGCATCAAGAGATGCAGTATCACCGATAAGTCCTAGAATATTGTATCGAGTACCTTCTACTGGATGGATAACGAATCCTTGAGCCTCTAATTCACCGCGTAAACGGGATACTTCTTCCGCTGCTGCGTTTTGTTTCAATGTAATAATCATGATAATTCCTCCTTGTAACTACAGTGAATAGTAGGGCTGACCATACGGATAGCAAATAAAAAGGGCTACCCGTAATCTAATACGGGTAGCCCTTTTACTATTCTAAGCAACTAATGTTGAATAATCCTTAATTAGCGCATCACAAATAGTTCCTTACCCGTACGTTGGATAAAGAACCAATAAAAGTATTGCTTTGCTGTGAGGCTAATTTGGTTAGTCATCTTTGGTTGCTCCTTTCTAAAATATTGGGTATAGTATAAACCCAAATGATAAAATTATGCAATACCTAAAAATGAATTTCATGGAAATTTTAAAATATTTTTGATGCGGGAATTAATAGGAACTGAGAAGTTTTGTGGAATTAAGCGTATTTTTGATATAATAAAAAAAAGAAGCTTTCATTGTTTATAGGGTATTTCGTAATACACATGAATTGATTCTTATAAATGTACTTATAATTAGAAAGGGCACTCATGATTATTCAAATCTTAGATCATATAACAGAGGAAATAAAACAAATTCGTATCGATGTATTTATGAAAGAACAGGGTTTTGAAGACGAGTTTGATGAAATCGATGAGACTGCAAAGTTTGTGCTCTTATCCATTGATGGTAAAGCGGCTGGTACGTGTCGATATTTTCCCAGTGATGTAGCTGGAGATGCACATATTGGTCGCATGGCAGTACGTAAGTTGTATCGTGGACAACATTTAGGTACTAAGATTATGATGGCCGCTGAAAATGCTATTCGCCGTGATGGATTTAAGACGTGCTCCTTGTCGGCACAAGTGCAGGCACAACCGTTTTATGAATCTTTGGGATATGTAGCGGAGGGCGATACATACCTCGATGAAGGATGTCCGCATATTCTGATGAGAAAAGAGTTGTAGGGAAATTTATGTGTGGAGGGACTGTTTTATAAAATTATTGATAATTTTATTTACTTCAGTTGGGTTGTCAACGTTGGCATTATGACCTGCATGAGGAATTATTACTAAATCGAATCCGGTTCTTTTGTGCCATTTATGACAATATTCTTTTACCTTCCCCAGATTATCGTGTTCACCTATCATAATAAGAACAGGACAGGTGATATGTAGATTTCTGTTATCTACCATCATTGCATTATAATATTGTTGCAATAGTTCCGAATATTCTCCTTTTGAAAAAATACTGATCATTTGTATCATATTATCATATCCATCTTTTGTAACAGCGGCCTTTTTTGCGGCCGCTGTTTTTAATGTTCTCCATGGATAGAATTTTATAATTGACTTCATATTGCGCAATAAAAAGAAGTCCATTTTACTATAATAATCTGTACCATAAGGAGAAGTTCCAATGCCAATAAACAAACTGATTATATCAGGATATCTACACATAAACGCTTGAGCAATATAGCCGCCGTATGATTGCCCTATGGCAATAAATCGTGAGATATTATGTTTTTGTAGAATGGAATATATGATTTCTACTGCAATATCCATGGAGAATTGAGCGAAAGGTCTTGATTTACCATGTCCGGGGGCATCCCATATAATCATATTATAAAAGGTATTGAAGAAACTAAATTGCTGATTAAACATAGTATGATCCGCTGTTAATCCGTGAAGACAGAAAATAGTCGGTTTATCTGTTTGCCATAGATTATTGGTCCAGTAATATATAGAACCCCATTTTGTGTGTAGTATGTGTTCTTTCATGTCTTTCTCAATATATTTATCTGCGTTCTCGTAGTTATGTGCTTAATTTATCTTTAATATGCTGTTTATATTAATAAATGTTTAATTATGGGAAAATGGGCTATATTATTCTAAGTCATCAAAATCAAACGCTGCTGCTTTTGTATAGTTTGTAACTTTAGCTTCAAAGAAGTCCGTTTTCGTACTGTTCAAATTGGAGAAGCTTTCAATCCATTCCATAGGGTTTTCCTTGATTTCAGGATATAGATGAGGCAAGCCGATTGCTTCTAAGCGGATGTTCGCAAGGTATTTGATGTAGCGCTCGATAAGAACGTTGTTAAGGCCGAGGATTTTATCATCAGTGATGTATTGACCCCAAGCGATTTCGTTTTCTGTACCTTGGCGAATCATGTCCGTGATTTTTGCTTCTAGTTCAGGTGTGAACAAATCAGGGCGTTCACGGCGTAACTCACGAATGATGTTTTGGAACAATACAAGGTGAGTTACTTCATCGCGATTGATATATTTGAAGATAGTGGATGTAGCTGTCATCTTGCCTTGACGTGCCAAAGTGTAGAAGAAGCTAAAGCCAGAGTAGAAGTAGATGCCTTCTAAGATATAGTTAGCGATGATTGTATGAATTAGATTTGCTTCGCTAGGATCATCGCTGAAACGTTGGTATGCGTCGGCGATGAAACGGTTACGTTCAAGCAATGTTTTATCTGTACGCCATTCGTCATAGATTTTGTCACGTGTAATCGGATTTGTTACAGTGTCCAAAATGTAGGAATAACTTTGCGCGTGAATTTCCTCTTGGAATGTTTGAATATTCAAAAGAGATGCTACTTCAGAAGCTGTGATATAGCGGCTCAAGTTAGGTAAGTTTTCGGATTGAATAGAATCAAGGAAGTTCAAGAACGCAATAATTTTATCGAAGGCACGACGTTCATAATCTGTTAAATATGGGAATTGTTTAACGTCTTCGTTCAAGGAAATTTCTTCCGGAATCCAGAAGTTGTTGAGCATCGTACGGTACATTTGGTTTGCCCAGTCGTACTTGATACGATTCCACTCGCGAAGGTTCGTGGTATTACCGCCAATCATAGATTGCGTGCCACGGTCACCATTTTCGTTGAAAATCAGTTTTTTATCCATAGTAGGGCTCCTTTATACGATGATGCGACCTATACTGCTATAGGTCGTCATCAGATTTATAATGTTGGTGAAAGTATCTTTCACAGGTTTAGTGCTCTCTAGTTATAGAGCATATTTTTTGTAAACTATGGCAATGATATCTTTAATTTTTACCATAGCTTAAATTGCATTATAGAATGTAGCGTGTATCTATCCTATATTAGGAGGAACAGCTTGTGCATTCATCCATTTCAAGGGATTGGTTACGGATATAGTAGATTGTTTTGATCCCTTGTTTGTAGGCTTCTACGTAAAGGTCAAGAATTTCTTTCGCTTTCATTTGAGGAGTGATGTACAAGTTGAAAGATTGTGCTTGGTCAATATGACGTTGACGCACGCCACAAGCTTTGATGGACCATTGTTGGTCGATTGTATGTGCCTCTTTGTATAGCCAGAATGTTTTGTCGTTCAAATCTGGTGCCGTTTTTGGTGTGAAAGAACCTTTCTTCTCTTCGATGAAGAATTTTTTGAAGATAGGGTCGATACCAGCTGTTGTATTAGCGATGTTGGATGTAGAACCTGTAGGAGCTACGGCCATCAAGTAACCGTTGCGGATACCGTATTTTGCAACGTCCGCAGCCAATTGTTTCCAACGATCAGATGTGTAACCACGACGTGTGAAGTATTCACCAGTTTCCCATTCGGAACCTTTGAATGCTGGGTACGCGCCTTTTTCTTTTGCAAGCTCCATAGAAGCTTTAATCGCATAGAATGCGATGTTTTCAAATAATTTGTCCGCTACTTCGATGTGTTCATCAGATTCCCATTGGATATCATGGTTTACGAGGTAGTGGTGATAACCAGACGTACCAAGACCGATAGCGCGGTATTTATCAGAAGTCATGCGAGACTCTGGCACTGGTGCTTGGTTGATGGAAATAACATTGTCTAACATACGAATTTGAAGGGCAATGTTTTCTTCCAACTCTTCATCTGTAATGCGACCAAGGCTAATGGAGTTCAAGTTACATGTAACCATGTCGCCTGTGTTTGTTTTTGTAGTAATAGTGCCGTCTTCATTGATGATTTCTTCAGCTAAGTTCGTAAAGCCAACGTTTTGTGCGATTTCGTGACACAAGTTGGATGCGTAGATCATACCTGCATGTTTGTTAGGATTTGCAGCGTTTACAGTGTCGCGGAAGAAGATGAATGGCGTACCAGTTTCAACAGCGGAGCGCATGATTTTTTTCATCATGTCTAATGCTGGAACTTCGATGCCGTGTAAATTAGGATCTTGTTCACATTCGATATAGCGTTTAGTAAATTCTTTTTCGTCATCTGTATCGAAGTAATCCTCTAAGGAATAGCCTTTTACAGCCAAGATTTCATGAGGGTCAAAGAGAGTGAAGTTTTCACGAGCTAACATACGTTCCATAAAGATGTTTGGAACGGAGATAGCAGGGAAGATATCATGAGCTTTACGGCGATCATCACCGTTATTTGTACGAAGTTCTACGAATTCGTAGAAGTCTTTGTGCCAAATATCAAGCGTTACTGTAGCGCCGCCCTTACGTTTACCCAATTGGTCTACCGCAACGGCTGTATCGTTGTACAAGCGGATCCAAGGAATAACGCCGCCAGAGGAGTTTTTAAAACCGCGGATATCGGAGTTCAATGCACGAACTTTACCAAGGTAGATACCAAGAGCACCACCGTGTTTAGATACGCGAGAGAACTTGCTATTTACGTCGTAGATAGACCATAAATTGTCGTCTACACCAGAGATAAAGCAAGAGGACAATTGGTGGAATGGTGTACCAGCATTTGCCAAAGTAGGTGTAGCTGTCGTCATTTTTAATTGGCTCATCAAATCGTAGAATTTCTTAGCGTATTTTACTTTATTTTCCCCTTCTACAAGAGCCAAATGCATTGCGATAGCCATGAAACGTTCTTGCGGTAATTCAAAGATTTCTTTGTTGAAGCCTTTTACTAAGTAACGGTCAGCCAATAATTTGAGACCTTCATAGTTGAAGAGATAGTCGCGCTTAGGTTTGATGTAATCGCCTAATTCTTGTAATTCGTCAGCGGTGTATTCTGTAACGAAGAAGTCTGCGTATTTTTTCTCTTCTACAAGCATGTTTACAAGATTTGGAAAGTTGCCGTAGCCAAATGCTTTGTAACGACGAGTAATAGCGGCTTCTTTATAGAGATCGAACAAGAATAGGCGGGCTGCTACGAACTGCCAATCTTGGTTCATTTTATTAACTTGGTTGCCGAAGCCGTCGTCTTTTTTAGATATAACTTTTTCGATGGCTGTTTGGACTAAAGTTTTTTGAATTTCTTTAGTGGTCATGCCATCAACGAATTGCAACTTCGCATCCATTTCCAATTCTAGTGGATCACAAGAATCTAACCCCAAACATGCGAAGGCTATCATTCGTTTCGTTTTTTCAACGGACAACGGCTCGAAATGGCCATCCCGTTTCTTGATCATAATCTCCATTACTGTTCCCCTTGAGAGCAAAAAGTCATAAAACTGTTAATATAGTCGTATAAGCATATATAAGATTAGAATGAATTATATAAATTATCTTTAAGTTGAGTCTAATCAGAAAAATAAGAAAACTACTATATATGGTAGTTTTCTTATCTAGCTTATACATTATGTTACGATTATAGCGAAAAATTTCTATATAATCAATATTGACATTTGTAAAATTTTTAATATAGTTTCGCAAAAAATGTTGATATGGTTAAAGATGCCTTAAATTACTAGCTTTCATAATTAATTATATAATACGCTAAAAATAATTCTTCGTGCACTGTCTTGATATGCGTAGTAGGAGTGGATTAAGAGTTTGTATCCCGTGCCTTCTATAATGACTGAATCTGAAGCCGTTTTTGGAACAGTGAGAAATTTTTCATATATATGATGAACTTCGGTCACGCCATTGGGGCGGGATACCTCTAAATCAAGACCTTCATTGATGAATCTAAAGTTGATAGATTCATAGGATGCTGTTGGTATGTCAGCTGTATTATCAGCAGGCTCACGTACTTCTAATTCGATGTTAGAAATGAATTTATTATATCCTACAAGCGAAATAACATGAGGTTCTTCAACGGCCGTAAAGCTGATAAACTGAATATTTCGTTCCTTATATATTTCCGTTGCTCCTAGTTTTGAAGAATCCCCCTGTATAATCGTCCTGCCATAGTCTGTAAAATCAGGGTTAAATGTTTCTGTAATAGGCAAGTATACGTGCCATTGACCGTCAATTTTTGTATAGTTTGTAAACTCTCGATGGGATGTGTAACCGATAAAAGGCATTAAAAGGACTGCACCTAGGGCGAGTGCCATAATCGTTGTATGGATCGATGGAGTCAAACGCTTTACAAAGGAATATACGTTATGTGCTAAGAAGATTAGATTGAATGCGGCTACGTAAATCGTATTGAGCCAGAGTACAGGCTCATTTATTACGCGTTTGCCAATCAGGATTAGGCACAATATTGTAATCGTAATAAATAAGAAACATAGGATCCTTTGTGTCTTGCTGCTTTCACTAGATCTGAAACTAACCAAGTAAAATAGATAGAAAATGGCTACATACGGATAATATGTATAAAGGAACCGCGCATCTTCGCGGAGGCCTAAGAGAATCAATACCAAGTAGATATTAGCTAGAATACCTGTAATGATGGAAGCCTTTGGTAGTATGATTCCAAAAACAACATTATAGAATGTATTTGGTTCTGGTGGTCCATCAGGCTCCTCTTTGTAAGTGCACAGCATGGACATACAGATAAATATATTAATAGCGGCTAATACTTTAAAGATTAGATCATCAAAGGTAAATGTTTTGTTCAGAATGATGAAGAAAAACCATAGAGTCATGATTATGACGACATTATACAGTGTTGATGTAACAATGGTAATACCAATCCGTTTCAGGCGATTGATGATTTCGCCAATGTAGTATTCTCCAGGCGATGTAAAATATAGAGCAATCATAGAGTACAGCCATAGATATGATATGTTTTCTGTGGCTAGCTCGATGCCTCGTATGTGATGGTACGTTTCATGAATCGTATATAGACCAACGCTGATGCCTATGCTTAATAATGTATATACTATGGAGTACTTTCGATCTCGTGTTATATATGATTGTAGTATGACGATGAAGAAATACAGCCCATAGAACCAAAGGTCTATATCGGCAAACCAATCTTGCTCTAGATAAAACGGTGTACATGAAAATACGGCAATTAATGCTAGTAATATAGGTGACTGTGTAGATAGGTCCCGCAGCGAAGACCATAAATGTGTAATTGCAAATTTCATAGATTCTCTCCCTCTATAAAAATAAATGACCCCTCTTATATGTAGTATACATGTTTTCTAGTGAAAGTCCTATGAGGTTTTACAGGCGTCTGAATATACATTACAATAACATTAAGAGCTAGTATTTATAGAAAAGAGGTCGTTCACATGGAGTTCTCTTATTTTTTACCAGTACATATCCAATTTGGTTGGGATAAAGTCGATAGTGTTGCTGATTTTGCTAAGCCTTATGGCAATAAAGCGCTAATCGTAACAGGGCGGACAAGTGCCAAAAAATCTGGACTATATGACCGTGTGACAGCAAAACTTGATGCGGCACATATTGAACATGTGTTGTTTGATCAAGTGGATGCCAATCCCTTAACGACGACTGCATTGGACGGCGCTGCTTTAGCTAAATCTGAAAGCTGTGATATGGTCGTTGCCATTGGTGGCGGCTCTATCATGGACTGTGCAAAAGGCATTGCATTTATGGCCGTTAACGAAGGTGATATTAATGACTATATCTTTAACCGTAAAATCAGTGATAAGGCGTTGCCTCTTATTGTAATTCCTACAACCTGTGGCACCGGCTCTGAAGGCAATGGTTTCGGGGTGCTTACCAATCCTGAAACGGGAGACAAGAAATCCTTGCGATGTAATGCCATCGTACCAAAAGTATCCATCGTAGATCCCGCAGTGATGGGCACAATGCCGCCCCATGTATTGGCATCTGTGGGCTTTGATGCACTCTGTCATAATATCGAGGCGTATACCTCTAAAACGGCACAACCTTTTACGGATGCATTAGCTCATTATGCGGTAACCTTATTAGCACAATATCTTGTGCCACTATATAAACATGTGAAAGCAATGGCTGAAGGTAAATCAGCTGTTCTCAACGAAACTCAACTTACAAAAGCTTGGGAGTCCGTTACATTGGCTAGCACAATTGGAGGCATGGTTATTAATACTGCCGGTGTAACACTTGCTCATGGCATGGAACATCCTGCTAGTGGGCTTAAGGATATTACCCACGGTGTAGGCCTTGCCGTTATTGAACCTGTTGCAGTGGAATATACATGGAGTGCAAACCCTGATAAGTTTGGTGCCTTAGCTCGTATATTCAACCATGGAGATGGCTCCGAACTAGGTGAAGCATTACGTTTGATTGTACATGACCTGGATCTTACCACGAACCTTACAGAACTAGGCTTAACGAAAAAAGACATTCCTTGGCTCGTCGATAACGTATACGTTGTAGCTACCGGGAATATTGCTAATACAGTGGCCGACGTGAGTCGGGAAGATATAGAAATGTTGTATAAGAAAATGTTCTAAGTATTGTCATGATAGGAGAGAGTTTTGTTTCAAGGATTTTATGGCCTATTAACGGTTATGCTATGTATGTTGTTTGCAGTTGTGGCAACCCTATTTAATATAGCGCCTATTACATACATGGTTTTTGGTATAGCTATAGTATTGAGTGTGTTACTGCAATATGGTCGCTTTAAGAAACGAACTATATCTGAAAGAGCCTATAATCGATTGGCTTGTGGTTTGTTTGTTGTCATAACCCTTTGTATATCTTGGCTCGTAGCTGATTGGCTTAAATATGATACTCAAACGACTCGTGATCAAACTGATGGTTTTGAGTTTAGTACGATGGATTGGAAACGTGGTTGGCCTGATAGTGATGAATTACCAGAAGGATTAAAGCGTCCTAGTGTACTTCCAGAAGGGATTATTAGAGCCTCAGCATCTGGTGATGACTTAGCTTGGGCGGGTGCATATCCTACGAAATATACCGTTTTAGAAGGGGACCCTGCAGTTATTGCACAGTATGAGAAAATTGCAAAGGCACAAGCTACTTATCAAGTACAAATCGATAAGCATGGTGTTTTACGTGATTTAAAAACGGGAGAACGAAAAACGTCAATATCTCATCCGAGTGAATATAATATTATTGAAAGTATAAATGAAGAGCCAATAAATCTACCTAAGCGAGATTTTGTTGAATGGTTGCGCTTTGCACCTAGAAAAGAAACAAAAACGGTGGTTAATCAAAGTACTAGCTCCGTTCGTAATCATAGACTATATGTATTTGTAGATAATGGTGATATAAAAAGGCCTCATTTTGTAGAACTGTTAATCAATGATGATGGGACTCGAGCTGTGTTTTATCAGTCGAATTAAAATACTTAAGACTTTTACAAATTCGATTGTGGAGAGTGTATATGCGACAGTGTTTAATGTATTTAAAGAATTTGTTTACTGAGCCTCCATATAGAAAAAGTATATGGTTCTTTATAATTCTTTGGGTACTAACATTTTTGTTTTCGGATGAGATATCATATTCTGGGTTATACTATCTGATTTTGTTAGTAGCTACGATTGTGTTATTGTTTGAAAAATGTGGAGTAATCGATAGTGAGAAAGCTATACGAAAAAGATTTTTAACATATTTTTATGTAATCTTTTTTCTGTGTATGCTTCCCACATTAGCTGTTAATTTAGCATTTTCTGCTATAGGGGTATCTCATTATGATACAAAACAGTGGCACTCTACATGGCCCTCATCTAAAGCGGGGTATATTCCGGCTCCATTACAAACACCTAAGTCTTTACCAGAGAGCTTGAAAGTGGTTTCTTCTGCTGAGGTAATTGGATTGGGTGGGAGTTATAGTTGCTTGGTATTAGATGGTGATGAAGCTACTATTTCACAGTATGAGGAAACTGTTAAATCTCATGCTTGGTATTCGTTTGTAAATGGCAGGAAAAATGATAGTACCTTTAAAGCACTTAATTCATTTACATATCCAAAGGATAGAAATTTATTAGTTAGTGACGTGAATGAATATTATGAGATTATTACCGTTCAACGACAAAACTGGAAATTATTTCCCTGGGTAATTGATGGTACACAGAGTATCGGTGATGATCCTAAGGAAGATTATTATTATAGTACTCGGATATCAGCTGAGAAATATATAGTATATGTTGTTTACCATAACTTTGATCATGATCAGCCTAGAGTCATTTACTTTATGTTTAATCCAGAGCGAACGCGAATGATTACTGTAGATATAGATATGTATCATTAGTTTTTATTAGAATGTCTATAAAAAATTGAAATAATACTTGAATATATTATAATGTGTTCAAATATTGGAATTGACAATTTTAAATCATATCTCTATAATGTGAATTAAAGAGAGACTCGGATATTCACTGTCCCAGCCCTAGGGCTGGGATTTCTTTTTTTAGTCTCTAGTAGTTTAGTTTGTAGAGAGGTGTTATTATGACAGATCAAAACGACAAGAATGTGGATGTCTTAGCGCAAGAGATTACCTTAAAAAGTCGTGGTCAAGGTAAATTGCGCCAGTTCATTTTATGGATGGGGGCACTCATCATTGGTGCTATCTTAGGATGGCAACATATTCCGGCTTTAAATGAGCTCTTTAATTTTATTGCAGCGATCTTTACCCGTTTGTTTCAATTTATCGCAATTCCAACCGTATCCTTAGCAGTAATTACTACATTATCCATGCTAGGTGCTAAAAAGGATACAGGTCGTATCTTTGGTCATGCCGTAGTGTATACTTTGCTAACCACGATTTGTGCGGCGGCTGTAGGACTTGGCTTATACCTTTGGATTGCACCAGGCAACTTGCCAATTGATGTAATCGGTGCTGGCGCATCTCAAGTACCAGAAAAACTCGGTACCGTTACCTATTACGATCATTTCTTATCCGTTATTCCAAATAATATCTTGCAACCTTACTTACAAGCTAATGTATTGTCCGTAATGTTCATCTCCGCATCCGTTGGTTTAGCCTTTGCTTTCATGCCACGCACAGAAAATCGTGAAGCGGTGTTGAAAGTGTTATTTGGTTTACAAGAGTTATTGTTCACGTTGATTAAAGCATTGCTTTATGTATTGCCAATCGGCATCCTTGCCTTTGCAGGTCAATTATCTGCACAAATCGAAGCAGGCGTCATTGTTGGTGCCTTAGGTAAATATACGGCTGTTGTTATTGGCGGTAACTTGATTCAATTCTTTATCGTAATTCCATTGTTCTTGTTATTCCGCGGTTTGAACCCTGTGGATGTATTCCGCAAAATGTCTCCAGCTGTAGCCGTTGCGTTGTTCACAAAATCTTCTGCAGCAACATTGCCTGTTACATTGGCATCTGCTGAGGATAATTTGAAAGCTCATCCTGCAGTAGCTCGTTTCGTATTGCCAATTTGTACAACTATTAATATGAATGGTTGCGCAGCTTTCATTCTTGTCACATCCTTATTCGTAATGCAAAATGCAGGAATGGAATTAACTATGGGCACAATGGTGGCTTGGTTATTTATTGCTGTTCTCGCTGCGATTGGTAATGCAGGCGTTCCAATGGGCTGTTATTTCTTAACCTTGTCCTTGATGAGTTCCATCGGTGCACCAATTGGTTTGCTTGGTATCATCTTGCCAATCTATACGATTATCGATATGATTGAAACCGCTGAAAACGTATGGTCTGATGCATCTGTATGTGCCATGGTTGACCATGACCTTCAAGGTAAATTGGACGACTCTAGTGGCGACGACATGCCTCAATTCCAAGGTGCTTAAATTCGTAGGTTAGATAGACTTAAGAAAATACTTAATTATATAACTCAAATAAAAGGTTATCCTGTAAGGGGATAACCTTTTTTATCTACTAGAGTGCTTGTAATTGTGTAATGATAATTTCGATTAGAAATATAGTTGTTAGAATACTAAATTTCAAAATTAAATTATACTTCTAAAAACTAATAATAGTCACATTACTAGATATGCATTTTATGTTATACTTTCAGATAGAATAATATCGAATTGATAGAAGGCTAGTTGGCACATTAGGTGCGGATTAGAGATTAGAATGAAAGATAAGTCAGTATTACCGATAGAGAAACAATTAAATAAATTTCTCCAACCAAAATGCCTTATCCCAGGTGGTCTTGGTTTATGGGAAATATATTTCCGTAAGATTTGCGCGGCTTGGGGCGAGATTAATGGTGAAATCCGACCACAGCATATCATATTTTCTGCTGATAATGGTTGTAATATGGAAGGTTATGTAGGCTATAACTACGAGGTGACACAAAAGCAATCTCGTAATATGTTACTCGGTGGTTCATCGGCGACACAATTTTGTAACTTTAACAATATTCCTTATGAGGTTGTAGATGTAGGAATTGCCTCAGATGATGGTATTGGTGTGAATCGCAAAGTAGCGAAGGGTACAAAGAATATTTTGAACCATCCTGCCATGGCTGAGGATGAATTTAATAGCGCCTTTCAAGCTGGATATGAACGGATTCAACATTATGTAGAACAAGGAATCAATCTGTTCTCCTTTGGTGAAATGGGCTTGGGTAATACAACAACCTCTGCTTGTGTTTTGTCTGCATTAACTGGAGCTAAGCCAACGGAAACCGTGGGCCCTGGTTCCTGGCCAGACAAACCAGAGCTGATGAAGCGTAAAATTGATTTTGTTCGGTCTGTTTTAGAGCATCATAAGAACAATATGGCTTCTGAACATGAGCCTGACCGAGTTCGTAAAATCGTAGCTCATGTTGGGGGCTTTGATATTGCCGCTATTCTTGGGGCGATGCTGGCTTGTGTAGATTTTGAAAAGCCTTTTGTTATTGACGGCTTTATAACATCTGTGGCAGCTGCTTGTGCAACGCACATAAACGCTCGTATTAAGGACTATGCATTGCCATCGCATTATTCTAAAGAAAAAGGTACGGAAATCGCTTTGGCTGAGGTGGGGATCACTCAAGACATGGTTCCTATTCAAGCACAAATGTCGATGGGAGAAGGCACGGGGGCCATCTTGATGGTTCAAATGCTAAAAACAACGCAGCATATGTTTGTAAATGTGGGCACCTTTGCAGAGCTGATGAAATTATAAGGAAGAAGAATGGAAATAAATAAATACTTTGATATACATTTTGAGCGAGCCGATGATGCAACCATTGCTAAAAGGTTGATAGGTGGGGCTAAGATTAAGGGACCTGCTTTGGTTATCCTGATCCTCTCCATGTTTATTGCCTCTATTGGGTTGAATATGAATAGTACGGCAGTTATTATTGGTGCTATGCTTATATCGCCGTTGATGGGACCTATTCTAGCAACTGGTTTTGGCTTCGCTACGCTTAATTTTACAGTTGTGAAAAGCGCTATTTTAAGATTATCCTTACAGATTACGATTGCTGTTTTGGCATCTACTTTATATTTTTATATTTCCCCCGTTCAGACGGCTACATCTGAACTATTAGCGCGTACAGAACCGAGTATTTTTGATGTATTTATTGCTATATTTGGTGGGTTAGCTGGGATTATTGGGCAAACGCGTAAGACCTTAGATAATGTTATACCAGGGGTCGCGATTGCAACTGCACTTATGCCACCACTATGTACGGCAGGGTATGGCCTTGCTAATGGAAATTGGAACTATTTCTTTGGGGCTGGCTATCTATTCTTTATAAATGCATTCTTCATCTTCTTTGCATCTTTTATTGTTTTAAAGGGTGTATATAGTTTGCCATTCCATAAACAAGCAGAAGAGCTTATTCGTCGTAATCAGCTAATATTTCTTGTGATTGGTTTTATTATGGCTATACCAAGTATTTATGCAGGCTATGATATGACCATCAAGTATTCTGAGTCAAATCATATAGAGCAGTTTATTAAGAACGATATTAATCAAGATGGACGTCGACAAGTGATTGATTATTCATTGGATCGAACGAATAAGCTAGTAGACTTAGTAGTTATAGGAGCTCCTGTGAATTCAGAAGAGCAAGCCCAGTTGGATGACAAGTTACAGAAGGATGAGTACTTGCAGCCTTATACATTGCGATTTGTTAATAGCGTAGATGAGAATAAATCTACTATGGATAAGACGAACTTAAATAAATCTTCGGAAAATCTTGAAAAATATAAAAATTTGAGTAATCTGTACCAGCCGACTTATCAACTAGTAAGTGAAACTATAAACACAATGAAAACGACAGAAGCTGAAGCAAAGGCGTTATTCCCGTTTGTAAGCAAAGTGGAAGGCATGCCTTTGATAGATAATCTTGAACAGGCTAAAGCGAGCCGTTATATAGTGATTATTCGTACCACGTCTAGTGTATCTGATGTAGACTCGAAACGAATAAAAGCTTGGTTGGAGGCTAAGTTATCAGCACCTGTAACTATTTCTATTGAGCAAACAACGTCAACTTTATAATTTGATCTTTTTGATTTTGATTAGATTGTTTATTATATAGAGCGACATTTATAACGGTACTAAGTTTGATTTTAGCTATTAGGTATATTACCTAGTAGTACGGGAAATTATCTTAGTACCGTTTTTATTTGCTTGGTATAGTTAAACGTTATTATTTTATCCTTGCTATAGATTTTAGTTATAAAGATTAATATATAAAATCTATTATACAAGTAGGATTTAAATTGCTATACTTACAACATCGAAATTATTAAATAATTGAATGTAGATACATGAATAAGAATATATAAATTTATTACAATATCTACGTGTGTTGTATACGCGTGAGTCCTCGTCAATAGATGTAGGTGTTCATCGTAGATAGGAGGATTACATGAAAAAATGGTTAGCATTAGCAGCGATGGCCGTATTAGGCGCGTCCTTATTGATTAGTGGTTGTGGCTCTTCCACAACCAATGAAAGTTCCAGCAATGCTGGTAGCTCTAAAGCAGAGGTGTTAAAAGTGGCAGCGAACCCTGTACCTCATGCTGAAATCTTAAATCAAATCAAGCCTTTATTGGCTAAGGAAGGTGTAGATCTTCAAATCATTGAATTTACAGACTACATTCAACCAAACATGGCATTATCTAGCCATGAAGTAGATGCAAACTTCTTTGCTAACGTGCCTTACCAAAATAACTTCAATAAAGATTATGGTACAAACTTCGTAAGTTTTGCACCAGTTCACATCGAACCATTGGCTATTTACTCTCAAAAAATTAAAGATTTGAAAGATTTGCCAAATGGCGCAAAAGTAGCGATTCCATCTGATCCAACAAACAGTGCTCGTGCACTTTTATTGTTGCAAAGTGCAGGTCTTGTAACTTTGAAAGACCCAACTGGTTTGACTAACACACCATTTGATGTGACTAGCAACCCTAAAAATATCCAAATTACAGAGTTAGAGGCAGCTCAAATTCCTCGTTCCATTCAAGACTTAGACGCAGCTGTAATTAATGCTAACTATGCATTGCCAGCAGGTCTTAATCCTACAAAAGATGGTTTATTCGTAGAAAAAGCGGATTCTCCATATGCAAATCTTCTTTCCGTAAACCCTGGTGATGAAAATAAACCAGCTATTCAAAAATTAGCTAAAGCATTACAATCTCCAGAAGTTAAGAAGTTCATTGAAGAACATTACAAAGGGGCTATTATCCCAGCGTTCTAATCAACTGATTTGTTAATAACATAATGTATTTCACAAAGCATCTCCTCAGATTAACTTTATTGATACGAATAAGACGTACTGTTTTATGAACTAACCCCAAAATTGGAATCAATTTTGGGGTTAGTTTCTTATAAATTACATTTTGTCTAATGCAATTAATACATTTGATTTGACCTGTTATGTTGCAAAAGATACGTTACTTTTCATTGTAAAATGGTATAATATTTTTTACATCCTATTATATATATGACTTTGAAATTCAAATCTTAACATATTTTCTATAACATTTTAGATATAGAAATAACTTAGATTTTAACTGCTATTGTTGTATAATAAAGATAGGATATTTAAAAATTTAGATATTTTGGTGAAAGTATTATATCCTTATCTAATTTAATTATTTATTTTAGATGCTTAGTACAGTATATATGTTGTACATATTACATGTGAGACTTTCACAAAATAAGTATGGTCACTTAGGTGGTTATACGGTCGTTAAAAAGAGAGGTATTTATGCAGCACATGCTACGCATGGGGATTGACGTGGGGTCTACAACGGTTAAAGTTGTATTATTGGACGAACACGATAATTATTTGTATAAAAAGTACATACGCCATTATGCAAACATATTGGACACCGTATATACTTTGCTACAAGAGGCTCAAGTAGGTCATGAAGATGCTCTTGTTCATGTATGTATTACTGGTTCTGGTGGGATGGCTATGGCCGAAAAGGTGCGCATCCCATTCGTACAAGAGGTGATTGCTGAAACGCGAGCTGTAAAAGCCCTCTATCCAGAGACAGACGTTATCATCGAACTTGGTGGTGAAGATGCGAAGGTTACGTATTTAGGTCAAACTGCAGAACACCGTATGAATGGTTCCTGTGCTGGTGGTACGGGTGCTTTTATCGACCAAATGGCGACCTTATTGCAGACAGATGCATCTGGTCTTAACCAATTAGCCATGAATGCTGATACGATTTATCCAATTGCGGCACGTTGTGGCGTATTTGCTAAAACAGATGTACAAGCTTTGTTAAATCAAGGCGCATCTCATGAAAATATTGCAAAATCCGTATTCCAAGCAATTGTAAACCAAACGATTGCTGGCCTTGCCTGCGGACATAAAATCGAAGGTAATGTAGCATTCCTTGGCGGTCCATTGACATTCTTATCCGAGTTGCGCCAATGCTTCTGCGATACTTTAGAGTTGGATGAAGCGCATCGCATTATCCCTGAGAATGGTGAGTTGTTCATTGCTTTAGGGGCGGCATTGATGAAAGATGAGTGCCGTGAGATCACTGTTGGTCAATTGACAAAGGAAATCGGTGCACTTATCGGTATTCCTATGGAAGCTACAGACCGTGTCGATCCGCTATTTAAGAATGAACAAGAATTAGAAGAATTTCGTGCTCGTCACGCTAAGGCGGTAACGCCAAAGGCGAATATTGAGGATGCTCAAGGTCCTTGCTATCTTGGTATTGATGCTGGTTCTACTACGCTAAAGGTAGTACTCATTAATAGCAATAAGGAAATTATCTTCTCCCACTATGGTCCTAACCACGGTAAACCATTAGAAAAATCTCGTGAAATTATTGAGCAAATTTATACATTATTGCCTAAAGGTGCTTATATTGCACACTCTGGCGTAACTGGCTACGGTGAGGCCTTTCTTAAACGCGCCCTCGGCATCGATATTGGTGAAGTAGAAACGATGGCTCACTATCGTGCGGCCCGATTCTTCTGCCCTGATGTGTCCTTTATTTTGGATATTGGCGGTCAAGATATGAAATGCTGTAAGGTTCGTGATGGGTATATCGAAGATATCGTGTTGAACGAAGCTTGCTCCTCTGGTTGCGGCTCTTTTATTGATACATTTGCATCCGGTCTACGAATTCCAATCGATCAATTCGCAAAAGAAGGGTTATTGGCGCCTATGCCAATCGACTTAGGCTCTCGTTGTACCGTATTTATGAACTCTAAGGTTAAGCAGGCTCAAAAAGAAGGTGCTACGGTACAAGATATCGCGGCAGGTCTTGCTTATTCTGTAATTAAAAATGCCCTTTATAAGGTTCTTAAGGTGAAAGACCCTAAAGAATTAGGCGATCATATCGTTGTACAAGGTGGTACGTTCTATAACGAATCCGTTTTGCGTGCCTTTGAGAAATTGATGGGCGTAGAGGTGATTCGCCCTGACGTATCTGGATTGATGGGTGCATACGGTATGGCTCTTCTTGCAGCGGAAACGGCGGAAGAGTTACAAAAGGGTGAAAGTACATTGCTAGATAGTGAAGGCCTTAATTCTTTACAAGTATCTACGACAATGCGCAATTGTGGCCTTTGCCCAAATAACTGCATGCTTACTATCAATGCTTTCTCCGATGGTCGTACGTACGTAACGGGCAACCGTTGTGATCGCGGTGCTGGCGATATGATCCAAGAGAAACGTAAGCCAGTTCCTAACTTGGTAGATGTAAAATTACGTCGTTACTTTGATTACTACTTGAAGAAAAACATTCCAGAGTTTGAAGGTAAAATGCGTGTAGGTATTCCTCGCGTTCTCAACATGTATGAGGACTTCCCATTCTGGTTTACATTCTTCAATAGCTTGGGTTATGAAGTAATCCTTTCAGATTATACGACTAAGGATCAATACAATAAGGCTATCGATACGATTCCATCCGATACGGCTTGCTATCCAGCAAAAGCTGTTCATGGTCACATTCGCGACTTAGCGAATGCACAGGTAGACTTTATTTGGTACCCTTGTATTCAACATGGCCCTAAGGAATTTAGCCGCGACAATAATTACCATTGTCCAATGGTTATTTCCTATCCAGAACTTATCAAAAATAATATGCAAGAGGTATTGGGCGATACTCCATTCCACGCACCATTCTTGCCGTTAGCTGATAAAAAATCCCTTGTTCCGGCCCTTGTGAAAGCATTGGATTTTTTAAACTTAAAGAAGAAGGATATTGCTAAGGCTGTAGACCTCGCTTGGGAAGAGCAGGAAAACTGTAAAGCGTCTTACCGTGAAACGACAAAGAAAACTGTGTCTCGCCTCGTGGCAGAACAAATTCCGACAATCGTATTGGCTGGCCGTCCATATCATTTGGACTCCGGTATTAACCACGGTATTCCTGAACTTATCACATCTCTTGGTATGGCTGTTCTTACAGAAGATGGCGTTGCACCATTAGGCAATGAAATCAAGCATTTACGTGTTGTAGACCAATGGTCCTACCATAGTCGCCTATATCGTGCCGCTGAATTTGTAAGTAGAACTGAAGGATTCCAAATTGTAGAGCTTAACTCCTTTGGTTGTGGACTGGATTCTATCGTAGCAGATCAGGTAAAAGATATACTTTCAGCAAACCACAAAATCCATACCTTGCTCAAAATCGATGAAGGTACAAACCTTGGAGCCGTGACAATCCGTTTGCGATCCTTGCAATCTGTAATGGAACGTAGTTTGCGTCGTCATCATAATCCTGAGGCGCCGGAAGAGGTAGTGGTAGAGAAATTACCAACTTACGATTACAATCGCGTTGTCTTTACAGAAGAAATGCGTAAGACTTATAAAATCTTGGTACCACAAATGTCACCATTGCATTTTAGCCTCTTAGAGCCAGTTCTCAAAAATGAAGGATATGACTTTGAAATGTTGCCAGCGCCTACGCGTGACGATATCGAAGTGGGTTTAAAATACATTAATAATGATGCATGTTACCCAGCGATTATCGTTGTAGGGCAGCTCATGTCCGCACTATTATCCGGTAAATATGATGTAGATAAGACGGCTGTTATCATCTCTCAAACTGGTGGTGGTTGTCGTGCTACAAACTACATCGGTTACTTACGTAAAGCATTGATTGATGCTGGTATGAAACAAGTACCTATTCTATCTCTTAATGCGAGTGATATGGAACGCCAACCAGGCTTTAAGTTGACAAAAGGTTTCTTACATCGCATGATTCAAGCTGTTGTATACGGTGATGCGCTCATGCAATGTGTTCTTGCCACACGGCCATACGAGACAAATCCTGGTTCTACCGATGCATTATGTGATTATTGGATTAAAAAATTACGTGATAATATTACATCTGCCAGTCTTCGACAATATAATAAGTACATCAAAGAAATCATTCATGACTTTGATAACTTGCCAGTCAACAAGGATGTACAGAAACCTCGTGTTGGCGTTGTAGGGGAAATTTACGTTAAATTCCATCCAAGTGCTAACAATCATATTAATGAGCTCATTGAAAAGGAAGGCGGCGAAGTCGTTACATCTGGCTTGCTAGATTTCTTCTTGTATTGTGCAATGGATAGCACATACCGTGCTAAGCACCTTGATGGTACATGGCTATCTGGCTTCTTCGGTACATTGGCTCGTGAAGCCCTTGAACTCTACCGCTTGCCATATGCAAAAGCCGTAGCAGCGTCAAAACACTTTGACCCGTTACAACGTATGACAGAAGTAGCGAAAGAAGCAGCTCAATTCATCGGACTTGGTAACCAATGTGGTGAAGGCTGGTTCCTCACAGGCGATATGATTGACCTCATCGAAAAAGGGGCTAAACAAATCGTATGCTTACAACCATTTGGATGTTTACCAAACCACGTAACAGGTAAAGGCATGGTAAAAACACTATCCGCTGCCTACCCAGACGTGCGAATCGCAGCTATCGACTACGATCCAGGATCCAGTGCGGTTAACCAAGCAAACCGATTGAAACTACTACTATCGACAATGTTTGAATAAGGGTGCTCTGTTATATTTTCAATGGGGCTCCGTGACAACTACATAACACTAGTATAGAAAAAACACAGCCCTCTCTTGGCTCAGTACGGCGCTACACTTCGTAAAATCGCTGCAGAGAGGGCTGTGTTCTTTTCTATATACACCTGTTATGAAGCGGTCCCATTGAAAATATAACTAGTGCAGTGGGGAGAAGTTGGGATGGAATTTAGTGAATAAGCGATAAGGTCCCTTACATTTTATAATGGGGCCCGAATACAACTGCATATTACTAGTATAGAAAAAATACAGCCCTCTCTTGGCTCAGTACGTCACTACGTTCCGTAAAATCGCTGCAGAGAGGGCTGTATTCTTTTCTATATACGCTAATTATGAAGATGTCCCATTGAAAATATAACTGGATAGAGGAGGGGGAAGAAATGTGGAGATGTGCCTATGGCACATCTCCTTTCTCCTACAATCAGTTGTGTAGGTGGTTTTCGTTATTATGCCTAGGTGTTTGTAGAGTTAAAGAATTAATCTATTTTGAAATATGCTTGTAAAGCCCAACAATGGGACGCCTCTATAGATATAATGTTAATATAAATACGATACCCCTTTCCGAAGCGATTTTACGAAGTACTGAGCAAGGAAAGGGGTATCTTATTTATATACTAATATTATTTTGTTGTAGTCGGGCCCCATTGTGGGGCTTATACAAATGTGTAAAAGAGATTAATCTTTTTCTACCAAACCATATAGGCACAATAAGGAAAGCACTGCACATACTAGCATTGTAATCCCCATGGGAATCCCCGTATATTCCCCACCAATACCAACTAATGGAGATACGATTCCTGCAGAGAACATGCTAGCAAAGCCAAGTACTGCAGAGGCACTTCCAGCCATTTTACCGTATTTAGCCATTGCCATAGAGAAAGAGGCAGAGCCAAATAGGGATACTGTACATACGGTAAAGAATAGAATGGCCGTTACAGGAATAAGTGGCCATTCGAAAAGCATAGCTATTAAGAATAGCAAGGAGCCGATTGTTAGTTGCCAGAGGGCAAATGTTAGTAATTGTCGAACTGTGATTACATTACTTAATCTAGCGCTTATGGCACTAGCTAAGATAATACCACAGCTATTGATACCAAAGAGATAGCTAAATTCTTGTGCAGATAGTTGGAAGATGTTTTGGTATACAAAGGATGAACCTGAGATATACGCAAAGAATCCACCAAAAGCAAAGAATTGGATTAGTGTTTGCCCAAGGAATCGCTTATCTTTAATAAGCGTAATGTAGTTCTTTGTAGCAGTTGCAACGCCACCTGTAACGCGTTTTTCTTTAGGTAAGCTTTCACGGAAGAGAAGAGATCCCACTAATAGAATAGCAGAAAATATTGCTAAAATAACGAAGATAACGCGCCATGTAGTGAATAGTAATAATTGACCTCCGATGAGCGGAGCGATTACTGGCGCCAAACCGTTAACCATCATGAGCAATGCAAAGAGTTTAGTCAATTCTTGACCAAATGCAAAATCTCGAGCGATGGCCTTAGCAATTACAACGCCCACAGATCCTGTTAAACCTTGTAGAAAGCGTCCTAGTAAAAGTATTTCAATGCTTGGTGCATAAGCACAGATTATGCTAGAGATAACGCAAAGTAAGTTGCCTGTTATAAGAGGCAACTTGCGGCCCATAGTATCACTAATAGGACCTCCAAATAATTGACCTAATGCAACACCAAAAGTCATCACACCAATGGTCATTTGAATATTTGATGCAGATGTATTTAGTTCACTAGGCATAATTGGTAATGCTGGTAAATATAAATCTGTTGCAAGTGGTGTGATGGCTGTCAACAGACCAAGGAATACTACTAAGATGAAAGAGACCTTAGCAGAATTTTCTTGAGTCATAAAACCCTCCTATACTAAAGTGAGAAAAATAAAAGTCTGCGAATCGCACTTCGCAGACTGCATTTAATTTTTTCTATTTGATACGATGTATTTTACCATGATTGAGAAAAAATATCTATATGAAATATTGACTTTGCTATATCTCTATTTATAGATTACAATTAGTATATTAATTATATCTAAAAATATCAATGTGTTTATTGGCGATGGGAGAATTATATGAAATATTTACTAAAAGGTTTTGTGTTAGCTGCAATAGTAGTAATCGGGACAGCTACGATTTCATCTGTAGAAGCAATTAGTTCTGATGAGGCTGTTCAAAGCGCCTTAGCACGTGTGCCGGGTGCAACAGTTGCAAATGTAACTGAATTCAATCGTGATTATGAGAATGGCCGTTTAGAGTATGAAGGTGAAATACATTATAACGGTTATGAATATGATTTTGAAATTGATACAGATACTGGGACCTTTACTAAATGGGAAGTAGAGCAAGCGGCTTATTAATAGATTGTTACAATTATTTATAGCAAATTAGTGAACTCTAAACTGTATTATCATTAAGCCATGTTATATGTAGTATTCTCATATGTGGCAACAAAAAAAGAACAGCTCGTGAAAAGCTGTTCTTTTTTGTATTGTTACCAGTTCTTAGAAGAAGAAGTGGTGAATTTCATGGATGAAATGTTGACCGAAGAAGGAGATACAACCATGCATAACGATGAAGATCAAGAAGTATTTGAATGCGCTGTTCATGATAACGCTTGCTTCGATTTCATGTTCTAGTTTATGAGCTTCTTCAGCACTGATTTCTTTGTGGTTTTCTAGGTATGCTTTTAAAGCAGGTCCTACGGCACCAATAGAAATCGCGATGGATTGTGGGGACAACATTTTGCCGATACCAGCTGCACCGGAGTTAACTGCTGCCAACCAGAAGCCAAGGTCTTCGAAGTTTGTAGGATCTAAACCTTGAGCTGCAGCGATTTGAAGTGGACCAAACAATACGTTGGAGTTTGTACCAGAACCAGTTAAGAATGCACCCAACGCACCCACGATAGGAGCGAATAGAGGATACAATGTACCTGTACCAGCAACCATTGCTTTTGCAATGTCTGCAGTCATACCAGAGTAAGTCATTAATTTAGCTGTCATAACAACTGTGATGATTGTAAGGTATGTGAATTTCAAGTTTTTAACTGTGCTACCCAATGTACCGAAGATTTCGCCAGCTTTTGCTTTTTGGATGAAACCACCAACAATACCAGCGATAAAAATCATAATACCAGGAGTTGCAATCCATACGAATGTGTAAGGTTTTGCACCAGCACCTTGATAAATAGGTACAGATGTTTTAATGGACGCAAGAGGACCATTAATTGCAGGGAACAATTTAGAAGTTAATAACAATAATACGAAGATTAAGATGAATGGCATTGCAGCTACAAGGCCTTCGCCACCAGAAACTTTAGGGACTTCGCCAGTTTGTTTAACTGCGTATTTAGGATCATTAGGAGGCATGATTTTTGCACAACCAATGATAACTGCCATGATAACGATGGATGCAGAAATTACGGATAATTCTGGACCCATTACAGCGTTGATTACAGTTTCAGGAACTGCTAATGCTAAACCAGAAAGCAATGTTACAAGGAATACGCCTTTTAACGCTTTAATACCGCCACCAATAATCATAACAACAAAGAATGGAGCGATAAGGTTAAGCAAGAACAATTGTACGGAAATGAATGTACCTAAATGGCTTGGATCAAGGTTTGTTAAGGATGCCAATGTAGTTGTTGGAATCCCGATAGAACCAAATGTTGTTGGTACGGAGTTTGCAACGAGACATGCGATGATAGATTTAAGTGGGTCAAAACCTACGGCAACCATCATAGCTGCAGGAATTGCAACGGCAGTACCGAAGCCAGCCATACCTTCCATGAAGGCACCAAAGCCCCATGCAAGTAGTAATGCAAGTACACGAGTATCAGATGTTACAGAAGAAAGCATGGTTTTAATAGTTTCCATTGCTTTCGTATGTACTACCAAGTTATAAACGAAGATAGCAGCTGTAATAACTAATAGGATTGGCCAGATTGCCAATGCGGCACCTTCAAGGGCACCAGTGACCATAATAAATGGGTCAGCTTGGAATGCTGTAATAGCGATAATGAAAGAACCAATCGCAGCAACACTTGTTGCTTGCCATGCAGGTAATTTCAAGATGGATAACGCTACAATCAACCAAATGATTGGAGATAGCGCTAATAGAACGGTGATAGCACTCATTTCTAAGATCATCCTTTCAAGTAAAACAAAAATATATGCTCAACAGGACGACGTAGTTTAATCAATTTAATTGATGAATAAATCGCTATGATGTTAATTTGTAAAAGTTCAGTTAAAATAAAAGCTTACAATAAAATAACAGATATACTTATCATAAAAATTGATATAGTACATAAAATTTTTTAACCTCATAGCCTATGAGGTTAAAAACATAAGAGAGGGGACATAAACAGTGTTTATGTCCCCTTCTGTACTAACTACAAGTCCTTGTTAGGGCCATTACTAAGTTTAGGTATTAGTAGTTACCTTTGAACATTGTAGCAGGAGCTTCTGGTACATAATCGCCGAAGTAGGATTTGAAGTCTAGACCTAATTCATTGCAAAGGTCTTGAACTTCAAGCATTGTACCGTTAAGTACAGGGATGCCTTCAGCTTTAACTTTTTCAACGGATTCATGTTCTTTTTCGCCATGAGTATAGATACGATCTTGACCTTGAGCTTTAGGTGCTTCACGTAATTCTTGTAAGAATTGGGAGAAGTGTTTTTTGATTTCCGCAGGGTCACCGAAGAATTCAGGGTTGATAGCCATGAAGCCATGACAGATGTTGGATTTACCACCAACCATACATTTGTTGGAAGTACCACCTTGGGACAAGATAGAGGAGAACAACTCAGCAATCATGCCGTTACCATAACCTTTGTGACCGCCAAGAACTTCTGTAGCACCACCTAAAGGAAGGATACCGCCACCTTCATGACGGGAGATGTTGCCCAATACTTCAGCTGCATCAGTGGAAGGAACGCCGTCTTTATTAACAGCCCAGCCATCTGGAGTAGCTTTGCCCATTTTGTTGTACATTTCAAGTTTACCACGAGTTACTACTGTAGTGGAGCAATCGAAGAAGAAGTCAACTGGATCAGCTGGTACAGTCCAAGCGATAGGGTTAGAACCAAGCATAGCTTTACGAGCATATGTAGGAACCATGATTGCTTCGGAGTTTGTACAAGAGAAACCGATTAAGCCTTGGTCGGATGCCATTTTAGCATAGTAACCGGCGATACCGTAGTGGTTGGAGTTACGTACGGATACGATACCAACACCGGATTTTTTAGCTTTTTCGATAGCCATTTCCATAGCTTTATGACCCAATAATTGACCCATGCCGTCATGACCGTCGATAACTGCAGAAATTGGAGTTTCTTTTACGATTTCAGGTTTAGCGTCGATTTTAATCAAGCCATTAGTGATACCTTTATGGTAACGAACCATACGTTGCATACCATGGCTTTGAATACCGAACAAGTCAGAAGTCAAAAGTACGTCTTGGATGATGTCAGCTTCTTTTTCGGAGAAACCAAATTTTTGGAAAGCGTCCATGCTCAATTTTTTTAGTGTTTCATAAGGGAATAACACAGTGTTTTTTGCGTCTGCCATCGTTAAAACCTCTTTTCAGAAAATATGTACCTGATATAGCTACTTCACATTAGATAACCATGAATTCAAAATGATTTCTTGTGAGTTCTATATCCTCTCAAATGACACTGTCAGTATAGCACAGAAACAAGTGAGATTGAATAGTCTTACAGTCTGAACGACATTACTAAATACGCATACGTACCGGTGATTTTTGTCACATAATCTATACGACACTATTAAAATGTCTGATTATACCTAAAACTATATGGTTATGACTTTTAGTAATGATTACATGATTTTTTTGAAGAATTTTGGTATTTTTATAGAACTTATTAGTATATCTGTTTAGGCATTGGACAAGAATGATAATGGATAGATATCGATAAAACTTGAAATGTCTAACTATATATATCAAAATAAATGATGAGGTCATAAATGTAATGTGATAATCGAATGCATTGATATACATAAAATAATCATTTCTAAAACCTTTTTAATTCAGAAGATGTGCAAAAGGTTATACTTATACGAGTCATACTATAATATAATATAAATATACATCCTATAGTTTATACAATTTATAAGCGAGGTGCTTATTATGAAAGAATATAAATCTGTATGCCCATACGATTGTCCCGATGCATGCGGTCTCATTGTATCAGTCGATAATAATAAAGTAATATCTGTTCGAGGGGATAGAGCACATGCTTTCACAAGAGGTACACTATGCCCTAAGATGGCACATTATGAAAAGGTAATCCATTCTCCATTGCGCTTGAAGTCCCCTATGAAGCGTGTCGGTAAAAAGGGAATTGGTGAAGATCAGTACACTCGTATTAGTTGGGATGAAGCCCTTGATGCAATTGTCAATAATTTCAAAGAAACTATTGATACTTATGGCAGTGAAAGTATTTTGCGTTACTCTTATGCAGGAACAATGGGGGTTATTCAGAGTCCTGCAGCAGATTATTTTTTCCGTTGTATTGGTGCTACAGACCAAGATCGAGGTATTTGCTCTCCTGCTAAACAAGCGGGGTTCCGTTCTGTTTACGGTGATACCTTAGCGATTAAACCACAAGAGGCGCAACATAGTGATCTTATCGTCTTGTGGGGGATAAATGCGACAGCCACAGATGTTCATATTTTACATGATGTGAACATTGCGAAAAAGAAGGGGGCTCGCGTTTGGATTATCGACACTCATAAAACTTATACTTTTAGCCAAGCTCATGAACATATTTACGTTAAACCAGGAAGTGATGGGGCACTAGCTTTAGGGATGCTCCATATCATTCATCGTGATGGCTTGGCAGATATAGATTTTATTAAGAAGCATGTCCAAGGCTACGATGAGTTGGTAAAAGAGGTGTTGCTTGACTTTACGCCGGGAAAAGCGGCTGAAATTTGCGGTGTTTCTGTGGAGCGGATGACTGAGTTTGCTCATGCTTATGCAAAGTCAAAAGCGCCGTTTATTCGTCTCGGCAGTGGACTATCTCGATATGGCAATGGTGCTATGACATGCCGTGCTATTAATGCCTTGCCTGCTGTGGTTGGAGCATGGCAATATCCTGGGGGTGGATTGTTGTCGAGTGCTAGTGGTAGTAAATTTATTGGCAAAGATGTGATGCAACAGGCTCATGTTCATGCGCCAGCTAAACGATTGATGCCTATGATTAAACTTGGGGAGATGCTTACAAATCCCGAAAGAGTTGGGGTCCATAGCTTATATGTGTTTTCCTCAAATCCTGCTATTACAGCACCTAATCAAAATGTGGTTCGTAAAGGTTTGATGCGTAATGACTTATTCACAATTGTGCATGAGCGTTTTTTTACGGATACCTGTAAATATGCGGATATTATTTTGCCGGCCACAACATCTGTAGAGCATGATGATATTTATAATTCTTATGGTCATTACACAATTGGTACGGGTTACAAATTGATTGAGCCAATTGGTGAATCTCGTTCCAACTGGCAAGTTATTGCTGAGTTAGCAAAACGCATGGGGTTGGAGGATGATTTTTTTGACCTTAGTGAAAAAGATCTTATTGAACAAATTGTGCGGACTTCGAGTCGTATATCCAAGAGGGACCAAGAGTTGATTTTAAATGGTGAGCCTGTGGAGATGACGGTACCTGAGAGTTATAAGATGGATTTCAAAACACCGTCTGGAAAAATTGAATTATATAATCCGCAGGATGTAGAACCATTAATTCGGTATATGCCTCCATATGGTGATAATGCACCGTTTTGGCTTATAAATGGTAATGATATTCGAATTTTGGACTCTAGCTTCTGCGAATTAGACTTTAATGATCCTGAGTTGATGAAACTTCGCATCCATCCAGAAGATGCAAAAATGTATAACATAAACGATGGTGCTGAGGTAGAAATCTATAACGATCGTGGCAGTGTAAAAATTAAAGCATACTACGACGATGAAGTACAGAGCGGGACATTGGTAACACTAGGTGTATGGTGGCAATCTCAATCGAGTGATCCTCACGTGGCAATCAATGCGCTTACCGCAGCTCGTCCTACCGATCAGGGATGGGGGAGCACCTTTTATGATGTACAAGTTCATATAAGAAATCTTTTGTAGTGAATGACCAATTAATAGTCTGTAATGATTACTGTAAAATAGGAATTTATCTACTTATTTCTATAAGTAAAAGTTAAAGTCTGTTACTTATGGGAATAACTCTATACGGATATAGAATAGTGAGGATATTTTTCTTGTATACCCAAGCCCCTTTAGATTATAATAGTAATATTATTTTTATATAACCTAAAGGGGGTTACATTTATGAATGGTAACGATAATCTGTCGACCCGTGCTTATCTGGCTATAGGCATGATGTTATTTGCTCTATTCTTTGGGGCAGGGAACTTGATCTTCCCAGCGGCCTTAGGTCAACAAGCTGGTGATAATGTCGGTTGGGCATTGCTCGGTTTCGTATTAACTGGTGTAGGACTTCCACTCTTAGGGGTTGCAGCTATGGGTTACTCTTCCTGTAAAGATGTTGAAGAACTTGCAAGTCGTGTGCATCCGATTTATGGCTTGTTGTACACAATTTCTTTATACTTGAGTATTGGTCCAATGTTTGCGACGCCGCGTACTGGTACTGTAGCTTATGAAATCGCAATTAAACCTTTTGCTGAAGGTTTAAGCATGAATATGAATATGGAACCAATTTTCTTGGCATTATTCTTTGGTATTTCTTTGTGGTTATCTATTAGTCCGCAAAAACTTGTTAACCGTATCGGTAATATTTTGACACCAGCTTTACTACTTGTAATTTTGTTGTTGATTGTTAAATCCTTTATTACTCCACTTGGTGGGTATGCGGTACCACAACCGGCATATGGTGATGCACCAACGGCTGTGTTACAAGGCTTCTTAGATGGCTACAATACAATGGATGCCTTAGCTTCCGTAGTATTTGCTATTCTTGTAATCGATTTTGTACGCCTCAGTGGTGCTACATCTCGTGCTGTGATTACAAAAACAGTAATGGAGGTAGGTGCAATTGCGGTAGGCCTTCTTGGTATCGTGTATGTATTTATCGCTAATATCGGTGCTACAAGTGTTGAACGCTTTGGTTTGTTCGAGACAGGGGCTCCTGTATTGTCCGTAAGTGCTAACTATTTGTTTGGTGAGTTCGGTCAAATCATCTTGGCTATCATCGTTCTGCTAGCTTGCTTGTCTACAAGTATTGGCCTTATCACTTCTTGCGGTACGTATTTCCACAAGCTGACACCAAAGATTAGCTACAAATTATATGTAGTAATTTTCTCTCTAGCGGCGTTTGTCCTCAGTATGTTTGGCTTGAAAACAATCATCAGTGCAGCAATCCCTGTGTTGATGCTCTTGTATCCGTTGACTATCGTAATCATTTTGTTGGCACTTCTTCATAATGTGTTTGGTGGTCGTCGTTGCGTATATGCATGGACTATGGCTTTCACAATGATCTCTGCCCTCATGACTGGTCTTGAAACTGCAGGTATTGCACCTACAGCTTTGGAACAACTCTTTGCTCAATATATTCCATTCCAAAGTGCTGGTATGGGATGGGTGAGCTTTGCGGTATTAGGCTTCGTTGTAGGCCTTATCCATAAAGGTCTTGCTTCCGATAATAAGTAATAAAGATAAAGGCTCTATGCTTTCATTTTGTGAGAGTATAGAGCCTTTTTATGTTTTGATTGTTGTCATATAAAATTGATTTTGTGTTTAGAAGTTTCTATAATAAGGATAAATAAGGATATAAATGATAAAAGAAGGAAGGAAATTTTATGCGTAGTACTCATTGTTTACCTAGTTATAGTTTTGGAGGTCATGATGTATTTGACGCTATTCCAAAGTTTACAAAATTATATGGCAAGTCTGTAGCTATCATCGGTGGCGAAACAGCTCTTTCTAAAGCTTTGCCACACATTCGTCCCGTGCTTGATAAAGCGGGGATTAAGGTGCTAGATATTATCCACTTTGGTGGAGAGTGTACTTTTGCTCGAGGCAAGGAAATTGCACAAATGGCATCTGTAAAAGATGCGGACTTTTTGTTTGCTGTTGGTGGTGGTAAGGCCATGGATACAGTAAAAGTAGTAGCTATAGAGTTAGATGATAAACCATTCTTTACAATTCCAACCATTGCATCTACTTGTGCGGCAACGTCAGAAGTGGCAGCTGTATACATGGCAGATCATACTTTTGATGACGTAGCTTTTGTAAATCATCCTCCTGTGCACTGCTTTATTGATGCTGATATTCTCGTAGAAGCACCAAGCCGTTACTTGTGGGCAGGAATGGGAGATACTATTGCAAAACACTATGAAACTCATCTTTCTGCTCGCAATCGCGAGCAAGACTATAATACTCAGTTAGGCCTTACTCTAGCTTCTATGTGTAGTGAACCAATTTTAGCACATGGTATACAAGCCTATAAAGATAGTCAAGCTAATAAACGTAGTGATGCCTTTGATACCATTGCTATGACTGTTATCTTTACTACCGGTGTTGTATCAGGTTGTGTTCCTATGGCATATAATAGCAACATGGCTCATGCTGTATGTTATGGCTGTGTTACTAATAAAGAAACAGAAGAAAATCATTTGCATGGTGAAATAGTAGCTTATGGCTTACTTATTTTGTTAACCGTTGACCAACAAATGGATGAGTTACAACGGTGGTTGCCAGTATATCGCGAATTAGGTTGGCCTACTAAACTTTCACAATTAGATCTTACTGCATCGCATATTCCTCAAATTGTTGAAAAGGCTACATCTGTTCATGATATTGATGTATCTCCATATAAAATTACAGCAGATATGTTGACTAAAGCTATTCAATATATGGAATCTCTTGATTAATATGGTTTGTAACTATTTGTGTATGTTATGTGATGAGGTTATAAATGCAAGAAATTGTAAAGGGTGGCTTATATCGTCATTTTAAAGGCATGTATTATTATGTGCTAGATGTAGCGACTCACTCTGAGACGGGTGAAAAGTTTGTAGTATATCAGAAACTGTATGATGAGCGCGATATGTATGTACGTCCCTTAGAAATGTTTGTGAGCGATGTGGATTGTGAAAAATATCCAGATGTAGTGCAAAAAGAACGATTTAAGTTAATGAGTGGACGTGATTAGGAGGGCCTGTGGAGCAGAAGTTTTTCTTTTTCGATATCGATAATACCTTAGCTGTATGGCCTGAAGGTAAAATCCCTGAAAGTGCTCAATACAGTTTAGATGAGTTAAAGCGTCGTGGTCACCGTGTAGCCTTAGCAACTGGTCGTATTCAAGTGGATGCTAAGCGTTTCGCAGAGCAAGCAGGCCTTACTGATTTCGTAGCAGATGGTGGTCACAGTATCACTGTTAATAATGAATTGGTATCCATGATAGGTATGGATCGTGATGCATGTATTAAATATTTAGAGTATTTAGAATCACATAATATTCCTTGGGCCGTAACTGACCGTAATAAACTCGGTCGTATTACGCCGTATAAGGAAATTTTAGAGTGGCATCCAAATTGGGATGTATTTAAAACAACTGTAGACCCTAATTTTGACTTTCATAGTGTTGAAGAATTTTATAAGATATATGTGTTTTTCAAGGAAGGAGAGGAAGAGGAGAAGGATATCGAGCATATGACACATAAGCTCATTCGTTATGGTGATGGCTGTGTTCTATATGAGCCTATGGAAAAGGCGTTGGGTATTCGTAATATGCTTGAACACTTTGGAATGAAGCCAAATCAGGCTGTTGTATTTGGTGATGGGTATAATGATTTGTCTATGTTTAGGCCTGAGTGGCTAAATATTGCTATGGGTAATGCGCGCCCTGAATTAAAGGCAAAGGCTGATTATATTACTACAGACTGTGATAAAGATGGCATTTATAATGCGTGTAAGCATTTTAAATGGATTGATTAATTATCGCTAATTCCCCTAAGCCAGGTGAAGTTTATATGAAGATTTATTTTTGTAGCTGTGGCTACAGAATTGGTGTAGTATAGTTAGTATAATGCGCTTAGTTCAATATTCATGTGTTAAAAGGAGAAGAGAAGATATGAACAATAAACGCAGATTATTTTCAACTTTACTTTGTGTAGCGGCATTGACAGCAGGTTTATTTGTTTCTGGTTGCGGCAGTGATAAAGCGGGTGGCATTGGCTCCGTAGTATCCTCCGTAGTTGATGGCGGTAGCGATGAGAAAGCAGCTGCTAAGCTTAATACACTTATTGATGCAACAAATCGCTTCAATGGTGACAATGCAACTTGGGGTCAAAACTATGCAGATAGTTTGGCTAAATTAAAGGGTGGTTTCCAAGAAGGTGCTATTGGTCGTCAACCTCACTATGATACTTTAAAAGATGCTTTGGAAAAATCTAAAAAAGAAGGTTCTACATTTAAAGAAGTTGACACAGAACGCGATAATGTATTAAATATTCTTAATGAATTAGTACCAACATTCAAAGATTTGAAAGCTTATGATGACTCTAAAGCCTACATGAACGATGGTGGTGCTAAAGGTAAAGAACTAGCAGCTAAATACGTAGCACAAGTAGAAAAATTTGATGCAGCTTATGCGAAGTTCAATGATGCTCTTAACAAAGCTAACACTGAACAAACTAAGAAACAAATCGAAAAATTGAAAAAAGACGGTAAAAAAGGCTATGCAGCAGCAATGGAATCTACGCTTCGCTTGACTACTCTTGTAGAAAATGTAGAAAAAGCTCCTAAAAATGCAGACAAACAAGCTGTAGAAAAAGAACTTAATGAAATTCAAACATTGCTTAAGAGCATAAATAATGATCGTGGAGAAGTGCTTGTTAACTCTTATAACTCTGTAGTTGGTTCTGTACGTCAAGTACTTACTGATGCAAATGAAAATAATCTTAACGAAATGATTGAGAATTTCAATAATTATATTGAGTCTTATAATAATACAACTCCAGACCAATTTGACTCTAAATAATCAAATTAACTAAGTGATTAGTTGAGGCCTACAAAAACAGAGCTCCTTTGAAGCTCTGTTTTTTGTTGTTATATTATTTTTTTATATTTTTAATCTCAATAGCGCCATAATATGATATACTAAAAAAGAGCCGCTCATGGGTTGAGCGGTTTTTCTATGTAAATTTTAAATCTACATTTAGTTAAATATAATATTAGTATTTTGGGGGACATATGAACTGGAAACGCTTGGCTTTATGCGCAATGTTGGGGATTACAGTACTTGGTACAACAGCATGTGGTACAAAAAGTGGGGAGCAACCACAAGGTAATACTGTGAAAGCAGAAACCGTGGCGATGCCTAATTTTACGAATGCGCCGATTGCAGATGAATATGCTATTTTTGATACAAATTATGGTCAGTTTAAGGTTCGTTTGTTAGGCTCTAAAGCTCCGATTACGGTTAAAAACTTTGACTATCTTGTTAAAAAAGGCTTCTATAACGGTGTTACATTCCACCGTGTAATCGAAGGCTTTATGATTCAAGGTGGAGATCCTGATGGCACAGGTGCTGGTGGACCGGGCTATACAATTCCTGATGAATTCTCCAATGATTTACATTTCAATAAAATGGGCGTTCTTGCCATGGCAAACCGTGGCCCTAATACAGGAGGCTCTCAATTTTTCATTACCTTAGGTCCTACGGATTGGTTAGATAATAAACACACCATCTTTGGTACTGTAGTACAAGGTATGGATGTAGTTGAAAAAATTGGCAAGGTTAAGACTGGCCGCAATGATAAACCAGTTGAACCTGTAATTATCAATTCTATCACATTGGAACCAATCACTGATGATGCGAAAAATGGCAAATAAGGATGCTAAGTCTGAAGAACGGCACTATGTGTACTTGGTGCGATGTGCAGATGATTCTTTGTATTGTGGATGGACTACAGATCTTAAACGTCGAATAGATGCTCATAATGGACATATCTCAGGTGGTGCAAAGTATACGCGAGGACGTCGTCCTGTGACCTTAGTATATTCTGAAAGCTTTCATCAAAAACAAGAAGCACAACGCAGAGAATGTGCTATTAAACAGATGACGAAGACTAAGAAATTGGGACTCATTAAGGGTGCAAAATAGTCCTTGATTATGGTATAATATGATGATTAATTACTACCATGGAGGTTAAAAATGAAGCGGGTTCTAGTGTCCGTAAAGAGTGTACAACGAGATATGGATGGCAAGGATACCGTAGTGGAACTGATTTCCCCAGGTACGTCACATGAAAAGGGTAGTGCTCAATATGTGCGTTATGAAGAATCTAGTGTGACTGGATTGGATGGGGTTAAGACGACCATTAAAATCCATGATGATTCTATCGTGTTGCTTCGAACAGGGGCTGTCAATATGCGTCATCAATACGTCCGTGGTGAAGAACGCGAAGCCGTATATGAAACACCATATGGTGATTTACATATGGCTGTAAATACTCATGAATTAACAGTAGACTTTCATGATGGCGTAGGTCATGTTCATTTAGGATATGATATTTCCGTTGAAGGTGAATGGCAATTTTATAATCAGTTAGATATAGACGTGCGGGAGGATATAGAGCATGGACATGAAGGAAATCCTGAAATCGGGGATTGAACAGGCATTACAAGATACGATTAACAGCGGTGATTTGCCGGCTGGGGAATATCCAGAAATCGTTCTCGAAGTGCCACCTCAAAAGGAATTCGGTGATTTTTCTACAAACATCGCTATGCAATCCGCTCGTGTAGCTCGTCAAAATCCTCGAGCTATTGCTGAAGCTTTGATTAGTCATATGAACTTTGATTGGCTTGAACGTACTGAGGTTGCCGGCGCAGGTTTTATTAATTTCTTTTTGAAATCTGATATGGTGTACGATACGTTAAAAGCCATTTTGAATGCTAGTATTGAGTATGGTGTTCAACCATTGCGTGCGCGCGATACGATTCAAGTAGAGTACGTAAGTGCAAACCCTACAGGACCATTGCACGTAGGTCATGGTCGCGGTGCTGCGTACGGTAGTGCTCTTGTAAACTTGTTACGTGCAGCGGGTTATAATGTACAATCCGAGTACTATATCAATGATGCAGGTAATCAAATCGACAACATGGCTATTTCCATTGAGTACCGTTTCCAAGAGTTACAAGGTGCTACATTAGTATTCCCACCTAAACGCAATGAAGACGGTTCTATGCCTGAGTTTGATATTCCAGAAGGGGCTTTAGTGTTCCCTGAAAATGGCTATCGTGGCCCAGATATTATTGAAACAGCGAAAGCGATTGCAGAACGCGAAGGCTTTGATAAATTAAATGCTATGAACGAAGTAGATCGTGTAGCCTTGTTTAAGGAAGAGGGCTTAAAAGAAAAATTAGCTCGCTTAGAGGAAACATTAAGAAACTTCCGCGTTACGTTCGATAACTGGTTCTCTGAACGTACAGTTCATGAAACTGATGAGATTCATCATTCCGTAGAGGCATTAAAGGCCCTTGGCAAAGTTTATGAAAAAAACGGTGCTTTATGGTTAAAATCTACTGATTATGGTGATGATAAAGACCGCGTAGTTATTCGTGATAATGGGGTTCCTACGTATTTGGCGGCAGATATTGCATATCATCGCAATAAATATGACCGTGGTTTCAAAGAGATGATTGATATTTGGGGCGCTGACCATCATGGCTATGTATGTCGTGTAAAAGCGGCTATGGCGGCGTTTGGTTATGACCCTGATAAATTAACAGTATTGCTATTACAAATGGTAGCATTGTTCCGTGACGGACAACTTGTTAAATTGTCTAAACGTAGTGGTGATAGCGTTACATTAGATGAATTGATTGAAGAGGTTGGCGTAGATGCGTCTCGCTATTTCTTCTTGATGCGTTCCTTAGACAGCCAACTTGATTTCGATATTAACTTGGCAAAATCTCGCAGTAATGACAACCCAGTGTATTATATCCAATATGCTCATGCTCGTATTCACAGTATTTACAACCAAGTGCGTGAAGCTGGCATCGCATTTGGCGATTATAGTGAAACTGATTTCACAACGCTTACAAGTGAAATGGAATTAGAATTAATTAAGAAATTAGCTGAATATCCGGAAGAGGTCGTTCAAGCTGCTGAACATCGTGCACCTCATCGTATTGCTCGTTATCTATACGATTTGGCAAGTATGTTTCATTCATTCTACCGTCAAGGTCGTATCATTGGCGTAGATCCAGCATTACAACAAGCTCGTCTTGGATTAATTACAGCGATTGCCCTCGTTCTTTGTCAAGGCTTGGGTATTTTAGGTATTTCCGCTCCGGAAAAAATGTAATAGGTGGGAGGCATCATGGCAACTAAGTATATTTTCGTAACTGGCGGCGTTGTTTCTTCTCTTGGGAAGGGAATTACAGCAGCATCTTTGGGTCGTTTACTAAAAAACCGCGGTTTCAATGTAACGATTCAAAAATTTGACCCATACATTAATATCGATCCGGGTACGATGAGCCCTTACCAACATGGTGAAGTATTTGTAACAGATGACGGCGCTGAAACTGACCTTGATTTGGGCCATTATGAACGCTTTATCGATATTAACCTTAGTAAACGTTCCAATATTACAGCTGGTAAAGTATATTGGTCTGTAATCAATAAAGAACGCAAAGGTGATTACCTAGGTAGCACTGTACAAGTAATTCCACATATTACAAATGAAATTAAACAAAATGTTTACCGTGTAGGTAAAGAGGATAATGCTGATGTAGTTATCACTGAAATCGGCGGTACTGTAGGTGATATTGAAAGCTTGCCATTTATGGAAGCTATTCGCCAGGTGAAAAAAGAAGTAGGTCGTAACGATGTACTTTACATTCACGTTACGTTGGTGCCTTACATCAATGCCGCAGGCGAGTTGAAAACAAAACCTACACAACATAGTGTAAAAGAATTGCGTAGCATCGGTATTCAACCAGATATTTTGGTATGTCGTAGTGAGAAACATATCTCTGATGATATGAAAGAAAAACTTGCTTTGTTCTGTGACGTAGAACCTGAAGCAGTTATTGAAAATCAAACCTGTAGCTCTATCTATGAAGTGCCATTGATGATGCAAGAGCAAGGTCTTGACGATATTGTTATCAAAAAGTTAGGTCTTGAAGATCGTCCATGTGATATGACTGCATGGAAAGAAATGGTTCATAAGATTTTGAATCCTAATAAAGATATTACAGTTGCTATTGTTGGTAAATATGTAGCGTTGCATGATGCGTATTTATCCGTAGTTGAAGCTCTAGATCATGCTGGTATTGCTACGGGTACTAAAGTGAATATTCGTTGGATTGACTCCGAAGAACTTGATGATACATCTGTAGATCCTAAAGAGGTATTTGAAGGTGTTGAAGGTATCATCGTGCCTGGTGGCTTTGGTTCCCGTGGTGTAGAAGGTAAAATCCGCACAATCCAATACGCTCGTGAAAACAATATTCCATATCTTGGCCTATGCCTTGGCATGCAATCTGCAGTAATGGAATTTGCTCGTAACGTATGTGGCATGGAAGGAGCAACCTCTAGCGAATTCGATGAAAATGCTAAATACAAAGTAATTGACTTGATGAGTGATCAAGTTGATGTAGATAAAAAAGGCGGTACAATGCGCCTAGGTATCTATCCATGCAAAGTGGAAGCCGGTACGAAAACTCACGAAGCTTATGGGGAAGATTTGATTTATGAACGTCATCGTCATCGCTATGAGTTCAACAATGAATACCGTCAACAATTGACCGATGCAGGTCTTGTAATTTCTGGTACATCTCCAGATGGCCGTCTTGTTGAAAGTATTGAAGTAAAAAATCATCCATTCTTCATTGGTACACAAGCACATCCAGAACTTAAGTCTCGTCCAAATAATGCACACCCATTATTCCGTGGTTTCGTAGATGCAATTTTAGAACTAAAAAAATAGTACGTAAAAAGAAGAAAGATGCTCAGAAATGAGCATCTTTCTTCTTTTTTTGCTTACATCGAAAAAAGTTGGAAAAATATATCGATAAATTTAAAAATAACGCTTGCAATATTGAATGATATTTGTTATTATATAGACAAAGATAGATATAAATATGGTGCTAAGTACACCAATGTAAATATATTCGTTAAATATGGAACTCAAATAAGGAGGACATAACATGTCTATTATTGGTAAACAACTTCCTGAATTTACACTTGATGCTTTCAAAAAACCTGAATTGGTAAAAGTTAGCACTGCAGACGTGTTGGGTAAATGGTCTGTATTCGTATTCTATCCAGCAGACTTCACATTCGTATGCCCTACTGAGTTGGAAGACGTACAAAACTCCTATGCAGAGTTGAAAGAATTGGGTTGCGAAGTTTACTCCGTATCTTGTGATTCCGAATTCGTTCACAAAGCATGGTCTGATGCTTCTCCAAGCATCAATAAGATCGAGTATTACATGTTAGCTGATAAAAAACATGAATTGGCTGATTTCTTCGATGTATTCCAAGAAGAATCTGCTATGGCTTACCGTGGTACATTCGTAGTAGATCCAGAAGGCTTCGTGCGTACAGCAGAAATTCATGATATGGGTATCGGCCGTTCCGCTGAAGAATTGGTTCGTAAAGTACAAGCTGCTCAATTCGTAGCTAAACATGGCGATCAAGTGTGCCCTGCACGTTGGAAACCAGGTAAAGACACTTTGAAACCAGGTCTTGATCTTGTAGGTAAAATCTAATTAAGAAACTTATACTTAAATGCTAGAGTAATCTAGACAACTCCTCAAATGACATAAACACGGGCGCGCATCGTTTTCCTGACGATACGGTAAGTCCCAATACCAGATGAACCCTCTCCAATTCATCATGGTAAACCTCATATAACAAACTACAAACTATACGCAAAAGGACTGGCCTTCGGGCTGGTCCTTTTGTGTTGTTAATATCCCTTTATAAAAGTAGGAAATAAGTTCTTGCATTTTTATAGTGAGTGGTCTATAATGAAATTAATTCCTATTAATATGAAAGGTTTTATAAATAGCTTTATAAATATAATATAAGCACTTTTTAATATGGGTGTGTTTAACACTAACGTTTACAAAGAAAGGCAAGATATATGAGGATTTCCACAAAAGGTCGTTATGCATTGATGGTTCTCATCGATTTGGCAGAGCAAGGTCAAGATAAACCAGTTTCCTTGCGATCTGTGGCAGAACGACAAGGCATATCTGAAAAATACCTAGAAGGTATCGTAGCTCGTTTAGGCGCTGCTAACCTAGTGGATAGTATCCGCGGTAAATATGGCGGATATCGATTGTCTAAAAACCCTAAGGAGTACACAATTATTGAAATATTGCTTGCTACTGAGGAATCGATGGCTATCATATCTACTCTTGATGAAGGGGTGAGTACTGATACAGTAATCAACGAACGCACCGTTGGTTTCTGGGCAGGCTTACAAAACTATATTCATGATTATTTAGAAAACGTAACCCTACAAGATGTAATTGATGGGACTTACGCTAAACTTGATACAAAATATGATAATTGGGATGGTTCTATTTAATTAAGGAGTGACCACTATGTCTAAAATTGCTAAATCTTTTGTTGAATTAATCGGTAAAACACCATTATTGGCAGCTACACGTTTTGGTGCTAAATTTGGTGCAGAAGCAAATATTTTTGCTAAATTGGAATACTTTAACCCAGGTGGATCTGTAAAAGATCGTATCGCAGCAGCAATCATTCAAGCGGCTGTTGAGTCTGGTGAATTACAACCAGGTGGTACAATTGTAGAAGCTACATCTGGTAATACAGGTATTGGCTTATCTGCTGTAGGTGCTGCGCTTGGCTATAAAGTTGTAATCGTAATGCCTGAAACAATGTCCATTGAACGCCGTAAATTAATGCTTGGTTATGGCGCTCAGCTCGTATTGACTGACGGTTCTCTTGGTATGAAAGGCGCTATTGCAAAAGCTAAGGAAATCGTAACGGCTACAGCTGGTGCTATTGAAGCAGGTCAGTTCGTAAATCAAGCTAATCCTGCAATTCACTACAGAACAACTGGCCCTGAAATCTGGCAAGATACTGATGGTACCGTAGATATCTACGTATCTGGTGTTGGTACAGGCGGTACGTTGACAGGTGCAGGTCGTTACTTAAAAGAACAAAACCCTGATGTACATGTGGTTGCCGTAGAACCAGCAGATTCTCCTGTATTATCTAATGGTAAACCAGGCCCTCATAAAATCCAAGGCTTAGGTGCTGGCTTCATTCCAGATACATTGGATACTAACATTTACGATGAAGTAATCCAAGTTTCTAACGAGGATGCTTTTGCTACATCTCAAGCTTTTGGTCACACAGAAGGCGTATTGGTAGGTATTTCCTCTGGTGCTGCGCTTTGGGCGGCTCAAGAATTGGCAAAACGCCCTGAAAATAAAGGTAAAAATATTGTAGTAATTCTCCCTGATACAGGCGAACGCTACTTATCTACAGCTTTATTCCCTGAAGTGTAATAGAATATGATTGGTGAAAGTAGTGAACATGCTTTCCTAATATAGCAAAGCCCCTCATTAGAGGGGCTTTTTCTGGCTTTACACAGCAAAAGTTTATTTTAGGGATACTTAATTTGACATAAAGAAAATTGGCATAATGTAAAAGGAGCTACTAGGTAGCTCCTTTTATGTTATGGTAAGTATTTAATTGTAATTATCTACCGTTTTTAACGATATTGTCCATCCAGTTGAATAATTCATCTAGATCATAGTCACCAGAGTGGTCTACATCAAATGGTGTTGCCATATCCACTTGGTATCCAAGGTTCTGAGCACGTGTCCCTACAATTAATGGAATAGCTATGGATGTATTGCTATCAGCTGTGCCATAGCGGATACGATAGAACTGCGCATTTGTCGCTGCTGGGGAACCTAGATAGTTCATTGGGTTCATCATAGTAACAATTTTAGCATTTTCTACGTATACATTTTGGTTAGATGTTGTATCGTGTAAAGCTGCAGTAATTGTAAAGTGATTGTTATCTGTTGTACTTGTACCAAATAAGTTGTTCTCGCCAGAGTCATTAGAACGGGAGTCGAATGCACCTGGTGCTTTAGAACGGCTTACAAATTGGTTGTAAGCTTCCCAGTTAATATCTTTAATAGCTCCGGTTTTATTATCTCTTACAAGGTATGTATGTTTAGATAAATCAGTACCTTTAGCTTGTGCTTTATTAGCTGCATCAATAATAAACGCTTTCACATAATTTTTGAAAGTACCATTACCATTCTTATCTAATTTTAAGACACGCCCCATGGAGTCATGTAATTGTAAATTATTTACGTATTCAGGGAAGTGTTCACTTAGTAAGTTGGAGTATGCTACATCATCAGCATTCAAGTTTACACGTTGTATTGTGCGTTGAGGTGGAGCAGCGTTACCACCTACATTAGCTTGAGGCAATTCGCCTTGACCCATCGTTACTTTGTTGAAGGAGGTAATACCTTTATAGCTCCATTCATAAGCCATATCTGCCGCATCAAGGTTAGTGATAGGGCAGTACGCAGAAACTGCGTATATATTCGTTGCCGCTGTAGCCGCGCCTAATGCTTGTAAATACGGTTGGAAGTCGGAACTGTTACCCGCAGCGCCTTGTAACAAGGATACCGCACCGCCAGCGCTTGTACCATTTGTGATAATGCGGTTTGCATTACCTGGCATAGCGGAATCGTTGGCGTGTAAGTAGGCTGTAGCCGCTTGTAAGTCAACGATTACTGCAGGAGCCTTACCGATGAAGTTGCCATCGGAAGCTTTATTGGTACGACCACGTGTAGCAGGGGAAGCTACTACATAACCACGGGATAATGCGTAAAGAACACTGTTAGGTTTACCATTTTCCATTTTTGGAGTCATAGCTTGACTTGGCATATAACCGCCTACCGCATTTGGCATGAAGATAGGGGCTGTTTGGGTGTTGTAACCGTTGATAGTGCCGTTGTTGAAATATTCCTCTGGTACATAAATGTTCATGTATTGCTGATCTATGTCGATTGGATTAGCCACGTAAGGGATATACTCGAAGGCGCGATATTTGATTTCCTTATTATCTACTGTCGAAGACATAGATTCGTAATTTTTCGCGTCAAAGGCAAGGCTAATTTTTGCAGATGCATTGGCTTGCAATGGTGGATCCATTGGTTGGGAAAGAATATTTTTCTCTTCTGTTACAGGAGAGCCTTTTGTAGAGGCTGTATTACGAGCATCTACATAAGATTGCGGTAATTTGCTCTCTTGAACTTGTCTAGTCTCAGCTTCAGATTTAGCTTTTGCCTCAGCTTGAGCCTTAGCAGCAGCGTCTGCTTCGGCTTTAGCTTTTGCTTCGGCCTCAGCTTGAGCTTTAGCAGCAGCGTCTGCATCTGCTTTAGCCTTAGCTTTGGCTTCAGCTTCAGCTTGTGCTTTGGCTGCAGCCTCAGCTTCTTCTTTTGCTAGTTGTTCAGCTGCTAAACGTTCTTGCTCTTCTTGGATTGCAGCTTGTCTTGCGAGTTCTGTTTGTTTAGCAGCAATACGTTCTTGTTCAGCTTTAATGGCTGCTTCGCGTTCAGTTCTAGCTTTTTCAGCAGCGATACGTTCTTGTTCAGCTTTTAACGCTGCTTGGCGTTGCGCTTCGGCTTGTATAGTCGCAATACGTTCTTGTTCAGCTTTTAAAGCCGCTTGTCGTTCGGCTTCGGCTTTAGCGGCAGCTTCGGCACGTTGGCGAGCTGCTTCTTCAGCGGCTAAGCGTTCTTCTTCGGCTTGTTGAGCGAGGATGCGTTCACGTTCCGCTTTTAAAGCAGCTTGACGTTGTGCTTCAGCTTGTTGAGCAGCGATACGCTCTTGCTCCGCTTTTAGAGCTGCTTGGCGTTGCGCCTCAGCTTGCTCGGCTGCGATACGTTGTTGTTCAGCTTGTTGAGCTGCAATACGTTCTTGTTCTGCTTTTAGAGCTGCTTGGCGTTGTGCCTCGGCTTGTTGAGCAGCTAAATGCTCTTGATTTGCTTGTTGCTCAGCAATACGGCGTTGTTCCTCTTGGATACGGATGCGTTCCAGCTCTGCCGCTTGACGGCGTTCTTCTGCAATACGCGCTTGCTCAGCTTGTTGAGCCGCGATACGTTCCTGTTCAGCACGTAAAGCCGCTTGTCGTTGAGCCTCGGCTTGCTGAGCTACCACACGTTCTTGTTCCGCCCGCAAAGCTGCTTGTCGTTGGGCTTCTGCTTGTTGTTGAGCTTGTAGTGCTGCTTGACGTTGAGCTTCAACTTGTTTTTGAGCGAGTTGTTGTTGATCAACTTGTGATATATTTTCTTGTTTAGCTGCTTCTTCCGCGGCTAGTTGAGCTAAACGCTCACGCTCAGCACGTTGAATATCGCGAATTGTAAGTCTTTGTTTGGCTACCACGGCTTTTGTTACTGTAGTATTAGATACAGTTAATGGCGCTATGGATTCTTGTTGAATCACAACAGGCGTACGCTGCACTTGTGTAGTTTGTACTTGTTGCTTACCATCTACTGGTTTCTCTACAGTAACAGGTTCAGTTTTTCGCTGTACATTTATCAAGCTGTGCATTGCTAATGTAGGTTCCATGACAGCCTTTGTATCTTTATTGACAACATACTGAGGTTGAGGTTGAACCTGTTGTTGAGATTGCATTGGTACTACTTGTTGTGGTACTGCTTGCAATGGTGTAACTTGTTGAGTTTGTACAGGGCTAACGGTTGCTGGTTGCATCACGTAGGATGGTTGAGGTTGTGCCATCGGTGGTGTTTGTTGTTGTACAACGGTGGACGGTTGTGGTGTAGTTGGTAAGACTGGCTGAGTTGCCATTGGTTTCACGACTGGAGTTGCTACACTTGTAGTACTCTGTGTCGTTGATTCAGCACTGGTACTCGTACCTACTAAATCATTCATGTTAAGTGTAGGCTCTGCATGGGCAACACCACCCAACGCAGCTGCGGCAAGAAATGCAGCAGTAACCTTACAATTTTTGGATGACTTCATGAATTAGCTCTCCGAACTAGATTTCTAATAATAATTTATAATTTTAAAGTTAATTAATATTTATATAGTTTAACATAAATCGATGTAATTGTACAATTTTGAGGATTTGCTTCCACTTTTGAAAGTAGTTTTGATAATGAATTATAAAATAATATTAATTATTTTTGAATATTAGAAAAGGACTAGAGCACGTATATTTTTGAACTATACCTCCTAAATTATGTCCAATTTTAGGTTAGTTCAGAACACGTACATTCTAGTCCTTTTACTATATCTACTGGTGTGACACTTGCTTTCACCATCGATAAGAGTCATTAATCAATTAGTCGCTAAATGTTAACTATTAGTTACTATCCGCTAATCGTCGAAACTCGTCATAAACAATCAACAATCAATAATCAATAATCAATAATCTATGAATCCTCAATCATAAATAATCAATGATCAGCCATCAATTATATATAAGCTATAATGGCTGGTTAATTTTATGATCTATTTAGCGATACTATTTTTTAAACTTGGCTTTACAAGTGCTAAGATGAAGCAAGCCACAATGGAACCGATTGCGATGGATGCAAGGTAAAGAAGTGGATTACCAATTGTTGGTACTACGAAGATACCGCCATGTGGAGCGCGTAGTGTGCATTCGAAGAACATGGATAATGCACCAGCTGTACCAGCACCGATGATGCAAGCTGGCAATACGCGAACTGGATCAGCAGCTGCAAATGGAATAGCCCCTTCTGTGATGAAGGAAAGGCCCATGATGTAGTTTGTGATACCAGATTTACGTTCAGCCTCTGTGAAACGGCTAGGGAAGAATGTAGTACAAAGAGCGATTGCCAATGGAGGAACCATACCGCCTGCCATTACCGCTGCCATGATACCGTATTCACCAGTCGCAAGTGCACCTGTGCCGATAACATAAGCCGCTTTGTTTACAGGGCCGCCCATATCAACGGACATCATAGCACCAAAGATAAGACCTAACAATACGCGGCTAGTTGTGCCCATGGATTGCAAGGAGTCCATTAACCAGTGGTTAAGTGCGGATACAGGAGGATTGATGATAAAGGTAATAGCGATACCGATGAACAATACGCCAAGTACAGGGTAGAAGAGAACCGGTTTTGTACCTTCTAATGCTTGAGGCAAACCAGATACTAATTTCTTAACTAATAATACCAAATAACCTGCTGCGAAACCGGCAATCAATGCACCGAGGAAACCAGAGCCGCCTTGGTTAGCTAATAAGCCGCCAACGAAACCAGCCACAAGACCTGGACGGTCCGCAATACTCATAGCGATGTAACCCGCTAATACTGGTAACATGAAGCCAAAGGACGCGCCACCAATTTGCATTAAGAAAGCCGCAAGAGGTGTACCGGAACCAAAGTTTTTAGGATTCGCTGGATCGAATACGTCGAATAAGAAGGCGAGGGCAATCAAGATACCACCACCGATAACAAATGGTAACATGTGAGATACACCGTTCATCAAATGTTTGTAGATTTGGCGACCGAAGTTATCTGCCGCATCGAATGCACCTACTGCGCCATTTTTGTCGGATTGGGAAGCGTGATATACAGGTGCTGTACCAGCCATAGCTTCACGCAATAATTCTTCAGCTTTATTAATGCCATTCGCTACCTTAGTTTGAATCATAGGTTTACCGTCAAAGCGTGCCATTTCTACTTGGCGATCGGAAGCTACGATAATACATTTAGCATGTGCAATTTCTTCAGCTGTAAGAGCGTCTTTAACGCCAGAAGCACCGTTTTTTTCGACCTTTAAGGAAATACCCATTTCCTTAGCCTTACGTTCTAAAGATTCAGCAGCCATATAGGTGTGTGCGATGCCAGTAGGACAGCCTGTAACAGCTAATACATCATAATGCGGGTTATCTACAGAAATCTTAGGTGCAACCTTTTCAATTGCTTCTGCAGCCTTCGCTTCGATAGCACCAGTAATACTGGTTGCTTTTTGATCCTCTGCTGTTTTGATAAACCCTTCTACAGATGGATCAAAGTTGCCTTGCTCTTTAGCTGTTACGAGTTCCAAGAAACGTTCTATAGTTGGAGCTGCGATGAGGGCTTCTTTGAAATCAGGGTCGATTACCATCGTTGCTAACTGACTCAATACCTCTACATGAGTGTCAGCCGCGCCTTCTGGAGCAGCAATCATAAAGAATAGGCGAGATGGTTGACCATCAAGTGCTTCGAAATCCACACCGTTAGGCACGACCATAGCAGCGAGGCCTGGTTCTTTTACTCCTGCAGATTTAGCATGTGGTGTGGCAATACCGTCGCCAAGGCCTGTAGAACCAGACTCTTCACGAGCGAAGACAGCTTTTAAATATTCTGCCTTGTCTGTCAAATAGCCTCCTTTGTCCATCAATTCACCTAAGGTGTAAATGGCGTCAGCTTTTGTGACAGGATCTGCATTCAGTAGGATAGATTGAGGTTTTAATAGATCAGTGATTTTCATATGTGTACTCCTTGATGCACATAAAATATAAAACTATTTAACTCGTACTTGTGAAAGCAGTGTTTCTACTTCTTCAAGGGTTGCGAGGTTTTCAGAGTAAGCGGAGGCAGAGCCACTGGAGATACCCCAATAGAGCGCCTCTTGTAAGTCACCCGTCTTTTCATAGCCCGTAATAAAGCCGGCTACCATGGAGTCGCCAGCACCCACGGAATTCACGAGAGTTCCTTTAGGGGCAGGACTGGTATATACAGTGCCGTCAGCGGACACCAAAATAGCACCATCACCAGCCATGGAGATGAGCACGTGTTGTGCGCCTTTCTCTTGCAATGTTTTTGCTGCTTCTACAAGCTGATCTTTTGTAGATAAAGTGCGCCCAAAGATTTCACTAAGCTCGTGATTATTTGGCTTAATTAAAAATGGTTTATAAGGCAAGACTTTTGTGAGTAGATCCTTTGTAGCATCGACTACGATGCGAATATTTTTATGTTGTAAGCGCTCCATAATGAGTTCGTACATATCGCTTGGTAGGCTAGAAGGAATGCTGCCAGCAAGGATTAAGGTGTCCTTTTCGGTCAACGCATCAAGCTGTTTGTATAGAGCTTCTAATTCGTCGGTAGCAATGATTGGGCCGCGGCCATTAATCTCTGTTTCCTCATCAGAGGCTTTTACCTTAACATTGATGCGGGTTAATCCTTCGCGAAGCCGGATGAAATCTTCTTTCACGCCGAATTTCTTGAGTTGTGTTACGATTTCTTCGCCTGTAAACCCTGCGATGAAGCCGAGTGCTGTCGTATCCATGCCAAGATTGTTGAGCACGATAGATACGTTGATACCTTTGCCACCACCGAGAACGTATTCTTGGATGGTGCGATTAATAGTACCCGTCTTGAGGTGATCAAGGCGCACGATATAATCGAGAGCTGGATTAAAGGTAATGGTATAAATCATACAATTTCCCCTTTTGAGATAATACTAATTAGCGTATGATTGGTTGATCTTGCTTCCGTAATCGTAACCAATAGATGAGTGGTACTAGATATAGGAAGAAGGCAAATGGTACATAACCTGTTGAACTTGTACCCATCATGACAATGGGCACGTAGGCAGCGATATTCCATGGTTGTAATGGAGCGATGAGAATGCCACTATTTTCAAAGTCTAGCATTACATCTTCGTCTTGAATACCTCGCTGTGCGTAGGTAATACGCATAATAGAGTGCGTCATAACTACCGCAATAGCTTGGCTGCATCCAACCGCACCTGTTAAGAAAGCAAGACCTACATTGGCAGCAAATACATCGCTCCGTGTTTTAGCTCGCTCTAACAGTTGTCGTATATCGTTCCAGAAGCCAACCCCTTCGAGCATGCCTGAAATGGCAGTAGCCATAAAAATTGAAAGGGTAGGGATAAACATCGTTTGTAGACCGCCGCCATGAATGATATTAGCTAGTGGATTATAGTGCGGTAGTTCAAAGCCTGTTAAGGTATACCATCCCAACTCTGAGAGGCTCGCATCCTGATTGGTATAGGCTAGAATGGCCGCCGCTAATGCACTGAGTCCGATAGGCCAACGGATAGATACTTTCAAAGGCAATAGACCAATGACGATGATGACTGGAATCCATAATGTCCAATCGATATTGAAAATAAAGTGAATTGTATCGGATAGTAAACTATTTTCGTAATTGAGTGGGTACCACTGAGATAGTAATAGATACAACACTGTAGAGATGATGAGTGCTGGAATACCATCTTTAAACATAATGGGAATATTCGTCGATACCTTTGTATGGGTCAAGGCCGCTACAAGAGATGCACTAGAGGATAGTGGACCGTTTCGATCACCAAAGTAAGCACCTGCAATAATGGCACCAACTACGATATTTTCTGGAATACTTCCAGCTCTTGCCATGGTGATGAGTACGATGCCTATCGTTCCTACAGTGCCCAGTGCAGTACCTAACAGCATACTCACTATGGCTGTTATTAAAAAGGCACAGACGATAAAGATGGATGGATCAATTAAATCGATACCTGTGGCGATAATCATAGGAATAACGCCTGCTGCTTGCCACATGGCGATGAGCCAACCGATGAGAAGGAAGATTTGCATCACTATGATGGATGTTTTCGCACCTGTCCAAGATAGGTTTAATAATTCTTTTAGGGCATATCCTTTGCGGTAGAACACGTAGGCCATGATGCTCCATACGACAATCAAGGCATAACCAATAGCGATGCTATTGGCTACGGCTATGAGGATGACGAGAATGGATGCAAGTAGTCCCAAAAGGGGCTCTATATTCCGTGGTATGAGTGTGCGACCCTGTTGGTACCTTAGGAACGCATTTAATATAAGTTGTAACCACTTCATTTTAATCGATAGGAAGTTCTGTTTCGAAGACTTCCTCAGCCGGGCCTGTCATGAGCACCGTGCCATCCTCCAAGTATGAAATATGCAATGTTCCTAAATAGAGTTCCACATCTACTTCGCGGCCTGTTAAGCCCTTTTCAAAGGACATAGCGGCAGAGGCACAAGATCCTGTTCCACAAGCTAAAGTAGCGCCAGCGCCGCGTTCCCATGTGCGCACCTTGATGTGTTTGTCGTTTACCACTTCAATGTAGTTTACATTGGTGTTGGCAGGGAAGGCATCGTGCTTTTCAAGGATAGGGCCTTGTGTTGTAACAGGGGCTTTTGTAATGTCGTCGATGAATACCTCCGTATGAGGCACACCGAGCAATACAGAACTCACTGTTACGGTTTCACCGTTTACATTGAGGTCTACGTCGATAACCTTATCCATGTTTACATTCATAGGAATGTCTTGGGCCTTAAAAAATGGTTTGCCCATGTCTACAGTAACTTGTGTGACTATACCGTTTTCGATAGTCAATGTAGGCTTCATTACGCCAGCTAAGGTTTCAATGGTGAAAGTCTCCTTCGTTGTTTCACCGTGTTCATAAGCGTATTTGGCAAAGCAACGGATGGCATTACCGCACATTTCTGCTTCACTACCATCGGAGTTGATGATGCGCATGCGCACATCACAGGTTTCGGAAGGAACTAGGATAGCAAGACCATCAGCACCAATACCCGTGCGACGATCGCAAAGGCGGATGGCGAGGTCTGTGTAGTCTTTAGACGTCCCTTGTGGGTCGGCAAAGAGGATGAAGTCATTGCCGAGACCATGCATTTTCGTTAATTTCATAAAGTCTCCTATCAATAAGTAAGACTTTCACCATGAAGCCCGTGAAAGTCTCATATGTTTATTATTATATATTCTATATTATAATATTATATCATAAATAGGTCCTAAGCATGGCATGGAATCGTATAAATTTATAGCAAAATAAAGGGAAAATAAGGAAAGCTTACAACGTTTATTGAGAGTTATAGTAAAACAAAAAATGCCCCATATGGGACGGTTATTTAAGGGAGTATAGGTATTTGGATTACTTTATTGTTTAACAGAGAAATGATAAAATAAAGAGTAATGTAGTTAATCGTAATAGAAAGAGGAACACATATGCGAATTCAAGGGATTTCTGGATCTCGTGGCGTTGCAGTAGGCAATGTATATAGATATATTCAAGAGGAAATTGTCATTCCTGATTACAATGTAACGGAAGACAAGGTAGAAGAAGAAATTGGCAAGTTTGCAACTGCTATGGCATCTACCTTAAAACAATTGGATACTATTCGTAAAAAAGCGTTGGATGAAATGGGGCCAGAAGAGGCGGCTATTTTTGAAGCGCATATGCAAATTGCTCAAGACCCATCCTTATCTGACGGAATTAAATCCCTTGTTGAGTCTAGCCATATGAATGTGGTAGCGGCTACGGCTCAAACAATTGAAACCTTTGCAAATATCTTTCTCGGCATGGAAGACGCCTATATGCGTGAACGAGGCGCAGATATTAAGGATATCGGTGATCGTTTGATGCGTAATATGTTAGGCATGAACCCTCGCGGTTTATCACATATTTCTGGCGAGGTTATCTTGGTGGCTCATGATTTGGCACCATCTGATACGGCATCCCTTGATAAAGCGGTAGTAAAAGGTATCGTTACGGCAGCAGGTGGCCCTACATCTCATGCGGCTATTATGGCTCGCACCTTAGAGATTCCTGCAGTTATGGGCGTTGGTGATATTGAAAGCTTTGCAGATGGCGATAAGGCAGTCGTTCTTGGTACGGATGGTATCGTGGAAATCAATCCATCTGATGCGGATTGGACGGAGTATACAAATCAAGCGTTGGCGTTCCAAGAGGAATTAAAACGGTTGCGCGAATCCGCTAATCTTGAAGCTACTACCATTGATGGTCATCATGTAGAACTATTCGGCAACATTGGTAAGGCGAAGGATGCTAAACATGCGCTCACTATGGGCGCACAAGGTATTGGTTTGTATCGTACAGAATTCCTTTACATGGAAAATGACGAATTGCCTGCAGAAGAAATACAATTCGAAGAGTATAAAAAGGTAGCCCAAGATATGAAGGGGCAGCCTGTTATTATCCGTACCATGGACATCGGTGGAGACAAGGAATTGAAATGCCTTGATTTACCAAGTGAAATGAATCCATTCCTAGGATATCGCGCTATTCGTATATCCTTAAATCGTCCAGACATCTTTAAGGTACAATTGCGTGCCTTATTACGAGCTAGTGCGTTTGGTGATATTCACATCATGTATCCTATGATTGCTTCCGTTGAGGAAGTGAAGCAAGCGAATGCTATGCTTAGTGAATGTAAGGAGGAACTGGAGGCTGAGGGTAAGGATTTCAACAAGGATATCAAGGTTGGCATCATGATCGAAGTACCAGCGGCAGCTGTTATATCTCCAATTCTTGCTAAATATGTAGACTTCTTTAGTATCGGTACGAATGATCTTTGCCAATACACATTGGCAGTAGACCGTATGAACGAAGCAATTGGTAGCTTGTATCAACCATTGCATCCAGGTGTGTTACGTCTTATTAAGCACGTCATTGATGCTAGTCATGAACAAGGTAAATTTACAGGCATGTGTGGTGAGCTTGCTAGCGACCCTGTGGCGACCATGATTCTGTTGGGCCTTGGCCTCGACGAATTCTCCATGACGGCTTCTTCGATTCCTCTTATTAAAAATATTTTGCGTTCTGTTTCCAAAACAGAATGTGAAGAGGTAGCAAATAAAGCACTTACTATGGACACAGCAGAAGAAATTACAGAATACGCTAAATCTGTATTAGCTGAAAAAGGTTTATTATAATTTTACTTTTGTTAAATAGGATTATTACATAGTAAATAGGATGTAATATACTTGAATTGAAATGCTTGATATTGATACAATATATCTATTAGAACGTATGGATAGGCACCGCCTATCGAGATAGAAAGAGGTTATCATGAAAGAATTAACAGTAGAAATTACTAACGAATCCGGTTTACATGCTCGTCCTGCTACAGCTTTCACACAATTGGCTGCTAAGTTCGCTTCCAAAGTGACTATCGCTGCTAATGGCAAAACAGCAGATGCTAAATCCATTTTAACTGTATTGACCTTGGGTGCTACAAAAGGCACATCCGTTACCTTGACGGCTGACGGTGCTGACGAAGACGAGGCACTCGCTGCATTGAGCGAATTCTTAACAACTAACCACGATTAATATGAGGGTAATAAAAAGGACCCTACATTTTGAACTGCACCTCCAAAAATTATGTCCAATTTTTTGGGTGCAATTCATTTGTAGAGTCCTTTTTTATTTACCCATATTTGCAAAGCGTTCTACAGCTTTTGTAAAGTCGCTAATGGTTTTTTCCACGTCACCATGTTCGATACCATCTCGTACGCAGTGGTTGATATGTCCTTCAAGAATTACTTGTCCTACTTTATGTAGTGCAGATTTAGCTGCATTAATTTGGCTCAACACATCTTCGCAGGGAATGTCTTCTTCAATCATTCGATCAATAGCTTGCACTTGACCTAAGATTTTACGCAATCGACGATGCAGATTTTCTGAATCCATACACTGTTTCATTTTACTCCTCCATAGGCATGTTTTTATCATCTCATACATTATACTCTATTTAAAGTTTTTAATACAACTTAATAAGTATAACTAATATGCATTAATCGGTATATATAGATATAGGGTATCATGCCATTATTAAGATATATTAAATATATTTGTAGTATGAGTGGACGTAAAAACTAGTGTTTTACATATCTTCTTATTGATTGATGTGATACAATACATTTAATATACTTTATATTTGTATATGTATATAAGGTATTGTATAGATAGCTAGATTATAAACCTATAGTTACATGTGTTTATATTACAGACCTTTAAGAAATAGGTGAAAGAAATGAAAGTATTTCGCTACCTTCGAAATCTAGTCGTGTTCGTAGTGGTCATGATTTTGGCTATGTTTATATATGACGGATACCATAGCTTTCAAGGGACAAATCGTGAGAGTAAAGCTCATACAATTGTTGAAAAACAAATAGAACAAAGTGAAGACACGCTCAGTCGTACGGATCGAATTATACGACTGTTTACATTTAGAGATAAAGTACAGATAGCTCTTAATCAACGTGTTTCAAAAGAGCATTGGGTGAAAGGGGATGTTATTCCTGAGTACACAAAAAATGCACTAATCGCTATTGAAGATAAGCGGTATTATAAACATGGAGCTATTGATGTACTCGGTATTATTCGCGCCTTGTACACAAACACTATAGCAGGTGAAACGCTAGAAGGCGGTAGTACTATTACACAACAACTTGTAAAAAATCTGTTCCTTTCCTCGAAGCGTATCATGAGTCGTAAGGTGGAAGAGGCGATTCTTGCTAGTGAAATGGAACATTACTACTCTAAGGAAGAAATTCTCACTATGTATTTGAATACCGTATATTATGGTCATAACTATTACGGTATCTACGAAGCTGCTCACGGCTACTTTGGAACAAGCCCAAGCCGATTAACATTGGGGCAAAGTGCTTTGCTAGCAGCATTACCCAATGCACCGTCCTATTTAGATCCTTATACGAACTATGAAGGTGCAAAGGCTCGACAAAAGCTGGTGCTCGAACAAATGGTAGACCAAGGCATGATTACACAAGCCGAAGCAGACTATGCGTACGAACAAGACTTGGAGCTTGTGGAAGAATAAGTTAATATATTTAATAAGCTATATCTGGTGTTTGATTGCTAGATATAGCTTTTTTGTTAGTTCGGAAACGAAATATATTATTAAAGTGAATAAAAATAATGCTTGCATTTATAATTATACAGGTGTATACTATTTTTTGTCAGAAGGAGAAAATGCTTGTTGGTAATAGAAGATACCACGGTGCTTTCACAATTATCTGATATTGTATTGATTATATGAGTCTAAATAGATAGTGGTTTATGAGGTGTTATCATGGGTAAAGCAAATAAAGTAGTACTCGCATATTCTGGTGGCTTAGATACTTCTGTTATCATTCCTTGGCTGAAAGAAAATTATGGCGCTGAAGTTATTGCAGTGTGTGTAGACTTGGGCCAACCTGAGGATTATGATGCAGTTGAGAAAAAAGCGATCAAATCTGGCGCATCTAAAGCGTACATCGTTGACGCTAAGGAAGAGTTTGTAAAAGATTATGTATGGCCTACTGTAAAAGCTGGTGCAATTTATGAAGGTAAATATTTATTAGGTACATCCTTCGCGAGACCTTTAATTGGTAAAATTCTTGTAGATATTGCAAAAAAAGAAGGCGCTGATGCAATCGCTCATGGTGCGACTGGTAAAGGTAATGACCAAGTTCGTTTTGAGTTGACTATCAAAGCATTAGCTCCTAACATGAAAATCATCGCTCCTTGGAGAGAATGGGATTTGAAATCTAGAACAGACTGTATGGAATATGCTGCTAAACACGATATTCCAGTTGTAGCTACAAAATCTCATCCATATTCTATGGACCAAAACGTATGGCATTTGTCCCATGAAGGCGGCGATCTTGAAAATCCAGCAAATGCACCTAAAGATGATGTGTACTTGGTAACACATACACCTGAACAAGCTCCAGATGAAGCTGGTTATGTAACTGTATCCTTCAAAGAAGGTGTACCTGTAGCTGTAGATGGTCAAGAAGGTACTCCATTACAAATATTAGAAAAACTCAACGAAATCGGTGCACACTATGGTGTAGGCGTTGTAGATATCGTCGAAAATAGATTGGTAGGCATGAAATCCCGTGGCGTTTATGAAAACCCAGGTGGCTCTATCATCATGTATGCTCATAGAGAACTTGAATACCTATGCCTCGACAGAGCTACATACCACTACAAAGAACTCATTGCTAACAAATACGCTGAACTCGTATATGATGGCATGTGGTTCGCACCATTGATGAACGCGTTACAAGCGTTTGTTGACGAAACTCAAAAAACTGTAACAGGTGAAGTAAAACTTAAATTGTACAAAGGAAATATCATTTCTGCAGGTAGTACTTCTCCATATTCTTTGTACAGCGAAGATTTCGTAACATTCGAAGAAGATGATGTATACGATCAATCTGATGCAGAAGGTTTCATCAACTTGTTCGGTTTACCTCTCAAAATTAATGCATTGATGAAAGAGAAAGCAGGTAAATAATGGCTAAATTGTGGGGCGGGCGTTTCACAAAAGGCACTGATAAAGCGGTAGAGGATTTTACATCCTCTATCGCTTTTGATGCGCGGATGTACGCCGAAGATATTGCAGGCAGCAAGGCTCATGCGACTATGCTGGCAAAACAAAATATTATCTCCGACGCAGATCGAGATGCTATTTTAGCAGGTTTAACAAAGATTAAAGGTCAGATTGATAAAGGAGAGTTTCCGTTCTCCGTGGCTCTTGAAGATATTCATATGAATATTGAGAAACACCTTACTGATGATATTGGTGAAGCAGGTGGGCGTTTGCATACCGGCCGCAGCCGTAATGATCAGTGTGCAGTAGATTTGCATATGTATGTGCGTAAAGCTGTTGTGGAAATGGGCGAGCTCATCGTAGATATGCAGAAAGCTCTCATTGAAACAGCTGAAAAATATAGTGACGTTATCATGCCTGGCTATACGCACTTACAACGGGCTCAACCTGTATTGTTCGGGCATCATATGATGGCTTATTTCTCCATGTTAGAACGCGATTTTGATCGTCTCTTGTTGGTATTTAAACATGCGGACATCATGCCACTTGGAGCCGGTGCATTAGCTGGTTCTACATATGGCATTGATCAAACATATACGCAAAAGCTCTTGGGCTTTTCCCGTATTTATGAAAATAGTATGGATGCCGTATCTGACCGCGATTACGTAGTTGAATTCTTGTCCTTTGCATCTCTAGTGATGATGCACTTGAGTCGTCTTAGTGAAGAATTAATCTTGTGGTCCACCAATGAGTTTAATTTTATTGAACTCGATGATGCTCATTGTACAGGTTCTAGTATCATGCCTCAAAAGAAAAATCCTGATGTTTGCGAACTGGTTCGTGGTAAAACAGGCCGTACCTATGGTCACTTGTTAGGACTTCTAACAACGTTGAAAGGATTACCACTTACATACAACAAGGATATGCAAGAGGATAAAGAAGGTATCTTCGATGCTATTGATACGGTACACTTTGCATTGTCCATCAATGCGGCGATGGTTCGCGGTATGAAGGTCAATGGGGCTCATATGAAAGCAGTCCTTGATGACGACTTCTCTAATGCTACGGATATGGCAGATTACCTTGCGAAAAAAGGTGTTCCATTCCGCGAAGCCCATGAAATCGTAGGTAATGCGGTGCATCACTGTATCGAAAAAGGTTGCGTACTCCTTGATCTATCCGTAGAAGACTTCAAAGCAATCTCTCATCACTTTGATGCGGATATTCTTGATGCCATCTCCATCGAAGCTTGTGTAGCGGGTCGTAACAACTATTCTGGTACGGCTCCGGAGTGTGTGGAACGACAACGTAATAATGGCAAAGCTATTATCGCTACAGAAGAAAAACAAATTGCTGAGTGGAAACATATTATTGAATCCGTACAGGCATAAAAGTAGTGTAAGAACATATCAACAATAAAAGTAAAGAATAATTATCAATAAAAATTTAAAAGTCTGAGATCGATATACATATAAGGATTTCATTAAGGGCCTAATATTGCCCATTATACTTATATGTATATCGATTTTTTATTTAACAGCTAGACGATACCTATAAATCCCAAAATTCTAATTGATAATCCACTATTAAAATGAGGTATTTGTATGTACATGTATAGTGGATTGTGAGAGAATAATAGTCTTGTACTAGGACACTATAACCGTGATAGATAGGAAAAATTACATCTATACACAGAATAAAATAGGGTAAAAATATACTTTGTCACAATTAAAATGAATTCTGTTCAATTTTGATGATAAATCACCTATGATTTATTCAATTCGTGTAATATGCCTTGTCCGCCAATAAAGTACTTTTATTTTGGTTTCATAGGTGTTATTATTTAACTCGTAATAAGAATAAAAACGGTAAATTCACATTCAAGCCCATCACAGCACGAACTGAATTTACTTAGCGGTATATATATTTTAAGTGAATTATGGACGAGAAAAAATTCACCTTAGTGAAAGGGGATTGATACATGAAAACCACCGCTAAAAAAATGTCTGTATTCCAGCTAACCACAATGGTAGCAGCCAATATGCTAGGAGCTGGGATCATTATGTTACCAACTAATTTGGCTCAAGTTGGTACTATTTCAGTTTTATCTTGGCTCGTGACAGCTGTGGGTGCGCTTTTACTAGCGTATATTTTTGCTCAAGCGGGTATGTTCTCCCAAAAACAAGGGGGCATGGGCGGTTATGCAGAACATCGCTTCGGTAAAACTGGACATTTTATGGCGAGCTATGCTTACAGCATATCTCTCATCATTGCTAATATCGCCATTGCGGTATCTGCCGTAGGTTATGGCGCAGCTTTCTTTGGTGTTGACCTCAATGCGACACAAACAAGTCAGGTAACAATTGTGCTCTTGTGGTTTGCAGCGATTCTAAACTTCAGAGGTAATCGTTTCACAGGTCGACTCAGCAATATGACTATTTGGGGCTCTATTGTTCCGGTTTTATTAATCGGTACAATCGGCTGGTATTGGTTTGATCCATCTATTTATTGGGCGGCATGGAATCCAAATGATCTTCCGCTTTATGATGCGGTAAAACAATCTATTTCCCTAACTTTATGGGGCTTCCTAGGATTTGAGTCCGCAGCGGCTAATGCTGATGCTGTTGAGAATCCAAAGAAAAACGTACCTATCGCAACTGTGGCGGGTACATTAGCAGTGGCAGTGGTTTATATCTTGTCCACAAACGTTATGGCAGGTATTGTGCCTAACGTTGATTTATTAAATTCTAACGCACCATTCGGTTTGACATTCGTATACATGTTCAATGATACAATTGCAAACATCGTTATGGCTGCTATGGTTATTTCTTGCTTTGGCGCTTTGCTTTGCTGGCAATTCACATTGTCTCGCGTCTTCAAAAGTGCAGCAGAACATGGTTACTTCCCTAAAATATTCGCTCGTGTAAATAGCAAAGATGCTCCTGTTCGTGGTGTATTGATTTTACTCGCTGTTGAAACATTACTTACTTTATTCACTGCAAGCGAATCCTTGCGTGAGCAGTTTGAAATCCTAGTAAACTTAGCGGTTGTAACTAACGTAGTACCGTATGTATTGTGCATCTTGGCAGTACCTACAATGATGCGTATGGCTGGCGTAGCTGAAAGTCGTATTAAACGCTCTAATTACTTGTTCGGTATAGGCGTTCTTTACTGCCTATATGCAATCTACGCATGTGGCTTTGATGCTATGGTAGGTAGCGCAGTGGCAGTAAGCATAGGCTTGGTGATCTATGTTTTGCGTAAAGCGTGGGATACACGCAGAGCACACCGCTTACAACAAAGTATTGATTAACTGAATACATCTCGTCTTATTAGAGGCTATTACTTGGTAATAGCCTCTTTTTTATCATAATCATGCATTAGACTTATAATTAATGCGAGCTAGATATGAAAAAATATAAAGAGTATTATTATTAATCAAATTTTTGCTGTGTATAAAAAGATTTTATAATAAAGTTTTTACATTGCTTTATTATTATTAAAATTAATATATATACCGTCATATACAGTAAATATAATAAAAAATTATTTATATAAGTTAATTTATATAATTTTATGCAGGATTGTGAATTTAATCATTAATCAATATTTTTTATCAGTATAAAAATTATATTGAAAATATGCGAAATACATATACCCATAAGGGGTATATGTATTGTAAATAGAGTGTTAATATAGTATATTTATAATCGATAAAAATGAATGAACTAGTGAGTGTCGGTATTTACCGAGCGTAAAAGAGGAAAATGGGTGAAAAACCCATACTATGCAAATAGCTGTAATGAGGAGCAAGGTTTCATTATAGGGTCACTGGGAAACTGGGAAGGCCGAAATGTTGCGATGAATCAGAGTCAGAAAGCCTGCTCTAAAGGCATGGTATGCATATGCTGTGCTTAATTTGGGTTAGTCGGGCGACTAACCTTTTTTCGTTCCCTAGCCTTTAAGCTTCATCGCTATATAAAAAGCTAGTACCATTAGTTTGTCATTTGAATTGTTGTTAGTGTTTAGAGAGTTTAGGAGGCGCCTATGGGCAAACGCTTTGTCAAACAATTGGGGCAATTTATTGTTACCTTGTTTGGCATCACATTTTTGACATTTTGTCTCACCTATTTAGCACCAGGTGACCCAGTAACGATGTTACTTGAAACGGCAGATACTATCGTATCTCAGGAGCTTATCGATGAAACTCGAGCTCAGCTTGGGTTAGATAAACCATTTGTAGTACAGTATGCAAACTGGGTCGTCAATGCCGCACAAGGTGATTTAGGGATGAGTTATTCTGCTAAAAAACCAGTAGTAGATCGTATGTTGGAGGCTTTACCAGGTACATTAATGTTAGCGGGTACGGCTTTAGTATTTACGCTGCTCTATGCATTGCCTGCAGGTATTATAAGCGCCTTAAATCGTAACAAATGGGTTGATTATGTGTTGAGATTTCTATCCTTCGTAGGCGTATCTATGCCTACGTTCTGGTTAGGTCTTGTACTGATTTACATCTTCGGTCTTAAATTGGGCCTTGTACCGATTGCATCCTCTCGAGTGACTGCGTCTGGTGTTATTTTGCCCGCTATTACTTTGGCAGTTGTTGTTGGGTCTAAATACATGCGTCAAGTGCGGCTCGTTATCCTTGAGGAAATGCAAAAGGATTATGTTATTGGCGCTCGTGCTCGCGGTGTTAGTGAGATAAAAATTTTATTCGGTCATATTTTACCTAATGCGGTGTTACCACTCATCACTATTCTTGGTGTTGTTATTGGTTGGTTACTAGGTGGTGTGGCAGTCGTAGAAATGGTATTCTCTTGGCCGGGACTTGGGAATATGGCAATTTATGCTATTACTATGCGCGATTATCCATTGATTGAAGGTTTTGTGTTGTGGGTTGCTTTAGCATATATGTGTATTAACGCATTGGTTGATGCATCATATATCTTATTAGACCCTAGATTGAAAAGGGAGAGAGCATAATGGCAGAATTTATTCAAAAACATAAATTGTTCTCTTTCTATAGTGGGTTGATGATTATCATTGTTCTCATCGCTATCTTTGCACCCTGGCTTGCACCGGGCGATGCTTTCACCTCAAATATAAGTCAGGCATTGCAAGCACCAAGCAGCCAACATTGGTTTGGTACCGATAAATTAGGACGTGATGTATTATCCCGTATCATTTACGGTACTCAATTATCCTTGTTCATGGGCGTATCCATCGTCGTTATCATGGTGAGCATTGGTACTATCATCGGTGCTATAGCAGGCTATTTTGGCGGCAAAGTCGAAATGGTTCTCATGCGCTTAGCTGATATTATGTTATCCTTCCCAGGTGTTGTTTTAGCCATCGCTATTGCTGGTATTTTGGGTGGTAGCATTGTGAATACAATTTTGGCTTTATCTGTAGTTGGTTGGGCAAAATATGCTCGTCTAGTACGTTCTATGACGTTAAAAGTACGTGGTGAAGAATATGTAACGGCTGCGGTTATGATGGGGGCATCTACAGCAACTATCTTAAGACGACATATTATTCCTAATATTATGCCTCTTGTTGTTACTACAGGTGCACTTGATATTGGGGCTATCATGATTGAGGTAGCAGGGCTTTCTTTCCTTGGTTTCGGTGCACAGCCACCAACACCTGAATGGGGCCTTATGCTTAATGAAGGCCGCCAGTACTTGCAAACGAGTCCATGGCTTATGGCATTCCCTGGTATGTCGATTTTAATTGTAGTATCTATTTTTAATCTTTGGTCTGACTCCTTACGAGATGTAGTGGATCCTAAAAATCAAGGATAAAATTGTTTTTATCTTCATAAATTTGAATTTTCATCTAGTGAAAGTTTCATTATGAATGGTAGGAAATTATGTTTTTTCCATCACAACTATTTTAGATAGTGATGATGTTAAATGTTTTTATGTTTTGCATGTAGTTGTAAAAGGAGATTTTAAATGAAAAAATCTTGGAAAAAGGCTCTTTTAGCAGGTCTTAGCATTGTAATGATGGGTTCCTTCATCGCAGGGTGTGGGTCTGATAATAATGGTGCTGCTAACAAAGATGTATTAAAAGTAGGCGTTACTAACTTCGCATCCACATTAGAACCTACAGAAAACTTCTTCGCATGGGTTGTAATGCGTTATGGCGTAGGTGAAACATTGGCTAAATTTGACGAGCAAATGAAACCTCAACCATGGATTGCGTCTAAATGGGAGGTATCTCCAGACCATAAAACATGGACTTTCACAATCAATGATAAGGTGAAATTCTCCAATGGTAAAAAAGTTGATGCAGCAGCTGTAAAGGCGTCTATTGAACGTGCTTTTGCAAAGTCTAATCGTGCGAAAACATTCTTCGAATATGACTCTATGGAAGCTAATGGTCAACAATTAGTTATTCATACAACAAAAGAATATCCTAATATGCCTGGCCTTTTAGCGGATCCGTTGTTCCTAATCGTTGACGTTCAAGCTGAAAAAGATGGCCGTAACTTTGCGAAGGAAGGTCCTATCGGTACAGGCCCATATGTAGTTAAATCCTTCACTAAAGAACGTGCTGAAATGGCTGCGAACGAAAACTACTGGGATGGTACAGTACCATTTAAAACTGTAGAAATTCCTTCCATCGATGACCCTAATACGCGTGCTTTGAGCTTACAATCTGGCGACGTAGATATGGCTGTTAACATCGGTCCTGGTGAAATTGGTTTATTCCAAGGCAATGATAAATTCAAAGTAGATGAAATCGCATCTCTTCGTGTCGTATTGGCCCGTATTAATCAAAAAGGTATTCTTGGGGATGACAAAGTTCGTGCTGCAGTTATCTCTGCAACAGACCGTAAAAACTATGCTGATGTATTGTTAAAAGGTACATTCATTCCTGGTTCCGCTCCAATTCCACCATCCATGGACTATGGTTTCAAAGACTTGAAAGATCCAAATGCATATAATCCTGAACGCGCTAAACAATTGTTAGCAGAAGATGGCTGGAAAGATACAGATGGCGATGGCATCCTTGATAAAGATGGCAAACCATTAACATTCAACTTCGTAGTATATAACTCTCGTGCAGAATTACCACTTTATGCAGAGGCTGTTCAAGCAGACCTTAAAAAGGTTGGCATCGATATGAAAATCAAAACAGTTGACTATAACTTGATCGATAAAATGGGTCAAGAAGGCGACTATGATATGCTTATCTCCAATATCGTAACAGCTAATACAGGCGATCCAATCTGGTTCTTGGCTAACTACTGGCACACTAATAACAATGGTTCCAACCCTCAAAATGGTTCTGGTTACTCCAATCCACAAGTTGACCAATTGTTAGATGCAGCTGAAACTGAATTCGACCCAGCAAAACGTCGTGATTATGCAATCCAAATTCAACAATTGTTGATAAATGATGGCGCTGCATTATTCTTAGGTTACCCTAAAACTAATATCGTTACAGGTTCTTACTTGAAAGGTGCTGTAATGTACCCAAGTGATTACTACTGGATTACTAACAAAATTACAAAATAGTGAGGAGCTATAATGGCAGAAAACATACTAACTGTAGAAAACCTTAACATTGCGTACCAAGGTGTGCCTGCTGTTATGGATGTGAACTTTACCTTGGAACGCGGTAAGGTATTAACCATCGTAGGTGAGTCCGGATCCGGTAAAACTACCGTGATCCGGGCCCTCATGGGTTTATTGCCTGTAGGTGGTGAGGTAACAGAGGGTACAATGCTCTTTAATGGTCATGACCTTCGTACCCTATCTAAGTCTGAATGGAGATCCATACGTGGCAAAGACATAGCCATGATTTTCCAAGATAGTGGTAGTGCATTGGATCCTATTGTTCGCATTGGTAAACAGTTTAGAGAGTTGTTTACATCTCATATTGAAATCTCCAATGATGAATGTGATCGACGAGCCATTGAGTTATTGGAATCCGTAGCCTTACCTAATTGTGCAGATATCTTGCGCCGTTATCCTCATGAGTTATCTGGTGGTCAACGCCAACGTGTGGGTATTGCCATGGCATTAGCTTTGGACCCAGCATTACTCATTGGTGATGAACCTACATCTGCTCTGGATGTAACAACACAATCTCAAGTGGTTATGCAAATGCTTGAACTAGCTAAAGAGCATAATTCAGCAATTGTAATGGTTACGCATAACCTTGGTGTAGCAGCGTATATGTCCGATTATATCATTGTTATGAAAAAGGGCCGTGTTGTAGATGCTGGTACTCCGCAAGATATTTTGGAAAATCCATCTAATGAATATACAAAACAATTAAAAGACGCTGTGCCAACATTGGGAGGAGGTCGTTACATTGACTAATTATGCAGTAGAAATTAAGAATGTATATAAACGATTCCCACTTCCTACTGGTGGTGAGCTCGAAGCATGTAAGGATATTAATATAACTCTCGAAAAAGGTCAGTCCCTTGGTATTGTAGGTGAATCTGGCTCTGGGAAAACAACATTGGTTCGTATGATCATGAAGATGCTTCCTATTACGGAAGGCGAGATTTATGTAGATGGTGTAGAGATTCAACATATGAACTCTGAACAAACGAAAGAATATCGTAAAAAGATTCAAATGGTATTTCAAGATCCATCTGCAGCTTTTAATCCACGTATGAAGGTCAAAGATATCATCCTTGAGCCACTCTATAATTTTGGTCTTCTTGAAAAGGGAAAGGAAGAGCAAATCGCAGGTGACTATTTGGAAATGGTAGATTTACCACGTGAGTTTATGCATCGTTATCCTCATGAAATGTCTGGTGGTCAACGCCAACGTGTTGCCATTGCTCGTGCTATCGTTTTAGAGCCTGAAATCCTCGTATTAGACGAGGCTACTAGTGCTCTAGATGTATCCGTACAAGACTCCATTGCGTACCTTTTGGCGCGTTTACAAAAAAAGAAAAATTTAACATACCTATTTATTGCTCATGATATTGCCTTTATTCGTACGATGTGCCACAAGGTGGTCGTAATGTACAAAGGTGCTATCGTTGAAGAACTAGATGCTTTCCACTTGGCGGATGCAAAACATCCATATACAAAGGTTTTATTGAGCTCCATCTTTGAAATTGGTCAAGATCATAAGCCACTTACCTTGGATGAGGCTGCATTAGAAGCTTAGAGAGCTTGTTTTAAAACTTTTAAAAGTATAGCTTTGAAACGTAGAGGCTTAGAGCGGATAGGTAAACTTAAAATAGCAGTTAGTTTCAAGACTAACTGCTATTTTTTATGTATAGTTAAGATATGAAATTTTTTAATAGATATATTGAAATGTTTCTCAAATTATACATTGTGTTAACACCTAATCTATAGTATAGTTGACTGTATAAAATATACCCCTATGGGTATAACAAGATATGCTCATATGAAGTGATGTACATAGATTCTCTCTATATTAACTATTGTAAAAGCAGGTTATATTTACTAGATTATGTTAATACAAAACATAGTGAGTATCTGAGCATAAATAGATAGTTAATGTGTGTAGAAAGGTTAGGTGTATAAATGAAAGGATTACGCAAGGCTTTACTAATAGGTATGACCCTTGGTATGACCGTGCTCGGGACTGTTGGCTGTATGAATCAAGACTCTTCTTCGTCTAATGATGTATTAAAGGTAGGGGCTATTAACTTTGCTGGCACATTAGAACCAACAGAAAATTATTTTAGTTGGGCTGTTGTACGCTTTGGTGTAGGTGAAACGCTTATCAAGTTTGATAACCAAATGAAGGCAACCCCGTGGCTTGCTACCTCTTGGAAACAAGGTGATGATAAATTGACCTGGACTTTCACCATCAATGATAAAGTCAAATTCTCAAATGGTAATAAATTGACAGCTGAGGCGGTAAAAGCATCTTTAGAACGGACCTTTGCTAAGAGTAAACGAGCAAAAACGTTCTTTAACTATACAGAAATTACTGCTAACGGTCAGGAGTTGACCATCAAGACTGATAAGGAATACTATAACTTGCCAAACTTGCTAGGTGATCCATTGTTCTTGATTATGGATGTGACAGCAGAGGCGAATGGTCGTGATATTGCAAAGGAAGGTCCTATTGGTACTGGTCCATATGTAGTATCCTCTTTCACAAAAGAGCGTGCTGAACTAAAACGTAATGATAATTACTGGGATGGTAAAGCAGGCTTTGCCAAGGTTGAGATCCCTTCTATTAATGATGCGAATACGCGTGCTATGGCATTACAATCTGGTGATGTAGATATGGCTATTAGCATTGGACCTGGTGAATATAGTATCTTCCAAAATGATAAGAACTTCACTATCTATGAAATGTCTTCCTTGCGTGACGTATTTGTTCGTATGGGGCAAAAGGGGAAACTACGAAATCCAAATCTTCGTGCAGCCCTCATTGCAGCGGCAGACCGCGAGTCTTATGCGAAAAATCTCATGAAAGATACGTTCGTAGCTGGTAAGGCTCCATTGCCACCATCCATCGATTATGGCTTTAACCAATTACGCGATCCTAATAAATATAATGTAGAGCGCGCTAAAGAATTACTTAAACAGGAAGGCTATGAAGATACGAATGGTGATGGCATTGTCGATAAAGATGGTGAAAACCTAGTACTTGATTTCTACGCTTATACAACGCGTCCTGAATTACCATTATATGCGGAAGCATTGCAAGCGGACTACAAAAAAATCGGTGTAGATTTACGAATTAAAATCGTAGATTATGCGGTTATCGACACATTATCTCAATCTGGTGATTATGATATGATTATCTCCAGTGTTGTAACCGCTAATACTGGTCAACCAGTATGGTTCTTGAAACAATATTGGGGGACAGGCGTTGAAACTAATGGGTCTGGCTTCTCCAATCCTCGTTTCGATGAATTGTTGGCTTTAGGTGAAAGCGGTAGCGATCCAGTAGTACGTCGTAATGCGGTTATCAATGCGCAACAACTGATGTTAGATAACGCTGTAGCATTATTCCTTGGGTATCCTAAAATTAATATTGTAGGTAATAAACATATTGATGGTATCAAGATAACACCGTCTGAATATTACATCATTACAAAAGATTTGAAAAAGAAATAAAGTTTGCTGCTTACATAAAAATAAAAGGACTAGCTCGCATGGGCTAGTCCTTTGTGTTATCTAAATATTATTTTTTTTCTGTTACATCTAAGTCTGCCATGTTAACTGCATTGGCCTTGCCAATCATTTTATTATACTTGGTAAATAATTGCGTATAAGCTTCGCCATAAGATGAGTTGATAATAATGTAGTTGCGTGCCTCTGCAACAAATTCTTTTACTGAGTCTTGATACTCTCTTACCGCATTTTGTACTTCTGGTGTAGTACCAGGTTGTAATTTATTGAGGCGTTGTGTAATTTGTTGTAAGTTTGATTCTACCTTTTGGGTGTCTGTATTCCCATCTGGATCAATAAGGTCAATAGTTTGTGCTGTTATGAGATTTATCTCTATAAAGTTAACCGCATTTTCCCGCTTTTCTCCCTGATACTCAGTCATGCGTTCGTTATAAAGCTCATTATTACGATTATCTAAAGCTAAGTCTAATGCATTATATGTAGCGTAGAACTGTTCTGCTAAAGGTACATATTGAGCTGCTAGCTCATCGCTACCTTTATAATTATCCTTTTCATAACGACGTTCCACATAGTAAGATTGCAACTGATCAGCAATAGGAATAATTTGATCAAGCACTACGAGGACGTCATTTGTCGCTTGGTTTACATCTTCGTAGGGTGTAGAACTATCTTGTTTTGCTACCTCTAATGCAGCTTTAAGTTCCTTATATTTAGGTAAGGTAATCGTCGTATTATGAGACCCATTGCGCAACTCTTCAAGAGTTGGCTGTAATTGGTTAGCATAGGCTACACTGTATGAGTTATATGCATCTAATGCAACAATATAAGGTCGTATGGCGTTGATTTTATCGTCAACGGTTGATCGATATAAAATTGTCGTTGTATTGGATGATAAGAGTGTATACACCCCATAGATCCCACCACCGATAATAGCAGCACCAAGCACAATGGCTGCTATTAACTTGATGTACCCCTTTTTCAACTGCGCACGCTCCTTGAAAACACACTAACTCTTTTGGATCCATTTGGACAGACTAATGCCCTAAGAGTAATTATTTACATTATATCACAACTTTACGTGGCAAAAAAGACGTATAGATACGATAATTATAAGGAATAGATGAAAATGTTAGATTTGGACATGTATTTATATTTATAATTAGCGATTAAACGATGAATGAGGCTGTAAGCTGTTATAAAAATATACTTTTAAAAGTAAAACTATATACTCTCTAGACGTTGCAGCTGCGGCTGGTATAATAGCAAGTATAGTATTCATTATATGGGGAGTTCGTTATGTCAGAATCGAATCATTTAATCAATTTTGCTACATCTTCGGAACTTATTGCTAATGGGGAAGGGCGTAATGTATTATCTGCTATTGAAGATGGATTACGCAATTGTGATGAGTTTTTAATATCAGTAGCATTTAATTGTATATCCCGTTGTAGTCGTATATAATAATATTATCAGATTTGTATTTTTCGATATAATCAAAGAAAGGAGTACAACATGTCAAATTTTATCACTCCTAAAGAATTATTAGCTTGTCTCGATGAGGTCATCATTTTAGATGCTAGAGGGTATCAAGATTATAAAAAAGGCCATATTAAGGGGGCTCATGCGGTAGATTTAGACAAGGATTTGACTGGTCCTTTAGGCGAGCATGGTGGTCGTCATCCATTGCCAGATATGGAACAGTTAGCTCATACCTTTGAGTCTTATGGCATTACTCGCAACTCCAAGGTTGTAGTATATGATTCTTGGCTATTTTTAGCGGGCCGTCTTTGGTGGACGTTGCGCTACATGGGCTTAACTGATGTACGTGTATTGTCTGGTGGTGTTGAACGTTGGGTTCGAGAGGGCCATCTCCTAACTAAAGAGCCTACTCCATTACCTGCTGAACCATCTATCTTTAACTACGAGTTGCAAACGCATATGGTTATGAGCCGTGATGAGGTACTCAAGGCTAGTGAAAGCGGAGATCATGTTATCATTGATGCTCGTGCGCCATTCCGCTATGATGGATCTCAAGTAGATACGATGGATGGCATGACAGGCCATATCCCTGGCGCTGTTAATCATTTTTATGAAAGTGGCTATACCGTAGATGGTCCTAAATCCTTGAAAGATTTAGAGGCTGAGTATTACAACGAAATCTACCAAAATAGGCCAGTTGTAACGTACTGTGGGTCTGGTGTGACTGCCTGCAATGCGTTGTTAACCATGAGTGAAGTAGGGCTTGAATCTGCTTTATATGTTGGTAGTTCTAGTGACTGGGTAACGTATGAAGGCTTCCCGCTTAGTACAGGTGTAGAAACATTAAACTAACTTAGGAGGGCGAATGAATCTATTAAAACAATTATTAACAGTCGTTGCCTTTGGTTATTTGTGTTATCATATCTATACCTTTGGACCTGGTATGTTTAATGTAACTGTATTAGTAATCCTTGTCTTGTCGGCGGTGGCTAACTATTTTCGTGAGAAACGTGAAAGCGATCTTAAAGCAAATGAAAATGCCCGCAAGGCTCGTGCAGAAGCAAGACATGCTAAGAAACATAAAAAGCGGTAGTATTGCTAACATATAATCTTTAGATTAGCTTACATTAAGCAAAAACTTGACGTATATTCTATGTGAAAGAGACTTTCACCAAGTTAAATACGGTGAATAGTATTAGATTGATGCGAAGTATTATAAAGGAGTAAGAATTGAAATTAATTTCTTGGAATGTAAACGGCCTCCGCGCCGCTGTAACAAAGGGATTTATGGAATCCTTTAATGAATTAGATGCAGATATTTTCTGCCTGCAAGAAACAAAATTGCAACCCGATCAAATTTCTTTGGAGTTGCCAGGGTATGAGCAATATTGGAATAGTGCAGTTAAGAAAGGCTATAGTGGCACGGCTGTATTCACGCGTATTAAGCCATTGTCCGTAACTAATGGCATCGGTATTGAAGAACACGATCAAGAGGGCCGTGTTATCACTGCTGAATACGATAATTTCTATTTGGTATGCTGTTATACACCGAATAGCCAACGTGAATTAGCTCGCCTTGATTATCGTATGACTTGGGAAGATGCATTCCGCAATTATCTACTTGAATTAGATAAGAAAAAGCCTGTCATTCTATGTGGTGATCTCAATGTAGCACACCAAGAAATTGACCTAAAAAATCCTAAGACGAACCGTAAAAATGCAGGCTTCTCCGATGAAGAGCGTGCAAAGATGACAGAACTCTTAGGGGCAGGCTTTACAGATACATTCCGCCATCTCTATCCAGATGCTATTGAAGAATATAGCTGGTGGTCCTACATGGGGAAAGCTCGTGAACGAAATACAGGATGGAGAATTGACTATTTCATCACATCTAAACGTCTTGACGATAAAATTCAAGAAGCTAAGATTCACCAACAAATCTTTGGCTCTGATCACTGTCCAGTAGAATTGGTTATTGATCTATAAAATTTTAGTGAATATAAAAGCACAGCCTCATCTACGGATGAGGCTGTTGTGATAGAAAAGGAGATACTATGGCTCAAAAACAAAAGGCCGTCGTTCTTTTTAGCGGTGGCGTAGATAGTACTACTTGTTTGGCCCTTGCCATTGAACGATTTGGCAAAGATAATGTGGTGCCCTTATCGATTCAATATGGTCAAAAACATAGTAAAGAATTAGAGGCTGCTATAGCTATTTTAGAGTACTATGGTCTCGAAGGTAAAACGATGGATGTTACCAAGCTATTTGCCTTCAGTAACTGCTCCTTGTTAGTACAATCTAGTGAAGACATTCCGCAAGGTTCCTACAAAGAACAACAAGATGCAGAAGGGGAAGGTACGGTGAGTACTTATGTACCGTTTAGAAATGGGCTATTCCTATCTGCGGCAGCATCCTTGGCACTATCTCTAGACTGCGGCTATATCTATTACGGTGCTCACAGTGATGACGCAGCGGGCAATGCCTATCCTGACTGTACAGAACACTTCTACAAATCTATGGGCGACGCCATCTTTGAAGGATCCGGTAAAGAATGCTCCTTAGAAGCACCCTTTATTAACGCCAACAAAGCTGACATCGTAAAAGAAGGCCTACGCCTCGGCGTACCATACCACCTCACATGGTCCTGCTACGAAGGCGGAGACAAACCATGCGGACACTGCGGTACCTGTATTGATAGAGCTAAAGCCTTCCATGTCAACGGCGTCGAAGACCCAGCACTATAACTCCCATAAACTGGATTAGACAAGTTATGGGCAGGCTGTAAGATGATATAGTGTAACTATTAAATAATATATATAGAGGTATAGTGATTTAAAGTGGCCATTTGAGTCACTACATAACTATAATATTGATTTGCTAAATTCGAAGTGGAAGAAAATACCTTTTCAAAGAGCGACTTTGGCAGGTCGAGGCCCTAGGCCGATGACCGGTTCGCCAGTGGAGCGATGAGGAAAGGTATTTTCTGACACCCCGTCCTTGCAAACATTGCACCGATAGTAGTTACTGTCAAAGGCCACTTTAATCTGCCTGTGACTTGTAAATATCGAGAATATATGATATTATAAGCGCACAACTAAATAAGACAGTTTGAAACCATCCTGTCTCTAAACAAAACTACGGAAATTCATAAGCATTGTAAGCATGGTAGTTTTGCCATGCTTTTTTTTATTTTGAGGAGGTGAGTGTTATGATTTCTACACGCAAATTGACTATTTCTGCCATGGTTGTGGCATTGTACATCGTTGTATTGTATATAACGCAAAGCGTTTCTTTCGGGGCGTATCAAATTCGTATAGCAACATCATTATATGCACTTGCTTATGCCTTTCCGTTCTTGGTAATTCCCATGGGGATTGGCAACCTCATTTCTAACTTCCTATTCGGCGGTCTTGGTATCTTCGATATGGTAGGGGGCTTTGGTGTCGGTGTAGTAACGACAGGCATCATCGTAGGGATGCGCAAGCTTGGTCTCAGCGCTTGGTGGGCAATGATTCCCATTGTCTTTGTGCCTGCACTATGTGTGCCATTGTGGCTCAGCCCATTACTTGGCCTACCGTACTGGCCATTAGTATTGAACCTTATCGTGGGTCAAACTATTCCAGCGATTCTTGGTTCTGTATTGGTGAAAGCTTTGATGAGCCGTCCTAGTGTGGCTGCTTTGTTAGGTGCTTTTAAATAATAAGTGGTTTTATTGATAAAACTAAGTAAATAATTGAATCTCAAGAGATGTTTTGATTATGTATCTAGGTAAATAAAAAGGCGTAAGCTCACATTGAGCTTACGCCTTTTTCATGGCTAACATGTATGGAGGTATAGGAGTTTAACAGTTGTAGCCACGCCATTTAGTTTCAACTACGAGTCGTTCAAGAGCAACCATGTACGCTGCTTGACGAGGTGGTACATTATATTTATGTTGCATTTCCCAAACAGCTTCGAAGCTATTTTGCATATTCTTAGTTAATCTTTCATTAACCTCTTCTTCAGTCCAGTAGAAACTAGCTTTGTTTTGTACCCATTCATAGTAGGATACAACTACGCCACCACCGTTGGCAAGCACGTCAGGAATGATATCGATGCCCTTTTCATAGAAGTATTTATCCGCATCATTAGTAGTAGGGCCATTAGCGCCCTCCAAGATGATCTTAGCTTGGATATTTTCCATGTTATCTTTGTTTAATTGGTTTTCAAGGGCCGCCATGTACAATACATCAACTGGTTGAGCCAATAACTCTTGAGGTCCAATTGTAGTCATGCCTGGTTCGCTGTAACCTTCGAGGGAACGACCATGGGAGTTAGCATATTCGTATGCTTTTTCAACATCAAGACCGTTAGGATTGTAGATGTTAACGCTTACGTCGCCGATAGCCACAACTTTTGCACCTGCTTGTGCAATGAGACGAGCACCTACGGAGCCTACGTTACCAAAGCCTTGAACTGCAACTGTAAGGTTTTTGATATCTAAGTTTTTCTTAGCGAGATAGCTTTGCAATGCGATGAGACAACCGCGACCAGTTGCTTCATTACGGCCTAAGGAACCGCCAACTTCGATTGGTTTACCAGTAACGATACCTGGGCTCCATTCGCCTTTTAATGTGCTGTATTCGTCAGCGATCCAGCTCATGATTTGAGCATTTGTATTTACGTCTGGAGCAGGAACGTCAGTATTAACACCAATGATAGGTGCAATACGGCGTACGAAGTTACGAGTTAAGCGTTCTAATTCACGAGGGTTTAAAGTTTTTGGATCGACTTTAATGCCCCCTTTACCGCCGCCATAAGGAATGTTAGCGATAGCGTTTTTAATAGTCATCCATGCCGCAAGTGCACGCACTTCGTTTTCGTCGGAATCTGGATGGAAACGAAGACCGCCCTTAGCGCTACCACGTAATGTGGAATGTTGGCAACGATAGCCTTCGTATACTCGAACTTCACCATTATCTAATTGAAGAGGAACCGCTACTTTTAGTTCCCGTTCTGGGTGACGTAACACTTCGTATTCACTACGAGTATAGCCGAGCTTTTCAGCTGCTACGTCTAATGTGTTTAACATGTTTTCATATGGGTTATAACCGCTCATAATTACCTCCTGGATAACAGAGTAAATTAATTAGTGCTAATTTTTCACATACTTAAGTATTCGACATTATAAATAGAATACCCTTTATATTTTTATAAATATATTCTATAGTTTTTGACCTTTAAAAGTAGGAAAAATATAGATGGTTACTGTGATATCTGTCACTTTAAAATCTCTTGGTGGAGGATAGTCTTATCTATGAAAATGGATACTTTTACAAAAAATAAAAATCTATATTCCAAAGAATATAGACCCATCTGTATGTATTAATAAAGTATTTTAAAGATTATACGAATTTAAAGATTATAGGAATTTAAAGATTATACGAAAAAGACTGGTGAAAGATACTTTCACCAGCCTCATAGGTAAATATATTTTATTTTTCCACTGTATCTTCAATCGGAGTAGGAGGCACGGAGGAGTCTGTAGTTTGACCATCGCCCCACCATACGATGCCATATTTGTGATTTAGGATGGAACGGTTAAATACAGGTGTTTCAATACCTGCCTTGCGTTGTTTGATATAGTCATCAAGCGCAAGACCTGCTGTGCGACCCATGCGTACGATGGAACTTACGTTAGTTAATACTAAGAAAGCCATGAATAAATCGGCTAGATTCCATACAAGATCTAGAGAGGCAACAGAGCCAATAAATGTCATAAGAATTACGCCAATACGGAACAAATGTAGATAAAATCGTTTATTTGTTAAGTGGCTGATATTGATTTCACCGTAGTAATAGTTACCAATTAAGGAACTAAAGGAGAACATAACGATGAAAATGGCTACGGCTGTAGGCGCCCAAGAACCAAGTTGTTGAGCTAGATTATGTTGTACAAGAGCAATGCCTGTTAGACCTGTAGTGCTGTAATCACCCACGATGAGTACGATGAAAGCAGAAGCTGTACAAATGATGAATGTATCAAGGAATACGCCGAATGCTTGTACAAGACCTTGTTCTACAGGGTGGTTAACAGCTGCCGTAGCGGCTGCGTTTGGAACAGAACCTTCCCCGGCTTCGTTAGAGAAGAGCCCCCGTTTGATACCATTCATAACAGTAGCACCTAATAAGCCACCACCTGCTGCAACAGGCTCAAATGCGGAGGCGAAAATAGTATAGATTACATGTGGGAATTGGGTGATATTCATAATTACCACAAATAATGCAGTAGCAATGTATAGAATCGCCATGATAGGAACAATGATTTCAGATGCTTTTGCAACGCGGTTGATACCACCGAATATGATAATACCAAGAAGGACTGCTACTACAGCGCCTGTATAGGACACATCAAGGTTAAATACCTGGAGAGATGCAGCCAAAGTATTGGCTTGTACAGAATTGTAAATCCAACCATAGGTAATACTGATTAAAATAGCAAATAGAACAGATAATGCCTTGTTGTTTAGACCATACCGAATATAGTAAGCTGGTCCGCCATAGAAACCGCCCTTAGCAACAGGTTCTTTGTAGATTTGTGCTAATGTAGATTCGATGAAGCCCGTGGCAGCACCGATGAGTGCGATAACCCACATCCAGAAAATAGCACCAGGGCCACCAAGTACAACGGCAATAGCTATACCTGCGATGTTACCAACACCTACACGAGATGCGGTACTAACACAGAATGCTTGAAATGAGGATACATGGTTCTTTTCTGTAGAGCTACCTGCGCCGTTAATTACGAGGCGAATCATTTCTTTAATCATGCGAATTTGTACAAAATTCGTTGTCATCGTAAAGAAGAGGCCTGCGCCGATAAGAATAAAAATGATGAAATAACTCCATAAATAGCCGTTTATGGTAGATATAGCATCATTAAGCATTGCTTCCATAAAAACTCCCTTTCCTATAAAAAAATCCATATTTCATAATAATCAATGATATTGTATCAATTTCTATAGACTATGTAAAACAAAAATCCTTCACAAATAGGAAGGATTTTGCTTTATATAGTATTTTGTAGGATGTTTTTTATGCCTTAGTAAATTCTTGTGACTCTTCCATTCCTTGCAACAAGGTTTGTTCAGAATGTTCCATGTGAATTCGAGCTAGTTTACGAGCTTGTGCGGCATTGTGAGAGGCGATGGCTTCCACTAATTGACGATGTTCCTCCCAAGTTTTTCTAAGACGACCTGGTTGGTTCATAGAAAAACTACGGAAGCGGTAGGTTTGTTCTCGCAAATTGTGAACAATATCCGCCAATCTTTCATTACGAGATGCGCGGTAGAGGACTTCGTGGAATTCTACGTCCGCAGCCACAACGGATTCCATATTTTTGTTTTCCATATGATCGCCGATTTCTACAAGCATTCTCTCCAGCGTTTCGATTTCCTCTTCTGTAATGCGTTCTGCTGCAAGGCCTGCCGCAAGTTCTTCCAGGGCAGAACGGATTTCAAATACTTGCGTAATATCCTTTAAAGATATGTTGGCAACGTAGGTACCGCGACGAGGAACCATAACGACAAAGCCTTCTAGTTCAAGTTTACGTATGGCTTCACGAATGGGGGTACGACTTACACCTAACTCTTCGGCAAGGGGAATTTCCATGAGGCGCTCCCCAGGTTTTAACACCCCATCTTGGATGGCTTGACGCAATGTTTCACTTACCACTTCTCTTAGTGGTTTATACGCATCGAGTCGTATAGGTTGTAACCGTTTTGTCATACTAAGTCCTCCTGTGTACATGTTTTAGTAATGAGTGACAGCCAATCATGACCAGCTGCTTTAATCTCTTCTTGTAATTGTAAGGCTTCCATAGGTTTGTTAAGTAATACTACCATCGTAGGACCGCTTCCTGTCATGATGGTTGGGTAACCACGGCTAGTGAAAAACTCCTTACATATTCCTAGTTCTTCGTGATCTGGGAATAATAATTCTTCGAAAGTATTAGCGCTACTAGTGAAAGCAGATTGTAAATCATTATTCTGAAGATGGTTCAGAACGGTATCGATTGTTTTGGTGGTGGCATTAGATTTACCGTTGAAGCGACCATAAGCAACCGCTGTAGAAATAGATACCTTTGGCTTTACTAGTAATAGCCAATGTGCTTCTGGCGATTGGCTATAGGTTAACACTTCGCCACGACCAGTTCCGCGAGCTGTACCACCTTGTAGTAGGAACGGCACATCAGATCCTAGTGAGGCACCAATGTTTAAAAGTTCCTCTTGTGTGAGCCGTAAGTCCCAAAAGCGGTTGAGACCTAATAACATGGCTGCTGCGTCTGCACTACCGCCACCAAGACCCGCTTGAATAGGAACGCGTTTTAATAGGTGGATGGCGGCACCGGCTTTACAACCCGTATAGGCCTGTATGGCGCGTAACGCTTTGAGCGCGAGATTATCTTCTCCATAGCTTACGAGTTTTTGCATGTAGTCAGGCAATTCGGGAGCGCCACCAGAAAATACTACGGAATGATGCTTAGCGAAATAAATAGAATCACTAAGGCGAATCGATTGAAATATAGAATCGATGTCGTGGTATCCATCGTCACGCTTGCCTGTAATAGCAAGCCCAATATTAATTTTGCTGCAACCGAGTTGCTCAAAACTTTTACTCATAATAGCCTCGTTTGTAATGTACAAAATATATGCAGTTTATATGTTTATTTTATACTGTTATAAAGTGATTGAAAATAACCATTAAGTGGTTTATGATGATTTTGTATATACCTGTTGTTTGATTATTAAAAGCATTGTAAACAGCGTATGTTTTAATTAGTTCATTATAGAATATTTATAGTGAAATGGCAATTTGGAGGGAGCTATGTTCGCCAAGTATAAAGATGTTGTCTATCAATGTGTCATAGTTGCTATTGGTTGTGCAATTTTTGGTGCTGGTTTAGATGCCTTTGTACTACCTCACAAACTGGTTAGTACTGGTATTAGTGGGGTAGGGTTGATTTTGTATTATCTAACGGGATTATCCGTTGGTTCTTGGAACGTTATTTTGAACGTCCCTATATTTTGGGCTGCTTGGAAGTGGCTTGGTAAACGCGTAGTGCTTAATACCTTGTATGGTACGCTCATGTTATCGTGGATGATTGATCTGTTTAGTTTCTTGCAATATGACATGATCATTAAGGATCCACTACTCAGTTCTATGATGGCAGGTATCACAACTGGACTAGGGCTTGGTATCGTCTACCGTGTAGGTGGTAATACAGGGGGACTTGATCCAATTGCACTTATCGTTCGCAAATATTATGGCCTTCAAATGGGGTCCATTAATAGCGCTATCAACTGTGCCATCCTCTTAGTTGCTGTCGGCGTTGTTGGACTTGAAGCGGTAGCTGTAACTCTTATCAGTGTGTATGTGTATACTATTATTACAAATAAGGTGGTAATCGGGTTTAATCAACGTAAAGTTGCTTTTATCATTACCTATCGCACCGATGAAGTATGTGAGTGTATTATCAATAAGGTTGGTCGTGGTGCCACTATTATTAATGGTATTGGTGCCTATACACGGACGCCTAAGCAAATTGTGATGGTTGCAGTCAACTTGCTGCAGGTAAATAAATTGAAAGAGGTTATTCAAGAAGCGGACCCAAATGTGTTTATCTTGATTACTGATGCCCAAGAGGTTATCGGTCAAGGTTTTACTCAACCTATTGTTCCTGCGGAAATATCTAAACAGCTAAAATCACAAGATATAACTACCGAAGCGAACAATAATGTTGTAATAGATGAAAATAGTTGTAACAAATTAAAATAAAGAATTATGATAAATCTCTGGCTGTTGTCATCTTATATTAATTATGCGTAAATATAATATTTTATGAATGATACATACATTTTGAAAATAATTTAATGTGATTGATTGAATATCAAGGTTGTAAAATGAGAGGGCTTGCCCTCAAGATAAGATTAGAGGTTTCTATGACTCACAAATTAGCAGGTACGCCTGTACAAGAACAAGATATTATCGATGTGCAAACCCTTGTGGATGCATATTTTGATAATACTCCGGATATTACAGATCCGACACAACTCGTATCCTTTGGCACATCTGGCCATCGCGGTACATCTTTAAATAGTACGTTTACAGATTTACATGTGGCCGCTATTACACAGGCTATTTGTGATGGCCGTGGTCAATTCGGCGCTACAGGTCCGATTTTTGTCGGTCAAGATACACATGCTTTATCTCAGCCAGCCCTTGTGACGGTTCTAGAGGTCCTTGCTGGCAATGGTGTAACGGCAATGGTTGATTCCGATATGGATTTCGTGCCAACACCATCTATATCTCGTGCTATTATTCGTTATAATGAAAGCCACGATGATAAGGCGGATGGTATCGTGATTACGCCGTCTCATAATCCTCCAGATAATGGTGGCATTAAGTATAACGCTACCAATGGTGGTCCAGCGGATACGTTGATTACTAAATGGATTGAAACACGTGCCAATGAATATGTTCACGCATATTGTGAATTAGAAGGATTTAAACGTATTAGTATCGACAATATTGAACCCGACCAACAGGTTCCATATGACTATAAAGGTCTATATGTAGAAGAACTATCTTCTATCATTAATATGGAGGCAATCCAAAGTGCAAAACCTAAGGTCCTCGTTAATGCCCTCGGCGGTAGTGGACTAGGTTATTGGCGTGCTATTAAAGAGCGGTATAATCTAAACCTAGATATTATTAATGATGAGTATGATCCAACCTTTAGCTTTATGACCTATGACCATGATGGTAAGGTACGTATGGATTGCTCATCTGAATATGCCATGGCTGACGTAATTAAACAAATTGGTAATTATGATCTCGCTGTTGGGAATGACCCTGATTATGATCGCTATGGTATCGTTAGTCCGCATGGGCTAGCTTCTCCAAACGCATTTCTTGTGACTGCGGCGGATTATTTGTTTACGACTCGTGGTTGGACAAATAAAGGGGTCGGTAAAACCGTTGTTTGTACCACTATGATTGATAAATGGGCTGCTAGTAAAGAGGTTCCTGTTTATGAGGTTCCAGTAGGTTTTAAATATTTTAGTTCCCTATTATTCGATGGTGAGATTGGTATTGGCGGTGAAGAATCTGCTGGTGCATCGTTCCTTAAAAAAGACGGTACCGTATGGACTACTGATAAAGATGGCATGGTAATGGCTCTCCTTGCGATGGAAATGTATGCCGTTATGGGGGCTACTGTTGACCGACTCTATAATAATCTTGTTGTAGGGTGTGGCGATCCTCGTTTTGGTCGTATTGATGCGCCTTGTACAAAGGAGGCCAAGGTTAAGTTGAAACAATTAAATGCAAGCTCCATTACGGCTACCGAAGTAGATGGTGATGCGATTACTAATGTTCGCACTACTTCTCTGTATAAAGATATGCCTATCGATGGTGTTCGTGTGGAAACGGAAACAGGATGGTTTGTAGCACGCCCATCTGGCACTGAAGATTTATATAAAATTTATGGTGAAAGCTATAAAGGGGATAAAGGTCTTATCGCATTGTTAACTGCTGGTGAAGAGATTGTAACAAGTGCTTTGTCTGACGAAGTGTAACATGTTGTTTTCACTAGAAAACTCATAAAGATTTCACTCATGAAAAATAATAAATGTGTTATAATATATTAATATAGTTTATTGAATGCCCTATACTGGCTATATAGCTTGTAGTGCTTAGAGAAGGTGATGTTATGAAATTAGTTGTTACCGTTGTCGGCGTAGACCGCGTTGGTATCATTGCTGGGGTTAGTACCGTACTCGCTAACTACGGTGTAAATATTATGTCGATAAATCAGACCATCCTTGATGGCGTTTTCAATATGATTATGATGTGTGAAACTAAGTCTGAAGATATGAAAAATCTTACAGCTATCCAAGAGGCTTTGACGAATCAAGGTAAAGAACTAGGTGTTGAAATCCGTGCACAACATGCTGATATTTTCTTAAGTATGCACCGCGTAGGATAGGAGGCACTTATGTTATCTATCGACAATATTTTAGAAACGAATCAGATGATTCACGATAACAAGCTTGATGTGCGTACTATTACGATGGGGATTAGCTTGCTAGAATGTGCATCTAGTTCTGGTAAAGAGCTGTGTGACCGTATTTATGACCGTATTACAAAAGAGGCAGAACATCTTGTATCTACAGGGGAAGATATTGAGCGAGAATTCGGCATCCCTATTATCAATAAGCGTATTTCTGTAACACCCATTTCTCTAGTTGCAGGGGGTAGTGATTTAACATCTTATGTTCCTGTGGCGGAAGCTATGGATCGTGCTGCAAAAAATGTAGGTGTTAATTTTATTGGCGGCTTTTCTGCGCTTGTAACAAAGGGCGCCACTCGAGCTGACCGCATTTTGATTGACTCTATTCCTGAAGCGCTGGCAACTACGGATATCGTTTGTAGCTCTGTTGCTGTGGGCTCTACTAAAACTGGTATTAACATGGACGCAGTGCGAGACATGGGAATCATCGTTAAGAAAACTGCAGAGCTTACAAAGGATAATGATGCTCTTGGTTGTGCTAAGCTCGTAATATTCTGTAATCCTGTAGAGGATAATCCATTTATGGCGGGTGCTTTCTTCGGGGTAACAGAAGGGGATAGTGCTATTTCTGTAGGTGTATCTGGCCCGGGCGTTGTAAAACATGCGCTTGAATCTGTTCGAGGTCAATCCTTTGACGTTGTAGCAGAAACGATTAAACGTACTGCTTTTAAAATCACGCGCGTAGGTCAATTGGTAGCGCAAGAGGCATCTCGCCGCCTAGGTAAACCATTTGGTATTATTGATTTATCTTTGGCGCCAACGCCAGCTGTAGGTGACTCTGTAGCTCATGTTCTTGAAGAAATGGGCTTGTCCTCTTGTGGTTGTCATGGCACTACAGCGGCACTAGCATTACTTAATGATGCGGTGAAAAAAGGTGGTCTTATGGCTTCCTCTCACGTAGGTGGTCTTAGTGGTGCATTCATTCCTGTCTCGGAAGATGCAGGCATGATTGATGCTGTATCCTGTGGCAGTTTGACACTTGATAAATTAGAGGCCATGACATGTGTTTGTTCTGTAGGGCTTGATATGATTGCTATTCCTGGAGACACTACTGCTGATACCATTTCTGCTATCATTGCAGATGAATCAGCAATTGGTATGATTAATAATAAGACAACTGCGGTTCGTGTAATTCCTGTACCTGGTAAGACTGTTGGAGAGGTTGTTGAATTTGGTGGATTATTAGGTTATGCTCCTATTATCGAAGTGAGTCCATATAGTGCAGCCGAGTTCATTGCCCGCGGTGGCAGAATTCCTGCTCCTATTCGTAGCTTAACGAACTAATCCGTTTTTACAACCTACTTGTTGGAGGTGTCTTATGAGTGAATATGTGCTCGATTATGTGTGGGCCTTTGCAGTAGCGCTCATCATAACCTTTGCACTTACCCCATTGGTAAAACGCTTTGCCGTTGCTGTTGGGGCAATAGATAAGCCTGATGCTCGAAAGGTGCATCATGGTGCGATTCCACGACTTGGTGGATTAGCAATCTTTCTCGGTTATGTGGGATCGGTTCTTTTTAACGATTCCATTCCGCATGATCATAAATTGTTTGGGTTTGTCCTTGGTACAGTCATTTTGGTGCTAGTTGGTATTTGGGACGACATTAAACAAATTGAGCCAAAAACTAAGTTAATGGGCCAAATTATAGCAGCCGCTATCCTGGTGGCTTATGATATTCGAGTAGATTTCATTAACCTTCCTTGGGGTGGTGTAGTATATCTCAAGTATTGGGCTATTCCATTGACTATTTTCTGGATAGTTGGTTTTACAAATATTGTAAACCTCATCGATGGCCTTGATGGCTTGGCTGCAGGTATTTCCTTTATCGCATGTATCGCTGTTTGTGCAATGACATTGCAACTTGGTCAAACTGATCTTGCTTGTATCTCTCTTGCTTTAGCAGGTGCGACTGTAGGTTTCTTGCGGTATAACTTCAATCCTGCAAAAATATTCATGGGTGATACGGGATCCATGTTATTAGGCTATACATTAGCAGCTATTTCCGTTATGGGCGCTGTGAAGACAGCTGCTATGATTGCTCTAGTGGTACCTGCCATTGTGTTAGGCTTGCCTATTTTAGACACCTTATTTGCCATTGTGCGCCGTAAAATCAGTGGACGTCCCATCTTTAAACCCGATAAAGGTCATGTTCACCATCGCTTATTGGCACAAGGATTAACACAAAAGCAAGCTGTATTGTTGATGTATGCAGTAACAGCTCTTTTCGGCGGTGTATCTGTTATCGTTGCAGAGGTTAATGCTTGGGTCGGCGCGACCTTGGTATTAGTAATTTTCTTGTGTAGTATTTATATTGCACGACGTCTTGGCGTTATCATGCATAGTGATGCGGCAGGGCATCCGTTACCACGTCCTACAATTGAACGCAGCGACTCGGATGATACCATATCCTTTGATCGCGATGAATTGGCTAAAGCCTTGGAGAATACTGATGATTCTCATAAGGAATAACCATCTGTGGGGCGCTTGGCGCCCCATTTTTTCTATCCTACTACGTTGGAGGCAACTATGTTAAAAGTTATGACAATCTTTGGTACAAGACCTGAGGCTATCAAGATGGCTCCTCTTGTAAAAGCATTACAAGCAGCACCAGATATGGAACCTATCGTAACCGTTACGGCACAGCATCGAGATATGCTCGATCAAGTACTAAACTTGTTTAATATTACCCCAGACTATGATTTAAATATTATGAGCCAAGGTCAAACACTATATGATGTAACTAATCGTGCTTTGATGGGCCTTAAAGATGTATTAGAAGAAGCAAAACCTGATGTGGTACTCGTTCATGGTGATACTACAACTACCTTTGCTGGTGCCTTGGCTTCTTTCTACCAAGAAATTCCTGTAGGTCACGTGGAAGCAGGATTACGGACAGGTGATATTTACTCTCCGTTCCCTGAAGAGATGAATCGCAAATTGACGGGGTCTATTGCGACGTATCACTTTGCGCCTACTTCTAGTTCTGAAAGCAATTTAAAAAAGGAAAATATTAATACAGAACATCTTTATGTAACAGGGAATACTGTTATCGATGCTCTTGATACGACGGTACAAGACAACTATGTATTCGATGATGCAGCTATTAATGCTCTTGATCCTAAAAAACGTACGGTTCTTGTTACCACACATCGCCGAGAAAACTTAGGTGAACCTATGCGCCATGTATATCAAGCCATTCGCGATTTAATTAATGAATTTGAAGATATTCAAGTTGTTTTCCCTGTACATAAAAATCCTAAAGTTCGCCAAGTTGTACAAGAGGAGCTTGGCTCTGTGGATCGTGTTACATTAATCGATCCTCTTGACTATGAACCGTTTGCAAACTTGATGGCTAAATCTTACTTGATTTTGACTGATTCAGGTGGGATTCAAGAGGAAGCCCCAGCTCTTGGTAAGCCAGTTCTCGTATTGCGTGATACGACAGAACGTCCTGAAGCAGTAGAAGCAGGTACCGTTCGCCTTGTAGGTACTGATAAAGATGCGGTACATAAAGCCGCTTATGAATTATTGAGCAATGCTGAAGCGTATAAGTTGATGTCTAACTCTGTTAACCCATATGGTGATGGTAAAGCATCTGAACGCATCATCCAAGCGTTGCGCCATGAGTTCTTAGGCAATCCTAATCGTCCTGAACGATTTGGTAAATAATATGGATAAGGATCTTGTGAAAGCCCTCGCCATGGCAACATCAGCGGGGGTCACACTGGTCTCCTGTATAGGAGGATTTATTTGGCTAGGTTATAAATTGGATACTTGGCTTCAAACGGAACCACTCTGCATGGTCATATTTGGCCTAATAGGAGCTATAACAGGGTTTTATATGTTATATAAACAAGTTAAGTAGTGAGGTATGTATGAATCAATATATAAAATTCATAGTGCGAGTGCTGCTGACTTGTTTTTTTATTGCTTTTTTGGGCAGTATAATACAAGTTTTATGTGGCTTAGAACAGTATCTATGGGGATGGCTTTGGGGCATCTTTATAATGGTTCTCTACTTACTTAGCCTAGCTTTGCATGGACAATCTATTGTGTCAGGAGATCCTTATAAAGCCGTACGTAAATCTCGTAGACAGATGATTTGGCGCCTTATGTTAGTAGGCTCTCTAGTGGTCTTAGGTCTGAAAATTCCCGGTGTAGAGGCTGTTAGCATGTTTATAGGTATCGCGCTTATTCAGCCTGCATTATATGCTGTGTACTGGTGGCTCAGTTGCCAGTTTTAGTTCTAAAATGACCTAAAATAGGAACAACAAAGGTATTCCAATTATGCATTGTATACATTATATTTATGATTAATTGGAATTGCTTACCCTTCAAGTGTTGATTATATATCTATAACGATGTATGATGATACATATATGTTATATTTATATTAATTGTAAATATATTAGGTTTTATTATATCTATGAAAGGGGTTGAGAACGTGGTATTACATGCGGGACACCATGAGGTCGTGCAGTGGTTGGGGTTGACATTTAATATAGATACCTTGATTGCTACATGGGTTACTATGGCTATTGTAATATTAATAACAATACTAGCCACCCGAGGACGTAAATTGGTGCCTGTAGGCTTGCAAAATATAGTGGAATCTATATTAGAAGGCTTAGAGGGGCAATTAGCTCCGAACTTGGGTCGTCATTGGCCGATGGTGAGTTCCTTGTTATTTACGTTTTTCTTATTTATTTTTGTAGGAAATGAATTAGGCTTAATGCCTACACTTAAGGCGTTAACATCACCAACATCTGATATCAATACTACAGTTGCATTGGCTTTATGTAGTACATTAGTAGTATGGGTTATGGGTATTAAAGTTAAAGGCTTATCTTACTTTAAGCATTTTGTACGACCTTATAAGGCTTTACTAGTACTTAATATCTTTGAAGAGATCGCTAGACCTGTTACGCTTGCTTTCCGTCTATTCGGCAATATCGTAGCTGGTGAAATTTTGTTAGAAGTATTATACAAGTTGCCTTGGTTTGTACCTGTACCATGGGTGTGGATTGCTTTTAGTTTGTTTATCGGCATTATTCAAGCCTTTATTTTTACCGTTCTTACAGCATCCTATTTAGGGATGGCTCTTAGTGAGGAACATTAATTATTATATATGGAGGATATATTATGGAAGCTCAAGGTTTATTCGCATTAGCAGCAGCGATCGCAGTAGGTTGTGGTGCCATTGGTGCAGGTATCGGTGACGGTCTTGTATCTAGTAAAGTAATTGAAGGTATTACACGCCAACCTGAATTGCGTGGTCAATTGATGTCTACTATGTTCGTTGCGATTGGTTTAATCGAAGCGATGCCTATCATCGGTGTAGTAGTTGCGTTTATTTTGTTATTCAGATAATAACGAGGAGGAATAACCTTGGTTGACTTAAGCCTTGGAACGATTCTTGCTCAAATGTTGAACTTTTTTATATTAGTTTGGCTATTGGCGCGTTTTGCATATAAACCATTATTGGCTATGATGACAGAACGTAAAGAACGAATTGCTAAAGATTTAGAAGCTGCTGAACAAGCCCGTGCAGAGACAGAAAAGTTTAAAGCTGATTATGCAGCTCAAATTTCTAATGCTCGTGTAGAAGCACAACAAATTGTTGAAAAAGCAATTCAAGAAGCAGAAAATACTACACGAGAACAATTGGCAACAGCTCGCGAGCAAATTGAACAAGAAAAAAATCGTGCTCGTCAAGATATTGCCATCGAACGCGATCGTGCTATGAACAGCTTGCGTAACGAAGTGGTATCTTTATCTGTAGCTATGGCTGGTAAAGTTGTTGCTAAAGATATGAACAGCGAAACTAATACAAAATTGATCGAAGACGCTATTCGTCAACTTGATAGTAAAACGATAGGGTTGTGATACGATGAGCATAGAAATTGTAGCAGATAAATATGGTTCGGCTATGTTTGAATTAGCTCAAGAACAAAATATTTTGGAACTCATGGAGGAGCAATTAGGTTATGTAGCGTCCGTTATGGCGGAACAGCCTGAACTTCGTTTATTCCTTGAAAATCCAATCGTTACAGAAGATGCAAAGATTAAGTTAGTTGGTTCCATCTTTGAATCTAGTATCGACAAAGTTGCTTTACACTTTATCTATGTGATGATTAAACGCGGGCGCCATCGTTATATTGCACAGGCCATTGCAGCGTTTATTCAAAAATCACGAGAGGCTCGTGGTATTTTGGAAGCTACTGTAACTGTAGCAGAACCAATCACAGCTGATGTAGAAGCATCTGTACAAGCTAAATTACGAGAAGTAACAGGGAAAGATGTTATTTTATCTGTGCGTCAAGATCTATCTATTATGGGTGGTATTATTATCCAAGTAGGGGATAAACGCATTGATGGCTCTGTATCTCGTCGTTTAGAGGAATTAGAAAAATCTTTATTAAGAACGAACTCTATTAGATAGGGGTGAATGGGTATATATGAAAATGAAGCCTGAAGAAATCACTGCTATAATCAAACAGCAGATTCAGGACTATGATGTTGACCTCAATGTCGATGATGTGGGTACTGTTCTCGACGTAGGGGATGGCATCGCCCATATTTATGGTCTTGAAAGAGCCATGGCCGGTGAGTTGCTAGAATTACCACACGGCGTATATGGCTTGGTTTTGAACTTAGAATTAGATAATGTGGGTGCCGTACTATTAGGTGATGACTTCTTGATTAAAGAAGGGGACCAAGTGCGCCGTACTGGCAAAATTATGGACGTTCCTGCCGGAGATGCCTTGATTGGTCGCGTAGTAAACCCTCTTGGTCAACCTCTTGATGGCAAGGGTGCTATTCAAGCTACAGAACGTCGTCCTATCGAACATCCAGCACCTGGTATTGCGGATCGTCAATCCGTAAATGAACCATTGCAAACAGGTCTTAAAGCGATTGATGCGATGGTACCAATCGGCCGTGGTCAACGTGAGCTTATCATCGGTGACCGTGGTACAGGTAAAACTGCGATTGCCTTAGATACTATTTTGAACCAAAAAGGCAAAGATGTTATTTGTATTTATGTAGCTATTGGTCAAAAAGAATCTACGGTTGCTCGCGTAGTGCAAAAGCTTGAAGAAGCAGGCGCTATGGAATATACAATCGTAGTTTCTGCGAGTGCTTCCACAGGTGCACCTCTTCAATACATTGCACCATATGCTGGTGTTGCCATGGGTGAATACTTTATGTACCAAGGTAAACACGTATTATGCGTATATGATGACTTAACAAAACAAGCGGCTGCATATCGTGCTATGTCCCTATTATTGCGCCGTCCACCAGGGCGTGAAGCATATCCAGGTGACGTATTCTACTTACACAGTCGTCTATTAGAGCGGGCTGCGAAACTTTCATCTGAACTTGGTGGAGGTTCTATTACAGCGTTGCCAATCATTGAAACACAAGCAGGTGACGTATCTGCATACATTCCAACAAACGTAATTTCCATTACTGATGGTCAAATTTTCTTGGGAACAGATATGTTCTATTCTGGTATTCGTCCAGCTGTTGACGTAGGTTTGTCCGTATCCCGTGTAGGTGGTAGCGCACAAACTAAAGCGATGAAGCAAGTGGCGGGCCAATTGCGTTTGGACCTTGCTCAATATCGTGAGTTGGCTGCTTTCGCTCAGTTTGGTTCCGACCTTGATGCGGCTACACGCGCTCAACTTGATCGTGGTGAACGCTTAACTGAAATGTTAAAACAAGGTCAATATGAGCCTATGAGTGTAGCGGAAATGGTTATCAACCTTTACGCTGGTACTAAAGGGTACTTAGCAGATATTCAAGTGGCAGATGTATTGTCCTTTGAAGCTGAACTTTTACGTTATGTAAAAGCAAATTACCCTGAAATCATCACTAACATTGAAACGTCTAAGAAAATTGACGAAGAAACTGAAAATCTATTGAAGCAAGCAATCCCAGAATGTGTTGAAGCATTTGGCTCTACACATACATTAGTGTCTCGTAAGGAGGCGTAATGTATGGCTAGTGCACAAGATTTGCGAAAACGCATAAAAAGTGTTACCAATACGCAACAAATTACAAAAGCGATGAAGATGGTAGCTTCTGCTCGTCTTCGTAGGGCACAAACAAAAGCGGAAGCTACTCGTCCTTACGCAGAAAAGATAGGGCAAATCTTGCGTCATATGTCTAATAGTGATTTAGAAGGCTTTGAAAGTCCTCTCTTAGATGTGCGACCTGTAGAGCGCACTTGCTATATTGTAGTAGGTGCAGATAAAGGTCTTGCAGGGGCATTTTCGTCTAATGTGTTGAAATTTGCTATGGAACAATTACATGGTAAATCTCCTGATACATACCGTGTTATCACGGCAGGCAGAAAGCCTAGAGATAGCATGAAATCTAGAGGTATTCGCATCGATAAGTCTTATGCGGGCTTTTCTGATAAACCGTCCTATGAACATGCGCGTGCCATCATGCATGAAGCACTTTCACTATATGAACGTCATGAAGTAGACGAAGTCATCATGATCTATACACGTTTTGTAAATTCTATGACGCAAATTGCACAGGCTGAGCGCTTGTTGCCAATAGAGCAACCACAAGATGAGGTAAAAGGCGAAGAGTATGATTTTATGCCGTCCGCTGTATCCGTCTTGGAGGCGTTGCTGCCAAAATACTTAGAAATTACAGTTTATAATGGATTGTTACAATCTGCAGCTAGTGAATTGGGTGCTCGTATGACGGCCATGACATCGGCTACAGATAATGCAGGGGAACTCATTGAGTCCTTAGGCCTTGAATACAACAAGTTGCGTCAATCTAGCATTACAAACGAAATTTCTGAAATCGTTGGTGGCGCTAATGCCTTGCAATAGATAAGGAGACATCTGTCGATGAGTAATAATATTGGTAAAGTTGTGCAGGTCATCGGCCCAGTTGTAGACGTGCGCTTTGATGCTGGTCATTTACCAGCTATCTACAACGCCATCCACATCTACCATGACCACAAGGCACACGATAGACAAAAAATCGTAGTAGAGGTTATGCAACACTTAGGCGACGATACAGTTCGTTGCGTTGCCATGAGTTCTACTGACGGTATGACACGTAATATGGAAGCAGAAGATACTGGTGCTCCAATTTCCGTTCCTGTAGGGGAAGGTGTATTGGGTCGTATCTTTAACGTACTTGGTGAAACTGTAGACCATGATCCAGCACCAGTTGTGGCTGATGAAAAATGGCCTATTCACCGTCCTGCACCTAAATTTGATGACCTTTCTCCAGACACAAAAATCTTGGAAACAGGTATTAAGGTCGTTGACCTTATCGCTCCATATGTAAAAGGTGGTAAGATTGGCCTCTTCGGTGGTGCTGGTGTAGGTAAAACCGTATTGATCATGGAGTTGATTCACAATGTTGCTACAGAGCACGGCGGTTATTCCGTATTCTCCGGCGTAGGCGAACGTACTCGTGAAGGTAACGACTTGTGGAACGAAATGAAAGAGTCCGGCGTTATCAACAAAACAGCTCTCGTATATGGACAAATGAATGAGCCACCAGGGGCTCGTATGCGCGTAGGTCTTACAGGCCTTACAATGGCTGAATATTTCCGTGATGTGAAAAAACAAGACGTGCTCTTGTTCATTGATAACATATTCCGCTTTATCCAAGCGGGTTCCGAAGTATCCGCCCTCTTAGGTCGTATGCCATCTGCCGTAGGTTATCAACCTACATTGGCTAATGACGTAGGGGCATTGCAAGAACGTATTACATCTACAAAAGAAGGTTCTATTACCTCCGTACAAGCTGTATATGTACCTGCCGATGACTTGACTGACCCGGCTCCAGCAGCGACATTCGCTCACTTGGATGCGACAACAGTATTGTCTCGTTCCATTGCGGAACTTGGTATCTATCCGGCGGTGGATCCTCTGGATTCTACAAGCCGTATTTTGGACCCACATGTACTTGGTGAAGAGCACTACGCAGTGGCTCGTGGCGTACAAGAAGTATTGCAAAAATATCGCGATCTTCAAGATATTATCGCAATCCTCGGTATGGAAGAATTGTCTGACGAAGATAAACTCACTGTATCTCGCGCTCGTAAGATTCAACGTTTCTTGAGTCAACCATTCTTCGTAGCAGAAGTATTTACCGGTTCTCCTGGTAAATATGTGCCATTGTCCGAAACATTGAGAGGCTTCAGAGAAATCTTGGATGGTAAACATGATGAATTGCCAGAAGGTGCATTCTACATGGTTGGTACCATAGATGAAGCCGTTCAAAAAGCAAAGGAAATGCAAGAGAAGGGGGAATAATCCATGGCGGAACCTATGACCCTACAGATAATTACACCTGATGCGATTGTATTCGAAGGCCAATCTACATTCTTTGTAGGTAAAGCTATCGATGGTGGTTTTGGTATTTTGCCAAATCATGCGCCTATGATTATTGCATTAGACTTAGCACCTTTACGCATTGATCAACCAGATGGAACATCTCGTGAATATGCTGTATTTGGTGGCTTCTGTGAAATTGAACATAATAAGGTGAGTATTGTAACCCCTGACTGTCAAGATCCAACATCCATTGATGTGGAACGTGCTCGTCGAGCTAAAGAGCGTGCAGAAGGCCGGTTATCAAATCTTACACCTGATATTGATGTAGAAAGAGCGGAAGCAGCATTGCAACGTGCTTTACTGCGCTTGCATGTTACAAAAATGTTATAAGAAAAAGGCTAGCCATCTGGCTAGCCTTTTTTTTATAAATTTATCTACAAGACGCTCACACCTTTTAAGGAGTATGCAGTATTCTTAGGTTGTTCTACTTGAAAATCTAATACAACAGGTGCCTCAGAATTAATACCAGGTGCTTGGTAACGGTCACGGTCTGTTGGAATTCGTTTGTATGGTAATTTATCAAGTAATATAGTCATAACTTTGTTCCAAACTGATTTATGTGTTGGCATAGTTAAAGAGTCATCAGTTTGGTTGAAGCCCGTACGAACAGTATGGATTACCTTATCGTTTACATCATAATAGTATAAAAGGGCATTAACCTTTGCAGCGATATAAATTTCATGATTATCCTTATTGTATGGATCTGGGCTGTTAATAGTATTAACTTGTACATATACATCTTGTAATGGCACAGGCATAATAACAATTTCAGAATTTTGGGCCTCTGCAATTTGAGCAAGATCAGCGGCTTTAATTTCTGCAGTTGGTGTGTTAGTACTTACAATGGTTGTATCATAGTAAGGATATTTAAGTGTATTTGATAAGCGATCTGTCATGTAGTGACCAAATTGAGCTGTGTTTTCATTGCGCAAATTTGCTGGTACAACAATAGTTACTTTGCGGCTTGGAAAGTTTTCCAAGTGACCATCATGACTTGTACTAGTAGCATTAATAGTTGCTTTTTCTGAAGCTCCAGAAATTGGTGTAGTTGTTGGTGTTGCAGCTACTTTTATGACAGGCTCCATATTTGTTTTAGGGGGCAATGTAGAAGCCTCATTGCTTGTGTTACTTTGTATAGTGCTAAGAGCCACAGGTTGCGTTGTATTTGGTGTTAATTGACTCAAATCGATCATAGCAGCACTAGCTGTTGTAAATGCAGTTGTGAGTAGTACAGCAAGTACTGTAAGTAGTGGACGTTTATAGAGTCCGAAGTTATGTAACATAATTCCTCCTCTTAATAAAACTCTTTTAAAATTACAAATTATACAATTTATATTATTATATCATATATATAAAAAAAAGAAGCAAGCTTAACAGCTTGCTTCTTTAGTCTGGTGGACGATGACAGGATCGAACTGCCGACATCCTGCTTGTAAGGCAGGCGCTCTCCCAGCTGAGCTAATCGTCCATGTGGTGACCCGTCCGGGAATCGAACCCGGGATACCGCCGTGAAAGGGCGGTGTCTTAACCGCTTGACCAACGGGCCAGAATGGCTCCTCGAGTAGGACTCGAACCTACGACCGATCGGTTAACAGCCGATTGCTCTACCGACTGAGCTATCGAGGAATGGTACGATTGTTATTATATGTTAGATTAATTATAAAAGCAAGCATTTTTTTTAGAACACTATAAAATAGATACTGTTAATTATGACTAAAAGACATAACTTTATAAATAAAATTGGTTATCAATAATTTTGATGAGAGAGTCATTAAAATTAATAAAATCTATAGAGCTTAATAACTATAGATATTTACTGTGTTCTAAGGTGATTGCATGATTTCAAGTGCATGGGAGTTAGCAATATAAGTATATTGAAGATAATCGGTATACATATGCATTATAGAAAAGTTTAAAAGATTTAGTTGAAAAGTAGTATCAGTTAAGAAAGAAGCGTATTTATCTTATTAGATATAGCCTATGTTTGTGGTTCATTTTAAACCAAATCTATATATAATAAAGTAGGTAAAAATATAAGATATAAAAATCTTATTGATATATGATAGACTATGACTTTTATCACAATGCAGGGCTATTTTAGTGACTAGAGAATAAGGTCTATATAGCCTATTGAAAAACCGAAATATATACAAAAATATTCATGAAAACAATTCTCAAAAACCGAAAAAGCATTGAGAAAACTGTATAGGTAAGGCGTTGAATCCCCTTATATTGTGTGCTACGATTTATGTATAGAGTTAATCTCATCGGTTTGAGATAGATATTCTTTCATATGTTTGAGAATTTTATTTTATCTCATCGGTATTAGAATTAATATTCAACTATTTTCCTGAGGAGGGATTATCTTGCGCGAGATTCAAGTATCTGAAATCACAAAAACAGTCCGTCAAATGTGTATGGACGCAGCTTACCACTTGCCAAAAGACATCTATGAAGGTTTGAAAAAAGGACGTGAAACAGAAGAGTCTTCAGTAGGTCGTATCGTTCTTGATCAAATTATTAAAAATGCAGAAATTGCCGATGCTGAAGATCGTCCATACTGCCAAGATACTGGTATGACTATGGTATTCTTAAAAGTTGGTCAAGATGTTCATTTCGTTGGTGGTGATCTTACAGAAGCTATCAATGCTGGTGTTGCAGCTGGTTATGTTGAAGGTTATCTTCGTAAATCCGTTGTAGCTGAACCATTGTTCAATCGTAAAAATACACAAAATAACACACCTGCAATCATCTATACTGAAATCGTTCCTGGCGATAAAGTAGATATTCAAGTAGAATTAAAAGGTTTCGGTTCTGAAAATAAATCCGATGTAGCTATGCTCGTACCTGCTGATGGTGTGGAAGGCGTTAAAAATGCAGTTCTTGAAATCGTAAAACATGCAGGTCCTAACCCATGCCCTCCAATTGTACTCGGCATTGGTATTGGCGGTACTATGGACCAAGCAGCAGTTATGTCCAAAAAAGCGTTGCTTCGTGACATTAGCGTACCTCATAAAGATGCAGACTATGCAAAATTAGAAGAAGAAATCATGGAAATGGTTAACAAAACTGGTATTGGACCACAATTGGGTGGCACTACAACTTGTATCGGTGTAAACATCGAATGGGGTGCAACTCACATCGCAGGTCTTCCTGTTGCAGTTACTATCATGTGCCATGCTGCTCGTCATGCTCACGTAGTACTTTAATCGATAGGAGGTAAAAACAATGGCTGAATCAATTCGCATTAATACTGAAGAATATAATGAAGAGTTTTCCCGCAAATTAAAAGTTGGTGATAGCGTTCTTATCACTGGTAAAATTTACTCCGCTCGTGACGCTGCTCATAAAGTTATGACTGAAGCTTTAGCGCGTGGTGAAAAATTACCAATCGACTGGACAAATAAATTCGTTTATTATCTTGGACCAACACCTGCAAAACCTGGTGATCCAATTGGTTCCGCTGGTCCTACAACTTCCGGTCGTATGGATGCTTACACACCAACAATGCTTGACCAAGGTATCAAAGGCATGATTGGTAAAGGTTCCCGTAAACCAGAAGTAGTTGAATCCATGAAGAAAAATGGTTGCACATACTTCGCAGCAGTTGGTGGCGCGGCAGCATTGATTGCAAAATCCATCAAAAAATATGAAGTACTTGCTTATGGTGAACTTGGACCAGAAGCTTTGGCTGAATTGACTGTTGAAGATTTCCCTTGCATCGTGGTTGGCGATACTGAAGGTAATAACTTCTACGAATTAGGCCAAAAACCTTACAGAAAAATCTAATATCACCATTGAGTGATTGAAAGAGGCTTGCTAAAGCAAGCCTCTTTTTGTTGTTAAGCTATAATCATAAGATGTTCATCCGTTACGTGTAGAGTTTAGTCTACCGATTCTGTCGGTTTTATGATAATATACATATAGATTTTATACATTCAATTTGAGTGAGGCGATAACATGACTTCTGTAGAAACTATTCGTCAGTCAACTCGCAACGCGATGGCTGAATTACTTGATTTAGCAAAGGTTCGCGAAGGTCAATTATTCGTTGTTGGCTGTTCCACTAGCGAAATTGTAGGTAAAAAAATCGGCACTGACTCTCACCTTGATGTGGCTCAGGTCGTATTTGATGAAATATACAATGCTGTTAAGGCTAAAGGACTTAACTTGGCTATTCAATGTTGTGAACATATTAATCGTGCACTTGTTATGGAACGTAGCGCCATGACATGGGAGGAGGAAGTTAATGTTGTTCCTCAACGTCATGCGGGTGGTGCCCTGGCTGTGATGGCGTACGAATATTTTGATGATCCTGTGATGGTTGAATTTATTCAAGCTGATGTAGGCATCGATATTGGAGATACTTTCATTGGTATGCACATGAAACACGTTGCAGTGCCTGTACGTCTTTGTGTGAAAGAAATTGGGAAAGCACATGTGACGGCTTGTCGTGTTCGTCCGAAGAGCATTGGCGGTGAGCGTGCTGTATATAATGAAGCATTGATGTAGGGGGATAGTATGTCAAACCTAATACCGTATTTTGTATTAGCCGTCGTGGCATTGGGATTCTTTGCTGTTTGCTATGCTGTATTTAGCGGTGATGATGGTGAAAGTAAGGCAAAAGAAAAATCCTATAAAAACATAAGTAATAAAAATAATCCTAAAGCGCATAATGATGTTATATTTGCAACGGAGTCGCAAGAGGGCAATGTAACAATCACACATACGAGTGGAACTAATGTATATACTGCATCAATTCCGGATACAGTTGAAACGGTGGTCGGTGAAGAGCGAGAACCGGCTGAACCTCTGGTTGATCCTATAGATACCTCTTATAATAAAAGAAGTACTCTAAAGTCTAATTCAAGTCATGTTTCAGAGGGAGAATATGCGTTAGCATTAGGTTCGGATAATGGAACACCAATAGGTTCGGATAATGGAACACCAATAGGGGATGAAACCATTGTGATGACAGCCGTATCAGATCTTAAGCAAGCTAATCAAGCCAATCAAGGTGTTACTCCGTTGGTGGATAAAACTATTGTCCTCGATGTTGTTACAGATGAACTTCTCAATAACGCAAACAATGTTGAAGATACAATTGCTATGGGTGAATCTGTGGAAGCCTTTGAAGCTGATGAAGCGGATAGCATAGATGCTACACAGATGATAGGTGGTGCAAACGAAATACAAACCGTGGAAGGTCCATCGGTATTAGATGAAACGCGTTTGTTTGATGCTTCTGAAATTGAAGCACAATTGGCGGCAACAAGTTTAACTGAAGAGGAGGAACCGCATGGTCAATGGGCAAAAGCGGCGCATGAGGATAAATGCGTTGAGTTGGCTATAGCACCATTTGTTCATTCCTTTGGGGTGTTACATGGTGATACGCAACACTATGTAGAATCTATTACAAGAGATGCTTTAGCGGCTCTCAATATTACAAAAATTGTTGAAGTGAATGCATTACTAGAGAATATTGTTATTCAAGAAGCGTTGATGAGTATGCAAAAGGCATATGCCGCTACAAATACAGAGTGGATGAAGTCTGCTGCGTTAGGTGCTTTTCTAGATGTGGTTCAATCTCCTAAATCTAGTACGCCATACCTCGTAGCTTTTGATGCATTACGTGTATTACCTCATTTAACATTAGGTCACTTCCAAGTTATGGCCTTAACATTATTGTTACAATATTCTAGAAATTCTAATAACTATGGATTGATTCACTTCCAACATTATGTGGAAAAATATATTGAGCCATTCATCTCTGATTTGCCTCGAAATGATTCCTTCTATCGCCAGCTAGACTACTTACGCTGTACACAAGAAGAACAAGAGCCTATCACTTTATGCCAAGTGTTGTCGAATTCATATCCGTTTGTATTCAACTATCGTGGTTTCTCTAAGGAAGAACTCTTCCGTGCTACAGATGGTCATGGTGTGGATCCACGTTATGTGGTGCGTAGCTTGAACTCCAATCTTTATAAATTAGCCTTGGTAGATGAGTCTTTAGCACCACAATTCTTTAGACAAACACGAATTTCTAATGCTATGGTTCAACGTGATCTTTTAGCTCTGATGAAGAGCAAACCTACTGCTTTCAGGGGCCAAGAGGCGCGTGATATCATGGATGATATTTCACCGGTTCTATTGGACTTAGCTGATGTCTTTGATAGCACGCCAATGTCTAAAATTAGCTTAACATTGTTAGGCCTTTACTTAGGTCGTGCTCATGTGAAAGCAACCATTGGTGAAGAATTTGATTTGTCTCATTGGTTCTAATTTACAATTTTAAGCACTATATAGTTTGAAAAATTATATTATATAGTTATTATATACTTAAAACCGTTATATACTTTATGAGTCGTGTAATAAAAAAGTCTCTCAAGATAATCTTGAGAGACTTTTTAGTTTGTTAAATTTAATAGCCATTAAGTATTAAAAGGTGTTAAAGCCGAATTCTTCAATGTCTTCAATGTTTTTAATTGTCACGGTGCGCCCTGTAATATCAATGAGACCTTCATCGCGGAGACGACCCAGTTCACGGCTAAGGGCTGTGCGAGATACATTGAGAACCTCAGCCATTTGTTCGCGGTTGTGGGGTAATTGAATTGTGTTAGAATGCTGACGTTTATAAATATCTGTTAAGTACGCAAAAATCTTTTCGCGCATCCCTTTTAATGTGAGGTAATGGACTTTTCTGGTTAATAGAATTGCTTTTTCAGATAAATCCTCTAATAGATTAGATAGGATTTTAGTTTGGCATTGATGACAATCCGGTAATGTTTTAATAAAGGTTTCAAGCGGAATAAACATAATTTTAGTTGCTTTTGTTGCTTTAATGGTAGCAGGCCATAAAGGCTGTTTGCTAAATAGTAGTGCTTCTCCAAAAATATCTGATTGCTCTAAGTTTGCCATAATAACCCGTTGCCCCATTACATTTTCACGAGTCAGTAAAGCGCTGCCTTCAAGGATGACACCAATACCCTCCATAGGATCTCCAGCGAGGGCTATAAAATCATTTTTTTTGTAACTATGGATGATAACTTTGGCATTATTTAAATAGCTACGCAGCTCTGGCTCTCCTAATGTATTGAATAAAGGACATTTCACGAGGGTGGGCATATATTGATTAATGATATCGTTTGAAAGTATTTGTTTCATAAGCACCTCCGGTGTGATAAAGTCTATAGCAATTAAAAATGATTATTGTATAATAAAAGTATAAGACTAAATGGTCTACCTGTTCCATAAGAGAAGTCAGGAAAATTTTTGAAAAAGTTTTTATTTGTTGCTCAAGCTACAGAAATTGTATCATCTTTACGTTATACTTTCAAATGTAATCAATCAGACAACTGATAAAACATCAGTGTAATGTATAGGTTTTATATTATCTAGCTTGACTGCGAGGAAGTCTCGCAAAGGAGGATTTTTAAATGAGTATGTTCTGTTATCAATGCGAACAATCTGCAGCACCAGGTGGCTGTACTGTACAAGGTGTATGTGGTAAAACTGCACCAGTTGCTAACTTACAAGACGAATTAACTGCTGCCTTAGTTGGCTTGGCTCGCGCTTTAGACGTAAAGGGTCATACTAAAGAAGGTATCGATTATATTATGCGCGGTTTGTTCATGTGTGTAACAAACGTAAACTTCTCTGAAGACCGCGTTCAAGAATTCATTGACGAAGTGAATGCTTACCATGCAAAAGTGGACAGCGCTCAACAAAACTTTGATTGGGAACAATTGTGGAAAGGTGAAGAAGACATCGTATCCCTTCGTTCCACATTATTGTTAGGTATGCGTGGTATGGCTGCATACGCATGGCATGCTGCTCGCCTTGGCTTCCACGATGCTGATGTTGACGCTTGGTTCGTTAAAGGTATGGTAGAATTCGCTAAAGATCACAGCGCTGAAGAATGGCTTGATCTTTTAATGGAATTCGGTCATATCAACTTGAAATGTATGGCTGTTCTTGATAAAGCTAATACTGAAACATATGGTACACCTGTACCAACTACAGTTCCTTTGACCGTAGAACCAGGTCCTTTCATCGTTGTAACTGGTCATGACCTTCATGACTTGAAACAATTATTGGAACAAACTGATGGTAAAGGTGTAAATATCTATACTCATGGTGAAATGTTGCCTTGCCACGCTTATCCTGAATTGAAGAAACATCCTCAATTGAAAGGTAACTTCGGTACAGCATGGCAAAACCAACAAAAAGAATTTGTTGATGTTCCTGGTGCATTCTTGTTCACTACAAACTGCATTATGCCACCAAAAGAAAACTACAAAGCTAATATCTTCACTACAGATATGGTAGGTTTCGATGGTTGTGCACATATCGAAGAAAAAGAAGATGGTACTAAAGACTTCTCCGCAGTTATCAACCGTGCTATCGAATTGGGCGGCTACAAAGAAGCTCAAGAATTCACTGGTATCAACGGTGGTCATGAAGTAACTACAGGTTTCGGTCATGGTACAGTATTGGGTATTGCTGATAAAGTAATTGATGCTGTAAAAGCTGGCGCAATCAAACACTTCTTCTTGGTAGGTGGTTGTGACGGTGCTAAAGTAGGCCGTAACTACTACACTGAATTCGTTAAACAAACTCCAAATGATACTGTAGTATTGACATTGGCTTGTGGTAAATTCCGTTTCAACGACATGAACATCGGCGAAATCGGTGGTATCCCTCGTATCCTTGATATGGGTCAATGTAACGATGCTTACTCCGCTATTCAAGTAGCAGTAGCTTTAGCTGGTGCATTTGAATGTGATGTAAACGACTTGCCATTGACATTGGTATTGTCCTGGTACGAACAAAAAGCGGTATGTATCTTGTTAACATTGTTAGCATTGGGTATCCGTAACATTTACATCGGACCTTCCTTGCCTAAATTCTTCTCCAGCAATGTATTGAACATTTTGGTAGAAAAATTCCAATTACATCCAATTACAACTCCAGAAGCTGACATGAAAGCTATCTTGGGCTAATAGGATCTATTAATCTGTTAACTACAGTCCTACGTCCCCTCTCTTTTATGATTTAGGACTGTTGTTATAAATAACGCACCTAGGGTTATCCTTAGGTGCGTTTTTTTACTATTATTGTGAAAGCTATCTATCGAGTGTTTGTTTATTGATGGGGCCTGACAGTATTGCGACAACTAGATTACTAATGGGCATAACCTATCTCATGCCTCCATACTCAGCGTAAGTCGGCCCTCAATAGGTTATGCCCATAAGTAAAACGTTTCTGAAATATAAGTCCCATCAATATACAAACTCATAAAATAGCTTTCATCAGAATAGTGAGGTGAGGGGGAGATGTCGCTGCATAAGTATAGTCTTTCCCTTTTATAACTGTAGATATGGATGCGTCCCATCAATATACAAAGTTTTAGAACAGCTTTCATAAGAATAGTAGTCCTCTGTAGACAAACAAATATGCCCCTAATGTGCATATAGACAAGGCTCGATATTGGTTGCTATACTATAGGTGAAATAGGATTTTTTCACATGGTTTATGTGTATATAGAGGTATGTATGAACAGTATTTTTGATATTATAGGGCCTATTATGATTGGTCCGTCTAGTTCGCATACAGCGGGGGCTGCGCGGCTAGGGAAGATGGCGCGTTGTATTTTTCGTTCTACTCCCAAAAAGGTAGATTTAACATTATATGGATCTTTTGCAAAAACCTATAAAGGGCATGGCACGGATCGTGCTTTGATTGGCGGCTTATTAGGTTATAAAGAGGATGATGCGAACATCCGAGTTGCCCATGAATTAGCGAAAAAAGAGGGGATGGAGTTTTCTTTTATTGAGTCTCCTCTTGATGTAGGGCATCCGAATGTGGTGCGTTTTGATATGTATGATGAACATAATCGTCATATGACTGTTATTGGTCGCTCTCTCGGCGGTGGTCAGATTATGATTACCGAAGTAGATGGAAATGATATGTCCATTACAGGAGATGAGTTCACTCTTGTAGTGTTCCATGAGGATAGACCTGGTGCGATTTCTCTTATCAGCCAAGCTTTGAGCGAGTCTGATATTAACATCGCTACGATGCGCGTATTCCGTAAGGGCAAGCATAAGGATGCAGTTATGGTTATTACTACAGATACGGTGGTAAATCCTATTACAGTTCAGTTTATGCGCGAGTTTCCAGGCATCCAGGATGTGATGACCTTTGAAGCGTTATAGGAGGGCGAATAATGAGTTATGCATATGATACAATTGCAGATATTATTCGCCTAGCGGAGGAAAATAATATTTCCTTTGGCGATGTAGTACTGCGCTATGAATTAGAAAATTATGATCGCAATGAAGAAGCGGTTGTTCGAGAAATAGAGAATCGCTTAGATATTTTTGAAAGCTCCATTCAAGATGGTATAGCTTATGCGGAGAAAACGGCTTCTGGTATGTCGGGTGGTCAAGCGGCACAGCTTAATGGGCAAACACCTCGTTTTATGAGTGATATTGCGTATAAGGCAATGACGTATGCTATTGCTGTAAATGAGGCAAATGCAAAGATGTTCCGCATTGTTGCTTGTCCTACGGCGGGCTCTTGTGGTGTTATGCCTGGTGCTGTGAAAGCAGTAGCTGATCACTACCAATTAGATAGAGCTACAGTAGTAAAAGGCTTCTTAGCTGCGTCCGGTATTGGCAATGTGGTGGCAAATCGAGCTTGTGTTGCTGGTGCTGTTGGCGGTTGCCAAGCGGAAATTGGTACGGCTGCGTGTATGGCAGCAGGGGCTATCGTCGAAATGATGGGTGGTTCACCACGTCAAGTCGGACATGCTATTGCATTGTGCATGAAAAATCTATTGGGGCTTGCTTGTGATCCAGTGGCGGGACTCGTAGAGGTGCCATGTGTTAAACGTAATGGCTTCTATGCAGTTCATGCTATTACTGCATCTGAAATGGCGTTAATGAATATTGAAAGTCAAATTCCACCAGATGAAGTCATCGAAGCGATGAATAATATAGGTCGCGCTATGCCGGCAGCATTGCGTGAAACAAGTGATGGCGGTCTTGCGATAACACCGACAGGTACAGCTATTGCGGAAAGAGTGCAATCCTTATAAGGATTGCACTTTTTTCATGCTTTCATTTGTAGTAAAATAAAAGTTAGACTAGTTCAGAAAGGAGCGTGTATGATGGAACAAGCAAATCGAATATTGACCATATTGGAAGAAGCCGGCCATGAAGCCTATATCATAGGCGGTGCTGTGCGCGATATTTTGATGCATCAAAAGCCACATGACTTCGATATTGTGACGTCTGCACGTCCCGATACGGTAATTGAGGTTCTTCGCAGTCATGATATTCAAACGACAGACCTCGTAGGCAAATCTTTTGGTGTAGTGGTAGCTACATTAGAGGGAAGGCAATACGAAATTGCTACATATAGAACGGAGCGATATGGCGCAGATAGCCATCGCCCTGAAGAAATTATCTATGCCGATACCTTAGAAGAAGATGTGTTACGTCGTGACTTTACTGTCAACGGCATGGCGATGAACCGCTTTGGTGAGGTTATCGACCTCGTAGGTGGACGCCGAGATATTAAACATAAGACATTACGCACTATTGGTAATGCGCAGGAACGTTTTGAAGAAGATGCATTGCGATTATTTAGAGCGTGCCGCTTTGTGGCGAAGTTGGATTTCTTGCCTAGTAAAGAGCTATTAGTGGCTATGCCTAAGGCTTTTCATCGCGTCTCTGGTTTATCCTTGGAGCGGGTGCGCAACGAAATTAATCGCCTCATGCTAGAGCCTGCTGTGGCAAAAGGTTTAGATGTATTGGTGCAGTCGCGTTTGGCAGAATGTTCATGTCGAGTGGTTGAAAACGGAGTGGCTCGAGAGGTTCCTATCTTGCCTGAACTATACCATCTCGTGAATTTGCCCCAAGAAAAGGACTTTCACGAATTCGATGGCTGGTACCATACATTAGCCGTTGTGTCCCATACGGAACCGGATTTGGTGCTGCGTTGGGGTGCTTTATTACATGATGTGGCAAAGGGAATGCCAGCGGTACGAGCTGTTATCAATGGTCGCCTCACAGATCGTGGCCATGATACACTAGGAGCGGAGATGACAGAAACGTTATTAACACGCCTAGGATATCCGAAGGCCTTTGTGCAACGAGTGGCGTGGATTGTGAAAAACCACATGCGCTTTCACTATTTCGTACAAAATGGTGATGCAAACGAGAAAAAATGGCTTCGCAAGGAAGCTCGGAGTGGAGAGTTCCGAGATAGCCAAATTATGCGCACTGCCTGGGAGCAATTAGCTAAGGTTTGTGCTGCCGATGTATTAGGCTGTGGGAAGCCTTATGCATCGACGGATGGCACCTTAGCCTTTGGTGAATGTATGGCAGATCTTAGCCTAGAGATGCCTATCCATACAAAGGATTTAAATTATGACGAACGAGTTATTAAGCTTGCAGGGAAAAAAGTGGGGGAAGGATTGCAGTATTTATTAGGTCAGGTTCAAAATGGGGTGATTCCCAATGAACCAGATGCATTATATGATGCATTAGACCATAAGTTACGCCGTCCAGTGGAGAAATGATGAAGTTATTAAATAAAGCGTTATTACGCATGAGTGATTGGAGTCGCACTACGTGGTGCCTTGCCATACTCATGACCGTTGCCTTCGTCCTTATCGGGCGTTTAGCACAGTTACAGGTCTTTGATACCTTTGACCTAGAGAAGAAAAACTTATTACAAGTTCAAGTAGATAGAAAATTACAATCGCCGCGCGGTACAATCTATGACCGTAATGGCAAGCCTTTGGCGATGAGTGTAGTTACAAAATCTTTATATGCGGATCCGAAGATGATTAAACAGTCTCCTCAAGAGATTGCGGATCTCATCTCACCGTACGTAACGATGTCAAAAGAGAATATTGTGAAAGCTTTGCAAGAGGATACCGCCTTTGTCTGGTTGAATCGTATGATGGATGCAGACAAATCAAAAGGGGTACAACAAGTTATTAAGGATAATAATATTGCAGGCCTTAATTTCGTTGAAGAATCTAAGCGCTATTATCCAAATGGTGTCTTAGCGGCACAAGTATTAGGCTTTGTCGGTACTGATGATAAAGGCCTTGATGGGCTAGAAATGGTTCTTGATGACGAATTAAAGGGGGGCGTACAACAAGAAATTGTAGCTACTGATAATAAAGGGAATGCCATCTTTGGTTCCGTACTATCTAAATTTTTACCAGATAAGGGTAAAAGTGTAACCTTAACCATCGATGCAACAATTCAATTTATTGCAGAACGCGCTCTTGATAAGGCGATGGTTGATACAGGAGCTAAGCATGCCAGCGTTATCGTTATGGATCCAAAGAACGGTGAAATATTAGCGATGGCCAATCGTCCAAGTTATGATCCTAATAACTACAACCAAAGTGGTGAAGAGGCTTTCAAAAATATTGCGGTTACCAATTTATATGAACCAGGCTCTACATTCAAACCTATCATTGCATCTGCAGCTCTTGCAGCAGGCAAATGGAAGTTAGACACTGTGTATAACGATAAAGGGGCCTTCGCTGCCAATGGACATATCATTAGAAACTGGAATGGTGAGGGATATGGTCCTGTTCGTTTGCTAGATATTTTGAAGTACTCTATTAATACTGGTATGGCTGAAATTGGTACATTAACAGGCGCAGATATTCTCTCGAAATATGTACGTGATTATGGCTTTGGTTCTGAAACAGGTATTGAATTGCCTGGTGAAGGAGCAGGTATTTTGTATAATCCAGAGGATATGAGTAAGCTAGACGTTGCGACTATGTCCATCGGTCAAGGTATTGCGGTTACACCATTACAAATGGTTCGCGCCTTTGGTGCACTTTCTAATGGTGGGGCTATGATGAAACCACATATCATCAAGTCTTATAGTAACTCTCAAGGCGATGTTACAAGTACGACTGAAACATCTGTTGTGGGACAACCAGTTCCGGCGGAAACCGCTAAAACCATTGTAGATATTCTAGAAAAAGAAGTATCCGAAGGTGGCGGTACAAAAGCGATGGTAGAAGGTTATCACTTCGGCGGTAAAACTGGTACGGCGCAAAAACTAGATACCAAACATGGCGGTTATCTCGACGGACAATACATTGCGTCCTTTATTGGCTTTGGCCCTGTAGAGGATCCAAAATTTGTAGTTCTTGTCGTTATTGATGACCCACAAAAGGGTTCTTTTTATGGTAGTCAAATTGCAGCCCCTGTATTTAAGGACATCGTATCTCAACTTGTACGGTATTACCAAATGAGTCCGTATGTTAAAGAAAGTACACCAGTAGCTGTTAAAGCTGCTAATACATTACCTGAACCAAAACCGGGAAGTGATGGTTCTGTTACATTGCCTAACTTTACTGGTTTTACCTATGGTGAAGTGCGTGATTGGTTACATAAGGCGGGACTTGCCTTTAAACCGGATGGAACTGGTACGGCTACATCTCAAGATGAAAGTAGCGGTACAACTGTTCAGGCTGGTACAGCAATTACTGTTCATTTCCGTAGATAAAACGAATTCGGTCATAATTAGAAATTATAGACAGTTCGTTATATAATAGAATAAGAGACTTAGGTGCCTCTCCGGAGGCACCTTATTTTATAGATAGTTTGAATGAATGGAGATACTTATGATCGAATTACGCGGTAAAGCAGTAGCAGACGCTCACAAGGCGATTTTACAAGAAAAAGTTGCAGCAGTTGGCGACTCTGTAATTACTATGGCAGTATTACTCGTTGGTGAAGACCACGGCGCTCATATGTATGCTACATTTATGGAAAAAACAGCTAAAAATTTTGGCTATGGTTTTGTGCTAAAGCAATTGCCTGAAACGACAACGCAAGATGAAGTAGTAGCGGCGTTGCATGAATTAAATACTGATCCATCTATTCATGGAATTTTACCGCTAATGCCAATGCCTAAACACATTGATACAGAAGCTCTTATCGATATGTTAGATCCTAAAAAAGATATTGATGGTCTTACAACATATAACATCGGTTTAGTAACAGCTGGTAAGGGTGGCTTTGCTCCTTGTACGGCTAAGGCTTGTATGGCTATTTTAAATCACTATAATATTCCTTTAGAAGGAAAACATGTGGTTGTAGTCGGTCGTAGCCAAGTTATCGGTAAACCTGTAGCGCTTATGGCACTCGCTGCACATGGTACTGTTACAATGTGCCATTCTAGAACTTCTGATCTAGTAGAGCAAGTAAAGCGTGGTGATATTATTATTGCTGCGGCTGGTCGTGCTCATATGATTACTGCTAATATGATTAAGCCTGGTGCTGTTGTTATTGATGTAGGTATTAATGAACTGGACGGCAAAACTGTAGGTGATGTTGATTATGATGCGGTAAAAGATATTGCATCTGCCATTACTCCTGTACCAGGAGGTGTTGGATCCGTAACAACGACAATGATGCTAGAAGCGGTATACGAGGCATATCATGCATGAGATGTCTATAGCAGAAGGTATTCTTGATGTAGCGCTCGATACCTTACGTCAACATGATGCGACAGTCATTCATTCTATTCAACTAGACTTAGGTTTAATGAGTGGGGTAGAACCGGATTCATTGCTATTTTGTTGGGAAGCTATTACGAAGGGAACACCTGCGGAAGGCTCACGCATAGAAATCAATACTATTCCTATTGAAGGAAAGTGTTTAGATTGTGATAAAATATTTTTTGTAAAAAATTATACGTTTATTTGTCCTTATTGTGACAGCCATTTCGTACAAACTATAGGCGGTCGCGAGCTACAAGTGACCTCTATAGATATCGATTGATAGAAAGGTTAGGGCATGCAAGTTCAAGTTAAAACTAATGTACTGGCAAAAAACGATGCTATTGCAGAGTCCTTACAACAGTTGTTTAAGGAAAAGAATATATTTGTATTTAACCTGTTAGGTTCACCTGGGGCAGGTAAGACCTCCCTTTTGGAGGCAACCTTACAAGATTTAAAAAAGGATTATCGCTTAGCCGTTATTGAAGGCGATTTATTTACGGCAAAGGATGCCAAGCGCATTCATGAGTTGGGTGTGCCTGTTATCCAGATTAATACAGTTGGTGGGTGCCATCTCGATGCACAGATGATTCAAGATGCCTTAGGTGATCTTAATCTTGATGATCTCGATATGATTATTATCGAAAATGTAGGCAATTTAGTCTGCCCTGCGGAATTTGAGATTGGTGAAAGCATGAAAGTAACGATTTTATCTGTTACCGAAGGTGAAGATAAGCCCCTTAAGTATCCGTTAATCTTTAAAGAGTCTAAGGCCATCCTTATTAACAAGATTGATTTATTGCCTTATGTGCCTTTCAAAAAGGAGCAGGCAATACAAGATATCCGTAATTTAAATCCAAATGGAGAAATTTTTGAAGTAAGTTGCACGGCCCACAACGGTCTTGAAACATGGTTGAATTGGTTGCGTGCACAGTTGGAGAATAATCGATGAACTATTCTATGAAGAGCCGTATTGTAGCAGCCCTCCTTGTGGGCTTGTGTGCTACTACAATCAGTTATGCAGCAGAGCCTGCCATTTCCACTGTTAACCCAGTTGCAGTAGAAACTACTGATGACACTAACGTTGTAGCTCAAGATTCCGCTAATGCGAGCAATGATGGTAGTGTAGATGGAACTGGTGAGGTTGATAGCATGTCTTACCTTGATAATGCACCAGTTAGAGTTGTTAAGCTAGACCCAAAAACGAAACAGGAAGGTTCTAAAACTGGATGGCTCGCAGAGCAAATGGCTGTAACTGAATTTGGTGATTCTATACAATTCTGGCAAGCGGCTAGTGAGAACGAAGGTCCTTTGCCGAGTATCACTCAGAATAATTTAGCTGATATTGGTAAGTCTTATACGGCAAACAGTTTACCGCCTTTAGGTTCTCAAGATGACTATGCTATTGGCACATACCGATTGGGGAATCAGTTTGAAGTCCCAAAAGATGTAGAAAAAACTGAGGTACGTGATAACTTTACTACCTATTACATGAAAGATGTAGCAGTAACTGTATATACTGGACCTGCTCAAGAATTGTTGGTTAACAATCAATTGCGCGGTCAAGGGGCGACTTACTTCTTTGAACCAAATACTATTACAAATATTCATAGTACGAAAAAAGGCGCTAATACAGTACGTGACATTGGCCCTGGTAGCACACGGATGGAATTGATATTTGCCTATGGCAGTCCTAATGCGATGTGGCGTGATAAGAAAAATGAGACGTATATTTTCCTTTATGAGGGGCATTCCGAAAATTCATTGCCTCAAAAAAAGGAGTTTAAGAGTCCTGTAGAGAATACAAATAGTAATAGCCAACAACAATCTATGCTTGGTCAGCAAAAAGAATATATTGCTTTCACCATTAAACAAAGCAATATAGAGGCTGTAGACATTATTAGTGGACAAGTATGGCCTAGGTTTGGATTGCCGAAAGCTGAAGTGTATGATTTTGAAGCTGGTACACTTACGGCTGATGATTTTGTATTGCGTGGTTTCAAGTTGAATGACCATTTTGTTAATGATCCTAATAATGATTGGAAACATCAAGGCATATTGTTTGGCTCCACATTTATTGGCTATAATGAATACGGTGTGAGTGTAGATAAAAAAGATCTTATCAATCGCGTATTATTAAATGTTTATACGCCTACACGTCGTGGAATCGCGATGGGTGATACCAAATATTTATTGCTCTTTGTGTATGGTATGCCAACTCGTATTGTTGAATCTACAACAAAGGCGGGGACGTCTACCGTATATGAATATAAAAATCCAGCGGCAAGCAACTCTTATTTACAGTTTGCCCTAGATGATAAAAACCAATATATCAAATCCGTTATGTTATCTGACCGTCCTGTAAAATAGGATAGGTCACAGCGAGGAGGCAAAGGGTATGGTTACTGTACAAGATGTAAAAGAACGTTGGGAAAAGATTCAAGGTGATGATGAACGTATATTGTTTATCGTTGGTGGTCCAGGTTCTGGTAAAAGTTTGCTAATTCGTGAATTGTCTGAGCAGAAGGGCTGGAAATACTTGGAAGCTAAGCAACTCATCGAGGAAGAGTTTTTGCTCGTGCCTCGTGATGAACGGCCTCAATTAGCGGAAGAAGTTATTTGCCGTGCTCTTAGCCGTAGCGATACGGAAGTAGTCTTGCTAGATGGCATTAATGTATTCTTTGCACCTATCTTAAATCTAAAACCATTTGAGTTGTTAAAAACTATTAGTAAGAAGTATCCTATTGTCGTTGGCTGGCGTGGACATATTGCAGGGGATCAGTTGTACTTAGAACATAACAATAATCCTAAACATGCTGTAGTTAGTATTGCACATCCAGATCATGTTATTGCAATCGACTAAATGTATGTTTGAACATATTGGTTGAATATAGGGAAAACTATAGATGTATAGAAGGAGATAGCGGGCTATCTCCTTTTTTAGTTATATAATTACAGTTATTAGGTAAAAAATATAGTTTTGTAATTTCCTATTATTTGATTTTAGTAAACCTGAAATATGGATGTTAGCAGACATGGACTGGTAAGGAATGAAACTATGTAAAGGTATATAAAGAATATACTAGTAAATAAAAGTTGATTACTGGATATATACTGAAAACGAGGCATTTTATAGAGGATTGATAAAATATAAATTTTTTTTGACAAAATACTTGCATAGGGTATCGTTTCATGTTATTATGATTAAGCACTAAGAGTGACCACAGTGAACGAAAAACTTCAAAAAAGTTTTTAAATGTTCTTGACACTTAGTGTGCTAGGTGATACAATTCATCTTGTCGTAATGATGCTGGCGTAGCTCAATAGGTAGAGCAGCTGACTTGTAATCAGCAGGTTGTGGGTTCAATTCCTATCGCCAGCTCCATTTTATTTATGGAGGGATTCCCGAGCGGCCAAAGGGAGCAGACTGTAAATCTGCCGTCTTCGACTTCGAAGGTTCGAATCCTTCTCCCTCCACCATTCATAGCGGGGTGGAGCAGTTGGTAGCTCGTCGGGCTCATAACCCGAAGGTCGCAGGTTCAAGTCCTGTCCCCGCAACCATAAAAACCACAGTGAAATGATCGTTCATTGTGCTGGTGTAGCTCAGTCGGCAGAGCGTATCCTTGGTAAGGATAAGGTCACCGGTTCAATCCCGGTCACTAGCTCCATACATGGCGGCATAGCTCAGTTGGCTAGAGCAATCGGTTCATACCCGGTGTGTCCGCGGTTCAAATCCGTGTGCCGCCACCATTAAACCTCACCTTGGTGGGGATTTTTTTATTTCTTTACATATGACATGCTATTCTAAGACTTTGTATATATGGTATAATAATAGGTAAGGAAATCTTATATTCCATTGATAAATTAGGGTTAATATATTATATTAATACTAGAATGTAATTTGTTTTTGTGAAGGAGGATATAATCCTAATGGCAAAAGAAAAATTTGAACGTACGAAACCGCATGTTAACATCGGTACAATCGGTCACGTTGACCATGGTAAAACTACTTTGACTGCTGCAATCACTAAAGTATTGGCTGAAAAAGGTCAAGCTGACTTCCAAGATTACAGCATGATCGATAAAGCTCCAGAAGAACGTGAACGCGGTATCACAATCAACACTGCACACGTTGAGTATGAAACTGCTAACCGTCACTATGCACACGTTGACTGCCCAGGCCATGCTGACTATGTTAAAAACATGATTACTGGTGCGGCTCAAATGGACGGCGCTATCTTGGTTGTATCCGCAGCTGACGGCCCTATGCCTCAAACTCGCGAACACATCTTGTTGGCTCGCCAAGTTGGTGTTCCTGCAATCGTAGTATTCTTGAACAAAGCTGACATGGTTGACGATGAAGAATTGATCGAATTGGTAGAAATGGAAGTTCGTGAACTTCTTTCTTCCTACGAATTCCCTGGTGACGAAGTACCTATCGTTGTAGGTTCCGCGTTGAAAGCTTTGGAAGGCGATGCTCAATATGTAGCTAAAATTGACGAATTGATGGACGCTGTAGACTCCTACATCCCAACACCAGTTCGTGACACTGATAAACCATTCTTGATGCCTGTGGAAGACGTTTTCACAATCACTGGTCGTGGTACAGTAGCAACTGGCCGTGTTGAACGTGGTCAAGTAAACGTTGGTGATACTGTTGAAGTAGTAGGCTTGAAAGAAAAAGCTGAACAATACGTAGTAACAGGTCTTGAAATGTTCCGTAAAGTGTTGGATTCTGCAGTAGCAGGTGACAACGTAGGTGCATTGCTTCGTGGTGTTGATCGTAAAGACATCGAACGTGGTCAAGTATTGGCTAAACCAGGTTCCATCAACCCACACACAAAATTCAAAGCAGAAGTATACGTATTGACTAAAGAAGAAGGTGGTCGTCATACTCCATTCTTCTCCAACTACCGTCCACAATTCTACTTCCGTACAACAGACGTAACAGGTGTTGTAAACCTTCCTGAAGGTGTAGAAATGTGTATGCCTGGCGATAACGTAACAATGGAAATCGAATTGATTACTCCAATCGCTATCGAAGAAGGTCTTCGTTTCGCGATCCGCGAAGGTGGCCATACAGTAGGCGCTGGCGTAGTAACAGAAATCGAAGGTTAATACAAGTTTATAGCTCAATGTATCGATACATTAGCTATATAATTGAATTTTAGATTCAATAAAAGGGACCCAATGGGTCCCTTTTATTTTGTATATATTGATGATTAAGAGTATAGAATTGAATCGCTAATATATTGAAACAATGATGATTTTGTAATGTGACATATACGTTGTATTCAGGCTTCAAAGGATAATCATACTATTGATACAAATTGAGAAGAAATTTTAATATATTGTAACCTTAGATACAACTTTATTTATAAAATTAGTGTATATTATATATGAGGAGAGCATAGGCTCTCTTTTTGTGCTTTTATAGAAAAGGAGGTAATGTGATGGGCGAATACAAAAAGTATTGGATAGCCGTAGTAGCAGTTCTTATTATTGGATTCTCTATTCTTGGCTATTTGGGTACGGATGTATATCATCAAGCGCCACCGGTACCAACCGCGTATGTATCTCAAGATGGACAGGTTTTGTTCACTAAGGATGATATCTTACATGGTCAATCGGCTTGGCAATCTACAGGTGGTCAATCTGTAGGGACCGTACTAGGTCATGGCGCATATCAAGCCCCGGACTGGACAGCTGATTGGTTGCACAAAGAAGTGTCCGTAATGCTTGATATCAAGTCTCAAGAAGCTTTTGGTGTTCTTTATGAACAGTTAGGTGATGTGCAGAAAGCGGCTGTTAAAGAAGCAGTTAAAGCAGAGTACTTTAACAGTGCTGTTCGTGAAGATGGAACTGTTGTGCTTTCACCGGAACGTATTACAGCGATGAATTTAACCGGACAATATTTTATTGAACTTTATGGTGATAACCCTAAATTGTCCGAAACACGCGATCATTTTGCGATGAAAGACAATACGTTGCCAGAATTAAAAGATCGTATTGATATGGCACGATTCTTCTTCTGGACTACGTGGATGGCATCGACTCAACGTCCTGGTACAGATGCAACATACACCAACAATTGGCCTCACGAGCCATTGTTAGATCATAATCCAACACCGGAAAGCGTAGCTTGGTCTGTTGTGAGTGTTATTATTTTACTTTGTGGTATTGGTATTGTCGTATGGATGTGGGCATTCGGTCGCAAACAAGATGAACATGAATTAACACCGCCTGCGGAAGATCCAATTTCCAAATTGCATCTCACACCATCTCAACGGTCTTTAGGAAAATATTTATTTACGATTTTGGCATTATTTTTACTCCAACTTGGTATGGGTGGTATCATTGCGCACTACACCGTAGAAGGACAGGCTTTCTATGGCATTCCATTGGCGCAGTATTTCCCATATTCTATTGCTCGTACTTGGCATATTCAAGCATCCTTGTTCTGGATTGCGATGGCATTCTTGAGTGCCGGTTTATTCTTGGCGCCGATTATTAATGGCGGTAAAGATCCTAAGTTCCAAAAATTGGGCGTGGATATTTTATTCTGGGCACTCGTTGTGTTGGTAGTGGGGTCCTTTACAGGTACATATTTAGGTGTTGCTCATGAGATTCCGGCGTCTCTAAACTTCTACTTGGGTCACCAAGGATATGAGTTTATCGAGTTGGGGCGCATATGGCAATGGATTGAATATATCGGCATTCTATTTTGGCTTGTACTCATGGTGCGCAGCATCATTGGTGCTTTCAAAAATAAAGGGGATAAAAACCTTATTGCCGCCTTTATTTTCTCCGTTGTGATGGTCGGTATTTTCTATGGCCCAGGTCTTTTCTACGGAGAACACAGCCATTTGGCAATCATGGAATACTGGCGTTGGTGGGTTATTCACCTTTGGGTAGAAGGCTTCTTTGAAGTATTCTCTACTACGTTGATGGCCTTTATTTTCGTAACTCTTGGTCTTGTATCATATCGTGCAGGTACCATAGCAGCGATTTCGTCCGGTGCTATTTACCTTATCGGCGGTATTCCTGGTACATTCCATCATCTTTATTTCACCGGTGTTACATCGACTATCGTGGCCACAGGGGCATCGTTCTCCGCATTGGAAGTAGTCCCTCTTGTTCTCTTGGGATATGAAGCGTTTGAAAATTATACACGCCTTCATAGTGCTCCTTGGATGCATCGACTAAAATGGCCTGTATACTGCTTCATTGCCGTATCCTTCTGGAACTTGGTGGGTGCAGGTATCTTCGGCTTCTTAATTAATATGCCGGTTTCCTTGTTCTATATTCAAGGTCTAAATACGACAGCTGTTCATGCTCATACGGCATTGTTCGGCGTATATGGGTTCTTGAGTTTAGGCTTTGTATTCCTCATCGCTCGTTATATTCGACCTGAAGTGGAATTTAACGACAAGTTGATGAAATTCGGTTTCTGGGCATTGAATTGGGGCCTTGCGTTAATGGTTCTTATCAGCCTATTGCCAATCGGCTTGATTCAAAGTTGGGCAAGTGTTACACAAGGCTTATGGCTTGCTCGCAGCGAAGACTTTATGCAACAACCATTGTTACAAAATTTGCGTTGGCTTCGCATGGTTGGCGATACCATCATGATATTGGGGGCATTGGCCTTCTTCTGGCAAATCGTGAAAGTAACTTTCACAAAGAAACAGTAATAAACGAAGCAATATAGTAAATATGTAAATATAATATTAAATATAATATATAGACATATAAGCTAACTATAAGCTAATATGACATGGCGTTCTTTGGGTAGACAAAGGGCGCCATTGTCTGTTATACTATCCATGTCAGGCATACGTGCCTGGCTTTTTTGAGTTGCTTAATTTCTTGACATCGCTTGCTACGTATGATATAGTTTTTTAGTATGTAGTCGAGCGTTTTCGAGTACAAGAGACAGATTAGTAAATATAAAGCGAGGTGTATCCGGATGCGTAATGCCATTACTTTAGCTTGCACAGATTGCAAACAACGCAACTATCAAACGAACAAGAATAAAAAGAACAATCCTGATCGTATTGAAATGATGAAATATTGCAAATTCTGCGGTAAACATACATTACACCGTGAAACAAAATAATTCTTATCATTCATTACCTGTTGATTTGAGGATGTGAAACACAATGGCAAAGTCTAACTCAGCAGTGCAGCAGCGTGGTGGATTTGGAAAATTCTTCCGCGGTGTGAAAGCTGAACTAAAAAAAGTAGTCTGGCCAACAAAAAAAGAGCTTATCAATTACACAATTGTAGTATTCTTAGTGACCATATTCATCGCTTTGATTATTTCTGTGCTTGATGGACTCTTTGCCCAACTTTTTAATACGTTGTTGCACTTTGTTGGATAAGGGGGCCATTACATGGAAGCAGATAAGAAGTGGTATGTAATTCATACCTATTCAGGCTACGAAAATAAAGTAAAAACCACTCTTGAACTTAAAGTTCAATCTATGGGGCTACAAGATGTGATCAGCCGAATTTTGGTGCCTCTTGAAGACGAAATAGATGAAAAAGATGGGGTTAAAAAAGTAGTAAAACGCAAGATATTTCCTGGGTATGTATTGGTGGAAATGGAAGTTAATGACCGTTCTTGGTATGTTGTACGCAACACGCCAGGTGTAACAGGTTTCGTTGGCTCTGCTACAAAACCAGTTCCACTTTCTGATTCCGAAGTAGAACATATACTTAAGTCTCAGGGCTTGGATAAGAAACCAACCATTAACGTTGATGTAGAAGTTGGTGAAACGGTTCGCATTACGTCCGGTGCCTTTGAAGATAAACTAGGTGTTATTACCGAACTTAACCCTGAAAAAGGAACATTGAAACTTAGTGTGGAAATGTTCAATCGAGATACCGAGGTAGAGGTAGAGTTCTCTCAAGTTGAGAAAGCTCTTTAATATATAAATATAACTCTAAAAAGAGCAATCGATTTTGGTTGCCAGTGGGAGGATGTATATCCGTTACCACCACAGTATAAGCATAGGAGGTTTAATTACCCATGGCTAAGAAATTAGTTAAACAAGTAAAACTACAAATTGAAGCCGCTAAAGCTACTCCAGCACCACCAGTTGGTCCTGCACTAGGTCAAGCAGGTGTTAATATCGTTGCTTTCACAAAAGAATTCAACGAACGTACTGCTAAACAAGCTGGCTTGATTATTCCAGTAGTTATTAATGTATATGAAGATCGTAGCTTCGACTTCATCACTAAGACTCCACCAGCTGCAGTATTGTTGAAAAAAGCTGCAGGTATTCCAAAAGGTTCTGGTGTACCTAACCGTGATAAAGTAGCAAAAGTAGGTCGCGATAAAGTTCGTGAAATTGCTGAATTGAAAATGCCTGACTTGAATGCTAATACCGTAGAACAAGGTATGCGCATGGTGGAAGGTACTGCTCGCAGCATGGGCATTGAAATCGTTGACTAATAAGCGTACGACTTGCGCATAAGGCGCAAATCGGTGGGAGGGAATTCCCGTTTGACCACATAAGGAGGATATTATAATGGCAAAAGTAGGTAAGAAATACGCTGAAGCAGTAAAACTTATTGAAGCTGGTAAATTCTACGAACCAGTAGAAGCGATTGAGTTGGTTAAGAAAACTGCAACTGCAAATTTCGATGAAACAGTTGAAATTGCTTTCAACTTGAATGTCGACCCTAAATACGCTGATCAACAAGTTCGTGGTGCAGTAGTATTGCCTCATGGTACTGGCAAAACTAAACGCGTTCTTGTATTCGCAAAAGGCGACAATATTAAGGCAGCTGAAGAAGCTGGTGCAGATTTCGTAGGTTCTGAAGAGTTAGTAGCTAAAATCCAAGGTGGTTGGAGCGACTTCGACGTAGTAGTTGCTACACCAGACATGATGGGTCAAGTTGGCCGTCTTGGTAAAATCTTGGGTCCTAAAGGCTTGATGCCAAACCCTAAAGTTGGTACAGTAACTCCAGACGTTGCTCGTGCAGTAAACGAAATCAAAGCTGGTAAAATCGAATACCGTACTGATAAAGCAGGTATTATCTCTTGTTCTATCGGTAAAGCATCTTTCGATGAAGAAAAATTACTTGACAACTACCGTACAATCGTTGATACTATTATCAAGGCTAAACCTGTAGCAGCTAAAGGTCAATACATTAAATCTGTAACCTTGTCCGCTACAATGGGCCCTGGTGTACCTTTGAACGTGTTCAAATTGAGCACTGTTTCTAAAGAGCAATAATTAAATATGTCTCTTAGCTGTAGACGGCTGGTATGTATAATGGATGAAAATCCGCCCGCTGAGGCTGACACTAGAACAACCTAGGACTAGTTACGACCTCATCGCGTGCGATGGGGTCGTTTTTACGCTAAGATAGTACATAGAGCACCAAAAAAATCTACAAGGAGGTAATCTAATGGCTGTCACTGAATCAAAAAAAGCAATCGTTGCTCAAATGAAAGAAACTCTTTCTGAAGCAAAAGGTGCTGTATTGATTGGTTACTCTGGTTTAACTGTTGCGCAAGCAACTGATCTTCGTCGCAAAATGTTGGCTGAAGGTGTTGAATACAAAGTAATCAAAAATACTTTGACTCGTATCGCTGCAAACGAATTGAATCTTGAAGGTTTCGCTGAGCATTTAGAAGGCCCAACTGCGTTGGCTACTTCTAAAGATGATGCTGTTGCACCTGCTCGTGTAATCGAACAATTCATCAAAGCAACTGAAAAAGAAGTTGTAACAGTTAAAGCTGGTATCGTTGAAGGCGAAGTTATGGACGCTGCAGGCATTAAAGCAATTGCATCTCTTCCAAATCGCGAAGGTATGCTTTCCATGTTGCTTTCCGTATTGCAAGCTCCTGTTCGCAATGTTGCATACGCTGTCAAAGCTGTTGCAGAAGCAAAACCTGCAGAATAATATTTTTTGCAAAGTATTCGTTGGCCGCTTGAGGCTGGCACTATAAACTAATTTATGGAGGAAATCTAAAATGGCATTGAACATTGAAAACATCGTTGCTGAATTGAAAGAAGCAACAATCCTTGAACTTAATGATCTTGTAAAAGCAATCGAAGAAGAATTTGGCGTAACTGCAGCAGCTCCTGTAGCTGTAGCAGCTGCTGGTGGTGCTGAAGGCGGCGCTGCTAAAGATTCCTTCGACGTAATCTTGAAAGATGCTGGCGCATCTAAAATCAACGTAATCAAAGTTGTTCGTGAAGCAACTGGTCTTGGCTTGAAAGAAGCTAAAGCTATCGTTGACGGCGCTCCTGCACCTGTTAAAGAAGGCGTAGCTGCTGAAGCTGCTGAAGCTTTGAAAGCTCAATTAGAAGAAGCTGGCGCATCCGTAGAATTGAAATAATTCTAGCTATATTAAAGGCGTACCCATAGGGTACGCCTTTTTCTATTGGAGTTTATAAATTGATGCGAGTTTTGTTTTGTTAACTAATTTGGCTTTTGGATACGGTAATGTATTAGAGAAATCCTTATCATATTTTTTAGGAACGATGACATAGGCACCGCGATTATTTGATGTATTACTTAAAAATGTTTCTTTAGTTATGGTAGGCATTAATGTTTTGCCTTCGGTCCATATAGAATCATCAGTTGTATCTACGAAAACTTGGGTAGGTGTAGTGTCCATGTAATATATAATGGAAGTATAGTAACTGCCATATACATATATTGGTTTTGATGTATCTTCGATGAACGTTTTAAATTGTAAACCAGATTGATTAAATAATATTGGTGGTACTGTAATCGTAATAGCCGAGTACAAAGTAATTAGTGGAACTAAACCATATATTGCTAGTTTAAAAAATGATGTTATGTAGTATCGACCGATTAAAATCATACATACTATAATAAAGGAACCTACGATTAACGGTTTACTATCAAGACTTTTATCAAAAGCTGTAGCAAATGTAAAAATCATGTAGTAAATACCTAGTGGTAGGGTAATTAAATAATTAAACTTTTTGAATGATTGAGTAAATTCACCGGTTTCTTTGTCAGTAACTAATTCACAAATTTTTACAGCCGCCCATATTATACAAGGGATAATGGCAGGTAATGTGTAGGTTAGATACTTTGTAGCTACTAGAGAGTAGAATAGAACTATAACTATAAACCATATAATACCTAATAGATCAAAATCATCTTTCCAGTTAAGATCTTTTAAATGACAGACTATTACAGGTGTCCATGGTAATAGTGAAAGGGGCACAATTAATAGATAGTAATACCATACATTAAATTTAGGATGCTCAGATATAAGAGCTCGATCTACATTGTGTAGACCTAAGAATCCGGAAATAAACTGCTCACCGTGAATGGAATACATAGCGATATACCAAGGGCTAGCTATCGCTATAAAGGCTAATAGTCCTAAGGGATTAAATAGTAATTTAATATCCTTTGAAAGTTGATAACTTTCATCTTTTCTATGGACTATATAGCGAGCGCATACATAAATGAGTAATATCAGGCCGGGCAAGATGATGCCTATAGGTCCTTTGGTAATCACGGCTAAGGCAGCAGCAATGTAAGCTTTCACCATAGCTGACTTGTCATTATTGGTAAAAGCTAAATAGCTATATCCAAATATAGCTAAGGTGAAGAGAAATAGAAATCCGTCGGTTATAATTGCATGAGATATATACCAAAACTGTAGTGTGCTCATTAATAGAATGGCACAGAGTACACCGGCAAAGGTGCTTTTAGACATGCGGTAAGTTATATGATACATGAGCGCTACGCTAGCTCCGGCAACGAGAGTATTCGGTATGCGGGATGTAAAGTCTGATATGCCAAATAGTTTGTATGTAATCATAAGCGCCCAATAGGTGAGCGGTGGTTTATCGTACCATACGTGATCGTATATCATGGGGGATATCCATGAGTTGTGTTTTAGCATGGTGATGGCGGAGAGAACATAGTTGGACTCCACCGGATCAGTGATTGGCAAATAGGCATTATAAAAGCCGTAGCATAAAACGGTTAATAAAAAGAGCGCACCTATGCGCAGCATGTGATTGTTAATCATAGTTACTCCTTACTTACATAGTTTATATTATTGTACTATAGAGCGTGTAATATTTAAACTAATCAAAGATAAAAACAGAGCCTTTATAAATATGGAGATAATATGGAGATAATATGGAGATAATATGGAGATAATATGGAGATAGTTACAAAAAAATAATTATTTATGAAATAATATATTGTATAGAATATTGTTTATTCGGAATACATGAAATAACTTTTATGTATACAAAATACATGCTATAATGAGCGCATAAGATAAAACCGTTTCATTAAACTATCATCTAATATATGAAATAGTGGAAAGAGGATCTATTATGAGAAAAGAACATGATTTCCTAGGTGAATTAGAAGTAGCGGATGAGTTATATTATGGTGTGCAAACGATTCGTGCCTTAGAAAACTTCCATATTACAGGGAAACATTTAGACCAAGATTTTATTAAAGCTCTAGCGATGGTAAAAAAAGCATCTGCTTTAGCTAATATGAAAACAGGTCGTCTCAATGTATCTATCGGTAAAGCGATTGTTCAAGCAGCTGATGAAGTTATTGCAGGTGAATTTGCTGACCAATTTCCAGTTGATCCAATTCAAGGTGGTGCTGGCACTTCTGTGAATATGAATATGAACGAAGTGTTGGCAAATCGTGCTTGTGAAATTTTAGGTCATCCAAAAGGTAGCTATGATATTGTAAGCCCTAACAATCACTGTAACATGGCACAATCTACAAATGACGCTTTCCCAACAGCGATTAAAGTTTGTGCAATTTTGAAATCTAAACCGTTACTTGAAGCTTTGCAACGTCTTGTTGATGAGCTTGAGAAAAAAGCTGAAGAATATAGTGAAATTTTAAAAATGGGACGTACTCATTTACAAGATGCGGTGCCTATTACATTGGGCCAAGAGATGGGCGCTTATGCATCTGGTATTCGTCGTGGTATTAAACGCATTAAATCTGCCGTTGAAGGTGCACATGTAATCAACATGGGTGCCACTGCAGTTGGTACAGGCCTTAATGCTGAGCCTAATTATATTCATGATGTAGCTTATGAACTTAGTGAAGTAGTAGGCGAACCGTTCTACACCGCGGAGAACTTAATCGATGCCACAAACAATACAGACGTATTTGCTGATATCTCTAGCGGTTTGAAGGTAACTGCACTTGTGTTGATTAAGATGGCAAATGATTTTCGCTTAATGGCATCTGGACCTCGCTGTGGCATTGGTGAATTAAAATTGCCTGCCCGTCAACCAGGCTCCTCTATCATGCCAGGAAAAGTAAATCCTGTTATTGCTGAAGTATTGAATCAAGTGTGTTACCAAGTTATCGGTAATGACCTTACTATTACATTAGCTGTAGAAAATGGTCAATTCGAGTTAAATGTTATGGAACCTGTATTGGCATACAACTTGTTCAATAATCTTTGCTATCTCAAAAACGGTGTAAATACATTCGTTGATAAATTGCTTGTTGATCTTGAAGTAGACCGTGAACAATGCGAGTACTGGTTGAATCGTTCCGTTGGTATCGTAACAGCATTGTTGCCACATCTTGGCTATGAAACAGCTTCTGCATTGGCGAAAGAAGCGTATGAAACAGGTCGAGCTATTCGCGATATCATCTTGGATCAAGGTTTATTGACTGAGGATGAAATTAATCATATTCTTTCTCCTAAAGAAATGACTCGCCCTGGTATCGCTGGTGCGAATCTTTTAAAACAAAAAGGCAACTAATTTATGGTTCTCTTTTGATACATGAATAAAGCATGAAAATGAAAGACTGTCAACCCTTTTGGTTGACAGTCTTTTTTAATACTGATAGAATTATATATTGCAAAAGTAGCGTTTTCTGCTTTTGGATGTAAAAACTATAACACAAATAGTGATGAGGTTTTCTTCCAAGGTTGTGCTTGGTTAATGGGAAGCAAGGTTATTTTAAAAATGAAATGGACCTTGCTTTATTTGACGTTGCCCGAGCAGGAAAACTGAGACCTGTAAGATGTCTTTTTCATGCCGTTATAGAAAATGGTAGACCAGTGTGTTTTGATAGGGGTGAAAGCAAATATGTTCAAACCTGAACAGGTAGGCAAACGAACTCGTTATACGTACGCTAAAATTAACGAAGTTATCAAGATGCCGCATTTATTGGACATTCAACGTAAATCGTATGAGTGGTTCTTGGAGAGTGGTTTACAAAATATTTTCAACGATATTTCTCCGATTAAAGACAATTCAGGTAATCTAGTACTTTCTTTTGAAGGTTTCAGCTTAGGTGAACCTAAGTATGATATTAATGAATGTAAAAACCGTGATGCTACTTACGCAGCACCACTTCGTGTAAATATTCGCTTGGTAAATAATGATCCAGAAAATATGGACATTAAAGAACAAGAAGTCTTCATGGGCGATTTCCCATTGATGACGGATACAGGTACTTTCATCATCAATGGTGCAGAACGTGTTATCGTATCCCAATTAGTACGTTCTCCAGGCGTTTACTACAATAAAGAAATCGATACAATGGGTAACCGTTTGTATGATTCCACAGTTATTCCTAACCGTGGTGCATGGATTGAACTTGAAACAGATGCTAGTGAAGTGGTGGCTGTTCGTATTGACCGTAACCGTAAATTACCAGCTACTGTATTGGTACGTGCATTAGGTTGGGATACGAATGAAAGTATCCTCGACCTCTTCTGGAATGGTAAAACTGATGAGGATGGTTTACCAGTATATGATGAACGCATCGTTCGTACATTAGAAAAAGATACAACTCAATCTGCTGATGAAGCATTGGTTGAAATCTATAAAAAATTACGTCCAGGCGAGCCTCCGACTGTAGAGTCTGCTCGCAACTTGTTCGATAACTTGTTCTTCGATGCACGCCGTTATGACTTAGCGCGCGTTGGTCGTTATAAATTGAACAAAAAACTTGGCTGGCGCCAACGTATGTTGGGTCAAACATTGGCTCAACCAATTGTAGATCCAGAAACTGGCGAAATTATCCTTGATGCAGGCGTACAAGCTGGGGAAGAACAACTTGATATCGTTGCTAATAGCCATGTTTTCGATGGTGAAGGTTTTGCTGAATTCTACATCGTAAATAATGATGGTGTAGAGTCTAAAGTTATCTGTAATAACTGCAATTTACCATATGATCACCGTACAGTAACACGTGAAGACATGATCGCTAACATTTCTTACTTGCTCAACCTTATGGATGGTGCAGGTCATACAGATGATATCGACCACTTGGGTAACCGTCGCCTTCGTTGCGTAGGCGAATTGTTGCAAAACCAATTCCGTATCGGTTTAACTCGTATGGAACGTGTTGTTCGTGAGCGCATGACCATTCAAGAAACTGAATCCATTACACCTCAAGCGTTGATCAATATTCGCCCTGTAGTGGCAGCTATCAAAGAATTCTTTGGTTCTTCTCAATTGTCTCAGTTCATGGACCAAACAAACCCATTGGCGGAATTGACTCACAAACGTCGTCTTTCTGCCCTTGGCCCTGGCGGTTTGTCTCGTGAGCGTGCAGGTTTCGAAGTTCGTGACGTGCATCACTCTCACTATGGCCGTATGTGTCCTATTGAAACTCCAGAAGGTCCAAATATTGGCTTGATTAACTCCTTGTCCAACTATGCAAAGGTAAACGAATTTGGCTTCATCGAAGCACCATACCGTAAAGTAGAAAAAGTGTATGGTAAAGGCAAGGATGCTGATAAAGTTGTTAAAGTGCGCGTATCTGATAGCGTAGTATACATGACCGCTGATGAAGAAGAAGGCATGACAATTGCCCAAGCGAACTCTCCGCTTGATGCAGAGGGGTACTTCACAACTGAACATGTTGCTTGTCGTCGTGGTCATGATGTATTGGAAGTTACACCAGATAAGGTTGACTATATGGACGTTAGTCCAAAAGAAGTTGTATCTATTGGTACAGCTATGATTCCATTCCTTGAAAATGACGATGCTAACCGTGCCTTGATGGGCGCGAACATGCAACGTCAAGCGGTACCACTTTTGCGCGCTCAAGCACCACTTGTTGGTACAGGTATGGAATATACAGCAGCTACTGACTCTGGTGTTTGCGTATTGGCGCGTGAAGCGGGTAAAGTTGTACGTTGTTGGGGTAATGAAATCCACGTTCTTCGCGATAGCGATGGTCGTGTTGATACATACCATTTGAATAAATTCCTTCGTTCTAACCAATCCACATGCTTTAACCAAAAACCAATCGTCAATCGTGGGGACCATGTTGTAAAAGGCCAAGTATTGGCTGATGGTCCTGCTACAGATGGCGGCGAATTGGCATTAGGTTATAACGTTCTTGTAGCGTTCATGCCTTGGGAAGGTTATAACTACGAAGATGCTATCTTGCTTAGTGAAGAACTCTGCAAAGAAGATATCTATACATCCATTCATATTGAAGAATACGAATGTGATGCTCGTGATACCAAATTAGGTGCTGAAGAAATTACTCGTGAGTTGCCTAATACAGGTGACGACACACTTAAAAACTTAGACGAAGATGGTATTATCTGCATTGGTGCAGAAGTACATCCTGGCGATATCCTTGTAGGTAAAGCTACACCAAAAGGTGAAACTGAGCTTACTCCAGAAGAACGTTTGTTGCGTGCTATTTTTGGTGACAAAGAACGTGAAGTTCGCGACACTTCCTTGCGCGTGCCTCATGGTGAATCTGGTAAAGTCGTAGATGTAAAAGTCTTTACCCGTGAAAATGGCGATGAATTACAACCAGGCGTAAATAAACTTGTTCGCGTATATATCGCTCAAAAACGTAAGATTCATGAAGGCGATAAAATGGCGGGCCGTCATGGTAACAAAGGTGTTGTTTCTCGCGTTATGAGAAAAGAAGATATGCCATTCCTTCCAGATGGTACTCCAGTACAAATCGTATTGAACCCATTGGGCGTACCTTCTCGTATGAACATCGGTCAGGTCCTTGAAACTCACTTGGGGTGGGCTGTTCAAGGCTTAGGTATGAAAATCAAAGCTACAGACCTTCACATTCAAAACGTGTTGAAAGAAGCCCGTACTGATGCATCTTACTGGGAACAAATCGATACAATCCGCGACCTTTATGCTCAAATTGAGGTATTGGAAGCGAAAGTTGCGGAAGATGTTACGGTAAATCATTTCGAAGAAAATGAGCAAATCATTGCTTTGAAAACTAAAATTTTAAAACATGTAGAAGCAGCAGCGCAAAAGAAATTGGATGCTATGGGTGGCGAAGCTCGTTACCAAGAGCTTAAAGCTATTGAAGCTAAATACAATGCACTTCATGTAGAATTCTTTGATTCTGAAGAAGAGGCTCCTGAAATGGATCCTGCGCTTGTAGAAGAATTAGAGGCAATTAGCAAAGTCAAGAATACTCTTAACAACATTCACTCTGCTGAAGAAAAACGCGTTGAAATTCGCAAAGAGTTGGAAAGCCTTGGCTATGATTTTGACAAATATGGCATGCCAAAACCAGATGTAGCAGGTATTCATATTGCTACACCTGTATTTGATGGTGCTCACGAAAAGGACGTATTCGAAACATTGGCGATTGCAGGTCGTCCTGATGATGGTAAAACTGTTCTATATGATGGTCGTACTGGTGAACCGATGGATAACCGCGTCACTGTTGGTTACGTTTACATGCTTAAACTCCATCATTTGGTTGATGACAAAATCCATGCTCGTTCTACAGGTCCGTACTCCCTTGTTACACAACAACCTTTGGGCGGTAAAGCTCAGTTCGGTGGCCAACGTTTCGGGGAAATGGAAGTTTGGGCTCTAGAAGCATATGGCGCAGCCTATACCCTTCAAGAGCTATTAACTGTTAAGTCTGACGACGTTGTTGGTCGTGTGAAAGCATACGAAAAAATCGTTAAAGGCGAAAACATCCCTGAACCAGGTGTACCTGAGTCCTTCAAGGTATTGCTTAAAGAACTTCAAAGTATCGGTCTCGATGTAAAAATCTTGAACGAAGATCAAGAAGAAGTTATTATGAAAGAACTTGAGGACGAAGATGAGGTGGTAGAAACTGGTATTGAAGAAGTTATGGAAGGCAGTGCTGTAGAAACTGATGAAGTAACTGTAGTAGAACCAGAAGTAGAGGAAGAGGAAGAGGAAGACTTACCAGCTGATAATGGCGGTGAAGATGATATCCTTAGCCAATTGGCGTACCCAATGGGCGACTCCTCTAACGATGAAGACTAAAACTATCTATAAGGAAGGGAGCGATAGTAGTGCTAGACGTAAATGAATTCGATTCCATGCGAATCGGTTTAGCCTCTCCAGAGCAGATTTTATCCTGGTCTCATGGGGAAGTTAAGAAACCTGAAACAATTAACTACCGTACGTTGAAGCCAGAACGTGATGGTCTATTCTGTGAACGCATTTTTGGACCAACAAAGGACTGGGAATGTCACTGCGGCAAATATAAACGCATCCGCCATAAAGGCGTAGTCTGCGACAAATGTGGTGTAGAGGTTACCCGTGCGAAAGTACGTCGTGAACGTATGGGCCATATTCAATTGGCTACTCCTGTATCTCACATTTGGTACTTCAAAGGAATCCCATCCCGTATGGGTCTTATCCTTGACATATCACCACGTTCTTTGGAACGCGTATTATACTTTGCTTCCTACATCGTAGTAGATCCAGCTGGTACACCATTGACAAAACGTCAATTGTTGTCCGAGCAAGAATACCGCGAATACGAAGCTCAATTTAATGAAGACGGTTATACTATCGGTGGTAAATCCGTCGTAATCGAAACAGTGGCTCAACGTAATGAACGTTTAGCTATTGTTCGTGAAGCACAACGCAAAGAGCGCTATAATGCGGCTCTTCGTGATGATGCAACAATACCAGAAGCTGATAAGGAATACGAAGAATTAACTCGCGAAGAACGCTATGAGTTAGGCGCTGCTGAAGAGGTTCTCTTCGCATGTATCGACATGGGTGCTGAAGCGGTAAAAGCTCTCTTATCAGAACTTGATCTTGAAGCATTGAATGCCGAATTGCGCGAAGAGTTGAACACTGCTAGTGGTCAACGTAAAATCCGTGCAGTTCGTCGTTTGGAAGTAGTAGAAGCATTCCGTCAATCTGGGAACCGTCCAGAATGGATGATTATGGACATCGTTCCTGTAATCCCACCTGAATTGCGTCCTATGGTCCAATTAGATGGTGGCCGTTTTGCTACATCTGACCTCAACGATTTATACCGTCGTGTTATCAACCGTAATAACCGTTTGAAACGTTTACTCGACTTGGGTGCTCCTGATATCATCGTGCGCAACGAAAAACGCATGCTTCAAGAAGCGGTTGATGCATTGATTGATAATGGTCGTCGCGGTCGCCCTGTTACAGGTCCTGGTAACCGCCCATTGAAATCCTTGTCCGACATGCTTAAAGGTAAACAAGGTCGTTTCCGTCAAAACTTGCTCGGTAAACGTGTTGACTACTCCGGTCGTTCCGTAATCGTAGTAGGTCCTGAACTTAAAATGCACCAATGTGGTTTGCCAAAAGAGATGGCATTAGAATTGTTCAAACCATTCGTTATGAAACGTTTGGTAGAACGCGGTCAAGCATCCAACATCAAGGCTGCTAAACGCCAAGTTGAAAGAATTGGCCCTGGCGTGTGGGAATCCTTGGAAGAGGTAATTAAAGAACATCCAGTTCTCTTGAACCGTGCCCCTACATTGCATAGACTTGGTATCCAAGCCTTCGAACCAATCCTTTGGGAAGGTCGTGCTATCAAATTGCATCCATTAGTATGTACAGCCTTCAATGCCGACTTTGACGGTGACCAAATGGCGTGTCACTTACCATTGTCCGTAGAAGCACAAGCGGAAGCTCGTACATTGATGCTTTCTAGCCATAATATTTTGTCCACTAAGGATGGTAAGCCAGTAGCAGTACCTTCTCAAGATATGATCTTAGGTACATACTATCTAACAGTTGTACGCGAAGATACTCGTGATAAAGCAAAAACATTTGCTACCTATGATGAAGTTATGCTTGCCTATGAGTCTCATATCATTGGTTTGCAAGATATTCTTTATATCCGTTTACCTGATCATGGCCGTGTAGAAACAACAGCAGGTCGCTTGATCTTCAACAATGCTTTATTCCCAGAATTGTGGCAATACGAGAAACGTGAAGATGGCACTTACTCTTTAGGTAAGGTTATGGATAAGAAAACAGTTGGTAAATTGGTTGATCAATGTTTCCAATTGTTTGGTAATGAAAAAACAGCAGAACTATTGGACCGCATCAAGTCCTTGGGTTACTCCTTCGCTCGTCGCGCAGGTATGACTGTAGCTATTGCTGATATTAAAGTACCAGAAGTTAAAACTAGCTTGTTAGATACAGCGGAACAAGAGGTAGAAAAAGTATCTCGTATGTACCGTCGTGGTCTTATTACAGAAGAAGAACGTTATCGTAAAACTATCCAATTATGGACAAAAGCAACAGAAGATGTTACCGATGCGATGATGGATAATATGGCGTGCGATAAAGACGGCTTTAACCCTGTTTACATGATGGCTATCTCTGGTGCCCGCGGTAATAAACAACAAATTCGTCAGCTTGCTGGTATGCGTGGTTTGATGGCCGATCCATCTGGTCGAATCATCGACTTGCCAATTAAAGCAAACTTTAAAGAAGGTTTGACTGTATTGGATTACTTTACATCCTCTCATGGTGCGCGTAAAGGTTTGGCCGATACAGCACTTCGTACAGCTGACTCTGGTTACTTGACACGTCGTCTTGTTGACGTATCTCAAGATGTAATCGTTCGTGAGGACGATTGTGACGTTGTAGGTATCGATCTCGTTCGTGAACGTGCTCGTTTGGCTACATCTCCACGTCAAGCATTAGAATTGCTTAAGGATAAACTCATTGGTCGCGTTTTAGATAAAGATGTTGTGAATGCTGAAACAGGGGAACTTGTTGTACCAGCTGAAACTATCTTGGATGAACAATGCTTGGCAGATATTGCTGAAGCTGGTGTTACATCTATCGCATTGCGCGGTGCACATTTGGGCTCTGATAGCGATATTAACCATACTAACTTGGTTCAAAAAATTATTCTTGGTGAAAGCGACGATAGCATCCGTGCAACATTGAAAGAAACTATGGTTCAAAATATGTTGAACAAGGATACTGTACAAGCAATCGTTGACAGCGAAGGGGTAGAAATCTTCCCAGCTGATACACGTCTCACTGAAGAAGGTATCGAAGCTATCCTTAACTCCGATGTAAAAGAAGTACAAGTACGCAACAATGAAATCCATGGTATTGAAGTGGAAGCTATCGTTGAAGGTACTGGTGTTATCGAGCCATTAAAAGACCGTATCGTAGGTCGTATTGCAGCTGAAGAATTAGTTAACAAGAAAACTGGCGAAGTCATCGTTCCTCTTAATGGTGAAATCACAGAGGCGTTAGCTGATGAAGTTGTAAAACACTATGAAACAGTAAAAATCCGTTCCGTATTGACTTGTCGTAGCCCATATGGCGTATGTCGCAAGTGCTATGGTCGTGATCTAGGAACTGGCAACCAAGTTCAAGTTGGTGAAGCTGTTGGTATTATTGCGGCACAATCCATCGGTGAACCTGGTACTCAGTTGACAATGCGTACATTCCATACTGGTGGTGTCGCAGGTGATGATATTACACAAGGTTTGCCACGTGTCGAAGAATTGTTCGAAGCTCGTAAACCAAAACGTAATGCTATCATCGCTGAAAATGAAGGTACAGTTCGTGTTGTACCTAATGAAGGTAAGAAAGGTACGAACACTATCTTTATCACTGGTGAAGATGGTATTGAACTTGATTACCTCATTCCTTACGGCTCCCGCATTATCGTTAAAGACGGGGATGTGGTATCCTTGGGAGCTCGTTTGACTGAAGGATCCATCAATCCTCATGACATCATGCGTGTTATGGGTACTGAAGCAACTCAACGTTACCTCGTATACGAAGTACAAAAAGTATACAAATCCCAAGGTGTAGAAATTAACGATAAACATATCGAAGTTATCGTTCGTCAAATGCTTCATAAAGTTAAAATTGAAACAGCTGGCGATGCGGATATGCTTCCAGGGGATATGGTGGACGTTAATACCTTTGACGAAGAAAACCGTCGTCTTACTCTCAATGGTCGTGAAAATGCTACAGGCAAACGCACGCTATTGGGTATTACGAAAGCTGCTTTGGCAACGGACTCCTTCTTGTCCGCTGCGTCCTTCCAAGAAACAACACGTGTTCTTACCGACGCTGCTATCAAGGGTAAAATCGATCCATTATTGGGTTTGAAAGAAAACGTAATTATTGGTAAGTTGATTCCTGCTGGTACAGGCATGAGTCGTTACCGTAAGATTGAAGTTGTAAAAAATACACCTGAAATCATTGATATTACGGAAGAGGTTATGTCTGAAGATTAATTACTTCGGACCAGCGTCTAAGCTATATTAATTGTATAGGCTTGTTGCATAGTTGATATTGTGCGACATAATAAAAAAGGGTGCACCTGAGGGGTGCACCTTTTTGTTATAGGCATATATTGATTTTTGAGCTATAAAAACTATTCAGCTGCTTCTTCTGCGTCATGAGCCATGATGTCATAACCGACGTCATCCGATAAAGTAAGATATCGTTCGTACTGTCGAATGATATCGGTAATGATATCCTCCCGTGTCATATACTGCGCATCGTATCCGGCACGCCCGTCACTGAAATATGTCATAGGAATTGCGTTGGTGCTTTCAGTAATGTGAGGAATGTTAGGATCTTCAATGAGATGATCTGATACCTCTTGCGTAACGAGTTTGATGCCGTAGGTAAAGTTGCGCATTGATTCTTTTTCGATGATTAACTCTACGGAGGCGTCGTTACCATTGAAATGTTTGTCAATTCTCGTAGTTAATCCGTACTCTTCGGTTAATTCTTTATTGAGCTGATACATAGCAGGCAATGCTGTTGTTTTCATAAAGGAAATAACATCTTCCGATTGCGTTTGGTTGAGTATTTTGGCAAGACCTTGTTTCCAGTTCTTGCTGTCCCAGTAGATGGATGTGGTTGAAAGTTTTGTGTTAAAGTATTGCGTATCTGTTAATAATCCTTGCCATAAGCTGTAGCACATGATAACCATCAAGGCTGCAAATGGTAAGGCGAGAATGAGCGTTACCGATTGTAGTACATTAAGCCCACCAATGCTGAGCAAACTGATGGCAAGAAAGGACATTACAGAGCCCCACATTAAGCATTGCCACTTTGGAGATGAAGTGGATTTATCATAGGCCGCAATATTATTTAACACATAAATGCCTGAATCGGCAGATGTGATAAAAAATAATGCTAATACGATAATTGATAGAAGACTAGTTAAACTGGATAATGGTAAATATTCAAGGAATGCAAAGAGTAGTTGTTCTGGTTTATCGGTTAATGCACCGAGTGCACCGTTTGCTACTGTTTCATCGATATAAATTGCAGTATTACCAAAGATAGTAAACCAAACGATAGTAAAAACAGTTGGAATAATGAGTACCCCAAAGATGAACTCTCGAATAGTCCTACCTTTTGAAATACGCGCAATGAACATGCCCACAAATGGTGCCCAAGATAACCACCAAGCCCAGAATAGTATGGTCCAGCTGAAGAACCATGGACGGGTTTCTGGTGTATAGATAGATGTATAGAAGCTTTGCCCTAAAATATGTGATAGATAGTATCCAAAGTTTTCTACCATTGTATTTAATAGGAGTAATGTAGGACCTGCACAGAGTACAAAAAGCATTAAGACTAATGCAACAGATATATTAATTTCGCTGAGCAGCTTAACGCCTTTATCAATACCTGTAACAGCAGATAGAACGGCAATGGACATAATGATGATAATGATGACCGTTTGGGCGGAAAAGTCATTAGTGGAGATGATATCAATATATAGGAACCCTGCACCTAGTTGGGCCGCACCAAATCCTAAGGTGGTTACGATACCTAATAAAGTTACACAAAGTGCGATGATATCGATAATGTGCCCTCGTGGGCCATTGATCTTATCCTTCCACAGCGGATAGAAACATGAACGTAGTGATAAAGGCAACTTATAGCGAAAACCAAAATACGCTAATGCTAAAGCCATAATTCCGTATACCGTCCATGCATTGATGCCCCAGTGGAAGATGGAGCGGAATAACGCTTCCTTGGCGCTAGGAGCACCATCGACTAAGCCTACAGCGGAGTGATAATGTGAGAGCGGTTCAGCAGTACCGAAGAACATGAGACCTACACCAGTACCTGCCGCAAATAACATGGCGAGCCAAGCTGTATAAGAGAATTCCGCTTCTTCATCGTCGCTACCAAGTTTGATGTCACCTAGCGAACTAAGTGCAAGAAAGATATTGAAGATAAAGAAGAGACTTATGGATAAAACATAAAACCAGCTGAAATCTTCAAATATAATATCACGAATCCCTTGGAGGATCGTTTGAGATATTTGCGGAATCAGAAGGGCACATAAGCTCAGCCCTAAGACGATAGACAAGCTACCTATAATTACAGGGGGATTAAAGTTTGAATAACGTTTAATGAGTTTAATCATATAATCTCCTTTCTTTAGTAACTTATAAATACAAATATTTGTTCTGTATTAATTTATATCATAATAAAATGGTGTTTATATTAATTTTGCATAATTGGTAAAAGAAAAAATAATAGCAAATGCATAGAATGATTATTTATACATGAAAATAATGATATATGAATAAAAAATCACTCTTCATTTATAATTTAAGATTGAATGAAACACACGGATGAGTGTACACATAAAATGCAGCTGTAGAGCGGTGTGTGACATTGGAAATTGTTTGACATGGACTGCTGTAATTGATATACTTACATAGTGCTTTAGGCGAGGTATGCCTAATGGGCATAATTTCGTAAGGAGAATTAGTACAATGGACATTGCCCATCTGAAGTCGGTGAACAAAACAATCGGTGCCAAGCAAACGTTGAAACAAATTGCTAAAGGTGCTGTGAAGTACGTGTTCCTGGGTTGTGATAGTGATGAACGTGTGGTACAGCCTTTACGGATTGCTTGTGAAGAACAGGGAATACCTGTGAATGACAAACACACCATGGATGATCTCGGTCGTGCGTGTCGCATTAAGGTGCGGGCCACAGCTGTAGGCGTCCTACGTTAATCTTGGTAATATCCGATGTAACACTTTGTTATGACGGATCAATTATAAATCTCAAATTTGGAAAGGAGGTGCCCAAATGCCAACAATTAATCAGCTAGTACGCAAAGGCCGCATGAGCTTGACTAAAAAATCTACAGCTCCTGCCCTTCAAGAATCTCCACAAAAACGTGGTGTATGTACTCGTGTGTACACAGCTACTCCAAAGAAACCAAACTCCGCGCTTCGTAAAGTTGCCCGTGTACGTTTGACAAACGCTATTGAAGTAACTGCTTACATCCCAGGCATTGGTCACAATTTACAAGAACACAGTGTTGTACTTATCAGAGGCGGTCGTGTAAAAGACCTTCCAGGTGTGCGTTATCACATCGTTCGTGGTGCATTGGATACAGCTGGCGTACAAAATCGTATGCAAAGTCGTTCCAAATACGGCGCGAAAAAAGCTAAAAAATAATTTTAGCCATTAAACGAAATTAACACACATCATTATAAAGGAGGAATTGAACATGCCAAGAAAAGGCCCTGTTCCGAAACGTGATGTACTTCCAGATCCGGTGTACAACAGCAAATTAGTAACACGTTTCATTAACAAAGTTATGTACGATGGTAAAAAAGGCATTGCTGAAACTATCGTATATGATGCATTCGAAATTATTCGTTCCAAAATGGGTCAAGACCCAATGGAAGTTTTTGATCAAGCATTGAAAAATGTTATGCCTGTACTTGAAGTGCGTGCTCGCCGTATCGGTGGTGCGAACTATCAAGTGCCAGTTGAAGTTCGTGCTGATCGCCGTCAAACCCTCGGTATTCGTTGGGTTGTAAATTATGCTCGTCTTCGTGGTGAACGCACTATGAAAGAACGTTTGGCAGGCGAATTGATGGACGCTTTCAACAATGCAGGCGCTGCAATCAAGAAAAAAGAAGATACTCATAAAATGGCAGAAGCTAATAAAGCATTTGCTCATTATCGTTGGTAATAAGAGGTGACAACTGTGGCAAGAGAGTTTTCCTTAGCAAAAACTCGTAATATCGGTATCATGGCTCACATCGATGCTGGTAAAACAACAACTACAGAACGTATCCTCTACTATACAGGTATCGTTCACAAGATCGGCGAAGTACATGAAGGCGCTGCTACGATGGACTGGATGGAGCAAGAGCAAGAACGTGGTATCACAATCACTTCTGCTGCAACAACTTGTCAATGGAAAGAACATCGTATCAATATCATCGATACTCCTGGTCACGTTGACTTTACTGTAGAAGTAGAACGTTCTCTACGTGTACTTGACGGTTCTGTTGCGGTGTTCAGTGCTAAAGGTGGCGTTGAACCTCAATCCGAAACAGTATGGCGTCAGGCTTCTAACTACGGCGTACCTCGTATCGCTTATGTAAATAAGATGGATACTGTAGGTGCTGACTTCTTCAACGTAGTTGACATGATGAAAGCTCGTTTGGGTGCAAATTCCGTAGCTATTCAAGTACCAATCGGTGCTGAAGATACTTTTGAAGGCATCATTGACTTGATGACTATGAAAGCGGAAATTTATAAATCCGATGACGGTAAAGAATATGAAATCACTGATATCCCTGCTGAATATCAAGAAGTAGCAGAAGCTCGTCGCGAAATGATGATCGATGCTATCGCTGAAACAGATGATGATATCATGATGAAATATTTGGAAGGCGAAGAAATTTCTGTGGAAGAATTGAAAGCGGCATTGCGTAAAGCTGTTATTGCTAACCAATTATTCCCAGTTCTTTGCGGTTCTTCCTATAAAAATAAAGGTGTTCAAATGTTATTGGATGCTGTTATCGATTACATGCCAGCTCCAATCGATATCCCACCTATTAAGGGTGTTGTTCCTGGTACTGAAGAAGAAACAACTCGTCCTTCTTCCGATGAAGAACCATTCTCTGCGTTGGCATTCAAAATCATGGCTGACCCTTATGTTGGTAAATTAGCGTTCTTCCGTGTGTACTCCGGTACATTGGAATCCGGCTCCTACGTTTTCAACTCCACTAAAGGTAAAAAAGAACGTATCGGTCGTATTCTTCAAATGCACGCTAACTCCCGTAAAGAAATCGAACGCGTATATTCTGGTGACATCGCTGCGGCGGTTGGCTTAAAGGATACTACTACAGGCGACACATTGTGTGATGAAAAATCTCCTGTAATTCTTGAGTCCATGGAATTCCCTGAACCAGTTATCTCCGTTGCTGTTGAACCTAAAACAAAAGCTGACCAAGAAAAAATGGGTACAGCTCTTGCTCGTTTGGCAGAAGAAGATCCTACTTTCAAAGTTCGTACTGATGAAGAAACAGGTCAAACTATTATCTCCGGTATGGGCGAACTTCACTTGGATATCATCGTTGACCGTATGAACCGTGAATTCAAAGTAGATTGTAACGTAGGTAAACCTCAAGTAGCATACCGCGAAACTATCCGTAAAGCTGTTAAGGCTGAAGGTAAATTCGTACGTCAATCTGGTGGTCGTGGTCAATATGGTCACTGCTGGTTGGAATTGATTCCTCAAGAACCAGGTGCTGGCTTCGAGTTTGAAAACAAGGTTGTAGGTGGTGCGATTCCTCGTGAATACATCGGACCTGTTGAAAGCGGTGTTAAAGAAGCTATGGAATCCGGTGTTATCGCTGGGTACCCTATGGTTGATGTTAAAGTTATCGTATTTGATGGTTCCTACCATGACGTTGACTCCAACGAAATGGCCTTCAAAATTGCTGGTTCTATGGGCTTCAAAGAAGGTGCTCGCAAAGCAGACCCTGCATTGCTTGAACCATACATGGCTGTAGAAGTAGACGTTCCTGAAGAATACATGGGCGACGTTATCGGTGACTTGAACTCTCGTCGTGGTCGCATGGACGGCATGGAAGCTCGTAATGGTTCCCAACATATCAAAGCATATGTTCCATTGAGTGAAATGTTCGGTTACGCAACTGACCTTCGTTCCAAAACGCAAGGCCGTGGTAACTACTCTATGACATTCGATCATTACGAAGAAGTTCCTAAGAAAATTGCTGAAGAAATTCAAGCAAAGAAAAACGGTTAATCTCATATTAGATTAATAGAATTACTATTTTCCTCGGAGGATAATTTAAAATGGCAAAAGAAAAATTTGAACGTACGAAACCGCATGTTAACATCGGTACAATCGGTCACGTTGACCATGGTAAAACTACTTTGACTGCTGCAATCACTAAAGTATTGGCTGAAAAAGGTCAAGCTGACTTCCAAGATTACAGCATGATCGATAAAGCTCCAGAAGAACGTGAACGCGGTATCACAATCAACACTGCACACGTTGAGTATGAAACTGCTAACCGTCACTATGCACACGTTGACTGCCCAGGCCATGCTGACTATGTTAAAAACATGATTACTGGTGCGGCTCAAATGGACGGCGCTATCTTGGTTGTATCCGCAGCTGACGGCCCTATGCCTCAAACTCGCGAACACATCTTGTTGGCTCGCCAAGTTGGTGTTCCTGCAATCGTAGTATTCTTGAACAAAGCTGACATGGTTGACGATGAAGAATTGATCGAATTGGTAGAAATGGAAGTTCGTGAACTTCTTTCTTCCTACGAATTCCCTGGTGACGAAGTACCTATCGTTGTAGGTTCCGCGTTGAAAGCTTTGGAAGGCGATGCTCAATATGTAGCTAAAATTGACGAATTGATGGACGCTGTAGACTCCTACATCCCAACACCAGTTCGTGACACTGATAAACCATTCTTGATGCCTGTGGAAGACGTTTTCACAATCACTGGTCGTGGTACAGTAGCAACTGGCCGTGTTGAACGTGGTCAAGTAAACGTTGGTGATACTGTTGAAGTAGTAGGCTTGAAAGAAAAAGCTGAACAATACGTAGTAACAGGTCTTGAAATGTTCCGTAAAGTGTTGGATTCTGCAGTAGCAGGTGACAACGTAGGTGCATTGCTTCGTGGTGTTGATCGTAAAGACATCGAACGTGGTCAAGTATTGGCTAAACCAGGTTCCATCAACCCACACACAAAATTCAAAGCAGAAGTATACGTATTGACTAAAGAAGAAGGTGGTCGTCATACTCCATTCTTCTCCAACTACCGTCCACAATTCTACTTCCGTACAACAGACGTAACAGGTGTTGTAAACCTTCCTGAAGGTGTAGAAATGTGTATGCCTGGCGATAACGTAACAATGGAAATCGAATTGATTACTCCAATCGCTATCGAAGAAGGTCTTCGTTTCGCGATCCGCGAAGGTGGCCATACAGTAGGCGCTGGCGTAGTAACAGCAATCGAAGGTTAATTTAACCTTTTATGCTCATCGTAGAATGCGTTGAGCACAATACATGCAGCACTCAGAGCGGCAGATAATGCCGCTCTCGTGTTGTGTTTTTAAACTATGAAGTAGAAGGTTGCCTCTGCGGAGGAGAATTTCTATGGAGCAGCCCATTCACGAAATGGACGACAGGAGGAATTATTAATAATGGCTAAACAGCAAAAAATCCGTATTCGCCTTAAGGCATACGACCACAAAGCTCTCGATCAAAGCGCTGCTAAGATCGTAGACACTGCAAAAAGAAATGGCGCTATGGTATCTGGTCCGATTCCATTGCCAACAGAAAAGAATATCTTCACAATTCTTCGTTCTGTACACGTAAACAAAGATTCTCGTGAACAATTCGAAATGCGTACACACAAACGCTTAATCGATATTCTTGAACCAAATTCGAAAACAGTAGATGCTATCACTCGTTTAGATTTACCAGCTGGTGTATCTATTGAAATAAAACTATAAGGAGGTGCGATAATGTCTAAAGCTATTTTGGGTAAAAAATTAGGAATGACACAAGTCTTCACAGCTGAAGGCCAATTAGTTCCTGTAACAGTAGTGGAAACTACCCCAAGCGTTGTAGTGCGCGTAAAGACTGTAGAAACAGACGGCTACGAAGCAGTACAAATTGGTTACGGTTCCATTAAAGAAAAACATTTAACAAAACCTGTAAAAGGTCAGTTCGACAAAGCTGGCGTAGCTCCAGTGAAATATCTTCGCGAAGTTCGCGTAGCTAATGCAGCTGACTACACAGTAGGCCAAACTCTGGCAGCTGATATCTTCGCAGAAGGTGAATTGGTGGACGTAGTGGGTACAGGTAAAGGTAAGGGTTTTGCTGGCACAATTAAACGCCATAACTTCTCCCGTGGTCCTGAAACTCATGGCTCCAAATCTCACCGTGAACCTGGTTCCATCGGTCCTATGATCTCCGGTGGCGGCGGTAAGGTATACAAAGGTAAAAAACTCCCTGGACAAATGGGTGGTTACAGAGTTACCGTACAACGCTTATCCGTTGTGAAAGTTGATGCTGAACGTAACCTTTTATTGGTTAAAGGTGGTATCCCAGGCGCTAAAGGTAGCTTGGTTATGGTTCGCAACACGGTTAAACCTGTTAAATAATCATTTGTCGAAAGGAGGATTATGTAATGCCTACAGTAGCAACATATAATCAATCCGGCGTTAAAGTCGGTGAAATACAGTTAAACGATGCAGTATTCGGCGTTGAAGTTAACGAAGCCGTAATGCATCAAGCCGTAGTTCGTCAATTGTCTAACGAACGTCTCGGCACACATGCAACAAAAACTAGAGGTATGGTTCGTGGCGGTGGCCGCAAACCTTGGAAACAAAAAGGTACTGGCCGTGCTCGTGCAGGCTCTAGCCGCTCCCCAATCTGGATCGGTGGCGGTACTACATTTGGCCCACAACCTCGCAGCTATTACAAAGCTATGCCTCGTAAGGCTAGACGTTTAGCAGTTAAATCTGCTCTTAGCGATAAAGTGAATAATAGCGAATTATACGTTTTGGAAGAAATCACATTAGCAGCTCCTAAAACAAAAGAAGTGTTGAACATTATTAACAGCTTCAACGTTGGTGATGCAAAAGTATTGTTCATCACTGAAGGTGATGTAAATGTTGAACGTTCCGCTCGTAACATCCAAGGTGTTAAAGCTTTGGCTTGCGAAGGTATGAACATTTTCGATCTTCTTCATTACGATAAGCTCTTCATTACTAAAGGCGCTGTCGCAAAAATCGAGGAGGTGCTCGGATAATGCAATTACATGATGTACTAATCCGCCCGGTTATTACCGAAAAATCCACTATGCTTATGGAAGAAGGCAAATACACTTTCCGTGTGCCTTTGACTGCAAATAAAGTGCAAATCCGTCAAGCAGTTGAAAAAATCTTCAATGTAAAAGTAGAAAAAGTAGCTACTATTCGTGTTTTAGGTAAGACTAAACGCATGGGTCGTACACAAGGTAAACGTAGCGATTACAAAAAAGCTATTGTAACCTTAAAAGCTGGCGAATCCATTGAATTCTTTGAAGGTGTCTAAGAGTCTAGTTGTAAGGAGGCCCACTAATGGCAATTAAATCATTTAAACCGTACTCCGCTGGTCGCCGGTTTATGACAGTATCCGCCTTCGACGAAATCACAGCAAGCAAACCAGAAAAATCCTTGCTCGCTAAGATTTCTCAAAAAGGTGGTCGTAACAATACTGGTAAAATGACAGTTCGTCACCAAGGTGGCGGTCACAAACGTCAATACCGTATTATTGACTTCAAACGTACTAAAGATAATATTCCAGCTAAAGTAGCAACAATCGAGTATGATCCTAACCGTTCTTCTCGCATCGCTTTGCTTAACTACGCTGATGGTGAAAAACGCTACATTTTAGCTCCTAACGGTCTAAAAGTTGGTGACGTTGTATTCTCCGGTCCTGAGTCCGATATTAAACCTGGTAACTGCTTACCATTGGCTAATATTCCAGACGGTACACAAATCCACAATATCGAATTGAAAATCGGTAAAGGTGGTCAAATCGTTCGTTCCGCTGGTACATCTGCTCAATTGATGGGTAAAGATAATGGCTACGCTATTCTTCGTTTACCATCTGGTGAAATGCGTCGTGTTCGTCAAGAGTGCCGTGCAACAATTGGTGTTGTTGGTAACGCTGACCACAGTAACCTTGTAATCGGTAAAGCTGGTCGTCATCGTTGGATGGGTGTTCGCCCTGGCAACCGTGGTGTTGTAATGAACCCTTGTGACCATCCACATGGTGGTGGTGAAGGTAAATCTCCTGTTGGTCGTAAACATCCTGTTACACCTTGGGGCAAACCAGCACATGGTGTTAAAACTCGCGACAAGAAAAAAGCTTCTAACAGCTTAATCATTAAACGTCGTACAAAATAGGATAAAGGAAAGGAGATAAAATAGTGTCCAGATCTATTAAAAAAGGCCCTTTCGTAGCAGATCATTTGCTTAAGAAAGTTGAAGCTTTAAACGAAACTAACGAAAAGAAAGTTGTAAAAACCTGGTCCCGTGCCTCTACTATTATCCCAAGTTTTGTAGGCCACACAATTGCTGTGCATGATGGTCGCAAACATGTACCTGTATTCATTACAGAAGATATGGTAGGTCATAAATTAGGTGAGTTCGCTCCTACACGTACTTATAGAGGTCATGGTAAGGACGAAAAATCTACAGGCAAAAAATAGGAGGAAATAATACATGGAAGCAAAAGCAATCGCTAGACATATCCGAATCGCGCCTCGTAAAATCCGTATCGTTGCAGATTTAGTGCGCGGTAAAAACATCGGCGAAGCATTTGCCATCTTGAAGTTCACTCCGAAAGTTGGCGCTGATGTAGTAGAAAAAGTTATGCGTTCTGCAATCGCAAACGCTGAACATAATTTCGATATGAATGTTGACAATCTTTACGTATCCGAGATCTTCGTTGATCAAGGCCCTACATTAAAACGCATTCATCCTCGTTCCCGTGGTCAAGCTTTCAAAATTTTGAAACGTACTAGCCACGTAACAGTAGTAGTTAAAGAAAGAGCTTAAGAAGGAGGGAAACAGAGTGGGTCAAAAAGTTAATCCACACGGTTTGCGTGTCGGTATCGTAAAAGATTGGGACGCAAAATGGTATGCAGATAAAGATTTCGCTGCTAATCTTCATGAAGACGTAAAAATTCGTAACTTCTTGAAAGAAACCCTTTTCATTGCTGGTATTTCCCGCATTGAAATCGAGCGTACAAATAAACGTATTAAATTGACTATCCACACTGCGAAACCAGGTATGGTTATCGGTCGTGGTGGTGCTGGTATCGAAGATATCAAAAAAGCAATGACTCGTTTCACTGATAAACAAGTGGATGTTAACATTGCAGAAATTAAACAAGCAGACATGGATGCAACATTAGTTGCTGAAAACATTGCGGGCCAATTGGAACGTCGTATCGGCTTCCGCCGTGCAATGAAACAAGCTGTAGGTCGTACAATGCGCTTAGGTGCAAAAGGTATTAAAATCATGGTAAGCGGTCGTCTTGGCGGTGCTGAAATCGCTCGTAGCGAATCCTATCGTGAAGGTTCTATTCCTTTGCATACACTTCGTGCAGACATCGACTACGGTACTGCTGAAGCTCATACAACATATGGTTGTATCGGCATTAAAGTATGGATTTACAAAGGTGAAGTTTTGCCAGAAGCAAAACAAGCACCTGCTAAGAAGGAAGAAGGTGGCAAGTAATGCTTATTCCAAAGCGCGTAAAACATCGTAAGCAATTCCGCGGCCGTATGAAAGGTCGTGCTATGCGCGGTAATACAGTGTCTCATGGTGAGTTCGGCTTGGTAGCATGCGAACCATCTTGGATCACTAACCGTCAAATCGAAGCTGCCCGTATTGCTATGACTCGTTATATTAAACGTGGTGGTAAAGTATGGATTAAAATTTTCCCTGACAAACCAATCACAGCTAAACCAGCTGGTACTCGTATGGGTTCCGGTAAAGGTTCTCCTGAATACTGGGTAGCAGTGGTTAAACCAGGTCGTGTAATGTTTGAAATGGACGGTGTGCCAGAAGCTACAGCTCGTGAAGCTATGCGTCTTGCAAGCCATAAACTTCCAATCAAATGCAAATTTGTTGTTAAGGGTAAAGAATTGGGTGGTGACGTAAATGAAGGTTAATGACATTCGCAATATGAGCGCTGCCGAAATGGAACAAAAAGTTTCCGGTCTTAAGGAAGAGTTATTTAACCTCCGTTTTCAGCTTGCAACAGGTCAATTAGAGAATCCTATGCGCATTCGTGAAGTTAAGAAGACAATCGCTCGTATTAAAACTGTACAACGTGAAGTTGAACTTAAATCTGAAAACGCATAATAACAGATTTGTTAAAGTTTGAAAAGGAGGCTTAAAATCGTGGCAGAAGAAAGAAATGTACGTAAAGTCCGCGTAGGTAAAGTTGTTAGCGACAAAATGGACAAAACTGTTGTTGTTGCTGTTGAACGTAAAGTACCTCACGCATTATATAACAAGCCAATGGTTAGCACAAAACGCTTCAAAGCTCATGATGAAAATAATGAGTGTCAAATTGGCGATACAGTTAAAATTGTAGAAACTCGTCCACTTTCTAAAGATAAATGTTGGAGAGTTGTTGAAATTCTTGAAAGACAAAAATAAGAGTGATGTAAGGAGGAATAGACGATGATCCAGCAACAAACAATTTTGAATGTTGCCGACAACACTGGTGCTAAACGTATTATGTGCATCCAAGTCATGGGCGGTTCTTATCGCAAATTCGGCAATATCGGTGACGTAATCGTTGCTTCTGTAAAAGATGCATCACCCGGTGGCGTTGTCAAGAAAGGCGATGTAGTTAAAGCTGTTATTGTTCGTTCTAAAAAAGGTATCCGCCGTCAAGACGGTTCCTATATTCGTTTCGATGAAAACGCAGCAGTAGTTATTAAAGATGACAAGACCCCTCGTGGTACTCGTATCTTTGGACCTGTAGCTAGAGAACTTCGTGAAAAAGACTTCATGAAAATCGTTTCTTTGGCTCCAGAAGTATTATAAGAAGGAGGAACGCAGCATATGGCTAAGCTACAAATCAAAAAAGGCGATACAGTTGTTGTTATCTCCGGTAAAGATAAAGGTAAGCAAGGTACAGTTATTGCAACTGAACCTAAAAAAGAACGCGTATTTGTTGAAGGCGTTAACACTGTAAAACGTCACACAAAACCTTCCCAAGCTAACCCACAAGGCGGCATCGTTACTAAAGAAGCTGGCATTCATGTTTCTAACGTAATGGTTGTCGACCCAGAAACTAAAACAGCTACTCGTATCAAAAAGGTAGAAGGCAAGGACGGTAAATTCGTTCGCGCTACTGTTAAATCCGGTACAGTACTTAAATAATCAGGAAAGGAGGAGCTACATAAATGTCTCGTTTGTTTGAACAATACAACTCTGAAATTAAAAAGAGTATGCAAGAAAAATTCCAATACGGCAATGTAATGGAAATTCCTAAATTGGAAAAAATCGTTATCAACATCGGCGTAGGTGATGCAGTAGGCAATGCAAAAGCATTGGAAGCAGCAGTTAATGATTTGACTATCATTGCTGGTCAAAAACCTGTCATCACAAAAGCTAAAAAATCCATTGCGAACTTCAAAGTTCGTGAAGGCATGGCGTTGGGTACAAAAGTTACTCTTCGTGGCGAACGCATGTATGAATTCCTTGATAGATTGATCAATGCGGCATTACCTCGTGTACGTGACTTCCGCGGTATCAGCGCTACTGCATTCGATGGCCGTGGTAACTACGCTTTGGGTCTTAAAGAACAGCTCATCTTCCCTGAAATCGAATATGATCAGGTAGAACGTGTTACTGGTATGGACATCATTATCGTAACAAGTGCTAAGACAGATGAAGAAGCTCGTGAATTGTTGACTCAATTCGGTATGCCTTTTGAAAAATAATAGGAGGAACATATAGATGGCTAAAAAATCTATGATTGAACGCGAAAAGAAACGCGCTAAAATCGTTGAAAAATATGCAGCTAAACGTGAAGCGTTAAAAGCGGCAGGTGATTATGAAGGCTTATCCAAATTACCAGCAAATGCATCCCCAACACGCTTGCACAACCGTTGCAACTTAACTGGTCGTCCTCACGGTTATATGCGTAAATTCGGTATCAGCCGTATTGCGTTCCGTGAATTGGCGTACAAAGGACAAATTCCTGGTGTTAAAAAAGCCAGCTGGTAATATTAGACGAGAGGAGGTTTTTAGATTATGGTAATGACCGATCCTATCGCGGATATGCTTACGCGCATCCGTAATGCAAACGCTGCACTTCATGAAACGGTAAACATTCCTGCATCTAGAATGAAAGCAGCCGTTCTTGACATCCTTTTACAAGAAGGCTTTGTAAAGAACGTTGAAAAAGAAGAAAACACTTTAAAAGTAACTTTGAAATATGGTTCCAATAACGAGAAAGTTATTACAGGAATTAAACGTATTTCCAAACCAGGTTTACGTGTTTACGCGAAAAAGGAAGAACTTCCTCGTGTACTTGGTGGTTTGGGTATCGCAGTTATTTCTACGTCCAAAGGCGTTATGAGCGACAAACAAGCTCGTAAAGAAGGTCTTGGTGGCGAAGTAATCGCATACGTTTGGTAATAGTAGCAATAGGAGGTAGAAATAATGTCACGTATCGGTAGAATGCCTATCGAGATCCCTGCAGGCGTTACTGTTACATATGATAACCATCATATGAACGTAAAAGGCCCTAAAGGTGAATTATCTCGCGATTTGCATCCAGATATGAATATCACTGTAGAAGGTAACACAATCACAGTAACTCGTCCTTCCGATGATAAAAACCATCGTTCCCTTCACGGTTTGACTCGCGCTCTTGTTGCTAATATGGTAACAGGCGTATCTGAAGGATTTACAAAAACTCTTGAAATCAACGGTGTTGGTTACAGAGCGGCTAAACAAGGCAATAAATTAGCTCTTACACTTGGCTTCTCTCATCCAGTAGAAATGGAAGCTCCAGCTGGTATTACAATCGATGTTCCAGCTCCTAACAAAATCGTTGTGTCTGGTGCAGACAAAGAAGTTGTAGGTGCAGTAGCAGCTGATATCCGTAAATGGAGAAAACCTGAACCTTACAAAGGTAAAGGTATCCGCTATGAAGGCGAAGTTGTTCGTCGCAAAGCTGGTAAAGCTGGTGCAAAAGGTAAATAGTAATATCATCTATATGAATGAAAGGAGTGAATATCTTGCCTCGTAAATCTAGTAGAAATATCGCTCGAGCAAAACGTCATCTTCGTATTCGCCGTCACATCTCTGGTACGGCAACTTGCCCACGTTTGAACGTTTACCGTTCTTTGAGCAACATTTACGCACAAGTAATCGATGACGTAGCAGGTACAACTTTGGTTGCTGCTAGCTCTTTAGATAAAGATTTGAACTTATCCTATGGTGGTAACGTAGCTGCTGCTAAAGCTGTTGGTGAAGCAGTTGCTAAAAAAGCTATCGCTAAAGGCATTGACACTGTAGTGTTTGACCGTGGTGGTTACATTTACCACGGCCGCGTAGCAGCCCTTGCAGAAGGTGCTCGTGAAGCAGGCTTAAAATTCTAAGAAGGAGGAACTATAGACATGGCGAGAATTGACTACACCAGTCTTGATCTTAAAGAAAGAGTAGTATTCATCAACCGCGTAGCCAAAGTAGTTAAAGGCGGTCGTCGTTTTTCCTTCAGCGCTCTTGTAGTTGTTGGTGATGGCAACGGTTATGTAGGCGTTGGCTTAGGTAAAGCAGCGGAAGTACCAGAAGCAATTCGCAAAGGTATCGATGATGCTAAGAAAAATATTGTAAACGTAGCTATTAAAAATGGTACAATCCCTCACAGCGTAACAGGCGTATTCGGTGCAGGCCGCGTATTCTTGAAACCAGCTGCTGAAGGTACTGGCGTTATCGCTGGTGGCCCTGTTCGTGCCGTATTGGAATTAGTAGGTGTTCGTAACATCTTGACTAAATCTTTGGGCTCTTCTAACCCTAACAATATGGTTCGCGCTACAATCGAAGGTTTGAAAGATTTGAAACGCGCTAGCGAAGTTGCTGAGCTTCGTGGTAAAACCGTTGAAGAAATCTATAACGCGTAATAAGGAGACAAGAAATGGCACAAGTTAAAGTAACATTAACAAGAAGCTTAATCGGTCGTCCTGAAGATCAACGCGCGACAGTTAAAGCTTTGGGCTTGAAAAAAACTAATTCTCAAGTCGTAAAAGAAGTAACACCTCAAATCGAAGGTATGCTTCATAAAGTTAGACATTTAGTAAAAGTTGAAGAAGTTTAATACTGATAAGGAGGTGCACTGAATGAAACTTCATGAATTACAACCAGCAGCTGGTTCTAAAAAAACTCGTACTCGTGTAGGCCGTGGTTTAGGTTCTGGCTTGGGTAAAACATCTGGTCGTGGTCAAAAAGGTCAAAACTCCCGTTCTGGCGGTGGCGTTCGCTCCGGTTTTGAAGGCGGCCAAATGCCTCTTTATCGTCGTTTACCAAAACGTGGTTTCAACAACAGCGTTTTTGCTAAACAATATGCTGAAGTTAACGTAGCACAATTAAATCGCTTTGAAGATGGTGCAACAGTTGATCCAGTAGCTCTTATTGAAGCTGGCATTTTGAAAAATGTACGCGATGGTATTCGTATTTTAGGTAACGGTACATTGGAAACTAAAAACTTGACTGTTATCGCTAATGGCTTCACTAAAGCTGCTGAAGAAAAAATCACAGCAGCAGGCGGAAAAGTTGAGGTGATCTAGGGTGCTAGATAGCCTCTCGAACATCTTTAAGATTACTGAGTTACGTAACAAGATCTTGTACACATTGATGATGTTTGCTGTGTTTAGAGCCGGCATTCACATCCCAGTACCAGGTGTAGATGCATCTGTTATCGAATCCTTGTTTACATCCGGTAACCTATTTGGTCTATTAGACTTGTTTGCTGGTGGTGCGCTAAGTAAGTTCTCTATCTTTGCGATGAGTATTACCCCTTACATTAATGCTTCCATCATCATGCAACTGCTTCAGTCTGTAGTTCCTCAGTTTGAAGCATGGAGTAAAGATGGTGAAGACGGGCGTAAGAAAATAGCGAAGGTAACTCGTTATGGCACCGTAGTCCTTGGCTTTGTACAAGCCGCTGGTATGGCATTTGCTCTTAGAGCAAACAACGCTTTGGTAAATAATGATTTCCTTAGCGTATTCGTTGTGGCCATCATCCTCACAGCAGGCACATGTTTGTTGATGTGGATTGGTGAGCAAATCACAGCATATGGTATAGGTAATGGTATTTCCTTGATCATCTTTGCTGGTATCGTAGCTCGATTGCCAGATGGTCTCGAAACTATTTATCAATATATCCAAAACGGAACCATTAACATGTTCCAAGCATTCTTATTTGCTGTAATTGCACTTGCGATGATCGCTGTCGTAGTGGCAGTTACACAAGGCCAACGTCGCATTCCTATCCAATACGCAAAACGCGTAGTAGGGCGTAAAATGTACGGTGGTCACTCTACATTCTTGCCGTTGAAAGTCAATCAGGCAGGTGTAATCCCAATTATCTTTGCGTCATCTGTGTTGATGTTCCCTGTAACAATTGCACAATTTATTGACAATGAATTTGTTCATAAAGTTGCTGATTTATTTACATGGGGGACGCCGTTACAAACGGCATTGTATGCGATATTGATCTTTATCTTTACGTATTTCTATACTGCAATCTCTATCAACATTACAGATATGGCAGATAATATGAAAAAATACGGTGGTTTTATCCCAGGTATTCGTGCGGGTAAACCAACTGCTGATTATGTGGATAACGTGATGACCAAGATCACTTTGGCTGGCGCTGTATTCTTAGCTGTCGTTGCTATTATACCGAATTTCCTCGGTAGTATAACCGGCGTCCAAGGCGTATACTTTGGTGGTACGGCTCTTCTCATCGTTGTAGGGGTAGCACTTGATACAATGCAACAAATTGAGTCGCTCATGGTAACACGCCACTATAAAGGCTTTGTGAAATAGGAGGGAAACAATATGTATATTCTATTAATGGGACCTCCTGGTGCTGGTAAAGGCACTCAGGCAGCTCGACTTATTGAAAAATACGGTATTCCCCAAATTTCAACAGGTGATATGTTCCGCGCTGCGATTAAGAACGAAACACCTCTTGGAGTTGAGGCTAAGAAATACATCGATGCTGGTCAATTGGTACCAGACAGTGTAACTGTTGGTATCGTACGTGATCGCTTGGTGAAAGATGACTGCAAATCTGGATTTATTCTTGATGGATTCCCAAGAACTACAGCGCAAGCTGTATCCTTGGATGCAATCCTTAAAGAATTAGGAATTTCTTTGGACGCTGTACTTAACTTAAACGTTCCTTCCGAGGAATTGGTTAAACGTATTAGCGAACGAGCTGTTCTAGAAAATCGTGCTGATGATAACCCTGAAACAGTACAGAAACGTCTAGCTGTGTACGAAGAATCTACTAAACCATTAATTGATTACTATCGCAATAGCGGATTGTATCAAGAAATCAATGGTTTACAAGATGTAGACGCAGTATTTGCTGACATCATTAAGGCGTTGGAGAAATAATCTATGATTATTTTGAAATCGCCCCATGAGATTGAATGTATCCGCAAGGCAAGTAAGCTTACAGCAGACACGTTGTCCTTGTTAGTAGAAAAGGCTAAACCTGGCATCACGACGCTTGAGTTAGATACAATTGCCGAAGAATATATTCGCAGCCACGGTGGTATACCAAGTTGTAAAGGGTACTATGGATTCCCCGCTACAATCTGTGCTTCTATTAACGAAGAAGTCGTTCATGGTATTCCGAGCGCTAAGCGTAAGCTTAAAAACGGCGATGTCCTCAGTATTGATCTCGTATCATCTATTGATGGATATCACGGCGATTCGGCTGTGACGATTCCTATCGGTCACGTCAAACCCGATGTGATGAAATTGTTAAAAGTTACAGAGGAAAGTCTGTTCAAGGGAATTGAACAAGTGAAAGTCGGTAACCGTATTGGTGCTATCGGTCACGCTGTTCAAACGTATTGTGAGAAACATGGTTACGGTGTCGTACGCGACTTCGTAGGTCATGGTTTAGGCCGCGAAATGCATGAAGATCCGCAAATACCAAACTATGGTAGTCCTGATCAAGGACCTCTTATGAAACCAGGTATGGTATTGTGTATTGAACCGATGATTACATTAGGTACTCACCGTGTTCGTGTATTAGGGGATGACTGGACAGCAGTTACAGTAGATGGTAAACCTGCTGCTCATTTCGAACATACAGTGGTTGTTACAGAAAACGGCCCTGAAATATTAACTATGCGGGAAGAACCGCGGTTAATTAAATAAACAGGTAACCGGAGGAAAAGATATGTCAAAAGAAGACGTTATTGAGGTGGAAGGTACGGTCGTTGAGGCATTACCGAATGCCATGTTCCAAGTTGAATTGGAAAATGGTCATATCGTATTGGCTCATGTGTCAGGTAAAATGCGTATGAATTTTATCCGTATTCTTCCTGGTGATAAAGTTACTATGGAACTGACACCGTATGACTTAAATCGTGGTCGCATCACCTATCGCTTTAAATAAGCATAGGGTCCACAAAGGAGGTACTAATGAAGGTTCAACCATCAGTTAAAAAGATATGCGAAAAATGTAAAATCATTAAACGCAAAGGCCGTGTAATGGTTATTTGCGAAAATCCAAAACATAAACAAAAACAAGGATAATCTGATAGGAGGTGGATGATTAGATGGCACGTATCGCCGGTGTAGATTTACCTCGTGATAAACGAGTGGAAATTGGTTTAACTTATATTTATGGTATTGGTCCAACTTTAGCATCTGAAATTATTGCTAAAACTGGCATCAATCCTGACACACGCGTTCGCGATCTTTCTGAAGATGAAGTAGCGAAAATCCGTGAAGTGTTAGATGCTGATTACAAAGTAGAAGGTGACCTTCGTCGTGAAGAAGCTCTTAACATTAAACGCTTAATTGAAATCAACTCCTATCGAGGCAAACGTCATCGTATGGGTTTACCACTTCGTGGTCAACGTACTAAAACGAATGCACGTACTCGCAAAGGTCCTAGAAAAGCAATTGCTGGTAAAAAGAAATAAGATAAAGGAGGGATAAAGCGTGGCTAAAAAAGTTGTTAGAACTAAAAGAAAAGAAAAGAAACATATTGAATCCGGTGCGGCTCATATTCGTTCTACATTCAATAACACTATCGTAACTTTGACAGATACAAACGGTAATGCGTTGTCTTGGGCTTCCGCTGGTGGCTTGGGCTTCCGTGGTTCTCGTAAATCCACTCCATTTGCTGCTCAAATGGCTGCTGAACAAGCTGCTAAAGCTGCAATGGAACATGGTCTTCGCACTGTTGAAGTATTCGTAAAAGGTCCTGGATCCGGCCGTGAAGCTGCAATCCGTGCTTTACAAGCTGCAGGTCTTGAAGTTACTTCCATTAAAGACGTAACTCCAATTCCTCACAATGGTTGTCGCCCTCCAAAACGCCGTCGTGTATAATTTATAGCGACCGATATGATACGGTGCTATAATTAACTATGAACGTGTGTTATATAGGAGGATGTTCCTGATGAGCGAAGAAAAGAAACTTAAAATCGAGAAAGTGGACATCGCCGATGGCGGTCGTTATGGTAAGTTCGTATGTGAACCATTAGATCGTGGTTATGGGATCACTCTCGGTAATAGCTTACGCAGAATTTTGCTTTCATCCTTGGATGGGGCAGCTATCACCTCTATCAAAATTGATGGAGTTCTTCATGAATTCTCTACTATTCCTGGTATTCGCGAAGACGTTACGGATATCATCCTTAACTTAAAGCAATTGTGCATCAAAGTTGAAGAAGAAGCACAATTACCTTTGGAAGTTCATTTCGACTTCCAAAAGGATGGAATATTGACAGCTACTGATTTAGCTGAACAATTCCCGCCAGAGGTAGAAGTATTGAATCCTGAACTCGTGATTGCGACAATGGATGAGACAGCTCATCTCGTAATGGACGTAGTAATCGAACGAGGTAAAGGCTATGTTCCTTCAACGAAGAATAAAAAAGATACTGATGTTATTGGTTGTATTCCAATCGATTCCATCTTCTCTCCAATTCTTCGTGCTAAATACGAAGTGAGTGATGTTCGTGTAGGCAATGAAATGGACTTCGACAAGCTTACATTAGAAGTTTGGACTGATGGCTCCATTACTGCTGCTGATGCAGTGGCAAAATCTGCTGCCATTATGATTGGTTATTTAGGGAACTTCACTAAATTAGCGCATTCTGCAGATGTTGTAGATGTAAACACTGGTGAAGGCGGTATCGTTATAGATCCAGTAGGTTCCGATAATGAAGAACCAGCTGTAGATGACGGCCCAGCAAAGATTTCCATCGACGAGTTGGAACTCTCTGTTCGTGCGTATAACTGCTTGAAACGTGCTGGCATTAATACAATTGCAGACTTGCTAGACAAAACCATTGATGACTTAGGAAAAGTTCGCAACTTAGGTAAAAAATCTATCGATGAAATTGAGGAAAAACTCAATAATCACCCAGGTGGTTTTCAACTTAAACAAAAAGGCGAATAAGGAGGAAGACGAATGTACAGAAAATTAGGCCGCGACAGCTCCGCTCGTAAAGCGTTGTTCCGTAGCATGTTAACATCTTTCTTCCAATATGAGCGTATTGAAACGACTGAAGCTAAAGCGAAAGAACTTCGTTCTTTAGCTGATCAAATGGTAACTTTGGCTAAACGTGGTGATCTTCATGCACGTCGCCAAGTTCTTGCATACCTCATGGATGAAAGTGTAGTAAAAAAATTGTTTGATACAATTGCTCCAAAATATGCAGACCGCCAAGGTGGTTACACTCGTGTAATCAAAACTGGTCTTCGCAAAGGTGACGCTGCACCTTTGGCTATTATCGAGTTAGTTTAATCAAACTCATACGGTGTTGTAACTTATGTTGCAGCACCGTTTTTTTATTGTCAATTTTATGGTACAATCGACTAGTATAATATCGTAATATGTTAGCAGTTATCGTAAAGGATGAATATGTATTGTCAACCTTTTGCATAATATCTAAGAGATTATTAAATTCAAGTTCTATTAAATAGGATAAATTGAAATATGGGGATTATGCACCACATGAGTATGATAGATGATGCAAATGGTTCTACTTTCATAGAAACGAAATTGACTAGAAAGATATGAGGTTATCCATGAATGAACAAGACATTATGATTGAGGTCAATCATATGAGTCATATTTATACTGATGAAAACGGCAATGATGTACGTGCCTTGGATGATGTGAATCTATCCATTAAGCGTGGTGAATTTGTTTGTATCATTGGAACTAATGGCAGTGGTAAAAGTACGCTTGCCAAGCATTTTAATGTGTTATTACAACCTAGTGAAGGTCATATCAATGTATGTGGCTTTGATACGCGGGATGAAGCGCATATTTGGAATATTCGCCAACATGTAGGAATGGTATTCCAAAATCCTGATAACCAAATCGTAGCGGCCGTCGTAGAGGAGGACGTTGCCTTTGGTCCAGAAAACTTAGGTATTCCTAGTGCAGAAATTAGAGAACGTGTTGATGCAGCATTAGCTGCTGTTAATATGACTGAATATAGAGAACATGGTCCCCATTTATTATCGGGCGGACAAAAACAACGTATTGCTATCGCAGGTGTATTAGCGATGAAGCCTGATTGTATCGTTCTTGATGAACCAACAGCGATGCTCGATCCAAAAGGTCGTCGCGAAGTGCTTGAAACGGTTCACAAGCTCAATAAGGAAGAGGGCATTACGATTGTATATATTACGCACTTCATGGAGGAAGCTGTTACGGCAGACCGAGTTGTGGTTATGAAAAATGGTGTGAAATTACATGATGGTACGCCTCGTGAAATTTTTAGCCATGTAGATACTTTAAAAGGGCTGGGCCTCGATGTACCGGTAGCCTCTGAGATTGCTTTCAAATTGAATGCTAAAGGTTATGAAGTGGGTAAGAGTATCATTAATAATGAAGAGTTAGCAAAGGGCCTTAAAGGCTCAAAGTTAGGCAAGCAATTATCCGCTATACACTCAACAGATGCTCCAAGAGGGGAGGCAACCCACTAATGGCAATCGTATTAGATAATATTACATATACCTACGGCGTGGGCACCCCTTTTGAAAAGACTGCACTTCGTGGTGTATCTCTTACCATTGAAAATGGCGAGTTTCTAGGTGTTATCGGTCATACTGGTTCCGGTAAATCTACCTTTGTACAACATCTAAATGGGTTATTACATCCTACAACTGGTACAGTTACTGTCAATGGTGTAGATATTAGCGCCTCCACAGAGGAAGCAAAAAAAATGCGTCATAAAGTGGGGATGGTATTCCAGTATCCAGAGCATCAATTGTTTGAAGAAACCATCGCGCAAGATATCGCCTTTGGTCCTAAAAATTTAGGTCTTAGTGCTGATGATGTAGATGAGCGTGTGCGAGATGCGATGAAGTTCGTAGGGCTCGATTACGATACATATGCAGAACGTTCTCCATTCCATTTATCTGGTGGTCAAATGCGCCGCGTGGCTATTGCTGGCGTAGTAGCTATGGATCCAGATTTTCTTGTGCTCGATGAACCGTCTGCTGGTCTTGATCCATTTGGTCGGGAAGAAATCTTTGAAGAAATCATTCGACTTCATAAAGAAAAGGGAATCACTGTAATTCTTGTATCTCACAATATGGAAGATATTTCTCGTATGGCTTCCCGTCTTGTAGTATTCGATAAAGGGCGTATCGTTCTCGATGGTGAACCGATGGACATCTTTAATAATCATCGTGATGAATTACAGGCTGTCGGTGTAGATGTACCGCCAGTGTCTGTTACCATGGAATATTTGCGCGAACAAGGTTTTGATGTGTCTAATCGCGTACTATCTGTAGATGATGCGGTACAAGCAATTCTCGAAGGAGGTAACCATGCTAAATAATATTACTATTGGTCAATACTTCCCAGGAAACTCTTTCTTGCATCGCATGGATCCACGCGCAAAGATTATTGCTACTACCATATTCGTTGTAGCCATATTTTTGGCGAATTCTCCGTTAGCATATGGTATTGTTGGTGGTTTTACCATATTTGCAATGCTGTTATCGCGTTTGCCATTGCGCCTTATGTGGTCTGCTATTAAACCGCTTTGGATTATCATCGTATTTACTATGGGGATTCACATTTTTACGACACCAGGGAATCCAATTTTTCAATGGGGGATTATTAATATTACCGACCATGGCGTGGCAATGGGCCTTCAAATGGCGGCACGCTTAATCTTCTTAATCTTGTTTTCCTCTTTGTTGACCTATACCACATCACCAATTCGCTTAACTGATGGCATCGAGCACTTGCTCAATCCGTTCCGTCGCATAGGTGTTCCTGCTCATGAGATCGCCATGATGATGACTATTGCGCTGCGTTTCATCCCTACCTTATTGGATGAGACAGATCGTATTATGAAAGCACAATCTGCTCGTGGTGCAGACTTTGTGACAGGCTCTATCATTCAACGGGCTAAAAATATGGTGCCACTTTTAGTGCCATTATTTATTAGTGCGTTTCGACGGGCTGATGAATTAGCTATCGCTATGGAAGCGCGTTGTTATAGAGGTGGCGTCAATCGTACACGTATGAAAGAATTACAAGTTACCTATGTCGATTATATCGGCGTCGGTGCTGTTGTCTTGATTACGATTATACTCATTGCATTATGGTGGCTTGGCCTATGAGAAATATACGGATCATAGTGGCTTATGATGGTACAGATTTAGCAGGTTATCAAAAGCAACCTAATGATAAGGGGTTAACGGTACAAGGTTGTTTGGAATATGGTTTATCACGTATTTGTAATGAACCTATTCAAATTTATGGTGCCTCTCGTACGGATGCGGGGGTGCATGCTAAATTTCAAGTTTGTACATTTCAAACGTCGGGCACTATACCAGTAGAAAATATTCCTCGTGCTATGATAGCTCATATTCCTAAGGATATAGTCGTTCTAGAAGCGGTAGAAATTTCGCTAGATTGGAAGCCACGGTGGAATATATACGGTAAAGAGTATGTATATACGATTCATAATCAGCTCATTGCAGATCCTTTGACGCAGCGATATCATTGGCATGTGAAAAAGCCTTTAAACATTCTTCGTATGCAGGCTGCAGGTAATGAACTAGTAGGTACGCATGACTTTACAACCCTAAAGGGAACGAACTCAACTCCTGCGGATCCTGTAAAGACAATCATGGGGATTCGTGTTGAGTCCCGAGGTTCACAGGTGACGATTTCTGTGATCGGTGATGGCTTTTTATATCATATGGTCCGTAATATTGCAGGCTTACTTGTAGATATAGGTCTTGGTCGTCGCAAGGTTGAGGATATTAAAGGATATTTAGCTGCTAAAAACCGGCGTGCTATAGGGAAAACTGCACCCGCTCAAGGCTTATGTTTAGAAGAAATATTCTTCACTGAGGAGCGTCAACAAGAGGTGTTACGAAATAAATATTTTAGATGATTCGAGAATAAATATTCTATATAATTTTATATAGACTCTTTTTTTGCCGTCTGAATATAAAACGATAAGCATAAATACTAAAAGGATACTACTTAAAAAGTGGTATCCTTTTTCTCTTATAATTTTTAGTTATAATACCTTAATTTATACCTATTATTATGTGAAATGATACATTGTAAACCTAAAATATACATGATACAATGACGATATAAGACAGGTTCGTACTATAAAACATTAACATAGTAAGGTAGACTCTTGTCAGCAGTGTAATTTTTATCCTAAGGAGGGTGAATCTCTTGCAAAAACGTAAAGATTTTATCTGGAAAATGGGCGGCCAACAAGGTGAAGGTATCGAGAGTTGCGGTGAAATCATGGCCACAATCCTTGCTAAAGAAGGCTACTCTTTGTATAGCCAACGTTTATTTGCATCTCGCATCAAAGGTGGTCATACTACATTCGCATTGCGCGTAGCATTGGAACAAATTATGTCCATTGGTGAAGGGGTAGACTTCTTGCTTTCCCTTGATCAAGAAACCGTTGATATGCACGGTTCCGAAGTACGTGATGGTGGATATATCATCTGTGATAGCAAAGTTAATCCAGACTTTTCTAAATTTGAAGGTACAAAGATTAATTGCTTATCTTTGCCTATCTCTGAAACAGCAATGAAACAAGGCTCTTTGTTGATGCGTAATATCGTAGCACTTGGGATGTCCGTAGCGCTTCTTGGCTTTGATACTAAGATGTTTAAAGATGCTATTACTGAGAAATTTGCAAAGAAATCCCAAGAGATTATTGATAAAAACTTGGCTGCTTTCGATGATGGTCATAGCCTTGTAATGGAAAAATTAGGCGATGTTGAAATCGATACATTGCCAGCGCCTGGTAAGAAAGATCAAATGTTCTTATTAGGTAACGAAGCATGTGCTCTTGGTGCTATTGCAGCAGGCTCCCGCTTTATGGCGTCTTATCCTATTACGCCAGCATCTGAAGTTATGGAATACATGATTAAAACTATGGATAAGTTGGGCTCAACTGTTGTTCAAACAGAAGACGAAATCGCAGCGTGTATGACAGCTATGGGTGGCGTATACGCAGGTGTTCGCGGCTTTACATGTACTTCTGGTCCAGGCCTTTCCTTGATGGCAGAATCCTTGTCCATGGCTTCTATGGCTGAATTGCCAATGGTTGTTATCGACGTTCAACGTTCTGGTCCATCCACTGGTATGGCTACAAAAGTTGAACAATCCGATATTGATGCGGCTTGCTACAATGCACATGGCGACTACTCTGGTATCGTAATTTCTCCAACATCTATCGAAGAATGCTTTTATGAAATTCAAAAAGCTTTCAACTTGGCAGAAATGTACCAATGTCCAGTTATCTTTATGCCTGACTTACAACAAGGTTTGAATAAACAATCCGTTCCTTCTTTCGATTTGAACCGCGTACCTATTAATCGAGGTAAAATGATGAAAGAGGCTGAGCTTCCTGAATTGGTACAACCTAACTATTTCAAACGCTTTGAATTGACTGAAGATGGCATTTCTCCTCGTACAATTCCAGGTATGAAAAATGGTCTATTCCTTTCCACAGGTTTAGAGCATAATGAAGAAGGTAAACCAGCAGAAGCGCCTACAATGCACGTAGCGCAAACTGATAAACGTTTCCGTAAATTGGAAACTGTAGCTGACAATTATGAACCATTCTTGAACAATGCTAAATACGATGAAGCGGATGTACTCGTTGTAGGTATGGCTTCTAGTCGTGGTGCTATCGAAGAAGCTGTTGCTGAATTCGATCAAGAAGGTGTTAAAGTTAACCATTTACAATTGCGCTTAATTAAACCATTCCCAGCAAAGCAATTACAACCGTTCTTTGATGCGGCGAAAAAAGTAGTTATTGTAGAACACAATAAAACTGGTCAATTGGCTAACTTATTTAAAATCAACATGCATAAGAAACATAAGATTTCTAGCTGCTTGAAATACGATGGTAATCCATTCACAAAAAGTTATGTGAAAAATGCGATTAAGGAGGTCCTATAATATGACAACAGCTAAAGATTACAGAAATGATATTCGTCCTAACTGGTGTCCAGGCTGTGGCCATTATGGGGTTCAAGCGGCGATTACTGACGCTGTAGTAGCGAAAAATATTCCACCAGAAAAATTAGCCGTAATTTCCGGTATTGGTTGTTCTAGCCGTATCGGTGGCTATTTCTATGCTTATGGTGCGCATACAACTCATGGCCGTGCGCTTCCTTATGCGCAAGGCGTTAAGCTTGCTAACCAAGACCTAGAAGTTATTGCATTCTCTGGTGATGGCGATGCGTTTGCTATCGGTATGGGTCACACCATTCATGCTTTTAAACGTAATGTAAACATGACATACGTAGTAATGGATAACCATGTATATGGTTTGACTAAAGGTCAAGCATCCCCTCGTTCTGACATCGGTTTTGTTACAAAAACAACTCCTCATGGTGCGTTTGAGTCTCCATTGTCCGTTTGTGAAACTGCGATTGCAGCAGGTGCTACATTTGTAGCGCAAAGCTATATGGTGAATCGTAAAGAGCTCGTTGATTTGATTCAACAAGCTATGGATCATGAGGGCTTCTCTTTCATCAATGTATTTAGCCCATGTGTTACATACAACAAACGCAATAGCTATGATTGGTTCAAAGAACATTTAGTAGCATTGCCTGAAGGTTATGACCCAACAGATCGTGCAACAGCGCTTAAAACTTTGGGTGATACTGATGGTTTGGTTACAGGCCTTATCTATCAAAATACATCTAAACCTTCCTTTGAAAAAGCAATGGCTGCAGCAAATGGCGGACCACATCCTCGTCCATTGACTGAAGATGTTGTAAAACCTGACCAAGCATTATTTGATAGCCTTTGTAATGGCTTCAAATAAGCATTAGCAGAACACTATAGATACTTGCTTGTCTACATAATAAACGTGTCACCTTCGGGTGGCACGTTTTTTGTATGTACTATTTTATGAAAAACTATTTAGTATATTGCTTTCTGCGATTTGTCCCATGTGGTTATATAACGTGATATAATAAGGACATTGTATGATACTCATTGCAATTGTATCGTATTCATTGCAGAGGTTTTTATGAAAGCATACGAAAAGGGGATTAGTCTATCTATCTGGACTCTGAGTTGGCCTATATTTATTGAAGTGTTCCTACAGATGCTAGTAGGTAATATAGACCAATTGATGATGAGTCACTACTCGTCTCAAGCGGTAGCAGCGGTAGCTAATGCCAATCAAATTTTAAATATCTTTATTATGCTCATCATCGTCATGAGTACAGCTACGACGATTTTGATTGCCCAATATTTAGGAGCGAGAAACCAGTCCAAGCTATCAGAGGTATGTACGGTCAGCTTAATGATGAATTTTCTCTTTTCATCTATAGCGGCAGTATTCTTTATTACTTGCCATGAATGGATCTTTACATGGCTAGGTATACCACCAGAAACGATGAGTGATACGTCGATATATACTACTATCGTTGCTGCAGGGCTACCGATACAAGCGATGTATTATGCGTTAGTGGCCGTATTTAGAGGTCACTCATTAACACGTGTTACCATGTACATTGCCCTTGTGATGAATATCATTCATATTCTAACAAACTATGTATTAATCTTTGGACATGGTCCAATACCAAGCCTTGGTGTATTAGGTGTTTCTATTTCAACATGGCTATCTAAAGTCGTAGGGCTCGTGATTATTGGATATACTTTTAAGAAATTATTAACCTTAGAGGTAAACTTTAAATTCTTAAAACCATTTCCGTGGCATACGGTTAAATCTTTATTGCATATTAGTGTTCCTTCTGGTGGAGAAACATTGAGCTATCAATTATCTCAAGCTACGATCATGAAAATGGTCAACATGTTAGGCTTAGCAGTTATTAATACTAAAGTTTATGTATCTGTTATCGCCATGCTTTGTTATGTATACACCATAGCGCTATCCAATGCTTCACAAGTTATCGTAGGTTTCCTAATGGGCGCTAAACGCCAAGAGGAGGTTACTAGTCGTGTATGGAAGTCCATGTATTTAGCGATTGCTATTAACGTAGGTCTTGCTACATTCTTCTATGTGACTAGTGATTTTGTTGTATCTGTGTTTACTTCGGATCCGGAAATCCTAGAGTTAGCACATAATGTATTACTGGTTGAGATCTTTCTTGAGTTAGGACGTGCAGTAAATATCGTTATGGTTGGTTGTTTGCAGGCTGCCGGTGATATTCGTACGCCTATGCTAGTGGGAATCTTTGGCATGTGGTTATGCGCCGTGCCATTATCGTATCTATTTGGTATTTACTGGGGTTGGGGCCTTGTTGGTATATGGATTGCCATGGCCGCTGATGAAATCTTGCGAGGTTTATTGTTTATATATCGTTGGTATAGCGGTAAATGGAGAAACAAGCATCTTATCGAAGCTTAATTTCATTCTCCCTAATTTTGATTTACAATTAGCTAAATAATAATGTAATATAACTAGCATTATATTGGAGAATAGACATTGCTAGTTTTACTTGAAAGTAGGTTTATATGAGTAAGACAGTAGGCATTATTGGCTTAGGCCTATTAGGTGGATCCTTGGCAAAGGCCTTAAAGGAATATACAGATTATGAGGTAGTAGGCTATGCACGTCGTCAAGAGGTCTGTGATGCGGCCATTCAAGATGGTGTGGTAAAAGCTGCGTGGACTGAAGTTGAGCCATTGATTAAGAACTCAGATATCGTTGTGTTCTCCTTGCCACCTGATACAAATGCACGACTTTTTACTGAAACGGCTCATCTATTTAGATCGGGACAAGTTGTAACCGATGTATCTAGTGCGAAGGAAAATTTTGTACGAGCCGTTTATGAATCGATTCCTAAGGGGACCGTTTTCGTATCTGTCCATCCTATGGCAGGATCCGAAAAGGGTGGGTATGAAGTATCTCATAAAAACCTATTCAAAGGTATGGGCTGGATTGTGTTAGAAGATAAGGCATCTGATGTATATAGTGAAGAAGTAGCTCAAGAATTAGCTGACATGGGTCGTGCCTTAGGGTCTCGTATCGAGTTTGTCGATATTTATGCTCACGATGCATATCTGGCTATGGTTAGTCATATGCCTCACTTATTGGCCTCTATTTTAACACAAGTTTCGGGAGGCGATGAATTGGGCGAATTGCGTATGAAATTGTCCGCAGGGGGCTTTAGAGACTGTACACGTGTGGCTGGTGGATTACCATCTATGTGGCGCGAAATTATCTATGGCAATCGTCATAATGTTATTGAAGGCCTTACACAAATTGAATCAGAAATTGAACATGTTAAAGCGATACTTTCACAAGATGACGAAGGACAAGCATTAGAAAGCTATCTTGAACGAAGTCGCGAGATTCGAGAAAAGTTACCGTATTTAACTGGTCAAATCAAGGATAATTAAAATGGCGTAGTTTTGTATCCTATAGAGAGTAAATGTAACTGAAAAAACATGACATATATCAAGAATCGTGTATACTATATATCGATATGAGTATGTAAATATATTATGTTAAGGGAGCTTTTATGAGTTTGTTACAAGAAACTTGTGGCGCTATTACAGGTCGCAGCCTAGAGATTGAACAACATATATTTAATAGTTGGAATGCAGAATCGCCGGTGGAACTATATGGTCGTCTTGTAGATGTTGTGGCTCAATATGGGGCGGCTACAAATCAAGAGCAGGTAACCGTGCCAAAACCATGTATGATTATTGCTTCTGCAGATCATGGCGTAGCTGATATGGGCGTCAGTGCGTATCCAAAAGAAACGACCGTTGGGATGACACAAAATTACCTGATTCCTAAGGGGGCTGGCGCTAATTCTCTAGCGAATTACTGTGGAGCTCAAATGGAAGTTATCGACATGGGCATTGATGCGGATATGAGTTGGGTTCCAGGCCTTCGTATTCATAAACTTGGGATGGGTACGAAAAACTTTGTAGAAGAGCCAGCTATGACGCGTGAACAAGCGATTGAAGGCATTAAAACGGGTATTCGCCTCGTAAAAGAAAAAATTGATGAAGGCTTCAATGTATTTTTAGTAGGCGAAATGGGCATATCGAATACGACAGCTAGTGCCCTTATGACCGCTAAGTTTGCAGGACTTACAGCGGAAGAGGCGACGGGACGAGGAACGAATATTTCCGATGAACGACTCAAACTAAAACAGCGGATCGTTCATGATGTGCTAGAAAAATATAAGGATATTAGTAAGGATGATGCTCTTGGTATTTTATCGTCTGTAGGCGGTTTTGAATTTGCTTGTATTGTGGGTGTTATCTTAGGCGCTGCAGCAAATCATGGGTTAGTTATTATCGATGGATTTAATACATCGGCTTGTGCATTGGTGGCTAAAACATTGGCTCCAAAAGCGATGGATTATGTGATGGCTTCACATTTATCTGCTGAAAAAGCGGCCAAATCTTCCTTAGAAAATTTAGGCCTTGAAGCCTATGTAGATTTAGGCCTTTGTTTAGGTGAGGCTTCTGGTGGATCCATACAAATGGGGATGCTAGATCTTGCGGTGCATATGTATATGGCCATTACAGGAGGTAATAAATGAGAACTTTCAAAGTTGAGCCGTTAGATACACAAGCAATGGAAACATGTCGATTCCGTATTGATAATTTGACAAAGCCTATCTATAGTCTGGCTACGTTAGAAACTATAGCGGAGCGTTTTGCAGGAATTTTAGGAGACCCTAAACCAAATCATTTGCGTCAAGGTGTGCTCGTTGTGGCAGCTGATCACTTGGTAGATGGACCGCAAAATGATCAACATGGTAGTGAAAGTTATGCTGCTATAAAACGCTTTAATGAGGGAAGAACAGCTACACAAGGGGCTGCAGCTAAATTAAATGCTGTTGTACATGTGGTGAATGTAGGTCTAGAACAAGACACTTCTGATTTAACAAATATTGAGCAACAGGTGATTCGGAATGGGTCCCATTTCTTTGGCGTAGAACCTGCTATTTCTCGCGATGAATTAGACCGTGCTATTGAGCTTGGGTTTACTTATGCAGATAAGTTACATAGAGATGGATTACAAGTGGTGGCTATTGGCAATATAGGGGAGAGGGCCTTTCTGGACTCTCTTGTAACGACGGCGACAATCACAGGTTGTGCCTATGAGAATATTCTCGTTCATAATGAATATGGCCCTACGATAGAGCAACGCGCTGCTCATATTCATTCTTTTGTAGATCGATTTAATATTTCTGTGGATGATTGGTCTGCTTTGAGTGAAAGCGAGCGCCGTGATGCGGTATTGAACTTGCTTCACGTAGCGGGTGGTTTAGATATTGCATTTTTAACGGCCTTTACCTTAGGGGCTGCTAGCCATCGCATGGCTGTAGTCTTTGATAATATAGTAACTGGTGCAGCTGTTTTAGCGGCGGTTACCATTGAACCGCTAGTTAAGGACTATGTGTTCCCGTCGGCTGCCTATGATGAGCCTATACATGATGAGCCCATACATAAGGAACAATGTCGCTTCTTAGGGGTAAAGCCTTATTTAGACTATAAACTGCTAATTGATGAAGCCTTAGGTTCTACCATGGGCCTATCTGTTATCAATGCATCTATGCATATGCTAAATGACATGAAAACCTTCGTTGAAGCGGAGGTGAGTGTAGCCGAAGATGGGGCTGGTAAAGGTAGACAAAAGAATAAAGAATAACCCGTTTTAAAGGGGGATTGTACCATCGCCCTTTTTCTTATGTGGGCGATGGTCTTTAAACCAATATTTACTTGCATTTTATGGAAAAACCATTGACACTATATGTGTAAATTGATATTATTATATGGCAGTCAGGACGGACTTAATTCATCCTTGACGACAGATTGATAATTATGTTATAGTAATTATCGGTTCTGTATGCGGGAATAGCTCAGCGGTAGAGCACCGCCTTGCCAAGGCGGGGGTCGCGAGTTCGAATCTCGTTTCCCGCTCCATACATTCCTCGATAGCTCAGTCGGTAGAGCAATCGGCTGTTAACCGATCGGTCGTAGGTTCGAGTCCTACTCGAGGAGCCATTTGACTCACTAGCTCAGTTGGCAGAGCACCTGACTTTTAATCAGGGTGTCCCGCGTTCGAGTCGCGGGTGAGTCACCATTTCTGGCCCGTTGGTCAAGCGGTTAAGACACCGCCCTTTCACGGCGGTATCCCGGGTTCGATTCCCGGACGGGTCACCACATGGACGATTAGCTCAGCTGGGAGAGCGCCTGCCTTACAAGCAGGATGTCGGCAGTTCGATCCTGTCATCGTCCACCATATGCGGGAATAGCTCAGCGGTAGAGCACCGCCTTGCCAAGGCGGGGGTCGCGAGTTCGAATCTCGTTTCCCGCTCCATACATTCCTCGATAGCTCAGTCGGTAGAGCAATCGGCTGTTAACCGATCGGTCGTAGGTTCGAGTCCTACTCGAGGAGCCATTTTTATTGGCCCGTTGGTCAAGCGGTTAAGACACCGCCCTTTCACGGCGGTATCCCGGGTTCGATTCCCGGACGGGTCACCACATGGACGATTAGCTCAGCTGGGAGAGCGCCTGCCTTACAAGCAGGATGTCGGCAGTTCGATCCTGTCATCGTCCACCAAAGCAAACGGTTATCTTCGGATAGCCGTTTTTTTAGTATGTAAAAAGTACATATGGGTATAAAAAATACATATGGCTATGTAGATAAATAAAGGAGTACAACTGTTATAGTTGTACTCCTTTTGTTGTAATGCGTATATAGTTTTATGTAAAAAATATATAGTTGCTATGGTTGTACTTTTAAAATATATAGTTAGTTATTGTTATATCTAAAAAATATAAATTTTATTATAGTCACATCTGGAAACTACATATTTAACGTGGCGCATACATGATGATATATACACCTACGAGGCATACAAGGCCGCCGATGATATCGTACATATCTGGTCGTAAGCCGTCCACAAGCCAGCCCCATAGAATAGAGAGGGCAATGAATACGCCGCCGTATGCTGCGTATACTTTGCCAAAGCTTGCTTCTGGCTGGAAGGTGGGGATGATGCCGTATAAGAATAAAATAAAAGCACCTGCGATTAGGTAAATAGGTCCTTTGTCGTCACGCATATAGAGCCATACGAGATATCCGCCACCGATTTCCGCAAGTCCTGCTAGTATAAAGAATAGAATAGATAAGAGCATAATAACCTCACTGTATTCTTGCTGTATTAATTGAAATCTATTCTCTATTGTACAACTTAGGACAAGAGAGGGCAATTGTTTTGTATAGATAGGTCATTTGTTGTTTATAGTAAAACCCCGTATACCAAAAGGTATACGGGGTCTATTCGTTATTATAAACGTGGTGGTGATTCGCTGTGCACATAATCCATGAAGGTATGCATGGTTTCTGTTTTAGAATTATTCTTCTTAAATGCGAAGCACACTTGTAGTTTGAATGGTTTTTCTAAAGGTACAAAGCCATCATTGATGTTTAAAGACGTTAAAATTTGGCGTGCTACGATGCAACCAGATTTATTCTTTTGACAGTAGTCGATCATTGTATATGGATTGGATAGACGGCTACCGCGGATGTGTAGGTTTTGTTGACCGTTCCCAACATAGTTTTTTAATGTGCGATACATAAAGTATTTAGGTGGATACATGAGCAGTGGTTGTTGCTGGATAGCTTTTAAACTGGCTGTTTCCATACCGTTCACTAAGTTTGGTGCATAGTATACAAATTCGTCTTCTCTAAGCGCGGTGGATTCGTATGCGGACATATCCTTATTATTAGGTAAATAGAGTAATGCAATATCGATGCGGTTTTCTCGTAAGTCGAGCATCAATTCTTCTTCTTCCATATCGTAAATACTAACAGAGAATTCAGGATGGTTTTGGAAGAAGTGGGAAACGTAACCGTTTAGACGGATATCCCCAAGACTACGTAATACACCAATGTTTAGAATTGGGCGTTCAACCTTGCTAGCCAAACGAATAGATTGGATAGCGCGTTCCAATGTGTCGAGAACTTGTTCTGCTTCTGGTAGGAATAACTCACCTTCTGGTGTTAAACGGCTACCTCTTGTAGAACGGGAGATTAATTTCACACCAACTAAACGCTCTAATTTTTTCATTTGAGCGCTGAAAGCTGATTGTGTAATATTCATAGATTGTGCAGCTAATGTAAAGCTTCCTGTTTTATTATAGGTAATAAAACTTTGTAGCTCTTGCATTGTAGGTAACTCTTTCATGTTATTCCCCCAACTTAGACATAAGACTCCAATGATACCTATTACCTTACTTATTCATATTGTAGCATACTATAATTGATTTTTCATCTAAATCTATAAAATATGATGAAACATGCACAACCGATATAGTACGTTGTATTATCGTAAAAAAGTGTAATTAAAAATTGTGATTATGCACTTATTTCAATGACTTTCACAAGTATCGATAATTGACATAACTAGATGAAAATGATATTATACTTGGGTACCATTATGTATAGGTACAGGTTTATTTTAATCTTATGAGGTGATAATCACATGGCAACGAGAAGAGAGGCTCGATTCAAACTTTGTCGTCGCTTTGGTGTGAACGTATTCGGTCACGCAAAAGCCTTGAATCGCGTCAAAAAAGACCAACGTCAGAAGAAAATGTCTGAGTATGGCACACAATTATTAGAAAAACAAAAAGTTAAAGCTTACTACAACTTGCTAGAACGCCAGTTCGTACGCTATTATGATAAAGCGAAAAAAATGCAAGGTGTTACAGGTCAAAACATGTTGATCCTTTTGGAACAACGTCTTGATAACCTTGTATATCGCATCGGCTTCGGTAACTCCATTCGTCAAGCTCGTCAAATGGTAAACCATGGCCACATCTTGGTAAACGGTCGTCGCGTAGACATTCCTTCCTTCTCCTGCAAACCAGGCGATGTAATCGAATTGCGCGAAGCATCTCGTGATAACGAATTGTTCAAAACTAACTTCCAAGAACTTCGTTCTTTCGAACTTCCTTACATTGAAAAAGACTTGGAAGGCTTCAAAGCTACATTCACTCGTCTTCCTCAACGTGAAGAACTTCCTATCGAAGTTAACGAAACACTTATCGTCGAATTGTACTCCAAATAATTTGGCGTCATTTCCCGCAGTGCTTTGCACTGCGGGTTTTTGTATGTTGTGGGTATTGTTTATAAAAGTAGAGCTATCATAAAAAATTAAATTTTAGAGTTTAATCGAGTATAACCTATTATAATAGCAGTGCTTATGATTATTCCAAATCCACATATAAAAAATATATCATGTAAAGGTAATACATTTGCTAAGCTTGTAAATATAGTTATTGATAATATTGATCCAATAGAAAAACCTGTACTTACAGAACCGCTAGCTAATGTTAACTCTTCCTGTGAAAAAATAGATTGTATATATGCATGGACTAAAACAACGGCTGTAAATAATAATATTTCAGATATGCTATATAGAATATAAAGTTCTTCTATTGTTTTTATATAACCTATGCAAAAAATACTTCCCCCATATAGTAAAAAAAGAGGAAACAAAATCTTTTTAAAACTCGTTACTAAGTTAATGGTGAAATATTTAGCAAGAATTCCAAAAACAATGAATGATGCCAGCCTAGAGATTGTTTGTGTATATCCATACTGACTATCAGTTAAATGTAAGATATCTTTAATAAATATTAATAGTAGAATCGGAATACACATATAAAATATTCTAGCTAATATACCCAAATAAACTATAAAATTAATTTTTTTATTTAGGAATAATAATTTATATCCCTTTATTAAAAGTTGAATTCGATCATATATATTTTGTCTAATAGTTTTTTGGGAGATAGTTGAGTATGATTGTATTTTCACATTTCTATTTAATTGATAAAGTAGGTAGGCTGAAATAATATAAGTAATTGCATCAATAACGAATACCATCGTTAAAGAGTAATTAATTATAACGCTAAATAATAAGGAACCACCTATCAATGCAAAACGATTAATAGACCGGAGCAGTGCATTAAATTTGACTAGATCATTTGTAATATTAGGTATAAAAGAAAGTCTAGCGATTCCTAAAATTTTATTATTAAAACCTATAAGAAAAGCTATGATATATACTAGATAAAGGTTATCTATGAAAATAAAAATTAATAATATAAAACCCGAAACTATTTCAGGAACTACCATAGACCACATTAAGCCTTTTTCTTTTACAAGTATCCCTAAAAATGGGCCTAATAACATTCCAACTAATAATGTTGCTATCGTAACTGCCCCTGTATTAAAAGGACTGTGGGTGGTATTAAATATATATGTTATAAAGCCTAGTGTTGTTGCTGTGCTTCCCATTGTTGAAAAAAATAGAGCACTATTTAAGAGAAATGAGTTTTTATTTTCTAGATTCATATTATCATCTCCTAGATTATAGAAGTACAGATATAATATGTGTTGTTTTACAAAATCTAAATTAAACTTTTATCAATTTTTGATATTATATATTCATAATTCTATATAAATATATAAATTTCCTGTACAATATAAAGTTATATGTAATATAAGTAGGTTTTTGCTAAGGCAAGATAATAAAGGGGACTATTCATTCTTTATTATTTAGAGGAGATTAATGGATTTTATACGTGTTGAGTTAGAAGAAAAATATATTGCTGATGTTGAGTCTCGAGAGGAGTGTATTGCCTTTAGTGTGTATATTAAAAGTGGTGATTTTTCCGGACGAGGCACATTTGTTTATACTGTAAATCAATTTAGACAATTAATCAGTCAACTCAAATTAATATATATTACATTAGATGGAGAGGTTCGTATTGCTTATGATGATTCGGATGATTATGTCCATATTATATGCAAATCATATGGACATATAAAAGTAGACGCTCAATTGGGAGGTAGTTGGCGTGATAATTGGGTTAAACTTGTTCTTAATACTGATCAGACCGTATTGAATGAGGTAATACAGCAATGTAATTCTATATTAAAAAATTAATTTGATGATAGCGTATAACTACTAAATTTTAATTGACACAAACCCATAAAATCTGTATACTATTTTGAGTAAGCTTTAGTCGTGTTTCCATTAGCCCCGGAAGCAAAGGACAAGCTGATTTTGGTAGAATTATGACGTTATTAGGAGGATATGCAGCATGAAAACTACATATATGGCCAATCCGAACACAATCGAACGGAAATGGTATGTTGTTGACGCTGAAGGTAAAACTTTAGGACGCCTTGCTGCCGAAGTTGCAAAAGTTCTTCGGGGCAAAAATAAACCAACTTTCACACCACACGTAGACACTGGTGACCATGTGATCGTTGTAAACGCAGAAAAAATTCGCGTAACTGGTAAAAAATTGGAACAAAAGGAATACTTCCGTCACTCTGGTTACCCAGGTGGTTCCCGTTTCACTAAATTGTCCATGATGCTTGAAAAACAACCTGAACGTGTTGTTGAAATGGCAGTTCGTGGCATGCTTCCAAAAAACAAATTGGGTGCACAACAATACCGTAAATTAAACGTATACGCTGGTCCTGAGCATCCACATGCAGCTCAAAAACCAGAAGTGTTAGAAATTTCCGTACGATAATCTAGAGGGAGGAATATATAATGGCAGTAGCACAATATTACGGCACTGGTCGTAGAAAATCTTCCGTTGCTAGAGTTCGTCTGGTACCGGGAACAGGTAAAATCACTGTTAACAAACGTGAACTTAATGATTATTTCGGTCGCCAAACTTTGGAATTGATCGTAAAACAACCTTTGAATTTGACTAACACAGTTGAACAATACGATGTTATCGCAACTGTAGCTGGTGGTGGTCCTTCCGGTCAAGCTGGTGCAATTCGTCACGGTATTTCCCGTGCGTTATTGGACGTAGATGGCGAACTTCGTCAATCTTTGAAAAAAGCTGGCTTCTTGACTCGTGACCCACGTATGAAAGAACGTAAAAAATACGGTCTTAAAAAAGCCCGCAAAGCAAGCCAATTCTCCAAACGTTAATATTTGGAATACAGGATATTACACCTGCAGACAATGTCTGCAGGTGTTTTTTTGTGTTTAATTTATGGTATAGTGTAAATATATTTCATTTGTTAAGGGGAAACAGTATGGAAAAGGATTACGTTACGAGGATTAATTTAAAAACAGCTACAGATCAACGGGAGAAATTAATTGATTTCTGCTTACATGGTAAAAATCAATGTAAAAATCAATTTTTAGCTATAGGTTGGAGTTGTGTTAATATTGAATCTGGACAATATACTGATTTTTATAATGCAGTAAAAGGCTATGTACATAGTCAACATAAGAAAATAAACCCAGCACTTAATGTCTTTAGCTATGCAGAAGTTAATGACTTATTTTGGACCCGGGATATGAAGGGGATTTACTGGATTTGTAGAGTGAAAGGCACCGCAAAAGTTTGTTTAAATAAAACGTTAGATATAGGAGCGATTTTACCTGTTGAAGCCTATGCATTTGGGCTTGAAGTACCTGGGCAGATAAAAGCATCTTTTAATAGACCTAATGGTGGTATTACTGAAAAGATAAAAATCATCAATATTATTGAATATTCTAAATTTGTGTTTAATAAATTATCTGGTAAAAACTACTATGATATTAATTTAAGTATAGTGAATGATGTAATAGCAAACTTACCAGATTTTGAGTTGGAAGAGTTGGTAATTTCTTACCTTCAAATTGTTAAAGGCTATTATCTTCTTTCGAACTCTATTGCTAATAAATCAACGACTGTAAAAATTGAGTGTCAGTTAATTTCACGCGATGTAAATGATGTTAAGAAGGCTGTTGTACAAGTTAAAGGTCCTAAAGCGCCAGCGTTAAATGCTCTTTCTTTCAAGGATTACGAAGATAAAGGATATTATATCTATTTATATGCACCTAAGGTTGATAAGTTAGAAGAAATGAAGAATGTAATTTGTATTTCAGATCAAGAGCTACAAACATTCTATACCGAGTATAAGGCTATTTTGCCAGAATCTATTACTCAATTCGAGAATCTATTTAATATTGGCTTTAGTGAAAAAAAGTAATTTCACATTTACATCCCCATTTTATTTTCCTATAATAGAAATATATAATCGAATTTTTTCGAAAATAGATTTTCATATAGGAGAACTCATATGATTTATAATACAATTCAGTACGTAGTAGACAACGGCATTGGTACGTTGACCTTTAATCGTCCAGCTGTGGCGAATGGTTTTAACATCGAAATGTGCAAGGAGATTCTTGAGGTTTTAGATAAAGCTCACAACGATGAAAGCGTGCGTGCATTGCTCATTAATGCAGAAGGTAAAGTATTCTCTGCTGGTGGCGATTTAACAGAGATGGAGCGCGCTGTAAACGAAGGGGATACTGAGTCTTTATTTGAGATCGTTGAGCTAGTAGCTGAGATTTCTATGGCTATGAAGAAGTTACCAAAACCTGTTATTATGAGCCTTCAAGGGGCTGCAGCAGGTGCTGCCTTTAATATGGCTTTAGCGGCGGACTTTGTTGTAGCTGCTAATAACGTACGCTTTATTCAAGCTTTCGTAAATGTAGGTCTTGCTCCTGATGCGGGCGGTTTATTCTTGTTAACTCGCTCCATTGGTATGAACCGTGCTATGCATATTGTCATGACCGGTGAAGCCGTATCTGCTGAAAAAGGTAAGGAACTGGGTTTTGTGTATAAGGTTTGTGAATTAGAGGATCTAGAGACTGCTACAAGACGTCTTGTTGAGAAGTTGGCAAAAGGGCCCGCACAATCTTACCGCGTTATGAAGGAAATGATGTGGAATAGCTTCTTAGCAGGTTGGGAAGAGTACAAGAAGTTTGAAGTAGAAAACCAATGTGCATTAGGTCTTTCAGAGGACTTTAAAGAAGGTGTACGTGCTTTCACAGAGCGTCGCCGTCCTAAATTTGGTCAACAATAATATTGATTTATGAATATACGGAATGGAATTTCCTGTAATTCATAGGTAAATACAAATATAATTAGAACCGATGTGGCTCCAACTATCGAGTTACATCGGTTTTGCTTTCATTACACAGAAAAAGTGTATATAATAGAACTATTGAAATAGTTTTAGGAGGTCATTATTACATGGCTCAAGATACAATTAAATGTTATGACAGCCCTAGCGATGTAGTTCAAGCATTGGCAGAGGATTTTATTGCTTTCACCAACGAGGAAATCAATCGCACTGAAACGTGTGTTGTTGGTATTACGGGCGGGACTGTTATTAATGGTTTATTAGAATTGCTTAATTCCCCAGAATATATTGAACGCCTCAATTGGGAACGCATATTCTTTGTGTGGACTGATGAGCGATTCTTGCCGCAATCTCATGAGGATAATTACTTCAATCGCGTGAAACCTTACTTGTTGTGTAAGGCGAAAGGGGCGGCTCATTTTTTGCCAATCAATACAGATTCTAAAACTGTAATAGAAGCGGCAGCGGAATACGAGAAAGAGGTTAAGAATGTTCTCAAGGCTTGTAAAAAAAGTGGACTAGATTTGGCATTGCTCGATCTTGGTGAAGATGGTCATACAGCCGGCCTATTTGCAGGTTCTCATGCATTGCGTGTCACAGATCAAGACGTGGTAGCCGTTGAGGATGGAAAGGTATGGGAACGTATTTCTATGACCTTTTCGTTCCTAGCAAAATCTGATGCGGTTTGGTTTACCGTAACTGGTGAAAGTAAGCGAACTGCTTTGACAAAGGTATTGTATCAACGCGAAGATTACGAGGATTTACCTTGGGAAAAACGCATTGGTCGTGTATTGCCTGGAGCAGTGCTTTCACAAGAAGCTATGACCTGGTATGTGGACAAGGCAGCCTATGATGATGTACACTAAAGAGTATAAGTAGTAGTAAAAATAAAGGAGATACATATGGGGTCTATAGGAACACCTGAATTAATAGTTATATTAGTGATTGCTCTAGTTATCTTCGGACCTGGTAAATTGCCTGAAGTCGGTAAAGCTATTGGTAAAGGCATCAATGAGTTTAAAGATGCTATTTCGGGGCCTAAAAAGGCTGTTGATGAAACGAAAGAAGCCGTTAAGAAAGCGACTACTATCGATGTGACAGCAGGGGCTAAGAACGACGATAAACATAAAGAAGCTAAGGATTAATAGGAGGTAACACTATGTGCAAAGATTGTGGTTGTGGCGAAGATAATGGCGTTGTAACAAAGGTATTTACTGTACCGGGGATGATGTGCAACAACTGTAAAGAAACAGTTGAAGGTGCATCTCTAGGTTTGCCTGGCGTATTAAGTGCAGAAGTAGATTTGCCAGAAAAGACAGCTACCGTTTCTTTTGATCCAACAAAAGTATCTGTAGAAGTTATTACAAAAGCCATTGAACGAACTGGCTTTGAAGTGACAGGCGTTGCAGACGGTGTACAAAAACATAGTCATGGATTACTAGGCACTTTGAAACGTCTCTTCAAATAATCGAACCGATGGAGCTGTATTGAAACCTTGTTTCGATGCAGCCCTTTTTTGTTTAAAGAGGTAATATGATGATACGTAAGTTTGATGCTAAAAATTTTAAGTGGGATGGTATTGAAACCTTGGTATATAAACAAGATGGTAGTCCTTTTAAAGATGTAACACGTCAAGTATTATACGATGGTGCTTATGATATTCCGTGTCAATTCCGCTATTTTGAATGTTTGCCAGGGGGATATTCTACCTTGGAGTATCACGATCATACGCATATGGTTATGATATTTCGCGGCAAGGGGCAAGTCTTATTGGGCGATGAAATCCACGATGTAGAAACTGGTGATTTTATCGAAATTCCAGGCAAAACAATTCATCAGTTCCGTGCTAATAAGGGCGATTATATTGGTTTTCTTTGCTTGGTAAATCAAGATCGAGATAAGGTAAAATTATTATCCCCTGAAGAGATGGAAATGTTACGAGCAAATCCTAAAATCAAAGAATTCTTGGAAAGTTGTTAAGCCTGATGGAGGTTCTATGAATACTTTTACACGAGCGGCCCTTACCGTTTTAGTGGGCCTCGTTATTTGGTTTTTACCTCATACAGAGGCAATCAAGCCTGAAGGTTGGCATTTATTAGCTATCTTTACGGCTACTATTGTGGGTTTTATCTTACGTCCCTGGCCAACGGGTATTATGGCGCTTTTTGGTATTGTTGTAGCCGTAGCCACTAATTCCATCACTATGGTACAGGCTCTAGGTGGCTATGCAGAGGCGAATGTGTGGCTTATCGTAGCGGCCGTATTCTTTTCACGAGGTATTATTAATTCTGGCCTTGGTAAGCGTATTGCGTACACCTTGATTTGCTCTTTTGGCACAAGCTCATTAAAGCTTGCCTATGCGTTGGCTTGTACGGACTTGATTATTTCTCCAGCTACACCATCTAATACGGCGCGTGGAGGTGGTATTGTATTCCCCATTGTACAAAATATTTCCTTAGCTTTTGGTTCTGAACCTTATGGTAATACGGCCCGCCGCATTGGGGCATACTTGATGACGACGGCACATACTATTAACACCATTACAGTAACGATCTTCTTGACTGCATGTAGTGGTAATTTACTTATTACGTCCTTAGGGGCGAAGTTATTCGGCTATGATATATCTTGGTGGGAATGGTTCCAAGCCGGTGTGATTCCTGGTGTGATTTGTATGATTTTGATGCCTTGGTTTATCTATAAAATCTATCCACCAGAAATCAAGGAAACACCAGAGGCTGCAGCAATGGCTCAAAAAGAACTAGATGCTCTTGGTCCTATTACGAAGGCTGAAATTTCTGTTGCCATTATTTTTGTTCTTTGCATCTTGCTTTGGGCTACAGCGATTTGGACTAAGCTTCATCCTACAGTTGTTGCGATGATGGGCGTTCTTGCTTGTGTAGTAACTGGCTCTCTTACTTGGGAGGATATTTTGGGTGAACGCACCGGTTGGGATATCCTCATCTGGATGGGTACGCTCGTGGGCATGGCTGGGCTGCTTGGTAAACTCGGTGTAGTAGCTGTCTTTGCAGATTTTGTAAGTCAACATTTAGCTGGCTTTGACTGGTTCTGGGCGTCTTTTATCATTTCCGCTACCTTTGTGTACTCTCAGTATTTCTTTGCCAGTGGTACGGCGCGTATTACGGCTTTATTCTCCGCCTTTGCGGCCATTTTAGTGGCGATGGGGGCTCCTATTCCGTTTACGATATTGCTCTTTGGTTTGATGAACAGTCCTGGCTGTACATTGACTCACTATAGTTCGGGTGTAACACCGATCTTCTTTGGTGCTGGCTATGTGCCACAAGGGACATGGTGGCGTGTAGGTCTTGCTATTTCCGTGGTGAGCTTCCTCATTCATTTCTGGGGCGGCACCTTTGGCATGTGGCTCTTTGGTATCCTATAATATATTTAATCCCTCACTACGGTGAGGGATTTTTCTTGTTATATCTATATTTTTTATACCTTACTAGGTTTGCTATAGTTTTTTGGTATGGTGAACTTCATAAAAAAACTATGATAAATCTATAGAATTTATTGTGAATTATCTTGCGCGGGATAATATAACGTGTTATTATTATTCCGTGATTAATATTACAGAATATTTTAGGAGGAAACATGTTAGGTTTAGTCATTAGCTTATTGATTATTGCGCTAGTCGTGATTATTAATGACATTCGAATTATGAACAACAACTTAACACGTTTTTGTCTTAGAAGTTCCGCGAATGGTTTAATATACAATCAATAAGATTTGACTCTATGGTTTGTTTCTTATGTGTATATTTTCCAAGGGGTACATAGGATTATTTATGTATATAGGAATTCTGTAAACAAAAGGAATATCATTTGTAAACTTTTAAGACGATTCATTGGAATCGTCTTTTTTTATGCGTCGTGAAAGCTGTCCAAGTGGATGCTTTCAAAAGTGAGGAGATTAACATGAGTTGTAGAAGTGACAATTTGAAAACAGGCGTAGCACGTGCACCACACAGATCTTTACTAAAAGCTCTAGGTTTTGTTGATGAAGAAATGGGTAGACCCGTCATCGGTATTGCCAATTCTTTCAATGAAATTATCCCTGGTCACGTAGGCCTGAAAAATATTGTACAAGCCGTAAAAGACGGTATCCGCAACGCAGGTGGTGTGCCAATCGAGTTCAATACTATCGGTATTTGCGATGGTTTGGCAATGAACCATATCGGCATGAAATACTCCTTAGTTACACGTAATATCATTGCAGATTCCATCGAAGCTACTGCTATGGCTACACCATTCGATGCGATGGTATTCATTCCAAACTGTGATAAGGTAGTGCCAGGCATGTTGATTGCAGCTGCGCGCCTTAATATCCCATCTGTATTCGTGTCTGGTGGGGCTATGCTCGCTGGTGTACATAAAGGTAAAAAGATTGGTTTGTCCGACGTATTCGAGGCCGTAGGCAAACATCAGACTGGTGAAATGGATGATGCTGAGTTAGCTGATATCGAAAATACGGCATGTCCTACATGTGGCTCTTGCTCTGGTATGTATACGGCAAATACAATGAACTGTTTAACAGAAGCTCTCGGTATGGGCCTTCCTGGCAATGGTACAATCCCAGCGGTATATTCTGAACGTTTGCGTTTAGCAAAATTAGCGGGTATGCAAGCGGTAGAGGTATTAAAAGCAAACCTTCGCCCTAAAGATATTATGACTCGTGAAGCCTTTGAAAATGCGGTAGCTCTTGATATGGCTTTGGGTGGCTCCTCTAATACGGCGCTTCATTTACCGGCTATTGCTCATGAAGCAGGTGTACCATTATCCTTAGACGATTTCGATTGCATCGCTCAAAATACACCTCAATTATCTAAATTATCTCCATCTGGCGTATATTTCATTGAAGACTTGTATGCTGCAGGTGGTGTATCTGCCGTGTTGAAACGTTTAGCAGAAAATGGTCGCCTTCATACAGATTGCAAAACTGTTGCTCTTAAAACACAAGGTGAAATTGCAGCGGCCGCTCATGTTGTGGATGAAGATGTTATCCATCCATGGGATAATCCAGTACATGAAACTGGTGGTATCGCGGTTCTCAAAGGTAACCTTGCTGTAGATGGTTCCGTTGTAAAAGCTGGTGCCGTAGATGCAGATATGCTTGTTCACTCTGGTCCAGCAAAGGTTTTCAACAGCGAAGAAGAAGCGGTTGAAGCTATCACGGGCGGTAAAATTGTAAAAGGTGATGTTGTAGTTATCCGCTACGAAGGCCCTAAAGGCGGTCCTGGTATGCGTGAAATGTTGACCCCAACATCTATGATTGCTGGTATGGGTCTAGATAAAGATGTAGCATTGTTGACAGATGGACGCTTCTCTGGTGCGACTCGTGGTGCATCCATCGGACATGTATCTCCAGAAGCAGCTGCAGGCGGTACCATTGCTATCGTTGAAGATGGTGATATTATCAACATCGATATTCCAAACGGTAAATTGGAACTAGCTGTATCTGATGATGAAATCGCTCGTCGTAAAGCTGCATTGAAACCATTCAAATCCAATGTAACTGGATATCTTAAAAAATACGCTCTTCACGTATCCTCTGCTGCACAAGGTGCTATCGAAGTATTTGAAGACTAATACTCGACTTTCATTTAATACTAACTAGAGGAGACCGTGTATATGTATAAGTTATATGATTTTATGGAGGCTCGTGAGCGCTTGAGCACAATCACTGTGAAAACGAAGTTACTTCATAGTGATGTGTTTTCTGACGAGTGTGGCAATGATGTATATATCAAGCCAGAAAATTTGCAAATAACAGGCTCTTTCAAGGTTCGTGGAGCTTATAATAAAATTGCAAAACTAACAGAAGAGGAAAAGGCGCGCGGTGTTATCGCTGCGTCTGCCGGTAATCATGCACAAGGCGTGGCCCTTGCTGCGAAACGCCTTGGCATTAAAGCGACTATTGTCATGCCGAAACACACGCCTCTTATCAAGGTGAATGCTACAAAACAATACGGTGCAGATGTTGTACTATTTGGCGAGATTTATGACGAAGCCTATCAAAAGGCGATGGAGTTGCAGAAAGAGCACGGCTATGTGTTCGTTCATCCGTTTAATGATGAAGATGTAATAGAAGGGCAAGGTACGATTGCCCTTGAGGTGCTTGATGAATTGCCTGATGCGGATATCTTGCTCGTTCCTGTTGGGGGCGGTGGTATCGTATCTGGTATTGCGGCTGCGGCGAAATTAAAAAATCCACGCGTTAAGATTATCGGTGTAGAACCAGAAGGTGCAGCGAGTGCCCTAGCTGCCTTAAAGGCTGATCATCCTGTACCTCTCGATGAAGTGGCGACGATTGCAGATGGTACGGCAGTACGTCAAATTGGGGAAACTACATTAGAATATATCAAACAATATGTAGATGAAATTATTACCGTTTCTGATTATGAATTGATGGAAGCGTTTTTATTGCTTGTTGAAAAACATAAGTTAGTAGCAGAAAACTCTGGTATTTTGCCACTCGCTGGTCTCAAGAAATTAGAGTGCCACGGTAAAAAGGTGGTAGCTATCGTCAGTGGTGGTAATATCGACGTACTAACTATTTCGTCAATGATTAATAAAGGTCTCGTATTGCGCGGTCGTATCTTTACCTTCTCCGTTAACCTTCCTGATAAACCAGGTCAACTGGTTGCGGTATCTCAAATGCTGGCAGATGCAGATGCAAATGTTATTAAACTCGACCATAATCAGTTCAAAAACCTTGACCGTTTCCATGAAGTGGAATTGCAAGTAACGGTAGAAACAAATGGTGAAGAGCACATCCAACACATTATTGATACTTTCAAACATAATGGATACATTATTAAACGTTTAAATTCCAGCGAGATTTTATCTGAATAGCTGGTTGAAAGGGTTCCTATGAGCGCAGAAACAATCAATGGGGCACGCATTGTCCTTGAAACATTGCATCGCTTAGGCGTAACCGATATGTTCGGTTATCCAGGTGGCGCAGTAATCCCAATTTATGATGAAATTTATAGCTTCCCTGAAATTAAACATTACTTCGTCCGTCATGAACAAGGTGCAGCACATGCGGCAGATGGCTATGCTCGCGTATCTGGTCGCGTAGGTGTATGTCTTGCTACCTCTGGTCCTGGCGCAACGAATCTTGTAACAGGTATTATGACTGCGTACATGGATTCCGTACCTATGGTGGCCATTACTGGTCAGGTTGGCCGGCCCTTTATCGGTAAGGACTCCTTTCAAGAGGCGGATATCCAAGGTATTACGATGCCTATAACTAAGCATAACTATCTTGTTCAAGATATTCATGATTTGCCTCGCATCATTAAAGAGGCGTACTTTATTGCTGGCACAGGTCGTCCAGGCCCTGTACTCATCGATATTCCGAAGGATATTCAAACCGAAAAAATATCCATGGCGGAATACAACAAATTGTACGAAGTACCTATTCATCTTGAAGGCTATGATCCAACCTATAAAGGTCATCAAGGTCAAATCAAAAAAGCAGCTACTCTCATCAAAAATGCAAAGCGACCACTTATCATTGCTGGGGCAGGCGTATTGAAGTCTGGTGCTATGGATGAGCTTAAAGAATTAGCTGAAAAGGCTCAAATCCCAGTGACGAATACATTAGTTGGCCTTGGTGGCTTCCCAGGAGATCACGAATTGGCCCTTGGTATGGTTGGTATGCACGGTTCTGTTGCAGCTAATAATAGTACAGATGAGGCTGATCTTGTGATTGCTGCAGGGATTCGTTTCCATGACCGCATCACAGGCCATCCAGATTTCTTCTGTAAAAAAGCTAAAATCATCCATATCGATATCGACCCAGCTGAAATTGATAAGAATGTTACAATCAACGTGCCTATCGTAGGGGATTTAAAACAGGTATTAACGGAGCTTAATGCTCTTGTAGAACCTACAACGCATGAAGCGTGGCTTGAGCAAATCCGAGAATGGCAAGCGGAATACCCTATGGTGATACCTGAATCGAAAAATGGTGTATTACATGCACAATATGTGTTGTCTGAGCTTAATAAGATTGCCAAGGAAGATGCCATAATCGTAAGTGACGTCGGTCAACATCAAATGTGGGCGGCTCAATTCTTAACTCATAAAAAACCTCATACTATCGTTACCTCTGGCGGTGCGGGTACCATGGGGTATGGCTTGCCGGCGGCTATCGGAGCTCAAGTAGGGGCGCCTAAGAAACAAGTTATCCTCGTTGTCGGTGATGGCGGGTTCCAAATGACTTGTGAAGAGCTCATGATGGTACGCCAATATAATTTGCCAATCAAGATTGTTATTATTAACAATGGCTATCTTGGCATGGTTCGTCAATGGCAAGAAATCTTCAATGATAGACGCTACTCTTATGTAGATTTAGAAGTGAGTCCGAACTTCGTGAAACTTGCAGATGCATTTGACTTAAAAGCAGCTCGTCTAGATAATGTTGAAACTTTCAACAAAGAATTTAAATCATACATTACATCGGATGAAAGCATTGTCTTGGATTGTCGCGTTGAACGAGAGGATAATGTATTGCCAATGATTCCAGCAGGCGGCACGATAAGCGGTATGATGGGTAAGAAAGGGGTGCTATAATGGCAAAAGAACATCAAGTCTTAATCATTGCAAAAAATGCACCAGGTATTGGTACACGTATCTTGGCACTCTTTAACCGTCGTGGCTTTAACGTTACAAAAATGACATCTGGCATTACAAATCAGCCAGGTTATGCACGTATTACTATTACTGTAGAGGCCGATGACCGAATTCTTGATCAAGTGCAAAAACAAATCTACAAGCTCATCGATGTTGTTAAGGTTAAAGTGTTTGATGATCATGATGTGGTATGCCGTGAGCTAATGCTTATCAAGGTAAAAGCATCTGCTTCCACAAGATCACAAATTGTACAGATTGCCGATGTATATCGTGGTAATGTGTTAGATATTTCTCCTACATCTATGATCATTGAAGTCATTGGTAGTGTAGAAAAATTACGTGGCTTCATTCAAATTATGGAAACCTATGGTATTCTTGAAATTGCTAAAACAGGTATTACCGCTATGAGCCGTGGAGAAAAAATGTAGGAGCTGATAACGTGGGGCGTGAATTACTCCATTATGAAAATGTCTGCTTTCGCCGTGATGGTAGACCTATTTTAGATAATGTAAATTGGCATATAGAGGAAGGTGAACATTGGGCCTTATTAGGGCTCAATGGAGCTGGCAAATCAACGCTACTTAGCATGCTACCGGCTTATCAAATTCCTACAACGGGCACTTTGCGTGTGTTTGGTAAGGAGTTTGGCAAATATGCTTGGCCTAAAATCAAATCTAGACTAGGATTTGTCAGTTCTGCTCTTGGACAATTTCAGTCAACCTTGGATAAACAAGTCGTTGAAGATATTGTTATTTCTGGTGCGTTTAGTAGCATTGGTATATACCAAGAGGTAGCACCTGAGGTCCATCAGCGAGGGATAGAACTACTATCTGAATTTGGACTAGGCTATTTGGAAGGGCATCGTTTTCATACCTTATCTGCTGGTGAGCAGCGTCGTGTATTGTTAGCGCGGTCTATTATGGCAAATCCGGAATTATTGATTTTGGATGAGCCTTGCTCTGGCTTGGACTTACCAGCGAGGGAACAGTTTTTACGCACCGTTTCTACCTTGGCAGCGGAGCAGCAGACGCCGATTATCTATGTGTCACATCAAATTGAAGAGATATTACCGTTTATTACTCATGTAGCTATCCTGCGAGAGGGCAAGATGGTTCATGCAGGACCTAAACACGAGATACTAACCGATGATATTTTATCTGATGTCTTTGGTCTTTCCGTACAAGTTGTATGGAAGGATGATCGTCCATGGGTGATGGTTCGGTAGTTATCAAATTTCTTTATCAGAGGCTTAAAACTTGGCTTACTGATACTAAATTAATGTACGCCACATCTTGCAAAAATTTGTTAGATTGTGTACAGTATATATAATCTATATTCTATTGAATATGTTTGGAGGTTGTCTAATATGGCAGGTAAAATTTTAGGTACTACAGTTTATTATGATGCAGATTGTAATTTAAGCAAATTGGAAGGCAAAAAAATTACAGTGTTAGGTTACGGTTCCCAAGGTCATGCTCATGCATTGAACTTGAAAGAAAATGGTATGGACGTAACAATTGGGCTTCGCGGTGGTTCTTCTAGCTGGAAAGCTGCTGAAGAAGCAGGTCTTACAGTAAAAGAAACTGCAGAAGCCGTTAAAGGCGCTGATATCGTTATGGTATTGATTCCAGACGAATTGCAAGCAGACGTATATGCACAAGATATTGCTCCAAACTTGAAACAAGGTGCGTACTTGGCATTCGCTCATGGCTTTAACATTCACTTTGGTAAAATCGTACCTCGTGAAGACATCAATGTATTCATGGTAGCTCCTAAAGGTCCTGGTCATTTAGTTCGTCGTACATACCAAGAAGGTTCCGGCGTTCCTTGTTTGTACGCTGTAGAAAAAGACCCATCTGGCGATACTGAAGAAGTAGCATTAGCATGGGCTTCTGGTATCGGTGGTGGCCGTTCTGGTATTTTGGAAACTAACTTCAAATCCGAAACTGAAACTGACCTCTTTGGTGAACAAGCTGTATTGTGCGGTGGTGTTACTGAGTTGATTAAAACTGGCTTTGAAGTATTAACTGAAGCTGGTTATGAACCTGTTAACGCTTACTTCGAATGCTTGCATGAAATGAAATTGATCGTAGATCTTATCTACGAAGGCGGTTTCCAAAAAATGCGCCACTCCATCTCCAACACTGCTGAATACGGCGATTACCATGCAGGTCCTCGCGTAATCACTGCAGATACTAAAAAAGCTATGGAACAAATCTTGGCGGATATTCAATCTGGTAAATTTGCTGATGAATTCTTAGCAGATTCCAAAAATGGTCAAAAATTCCTTAAAGAACATCGCGAAGCAGCTGCTAATCATCCAATTGAACCAGTTGGCGCAGAACTTCGCAACTTGATGAGCTGGTTAAAATAAGAGTATTACTTAGGTAATCTTTTGTGAGATTATATGCTTATTAAAAGCGACCCCGTAAGGGGTCGCTATTTTTTATCTTTTCTTACATTATTTTGGGCCATCTTGACGATTACATCGAAAATATTGGAATCAAATATGGTATAATAAAAAGTAATATTTGAAAGGAGTGTGGCATGGATTTTTACACATTAGCCTATGTTGAAAGTCAGGCTGTAATAGGTCAAACTTGGGGCTTTGTTATAATTGTAGCTGTTCTATTAGCATTGCTCATTTTGGGAGTACAAGTATTGCGAAATGGTTTTACTAGTCGCTATCGTGACTTGATGATTATATTGTCTTTAATCGTAGTGTTCTTCTTAGGGCTTGAATACCAAGAGTATAATCGGATGAAAACCTATTCTGAGGACTCCTCTCGTATGGCTCAATTTTTACATTCTTTTAGTTCAGATCGTTCCGTACCGAGCGACCAATTGGCGGTTAACTCCTCAAAGATTCGTAATGGTATGATTTTAAAAGTAAGTGATGCTTACTATGAGGTTCAATTTAATCCAGAATTTTCAACCTATACTATTACACGTGTTTATAAGGTAAGCCCTATAGATCGAATTCACGATAAAGAGGATGCATTACAATAAGGAGGACCACATATGACAGAAGCTATGGCCGTCTATGGGATGGTCTTTGCAAAACTCGCCATCGGTCTCTTGGCGATTATTTTACAAATCAATTTAATGGGTAAGGGCAATTTAGCCCCAACCTCTGCCTTAGATCAACTGCAAAACTACGTACTTGGTGGTATTATCGGTGCCATTATTTACAATGATCAAATTGGTATTTTACAATTTATGTTAGTCCTTATTTTATGGACTATCCTCGTAATGACTCTTAAGTTTTTAAAAGGGAATCTTCGTATTTTTAAAGCAATTCTTGATGGTCATCCAGTTATAGTAATCGAAAAAGGTCATATTCTAACAGAAGAATGTATGCGTTATGGTATACAAGCGGCTGAACTTAAATTAAAACTTCGTGCTGCCGGTGTTCAATATGTTACGGATGTTAAGCGTGCCGTATTGGAGCAAAACGGTCAGCTCAACGTGGTTCAATTCGGTGAAGATAATATCCGATTTGATCTTATCGATGATGGTCAAATTAATCAGTTTACCCTCGATGTAATTGAAAAAGATAGAGAGTGGCTTGAACAAGAAATCCAAGCTCAAGGATACTCTGTTAAGGATATATATATTGCAGAATATAAAGATGGTAAAGTTGTTGTATATCCTTATGATAAAAGAGAGAGACCTAATTTAGTAAGCTCTATAAAAAATAAGACTAAGAGCAAATTAAAGCCTTAATATATAGCTTGGAATATGAAACGTATAAATCTATTAACATTTTAATAATAGATACATAGTATTTAGTTTTTATTAAGCCCACTATTCGTAGTGGGCTTATATAGAAAGGAAATTAGTGAATCGTAAAGATTTAATTGATCGATTACAAGAATTATATAAAGATGAAGACAGTCGGGTAACAGTAAATCCTCATGCAGGGCAAAAGGTGGCCATCGTCTATCCAAATACATACTTCGTGGGCATGAGTAATCTTGGACTTCATATCATTTATGAGGAAATCAATTTGCGAAATGATAGCGTTTGCGAACGGATTTTCTTGCCTGAGAAAAAGGAATTAGAAGCTTACGATAAGACTAAGACTCCCCTTATGAGTGTTGAAACACAAAGGCCTATGCATCAATTTGATGTAGTTGCTTTTGATGTCACCTTTGAAATGGATTATTTCCATATTCCTTTGATGTTGCGCCATGGTCGTGTACCTATTATGGGAAAAGACCGCACCGAGTTTGACCCTATCGTTATTGCAGGCGGTCCTTGTGCGACGTTCAACCCAGAGCCTTTTGCTGATTTTATTGATGCTTTCATTATCGGTGAAGGGGAAGGCCTTGTGAGCCATGTCCTCGATATCATTCGAGATGGGAAACTGGAAGGCTTGGATCGTCACGCTATTTTACGTCAATTAGCGGATGTATCGGGTGTTTACGTACCATCCCTGTATGTGCCGATTTACAATGAAGATGGTGAATTTAAAGGCTATGATATTGTCGAGGGCGTACCTAAGACGATTAAACGTCACTTTGAAATGCTCACCAGCGGTGGTGAAACGGTAGTGGCTACGAACTATACTGAATTTGGCGCTATGTATATCATAGAAGTAGCTCGTGGTTGTGGTCGTCACTGTCGCTTTTGTATGGCTGGGTATTGCTTCCGCGTACCTCGTGTACGTCCTTTGGACATTTTGAAAGAAGGCGTAGAGCGCGCAGAAAAACTAGGTAAAAAGGTAGGCCTAATGGGTGCTGCTATCTCAGACTATCCTGAGGTAGATGAACTCGTTAATTATATTCGCTCTAAAGATATGCGTTACTCTTGTGCATCCTTGCGTGCTGACTCGTTAACACAAGCCGTAGTGGATGGACTAGCAGACAGTGGACAAAAGACTATTACCATTGCACCAGAAACGGGCAGTGAACGTTTGCGTCGCGTCATTAACAAGGGTATCAGTGAAGAGCATTTACAAAATGCAGCTACCTTATCTGCAAAGTCAGGTATTCAGCATATGCGCTTATATATTATGATTGGGCTGCCAACGGAAACCGATGAAGACATTGAGGCTATTGTAGGCCTTGCGGAAAGAACGCAGGCTCATATGGCTGAGGTAGGCTGTAAAGGTCGTTTGACGCTCAGTATTAATCCGTTTATTCCTAAGCCTTTTACACCATTTCAATGGATGGCCATGGATAATCAAAAAGCGGTGGAGAAAAAATTACAATATATAAAAAAAGCATTGCAAAAGAATCGCCGCATTGAGGTTCTCGTAGAGTCCCCTAAAGAGGCATATATTCAAGGGGTTCTTGCTCGTGGAGATCGTCGTTTAGGTGCTGTTATTGCAGCGTGTGCAGCCGATCGAGGTAGTAAATCTTTTAAGTCTGAAATGAAGGCGGCTGGTCTAGATATGGACGATATGAACTATCGCGAACGCAGTTTTGATGAATTCTTGCCGTGGAGCCATTTAGACATGGGGATGCAGGAGGGCTATCTTGAAATGGAATGGCAAAGATCCCTTGATGAAGCATATACACCTTCATGTGCAGTAGGTTGTAAACGCTGTGGTGTATGTAAATAGGAGTAATAGATGAATCAATCTGTAAAACGTAAAGATGTGAAAGGTCCTCATGGTATATGGTCTTATGAGACGCCAAGCTGGAGTGAGCGATTTCCTATTGTTATGGGCGATACCTATCGTCATGGTGGCGTATCTAAAGCCCCTTATGAATCATTAAATCTAGCTTTTCATGTAGGCGATGAAGCTCAGAGTGTACGAGAAAATCGAGCTATTGTTGCGAAATATTTAGGTGTTGAACCAAACCGTATTTCTTGTGGCAATCAAGTCCATGGTTTAAAGGCTGTAGAAATCACAGAAGACCTTATTGGGGCCGGTGCTTTTGGGGAAGATACGGCCATCGATGATTGTGATGCGGTATTTACAAATCTACCTCATGTGCCATTATTTCTGTTCACTGCAGATTGCGTTGGCGTAGGCATTTACGATGCCAAACATCATGCGATTGCAACGGCACATTCAGGTTGGCGTGGTGCCATTGGCCGCTTACCAGTACTTACTATTGAGGCCATGAAAGAGGCTTATGGGACCGAGTTCAAAGATTGCTATATATATCTTGGGCCTAGTATTGGACCAGAGTCCTTTGAAGTAGATGTAGAACTAGGTAAACGCTTTGAATTAGCATGGAGAGATATGACAGACCGAGATGCATCTGATGTTGTCAATTATCCTGGTGATAAATTAGATAAGGCTTATATCAATTTATGGAATTTTATTGGTGAGGATCTCGTTGTAAATGGAATTCCTCCTGAGAATATCACAATTGGTGGTACCGATAGTGTAAGTGAAGTAGACTGTTATTCCTATCGTCGAGAGGCAGGCCTAACAGGTCGCATGGCCTTATTTGCGATGTTACAAGACCGATAAAATTCGACTTTCACAGGAATCATAATAAAGTATGATATTTTATATATATACATGCTTGAATTTGTGGAAGGGATAAGCCTTAAATCATGTACATTTGACCTTAAATACTATATAATAAAATAGTCTATACAAATATATTTGATGATTATGATATATAGATTGAAGGGGGCATTCACGTGATTGAAGAATCCCTACACGCTATACAGCAGCGCATGGCCGATGCTATGGCGCGTGTTGGTCGCGTAGATACAGCATTATTAGTGGCGGTTACAAAGAACCACCCTGTGTCGGCTGTGGAAGAGGTCGCACGGCTCGGTGTCACTCATGTAGGAGAAAATCGAGTACAAGAGGCCAAAGAAAAGCAGCTAACCTATAAGGGGCCACAATTAACATGGCATTTGATTGGTCATTTACAGGTCAATAAGGTGCGCCAAGCGGTTCCTATGTTTGATTTAATTCATTCTGTGGATAGCCGTAAATTATTAGATGAAATCGAAAAGGTTGCTGCAAAGCACGATAAAATACAAGATGTATTACTGCAAGTCAATGTGGCCCGCGAAGCCTCTAAAACGGGAATGACCGTCGAAGAGTTTCCAGAAATACGAGATTATGCAAAAACATTGCCTCATGTACGCGTAAGGGGCTTGATGTGTATGGCGCCATTTTTCGATGATCCACAGGAAGCTCGTCCAATCTTTCGCGTAGCGAATGCCTTGTTTGAGGATATGAAACGCTACTTTGAAGAAGGGCAGATTCAATATTTATCTATGGGGATGACTCATGACTTTGAGGTTGCTTTGGAAGAAGGGGCTAACATCGTTCGTGTAGGCACAGCAATTTTTGGGGAACGTGTATATTATTAAGGTTCGGGTTACCTGATAATCGGAAGCGTTAATTGTATTAGGAGGAAATCCAAATGGCATTGGGAGATTATTTAGACAAAGCAAAAAACTTATTCTTAGGCAGAACTGATGATGACTATGAATATGATGATTACGAATACGAAGATGAAGAGGAATACGAAGCTGAACCTACCCCAGTAGCAACAGCGGCTCCCGTGTCCGGCGCATCTGAATTTCATCCACGCAAGGTAGGAGGCCAATCTACGATGACACAACGTCCAACAGCTATGAAAGTAGTTGTAATTGAACCAAAAGTATTTGAAGATTCTGAAAATATTACACATCAATTGCGCGACATGCGTCCTGTATTGATTAATTTTGAAAATACAGACCCTCATGAAGCAGCTCGTATTGTAGATTTCGTATCTGGTGCGACCTATGCATTGGATGGCAAATTGGAAAAAGTAGGTAAAGACATTTTCATGTGTGTACCTGTAAATATTTCCATTGATTATAATGACAATGAAAGCAGCACAACTGAGCAAAACGAATATTCTTGGGAAAACAAATAATCTCTCTATAAATGGTGGTGATAACTATGTTAGGTAAAACCCTATGTATAGGCGTTGGCTCAATGGGGGGCGCTCTATTGCGCGGTGCATTACAGTATGGTGTGTTGAAAGCCTGTGATACACACATTCTAGTGCGTCGCGAAGAACAATGTAAGGCTCTTGCAGAGGAGCTTGGTGTAGTAGGTTTTACTACATTGCCTAATGTAAACGAGTACAACACTATTCTATTGGCTGTAAAACCACAAGTGTTACCATCTGTATTAGAGACTTTAAAAGAAGTACCTTATGGGACTGTTATGATTTCTGTTGCCGCAGGTGTCACCTTAGATACTCTTGATGCGGCTATTCCACAAGCTAACTGGTTTAGAGCTATGCCAAATACACCGGCTTCTATCGGTGCTGGCATGACGGCACTTGCTGGAGATGATGTGAATACTGACCTAGGTCTTACTGTACAAGCCTTATTTGAGGCTGTAGGTGAGGTAGCAGTGGTGAGCGAAGCCGATTTAGATCGCTTAGGCGCACTATCTGGCGCGGGCCCTGGCTATATGTTCGTTATCCTTGATGCTTTAGCTGATGCAGGCGTTCGTATTGGTTTACCACGTCAGCTAGCCATAAGGGCAGCTGCTCAAACGATGTACGGTGCTGGTAAGATGGCTCTTGAAAGTGGCAATCATCCAGCAGTACTACGAGATCAAGTGACCAGCCCCGGTGGCACCACCATTGCTGGTATTGGTGCCATGGAAAAAGGTGGACTTCGCAGTGCTCTCCAAGATGGCGTAGTAGCATGTCTTTCTCGGTCGAATGAATTGGGGAAATAATTTTGGCAGATACTAGTAAATTAATACGATATTTCGAGGCCAGTGGCAGCGGTGAGGAAGCTCGTCGCATGCTTGACTTGGCTGAGCAGGTTGTTAAAGGTCGCCCCTATCGTGTGGCGGATTTTACGAGTCCTGCAGGCCTTGTTATTGCAGATGCTATCAAGGCTAATTACCCACAGTTAACTGTTAAAACTGACGGTGGCTATGAAGGGGCGGAACGTATCCGTATCGCCTTTGTAGATAGCGACTTTAACGGTACCGTGGACATGGGCATTCGCGCCCTTAAGGTGAATTGGGACCCACGGTTCCGATTGCTTACCCATCGCGATGTGCTGGGCTCCTTGATGGGCCTTGGCATTGATCGCTCCAAATTTGGGGACGTTATCGTCCAGCAAGGGGGCGCTCAGATTATGATGGATGAAAGCGTGGCTGATTTCGTAATTCAAAACTTTACGAAAATTGCTATGGTTTCTGTATCTGTAGAGGCTATTGAGTTATCAGATATTGCACCAAAAGAAGAAAAAATTAAAGAAGTCCGCACTACAGTCGCTTCCTTGCGCTTAGATGCGGTAGCAAGCTCTGGATTTAGTGTATCTCGCACTAAATTGGTGAGTGCTATCAATGCGGGCTTATTACAAGTAAACTGGCAACCAGCTAAGGGGGCATCCCAAGAGGTTAAAGAAGGGGATGTCATTTCCATGCGTGGTCGTGGCCGAATGAAGGTAGAAGCTATTACAGGTACCTCTCGTAAAGGGCGTATCGGCGTATATCTGAAACGATTTATGTAGGCAGTTGAAAATCGGCTTGACCATCAAGCCGATTTTTTTGTATATAGTAGGACAGCCATGGTATCCATAACATTTCAACCTACAACTGAAAATATAATCCTATTCGTAGGCGGCGGAGAAGTAGCGGAACGACGGATGCAGCTTTTTATTGAGGAGCCTTGCCAAATTGTCGTTATTGCTCCAACTGTGACGGATACGATTAGCCAATGGGCAAAGGAAAATCGTATCACTTGGTGTGATCGGGCTTTCACAATGGATGACGAAGAGCATATTATTTCGAGTAGTTTGCTGTTTATCTGCACAGATAATCATGAATTAAACGATACCTTGTATGAGCTAGGAAAAAAACATCGCGTGTGGACCAACCGCAGTGATGATCCGAGCGCGTGTAGCTTTACTGTGCCGTCATCCCTTGAACTCGGCGATCTTCATATTGCTATTAGTGCCAATAATGTAGGACCTCGTATCAATCGTCTCGTACGACAAGATATGATGAATCGTTATGGTCAGTTGCAAAAGGCTATGCCTAGACTTAAAATATTTAGAGAAGAAGTAAAGTTACTGCTTCCTACTCCAGAGGCTCGACAGAAATTTTGGCGAGACAATCTGACGGTAGAAACATTTGAAGCCATTCTCAAGGGAGATTGGATGATTATAGAGGAGAAACTTAACCATGCAATTAGTGGTATTAGGTCTAAATCATAGAAGTGCCGCTGTAGAGGTGCGTGAACGTTTCTCGTTTGATAAAGACGAGGTAGTTGCCGCACTAAACCGCCTCTATGAATTTGACTGTATCTCAGAATGCGTTATATTATCCACCTGTAATAGAACGGAAATTTATGCTGCTTTAGAAGGTGTAGAATTCCCGAAGGATTACATGTTGGCAGTGTTAAAAGATTTAAAAAGAGCAGATCATATCGATGCAGATGCATTCTTCTTCTACGAAGAACGAGATTGTATTGAGCATCTATTCCGTGTTTCTGCTAGTCTTGATTCCCTTGTGTTAGGGGAAGGCCAAATCTTGAGCCAATTAAAAGGGGCTTATATTCAGGCTTATAGCGCAGGCTGTACGGGAACAATTTTTAATATTTTATTCCAACGGGCTATTAGCGTTGGTAAAAAGGTACGTACTAATACGGGCATTGCTAATACGCCTGTATCTGTTAGTTACACGGCGGTCAATCTTGCGGAGGACAGTTTAGATAAGCCATTATCCGAAGCTACAGTACTTATTTTGGGTGCTGGTACGATGAGTGAATTGACAGCTACTCATTTACAAGCGAAGGGTGTAAAAACGATTTTCGTATCTAATAGAACCTTTGCTAAGGCTGAAATGTTAGCGGAACGCTTTAATGGTAAAGCTGTTAAGCTCGATAACTTTGTAGACTATGCTAAAGATGCGGATATTCTTATCACATCTACAGGGGCACCGCATTATATTATTACTGAAAAAGAAGCGAAGAAAATTACGACTCTTCGCAAGGGTGAACCAATCGTTATGATCGATATAGCGGTACCTCGTGATATCGATCCTGCGGTGGCAGATTTGGACGGTATTTACCTATTTAATATTGACTCTCTTGAAAGTGTAGTAGAAGAAAATAAGGCGCAGCGCGAAGAAGAAGCTCGTCGTGCGGAGCCTATTATTCATGATGCTATTGAAGAGTTATTGGATAAGTTGAGCTATTTAACAGTGCGTCCGATGATGGCATTGCTTACAGAAAAAGCGGAGCGTATTCGCCGTCGTGAATTACATCGCGCATTAGCTAAATTACCAGATATTTCCGATAAGGAACGCCGCATTATGGACTCGATGAGTCGCATGATCATTCGCAAAATGTTGCGTGAACCGATGATTCACTTCAACGAAATTGCTGGTACAGAGGAAGAAGGCTTGTACTGGGACTTATTCAAAGATATGTTTAATCTTGAGAAAGAAGGCTAATGCCATGAGAGATCATATTCGAATCGGCACGCGAAAAAGTGCCCTTGCCCTATGGCAGGCTGAACATATTAGTGCAGAATTACAACGTCTGTACCCCAATATTACGGTAGAGCTAGTTCACTTTAATACAAAGGGTGACCGTATTTTAGAGAAACCACTGGCTCAAGTTGGTGGTAAAGGTTTATTTACTGCTGAATTAGAAGAGGCTATGCATGCAGGCGACATCGACATCGCCGTACATAGCTTAAAGGATATGCCTACAGAGTTGCCAGAAGGCCTTACTCTTGGTGCCATCTCCGCTCGTGAAGTGCCTTATGATGCACTAGTGAGTCCCGTGTATAAAACACTGGACAAATTGCCACAAGGCGCTCGCGTTGGCACTAGTAGTTTACGCCGGCAAGCACAGCTATTACATGTCCGACCTGACCTAAAGGTAGAGGTTATTCGCGGTAATGTGCAGACTCGTTTGAGCAAAATTGAAACGGAAAAGCTAGACGGTGTTATCTTGGCTCAAGCAGGCCTTAAGCGATTGGGGTTAGAAGACCAAATTACACAAGTCTTCAAGGCCGACGAAATGATTCCTGCCGTTGGACAAGGGGCACTCGCTATCGAGTGTCGTGCCGACGATACGGAGATGCTTGACATGTTGGATCCTATCAACGATGAAGCAACGCGTTATGCCGTTGAAGGGGAGCGTAGTTTCTTGCGTCAATTAAATGGTGGTTGTCAAGTGCCAATGGGCGTACATGGCACCATCAATAAAGGTCAATTGACTTTAAAGGCTATGATTGCATCCCTCGATGGAAAAACTGTGTACGAAGGGGAAATCTCTGGTCCCGCTAAAAAAGGCGAGATCCTTGGTAAAAATCTTGCAAAAGCCTTATATGAAGAAGGGGGCAAACGTATTGTGGATGCTCTCATAGAGGAAGGAATCATAAAATGACAGGTATGGTATATCTAATCGGTGCAGGCCCTGGCGATGTTAAACTCATCACTGTAAAAGGCCGTGAATGCATCGAAAAAGCAGATGTAATTGTATATGATTATTTAGCGGATGCTCATCTGTTAGAGTGGGCGCGCCCAGATGCAGAATTAATTTACGCTGGTAAGCAGTGTAAAGAGCACACAATGCATCAATGGGAAATCATTGAGCTATTAGTCCAAAAAGGTAAAGAAGGCAAAATCGTAGCACGATTAAAAGGCGGTGATCCGCTCGTATTTGGTCGTGGTGGTGAAGAAGCGATGGCTCTTGGCGAAGCCGGTGTGCCATTTGAGTTCGTGCCAGGTGTAACATCTCCTATCGCAGCGCCTGCCTATGCAGGGATTCCTGTAACACAACGCGCTATGGCCACATCCTTTGCGGTGGTAACAGGTCATGAGGATCCTACAAAAGCAGTATCTGGCATCCATTGGGAAGGCCTTGCTACGGCGGTAGATACACTTTGCTTTGTAATGGGTGTTGGTAACTTGCCTGTCATTGCGGAAAAATTGATGGCTCATGGGCGAGCAGCCTCTACACCAGTAGCGCTTGTTCGGTGGGGAACAAAAACAGTACAAGAGGTATTAGTTTCTACCCTTGAACATGTCGTTGAAGATGTAGCAAAGGCTCAATTGAAAGCGCCAGCTATCATCGTAGTAGGTGATGTTGTCAACCTTCGTGAAAAATTACAATGGTTCGATAATAAACCTTTATTCGGAAAAACTGTTGTGGTCACACGCGCTCGCTCCCAAGCAAGTGCATTCCGCGAAAAATTAGCGGCTCAAGGCGCAAATGTAGTGGAAGCAGCGGCAATCAAAACATCTCCATTGGAATTGTTTGAGGAAGATAAACGTATCATTAATAATACAAAACAATACCAATGCATCGTATTCACATCTGGTGAAGGGGTTCGCTACTTCTTCGATGCTCTATATAAAGAAGGCAAAGATACACGTGCTTTAGGTAATTCTAAAGTGGCGGCTATCGGCTGTGCTACGGCTCGTGAACTTCATAAGTATGGCATCGTACCGGATATCATTCCTGTAGACTATAAGGCTGAATCTGCTGTAGAGGCTCTTGAAGAAGAACTCAATGCAGGGGATTCTGTACTGTTGATTCAACCAAAGGTAGCACGCGATGTGATTCCACGTTGCTTGCGTCACCGCGATATGAATGTAGATATCTTGCGTTTATACGAAACTACACAAGATACATCTCAACAAGAAGCATTAGTAACAGCGTTAACAGAAGGCAATGTAGATTATATTACCTTCACAAGCTCCTCTACTGTAACAAATACAATCCAATTATTGGGCGACAATGCACTAGAGCTATTAGGCAAAACTAAAGTGGCTTGCATCGGTCCAATTACGGCTGCTACGGCTATGAGTGCAGGTCTTAAACCGGCTATCATCAGCGATGTATATACAACAGATGGCTTAGTAAATGCTATTGTAAAAGACATTTAGGAGGATTACATGTACGATTTAACATACCGTCCTCGCCGCTTGCGTATCAATCCAGAAATGCGTGATTTGGTACGCGAAACGACACTCGACGTAACTGATTTGATTTATCCATTATTTATCGTGCCTGGTGAAGGTATCAAAAAAGAAATCGACACATTGCCAGGTCAATATCACTTGTCTGTTGATGAGGCTGTGAAAGTAGCTCAAGAGGCTTATGATCTTGGTGTGCGTGGTGTAGAAATCTTTGGTATTCCTACATATAAAGATGAGCAAGGTTCCTCTGCTTGGGATATGTCCCAACCAGTACAACAAGCCATCAAAGCCATCCGCGAAGCCGTGCCAAATCTTTTGGTTATTTCTGATGTATGCTTGTGCCAATATACCTCTACCGGTCACTGTGGCATGATTGATGACCATGAAATCTTGAACGACGAAACATTACCATTGCTTTGTAAAGTTGCGGTAAGCCAAGCAGAAGCTGGTGCACATATGGTGGCTCCATCCGATATGATGGACGGTCGCGTAGGTGCTATTCGTGAAGCCCTTGATGCGGCAGGTTATACCAATGTATCCATCATGAGTTATGCAGCAAAATATGCATCTGCTTACTATGGGCCGTTCCGCGGAGCTGTTAATTCTGCGCCAAAATTTGGTGACCGCAAATCTTATCAAATGGACCCGGCTAATCGTTTAGAAGCTTTCAGAGAAATCGAACTCGACATCGCTGAAGGTGCAGATATTATCATGATTAAACCGGCCTTGTCCTACTTGGACATCGTTCGTGAAACGCGTGACCGCTATGAATTGCCTGTGGCGGTATACAATGTATCCGGCGAATATGCGATGGTTAAATCTGCTGCTACGGCTGGTCTCATCGACGAAGAACGTCTCGTTATGGAAACAATGCTGTCTATGAAGCGTGCTGGTGCTAAAATCATCATTACGTACCATGCCTTAGATATTGCTAAATGGTTACAACAATAAGGAGGAACTATGTTCCAACTCGGTAAATCTGAAAAGGCCTTTAACGAGGCTAAACGTTATATGCCAGGCGGCGTAAATAGCCCTGTTCGCTCTTATCGCAGCGTAGGCTCTAACCCTCCGTTTATTAGCAGCGCCAGTGGCAGCCGCATTTATGATATCGATAACAACGAATACATCGACTATGTGTTGAGCTGGGGTCCTATGATTTTGGGCCATGCGAATCCTGAAGTTATTGCTAGTTTGCAAGAGGCGATTCCTCGTGGTACTAGCTATGGTGCGCCTACACTACTAGAAACAGAATTGGCTAAAAAGATACAAGCCTTCATGCCATCTATGGAGGTTATCCGCCTCGTAAACTCTGGTACAGAGGCTACCATGAGTGCCTTGCGCGTAGCTCGTGGCTATACTGGTCGCGATCGTATCGTAAAATTTGTAGGCTGTTACCATGGTCATAGTGATGCGCTCTTGGTGAAAGCTGGCTCTGGCCTTGCTACTTTTGGCGTGCCGGATAGCCCTGGCGTTCCTCAAGGCGTAGCAGAGAATACCATAACATTGCCGTACAATGATTCTGATGCGGTTCGTAAATTATTTGACGAGATCGGCGATACTATTGCGGCTATCATCGTGGAACCTGTAGCAGGTAATATGGGCTGTGTGCCTCCAGTACCAAGTTTCCTCGAAACCTTGCGCGAAGTAACTAAGGCTCACGGTGCTGTACTGATTTTTGACGAAGTTATGTGTGGCTTCCGCGCTAGTAGTGGCGGTGCTCAAAAACGTTACAAGATTAAACCAGATCTTACATGCCTTGGTAAAATCGTTGGCGGTGGCATGCCACTTGCCGTGTTTGGTGGCTCTCGCGAGATTATGAACCAAATTGCACCAGCTGGTCCTATCTACCAAGCTGGTACATTGAGTGGTAACCCAATTGCCGTTACCTCTGGTTTGGCAACGCTTTCCATTCTGCAACGTGATCCAACGGTGTTTAAACAAGTAGAAGATACGACGATTGGCCTTTGTGAAGGCTTTGAAAGATTGGCGGCACAATATAATGTGCCTGTTGTAGTACAACGTGTAGGCTCTATGTTCACCATCTTCTTTACTGACAAACCAGTTAAGAACTTTGATGATGCTGCAGCGTGCAACGAAGAACAATTTAAGATGTTCTTCCATCATAACTTGAGCCATGGTATTTACTATGCGCCAAGCCCTTATGAAAGTAATTTCGTATCTATCTGCCATAAGAGCGGTGAAGTGGAACGCACATTAGCCGTTGCTGATGAAGCTTTCAAAAAAATCAGTGATACATTATTATAAAAGTATATAGTTTGTAGTTGTTTATGTATCGATACAGGTGATGAACATGCAGTTTTACAAGAACTTAAAGCGTGCTCGCGTGCGCATGGGCAAAAGCCAAATCGAAGTAGCAAAGGCCGTAGGTATCAGTAATGCGGCGCTTTCAAATTACGAAACAGGGTATCGCGAACCAGATTTAGATACACTCTGTGCTCTGTCTCGCTATTATGGATTGACCTTGGATGAGCTGTTGGATGTAAATGGAGAAGAACACGAGCCCATCTATGATCTCAGTCCTGTACTAAAAAATAAATACATCGCCTATAAAGGTGAAGTATTCGAGTTGAAAGACTCACAAAAACGTGCGCTCTTGCGCGAGCTCGACAATCTGTTTACTAAATTTGAGAAATCAAAAGTAGAAGATAAGGACAGCAAGCCAAAGACGTACAAACATGGGAACCCTCATATCAATCGGGCTGGCCTAGCTAGCAGTGCGGGTAGTTTAGCGGCACGACGAAATATAAAGTAGTTTAATATACTAACATTGTAGATTGAGTGAGACATGTTTATTTGAACAATTTAATTAACTTAATTATAAAAAGTACCATCTATTTGGGGAGCTAAACGACACATAAGTCGTCCCTTGATAGATGGTACTTTTTTTGCCGCAACATAACAAAATATTCGTTGGTGGTATACGCTAGTTTAACATATAATTGAATTATAGAAGGGGAATAAATATTTATTAATTAGATATGATATTTGATATTATTAAAAGATGTTGGTGTTTTGTATGAAGCTATTTGATTATATAGCTTAGGTAGTTTGGTATGAAAAAAATTTGTTCTTTAATACTGATTGTTATAGCAATTATTAGTACCACTATTTATCAGTATTATTATCACGATGGTTCTCCTAATAATATAGTTATTCTGGATGAGTCCCATGAATTAGTAGATACATCAATTAAAGAAACCGTCTCTAGTCGTATTTTAGCCGTATATCTTGATGAGCCTTACTATTATTATTTAGGCTATGATGGAATCGGTCGATATGATATTAGAAATCACATGTTAGATGTTCTAGAATTTGAAATTTACGGTGATGAGACTGGCAAGCATAAAATTAATTATTCAAGATCTAAGATGATTGTTAATAAGAAATCTAAGTTAGAAGCTTTTTCAAAAGAGACTTTAGATAACTTTGAAAAAATGCTGATGAACTCAGAACGTGGTGCTAAATATTATAATAAACGATGGTATCATTCAGGCTATGAAGCCACATTTCTCGACTTAGATAAGCATCTAATTATTACAAATGACGTAAGAGGAATAAAAGAGACTCCTACTAAAATCTTAATATTTAATGTTAGTGGTTTTATTATCATTGATAAAGAAACAAATAATATACAAGTATATTTTGATGAAAGTATTGCTGGTAAAAAGGTTAGAGACTCTTTAATTACTATGTTGAAATATAACTATGGCGATTATCTAACCATATTAAATAGTCTTGATGAAATTGGGAAAGACGAACGGACCATCTTGTTACAATTAAGAGATAATTATGTTAATAAAAAGTAGTAATATATTATATTTATATTCATAATATTGTGTAGTAAAAATTGAGAGTACTTTAACGAGTTGATTTGATGGAGTTGTTAGTTTTGAAAAAGATAGGAATGTAAATATTCTATTTAGTATGTATTATCTTAATTATAAGGAGATTTAGTAGATCGATGGAGTTCTTTGATTCTTTTTTGAATTTATATGATACAAATTATGAGGTTAAAGGTACAATTCAGGCTATAGGATTTTTAATTGCATTTATTTGTATTCCTGAGTTGATTGGTAATCATGATAGTATAGAATCTTTTACTTCAGCTAAGCCTATAGTGAGATGTGTAGTAAGGATTATTTTGAGTATCTTCTTATTTTTTGCAATATTTACTTTGTTGGGTTTGCTGATGGATAATGGACTATTATAATTCACTAAGTAAAACGGGTTAATGATGAACGTATAGATTTTAAGCTAGAATAAATTAGTGGATAGAGGTATAAATATGATCTATTTTAAAAGTAAAAAAAGCTTAGATACATTTTTAATGGTCTTTATATTGGGTGCTGTTAAGGCATATAGACGAAATTATATTGACTTGACCATTTTAGAATATTACATATTTAGTATGTTAATTCGATTAATGTGTAGAAAAGCACATCTGTCCGATAAACTGTTAAATATAATTGGTGATGGGATGAGTTTAGAGGATGTTGATGAGTGGATGGCTCGTAGAATCCCTATACCAGCATTAAATGATACGTTAGATGATATTGAATGCAGTAGTTGGATTGCTTTAATAGAACGGGAGTTAGAGGGTAATACTTTATCTGAAGTGTTAAAGATTTCTACACATGATGAAAAGAAGTTCGGTATCTATTTCTTTACCGATTATGTAGAGGAGATATTTTGGGCGTTGTTTTTGTTAGGATTGTATGAAGTCTTACAAAAACCTGAATTCATTTCTGAATCAATCTTAAGTTGTATTAAACAGACCTATTTGTCTGAAATATATACGTGTGAACGTATTCAGAATGAAGATCTTCAAGCATGTATTTCCAATTTACAGGAGATAGCGGATACTAATATATCCGGGCAATTAAGTAAAGATTTAATTACTATGAAAGCAAAATTAGCATCATTACAGATATTATTACCATTTTATGATGTGAGTTTTGACAAGTTAAAAACAGGCATTGATTTAAAAGCTACTAAAGGGATGTTTTGGCAGATTAAAGTTTCAGGGGAGTTTATAGACTTAGGATTATAGATTCTAGAAGATTTTTAAGTTGTATATATACTTATGATTATTATTTAAGAAAACTAAGCTAGAAGACTTTTCAAAAGAGGCTTTATATAACGTTAGAAAAATGCTAATGAACTCAGACCATGATGCTAAATACTAACAATAATCGCTGGTATTATTTAGGTTATGACCTAACATTTCTTGATTTAGATAAACATCGAATCATTACTAATGATGATGTAAGAGGAATAGAAGATTTTCTGACGAAATTCCTAATAATTAATGTGAGGATATATGGATATATATATTAATAAAATAAGAGATATACTTATTGATTGTATGCCAATACATTGGTATAAGTGTTATTTGTTTTTTGAATGTACAGAATCAGGTATGAGTTCGGCTTGTTATTATGTAAAAACCCCGGCTGGTTCAATCATTAGTTATGGAGATTTGCTATATAATTGCAGTGATGAAAAAGTAAAATCTATAAAAGCTGGAACTAGTGAGATTTTAACGTATGTACGTTTACTTCATGAAGCCTCTACAGAACAATGGACGTGGGGAACAATGTATATTTCACGCGATGATTATGAGCCACATTGTGAATTTCATAATGACCCTGTAACTGACGATTGCTGGCTCCAAAATAGATATAAGTGGGTATATAAAAACTTTGGTGTTTTGGAAAATGAAGATGAATTTGATCCGGATGTATATAAAGAAATGCTAAAAGGTCCACGAGGTGTTTTATTATTGGAAGATATGGAATCTCGTGTATTAGCAAAAAATTATACTGCCATTGATAAGGCATTTAAGTTAAAGCATAAAAGCTTAGAATCGGAACTTGAAAAACATTATAATAAAGTAGCCAAAAGTATATACAAGTTAACGCCTCTAAATTGGCATCGTGCTAAATTACACTTTGATATGAATGTTAATAATTCCTCTGTAGAGCTTTTGGTTTATAAAACTGAGGATGATTCATATATTACAAAGTATGTAGAAAATAATGATGAAGAGCCGGCTATTATTTCGGAAGTTATGTATAATTTAAAGAATGAAATTTTATCAATGATTGAGACTTTTAAATTCTATAATCAAAATCCGTTCTCTGGATTAATATTTATATTAACAGCTAATGGTGAAGTATCTTTAGAATTATCTTACTCAGATTAGTAGGTTAGTATTACATACTATTATAATGACACCTATACCACCAACAAGGGCTTGGTATAGGTGTCATTTTTATATTACAAAATGATAAAAAATCATTATTACTTAAAATCTAAGTAGTTCTATTAAAATCACCAGATTTCTAAGTTTTTATGAGTGTTTTATGATAAAATAAAAGATATGAATATCTCAACAACTAGATTTATTATTTATAATAGAGATATTATTGAGTATAAGATGACGTGAGTTTATGGAGAAATATTACTAATATACAAATATGAATAAAATAATTGTTTTTATTAAAGGTCTACTGCAGTTATCCACGATATTGGTAGGTATATTTGGTCTATTTCTCTTTATAGGTGGGGGTTGGTTATATCATGATTTACAGTATCGGTATGTAGTTGATAGCAGATACAATACAATTTTTGATAAGGCCAACAGTGTATATCTCATTAATAAAGGTATTTCGATGGATATTATTAATGATAAAATTTATGCGATGAATGATGATGTCTATGTTATTATTAATCAAGAGAGCAATACAATTATTGTATATTATTTAAATCCAGAAGATGTTGAAATTATAAATAATTTTACAAGATTACAACAATGGTATTACGGTGATAATATGATATTACAACCGATTGAAAGTTTAGGTCCATCTGAAACATTTGATATATATAAGAAATTGTCAGAAGCGCCTGGAAGGTTTCAATCACAAGGTAGCCGAATTTCTTTTTAATAGCAGTATAATTTTAGATTCCAAGTTCTAATAACGTAGTTAGGACTTGGAATCTTTTATTATTTTTTGATCAGTTTAAGCGGTAGTCATTAAATATAAAACTTCTTAATTAAAGAGGAGTATTATGTTACTTATATTAAATAAGTCCTATTAAAATTACCGGAATTTTATGATTTTATGAGTGTCTTATGATAAAATAGATGCTGCATTTGGTAATGCTAAAGCTGCATTCGGAAAATTAAAGATTGGTGTTAGAATGACAAAAATTTCTGAAGATAAAGTTCATGTGGTTGGGCAAGCAAAAGATTTATATAATTTTGAATGGCTTCCTGATTACGATAATAAAATCGGATCTATTCCTCCGGCAGAGCTTTCTACTGCGTATATAGATAAACTATGGTCTATGGTAATGAGTGCATCAAAGGAGAGTGCATTAATTGCTGCAGCTAATATTGCATATTTAGAACAGAGAGCTAGAATTATAAAGCCTTTTAAATATGGAATTCAAATTGATACTGTTATTTAAGCTGAAGTGAGAGCATAGTAGAGATGAAATATATATTAATTATTTTGGTAAGTATTTTGAGTTTAGCAGTATGCTCAATAATCTATATTGGTGAATCTAATTCATATAAATATGAACCTCGTTATTTTTTGGGATATTCCAAGGGTGAAAATTATATATTGGATAATAAAACTGGGTCCACATTAGAATATAATGGATACTCTTACGAATCACAATTAAACTATCTATATAGTTATGGAAAAACAGGTTTTCTAAAAATTGATTTAATTTTAGATCAAATATACTATTTATTTGATGAGGAAACCGATGAAAATTATAAAAAATATACTTTAAACAACTATTTGATAGAGAAAAAAGAGCTAGAAAAAGAACAGAAACCAATTCACATACATATTTTATCTAGTAAGGCAGACCTAACTTCTGAGGAACAGGATATTTATAATCGGTTGAAAGATAAGAAGATGAGATATCCTAATCGTTCTATTATTGTTAAAGTAAAATAATATGCTTAATATTTTGGTGATTTGGATGCTTCGTAAGACAAGCTTGTGATGTATTTATTAAGACTTTTCTATACTAATAAATAATTTGATATTACAGATTATTTTAATGACACCTATACCACCCATAAGGGCTTGGTATAGGTGTCATTTTTATATTACAAAATAGTAAAAAATCAGAATTACTTAAAATCTAAGTCATTCTATTAAAATCACTAGAATTTTACGATTTTATGAGTGTTTTATGATAAAATAAAAGGTATGAATACTTCAACAACTAGGTCTATTACCTATAATGGCGACAGAATTGAATATGAGTTAACCATCAAGCGTGTGAAGAACATGAACATGCGCATTACCAGGGATGGTGTGATCCATGTGTCGGCGAATGGGTACATACCGGATTATGTGGTGGATAAATTTGTCATCGAAAATATGCCCTCCATTGAGCGGGCTCGTTACAAGATTGATGCATTGAATGCCAAGTGCGTTGAGGCGTTGCAGTATGTGAATGGTGAAAGCTTATCAATTCTTGGTATTCTCGTTACCTTACGCCTAGTTGAGCAGGATGGAAAGCCTCATATCGGCTTTGACGGAAAAGCCATCCTTACCATGGTAGTACCTCGTGGTACGACCTTTGAAGCAAAGCATAAATTAATGCAAAGTTATTGGCGTAATTTAGGGGAGAAGGTCTTTGTCCACTGGGCGAAGGTCGTATATCAGCGCTTTCACAAGCAAGGTATTGATGTACCTATGCCAACCATAAAGCAGCAGCGCATGAAGAGCCGTTGGGGTTCTTGTACGCCTGCAAAGCAGCTCATTAAGATGAATACCCGCTTATTAGAGGGGCCACAGGCGTATATTGAATACGTTATGGTTCATGAGTTTGCCCATTTTAAATATTTAGACCATTCCAAGAACTTTCACAATCTCGTGGCACAGTTTTTGCCAGATTGGAAGGTCCGCAAGAAGTCATTGAACGTGTATTTTGCTCATCGCCCTTAAAGGAGGTGTACCATGCAGCCATTTGTACATTTACATAGTCATACAGAATTTAGTTTGCTGGACGGCATCAGTCGTTTGCCTGACATGGTACGTCGTGCGAAGGAGTTAAATCAGCCGGCCCTTGCCATTACAGACCACGGCAATATGTACGCCGCCATTTATTTCTATAAAGAGTGTATGGCCCAAGGCATTAAGCCTATCATTGGTTGTGAAGTATATGTAACGGAAAATAGCCGATTCGATCGTCCAGAAGGTCGCAGCCGTGAAAGACTAAAACATCTTATCTTGTTGGCTGAGACCATGGAAGGGTATCGTAATCTCGTTAAAATCGTATCTAAAGCATCTACAGAAGGTATGTTGTATCGTCCTCGTGCAGATCGTGATTTATTGCGCCAATACAGCAAGGGTATAATTGCCCTTAGTGCTTGTATTCAAGGAGAAATCCCTCAGTATATCTTGCAAGATAATATGGAGGGCGCGAAGCGTTCCATCGAATGGTATATTGAGACGTACGGGAAAGACAATTTCTTCTTGGAAATCCAAAATCACGGGTTACCAGAAGAAGCAAAGGCACAAGAGGAGCTCATTAAGCTCAGCAAGGAATACGGTCTTGGCATCGTAGCGTCTAATGACTTCCACTATGTCTTAAAAGAGGATGCAGACGCTCAGGATATTAAGGTTTGTATTTCTACAGGCCGCCGCCGTGCCGAAGTGGACCGCTTAAAGTTCCCTAATGATGAGTTCTATTTGAAATCCGGGGATGAGATGGCGCAGTTGTTCTCTCATATTCCTGGGGCCATTGAAAACACATTAAAAATTGCAGAGCGCTGTAACGTAGAATTCAACTTCGACGAACATCACTTGCCTCACTTTGATGTGCCAGAAGGGGAAACGTCTAAAACGTATTTACGTAAGGTTTGTGAACAAGAAATTCCACGCCTTTATGGTGAAACGTCTGAAGAGTTACAAAAGCGTCTCGACTACGAGTTAGATGTTATCGGTACGATGGGTTTTGAGGATTACTTCCTCATCGTATGGGACTATGTACGATATGCCCGTGAGCACGATATCTTAGTAGGTCCAGGTCGTGGTTCTGCAGCTGGTTCTGTAGTAGCCTATCTATTAGGTATTACAGGTCTTGATCCATTAAAATACGATTTGCTCTTTGAACGGTTCCTCAATCCGGAACGTGTCAGTATGCCCGATATCGATATTGACTTCTGCTATGAAAAACGTGGTCAAGCTATCGAATATGTAACGCGAAAATACGGACAGGAGCGCGTATCCCAGATTATTACCTTTGGTACAGAGGCAGCGCGTGCCGTAATTCGTGACGTAGGTCGCGTGCTGGACTTACCACTGGCTGAAGTGAACCGCATCGCTAAGATGATTCCCAACGAACTAGGGATTACCTTGGATAAGGCTTTACAAGGTAAAGAGTTAAAGGCTTTATACGAAGCTGATCCAAACGTTAAAGAATTATTTGATTTTGGTAAAAAGCTAGAAGGCATAGCGCGAAATTCGTCCACGCATGCGGCGGGCGTCGTAATTTCTGCGGACCCTCTAGATGACCACGTACCAGTACAAAATGCCAACGATGAAGGCTTTGTAACGCAGTACGATAAGGATAACATCGAGGAATTAGGGCTTTTAAAAATGGACTTCTTGGGCCTCCGTACCTTGACGGTTATGGGGGATGCCTTAAAGCTCATCAAGGCGAACCGTGGTATTGACCTAGACTTAGATGCCATTCCGCTTGATGATAAGGCGGCGTGTGACATTCTCACAAAAGGCGACACCTCTGGTGTATTCCAGCTTGAGTCGGAAGGTATTACAAAGCTTGTAATGGACCTTAAGCCTGAGCATTTTGAAGATTTAATTCCATTGGTAGCCTTGTATCGTCCAGGCCCACTAGGCTCTGGGATGGTGGCGGACTTTATCGACCGCCGTCACGGTAAAAAAGAGGTTACCTATTTACATCCAATTTTAGAACCGATTTTAAAAGATACCTTTGGTGTAATCTTATACCAAGAACAGGTTATGCAGATTGCGTCCGCCATGGGTGGTTTCTCCCTTGGTCAAGCGGACTTGATGCGCCGTGCTATGGGCAAGAAAAAGGAATCTGTTCTAAAGGCACAACGGGAGTCCTTTATTCAAGGCTCTGTAGCGAACGGTATTACCGAGTCCGTTGCGAATGAAGTATTCGATTTGCTCGTATACTTCGCTGGTTACGGCTTTAATAAATCACATAGTGCGGCTTATGCGTATATCGCGTACCAAACGGCGTACTTGAAAGCCCATTATTTCCCTGAATTCATGGCGGCTACCATGACGAGCTTCATGCAGAACATGCAAAAGTTGACGTATTACATCAACTCCTGCAAGAAGCACAATGTTAAGGTTTTAGGTCCAGATATTAACTATTCTGAGCGCAGCTTTGCCGTACAAGACGATGCTATTCGTTTCGGGCTTGGCGGTATCAAGAACGTAGGGGACAATGCCATCGATCGCTTGATTACTGAGCGCAATGAGCATGGTCTATATACGGATATCGTGGACTTCTGCAAACGGGTGGATAATAAGGTCGTTAATAAACGATTGCTTGAAAGTCTCATTCGTTGTGGTGCCATGGATGGTTTCAAGGAAAATCGTAACCAATTGTTGCACATGTATGAAAGCGCACAAGCCGTTGGTGCTAAAGAGCAAAAGGATGCCGCTATGGGCACTATGAACCTCTTTGGCGATATGGAAGAATCTGTCGATTTTATCCCTGTTCCCAATGTGGAGGATTTATCGGAAGACGATAAGTTAAAGGATGAAAAGGAATATACCGGCTTTTACATTACGGGGCATCCATTGCAAGGATATGCGAAGGAGTTGGAGGGCCTCTTTGAACTGGGCGCTCTCGTAGAAAATCCAGAGCAATACGATGGTCAAACCATTACCTTTGGCGGTCTCATCGAAAATAAATCAGACCGCATGACGAAGCGCAATGAGGTTATGTCCATTCTTCGCATTGAAGATTATTCTGGTGCGGCTAATGTAGTGGCATTCCCTAAGGTCTTTAGTCAAAGCCAGCAATTCATTGCAGTCGATATGATTGTTAAGGTAAAAGGCCGGGTTGATGCGGATGAAAAAGGTGTGCAAATCATTGCAGACCGTATTACGCCATTAAAGGTAAACTATGGGCAGGCAAAACAGGTGGCAATCCACATTTATAGCCAATATGATACACCAGAAAATAGCGAAGCCTTAAAACGCGTGTTGACTAGCACTGCTGGCTCTGTGCCAACGTCATTATATTTACACCGTCAACGAAAACGGATTAATCTGCCACCAAATATGTGCTTTGACCCTAGTGATGAATCCATCAGGGCTATTGAATCTATTTTAGGTGAAGGCTCCGTAGAGGTGCAATAACATATGTTGTGTGAGGCACAGATAGCTTTCACCAACATTGATATAATAAGAAATGAAAGATCCAATCTTGGATGTGCTTTCATAGGAGGAAAGATGAAACGTACAAAGATAGTATGTACTGTAGGTCCGGGAACGGATAAATTTGGTATCTTAGAAGATATGATGCGGGCGGGCATGAACGTAGCTCGTTTTAACTTCTCTCACGGATCCCATGAAGAGCAAGCAGAACGCATGCAAATGGTGCGCGATGCAGCGATGATTGTGAATAAACCGATCGCATTATTGCTCGACACAAAAGGCCCTGAGGTTCGTCTCGGTCTATTTAAAGAAGGCAAGGTATTCCTCGAAGCTGGTCAACCATTTACGTTGACTACAGATGATGTGGAAGGCACAAAAGAGCTTAGCTCCGTGAACCACAAAGGTCTTACAGGTGATGTGTCCGTAGGGGATAAAATTCTATTGGCTGATGGGCTTGTAACACTTACCATCGATGCTATCGAAGGCAATAATATCATTACAACTGTTCAAAATAGCGGGGAAATCGGCAACCGCAAGCGTGTAGCCGTACCAGGTGTAGCACTAAGCTTGCCACCTGTATCTGAACAGGATGAAGCGGACTTGCGCTTTGGCTGTCAACAAGGGGTAGACTTTGTGGCCGCATCCTTCATGCAACGCGGTAAAGACATTGTGGCTATTCGCCGCATTCTTGAGTCTGAGAAAAAAGATATCAAGATTATCGCGAAAATCGAAAATGCAGAAGGCGTTAAAAATATCGATGAAATCTTGGAAGTAGCTGATGGCCTCATGGTTGCGCGTGGCGATCTCGGTGTAGAAATCCCTGCAGAAGAAGTGCCAGTACTTCAAAAGATGATGATTGAAAAATGCAATAACTTGGGTAAACCCGTTATTACGGCGACACAAATGCTTGAGTCTATGATTCAAAATCCACGTCCAACACGTGCGGAAGCAAGTGACGTAGCTAACGCCATTTTGGATGGTACCGATGCGATTATGTTATCTGGTGAAACAGCCAATGGTTCCTATCCTATAGAAGCTGTTGCGACCATGACTCGCATTGCAGAGGTAACGGAAAAGGCTGCTATTTACGATAGCTATAGCCGCGCTCGTGAGGATGAAGAAATGACTACTACAAGCGCCGTATGCTTGGCTAGTGTGCGCGTAGCTCAAAATCTCGGGGCCGCTGCTATTTTGACATGTACTGAATCTGGCCACACCGCACTTAGCGTGGCGCGTCATCGTCCAGATTGTAAAATCATCGCTGTCACACCTCATGAGGAAACTATTCGTCGCATGCAATTATGCTGGGGCGTAGAGGCTATTAAGGGACATGAAATTATCAACTCCGATGAAATGGTAAAACAAGCCATTACTGGTGCGCTTGGTACTGGGGCTATCGAGTCTGGTGACCTTGTAGTTGTTACCGCTGGTGTGCCATCCGGTGCAACCGGTACTACAAACATGATTCGCGTTCACATTGCAGGTCGAGTACTCTTGTCTGGCAATGGTATTTTACGTAAATCCGTTACAGGTAATGTATACATTGCGGCTAATCATAAGGGTAATTATGAAAGTTTCAAAGATGGTGATATCCTTGTGGTAGGCACAATTGAGCCTGAATTGATGGCTATTGCAAAACGAGCAGGTGGCATTATTGCCGTAGAAGATGGTTATACATCGGACAGCGCTATTGCGGGCATTACCTATGGTATTCCTGTTATCTTAGGCGCTAAAAATGCTCATGAAGTGCTTCTTGAAGGTCAAGAAGTGACTATCGATGGCGAACGTGGTAAGGTGTTTGCGGGCATTGCCAATGCTCGATAATCTCTATAAGTGATAATTAAATAAGGAGGGATAGTATGAATCCATATAATGTAACAGGACCTACTGCAGCTGAGGTTGCACAGGTTGAAAGTATCGTATCCCAACGATTAAAAGGCTCTTTTTTATGGATGGTTGTAGGCTTACTTACAACTATTGGTGTTGGCTTTGCTGCATTAGTGAATCCAAATTGGTTACGCTTTGCGTACCAAAATTTTAATATTATCTTATTAGTAGAGCTAGGTGTGGTATTCCTTTTTAGTGCTCGTGCATATTCTGCTAATGTAATGACGTTACGAGGTATGTTCTTCCTCTATAGTGCTTTGAATGGTCTCACATTGACTTTGGTATCATTGCGATACAATGTGTTTGATGTTGTTATTCCGGCGTTAATAGGTACGCTTGCTTTCTTCATTGGCTTTGCAGTGGTAGGGGCTACAACTAAACGTAATTTATCATCCCTTACACCATATGTGATGGCGGCATTGTTCGGCATGATCATCGTATCCTTGGTGATGATGGGGGCCCGCTTCTTTAACTGGACTGTACTCAGTGGCTTTAGTGATACTGTTAGTTTAGTTCTAGGTTATGTAGGTGTTGTAGTATTCTCTATCTTTACAGCTATCGATGTGAACCGCATTAAGAATAATGTGACACAAGTGGCGCTCATGGAGGATGAAACAATTTTAGACCGCATTGAAATCACAGGCGCTTTGAGCCTATACCTAGATTTCATTAACTTATTCTTATCCTTATTACGCATCTTTGGTAATAAGCGATAATAAAGGAGTTTGTATGGACGATAGAGAATGGCAAACCTTTGTTACTGTTGTCGATGAAGGCAATATTACAAGGGCTGCAGAAAAATTATTTTTATCGCAACCAGCGTTGAGTTATCGGTTGCGCCATATGGAAAAAGCCTTGGGCCATTCTCTGTTGTTGCGGACTGCTGAGGGGATTGCCCTCACGGCACAAGGCGAAATTTTCTATGATTACTGTAAGCGAATGATGCAAGAAGAAGAGGCTTTGGAGCACGCTATGAACTCCGCTTCTGGCAAGATTCAAGGGACCTTGAAAATCGCATCATCTATCAACTTTGCAGATTATGAACTACCGGCTTTATTGAGAGCTTTCCGCGAACAATATCCTGATGTTCATATCCAAGTGAAGACTGCTTTCAGCCATCAAGTGGTAAAAATGTTTAATACTGGTGACTGTATGGTCGCCTTTGCTCGTGGTGGCTATGACGTGTCTGGTAAGTCTGAACTGTTACTAGCAGAGCCATATTGTCTTGTATATAAAGAATTAGTGCCGCCTGAATCCTTAGTAAAGGTACCGTTCATTAAATACCAAACAGATGCATCGGTGGCAAATATTATTGAAACTTGGTGTGCAGAACATTTTGACGAGCCTCCAAGTGTGGCGATGGACGTAAATTCTATGAGTACGTGTCGTCACTTTGTGCGCGCAGGTCTAGGATGGTCTATCTTGACGTATATGGGACTTGGATCCTGTAAGGACAAAGATATCTATGTGAGTCCATTACGCAGTAAAAATGGTGAATATATCACCCGTGATACCAATATGGTGTACACAAAAGATTCGGAAAATTTAATCGTTGTTAAAACCTTTATTGAATATGTCCGTAATTATTACAAGGAACACACCGTTGTAGATAATAGTATACTTAGAGAATATAAGTCCTAGGAATTATCAATAGAGCATATCTATGAGGTTTTCTAACTGTTTATCCATGCTATTTCAGTATTGGACTTTTTCGATATAATAACTCATAATATAGATTAAGATTAATATAGTACCATGTAAGTGCATGTATATCCTTTTGAGGAGGTATACATGCATTTTTTTCATTTGGGACTATAATTCTATGCTTAAAATGCATAAAAAGTATGATTAGTAGATATAAAAGTTTTTATAACCCCTATAAAGGTAATCTATTATTCATATTTCTTTTAAACATATATAATGAGTGTAGACTTAATCAATGTAATCGACGTCGCGAGCGATTATGTTGTTGAAGACTAGATGATTTTATGTATGCCTAAATTAATTCAGAAAGGGAAAGACACACATGAAAGACAAATTATGGCGCGTTGGCGTTATGGCTGCTATCGTCGCAATCACATGGTTTGGTGGCACACCAGATGGTCTCAAACCGCAAGTATGGCAATTATTTGGTATTTATTTAGCAACTATCGTGGGCTTGGTATTAAAACCATTCCCAGTTCCTATTACGGTATTATTAGGTGTTGCTACATCTTCTATCTTATTGAGCAACACTAAAGATGTATTAGCTGGTTACAGCAATACAGCATTATGGTTAATCTTTGCAGCTTTTGCATTATCTGTTGCATTTGGTAAAACTGGCCTTGGTCATCGTATCGCATACTACTTGGTTCGTGCTTTTGGTAGTACAACACTTCGTCTTGGTTATGTAACGGCATTCCTTGACTTGATCTTGTCTCCAGCAACTCCATCCAACACAGCTCGTGCAGCAGGTATCGTATATCCTATCAACTTGTCCATCGCTGAAGCTGTTGGTTCTTACCCTGGTGAGACTGCAAAAAAAGCAGGTGCGTACCTTTTACAGAATGGTTACTTTGCAACAAAGGTAACATCCTTCTTATTCGCTACAGCAATGGCGCCAAACTTATTGGCATTAGACTTCATTACTAAATTGACTGGTGTATCCTTGAACTGGGGACAATGGGCATTAGCTATGTTCGTACCTGGCTTCATTATGTTAATGTGTATTCCGTTCATCGGCTATATGTATGAACGTCCATCCGTCAAAGAAATTGATAACAAGAAAATTGCGGCTGATGGTTTAGCAGAATTAGGTCCTATGAAAGCGTCTGAAAAAGGCCTTATCGCCATCGCACTACTTGCAATCACAGGTTGGATCCTTCCAACATTTGGTATTAAAATTGATGCTACAGCAGTGGCTATCGTAGCGATGATTGCTACATTTGTATGTGGCATTATTACTTGGGATGATTTGCTCAAAACTAAAGCAGCTTGGAACACATTGATTTGGTTTGGTGGCATCTTGGGCTTATCTTCTGCATTGACCAAAGGAAAATTCTTCGAATGGTTGGCTAAGTTCTTAGAAACTCACATGAACTTTGGTTTAGATCCATTCATGATGCTTATCCTTATCTCTGTAATCTCCGTTGCGGTTCGTTACTTCTTCGCATCAGGTACAGCATACATTTCTGCAATGCTTCCAGTATTCTTGATCGTTGGTATTAACGCAGGAATCGATCCTACATTATTAGCGTTCATCTTAATTGGTACAAATTCCTATGGCGGTTCCGTAACTCACTACGGTGCGGCTCCTGGTCCAATCATCTTCTCCGCTGGTTACAACAATGTAGAAGACTGGTGGACAGTTGGTCTTATCTCCGCTGTTGTATGTTTAGTATTGAACTACGTAATCGGTATCCCTTGGTGGAAAATCGCTGGTTTCATGTAATTAGAAATCATTACTATGGAGTGTTAGAATTTAATTGTTAGTATTCAATGTCTGTATAGGCTCTCGCGACGAGCCTGTACAGACTTGAGTTTTATAAATGTTTCACAAGGAAAGGATGCAACATGGCACAATTAGTAAAAGCTGCACAAGCTGGCTTCGACGAAAAAAATGATGCATTAGTAACGGTTGAACCGATTGCTAGCGGTATCGAAATCGAATTAACATCCAAAGTTATGCGTCAATATGGCGACCAAATTAAATCTGTTATCTTGAACACAGTGAAAGAAGCCGGTTATGATGGCGTAAAAGTAACCGTACAAGATAAAAACGCTTGGGATTACACGATTAAAGCTCGCGTGTTGGGCGCATTGGAAAGGGGGAGCAAAGCATAATGGCTAACGATAAAACATTCCCAGAAGTTAAAACAAACCCATTAACAGAGGCTGCTAAAAAACGTTTGTCTCGTTCCATGATGTTCGTACCAGGTAATACACCTAAAATGATTAACAGTGCAGATATTCACGGTGCTGACTCCATCATGATCGATATCGAAGATTCCGTGCCAATTACAGAAAAAGACACAGCTCGTCTTTTAACTGCAGAAGCATTGAAATCCCGTAAATTCCGTGCAGAAACAGTTGTTCGTATCAACCATCCTACACAAACTCCTTATGGCTATGACGATCTTGATGTTATCGTTCCAGCTAAACCTGATATGATTCGTTTACCTAAAACTGAAGATGTTTCTGAAGTTGAAATCGTAGCGAAGAAAATTGAAGAAGTAGAAAAAGCTAACGGCTGGCCAGAAGGTACAATCAATATTATCGTAGCTATCGAATCCGTTCGTGGCTTATACAATGTTCGTGAAATCTGCCACGGCCCTCGCGTAGTTGCTATCGCTCTTGGCGCTGAAGACTATCGTGCAGACCTTCGCACAGGTAAACATAAACCAGCTGTTGAATTGTTGTTCGCTCGTCAAACAATCCTTCATGCAGCACGTGAAGCAGGTATCCGAGTAATCGATACTGTATTCTCCGATGTGAAAGACCCTCAAGGTTTCCGTGAAGAAGTTGAATTCATTAAAGCTTTGGGTTATGATGGCAAATCTTGTATCCACCCAAGCCAAATCAAAATTATCCACGAAGTATTCACTCCTGACGAAAAAGAAATCGCTCATTCCGTTAAGGTATTGAACAGCTATGCAGATGCATTGCGCAACAATAAAGGCGTAATCTCCGTAGATGGTAAAATGATCGATGGTCCTATCGTAGTTCGTGCACAACGCGTAGTTGATAAAGCACGTGCAGCAGGCATTAAAGTTGAATTAGAGGAAGGAGCAGAATACGATGTTAAATAAAGTAGGTCGCGATATCCCAACAAATATCCCAGCACTAGAAGGCCGCGAAGTATATCAAGGTGAATTCGCTATTGAACCTAAAGTTCATCGTGCAGGTAAACCTGTACACATGAGCCGTGTTGGTACAAATAAAGTTCTTGCTTCCATCGATGAAGCAATCGAAAAAGCTGGCGTAAAAGATGGTATGACATTGTCCTTCCATCATCACTTGCGCAATGGCGACTATGTAATGAAAATGGTTATGGAACGCGTACAAGCAAAAGGTATCAAAGATATTACTATCGCATCTTCTTCCTTGTCACCATGCCATGAGTTCTTGGTAGAAATGATTCAAGACGGCACTGTAACAGCTATTGAAACATCTGGCTTGCGCGATCGTCTTGGTAAATTCTTAACTCAAAACCCTGGCGTATTGAAACGCCCTGTAGTGATTCGTTCCCACGGTGGCCGTGCTCGTGCTATCGAATCTGGTGAAGTTCATATCGACGTAGCTTTCATGGGTGCTCCTACAGCTGATCCACGTGGTAATGCTACTGGTCGTATGGGTAAATCCGCATGTGGTGCACTTGGCTATGCTAAAGTTGACTCCCACTATGCAGACACAACTGTTATCATCACTGATAATTTGGTTGATTACGTACACAACTATGCAATCCCTCAAACTGACGTAGATTATGTTGTTGAGGTTGAAAGCATTGGTGATCCAGAAGGTATCGCTTCTGGTGCGGTAGGTTTCACTAAAAACCCTATCCAAATTAAAATTGCTGAACTAGCTGGTGAATTCCTTGATCAAGCTGGCATCATTAAAGATGGTTTCGTATTCCAATTGGGCGCTGGTGGTGCTCCATTGACAGTTGCAAAATTCATCGCTGAAAAACTTCGCAAACGCGGTGAAGTAGGTGGCTTCGCTATCGGTGGTGCTACTGGTATCTTAACTGGTATGCTTGAAGAAGGCTTGATTCGTGCAATTTACGATACTCAAACATTCGATACAACTGCAGCAGCTTCTTTAGATAAAAACCCTGCACACATCGAAATGTCCGCTTCCATGTATGCTAACCCATGGACTGACTGCACTACAAACTACCTAGACGTAGTATTCCTTGGTGCTACTGAAATCGACCTTGATTTCAACGTAAACGTAATGACTGACTCTAACGGTGTATTGATGGGCGCTTCTGGCGGTCACTCCGATACAGCAGCAGGTGCTAAATGTACAGTTATTACTTGTCCATTGATCCGTGGTCGTTTGCCAATGATCCGTGACAAAGTTGCAACTGTAATTACACCAGGCTCCTCCGTTGATGTACTTGTTACTGAATACGGTATTGCAATCAACCCAGCTCGTACTGATTTGATTGAACGCTTCAAAGATAGCAACTTGCCTATCTACACAATTGAAGAATTACAACAATTAGCATTCGACTTGGTAGGTAAACCACAAGATATCCCTGTATCCGACAAAGACGAAGACATCGTGGCAATCGTAGAATACCGCGATGGTTCTATCCTTGACGTGGTTCGTAAACCTCTATAATTGAGTAGGGGTTGGAGTCCGGTAGAGTCCGTTTGGGTTTCGCTGTCAACTCACCATCCCATGCTAGTAAGTTAATACAAAGACCCGCTCCATGAGTTCGAGGACCATGAAGCGGGTCTTTTTGAATTTATGCGTTGTTTTATTATTAACTTCAAAGATAGAAATAAAGTCTAATGTGGCAAATATGGTACATGATTATAGTTATACTTTTACTATAAGAAGATTGGAGACCTTTAGGAGGTAGTTTTTATGTATCGTTGTATTGCCAATTTAGAGATTGATCTAGATGGGTTAGGTGAGTTTTATAGTGAGCTAGACGAATATGAAATGCTAAGTATGTACCAAATAATATCAGCTTGGTTACAGGATGATTTAGATGGACCTAATCCAGAAAATACGGTGTTTGGCGTATCAGAGTATGCCTTAAACTGGATATCTGTATTACCTGGAGATATTTCTTATCGTAACCTATTTGATATGGGAAGTTGTAAGGTCGGTAATCGTTATGAAAGTATTGATTATTTATATGCAAAATTTCTACAAACATTAGAGAATAGTAAACAGCTTGAACCTGAATATGAATCCTTATGTTTAAATCATATAAACGTCATGTCACAGTATATAGAAATTACTCTAACCTGTAGTCAAAATATAGACTTTATATTATTTATAAAACATTGGTTACGTAATTGTAGTACTTATAAACATCCGATATACTATAAAGTAAAGGATGTATATTATGTGAAATTTAGTTGATGCTCATATAGATAATATACATATTATTTCTCCGGATGAACTTTATAGTTGGGCGAAAGAAAAAATAGAGGGTAATAGCTTTTTAATCCCTGAGGGTATTGTAAAATGGTATAAACTGATACATTCATCAAAAAATAGTTAAAAATTAGGAGAGTGACTATGAGTCAAGTATTTAAGCAAGATCTAACAGATAACTCTGTTCGTCCTGGTGGTTTGTTTTTCGTTGAGTTATTAATGCCTAAGCAGTGTGATATGCCTACTCGCGATGCAATGGTAGAGGTATTCACAAAGCATTTGGGCCTTATTGATTGCTTTAGTTATGGAGCTGAATCTGCTGGTTTTGCACCTCAGAATTATAAGGTGCATTACGAGGATACTGATGCAGATATTCCACCGACCTTGATGGTGACGAATTGTGAGAAAATCGATAAGCCTGTATTAGATGATTTTGATCGTAGTCAGGTATGGGATTGTCCAAATGTGGATGAGTTATTAGCAGAGTGCCAATACAGGGTGTTTGCTACGGATATGTTAGCCTCTGGTTTAGCGGCCAAAGAACGTGCAGATATGCTTGTAAAGTATGTAGATGCATTACTAGAATTATATCCCTCTTGTAAAGCCGTTGTATTTGGACCATCTCGTAAGTTCTTAAGTCGAGAATCGATTGAAAATCATCCTGATAAAGAGGTGACTCGTTTCATGTATTATGCTGTAAATGTGCGTTATTTTAGTATTCAAGGTACCAATGATATGATGGTAGATTCTGTGGGTATGAGTACATTATTTTTACCTGATTTACAGTATCACTTTCACGGTGTAGATCCTAATCATGTAGTATTTCATGCTTATAATGTGTTGAATTATATTTTCGAACATGGTAATATAATAGGTGATGGGGAAACCATTGCGGGGTTACAAAATGGCGAGATGAATCAGGATATTCAGTGGAAGGTTCAATACGAGGATTCTTTAATCCAGCCCGTTCGAGAGGTTCTAGATATTAATATGGGTGAATACGCATCTGGAACTCGGTAGTTGTTAATCAATGAAAGGGGTGAGCATTATGAGTGATCAACGTGTTTTTGATATGGAACTTGTGAAAGTTGAAAGTTTGGAGAACGCTGTTAGGACGCCATTTTATCAAACTGATTCCACAGGTGGTTCAGTATGGGTTATTAAACCTGGTCAAATCTTACCAAAACATTATCATCATCACTCTGATGATATATGGGTTATATTGCAAGGCAAGGGTGTATTTTATCCAACGCCTAATACAGAGGTGCCTTTTACAAAGGGGCAAGTTATAGTATCTAAAAAGGGTGAATGTCATGGTGCAAAAAATACTGGAACGGAAGATATTGTCTTTGTGAGTATCGTTGCTCCAGTGCCTGCTGATTATGATCCTGTTAAGACTAATTAATATGAAAGCACTTTATAGTATTTTCTTCTCTTGTGATAGAGATATATTCATACTATAAAGTGCTTTTTTATTTTATACAGTCATTTCTAGCGAATATACCTTTTCTATTTTATATGTCATTATTTTGGTTTTACTATTCCTATTTGTTATTTCTATACTCTATAAAATTCCATTGACAGAGGACGTTTGTTCTTTTAAGATGGTAAAGTATGTAATATTTTAATAAGTAGAAAGGAATTATATGAACTCATCTACACTAGAGCCTCAAAGTGGGGATATCAATTTCAGAGATTTTACGAAACGTCGTATGCTTCACGTAGTCTTACCATTGTTTATTGTTTCTATTATTGCCTTCCTGGATCGCGTTAACATTGCTTATGCAGGCTTGACTATGAAGGAGAATTTACCATGGTTGACGCCAGAAGTATTTGGTATGGGGGCAGGCATTTTCTTTATTGGTTATGTTTTGTTTGAAGTGCCTGCATCTTTAATTGCAGCTCGTTGTAATGCTATGCATTGGGTGGCGCGTATCATGTTTAGTTGGGGGCTCGTATGTATTCTTATGACGACGATGACCACTGAGTTGGAATTTTATGTTTATCGATTTTTACTTGGTCTATGTGAGGCTTCTTTATATCCTGTAATTTATTCATTACTCATTCCAAATTGGTTCTTGCCAAAGGAGCGAGCGAAGGCAATCTCCTTGATGTTGACATCTTTATTGTTCTCTAACATCATTGGTGGGCCATTGGCAGGTATTTTATTGGATACAACGTTCTTTGGTCTACATGGTTGGCGTACACTCTTTATCGTTGAAGCTATTCCTGCTGTGATCTTTGCGTTCATTTTCGCATTCTGGATGAAAGAGCGTCCTGAACATGCATCTTGGGTAACTGATGTAGAAAAGGTATATATTAAAGCCGAGCTTGAAAAAGAAGAGCAACAAAAGCAAGCCGCAAAGAAATATACTATTTGGCAAGCGTTAAAAGACCCAAAAGTATTGCGTTTAGCGTTAATCTATTTCTTGTGGGTTATTGGTTTCTGGGGCTTTAGTTTTTGGATGCCTCAAGTTCTTAAAAGCTTATCTGGATGGCCACCAAGCGTGGTAGCGTGGTCTATTGCTATTCCAATGACAGCAGCCTTACTTGTACAAATATACTGTGGTTACTCTTCTGAAAAGCGCAATGAAAAACGTTGGCACGTTGCTACTACATTGTTCATTGGTACTATTGGTTTCTTAGCAACACCACACAGTCCATCTCCAGAAGTTAGCTTATTCTTTATATGCTTAACTGCAGTAGGTGTTTACGGTGGTATGGGTGTATGGTGGACCATGCCAACAACCTTCTTATCTGGCGCTGCTGCAGCGGGGGCGATGGGACTCATTAACTCTTCAGGTAATATGGGGGGCTGGGTAGGTCCTTATATGCTTGGATTCATCAATGGTCACACTGGTAGCTTTGCTTATGGTTACTATGTAATGGGGGCTTGTATGTTCCTTGCTGGTCTATTAATTTTGACACTTCCAAAATCTATGGAACATAAAGAGGATTAAGTAGAGCTATATTATAGATAACTAGATTATAGACAACTTAATAGGAAAATATTTAACGAATGCTTCAATGGTGTGATTTTGGATACTATTCAATTTTATGTTACAATTTACAAAATAGTATTATTTAAACTTGAGGAGACAAATATTGAAAGAGTGTAGACCTAAGTTTGATGAAATTACATCATTTGATGAATTTAATAAATATTATTGGTATCGTGATGAACTTTCACAAATATGTAAATCATTAGGATTAGAATATAGGGGAACAAAACAAGAACTCAATTATATTATTGAGCAGTACTTTAAAGGCGATTTAATTAAAAAATCATCAATAAAAAATAGAAGAAGGCAAGTGGAAAGTATTACTTTAGATACACCATTACTTGAATGTAATTTTTCCTTTAATACGAAGTTTAGAGAATATTTCTCTGCTTTAATAGGTGTTTCACGATTTAAATTTAATGCTGATATGGCTACTGCCTGGAGAAAAGTAAAAAGTGAAAAAAATACAAGCTTTACAATTGGAGATTTGCTGAAAGTATATTATGGTGAATCAGATTATGCAAAGTATGACAATTCGGTTTGTCAATGGAATCAATTTTTTAAGGATTTTTGTGCAGACGAATGTAGTGGCAATTATTCGAATAAATTAAAAGTAGCATCTATTATTTGGAAAGAAGTTAGAGATTCAAAAAATGAAAAAATTTATTCAAAGGAGCTTTTAAGTGAATATGCATATAAATTAGAAGCGTATCGCAAGTAGAAGCAACTTGTCATTGCGGAGACGTATTATGGGAAAGTTAGCAATTAAATCTATAATAAAATAATGAAAAAAGCACCTTATATCCTATAAGAAGAGTCATTTGTGATGACTTTTGTAGGTATGTAAGGTGCTTTTATTTATTCCTGATTTCTTTATTGATTTTGTTTTGTTACATCAGGCACTTTCCCAGGATTCATATCGAGGTTTAGATCTGTGGATTTGAATGGGCGTGGGTTTGCCTCTGGTGGTTGTACTTTGAGCTCTGGATGCAACCATTGCAGTTGTTTTAGTTCCCAGTCGTACTTGGCACCGTCATTTTGTAGTTGACGAATATCTTTTAGGATTTCGTCTAGTTGATCACTATGCTTATTAGCCATCCCTTCAAGAATGTAAAGACGACCTGCTACACTGTCGATGGTAGAGCCATCGTGGTCTTCATCGACACGCCATTGTAATTCAGAGATTTGTATTTGCTGGAATATGATAACGATAACCAGCACAATGATAACGCCCCACATGGGAGCTTCTTTAGCTTTCAAAAGGGCTCGCAATTTAGATGCGAGCCCAGATGGTTTGTTCATTATTGACGATCCTCGAGTTGTAATCCAGGTAATGGTAATTTGGAGTTTACAAAGTCTAACCACAAGCGAGAAGCGTGGGAGAGGTAATGACCTTTTTTCCAAATTACATAAAGGGTATGAATAATTTCAGGTACGAGAGGTCTTACGACAACCTTAGAACCAACCTCCGTATTTTCACCTACCTCAGGGCAGAGACGAGATGGTAATAATGCGATAGCAAGGTTTGCACTAACCGTTTGTAACATGAGATCACGTTGGCTCGTTTCAAACACGATATGCGGTTGGAAGCCGGTGTGTTTACAAGCTTTGATGATTTCATCATGTAAGTTGAAATCGTCTTTATGCAATACAAAGGATTCATCAGCTAGCATTTCTAGGCGAATTTCTTTTTCTTTTGCTAAAGGGCTAGATTTTGGAATGATAACGGACAGTGGGTCACTCGTAAGGTAGAAAGATTCAAATTCTTTAGGGTTTGGTTTAGTACAGATGATGCCAATATCAATTAAACCTTCCTGAACGCTGATCTCAACCTTTTTAGAACCTTGTTCGTAGAGTTCCAATTCGATTTGTGGATATACTTTTTTAAATTCACCTAATAACTGGGCAAAAATGGGAGCATCAGTAATTGGTGGAATACCAATTCTGATGGAACCTTGCTCCAAACGAAACTCGTTTTCAAAATCAGTTTTTAGATGTTCAAACATAAACACAACGCGTTTAGCGTGGGTTAAGAAGATGGTACCCCCATCAGTAAGTTCTACAGATTTAGCATTACGCATGAAGAGAACAACACCAAGTTCGTCTTCTAAAGCTTTAATTGTACGGCTGATTGCAGATTGGGAGATGTGTAAATTCCTTGCAGCCTTACTAAAGCTTTTTTGATCAGCTACTTCAACGAAGTATTTCAAATGATGAAAATCCATAATTAACCCCCTAAAAATAAAACTTGGTTATAGGACGTGACCTAACTAAATGAGAATAGTTATTACTGTAATGCAATTAGCTATTACTTTATGTAAAGCATGGATAGCAATATTGGCAAAGCGACAGTCACTGTATGTGTTGCGTTGATAGGGCCCAGCACGTTATAATTAGCATATAGGGCTATATCAAGTTATGATATTAGGAATTATGGTTGTGCCCATCACAAAAAAGTATGCTCACACATAATGCCATATTATATATAACATATATATTATTGCATTATTTTTTCATGTGCGCAAGTTTGTAATGGTTGTTATTCCTAAACATAATGATAGATTAAGCAAGTGTTCTATTTTTGCTAAATGCTTAAGGAGGCAATAATCACATGAGTCGTAAATTTAAAACTATGGACGGCAACCAAGCGGCTGCTCACGTTTCTTATGGTTTTACAGAAGTTGCTGCGATTTATCCAATCACTCCATCTTCTCCAATGCCAGAACACATTGATGAATGGGCTGCATCTGGTCGAAAAAACATCTTCGGCAACACTGTTCAAGTTGTAGAAATGCAATCTGAAGCAGGTGCTGCTGCTGCAACCCACGGTTCTTTACAAGCTGGTGCATTAACAACAACTTTCACATCTTCCCAAGGTTTGTTATTGATGCTTCCTAACTTATATAAAGTAGCAGGTGAATTACTTCCAGGTGTATTCCAAGTAGCTGCTCGTGCATTGGCTGCACATGCTTTGGCTATCTTTGGTGACCACCAAGACGTAATGGCTGCTCGTGCAGCTGGCTGTGCTATGTTAGCTGAATCCTCTGTACAAGAAGTAATGGACTTGTCCGCTGTAGCTCACTTGACAGCTATTAAAACTCGTGTACCTTTCATCAACTTCTTTGACGGTTTCCGTACATCCCACGAAATTCAAAAAATTCAAATCTGGGACTATGAAGATTTAAAACCATTGGTTGACATGGATGCTGTTAAAGCTTTCCGTAAAAATGCTTTAAATCCAGATGCTCCTGTAACTCGTGGTACTGCAGAAAACCCTGACGTTTACTTCCAACATCGTGAAGCATCCAACAAATTCTACTTGAACGTTCCTGACGTTGTAGAACACTACATGAACGAAGTTAACAAATTGGCAGGTACTAACTACCAATTGTTCAACTATCATGGTGCTCCTGATGCTACTGATGTTGTTGTAACTATGGGTTCTTCCGCTCAAGTTGTAGAATCCACTGTGGATTACCTCAACAAATTGGGTCGCAAAGTTGGTTTTATCAACGTTCATTTGTTCCGCCCATTCGCAACAGATCGTTTGTTGAAAGCTCTTCCTAAAACTGTAGAACGCATTGCAGTTCTTGACCGTACTAAAGAACCAGGTGCTTTGGCTGAACCATTGTTCTTAGACGTACAAGCAGCTGTAGTTGACGGTGGCCGTAATGTAAAAGTTATCGCTGGTCGTTATGGTTTGAGCTCCAAAGACGTTATCCCTGCAGACATCGTTGCTGTATTCGATAATTTAGCTGCTGAAAATGGTAAGAAATTCTTCACATTGGGTATCAATGATGATGTTACATTCTTGTCCTTAGATCGTGCTGAAGGCGTAGAAGTTGAAACTCCTGGTTTGACTGAATGTAAATTCTGGGGCTTCGGTTCTGACGGTACTGTAGGTGCGAATAAATCCGCTATCAAAATCATCGGTGACCACACTGATATGTATGCTCAAGCATACTTTGACTACGACTCCAAAAAATCTGGTGGCGTAACAATGTCTCACCTTCGTTTTGGTAAAAATCCAATCAACTTGCCTTACTTGATTACTGAACCTCAATTCGTAGCATGTCACCGTCAATCTTATGTACATGAATACGACTTGATTCGCGGCATCAAAAAAGGCGGTACATTCTTATTGAACTGTACTTGGTCTCCTGAAGAATTGGATGAACATTTACCTGCTAAATTACGTCGTCAAATCGCAGAAAAAGAATTGAACTTCTACATCATCAATGCTGCGAAAATCGCTTCCGAAATCGGTTTGGGCGGTCGTATCAACATGGTAACGCAAGCTGCATTCTTCAAATTGACTGAAATCATCCCTGTAGATGATGCTGTTAAATACCTTAAAGAATCCGTAGTAACTTCTTACGGTAAAAAAGGTCAAAATATCGTTGACATGAACAATGCTGCTATCGATCAAGGTGTTAACGCTTTGGTAAAAGTAGATGTTCCTGCTAGCTGGAAAGATGCAGTAGATGATGGCAATCATGCAGTTAAACCTGGTTGCGAATCTTGCCCATCCTTCGTTCAAAATATTGCACAACCAATCAATGCACAAGCTGGTTATGATCTTCCTGTATCCAAATTCTCTGGCTATGAAGATGGTACATTACCTGCTGGTACTGCTAAATTCGAAAAACGCGGTCCTGCATTGTTCGTTCCAAAATGGTTGCCTGAAAACTGTATTCAATGTAACCAATGTTCCTTCGTATGTCCACATGCTACAATTCGTCCAATTTTGGCAACTGAAGCAGAAGTGGCTGCAGCTCCAGAACATTTCGATACAATCCCTGCATTGGGTGCTAAAGATCTTCAATTCCGTATCGCTGTATCCCCATTAGATTGCTTGGGTTGCGGTAACTGTGTTGATATCTGTCCAGCTCCTAAAGGCAAAGCTATTGTAATGACATCCATCGATACTGAAATCGAACAAGCTGAAGCTTGGAACTATGGTGTTAACCTTCCTGTAAAAGAAAATCCTATGAAGAAGGAAACTGTTAAAGGTTCCCAATTTGAACAACCATTGTTCGAATTCTCCGGTGCTTGCGCAGGTTGTGGTGAAACTCCTTATGCTAAATTGTTAACTCAATTGTTCGGTGACCGTATGATGATTGCCAATGCAACTGGTTGTTCCTCCATCTGGGGTGCTTCCATGCCTGCATCTCCATACACAACTAACCAACAAGGTCATGGTCCTTCTTGGGCAAACTCCTTGTTCGAAGATAATGCTGAGTATGGTTATGGTATGTACATCGGCGTTAAGAAAATCCGTCAACAATTAGTAGAATTGGCTGCTAAAGCAGTTGAAACTGCTACTGGCGAATTGAAAGATGCTTTAGAACAATGGATTGAATTTGCTAACCTTGGTGCAGCTACTCGTCAACGTTCCGAACGTTTAGTAGCAGCTATCGAAGCTGAAGGCGCTACAACTCCTGAATTGAAAGAAATTCTTGAGAAAAAACAATTCTTGATCAAACGTTCTCACTGGATCTTCGGTGGTGACGGCTGGGCATACGACATCGGCTTCGGCGGTGTTGACCATGTATTAGCTTCTGGCGAAGACGTAAACATCTTCGTATTCGATACTGAAGTATACTCCAACACTGGTGGTCAAGCATCTAAATCCACTAACGTAGCAGCAGTTGCTCAATTCGCAGCTTCTGGTAAACGTACTAAGAAGAAAGACCTTGGCATGATGGCTATGTCTTATGGTTATGTATACGTAGCACAAGTAGCTATGGGTGCAGACAAAAACCAATTGATGAAAGCTGTTACAGAAGCTGAAGCATATCCAGGTCCATCCTTGATTATCGCTTACAGCCCATGTATCAACCATGGTATCAAAGCTGGTATGGGTAAAGCTCAAGAAGAACAACGTAAAGCAGTTGCAGCTGGTTACTGGGATCTTTACAGATACAACCCTCAACTTAAAGAAGAAGGTAAAAATCCATTCTCCTTGGATTCCAAAGAACCAACTGAAAGCTTCCAAGACTTCCTTAAAGGTGAAGTACGTTACGCTTCCTTGGCTAAAGCAGCTCCAGACGTTGCAGAAGAATTATTCGCTAAAACTGAAAAAGACGCTAAAGAACGTCGCTTAAGCTATGTTCGCTTGCAAAAAGGTTTTGAAGACGTAAAATAATTCGTTATTTAACGACTGAGAACTATATGAGGCACCCTTTCAAGGGTGCCTCTTTTGTATGTAATACTATATAGCTAAATGTGTTAATATCATATTATTTAGGTAATAACTGCTTTAAACGTAGGTAATATACTAGTAATTTGGTATAATGATAAATAACAATGTATATTTCATAAAGTTAAACATAGAGGTACATATGGCTAAGGATAATTCACAAATAGCAATGGAAGACATGCAACAAACGATATATAAAGAGTTAGGCTATAAATCCTATCCATTTCCTTTTACAACGCCGGCCTATTTAGAAGCATATGGTGCTCTTGTAGGGCTAAATACTCCACCTGCGAAGACAGCTCGTGTTCTTGAACTAGGCGCTACTTATGGCGGTAATATTATTTCTCAAGCTGTATTTAACCCAGAGGCGACCTTTGTAGGCATTGAACTTTCACAAGACCAAGTAGAGAAGGGCAATCAAATTATTTGTGATGTAAAATTAGAGAATGTATCCTTGGTGCAAGGAGATATTTTGAATTTTGACGAATCTATGGGGACTTTCGATTATATTATTGCACATGGATTCTACTCTTGGATCAATGATGAAATGAAGGATAAGCTGCTCAATATTATTTCTAATCATTTGGTGGATAATGGTATTGCCTATGTGTCTTACAATACGTATCCAGGTTGGCATACCATGGAAGAAGTACGTCAGCTCATGCTGTTTGCTAATCGTGGCCAAGATAAGTTGACCCATAAGGAAAAGGTGTTGCGCGGTAAGACCGTAGGCAGTCTTGTGGGTGCTCAGATTCTTAACTATGATAATCTTAAAGAACGAAATAGTAAATTTCTAGGTGCATTGCGCTCTGTCATGCAAAAGGATGACTATTATGTAGGTCATGATCATCTAGAGCCTCATAATGATCCATGCTATTTCTATCAATTCAATGATCATTTGAAAGCGCATGATCTTGCGTATGTATGCGATGCAGACCTTACACTATCTATGGTTCGTACCTATGATGAAAGTATTGCAGCTAAACTTGAGCAATTGGCACCTAATAGTCAAGTGGATCAAGAACAATATTTAGATTTTATACTAGATACGACATTCCGCAAGTCGATTATTTGTAAAGCTAGCGTTGCCAAAGATATCAACTTTGCTGTTGCAAATCCGGCTGAAGTGAATACAATTCCTGTACGTACTATTGTAAATAGCTTTGTTTTCCAAATTCTCTTTGATGAGGAAGCACTAGAAATGTTTGAAAATGTACTCGTAAGAGATACCTTCCAAGCGCTTATTAAAGATGGTGGTACGTTCAATATGATCGAGGCTCTAGCTATTTTAAAAGCAGCTCATGAGGCAGCTCATGCATCTGATGATGGATTAGAACCTGCTGTATGTAGCTTGTATCGTGCTGTAGTAGAGCATATGGTACGTGGTGGTATTCGCTTTTATAAAACATTCCCTGTAAAAGAAGAGTATATGGAGGGCTTATCTTATATACCTGCCCGTTTTACAAACTTTGTAAAAGCTATTGTTCATGGTGGCAGTGAATATATGTATGGAGCAGATATGTTCAATGATGCTATTGGTGATATTTCTGAAGAGGATTTATTATTTATGGAGTTGTTGAACAAACCAAAAGCGAAATCTACGGTAATTAAAAAGATTAAAGAGGCTCTCTTTAGTGCAGATCAGTCTCAAACTACAAAGCATCAAAATGCCATGGCTGAAGCTTTTTATAATGAATTAACAACGCGTATGGAACAATTAGGCTTTATTAGAAGTAAGAAAACAGGTAGTATTTCCTAAGTGATAGCTCCCTTTATTTGATTCTGTTGCTATGGGGCTGTATTATATTCTGCTGATTTTATAGCTAAAATAGAAACCCGTTACACTTATAACATATATATGTATTAAGTGTTAACGGGTTTTGTTTTATATAATTAAATTTACTTTTATTTTATATTTATTACTTTTAGTTATTTTATATTGCTGAAAAAGTATAGTAAATCGATAATTTTAATGAGGAAAAAATGAACCGTTCATGAAAGTATGGTATAATGTGTTTGGGTATTTTGTAAATATCATCCGATGTGTTGTGGATGATTCTATAAATTGTATTAGTTGATAAAGTTGTATTAATTGTATTATTTGTAAAAGGAGTCTTTTATGGCATCTAAAAAGGCAGTTCTAGTATACATACTAGAAATCCTGAAAGACGAAACAGATGCTAATCATACGTTATCTCAAGAGGAGATTCGCAGTATATTAGCCGAACGGTACGAGGTATCCGTCGATCGGAAAACCTTAGGCCGTCATTTAAATGATTTATATGAATCTGGAGATTTTGGTATTCAATGTGAAGAGTCTGCTGTGGGAGCAGATGGCACCATTCGACGTACTGATTTCTATATGATTCATACCTTTGAAGATTCTGAATTGCGGTTATTGATTGATGGTATATTGGCATCTCGCCATATTACTGCATCTCAACGTAAAGATTTAATCGGGCGTGTTGCAAAATTGGGGAGCTCCTATTTTAAGCCTCATGGTATTGATATTGAAAGTAATACGGAGTACCTTCATAGAAGCCAAGATTTATTTCTTAATATTGATCTCATAGAAGAAGCAATACAAAAGGGTAGAAAAATTTCGTTGGCCTATTGCCAACCAGATGTGGATAAGCGATTACACATTAATCTTGGGCCAGATCATAAGGAACGGAAGTATGTATTTAACCCATTCCAACTAGTAATGAATCGGGGACATTATTACTTGGTGGGGAATCACGAAAATTATGATGACATGTCTACATTACGTGTCGATCGAATTGCACATATTACGGTGCTAAATGAACGTAGAAAACCTTTACGGGAGATAAAGGGATACCAACAACAACGTACCTTTAACGTGTCACAATACGTAAAGGAACATATTTATATGTTCGGCGGTGAATCTATTACTGTTACGTTTAAAGCTAAACGGTCCATCGTAAATCAAATTTTAGATTGGTTTGATGGCAATGTAGAGTTTACGAATATAACAGCCGATAATGTTGTATGTCGTGTACGTGTTAATCATGACGCCTTTAAATATTGGGCGCTCCAATATATGCAAAGTGTAAAAGTGCTTACTCCAGCCTCTTTAGTGACAGAGGTAAAAGCCGCAATTGAGGAAGGTTTACACCAATACTCATAAATAAAAAGCTAGTTGATCGATGAATCAACTAGCTTTTTTATATTTCCTTATAGAACGTGCATTTTTTCTGCTTCTCTATAGTCTTTTAGAACCGGACGTGGAGGCAATTTACCCATGAGGCTCACAATATAGATTGCGATAGAAGAGAAGATGAAGCCTGGCACAATTTCGTATAGGCCAAAGAATCCAAATTGTTTCCAAATGAGTACTGTCAAACCACCTACAACAATACCAGCGATACAGCCGTGACGCGTCATGCGCTTCCAGAACAAAGAGAACAAGATGGCCGGACCGAAGGCTGCGCCGAAGCCTGCCCAAGCATAGGCTACCATTGTCAAAATATAGCTGTCTGGGTCCATTGCCATATAGATGGCAATCAATGCCACTAGAAGTACTACGATACGGCTTACTAATACAAGCTCTTTATCGCTTGCTTTTGGATGGATGATATTAGCATAGAAGTCATTAGAAATAGCAGAGGCTGTTACTAATAATTGAGCAGATGCGGTACTCATAATAGCGGCCAATACAGCAGACCAGATAAGGCCTGCTACAAATGGAGTAAAGAGCCGTTCAGTCATGATGAGAAATATTGTTTCCGCATCAGTGCCTACTAACTTATCTGGCAGCATGTAAACATGACCGATGAGACCTACTGCAATAGCTGCCATAAGGGATAAGATAACCCATACCATGGCGATGTTCGTAGATTTTTTAAGTTCTTTCGCATCAGAGATAGCCATGAAGCGCACTAAAATGTGTGGTTGACCGAAGTAGCCAAGACCCCAACCAAGAGAAGAAATTAGGCCGATAGCCCAAGTAAACCAATCAGACGGATTACCAAACAAGCTAAGTCCTTGTGGGAACTCATGTTGGATGAGCTGGAATGTTTCTATAAGGCCACCCATGTACATGGCTGCTGTAATTGGTACTGCCAAGATGGCAAAGAACATTAATGCGCCTTGAATACAGTCTGTCCAAGATACGGCGAGGAATCCGCCAAGGAAGGTATAGAATACGACGATACCAGCTGTGATAAAGAGGGATACGGTGTAATCAAGACCGAAGATAGTATTGAACAATTTGCCCCCTGCCACGAAGCCTGATGATGTATAAATCAAGAAGAAAATCAAGATAAATAAGGCGGAAATGACAGCTACCGAATGAGACTGATCGTGGAAACGATTCTTTAAATAATCCGGTAAGGTCAAACTGTCACTGGCTACCTCGGTATGGTTGCGCAGGCGTCTAGAAACGAATTTCCAGTTGGCCCATGTGCCTAATGTGAGGCCTACGGCAATCCACACACCAGAAATCCCCGTAGTATACGCTAGGCCCGGCACACCCATGAGCATCCAACCACTCATATCTGATGCTTCCGCACTAAGTGCTGTAATCCATGGTCCTAATTGTCGGCCACCGAGGATGTAATCACCAATGCTGTTCGATTTACGATAATAGTAGACCCCGATATACATCATGAGTCCTAGATATAAGGCAAAGGCGATAATAATCATTAAGTTGTCTTGTGTCATGCCTATATAAGACCTCCTTAGGTTCTAGTTATATTCTATAGTATAGTAAATAATTTTTATTGTACCACATATTAGTACTTTAGAGGGTAAAAAATTGGTGATATCAATAAGATTCCTATATTAATTTAGGCTATATATTTTAGAGATACGCATTAGCTGATTACTTATGAAATCATATATTAATAAGCCCCATACCGAATGAAATATGATAAAATAAAAGAATGAAAAAACGATATTTCGTATTGAGTGTACGAAATATTTGTCAGTAGTAATCGAAATTAATACTTATATTTCTGGAACGTGAAAGGAGGACCCTATGGAACAACAGGTAGGCGGAAAACAAGATGTATCTAGACAACATCAAGTTGTGACGAAACAACAAGCATTGCGCATGTTGGAGACCTACTTTGGGTATACCTCCTTTAGACCAGCTCAAGAGGCTCCTATTGCATCCTTGTTGCGGAATGAAGATGTAATTGGAATCATGCCGACAGGGGCTGGGAAGTCTATCTGTTTCCAGATACCTGCGCTCTGTAAGGCGGGCTTGACTATTGTGTTTTCTCCTCTCATTTCTCTTATGAAAGACCAAGTGGATGGTCTCTTGGTGCAGAATATACCAGCAGCGCTCATCAATAGTACACTTACACAATCTGAGTTTAATAAGACCATGTACGAAGTACGTAGTGGTAAGATTAAACTCTTATATATTGCACCAGAGCGGTTGAGCTCTAATTTTTTCTGTAATGTACTGCGAGCGTTACCGATTGCTCAAGTCATTGTGGACGAGGCTCATTGTATCTCTGAGTGGGGTCATGATTTTAGACCGTCTTATCGCCTTATCGGTGAGTGGCTCAATTCATTGCCAAAGAGACCTATCGTGGGGGCTTTCACAGCGACGGCGACGAAATATGTAGAAAACGATATAAAAAAATTATTAGGCCTAGATAAGGCTAATGTATACGTGACGGGTTTTGATCGGCCTAATTTATCCTTCTCTGTTATCCGCACACCAAAGCGGATGGATTACGTTGTTCATTATGTGCGTCAGCACGCCAATGAAAATGGCATTATCTACTGTGCAACGCGCAAGGATGTAGATCGTGTGTATGAAAATTTAACCCGTGCGGGCATCAAGGTGGGACATTACCACGGAGGACTCAACGATGAGGTGCGCCGTGAAATGCAGAATGCCTACGCAGACGATAAATTGCAGGTTATGGTGGCGACGAATGCCTTTGGTATGGGTATTGATAAAAGCAATGTACGCTATGTACTACATTATCAAATGCCGCGTAATATGGAGTCCTATTATCAGGAGGCAGGACGAGCTGGCCGTGATGGGGCACCTGCTGAATGTATCTTGCTTTATAGTGGGCAGGATGTGCAGGTTCATAAGTATTTAATTGAACAGTCCATCGAAACGCCTGAGCGACAAGATGTGGAGTTACGCAAATTGCAGTCCATGATTGATTACTGTTTCTGCAGTAATTGCTTGCGTAAATATATGCTTAATTACTTTGGTGAAAGCACCGTTTGGACTACTTGTGATAATTGTAGCTCTTGTAAGGGTTCTGCTGATAAGGTCAATGTTACGAAAGAAGCAAAAGCTATTTTCCGTGCCATCATGGGCACCGATGAGCGATATGGGGCATCAATGATAACCTCTATCGTCCGTGGTGAGCGAACGGACCGGATTATGCGTGCTGGCCATGATGCATTGCTTGTCTTTGGCTTACTGAGCAATGTAGATGAAAAATCTATTAAAGGTCTTATTCAGCAGTTTGTAGCATCTGGCTACTTGCGCAGTTCAACGGGAAAATATCCTGTGTTATCCTTAACGGCTGGTGCCGAAGAAGTGTTAGCAGGTCGTAAAGAGGTAGAGGAAATCAGACAACATGTGTCTGTGCCTTCTCGCACTAGTAAGTCTGCTGCCTCTGTGGCACGAGGAAAATCCAGTCCTACATCGGGCGGTTTATTTGAACATTTGCGGCAACATCGCAAGCGCTTGGCTGAAGAAGCGGGCCTTAGACCATATCTTATCTTCCCTGATACAGTACTCATAGATTTGGCAAATTTACGACCTACTACATTAGGTGAGTTTGGCAATGTTAAAGGCGTAGGGGAAGCAAAATTGAAAAAATATGGACTTACCTTTTTGCAGGCCATTGCAGAATATAAGGGATGATAAATTTTACTGTATATATGGTAGTACCATATATTTTTTAGTATGATAGTACTATATATTTTAGTAAGATTATCAAGATATACGTTAGTATTTTTGCTTATTATAAATAGATCTAGGGGGATAAATGAGCTTAGCAGATACACAATACCTCGGTATTATTGAAAATATTTTAGATCAAGGCATTTATGGTCAAAATCGCACAGGAATCGCAACGTACAAATTGCCTCAACAAATTATGCAATTTGACTTGCAAGAGGAATTTCCAATTTTAACCACTAAATTTGTAGCTTTCAAAACAGCTGTAAAAGAATTATTGTGGATTTGGCAAATGCAGTCCAATGACGTGCGCAAATTACAAGAAATGAATGTGCACGTATGGGATGAGTGGATGCGTGAAGATGGTACTATCGGTAAGGCCTATGGATACCAAATTGCGAAGTATAAGCAATTAGACAAGCTCATCAAAACTATTAAAGAAGATCCTGATAGCCGCCGAATGATAGTAACCCTTTGGAATATTGAAGATTTAGATGATATGGCGTTGCAACCATGTGCGTATGAAACCTTATGGGATGTAGGGGATGGTTACTTGAACTGCATGCTCATCCAACGCAGTGGCGACATGGGGCTTGGCGTTCCGTTTAACACGGCTCAATATGCGGCATTACAATGTATGATTGCTCAAGTAACAGGTTTAAAGCCAGGTAAATTTACACATGTCATCAACAATGCCCACATCTATGAAAATCACGTAGATGCATTGCGTGAGCAATTAGCACGTCGCAATCAAGCGTTGCCTGCTCCAAAAATTATCGTGAATCCTGAGGTAAAAGACTTCTATGACTTCACACCAGAGGACATTACCTTAGATGGATATGAACATTTAGGTAAATTATCCATGACTGTTGCCGTATAGTATTAACCGAAAGAGGGCAGTATGTTAGCATTAATCGTAGCCGTAGCACATAATCGTGTAATCGGTAAAGATAATACTTTGATTTGGCATTTGCCAAATGATTTGAAATTCTTTAAGGAAAAAACAATAGGACATGTTATTATCATGGGCCGTAAGACCTTTGAAAGCTTACCGTTTTTGTTGCCAAATCGTGAGCATTGGGTAATTACTCGTGATAAAGGCTTTGATGCACCAGAAGGTGTTAAGATTTTCCATAACCCTGAGGCGGCTGCTGAAGCAGCACGTGCTCTTGATGGGGCCTACGTTATTGGTGGCGCTCAAGTATACGAAGCTTTTCTACCTTATGTAGATACTATGTATATCACTGAAGTGGACCACGAATTTGATGGGGATGCATTTTTCCCTGAATTCTCAGAGGATGCTTTCACCATCGAATCCGTAGTAGATGGCGCGGTGGATGAAAAGAACAAATATCCTCATCGTTTTGTAACCTATCGCAGAAAGGCATCTAAATGAGTGAAAGAATGTTTGCCATTATTGGCAGTGAATTAAATGTTAAGCCAAAGCAGGTGCAAGCTGCCGTAGAATTGTTGGACGAAGGCAATACGGTGCCATTTATTGCGCGGTATCGTAAAGAGGTAACGGGCGAATTGCAAGATGAGCAATTGCGCACCATTGAAGAACGCATTAAATACTTGCGCAACTTAGAAACACGTCGCCAAGAAATCATTGCTTCTATTACAGAGCAAGAAAAGATGACAGACGAGTTGATGAAGTCTTTGGAAGCTGCTACAAAGCTACAAGAGTTAGAAGACCTGTACTTGCCATATCGTCCAAAGAAACGTACGCGTGCTATGATTGCCCGCGAACGTGGTTTAGAACCATTGGCTGATATGATTATCAACGATACGGTTACCTCTGGAGATCCGTTAGAGATTGCAAAAGAATACATAACAGAAGAGGTTCCTATGCCAGAGGATGCCATACAAGGTGCTTCTGATATTGTAGCGGAAATCGTCAGTGATAGTGCAGACTTCCGGGCGTACTTGCGTAAGAAGATGTGGAATGAAGGCTTTATTCAAGCTGAATTGAGCGGTGAAGAGGAAGAACAACAACAATTCTTGCAATACGCTGAATATGCTGAGCCTGTACGTCAAATGTCGTCCCATCGTATTTTGGCGGTTAATCGCGGCGAAAAATTAGGTGCTTTGAAATTAGCTCTAACTGTACCAGGTGACACCTATGTTGCTTATATGTTACAAAAGTTAGAGAAAAATCCGAAGTCTATCTTCGCAGAGTATAAAGCGGCTGCTGTAGCTGATGCGTACAAACGTCTTATTTTCCCAGCTTTAGAGCGTGAAATCCGCAATGAATTGACGGAAAAAGCCGATGAGCAAGCTATCAAGGTGTTTGGTGTAAATCTCAAAAATCTATTGTTACAACCACCATTGGCCGGACATGTTATCATGGGCCTTGACCCTGGTTACCGTACTGGCTGTAAAATGGCGATTATCGATCAACAAGGCAATGTGCTCGATTACGGTGCGTACTATTTAACAAATAGTGAAAAGCTTCGCAAGGAAGCTCAAAAGGTATTGGCTGATAAAATCCGTAAGTTTAAGGTTACTCTTTTATCTATCGGTAATGGTACTGCATCCTATGAAACAGAGCAATTTGCGTCTACTATGATTGAAGAGGAAAAATTAGATTGCCACTATATCATTACTAATGAAGCAGGCGCATCTGTATACTCTGCATCTAAATTAGCTATCGATGAGTTACCAGATTTAGATGTAACTATTCGAGGTGCTGTATCTATTGCACGCCGTGTGCAAGACCCATTGGCTGAATCTGTTAAAATCGATCCTAAATCTATTGGCGTAGGTCAATATCAACATGACGTAAACCAAAAACAATTGACTCATACCTTGGATCAAGTAGTTGAAACTGTAGTAAATCACGTTGGAGTAGAGCTAAATACTGCATCTCCAGCTATCTTGCAGCATGTTGCTGGTATTTCTAGTGCGGTGGCTAAAAATATTGTTGCATACCGTCAAGAGAATGGTGTGTTTAAAAGCCGTAAGGAATTGTTAAAAGTGCCTCGTTTAGGCCCTGCAGCCTTTACACAATGTGCTGGTTTCTTGCGCTTACAACACGGTAAAAATCCACTCGATAATACATCCGTTCATCCAGAGTCTTATGAATTGGCAGAGCGCATCATTGGTGAATTAGGCTTTACCTTAAAAGATTTACAAGATAAATCTCAATTAGAAGCATTGCAAGTAAAATTACCTCTTGTGGATGCCGATAAAATGGCTGCCAAGCTTGATGCGGGCGTGCCGACTGTTCGGGATATCTTGGCGGCTCTTGCTAAACCAGGTCGCGACCCTCGGGAAGATTTACCGGCTCCATTGACCAGAAAACACGTAGTGAGCCTTGAAGATATCAAGGTCGGTACCGTTGTAAAAGGTACTGTTCATAACGTAGTTGATTTCGGAGCTTTTGTAGACTTTGGGCTTAAAACGAATGGTCTATTACATCGCAGCGAGCTTTGCAATAGCCGTCAACATCCATCTGATGTACTTGCGGTAGGTGATATTATCGAAGCGCAAATTATTTCTGTTGATGTAAAACGCAATCGTATCGGTTTATCTGTAAAAGCATTGCAACCGGAAAAGTCGAAGAATAACGATAATAACCATAATAGAAATAACAACGGTCAGCGTCGAAATAATGATAACCGAAATAACAACCGTAATAATGGCGGACGTCAAAATGATAATCACAATAATGGCTCTCGTAATAATGGGAATCGTCGAAACTGATAATTTCTTAGAAGGCTAGTTAATCTATATTAATAGATTTTAAATGAAACTCATTCTTGACTAAAAGTCATTATACGAAAAACCGCACCCTCTATGGTTTTAGAGGGTGCGGTTTTTCTATATAACTAAAATCTATGCATATTAATGCAGAACAGATATATCGAAAATGGTATATCTAATTGAAAATTTTAGATATAAGGAGTATGATGTAATCACAGAGGGGAAATTCCTAAATCATATTCCTAAAGAGGAGGTAATGCAATGAGCTTGAACCTTAAAGAAAGATATGGACTTTTAATTAATAATGAATGGGTAAAGGCATCTGACGGTGCTGAATTCAATGTATATAACCCTGCTAATGGCGAACAACTCGCTATCTGTGCAGAGGCTACATATGGCGATGTTGATAAAGCTGTAGAGGCTGCAACAGAAGCTTTCAAAACGTGGAAAAACGTTTCTCAAGTAGAACGTGCTGACTATTTATTGAAAATTGCGGATGCTATCGATGCTCACAAAGAACATTTGGCACAAGTTGAAACATACGACAATGGTAAGCCAATCCGTGAAACATTGAACGTGGATATTCCACTTGGGGCGGACCATTTCCGTTACTTTGCAGGCGTGCTTCGTTCCGAAGAAGGCTCTGCACAAGTATTTGACGAAAATACATTGAGCCTTATCGTTCGTGAACCAATTGGGGTTGTAGGCCAGGTAGTACCTTGGAACTTCCCATTCCTAATGGCCGCTTGGAAATTGGCGCCAGCTCTTGCAGCAGGTTGTACAGTTGTAATCAAACCTTCTAGCCATACATCTCTTAGCCTTTTGGAACTAGGCGACATTTTGAAAGAAATCTTGCCTCCAGGCGTTGTAAATATCGTAACAGGTAAAGGTTCTAAATCCGGTCAATATATCCTTGATCATCCTGGTTTTAGCAAACTTGCTTTCACAGGATCTACAGAGGTAGGTCTAGATGTATATAAAGCAGCATCTGAACGCTTGATTCCTGCCACATTGGAATTAGGTGGTAAATCTGCGAATATCTTCTTTGAAGATGCGAACTGGAAACAAGCTCTTGATGGGGCAATGCTCGGCATCCTCTTCAACCAAGGCCAAGTATGCTGTGCAGGTTCCCGTATCTTCGTACAAGATACAATTTACGATAAATTCGTAGCTGAACTAGCTGCACTATTTGATAAGGTGAAAGTTGGTTTGCCTTGGGATCCATCCACTCAACTTGGTTCTTTGATTTACGAAGCACAAGTTGAAAAAGTACTTAGCTATGTAGACCTTGCAAAAGAAGAAGGTGCTCGCATTGTAGCCGGTGGTGTGCGTGTTACTGATGGTGAACTTGGTAAAGGTTGCTTTGTAAGACCTACACTAATCGCAGATGCTACAAATGATATGCGCGTAGCTCGCGAAGAAATCTTTGGTCCTGTAGCCGTTGTCATCAAATTCCACAGCGAAGAAGAAGTTATAGAACAAGCAAATGACAGCTTATACGGCCTTGGCGGTGGCGTATTTACTCAAAACATCAACCGTGCTATCCGCGTAGCTCGCGGTATCGAAACAGGTCGTATGTGGGTAAATACATATAACTCTATCCCTGCAGGCGCTCCATTTGGCGGTTATAAACAATCCGGTATCGGACGTGAAACTCATAAAGTTATCCTTGAGCACTACACTCAAATGAAAAACATCATCGTAAACTTGAGCGATAAACCATCTGGTTTTTACGATTTAGATTAATAACATATAAACTTCTCCGATGAACTATAATAAAGGGGCACCTCGAATGAGGTGCCTCTTTTACTAATATTGAGATAGACGGAATATTTTTCTATACTCTTTTGGTGCATCAGAACCATCAGAAGGTTTTATAATAACTCTAATATATATATCTTCTTTGAAATCTGGATATGTTGCAGCATATTCTTTGCAGAATTGATCCATACGATTGTAAAAGTTTATTACATCTTGATTTTGTATAGCCGAATAGGGGATAGGCATTTCAATATACAAAGAAGATGTATCATATGTTCCATAGGATAACTCCTCTGATGTTAGATAGTTTTTCATTAATGGGAATGCAGTTATCAGCGGAATGTTGGTTATCAACATTCGATCAACTTGTGGTACAACAGGTGCAGAGGTATGCAAGGCTTCAGATATTTCAATGGGCATTTGTGGATATTTGTCAAAGGTGACTTGCCATCTATTGTTCCTATGAGATTCCAAGTGATATGTTAGATTAGGATAATCCTCATTTATATATTGTTGTACTTCATCTTTACTATAATGTGAGAGAAGATGACAACCCGTTGTTAGTATGAGGGATAGTATAATCAGTGGTAATAATATAAATCGTTTTAGGGTAAAAGATTTCATTGTATATTCCTTTTATACTACTTTAGGAAGTTTAGTAAATCGTAATTGCTTAACAGGTATTGTTTAATTTATTGGCGGAATTTTGGAGTACATTTTGGAGTACATTATTTTAATTATATTATATCTAAATTAAATGTTTACTCATATAGCTGATTTAATACCACACACCTCTCAATAAATCATAATAAAGAAGTAGCCCGAAAGAGGTGTCTTTTTTGTACTTAACAATAGTCTATTATATGTAAAAGTATAGTGTATGTTATAATTGTAGCCATATAAAATCGTGTTATTTATAGAGGGCTATTATGAATTTAAAGAGAGTAATTAAATGGATTGGATATATTGTTGGCATAATAGTAGTGCTTTATATACTCATATTGGGAGTATTGATATATTTCTTGGCAAGTGGTGACTTTAAAAATAGTTTGATTTATTTAAGTGATCTTAAAGAGAGTGGATTATATTATGGCAATGAAAACCGTAAGATTGCTGATAATGTAGTTGCTGTTCATGAGGTGGATAATAAACTTTATTACATAACGTTAGACGGTATTGGTATTTTTGATGAAAATGTAAGTTTACTAGATGCTTGGAATAAAAATCTTAATAAATATAATACTTTCATTCCTCGGATAGATTCTAAAGAAACACAATTTAATGTAAGTCTTGATCAGTTATACCCTAATATTTCTAGTCTTGATGAAAGTGATAGAGATATATGGCATGAGATCTTTTATGATAGTGAGAAACGATATACAGGTCCAAACGCTGGATATACTATAAAGTTACCTTTCTATGTATCGTATAGAAAGGAAGACTTGATTAAGCATAATGATATAGTAGATCTTTCTACAGGGACTATTATTGGTGAGTATGGATGTGAGCATATTTTAAGAAATAATGCTTATTATAACTTTGAATTCGGGAAATTGACTAAAATTGATTTCTATCAGAAGGCTATATATAGCTATTATTCTGATAATCTTGATATAGGTCGGTTTAGCAAGAATAATGCAGGTGATGAGAGATATGAATCTTATGCACGAAATGAGTTAAATAAAGTAAGAACGAAAGACATAGAGGTATTAACTAATTTACTAAATCAACGATTCATCGTGTTTAATTCCTTTAACGAGTTTTCTGATTTTGATAAAATTACCTTTGAAGCATTAACCATTGATGCGATTAAAAATCGAAAGGCTTTACAATTAGGGCCGTTAGAAAATCAAACCCTACAGCAATACTTAAGTAAATAGAATACATACATAGTGAAGCGTATATGTACTGAATGAAAGTAATGCGTAATAAACTTATCCGTAAAGTATAGTTGAGGAGCATTTCATGGATCTGTTTCAAATAAGTAAAATGTTAAACATAAATGATTTACAAGAATTTCTATTTAGAAAATGGTCAAAGGACAGGATAAACTATGATTCATTTTGATTATCTATTAATTATAGGAATATTGCTTAGTGTTTTGCTTTTTCTTTTGGTTGGCGTATTTTACTATAGTAAATCTAAACTTTTAAAGGGACTCAATATTTGGTTTTTAATAATACTTAGCGTTTTATTAAGTTATTTATTATATCCCTTATATGAATTGACAGATTATAGAGAAGAATTTACGTCAGTAGTTATTATCTCTGCGATAATTATTAAAGTAATTATCAATTTATCTATATTTATGATAGCGGATAGAATAACAACAAAATGGATTTCTAAATTACTATTAATTATATGGGTTGTTCTTGTTGAATGCTTGTATATGCCTATTTATTTGTCATATCTTGTTTTGTTATGTGTATCAGGTGGAATTGTGTTGATTGAACATTTTAAGGGGAAAAGAAATCCTATTTAGCTTAGATTCAGAATTACTTTTATAGCGCTCGCCCTCGAAATATGATATACTACTTAAATGCGCATAGTTCGTGCGCGATAGGAGGAAACACATTTAGATGTTAGAAAAATTTGAACAATTAATGATTAGCGAACCTGTTCTAAGAGCGTTAAACGATATGGGCTTTGAAGAGCCTACGCCAATTCAACAGGAAGCTATCCCAGTTGCCATGAGCGGTAAGGACATGATCGGTCAAGCTCAAACAGGTACTGGTAAGACAGCAGCATTTGGCTTGCCTGTATTGGAACGCGTAGACGGGAATGAGCGTCACGTTCAAGTAGTTATTTTATCCCCTACACGAGAATTAGCTATTCAAGTAGCTGAAGAGCTTAACAAAATGGCTCAGTACACGAATATCACAGCACTACCAATCTACGGTGGTCAAGATATTAATCGTCAGTTCCGTGCCTTGAAAAAGAACCCTCAAATCATCGTTGCCACTCCTGGCCGATTGATGGATCATATGGATCGTGGTTCTATTAAATTTGACCATGTGAAAGTTGTGGTATTGGACGAAGCCGACGAAATGTTAAATATGGGCTTTGTTGATGATATCAATAAAATCTTGGGTGCTATCCCAGAAGACCATCAAACATTGTTGTTCTCTGCTACGATGCCTAAAGCTATCCAACAATTAGCTGAAACATATTTGACAGAGCCAACATTGATTCGCATGAAACCGACTCAAGTTACGATGGACTTGATCGAACAATACTATATCGAAGTGCAAGACCGTCAAAAATTCGATGTTCTTTGTCGTTTGTTTGATATCCAAACACCTGAACTTGCTATTATTTTCACGCGTACGAAACGTCGTGTTGATGAAGTGACAGAAGGTCTTAAGAAACGTGGTTACATGGCGGAAGGCATCCATGGCGATTTGTCTCAACAAAAACGGGACAGCGTAATTCGCCAATTCCGCGAAGGTACCATTGATATTCTCGTGGCTACAGATGTGGCAGCTCGTGGTCTTGATATTTCTGGCGTATCTCACGTATATAATTATGATATGCCTCAAGATCCTGAAAGCTACACACACCGCGTAGGTCGTACAGGTCGTGCCGGTAAAGCAGGTCAAGCTTTCACGTTCGTTATCCCTCGTGAAATGGAGCATTTACATGCTATCGAGCGTTTAACAAAACGTAAAATTGCACGTCGTCGTGCACCTTCATTAGGTGAAGTTCTTGAAGGTCAACAACGTTTGGCAATTGAAAGCCTCGTTGAAATGACAGATAATCTAGAAGCCTTGGCGCCTTTCAAATCTAGTGCTGAGGAATTGTTGAATGATACAGATTCCGTAACACTTTTGGCGGCAGCTCTTAAATTGTTAACAAAAGAACCAGATACTACTCCTGTAAATATTACAGAAGAAAAACCATTGCGTGTACGCCGTCGTCGTGAAAGTGGTCGTAGTGATCGTCGCCGTCGTGATGGTGATCGTCGTCGAGATGACCGCCCACGTCGCAGTCGCGATGATCGTAGAAGTGATCGTCGCAATGACCGTAAAGGTGACCGTCGCAGAGATGATCGTAAATCTGATCGTCCGCGTGGAGAGAAAAAAACTCGCCATCAAAGTGAAGGTTTTAAGCCTTACTTTAAAGACTAATAGGATGTGGATTGCTTCTGGGCAATCCACATTTTTTATTACTTAATAGTTAATACTATTTATCTTGATAAGTGTTGAGAATTTTGATATAATAAATAATAATTATTTCTTGTAAACGGTCGATAATGGCCTATGCCTTATAGATTTCCAAGTGGAGAAAGGTAGATTATTATGGATATCGCACAAATTTTGCGTAGTCAGGGGTTTAAAGTAACCCCACAACGTATTGCGATTTATGATGCTTTGCGTGGTCATCATGATCATCCAACAGCAGAGATGTTGTATCATACGTTGCGCCCAGAACATCCAAGCATGAGCTTGGCTACAGTGTACAAGACGATGGAGATTTTTGAAAAAATCGGTCTTGTTAAAATTCTAGAAGTTGGTGATGAGCGCGCTCATTACGACTGGGACACACAAGCTCATTCCCATATCCGTTGCATTCGTTGTAATAAGGTAGAGGATATGATGGGCATTGATTTGAAAGCTATCAAAACGATTGCTGATCAAGGTAGTGAATATCAAATCACAGGTCAACATATTACCTTTGAAGGTGTTTGCCCTGAGTGTGCAAAAAAAGAAAGTCATTAATAGATAACCCCTGTTGTTGAAGGGCTCCTTCACGGCAGGGGTTATATTAGTTATCATATATCTTTATCTATTAGTGTTATAGAATAGCTATAGTAACAAAAATAGCTATAAGCATAATACAATAGATATTAGAGTTAGGCGTTTTATAATTATAAAATTGTAGAAATCGTATAGTCATATATAGAGGAGTATTATGTTTGTAATAGGCAGTCACTTATCAATTAGCAAAGGTTATTTACATATGGGCAAGGAAGCGACTAAAATTGGGGGAAATACGTTCCAATACTTTACGCGCAACCCTCGCGGTGGTAGCATGCGAGCTCTCGATGTTGAGGATATGAATAACCTTAGTGTATATATGAAAGAACACAACTTTGGTACCTTGTTGGCCCATGCACCGTATACTTATAACCCATGTGCCGCCAAAGAGGATTTACGCGCTTTTGCGAAGCAATCTATGATGGAAGATTTAGAGCGTATGGAATATTTGCCAGGTCAAATGTATAACTTTCACCCTGGTAGCCATGTGAAGCAAGGCGTAGATCAAGGTATTGAATACATTGTAGAGTGTTTGAATGAAATCTTATTTCCAGGTATGAAGACAACAGTCCTCTTGGAAGTAATGGCTGGTAAGGGTACAGAAATTGGCTCTCGTTTTGAAGAAATTGCACGCATCATCGATGGCGTAAAACTAAAAGAGTACATGGGTGTGTGCGTTGATACTTGCCATATTCACGAAGGGGGTTATGATATCGTAAATAATCTCGATGGCGTTATTGACGAGTTCGATCGAATTGTAGGTCTTGATCGTTTGAAAGCCATTCATTTGAATGACTCTAAAAATCCTATGGGGGCCCATAAAGATCGTCATGAAAAAATTGGGGAAGGACATATTGGTATCGATGCTATTGCTCGCGTTGTAACACATCCTAAATTGACGAACTTGCCATTCTACTTGGAAACACCAAATGAATTGGACGGTTACGCAAAGGAAATTGCTATGCTACGCTCTATCGTAGAAAATAAATAATTAAAATACAGATGTTAATTTAGTTATATAATAAATATGTAGAATACCTGATGCTATACTAGTTATTGCAAACTCATAAAGTTATTAAAACTATTAAAGCTGTTAAAGCTATTAAAGCTATATAAAGCTATATAAAGTTATATAAAGCTATATAAAGTTATATAAAGTTATTGAATTTCCATAAACTTATGGGACTAAGAGATCGTTTTGGCATTTGAATACATACATTGTGTAAGGTATAGGGAGAACTGGAAAGGGGGACAAAATGCGTTTTTTACATACTGCCGATTGGCATTTAGGGCGTATTTTTTATGGCCAGTACTTAACAGGGGACCAAGCTCATGTGTTGGAACATCAGTTTTTTAATATTTTGAAAGATGAAAACATCGATGGCATATTGCTTGCAGGGGATATTTTTGATAGAGCGGTGCCACCCATTGAAGCTATCGAATTGTGGGACTCCATCATCACTCGTCTAGCTATGGACTACAAGGTGCCTCTCTTTGTGGTGAGCGGTAATCACGATGGGGCAGAACGTCTTGAAGTGGGGCGCTCTATGTTGGGCCAATCGGGTATCCATATTTGGGGCTCTCCTCATCACGCGTTGAAGCCTTTTGAATTTGAAGGGACAGATGGCAAGGTGGCAATTTGTCCTATGCCTTTTAGTGAACCCCGGCGCATAGGGGAGGCTTTATTTGCTGATGTAGAGTCTACTAATACAGAAACTGCCAATATTGAAATTGCTGACATAGTAACACCGTGTTATGAACAAAATTGCGAAAGCGCTTTGAATCTGCACAATTATGACCAAATGTATCAGGCTTGGAGTAATTACTTGTATAAACAAGTGCCTAAGGGGATGCGCAGTATCGCCATTAGCCATGCCTTTGTTATGGGCGGTGAAGTAGGGGGCTCAGAGCGTACCTTGTCTGTAGGTGGCAGTGAACAGGTAAATCCTCAAGCCTTTAAAGATTTTCACTATACTGCCTTGGGACATTTGCATGGGTCTCAACGAATGGGTGCAGATTGTATTCGCTATAGTGGCTCTCCATTAAAGTATTCCTTTGATGAACATATGCAAAAGAAGTCTTTCACCATCATTGATATGGATACAAAGGGGACCGTAGATATTAGTACAATTCCTGTAGAGGTGAAGCGAGATGTAGTCATTTTGGAAGGATATTTTGAAGACCTGTTAAATGATAAAGTATTACAGGCTAAACATAGGGATGATTATGTGCAAGCTCGTTTACTTGATACGATGCCGATTATGGATGGAATGGCTAAACTGCGCCAGGTATATCATCGTTGTATGACCATTGATCTAGTTGGTCGCATGGCAGGGCCTATAGCAGATATGGGTGAGGCAATTTTCAAAGAATTAAATGAACGGGATCTATTTAATCAATTTGCAGAAACTGTGTGGAAGGAACCTTTAACAGAGCAAGAACAGCAATATATCAACTCTGTATGGGACCGAATTCTTAAGGAGGACTAAATGAAGCCTATATCATTAACTATAGAAGCCTTTGGTCCGTATCGTGATTCGGTCACATTGGACTTTAACGAGCTCCAAGACCATTCCATGTTTCTCATCGCTGGCCCTACAGGGGCAGGGAAAACATCAATCTTAGATGCCATGGTGTATGCCTTGTATGGTGAGCCGAGTGGGGAAGTACGTAAAATAGATGCTATTCGCAGTGACTTTGCAGAACCTCATCGAATGACTCGTGTTGATTTCTCCTTTGCTATTGGCGATGCACAATATCGTGTTGAACGGTTACCGAAACAGATGGTAGCAAAGAAACGTGGTACAGGGATGCGTGAGCAGAATGCTAGCGCTACTGTATATGAAAAGAAAGATGGTGAGTGGAAGGTTATTGCCACCTCGGCTGCCGCCATTCGCGATACCATTCAGCAAATTATAGGCTTTCGCAAGGATCAGTTCTTACAAGTTGTGCTATTACCTCAAGGGGAATTCCGAAAGTTACTAGTGGCCTCTACGAGTGAACGTGAGGAATTACTACATACACTCTTTAGAACGGAACTATATAGGAAATTACAAGAAGCACTCAAGACTGCCTATGATGAAGCAAAGGCAGGTATTGAAGAAAATCTAACAAAGCAAACTGCCTTCATACAGTCCATCCCTCATGATGGAGCAACTCCAATGGTAACCATTGAGCATGTGCGTGAGTTACTAGCAAATCGGGGCCCACATCGAGAAGCTCTTGCTATAGATCGAGATGAGGCAGTAACCGTGGTAGAACAGTTTAATGTGCTCCGAAATCAATGGTCGTTATATAATCAGGCTCAACAATCTCTTGCTGAGGCTACTTCGAAACTTGAACTCATGAAAGCAAGGGAAACTGAGCGTGTAAATCTAAGCGAAAAGGTCCAGTTCCTTAACTCTTTGGCACCAACTCATGAATTATATAAACAATATATTGAGAAACAAGCTATATTAAAAACTTTAGAACAGGCCCTTTCAGATGCGAAAAAACATGTGGAACTAGCAACTCAACATGAGGCTAAATGTTTAGAGGTTTACAGTGGCTTAGAAGGTCAATCTGAAAGTATACAAGCTAAGAGAACTACCTTAGCTCAATTTCAACAACAAGCAGAGAAGTTTGACGAGTTAGATGTATTGAAAAAGAAATTCTCTACACTGCATAGTAGTTTAGAAGAATTAGATAGTAAAAAAAGCGAAGATGCCTTAGCTAAACAACGGGAGCTTGTAAAAACTTTAGAAAACGACTTAGGAAGTTTGCGTAAACAGTTACAAGATAATAACAAATCCTTAGAGAATATTACTGTTATTCAAGGGCAACTAAATGATTTACATAGATATTCTGAATTAATAGAGGAAATTAGTAAGGTACAAAAAGAAATCGATGATAAAGGTCAAACGTTAGCGTCTTTAGGTGAAACAGTGCAGGTTGTAAAGGTACATCTTGAACGATTAGAGCATCTAATGCAAGAAGGGCGTGCCTTTGAGCTAGTTCATCTAGTTGTAGCTAATGAGCCTTGTCCGGTCTGTGGCTCTACAGATCATCCACAGTTAGCGGCGAAGCCAGAGATTTATCCGACTAAGGATGAAATTGAAGAGGCTCGTAAAGCCCGTGACGTAGCACTACAAAAGCAAGCTAGCGAAGTGGGACAACAGAAAACCTTAGTTACTCGTCTTGATGAGTTAACTAAGCAAGTAGAGGCACAAGTTTCTACGCTAAAGTTATCTATGGACGGTTTTTCTGAGAAAAACTTTGCATCTGTTCAACAGGATTTGTTGGCTAAAATGGATCAACTCACAGCTTTACGTGGTGAGACTGAATTGTTAAGTAAAACTATAGCTGACAAGGAGCATAAGTTAAAAGTAGCTAGAGATAAGTTAGCAACTTTAGAGCTTGCCCATAATGAATTACTTAAAAATCTACACGATCTAGAGATTCGGATTAGCTCAGTACAGGCTAACATTGATGCTCTATCTAAAACTTTACCAACCACGGATATAGCTGCGTGGCAAAAACAGCTAGAGTCGTTAGATAGTGAGATTACGGTTTACGATGAGCAGGTGAAAGTTGGTAAAACTAATTTAGATGCTGCTCGAGAACAGTTGAATGCCAAACGCGGACGCTTAGAAACTTTGTCCTCTCAAGTAAAAGAAGAAACAAAAAATCTTAATTTGATGTATGAGAACTATACAAAGTCATTACAAGCCATTTCTTTAGGAGAGGATGATTTTGTAGAGGCTTTACGTGATATTAAAGAGATAGAGACCTATAGAACACAGCTGCATGCTTTGGATGAAGCCTTTAATAAAGCACAAGCTGTATATGATGCAGCGTTAAAGGTAGCAGAAACTGTGGTTAAGCCAAGTGAGACTGTTTCCGATGAAATCTATGCTACAGCAGTAGCGCATCGAGATACACTAGTAGGTAATCTTGCGGCATGGGATAAAGAAACAAAGCATATCGAAACTACGCTCACCTCATTAGAAACACTTGAAACTGCTATGGGCGAGGCTCGGGAAAAGGTGAAGTTCTTAAGCCGATTAAATGATCTCGCTAATGGTGGGGAGCAAGGCTTTAAAAATGTTACCTTTGAGCGTTATGTATTGGGGGCTATCTTAGATGAGGTCGTATATGCAGCCAATTTACGACTTCAGAAGATGAGTCGCAACAGATATTCCTTGGAAAGATCTGACTATACAGGTGGTGGTCGTGGCAAGCAAGGCCTTGATTTGGCAGTTATGGATGCTTTCACGGGGCAATCTAGACCGGCAAATACCTTGTCGGGTGGCGAAACATTCTTGGCCTCTATGGCGCTTGCCTTGGGATTAGCGGATGTTATTCAAAGCTATGCTGGTGGTATCCATATGGATACGATGTTCATCGATGAAGGCTTTGGCACGCTTGACCCAGATACATTGGAACTAGCTATGGAAACATTGGTACAATTGCAATCTTCTGGGCGCCTTATCGGTATGATTTCCCATGTACCTGAGTTAAAATCGCGCATACCTGCTCATTTAGAAGTTATTCGCGGTGACGATGGTAGTACGGCAAAATTTGTTATTAACTAGATATCATTAACTAGATATAGATTTGCCAAATGTGTTACTATAAAAAGAGGAGAATTCCTACAAAAACATCCTGTATTTACGAAGGGGGTTCTATGAAGTTTTCGTTTGCTCATAATAATATAAATGTTAAAGACCTTGATAAAAGTCTAGCATTCTATAAAGAGGCGTTATTGCTCGAGGAGTCTCGTCGTTTGGAAGACCCAAGCGGTGCTTTCACTCTCGTGTATTTAAAAAGTCCTTATACAGCACATGAATTAGAACTTACATGGTTGCGTGACTGGGATCGCCCTTATAATTTAGGGGATAATGAATTCCACTTAGCATTCTATGTAGATGACTATGAAGCGGCTCTTAAAAAGCATAAAGAAATGGGCGTTGTTGCTTATGAAAATGCTGATATGGGCATTTATTTCATAGCGGATCCAGATGGATATTGGACCGAAATCATTCCGACGGGGAAATATTAATGGAATATATGTTAACTCGTTTAGAGTGGTTGGTTGGTCCCAATAAAATCCAAACATTAAAGGACACGTCTATTGCACTCTTTGGTGTCGGTGGCGTAGGTGGTGGTGCCCTTGAGGCGTTAGTGCGAGCTGGTGTGGGGCGCATCGTCATTATTGATGGTGACTCCGTAGCGCCTAGCAATTTGAACCGCCAAATGATTACGACTCATGATACGATTGGGGCACGTAAGGTAGAGGTGGCAAAGGCGCGAGCTCTTTCCATTAATCCTGATGTGGTGATAGAAACCCATGATATTATGTATACTGAGGAAATCTATCCTGGATTTATTCAAAGCTTGAACGTTGATTATGTTATTGACGCCATCGATATGGTAACGGCGAAACTTAATATCATTGAGGTTTGTCAACGTGAAAGCATCCCTGTTATTTCTTGTATGGGCGGAGGTAATCGCTTTTACCCAGAAAAACTTATGATTGCAGATATCAATAAGTCTCATACATGTCCTTTGGCACGCGTTATGCGTCGGGAACTCAAAAAACGGGGTATAAAAAAACAATTAGTTTTATTTTCTACTGAAAAACCGACAAAACCACAGTTCCGTGGTGATGCCACAAGTCCTGGGACATGTAGTTTTGTGCCACCAGTGGCAGGTTTTATATTAGCAGCACATGTGTTGCGTACAATTTTGGAGGTACCTGAACAATGAAAAAAGCGAAAATCCATATGGCTGACGGCGGCGATATCGTAATTGAATTATTTGAAAAAGAAGCGCCTGGCACAGTACAAAACTTTATCGACTTGATTAACAAAGGCTTCTACAATGGCCTTCGTTTTCACCGTGTAATTCCTGGTTTCGTAGCACAAGGTGGTTGTCCTAATGGCAACGGTACAGGTGGTCCTGGCTATACAATTAAAGATGAATTAGTTGGCAATCCGCATAAACATGAGCGCGGTGCTTTATCTATGGCTCACCGTGGCCCTAATACTGGTGGTAGTCAGTTCTTTATTGTATATGAGCCACAACCTCATTTAGATGGTGTACATACTGTATTTGGTAAAGTCATTGAAGGTATGGATGTAGTTGATGGTATCCAACAAGGTGCTATCATGGAAACTGTAGAAGTAATCGAAGGTTAATCTCATGAATGAAGTATCTATTAAACATCCAGAATGGCTATATATCGATGTAAATGGTAAAACATCATATGGGTATGACCAAGAGTGGTTCACTGATGAGTGGCAACGCTTGTCTGGTTGTGGGCCTACATCGGCATCACAAGTATTGGGCTATTCGCTATTTAGGGATGGCTTATTAGATCTAGAAACCACATCCGACCAAACGCTTGCTTTAGAACGGATGAACTTAGTTTGGAAATATGTAAAGCCACGTTTTGGTGGTGGTGTTTATAAAACTCAATGGATGGAACGTGGTCTTACTCGCTTACTCGAGGATAAAAGCCTATCTTATGATGTACATATGTTGAATGTATCTCCGTTCTGTGCATCACGCGTAGAGGTGGAGGCTGCAGCTCAGTTTATACATGATGCATTGGCACAGGATGTGCCTGTAGCATTTTTAAATCGTCATAAAGGAAAAGAGAAGGCTCTCTATACCTGGCATTGGGTTCCGATTCACAAGATGTTTATGGACGGCGATGATATCCGCTGTGGCATCTTTGATGAAGGTGAAATTCGTGATTTCTCTTTGGCGAATTGGATGAAAGACACTATTTTAGGTGGTGGATTCTGTTACATTAGTCGCAAAGAGTAAGTAATAGAGCAATTAAAGTAATATACATACGCATCGCAGTGATTTGCGATGCGTATTGTAGTATAAATAGTAGGAGGTACTACATGAGTCAATGGATTACTGAGGAACAAACACCTCACTTACGTCTAAGCGCTGAAGCGGAAGAAGTGCTTTACTCTGGGGAATCTGAGTTCCAGAAAATTGAGGTTTTTAAATCAAAAGAGTATGGTATGATGCTCGCTTTAGATGGCGTGTTCCAAACATCTGAGCGTGAAGAGTTTATCTATCATGAAATGATGAGCCATATCCCTTTGTTCTTACATCCTAATCCTGAGCGCGTTTTGATTATCGGTGGTGGTGATGGTGGCGTAGCTAGAGAATGTGTACGTCATGATTGTGTAAAAGAAGTAACAATGGTTGAAATCGATGGTAAGGTTGTAGAGTTGGCAAAACAATATCTACCAACTATTGCTAAAGCTATGATTGAAAACCACCCTAAATTGACTGTAAAAATTGGTGATGGTATTGGTTTCATGGCAGAAGCAGAAGATTACTATGATGTAATTATCGTGGATTGTTCCGATCCAATCGGTCCTGGTGAAGGCTTATTTACAGAAGAATTCTATAAGAATACATTAAAAGCTTTGAAAGCTGATGGCTTGTTTGTACAACAAACAGAATCTCCGATGTTACATCAACCATTAGTGGAAAAAGTTTTTGGTTACGTTAATAGCCATTTCCCAATTGCTCGCTTATATACAGCTTTTATTCCAATCTATCCTGCAGGAATGCATTGTTTTACATTGGGTTCCAAAACATTTGATCCTCTAACATGGACTCCAAACCGTGAACAAAACTTTGAAACTAAGTATTATAATGCAGATATTCAAAAAGCTGCTTTTGCATTGCCAAATTTTGTAAAAAATTATTTGCCAACTAAGTAAATAATATGTATAATGGGGAAGCACCATTTGTGAAACGAAAGTTTCCGATAGTGCTTCCTTATTTATATGGGGATTAAAGGGCTTATATTAGAGATAACACAATTAAAAGTTTCGTTTGTAAAAATTAATGAAATTGAGAAAAAGGTGTTGACACAAATCTCTAGAAAAGATATAATTCTCTTTGTTACGAAGACAATGTCTTCGATACCTACAAGGTGGTGGGTATGGTGAAGCGGTTAACACGGCGGATTGTGGCTCCGTTACGCGTGGGTTCGATCCCCACTACTCACCCCATAACCTACACATCGTAATCACTGTAGGGGTGTCGCCAAGTGGTAAGGCAACGGACTTTGACTCCGTTATGCGCTGGTTCGATCCCAGCCACCCCTGCCAACATGACTCACTAGCTCAGTTGGCAGAGCACCTGACTTTTAATCAGGGTGTCCCGCGTTCGAGTCGCGGGTGAGTCACCAAATTAAAACTCACAAACTTCGGTTTGTGAGTTTTCTATCTCTATTTTTAGAGATTTTGGTTATGATTGTGAGTATAAATTTAATCAAAAATCGGTTGAAAAAATCTTTGGAAAAGAGGTTGACGATTTAAGGTTAGATTGATATACTATACAAGTCGTTAGGGCGCAGAACTAACGTAACAGATCTTTGAAAACTGAACAATGATAGGTAATCAATCAAAACGATTGAACATATGCCAGAGTGCGGGTTTTGACAAAGTCAAAACCAACCATAATTC
>NZ_JBKTIE010000001.1:0-714894 GCF_047241225.1 Veillonella parvula | reverse complement strand
ATCCTTTGGATAAATTAGTTGTCTAATTTTTTGGGGTCAGTACAAAACTTTTTCTGAGTTTTTTTTTTTATTAGTTATTGTTAATTAATGAAAAGGGTTAAACATATCAGAACTTCCTTGTTTACCTGACATCTGCATCATAATTTGTTGCTATCTAGTGCGTTCTGCTTCCTTATTCGTATTGATAGAAATAATAAGCAAGATGATCTATCCAATGAAAGTCCAGCTTAACAGTATTGAGAAAAGAAAGATTAGCCATTTCTTTTCTGTTTTGTTTAGAAGTGCTGGTAGGATGTCAATAATTATTGCTGGTAGACCCACAATCAAAGTCCAAAATGTCAAACCTAATCCCATGCTAGAATCGTCTCCAATAACTCCAAGTAAGAACCATCCAAGAGTCCAAAGGATAACTGGTATGGTAGCGATGGCTATCATGATGAGGTTTGTTTGAGATTTCTTTTCTGGCTTCTTCCAAGCCTCATTAAGAAGTGCTGTTTGTTTGTGGGAAGCTTGCATGAGCTTGTTAGGCAAAGGAATTTAAAGGCTTATTAGTAGTGTCTTGTATTGGATTTATTTGTTCTTGAAAGTTGGCTGTTGGAGCTTCTTGACCTATGTTAGGAGTTTGGAAAGTTTGTCTTTCATCGATACTAGAATCATCCAAGGATTCTTCAGTGACATCATAATTGTCAACATCATTTTTGACAGTTTCTACAGTCTCTGCTGATGGTTCAGGTTCTGTATGTTCAACAGTTTCTGAGTTTTGCGTCTTTTCTACAGTCTCTTTTTGTGAGAGTTTTTTTGTTGCTTTGACAGTTTGTTTGGGGGTTTCTCAGACAAATTCGCCTCGATTGGCTGCTTCAGCCATTTCTTGGATACTTGGATTACGTCCGTGGACTGCTTGGAAAAAATCAATCCAATCTTGTTGTTTCATATAGTTAAACTCCATTTGTTTCGATTATAAATTTTGATGCTTACAATTATAGCAATAGTGTAAGGGATATGCAATGGGAGTTGGATAGGACAGTTTATTTCTCTATAATCTTTTTGTCACTAAAGATGGGAAAGAGAAAGAAATAGGTTAAGATATAGACCACTAGAGGATATATCAGTGGATTATAGTCCCAGGCTCCTTGCCAATCTAGGTGTAAGAGTCTAACACTAGCGCGTGTCAGACCTGCGCTCCACCCCTTGAGTCCAAATGGTTTTAGGATAAGGTTGAGTGGTGTTGGGAGATGTAAAAGGTAGACTCCATAAATTGCCATTAAAACTAAGAGATATAATCTAAAAAAATGCTGGTGGTAGGCCCACAAGCGTGTGAAATAGTTTTTCATTACCCAATAACAGCAAAAAGTTTTTGAGCGTTTGATTGGCGAGTAGCATCCATGATGAGAAACCAGTCAACGATTGACCAGATACCACAACCACCACATGTCAAAAGTTTACCGATACCAAGACCAACTTGCCCCAACATAAAGCGGTCGATTCCAAGAGAACCACCAAAGAGTGAGATGACGAGCATCATCGTAGGATCTTGGAAGCTGATTGAGTAAAGCAGTGAAAGTTGCTGTTCAGGAAGTGCCTCAAGACGTTGGCGGATGTACTGAACTTGTTCTGTTGGGAAATACTTAGCGTTAATTGCTAGCCATTGATCGACCAGATTCATAATTAAATACTCCTAAAATTTTAAATTATACGTAAAGGATAACATAATGTAAAGGAGATTCAAGGTAGTCAAGGCTTTCGAAATCAATAAAAGCAACTTATTTGCAAGGTTCCGCTGTCTTATAACGAGAAGATCATTAGGATAATCCTTTCGCACTATGTTTGAGAGTGAGTTTGCTTTTATGATTTGTGATTTCTCAACACTTGTTCAAAACTTTCTGATTTAACCTTAACAGTGACTTTTTCGAGTGTTAAGGGGTGAGTGAAGCTAAGGGAGTGGGCGTGTAGCATGAGTCTAGATGCTGGCTGATGACTGTAAAGTGGGTCCCCCAGAATAGCATGACCGTGATGGGACAGATGCACACGAATTTGGTGAGTTCGGCCGGTTTTTAGTTGGCAGTTGACCAGACTGGCTCCTTCAAAGGTTTTGAGACGTGTGACGGTTGTATACGCACTCTGCCCTTTTCGAGGATCCACCACCCGTTTTCTACGATCGTGGCGGTCGCGTCCAATCTTGTCCTTATAAACAGTTTTCTTGGTCTGAAATTTACCTTCAGTCAATGCCCAGTATTGACGCTGAATCATCTTATCTTCTAAAAGCCGGTTAAGAATTGGCAGGATAAACGGATTTTTAGCGAAAAGCACAGCTCCACTAGTTTCCATATCTAGTCGATGAACGACGTAACAGGTTTGCCCACAATAAGCCGAAACATGGTTAAGAAGAGCGATTTCTGTGGGTTTATTGCCATGCGTCTTCATTCCTTCAGGCTTATTGACCACGATGATATGCGAATCCTCATAGAGAGGCTTTACCAAATTGGCATCTCCCATAGGGATAGTTTTATTAGGATAGTCCTCTGTGTCAAAGGTCAGGCTAATCCTATCACCTTCTTTAACAGGACTCTGCCAATTAATAGTTTCTCCATTGATAAGGACATGTTTTTTCGTGCGTAGGAAATGACGAATCTTACGAGGAATGAGGAGTTTGGTTTCTAGTAATTCTTTGACAGTTGTTGCAGGGTAGGGATTGATAATTTCTACGTGTAAAGTCATAGTTTCATTATATCATGAACGTTTAGAAGAGGACAGAACCTGTAAAAACTTGGTATAATAGGTTTATGACACTTTTTGATAATCTAAAAAACAAACTTTTTAAAGAAGAAACTAGCGGGAAGGGTAAGGAATCCCAGCCTGCTGGAAAATCGAAGGATTTACAAGATAGGATAAAAGGTCTTTTTGCCAAGAAGCCTGATGAAGTTGAACAAGCCGTTGAAGAACTTGACATGTCACGAGAAAGCCAAGAGACTTCACGTTACCAACGTTCTAAGCAAAAGAAACCTATTGACACGACCAAACCCTTAGGTAAGGTTCGGGCTTTCTTGAGCAAGTTCACTCTTTCGCCAAGAAATCCTATTCGCCGTTTCTGGCGTCGCTATCATATTGGTAAAATTCTCTTTATCTTGGTAGCCGTGTTGGTTCTGACAGTAGGCTCCTATCTCTTCTATATCGCTAAGACGACCAATGTCTCAGATCTTCAGGATGCCTTGAAGGCTACTACGGTTATCTATGACAAAGAAGGCAATCAAGCTGGTTCACTGTCAGGGCAAAAAGGGACCTATGTGGAGCTAGATGCTATTAGTGATAGCTTAGAAAATGCCGTCATTGCAACGGAGGATCGTACCTTTTACAAAAATAGTGGGATTAACGTCAAACGTTTCCTCCTAGCCATTGTTTCTATGGGCCGATTTGGTGGTGGTTCGACCATCACACAACAGTTGGCTAAAAATGCCTTTTTGACTCAGGAACAGACAGTAACTCGTAAGGCCAAGGAATTCTTTCTTTCTTTGGAACTAACCAAGAAATACAGCAAGCAAGAAATCCTTACCATGTATCTCAATAATGCCTACTTCGGAAACGGTGTTTGGGGTGTTGAAGACGCCAGCCAAAAATACTTTGGGACAAGTGCTGCCAATCTAACGGTGGATGAGGCAGCGACACTTGCAGGTATGCTTAAGGGACCTGAAATTTACAATCCGATTGATAATATCCAAAATGCAACCAACCGCCGAAACACTGTCCTTGCCAATATGGTAGATGATGAGAAGTTGAGTCAAGCTGATGCTGATAGTGCAGCTGGAGTTGATATGGCTAGTCGCTTGGTTGATACTTATCAAGGGACTGGTGATGACTATAGGTATCCGTCTTACTTTGATGCTGTCATTGAAGAAGCTACTAAGACTTATGGCTTGAGTGAGGATGAAATTGTTAAAAATGGCTACAAAATCTATACAGAGATGGATGCCAACTCACAGGCTAATATGCAGCAGACTTATGAAAATAGTTATCTCTTTCCCACGTCAGAAAGTGATGGTAGCACAGCCCAGTCAGCTAGTGTAGCACTTGATCCATCAACTGGAGCGGTTCGTGGTTTGGTAGGTCGTGTAGGTGGTACAGGTGATACAACCTTCCGTAATTTCAACTATGCAACCCAAGGGAAGCGTAGTCCTGGTTCGACAATCAAACCTTTGGTGGTTTATGCTCCAGCTCTGGCTTCAGGGTGGAGCATCAATAAGGACCTACCTAATACGCCAATTGATTACAATGGCTATACCCCAACCAACTATGGTGGTATTGAGACTGATGATGTGCCCATGTATCAAGCTTTGGCCAACTCTTACAATATTCCGGCAGTTTATCTCTTTAACCAAATCGGTATACAAAAAGGGATTAGTTACGGTCAGAAATTTGGTCTTAACTTTGATAATGTTCCAGAAGAATTAGGGATTGCACTCGGTGGTGGTGTGACAGCTAGTCCTCTACAAATGGCTCAGGCTTATGCGACCTTTGCCAATGGTGGGGAGATGAATACAGCTTATTTTATCACTAAAATTGAAAATGCTAGTGGTGATATCATTGCTACCCATAGTAAGAAGTCTAAACGTATTATCAGCCAGTCTGTAGCTAACCAGATGACTAGCATGATGCTCGGTACCTTCTCAAATGGTTCCGCTGTTAATGCCAACTACACGGGTTACACTATGGCAGGTAAGACAGGTACTGTTCAGGCCGAGTTTAACAAAGATTTGACCAGTGACCAGTGGGTAATTGGCTATACTCCTGATGTGGTTATAACGACTTGGATTGGTTTTGATAAGACTGACGAGAATCACTACTTAACAGGAGCAAGCTCAGGAACGGCTTCAACTATTTTCAGCTATATCGCTGCAGATGTTTTGCCAAATACACCAGGTAATGAGTTTACCGTTGAAAATGCCTATGCGGCTGATGGTCAAACCTTAGATTATACAGCAAATCCAAACGATTCACGTAATAGCAATAATAAGTCATGGACAGACAAGGCTTCAGACGTTGTCAATGATGTAAAAGATCAAGCAAGCAGCCTATGGGATAAGCTCTCAGACTCCTTCTCAGGTCTATTCAGATAGCTTGTCAATTAAGTTTAAAAGTGGTAAGATAAAAAGAACGGAGGCGTTATGGCACAGAAAAAAGCAAGCCTAGCGTGTGCAGATTGTGGGAACCGAAACTACTCGATTAGTGTTAGTAGCACTCCCAAACCAACACGACTAGAAGTGAACAAGTTTTGCAAAAATTGTAAAAAATATACCTTGCATAAAGAAACAAGATAGGAGACACCGTGAGACAAACCGGAAGTATTTTCAAAGTCTTGAAAGACACGACTTGGCCAGAGCGTAAACAACGCTGGCACGATTTTAGTTCAGTTCTTGAGTATACTGCATTCTTCACTGTCATCATCTATGCGTTTGATGAATTGTTGAGTCGCACTATGTCAGCACTGATTAACTTTTTCTAAAGAAAACATAAAAAGAGTGGGCATGCTTGCTCTTTTTTGTTATAATAAATGCAGATAAAAGCGAGAACAAGGGCCTCCAGGCTTTTTTATTACGCTTTGAATTAAAACATAGGCATTCATTTACATTTAACGCTTGCGCCTCGAATATTGATGGTCATGTTTAAATGTCATTTAGAACAAAGAAAGGAATCCTAAAATGCTAGATTCATTCGACAAGGGCTGGTTCGTCCTTCAAACGTATTCAGGATACGAAAATAAAGTTAAAGAAAATCTTTTGCAACGAGCTCAAACTTATAACATGCTTGAAAATATCTTGCGTGTTGAAATCCCAACTCAAACTGTCAATGTTGAGAAAAACGGTAAAGTTAAAGAAGTGGAAGAAAACCGCTTCCCTGGTTACGTTCTTGTTGAGATGGTAATGACAGACGAAGCATGGTTTGTTGTTCGTAATACTCCAAACGTTACTGGTTTCGTTGGTTCACACGGAAACCGTTCTAAACCAACACCACTTTTGGAAGAAGAAATCCGTCAAATCTTGATTTCAATGGGTCAAACAGTTGATGTCTTTGATACGAATATCAAGGTTGGTGACGTGGTTCAAATCATCGATGGTGCCTTTATGGGGCAAGAAGGCCGTGTTGTCGAAATTGAAAACAACAAGGTTAAAATCATGATTAACATGTTTGGTTCAGAAACAGCTGCTGAGCTTGAACTCTACCAAATCGCTGAACTTTAAAATAGTCAAAAAGGTTGGAACCAGGAGCTTCAACCTCGTAAGACTATCTCATTAAACATGGGGGAGAGACTAGAATCTAGATTTTTAAATTTAGTTCTGTGTCACTCCCTTTTTCTAACGGATGATGAATTATAAACAATTTTACGATAAGATTAGCGGTCCATTGCGTCCTTATGCTAAGGTCTTGGGAGGATTGAACAAGGCTATAACAAGGACTTTTTACCTGCTTTTTCCTATATTTCTTATTTTGGTTTGGCTGAGGCATGGCTGGTTTGTTCTTTTTACGACAGTGCTTATTATGGGAGAAGGCTTTTTTCTGCTTTCTCTTGGTCGTAGCCTTTATAATCGCCCACGCCCTTATCAGACCTGGGACATTCAGCCTCTTATTAAAAAGGATAGTCTTGGCAAGTCATTTCCTAGCCGTCATGTTTTTTCAGCAACGACCATTGCCATGTTTACCTTATTGCTTAATCCGTGGCTAGGTGGGACTATGCTTTTTCTCGCAGCAATTTTGGCTATCTTGCGCGTGCTAGGTGGTGTTCATTATCCTAGTGATGTTTTGGCAGGCTATGTCATTGGAATTCTTGTTGGCCTCCTTCTTTACCTTTAGAAATTTTTGGTCTTCTTCGAGAGAGGAGGGCTTTTTTCATTGAAAAAAGAAAAGGACCCTTTGGGGACCTTTTCTCTTGTTCTAAAATTCGAGTTGGCGATTAAAGGTTGTTCCCACCATTCGATATTGGCTTAGTTTAAAACATGCTCTATGATAGCTTGTGTTACTCCATGTTGATCATTTGAGGCAGTCACTAGATTTTCAGACTTCTTGACTCCCTCAGGTGCATTGACCATAGCAACTCCTAGGCTAGCCAGAGCGAGCATAGGACTATCGTTGAAATTATCACCAATAGTCATAATCTGTTCAAGAGGAATGTCATAATATTTGGCAACCTCAAGGAGAGCATGTTCTTTAGAAACGTGCTTGGCAGTGACTTCTAAGTAGTTATCTTTGGATAAGTAGAAGACTGTCTGTGGAAAACCCATGCTTAGGAGTTTTTGGTGGAGGTCCTGGATAAACTTCAGGCTCATCAATCAACAATAGCTTGTGGATAGAAGGCTTTGAATCTGAGACAGTGTCTTGGAGTTCCTTAATAATAGGAGATTCACCTGTGATACTTGCTTCCAACTGAGACCATTTGTTTAGTTGGTTGGTAATCCAATCCTTGCCAGAGTGGATATTCACAGAAACACTTGGATAGTCTGTGGATAAGTAGTTAATAAATATTCGAGTTTCGGATTTATCCACAGGATGTTCTATGATAGTACGATCATCCTCAAGTACTAGGCCCCGTTGTAGCAGGTGATAGGATTGTCATGAAGTCCTAGTTTATGAGCAATTGGTTGCATTCCTAGTGGAGAATGGACAGAAGCTAAAACAAAAGGTATCTTCGCCTTTTCAAGCTCTGGCATGACTTCAATCAGTTGATCATCTACCTGGTGGTTACTAGTGAGAATAGTCCCATCAATATCGCTGATAATCAAACGAATTTTACTAATAATCGCTATCCTTTCCATCATATAAGATTATTACTTTATCTTTAAGTGTTTCAACTATATCAGACTCAGGCTCCTTATCTGTAATCCAATAGTCAAAGTCCTCAAGTTTACCCAAGATATATTTGGAATGCTTTTCATATTTGTCAGATTCAGCAATAAGTATCTTAGTTCTAGTAGCTTGCAAGGCTAGCTGTTTGACGGCAACGTCTTCTTTATCTTCAAAGCTAACCAATCCTTGACTGAGACTAGCCACTCCAAAGAAGGCTAAGTCAAATTGTAGATGTTGCAAGATCTGTGCTTCGTGAATCGAGTAGTAGAAGCGGTTTTTAGTGTAGAATTTGCCTCCCAAGAGATGAAAATCAATCCCTTCCTTACCACTTAGGACCAAGGCATTATCCAAGGAGTGGGAGTAAACAGTGACGTTCTTAGTTAATTTTTGTGAAACTTCAAGCATCAAGGTAGAAACATCGAAAAAAAGTAGAGATTGTTCTTTGATGAAGCTAAGCGCCAGGTCTGCCATTTTTTTCTTATCTTCTGTGAGTCCTTTCTGACGTTCTTGGAAGCAAAGAACACTGGTGTTTTTAACTGGAAGAATACCGCCATGGGTACGTTGAGCCAGATTCCTCTGGCTGAGACAATAAAAATCTCTTCTGACAGTATCTTTGGAAACTCCTAATTCATCAACCATTTCTTTGACAGATAGGTTTCCTCGCTCTTCCAAGAGCATCAAAATTCTCTCAAATCGTTGTTCCTGATACATGAGTCACCTGCTTTCTGATATTAGTATAGTATCTTTTTACGTTTTTTGTATATAAAAATGCAAAAAAACGCAAACTAAGCCAGGTTCAAGTTACCTCGTAAACTTCTCTTACTATCTTTAAAAATCCTTCAAAAATGCTATAATAGAAGCATTACGAATATTGGAGAGAAACCATGAGTTTTTACAATCATAAAGAAATCGAGCCTAAGTGGCAAAAATACTGGGCTGACCATCATACATTTAAGACAGGAACAGATGCTTCAAAACCTAAGTTTTATGCGCTTGACATGTTCCCTTACCCATCTGGAGCGGGTCTTCACGTAGGACACCCAGAAGGCTACACAGCGACAGATATCCTTAGCCGTTTCAAGCGTGCCCAAGGCTATAACGTCCTTCACCCAATGGGATGGGATGCTTTTGGTTTGCCTGCTGAGCAATATGCTATGGATACTGGTAATGATCCAGCTGACTTTACAGCGGAAAATATTGCCAACTTCAAACGTCAAATCAACGCGCTTGGATTCTCTTACGACTGGGATCGTGAAATCAACACAACAGATCCAAACTACTATAAGTGGACGCAGTGGATTTTCACCAAGCTTTACGAAAAAGGTTTGGCTTATGAGGCGGAAGTACCAGTAAACTGGGTTGAGGAACTAGGAACAGCTATCGCCAATGAAGAAGTCCTTCCGGACGGAACTTCTGAGCGTGGTGGCTATCCAGTTGTCCGTAAACCAATGCGCCAATGGATGCTTAAAATCACTGCTTATGCAGAGCGATTGCTCAATGACTTGGATGAGTTGGATTGGCCAGAGTCTATCAAGGACATGCAACGCAACTGGATTGGTAAATCAACTGGTGCCAATGTCACCTTCAAAGTGAAAGGTACTGACAAGGAATTCACCGTCTTTACGACACGTCCGGATACCCTTTTCGGTGCGACTTTCACTGTTTTGGCGCCTGAGCATGACTTAGTAGATGCTATCACAAGTCCTGAACAAGCTGAGGCTGTAGCTAACTACAAACACCAAGCTAGCCTTAAATCAGACTTGGCTCGTACCGACCTTGCCAAGGAAAAAACAGGGGTTTGGACTGGAGCTTATGCTATAAACCCTGTTAACGGTAGAGAAATTCCAATCTGGATTGCGGACTACGTTCTCGCTAGCTACGGAACAGGTGCAGTTATGGCCGTACCTGCTCACGATGAGCGTGACTGGGAATTTGCTAAACAGTTTGGTCTTCCAATCGTAGAAGTACTTGAAGGTGGCAACGTTGAAGAAGCAGCTTACACAGAAGACGGTCCTCATGTCAACTCTGACTTCTTGAACGGGCTTAACAAAGAAGAAGCTATTGCTAAAATTGTAGCTTGGTTGGAAGAAAAAGGCTTTGGTCAAGAAAAAATCACTTACCGTCTCCGCGACTGGCTCTTTAGCCGTCAACGTTACTGGGGTGAACCAATCCCAATCATTCATTGGGAAGATGGCACTTCAACAGCCGTTCCAGAAAGCGAATTGCCACTTGTCTTGCCAGTAACCAAGGACATCCGTCCTTCAGGTACTGGTGAAAGTCCATTGGCTAACTTGACAGACTGGCTTGAAGTGACTCGTGAAGATGGGGTCAAAGGTCGTCGTGAAACCAACACCATGCCACAATGGGCAGGTTCAAGCTGGTACTACCTTCGCTATATCGACCCACATAACACAGAAAAATTGGCAGATGAGGACCTCCTCAAACAATGGTTGCCAGTCGATATCTACGTGGGTGGTGCAGAACACGCCGTTCTTCACTTGCTTTACGCTCGTTTCTGGCACAAATTCCTCTATGACCTCGGTGTCGTTCCAACTAAAGAACCATTCCAAAAACTCTTTAACCAAGGAATGATCTTGGGAACAAGCTACCGTGACCACCGTGGTGCTCTTGTGGCGACTGACAAGGTTGAAAAACGTGATGGTTCCTTCTTCCATGTGGAAACAGGAGAAGAGTTGGAGCAAGCACCAGCCAAGATGTCTAAATCCCTCAAGAACGTGGTTAACCCAGACGATGTGGTGGAACAATATGGTGCTGATACCCTTCGTGTCTATGAAATGTTCATGGGACCACTCGATGCTTCTATCGCTTGGTCAGAAGAAGGCTTGGAGGGAAGTCGTAAATTCCTTGATCGTGTTTACCGTTTGATTACAAGTAAAGAAATCGTTGCGGAAAATAATGGTGGTCTTGACAAAGTTTATAACGAAACCGTTAAATCTGTCACTGAGCAAATTGAGTTGATGAAATTCAACACAGCCATTGCTCAACTCATGGTCTTTGTTAACGCGGCTAACAAGGAAGACAAACTCTATGTGGATTATGCCAAAGGCTTTGTCCAATTGATTGCCCCATTTGCGCCTCACTTGGCAGAAGAACTCTGGCAAACTCTTACAGCAACAGGTGAGTCAATCTCTTATGTGGCTTGGCCAACTTGGGACGAAAGCAAATTAGTTGAAGACGAAATCGAAATCGTCGTCCAAATCAAAGGAAAAGTCCGTGCTAAACTCATGGTCGCTAAAGACCTTTCACGCGAAGAATTGCAAGAAGTGGCTCTGGCTGACGAAAAAGTCAAAGCAGAGATTGATGGCAAGGAAATCGTGAAAGTAATTGCGGTACCGAACAAGCTTGTGAACATTGTTGTGAAATAACCAATTTGTTTGCTGATTTGCAACCTTAAACAGTTCCCCAAACTGTTTGAGCTAACTAAACTCCATTTATATTGTTGTGGAATAAGAAATGAATCCTCTAGAGTTAGACTCTGGAGGATTTTTTACTCTTCTTGACAAGAAAACGATATTTTGTAATACCATTAACAAAAAGAAGGAAACTATGAATAAGAAAGAACTGCATAAGTTTAATAAATGTTTTAATAGCTTTGCTTTAGCCTTTGAACGGTTGAAAAAGGACCAGCATAGGAATAAGTATTGATAAATCAATCACACTATTAATGAAGTCCGTTTGATTGACCTAATAGGTCGGAATCAGCCTGTGAATCTAGTGAAATTATCTGGGTTGCTTGAAGTATCAAGGAGTGCCGTCACTCAGAGTGTTAGATGTTTAATCAAGAAAGACCTCGTTTCTTTTGAATTTGCACAGGATAATGAAAAAAATAAATATCTGATATTATCTAAAAAAGGGGTTGAGGTTTTTAACATCCATAAAGAGCAGCAAGAACATATTGAAAAAGCCATTTTTTCAATTTTAAGAAACTATAGTGAGGAGGACCTTCAAATGGTTATGAAACTGCTGGATGATGTTGAACAGGTGTGGCGAGAATTACCGTGGAAAAAATCACGGTAATTTTAAAACCATATTGTTAATCATATTAACAAAAAGAGGAAGATATGAATATGCAAATTGAACTTATCTCAGCGTCTGAGTTAGCAGATGAATCTTTTAATATTGTCATCAATGACTTAAAACCAAGAGAAACATATCGAGTCGAAATGTTTCTATCTGATTATTATTGTATCAATGCTCCCATGCGTTTAGCTCATGATGTTTTATGGAAATCAACAGCGACTTTTGTATCAGACAGATACGAATGGTATTATTAATATCTCACAAACCCCATCTTGTTCTGGCTCGTATGAAGGTATTTCAACAATGGGACTATTTTTAATGCCAAGCCCTTGACCAATAAGAGAAAGAAACTTCCAAACTCTCTTTCTAAAATTCCCTTATTAGATCATTTTTTTGTGGGAATCAAAATTATGCAAGGAAATACTGTCATTGCAGAGAGAACTTTCACAAGACATTATATGAGTTCGCAAATTAGTCATCAAGATATTTACGGGAAACATTTTCAAGGGAGACTCTTTTATGATAAAAAGGCAATGAAAGCACCAGCATTGATTATTGTGAGCGGTAGTGAAGGAAGGATTGAAAAGGCACAGAATATAGCTCAGCTTCTCTCTTCTAGAGGTTATATTTGTTTAGCAATTGCCTACTTTGGTTTAGAGGGGTTGCCAAAACATTTGAAACGTATTCCTTTAGAGTGCCTTGTGGAGGCAAAGAGTTATCTACGTCAGTACCCTCAAGTAGATAGTGAAAGAATTGGAATCTATGGACGATCTAAGGGAGCAGAATTGGTTTTAGTTGAGGAGATCCTTTTTAATGACGTTCAATGTTTGGTACTAAATTCACCCTCTGATGTGGTGTATGAAGGGATAGAAGGGAAATGGAACTCTCATACTTCTTCTTGGACGCATTTGCAAAAAGAACTTCCCTATCAAAAGTTTCGATTTAGAGATTTTTTGTTCAGTAAACTTTTTAGAAAAGATTTCCCTAAAGATTGCTCTGCTAGGATAGATATTGGTCAAATGCATTCACCAATCTTGTTGCTCGGAAGTACTGTTGATGAAATATGGGATGCTTCGTCAGCAATTGATGATATTGTCTCACATTATAAAGGACACTACATTACATTTAAAAAATATCATGAAACAGGTCACATGTTGACGGTGGCTTATCAACCAAATCATCGTTATCGAAAAGATTGGCGTTTACTGATGAAAGAGAGTGAGGATTTTTGGTTGGCTACGATTCATTTTTTTGATAGGCATTTGAAAAAGCAATAAAAGAAGATTATAAATATGCTATAATAGTCCCAACTAAGATAAAAACACAGTTCTGGTTGGTAGTCCAGACGTAGGCAAGCCTATCAGTAACCTTCCTCCTTGGTTGTCCATTCTTAGGGATAGATTTAAGGAGGTGCTGTCGTGGAAACAATTTCAATTGGATTAACAGTTTATTTTGAAGATGGATTTTGGCATGGATTGTTTGAACAAGTGTATCAGGAAACTTATCAAGTTTGTCGTGTGACATTTGGTCAGGAACCGAAAGATGATGAAATTCTTGAGATTTTACAAACTCAGTTTGCTCGCTTATCTTTTAGTTCAGAGTCAACAGTCAAACAGTATGTGAAGATTAAGAATCCGAAACGTCTACAACGTGTTGTAAAGAAGCAGGTAAAGCAGAAAGTTTCTTCTAAGTCGAAAGAACTATTGCAGTTGCAGTATGAGGAAAGGAAAAAGATCTCAAAACATCAATCTAGTGTCCAAAAGCAATTGCTCAAACAAGAGAAATTTGAACGCAAACAGCAAAAACGTAGAGAGAAGCACAAAGGTCACTAGTGACTTTCTCTTTCATAAAATAGAACAGCTCTTTTCGTATAAAAAGAGCTGTTTTTACTTGTACGCCGAATAGGCATGACTAAACCCCCAGTTAAACTGGGGGTCAGTAAAAATTCTTAGTGAAAAGGAAAGAACCTCCTAGTGCTAGAATGGAGTTGGTCTGGCAACCACAACATTTTAACATAGGAGGTTCACTGTCAATGAATGACGTAAAAAGCTTATCACATAGTAAATGGAGATGTAAATATCATATTGTTTTTGCTCCAAAATATAGAAGATAAATAATTTATGGTCGGATAAAAGCTGATGTAGGTAAAATTCTAAGAGATTTATGTAAGAGAAAAAATGTAGAAATTATCGAGGCAGAATGCTGTCCAGATCATATCCATATGCTAGTAACGATTCCACCACATTTAAGCATATCGAGTTTTATGGGATATTTAAAAAGCAAAAGTAGCCTCATGATATTCGATAAACACGCAAATTTAAAATATAAGTATGGAAATAGACATTTTTGGTGTAGAGGATATTATGTGGATACGGTGGGACGATATGGAGGAGCGATAAAAGAGTATATTCGCAATCAACTACAAGAAGATATAGCATAAGATAGATTAAACTTTAAAGAATACACCGACCCGTTTACGGGTGAGCCGGTAAAATAGGCAAAATAAAAGCCCCCGAGTAGGGGGCAGCCAGTGGTAATAGAGTGGTTGTCAGATCATTCAATGCCCTCTTTAGAGGGCTACCACTAGAGAAAGACCCTTATAGGGTCAGAGCAAACCACCCGTTTTACGGGTGGTTATGATTGTGTTGTAAATTCCTTTTGTATATGATGAATTGCAATAAGTAATGCGACAAAATTAAATCAATTTTTTAATCTCATGTTTAAACATGTCAAATGGTGTTTTTAACCCAAGGTATTTTCTAGGTCGATTATTAATCAGCACTAGTGCTTCTGTTAGTTTATCTAGTGTTACTTTAGCTAAATCGGTTTTCTTAGGAAAAAACTCTCGAAGTAAACCATTACTATTTTCATTAGAGCCACGTTGCCATGCTGCATAGGCATCAGCAAAATACATTGGTATCCCAAACTCGTTTTCAACCTGTTCAAAGCACGCAAATTCTTTACCACGGTCCACTGTAAAGGTTTTAAGTAATTTACTTGTTAATGTGTTGTATAGGGAACTAATAGCTAAAAACATAGAATCCTTAGTTCGGTCATCCATTTTTATTGCTACATAAAATCGAGTTTTACGTTCAACAAATGTAGCTAAACAACCTTTACTTTGACCTCTGGAAGACACCATTGTATCTAGTTCCCAATGACCAAAAGTCTTACGGTTTTCAACTTCTTGAGGTCGGTCCTTAATGGTCTTTTTCACATTGAACCGTCCACGCTTTTCTTGTGTACTAGGCTTTTTGCCTTTCCGGCGAAGTACTTTTTCTGTTACAGCAAGAAAACCACGATGGATCCAAGAATAAATTGTTTTAAAGCTTAGAACTCCAACTAATTCAGCATCAACTATTTCTTCTGGAGACCAAGTTTGTTGTAACCTGGATTCAATTAAAGCTGCTAATTGGGGTGTTAACTTTGTTGGTCTGCCTTTATTAGCAGACTTACTAATTGCTAATTGTTGTGCTTTAATCGCAGAATATTCACCTTCAACGCGATTTAATTCTCTTGCTACAGTAGAATGGTGAACCCCGATTAAGCTAGTAATCCTACGAATAGAGAATCCTTCTCTTCGTAAAACTTCTATTTGACTTCGTTTTTCTATGGTAAGATGTATATAGCTCATATTAGAGACCTCCGTGTCATGTATTTGTGGGTATTTACATTTTACACGAGATCTCCAATATGAGTCTTTTTATTTGTCGCAATATATTTTACAATTCATCAAATAAATAAAAATACACTATTTTAAGTATAGCATTGGAATATGTTTCTGAATATTATCATGTTATGAATGCTACTTATATTAATATGAATTTTACTAATGGGCATGGAGCGATATGTAGGTAGGTTAAAGAGTTTAATTCATCTTTTATTGATTATGTGTTTTTCTAATATATTTGAGGTGATTACTATGGCAGTGTCTAATATGAGAGCTACATTACTATATCCAATAGAAGTAGTGTGGGATACAGTGATGAATCTAAAGGATTTTTCCTGGAGAAGTGATTTAAAAGATGTAAGAATTATAGATGAGAATAACTTTATAGAGATTACCAAGAATGGAGTTGAAACTTATTTTAGAATTACAGAATGTATTAAATACCAGTCGTGGATATTTGAGATAGAAAATAAAAATATTAAGGGGGCTTGGGTCGGAAAGTTCTATGTGGAGGATGATAAAACGATTCTAGATTTTACAGAAACTGTTGTCTCTAAAAAACTAATATTTAAGCCATTTATAAGTTTGTATTTGAAACGACAACAAAAAATATATTTTAGAGATTTAAAAGCAAAACTGAATTGTGAAGAGTTTGAAGCTTTTAGATAAAATTTATAAGATTAGTTTTATTAAAATAGAAGGTGGTAAGTTTTGTGGTTGAGGTTAGATTTGAAAATCTTCGAAAGCTATTAAAGAGCATGATAGAAAAGTGATGAAGAGACTATCTGTCTATTTTCTAAGCGTCATGGTAAATAGAATATCTGTGGAATATAATTTTTTAATGTGCATGGATTAAAATTTATAAATGTTTTTGTTACTTCGTTAAGAAAAAGATAAATTGAGATTGTAGAATTGTATTTGGTATTATTGCAACCCTTTGCTTATGCGAAGGGCTTTTAACTATACACTTATATTTATAAATATAATATAATTAAAATAAATAGTTGCAATCTGATGTTATAGATAGTCAACATAATAATATAGTTAATGGGAGAGATATACATGATACAGTTAAACGATTTAGGTACTTTTGAATCTGTGCCTAAAATAGTGATGGATATTATTGAGGGTAATCTGCCTGCGCTTGAGTTGGCGTTAGCGGCTGGTTGGGATATTCATGAAGTCATAGAAATTGGTGAATATAGTGAGCATACACCCTTAGAATTAGCGCTGGTCATGTGTTGTTTGCCAAGTATTCATTGGTTAGTCGAGAATGGGGCTAATCTTAATGATGAAGAAAATCCAAGTTTCTTATTAGCGGTACGGTATGGTAATAAAGAGATTATAAACTATGTTGTGAATCATGGTGCTAATATTCATGCTTTGAACCGTGTGAAAGTAGATGCTTTTCAAGCTGCTTTATATGGAAAGAAATATGAGAACCTACAAATTATTCATGACTTAGGCCATACGGTACCGAAGTATGGCGGTAAAGCTTTCAGAAATATCATTACAGATAGAAATTATGAGGTTCTAGATTTCTTTATTCATAATGGTGTAGATATTAATTACAATAAGCCTGATTCTGTATATCCCTTTAAGCCAACTCCATTGTGTGTTGCGGCTCGGTATGTAGACTTACAGATGTGCAAATACTTGGTAGAACATAATGCTGACGTTACCATCACAGAAAAGGATGGTATGCGTCCCTATAGCATTGCCGTTGAAAAAGGCGATATGGAAATGGCAGAGTATTTTAAATACTTAGAACCTACTGAGTTCCATGATATACAGAATAAAATGGATCAGTTAAAGCCATTTAAATTACCAAAAGCATTAGTAAATTTTTTAGAAGGTGAACATCTTTACTTTGAATTACCAGACTCCGATTTTATATCTATAGAGTTCTTCCCACTTATTGATACGATTCCATTTAAATTAGGTCGCCGTAATCTATTGCGTTTATCTAAAGAACTAGGCGAGTATAATGACTGGCAAATTGTTTGGGACCCTAAAAGTAAAAAGATATCTTGTTATGATATAGAACATCAAGAATTACGAGAACTTTGTAAATTTGATGAATTTATGTCCGATATGGAAGGTCAATTAGAAACCTTATTTTAGTCTATATCGTAAAGGAGAGGCGATACATATGACAGATACATTTGAGAAAACATATAATGATTGGTCCATTGATGTAGGCACCTATAAATATGAAGGTATTACACTAAATGAAGTTGAGCAAAATCTATATGCTATTCAGGATCAAGAGCAAGATTTTGTGATTGTATCCCCATCAAATGCAATTTCAATAGATAAGAAACAGTATAACTTTGTACAAGTTTGTTGTGATGAAGATACCGATTTACTACATATAGAGCTTAGTGTAACTAATGATGGCGACCAGGGCGCTATCCTATATGGTAAGAATGAGCTGGGTCCTCAAGAGGTATTACAGATAATAGAAGATTTTATTGCATATCATAAGGTTCCACCATTAGATAGCTGGGAAATCGTGTTGGATTTAAGACCTAAGACGGAAAGCTATGTAAAGGATACTGAAAATGAATAATCCAAGATTTGTATTATTTTGTCATAGATGGCTGATATATTCTTAATGTTTTCTCAATTATGATGTATATGTGGAGCATATCATGTTATACAGACCGAATAACCTCTTATATAAGTATATTCGTTATCGATTTAGACGGATTCAGATTCAATACAATATGGTATATGATGTAACACCAGAGGAAGAAGATGCGATTTGTCGTGATCTTTTAAAAAAGAGAGCGAAGATATTGATTCCAGTTGGTATATTATATTGTCTGATCTTTGCTGTAAGTTTTGTTTGGCTATTAGGAACTAGTGAAGAATTAAACCCCTTAATGCAATGGGAAGTAAACGTAATAGATTATGTTAAACCAATTTTAAATACCATTGATATTGAGTGGTATGCATATTCCCTTGACCTATTGCGAGTAGCACTTATTTTAGCCCCTATAGCGATTATAAATGTATCTCCTTATATCATCTTTTCCTATATGGTTGATACCATTTTGATACGACGCAGGGTAAAAGCTTTAATTAAAGAATATTCCACTGATGAGAAACCATTTGGTTGAAATAATCTATTTAACTAGGAAAGAGTATTGTGAGTAATTTTGTATTCTATACATGCTGTGGTAGTTAATTAATAGAGACATAATAGATTAGCCCTTCGCTTATGCGAAGGGCTTTTACTATATACTTAGAAATTATATATTATTGTGCTTTGAGCTACGTTATTTTATATGAGCTTCGTGTAAAATATTGAGAAAGTATTTTAGTAATTTTGAAATCAAAGCATTGTAATGAGAGAGAGGATGCCTATGATAGAAAATGAACTCATATATGATGAGAAATATTGTGAATATAGACTTCTTTATGAAGGCTTAGAATTCTGTTGGGAGGAGAAGCCATCAGGCGATTATTTAGATACTGTAAAAGTTCTTGCCAAAAATTATCATAAAAATATTGATAAGATTGCAGCTTTCATGCTTGAAGACATTCGAGAAATGTATGATGAATCTATTACTATAGATGATGTGAAAGAACGTATAGGTGTTCCTGAAATTGAACCAGAGCAGGGTACTGTAACCTATTGTAATCAAATCTTTGATTATACTCATATATTTTGCTTTGAATTTTGGGACGATGAGTTTGAAGATTTAAATTACTTTGCTATTGATGGCTGATATATTGCCATAAAAATGGCAATAGAACTACTTTAGATAAATAGATTAGTTTAGTGTTGTGTTGTGAAGTAGTAGAGCATTTATTAATCTCTATTAGTTCAAAGGATTACAAGGAGGATTATCCTTTGATTTTTGATGCCATAAAAAAACTTTTTAACAAGGATGAGAATACTGAGCAGATTGAATATCTCGGTACTGATAAAGATGGTAATAAAATATATGAAGGTTACTATCATGAATTTAAGGGAATTCCTTGGGTTTTTAATAAAACTACCTATACTAGAGAAGAGTTTGATAAGGAGTTTTATAAATGCTTAGAAGAGCATAATGTTAATCCTGATAATTTACCGCCATTAGTAGAGCCTGAAATTCTTGTAAGCTATGAAGCTTGGATTGAAAGTAAAAGTCAGCTTCACCCTAATGAATACTTATACGAAGACGATGAATTAGAAGAATACGATAAAGAAGACGGTATGTGGCAAGTAGATATCTATGCTCGCTTCAAAGCAGATAATGGCCAATACTTTACTACTGAAGAGATTCTTTTCAAGATACATAACACAATGGCTAATAAAGAGCTCGGTGATCATGTATTCTTTGAAAATCTAGCCTATGATGATCATGAATTTGACGCTGACGATGCCGACGATGTTGCTAACGATGATGAAGGTACTCCTGTATTTGTCGTATGGCTTGGTAGCTAGTAAATAGCTGTTTTTGATATAAACTATTATTTTAAATTCTATTTGATGGAACCTATACAGTCTCAGAATAATATTGGTGTATAATTAATACATATATAGTTACTTTCACTATGATGTTTACTTTCACCAAATTATATTAGAGGTATTACATGTTAGATAAACAAGGCGTATATGATTGCCTACGTGACCATCATATCGATTTTGAAATTACGGATCACGCACCGCTATTTAGTATGGATGACAAGCCCAATGTAGAGTTGCCATATCCTGAGTGGGATGCGAAGAATTTATTCATTCGAGACCATAAACGTGAACATTATTATTTGATTACTGTTCGTGGCTCTAAACGTGTGGATCTTAAACAGTTCCGTAAGGATCATAAGCTTAAAAAGATTTCCTTTGGTTCCGAAGAGGAACTATGGGATATTTTGAAGATCAAACCAGGTCACGTATCTCCATTCTGTTTGCTTCACGATGAAGAGCGTAAGGTACATTATTATATTGATGCGGATTATAAAGATAATCTTATCGGTATACATCCAAATCAAAATGATGCTACCGTATGGCTACAAGGAAAAGACTTAGTTAACTTAATTGAAGAACATGGTACAATAGTAGAATATATTACATTGTAATTTAGTCGAATCGGAGCATATATGAATAGAACATTATTAAAACGTATTCTAGTAACCTCTGCGATTGCAGTATTAGGTGTGAGCACGTCTTTTGCAGCGCTCGTTATGGAACGTGATGAAGGTTTAGATACAGCACCAAGTGTAGGCATGTATCGCTATCAAGTGCCTACAGAGTTACAGGGCATATATAATAGTGCAAACGTTGCCAATCTAACAGCATCTATGGAGAAAGAGCCTAATACATTATCTATGAATGTAGCGCATGTAAAAGGTAATCCATCTGAGTCTTATGTAGTAGAGATTTATAAAGACTTAGCAGCCATTGAAACACATCGCAAATCTAATCATTATCAAGCCTTTGTTAATGAAGTAGGTTCTAAATTAATAAATCGCAAAATGTACGACGTACAGTCTGTACTTTTATTTGAAAAGAAAGATGCATTATCTATCGTAAATGATGGTAAGGCGGTAGTTACCTTAACTGAGTTTACTGTTGATAGCAATGAAATCGATACGGTACAACGACAATATCAACTCGATATGGAACGTGTCGTTCGTGATGATGTGGGTTATAAGGCTGGTTATGTGCTTCGTGAAAGAAACGCAAAAAATCGCTGGTACGTCATTCAGATCTATAGCGATCAGGAAGCCCTTACTAAACACTTGAATAGTCCAGGCTATCGCTTTATGATGAGCCAAATCCAAGGTAGTCTACAAGGGGTTACTACTAAAGTATTAGATGGGGATATCCTCGTAAACCATGGTGGTCAAGCTTTTGTTAGACCTTAGTCTTTGATATGATACTAATCAGTAAAGTTACTGCTAGCATATACATATGTGCTAGCAGTTTTTTACTATATAATAGGTTTATAATCTAGTAATTCTATTTAGGAGTTATATATGACACAGCAAGAACGATTACGCTATCTTTTAGAGGGATTAGTAGTAGAATATAAAGAGAAACATAACGAATATATAGATATTCCTGTAAGTGAAGAAGAACAGTTTACTCTATTTAGAGCACTATGTAATATTCGTCCTGCAGGAGCCATGCCCACTGAATGGATGAAGATAGAGGATGAATATTTAAATACATTAGCCCATGAAAAGGGCATTGTCACAATTAATGATATGGAAGAACAAGAGCCTCAGATTTATTTGTGGCAAGGAGATATCACTCGATTATCTGTGGATGCTATTGTAAATGCAGCCAATAATCAATTACTTGGATGTTTTGCTCCAAATCATAAGTGTATCGATAATGAAATCCATACCTTTGCTGGTATAGAGCTTCGTATGGAATGTGCTAGAATGACTGAGTATATGGAAATGCCTGAAAAGGCGGGTGTAGCTCGTATGACCTATGGTTTTAATTTACCTGCCAGTCATGTTATCCATACGGTAGGGCCTATTGTTTATGATACTGTTACAGACTTAGAAAAAGAACAACTGTCATCGTGTTATAGATCTTGCTTGGAGCTAGCTAATGCTTATAGTTTGAAGTCCATTGCATTTTGCTGCATTTCTACAGGTGAGTTTAGATTTCCTAATGAATTGGCGGCCCGAATTGCTATTTATACGGTGCGTACTTATTTAAAAGAAACTAATAGCAAAATACAAGTGGTATTTAATGTATATAAGGATATAGATTATGACATCTACAACAAACTATTGGGATAACTAACATACTCCTTTTGAAATTCATAAAAATGCTGTATCATTTAATAATGACATACAAAAGGTATTGAATGATTTGTTATCTTAAGAAGGAGTTAATGTACTATGAATTATAAATACACCTATGAAAGCCCATTAGGAACTATGGTTATGCTTGGTACATTATCATACTTAACAGATTTATTTTTTATTGATGAAGCTCATGCACCTAGTTATGATGATGCGGAGTATATAGAGCAACTAACAGGTCCATTTGAAGTAACAATTATGTGGCTAAATCAATACTTTAATGGTAAAAATCCCTTTATTACACCTCCTATCCAGTTAGAAGGTACTGAGTTCCGTAAATCCGTATGGTCTATATTACAAACAATTCCTTATGGTGAAACTACAACATATGGAGATATTGGTAAACAAATTGCACAGCAACAAGGTAAAGAGAAATTTTCTGCTCAAGCCGTAGGAGGGGCTGTAGGGCATAATCCAATTTCTATCATCGTTCCTTGTCACCGTGTTATTGGTAGTAATGGCCAGTTAACAGGATATGCAGGGGGCATTGAACGCAAGAAATATATGCTAGACCTAGAGTCGGAGCATAAATAAAGTAATAGTAAATATAAAACATAGATAATAATAAAAGAGATTACTTCTATGTATAGTTAGACATATATAGAAGTAATCTTTTTTTGTGTTTAGATATATTTAGTTGTAATGTAAATAGATATCGTAATAATTAGAATATGAGCAAATACAATACTTTAACAATGTACTTATTTTAAATAAATTTGTTTTCTAAGGTACCAATACCGCTTATGGAAACTGTAACAATATCTCCTGGTTTTAACCAAGAATACTTACTTTCATTTTTACCTAATACTACACCACTAGGCGTACCTGTAAAGATAATGTCACCTTCTTGGAGTGTCATATATGTTGATAAGAAGGCAATAATGTTATAAGGCTTAAAAATCATTTGTTCTAGCTTTGCTTGTTGACGTATTTCACCATTTACTGTTGTCGTAATAGTAGCACTTTCAAAGTCAAAATCATCAGGAGATATAATATTAGGGCCAATAGGAGCGAAGTGATCAAGCGATTTGCCAAGAATCCATTGAGAACCTCTAAACTGTAATGTACGGGCAGATACGTCGTTACCAATGGTATAGCCTAAGATATGTTCCATTGCCTTTTCAGGAGATATGTTTTTACCAGATTTACCGATAATGATAACGAGCTCACCTTCATAGTCATAATGTAATGATTCGTCTTCAATTTTAATTGCATCGTGATTGCCCGCTAGAGCATTAAAGGTTTTCATAAAAATTTCTGGAAACTCGTGGGTAGCTAGACTAGTTTCAGCAATATGATCAGCGTAGTTAAGGCCAATACAAATAATACTTTTAGGATTAGGAATTAAAAAATGTTTATTTTCGTTCATAATAGGGCCCTCCTAGTAAAATAGGATAATGTGTATCTGAAATTATTATAATATAAATAGGGCGGTAGCTATACTGTAAAGAAACAATTTTTATATTCAACGATAGTATAGCTGGTGGCCTATTTGATAATATACATATCTATTAATATGTTACCTATGTATAGATGATATATCTTAATAGATACTATATCTGTATATATAATTTATCATCTCTATAGAATCTATTGAAAATACAAGATGATAGTGATAAGATTAAGAGTATATCAATATAAATGGAGGTTATTGTTATGAGCAAGAATATCGATTGGGATAATCTCGGTTTTGGTTATGTAGAAACCGACTACCGTTATTTGACTACATATAAAGATGGTAAATGGGACGAAGGTGGTTTAATTACTGATGCTAACGTTGTCCTTAATGAATGTGCTGGAGTATTCCAATACGCTCAAACTGTCTTTGAAGGGTTGAAAGCATACTACACAAAAGATGGTCATATCGTATGCTTCCGTCCAGATTTGAATGCAGAACGTTTGAATCAATCCTGTGAACGCCTTGTAATGCCTACATTACCTGAAGGTCGTTTCCTCGAAGCTGTAAAAGAAGTTGTAAAAGCAAATAAAGACTTTGTTCCTCCATATGGTCATGGTGCAAGCCTTTATATTCGCCCTTACATGATGGGTACAAACTCCGTTATCGGTGTAAAACCTGCTGATGAATATCAATTCCGTGTGTTTACAACACCAGTAGGCCCTTACTTCAAAGGTGGTGCTAAACCAATCAAAATTCGTATCACTGATTTTGATCGTGCAGCTCCTCATGGTACTGGGCATATTAAAGCTGGCTTGAACTATGCTATGAGTTTGTATGCTATCACTGATGCTCATAACAAAGGCTATGCAGAAAATATGTATCTTGATGCGGCTACTCGTACACATGTAGAAGAAACTGGTGGTGCTAACTTCATCTTCATTACTAAAGATGGTAAATTAGTTACACCTAAATCTGATAGTATCTTGCCATCCATTACACGTCGTTCTTTGATGTATGTAGCAGAACACTACCTTGGTATGACTGTAGAACATCGTCCTGTTCATAAAGATGAATTAAAAGACTTTGCTGAAATTGGTCTTTGTGGTACAGCGGCTGTTATTTCTCCAGTAGGTCAAATCGATACTCCAGAAGGCACTATTAATGTTCCTGCTGGCATGGATGATATGGGTCCTATCACTAAAAAATTATATGACACATTACTTGGCATTCAACATGGTGAAATCGAAGCTCCTGAAGGCTGGGTAGTTAAAATTTGCTAATTATTTAACTATGCAAATATGATTTAATTATGCAAACATGAAAGTATATAAAAATGGCATCTACCGTATGATAGATGCCGTTTTTTATTCTGCTAAAGATATTAGTAAACTAATGATTTTGATTGATAAATATTCTAGCTATATTTAGTTAGCGTTTGCTCTACTATGCACTTTAGCCATAAATTTTTCGTTGTTAATGACAAAGCGTTCATGTGTACCACGACCGATAATACCAATGCCATCAGAAGCTTCGATATCGAATGTGATTTTGCGACCTTCTACGGCGCTTACAATAGCTTTTGCTGTTACTGTTGCACCAAGTGGAGTAGGGGCTTCATGGGTGATGGATAAAGCAATACCTACAGTGCCTTCACCTTCTTCTAAGTATGGTTGTACTGCTGCTTGAGCCGCTTCTTCCATTAAAGCGCACATGGCTGGTGTGGCAAAGACATCTAAAGAACCAGATTTCATTGTTTTAGCAATATTAGATTCTGTAACTGTTACAGTAGCCGTAGCTGTTTGACCTGCTGATACCATATTATACCTTCTTTCATTAAGAAAATTCTCGTTATAATAGTATTATACATCTTTCGATAATTTTTATGCTAATGTAATGATACATATTTTATAGATATATGTATACACCTCTAATGCTATATCGGTTATCAATTTTAAATATATTAAAAAAGCTATTCAGATTAAAATTAAAGAAATGTAACTAGTTATAACTGTTCTATAGAATACGTGATATAATGAAGCTAGTCTTTTTTATACGAGGTATATATGAGTAAAAGAAATTTAAAACCTTCTGGTGAAGGTTGGGTACAGTTAATAGCAGGCATAGGTTTTATTGTTTTATTAATTGTCATAAATATAGTAGATCCTACGTTTTATCCGACTATGTGGCACTTGGCAACGAGTGGCTCTATGGAGGAGGTAGCGGAGTATATTCAAAGCTTTGGTCCTATGGCCATGGTGGTGAGTATGGTCCTCGATATTTTTGTTAATGCCGTAGGCTTTTTACCGTCAATTTTTATATCTACAGCTAATGGTCTAGTATTTGGTATGTGGCCTGGGATTATTATCTCTTGGCTTGCTGAGACGATTGGCGTAGTCATTAGCTTTTATATTATGCGTTACTTCTTACGTGATACAGCGGACAAGTTGATTGCTAAGAGTACAGTATTGATGAAAGTAGATGATTTTTCTGGTAAAAATGGTTTTGTGGTCATGTTATTTGCCAGATCTTTACCATATTTTCCATCTGGTGTTATCACAGCATTGGGTGCCATTAGTAAAATCAAACCGAGAGATTATATCTTAGCGAATTTAATCGGTAAATTCCCATCTACAGCTCTTGAAGTAGCTATCGGTACAGATATTGTAAACTTCCAAGAGAATATGGGGCGCTTAGGAATCATCGTAGTTGTTGCAGGGGTTGTATACTTTATTCTTTGGAAAGTATATAAGAACTACATCAATAAGAAAAATGCTGAACAAGAGCATGATCCTAATGCTTAACAATTTCTAATTAATTAAATGTTATTCAATTTAGTATATATGAAAGAGGCGATAGTATGAGCTTTTCTCTTCCTGAACGTGTAACTTTAAAAGGTCCTAATTTTATTCGTGAAGTATTTGAACGTGGTGTAGGCGTGGAAGGATTTATTAGTTTTGGTATTGGTAATCCTGCGCCTGAAGCGATTCCTGTAGAGATTATCGAAAAGGCTTTTGATGAAGCGGTTCATTCCAATCCTATGAGCCTTTTACAATATGGTCCAATGCAAGGTGATGCACATTTAGCAGAACTTACGTTAGAACGTTTAGTACAAACTCATAAGATGAATCCAGAAGGACAAGGTCTCATTATTTCCAATGGTGCAGGTCAATTATTAGGTCTTGTACCGATTACTGTATTAGAACCTGGCGATGAAGTATACATGGATGAATTCACTTTCACTAGTGCAATCAATTCTGTACGTAACATGGGTGGTAAAGCATTAGGTATTAAAACTGACGAGCACGGTATGATTCCAAGCGAATTAGAAAAAGCGGTCCAATCTGGTAAAGGTAAATATATTTATCTAATTCCTAACTTCCAGAATCCAACAGGCATTACTATGCCTTTAGAACGACGTAAGGAGATTTATGCTATTGCATCTAAATATGATTTATTTATCTATGAAGATGATCCATATGGTGAAATTCGTTTTGCTGGCGAATATATCCCAACATTTAAATCCTTTGATACAGAAGACCGCGTTCTATATGCAGGTTCTTATTCTAAAACATTATCTGCAGGCTTGCGTGTAGGCTTTTTATTTGGTCCGGCCAAGGTAATTGAGGCTATTCAAGCATTAAAGAATAATACGGCAGGACAAATGCCATTAGTCACTCAAAAGGTGGTAGCGAAGGTTCTTGATACCATTGATTACGATGCTCATTTAGATAATGTACGAAAAGTATATAAAATGAAATGTGAGGCTTTACTTAACGCTTTTGAAAAGTATGCGAGTTCTAAAGTTCATTTGACACAACCTACAGGTGGTATGTTTGCATGGATGACGATGCCTGAGGATGTAGATTGTGATGTATTCTTTGAAACTTGTATGGATCGCAATGTAGGGATTATTAAATGTGGTGCCTTTGCAGCAGATGGGGCAGGAGAAGGCCATGCATTTCGTTTGAGTTATACGGTGCCAACAGTAGAGGAAATTACAAAGGGGATGGAAATTCTCGGCGGGTTAACTAAAGAATTTTGTGGTGAGTAATATATTGATAATTTTTGATATAACGTGATACAATGTAAGCGTAGATACATTGTGTTTACCATATAAAAAAGTTTTTAATATAGATGTGAGGTATAGCCTCAAAGAAAGTAGGTGTTTACTATGGGTTGCGGTAGCAGCAGTGATTGTGGCGGATGCCCATCTCAATCTTCTGGGTGCGGTGGTGGCGCGCCTCAACAACCTCAAGATCTTACAGCTCAATTGCACGAGCTTAGTTCTGTTAAACATGTAATTGGCGTAGTATCCGGCAAAGGCGGCGTAGGTAAATCTTCCGTTACCAGCTTGATGGCCATTACAATGGCGCGTAAAGGCTACAAAGTAGGTATCCTCGATGCGGATATTACAGGTCCTTCTATTCCTAAGATGTTTGGCATTAAGGAAAAGGCATATGCTGACGAAATCGGTATGTATCCTGTAAAATCCAAAGGCGGTATCGACGTTATGTCTGTTAACCTTCTTTTGGAAAACGATACAGATCCTGTTTTATGGCGTGGTCCTATTTTAGGCAATGTTGTAAAACAATTTTATACAGATGTTATTTGGAAAGATATCGATTATTTATTTGTTGATATGCCACCAGGAACAGGTGACGTTGCTATTACTGTATATCAATCCTTGAAATTGGACGGTATTATTATCGTTACATCTCCTCAAGACTTGGTATCCATGATTGTTGAAAAAGCAGTTAAAATGGCTGATTTAATGCAAGTACCTATTATTGGTGTGGTGGAAAACTACTCTTACTTCCATTGCCCAGATAACGGTAAGGATTATCAAATTTTCGGTGAAAGCCACATCGAAGAAATCCTTCAAAAATATGGTCTATTATTGTTGAACCGTTTACCAATTGATCCGACTATTGCAGACCTTTGTGATAAAGGTGATATTGAGTCTATCGAAAAAACAAATTTAGAGGACGTATCTCTACCTGAATAGGATTCATATGATGAAAGCTGTGCATACTTAGTAATGCACAGCTTTTTATCAAATCTTTTTATCGTGAAGTATATTATATTTATGGTAAGAAGCTAGAATTATATCTTTAATTCTCATACTACAGAAATACTGAACATAGTTAGTATAGATTTTTATTTTTCTTAAAATGATACCATAGGGGGTACTGGCATTTTATTGGATGAATGTTAATGTTTTTCTAAGTAGGAGGTATGTGTATGAAAAAACTATTGAACTGGATCATTCCGGCAGCCGTTGGTTTAGGTCTGTGGTTTGTTCCAACTCCAGAGGGATTAACTCCTCAGTCATGGCATTTATTTGCAATCTTTGTAGCTACTATCGTAGGCTTCATTACTCAGCCCTTACCGATTGGTGGTGTATCTATCGTTGTTATTACTGTTGCTGCATTGACAGGTACATTAAAGATTAGTGAAGGTATTTCAGGTTTTGCTAACTCTGCGATCTGGCTAATTGTAGGTGCTTTTTTATTCTCTCGTGGCTTTATTAAAACTGGTTTGGGTAAACGTATCGCTTATAATTTGATTTCTGCTTTTGGTAGTAGTTCCTTGCGTTTGGCCTATGCATTGGCTTTGTCTGATTTGATTTTAGCTCCCGCAACACCATCTAACACAGCTCGTGTAGGCGGTGTAATCATGCCAATTACAACTAGTTTAGCAAAAGCTTTTGGTTCTGAACCACAAGATGGACCTCGTAAAATCGGTTCTTTCTTGATGCAATCTATTTATCAAGTAAATACGATTACATCTGCTATGTTCCAAACATCCATGGCTGGTAATACATTGGTTGCTGCATTGGCACTTCAATCCTTTGGTATTGGTATTACTTGGGGTGACTGGGCTATGGCAGCTATCGTTCCTGGTATCATTGCATTGATTATTATGCCGTACTTTATTTACAAAGTGTATCCACCGGAAATTAAAGATGCTCGTGAAGCTCAACAAATGGTTCGCGAAGAGTTAAAAGGTCTTGGAAAGATGTCTTTCCAAGAATGGATAATGCTTGGCGTATTTATTTTAGCATTAGTTTTATGGGCTACGTCTCAATTCACAAAACTCGATGCTACAACTGTTGCATTTTTAGGTATTTCTATTTTACTTGCTACAGGCGTTCTAATTTGGGACGATGTTAAGAGTGAAAAGGGCGCTTGGGATACCTTAGTTTGGATGGGGACATTGATGGGCTTTGCAGGGTTCCTTTCCAAATTGGGCTTTATTAAATGGGCTACACTTCAAGTTGGTGGTTATATTCCAGAAGGATCTTGGGTAATTGCCTTTGTTGTAGCTGTTCTTGTTAATACATATGCTCACTATGTATTTGCATCTTTGACAGCACATATTTCTGCAATGTTCGTAGCGTTCTCTGCTATAGCTATCTCTGCAGGTGCACCACCAATGTTGACATTATTGATGATTGCATTCACTTCTAACTTGTGTATGTCCTTGACTCACTATGCAGCAGGTCCATCTCCAGTAATCTTCAATACTGGTTATGTTCCTCAAAACACATGGTGGAAACTCGGTTTCTTTACATCTGTAATCAACTTAATCATCTTTATGGGTCTTGGTTCTGTATGGATGAAGTTGATTGGTATGTGGTAAGACTAGGTACTATAAATTTTATATGTGTAATGTATTTAACTTTAGGATTTCTTAGATAAAAGTTAAATGTAAATTACAATGTATGGTGAAAGCCGTCCCGTTAGGGGCGGCTTTTTATGATAAAATATGAGTAGTTAATAGATAATTAATGTAAATATTGTAGAATAATATACGTAATAAACTATTCAAGCTAATTGTACAAATTTATGTAATTTGTGCATAGGAGGGATCTATGAAGTTTGATAATGAACAATTATTAAAGTATATTGGCGCTTGTACATCTCCGTATCACACAGTAGATACAAGCTTACAAATGTTATTGGACTCGGGTTTTACAGAGCTCAGTTTAGAAGATGAGTGGCAGTTAGATTCTGGGTCTTATGTAGTTAATGTGTTTGGCACCACCTTATTTGCCTTTCATATAGGTAAGAAACCAGAGCACACATTACGTATTGCGTCGGCTCATACAGATTTTCCTGCTATTCGTGTTAAACCAAACCCTATAACCTCTGTCAAAGGATATACAAAATTAAATGTTGAAATGTATGGTGGTCTTATCGAAAATACATGGCTTGACCGTCCATTAGGTGCAGCAGGTACGGTTGTGTTAAAAGGGAAAAATGCCTTTGACGTAGATTCTGTTCTAGTCGATACAAAACGGCCTATCGCTATTGTTCCAAATTTAGCAATTCATATGAATCGCTCTGTTAATGATGGGATTAAACTAAATCGTCAAAAAGAAATGCTTCCTATATTGATGATGGAACGAAGTAATGAAGATAATCCTACAAAGCCTTTAAATAATAGAAATAATCCTAGTTTATTTCCAGAATCAGACACTCAATACGATGAGTGGACGAAGTTTTTAGCTGATGAAGTAGATTGTGATCCTTCTGAAATATTATCTTACGAAATGACTTTATATCCTACGGAACTAGGTTGTGTGCTCGGTACGGAAAGTGATTTTATTAGCTCACCTCGTTTAGATAATTTAACATCTTGCTTTGGTGTACTATCTGGTATTATTCAGGCACGTAAAATGAATGCCAATGGTGTTCGCTGTGCTATTTTCTTTGATAATGAAGAGGTGGGCAGTCGTACAAAACAAGGTGGGGCGGGTATGATATTACCAAATCTCATTAAACGCGTCTATGACGCATTAGGATATTCTAATCAAGAGATGGACAGTTTTATTTCTAAAGGTTTTATGATTTCCTCCGATGTGGCTCACGGATTACATCCAAACTATCCAGAGAAAAATGATATTACGAATATTCCTGTACTTAATAAAGGGTTATCCCTCAAGATTGCATGTAGCCAATCTTACGCCGGAGATGCTAAGGCCATTGCTATCGTTAAAGGTCTTTGTGAAGAAGCGGATGCACAGTATCAGATTTATGTAAATCGTTCAGATACTCCAGGTGGATCTACTGTAGGTTCGATTTCATCAGCTATGTTACCGATGCGTACTGTTGATGTAGGCTTGCCACTTTTAGCCATGCATTCTGCAAGAGAATTGATGGGGGCAGCTGATCAAGAGCAATTAAATCGATTAATGAATCACTTTTTAGGTGATAAATGATATAAAAAAGAATTAATTCGATGTGCATTATTAAAAGACATATGATTTTTTGTAATGAACAGTAAAAAATATATTTTATACTTTCATAATTGGTATAATCCTTTAAATATAATGAAAATATTGTATAATAAGTATATATTATTATGAATATAAAAACTCATCATAAATTTTGATGAGGTCTTCCGTAATATTGATTTATCTGTAAGTATAGGAAATATTCATATATTAATAAAAATGAAAGCTGATAGTTCATATTTGTGGAAGCTAGTAGGAGGCAATACATGAGAAAAATTAAATCCGTATTGGTTGCCAACCGTGGAGAAATTGCGATCCGCGTGTTCCGTGCATGTAATGAAATGGGTATTAAAACTGTAGCCATTTATTCTAAAGAGGATACATTATCCTTGCATCGTAACCAAGCTGACGAAGCCTATCTCGTAGGCGAAGGTAAAAAACCAGTTGATGCATATCTCGATATAGAAGATATCATCCGTATTGCAAAAGAACATGACATCGATGCTATCCATCCAGGTTATGGTTTCTTATCTGAAAATGAAGGCTTTGCTCGTCGTTGTGAAGAAGAAGGTATTATCTTTATCGGGCCTAAAATCAAGCATTTGAATATGTTTGGTGATAAAGTAAATGCTCGTGAGCAAGCTAAATTAGCAAAAATTCCAATGATCCCAGGTTCTGATGGGGCTTTAAAAGATTATGCTCAACTAGAAGAATTTGCTGATACACATGGGTTCCCATTGATGATTAAAGCCGTTAATGGCGGCGGCGGTCGTGGTATGCGTGAAGTTCATCATAAAGAAGACCTTCGAGATGCATATGATCGCGCTAAATCTGAAGCGAAAGCTGCATTTGGCGATGATGATGTATATGTAGAAAAACTTATCGTAGAACCTAAACATATTGAAGTTCAAATCTTAGGTGATGAACATGGTAATGTTGTTCATTTACATGAACGTGATTGCTCTGTTCAACGTCGTCACCAAAAGGTTGTAGAAATGGCGCCAGCTTTTGCGTTGTCCTTAGAAACTCGTAAAGCTGTATGTGATGCTGCCGTTAAAATAATGAAAAATGTTGGCTATGTGAATGCAGGTACTGTAGAATTTTTGGTAACTGCTGACGGTAGCTTCTACTTCATCGAAGTTAATCCACGTATTCAAGTAGAGCATACTGTAACAGAAATGATTACAGATATTGATATTGTTCATGCTCAAATTAGAATCGCTGAAGGCTTTAGCTTACATAGTCCTGAAATAGGTATTCCTGAACAAGATAAAGTCCCTTGTAAAGGTACTGCTATCCAATGTCGTATTACCACTGAAGACCCTAAAAACAACTTTATGCCTGATACCGGTAAAATCTTGGCATACCGTAGCTCCGGTGGTTTTGGTATCCGTCTTGACTCTGGTAATGCATTTACTGGTGCCGTTGTAACACCTTATTATGACTCTTTGCTTGTGAAAGCGACAGCATTTGGCCCTAATAACGAAGAAACTATTCGTAAAATGCTTCGTTGCTTAAAAGAGTTCCGTATTCGTGGTGTAAAAACAAATATTCACTTCTTGATTAATGTATTGGAACATCCTGAATTCCAAAGTGGTTCTTATAATGTAAACTTCATTGAAGAACATCCTGAATTATTCGAATTAAAACCAGATCGTGACCGTGGTACCAAATTGTTACGTTACATTGCTGATGTTACAATTAATGGTTATTCTGGTGCAGGGGCTCAAGAGGTTCCTGACTTTGAACCGATTCAAATGCCATCTACTTTGGATGTAAGTCCTGCAGCTGGTACAAAACAAAAATTTGATGAACTTGGACCAGATAAATTCAGTAAATGGTTATCTGAACAAAAACAAGTATTCTTTACTGATACCACATGGCGTGATGCTCACCAATCTTTGTTTGCTACACGTCTTCGTACCATTGATATGGCTCGCGTAGCAGGTCATGCTGCAAAAGGTGTACCTAACTTATTCTCCTTAGAATGTTGGGGCGGGGCTACATTCGACGTATCTTATCGATTCTTGCATGAAGATCCATGGGAGCGTTTGCGCATGTTCCGTCGCGAAGTTCCAAATACATTGCTTCAAATGCTTCTTCGCGGTGCTAATGCTGTAGGTTACACATCGTATCCAGACAACGTAGTTCGTCAATTCATTCAACGGGCTGCTGCTAATGGTATTGATGTTTTCCGCGTATTTGATAGCTTGAATAGTCTTGATAATATGCATGTTGCTATCGATGAAGTGCGTGCACAAAATAAAATAGCTGAAGTTGCATTGTGCTACACTGGCGATATCCTTGATGGGGCTCGTACAAAATACAACTTGGACTACTACGTAAATATGGCGAAAGAGCTTGAAAAAGCTGGTGCCAATATTATTGCCATTAAAGATATGGCTGGTCTTTTGAAACCTCAAGCTTCTTATAATTTGGTATCTGCCTTGAAAGATGCTGTCTCTGTGCCAATTCATTTACATACTCATGAAGGCTCTGGTAACTCTATTTATACATATGGCCGCGCTGTAGACGCTGGTGTTGACGTAATCGACTTAGCATACTCCGCATTTGCTAATGGTACTTCTCAACCTAGCATGAACTCCATGTACTATGCATTGTCTGGTCATGAACGTCAACCAGAAATGAACATCGATTACATGGAAGAAATGTCTCATTATTTTGGTAGCATTCGACCATACTACAAAGGTGTAGATAAAGCAGAAGCATATCCTAATACTGAAGTATATCAACATGAAATGCCGGGTGGTCAATATTCCAACTTGCAACAACAAGCTAAGATGGTAGGACTTGGTGATCGTTGGACTGACATTAAGAAAATGTATCACCAAGTAAATATGATGTTTGGTGATATCATTAAAGTAACTCCATCTTCTAAAGTTGTAGGCGATATGACATTGTACATGGTACAAAACAATTTGACTGAAAAAGATATCTACGAAAAAGGCGATGTATTGGATTTCCCTCAGTCAGTAGTTGAATTCTTTGAAGGTCGTCTTGGTACTCCATATCAAGGCTTCCCTGAAAAATTACAAAAGATCATCTTGAAAGGTGCTCGCCCAATCACAGTTCGTCCTGGTGCGGTGTTACCACCAACAGACTTTGAACATATTCGTCATGAATTAAGCGAAATGGGAGCCCAAACAACTGATGAAGATATTAGTGCATATTGCTTGTACCCTAAGGTTTACCAAGATTACAACAAATTTGTTAAAGACTTTGGCGATGTATCTGTATTAGATACGCCGACATTCTTCTTTGGTATGAAACGGGGCGAAGAAATCCAAGTAACTATCGAGAAAGGTAAAACACTTATCATTAAAATGAATGGTGTTTCTGATCCTGATGAAGATGGTAATCGTATCATATTGTTCGAGTTTAATGGTCAACCTCGTAGTATTAAGGTTCATGATAAACATGCTAAGACAACTGGTGTAGTTCGTCGCAAAGCGGATGAATCTAACCCTGGTGAAATAGGTGCTACATTGTCTGGTTCCGTTGTTAAGATCCTCGTTAAGAATGGTCAATCTGTAACTAAAGGTGAACCATTGATTGTTACAGAAGCGATGAAAATGGAAACAACAATCACAGCTCCTATCGATGGTATCGTAGAAGAAATCCTCGTACGTGAAGGTAGCCGTATCGAATCTGGTGACTGCTTGCTTCGTATTGAAGATGCTTTAAAACGATAAGCTAACAATCATTTAAAATTAAAAATATTATTTCTCAAATATTTCATAAAATGAAAAATTGAAGAATAATGGAAGAATCCCTAGGAAATCCTAGGGATTCTTTGTATTTTCAAGGGTTTCATGGTACTATATAATATAGAGAAAATGGGCGTATTATGCGTTATTTTAGAATGATTAGTAGAAAAGGAGTAGTAACAGATGAGATGTCCTTATTGCCAACACACAGACACGAAGGTAACAGACTCTAGAACGACTGATGAAGGTAATAGTATTCGCCGTCGCCGTGAATGTATCAATTGTGGCCGTCGCTTTACTACCTATGAAATTATAGAAGAAGTACCACTAATGGTATTGAAGAAAAATGGACGACGTGAATTATTTGACCGCGGTAAGCTACTAAATGGGTTATTGCGCTCTTGTGATAAGCGTACAGTTCCTATGTCCGTGATGGAGCAAGTAGTTAATGATGTAGAGCGTGACATTCGAAATGAAATTAACCAAGAGGTTACAACTGATCGAATTGGTGAGCTCGTGTTACAACAACTTAAAGATATAGATCAAGTTGCATATGTTCGTTTTGCCAGTGTATATCGTAAGTTTGATAATATTGATAGCTTTATGGAAGAGTTAAAGGCTCTGAAGAAGTTAGACGCTAAAAAGCCGAAACGCAAACCTGTCGTAGAAGAATAATTGATTTTGTATTACTGATTGGTTATACATAGTTTTGAAATTAACGATGTGTGAGGCTTTATGATAGATTTACATTGTGATACGATGATGCAATTGCTAGATCATCCTGATAGTGGTGATTTATTTCGTAATACTTGGAAAATTGATATAGAAAAATTACAAAAGGCTCACAGCAAGATACAAGACTTTGCGCTCTTTATTAATATGGGTGAGACGAATGACCCTTATGGTCGCTATGAAGAGATGCGTAATTTGTGTGTATCACAAATTCATCACTATGGAGAGCACATACAACATGTGCTCTCTTATCAAGATGTAGAGTCTGTATACAAGACTGGTAAGATTGGGGCACTTATGTCTATTGAGGAAGGTGGCGTACTAGGTGGCGATTTAAATAAACTTAAACAAGCTTACCAAGATGGAGTCAGACTTATAACGCTAACATGGAACTATCCAAATGGACTTGGCGAGCCACATTGTGGTGAGCAACATAAAAAATTGACATCTAAAGGTGTTGAATTTGTAGAAGCTATGCAAGAGTTAGGGATAATTGTTGATTGCTCTCATCTTAACGATGCTGGTACAGAGCAATTAGGGGATATTCTAGAGGTTCCTTTTATAGCATCTCATTCAAATGCGCGTGAAGTTCGGGCTCATACGCGAAATTTGCCAGATAATCTTATTAGACTTATCGCTAATAAGGGAGGTATTATAGGACTTAATTTTGCACAGAATTTTCTCGGCACATCGCTAATTAGTCGCATTGAAGATATTGTTAAACATGGTCTATATCTCATCGACAAGGGCGGTGAAGATGTAGTGGCATTAGGAACTGATTTCGATGGGATTCCACCCGACACAGAGATTGCAGATATGTCTCAAATGAGTCGTCTTTATGATGCTTTTAAAGAGGCAGGTTTATCTGTGGAACAATGTGAAAAGTTATTCTGGAAAAATGCAGATAGACTATTAAAGGAGATTTTATAATGACTGATTTAAATCCAATCATTGCTGATCGTTTTACAGAGCATCTTGAAGTGTTTGGTAAAACGATGGAACATATGGATACCATTCAAGAAATCGGATATCGCTGTAAAGCGGCTTTAGAAAATGGTAATAAAATTTTGTTCTGTGGTAATGGTGGCTCTGCGGCGGACTCTCAACATTTAGCAGCTGAATTGATTTGTCGCTTTAAAAAGGAACGGCGCTCTCTTGCAGGCATTGCATTAACTACTGATACATCTGCATTAACAGCTATTGCGAATGACTATGATTTTGAATCTGTTTTTGCACGTCAAGTAGAGGGCTTAGGCCGTACAGGTGATGTTCTCATCGGTATTTCTACATCTGGTAACTCCAAGAATGTTGTAAAAGCTGCAGAAATGGCCCGTTCTATCGGTATGCATACCATTGCTTTCACTGGGGAAGGCGGTGGCAAATTGGCCGAACTATGTGATATTACGCTGGCTATTCCTAGTAATGTGACAGCACGCATTCAAGAAATGCATATCTTAGCTGGCCACATTATGTGCGAAATTATTGAAGAAGATTATTAACCGATAGGTTTTTACTCATAGATACACATTGTTTCAATTAAAAATTTATTTAAATTAGGAACATATGTAATTTTGATAAGGAATAGGTGGATTATGATAAATACTACCATTAGTCAGTTTTTAACAAAGCAACTGCCAAACTTGAAGATTGCCGTTGTAGGCGATGTAATGGTAGACCGTTATGTTTTTGGTGATGTAAGTCGTATTTCTCCAGAAGCACCGGTTCCTGTAAACCGCGTGTCCAAGATGAAAGAGGTCCTTGGTGGAGCTGGTAATGTTGCATCTAATCTGTCTAATTTAGACTGTAAAGTATATCTTGGTGCACTAGCAGGTAATGACGACCATGGCCATTTATTAAAAAATTTACTTGATACTGATAAAATCGATACGACTGGTTTAATCACTAGTGATGACCGCTCTACTATTACTAAGATGCGCATATTGGGTGATCGTCAACAGATGATGCGCCTTGATTTTGAAACAATTACAAATTTAACCAATCAAGAAGAGCAACAATTGTCTGTTTGGTTGGAAAATCTATGTAAAGCGGGGATTGATGGTATTGTCGTATCTGACTATGGTAAAGGCGTTTGTACACCTACCTTGTTGAAGACAATCTTTGGTTTGGCTAAGGAATATGGTGTGCAAACTATCGTAGATCCTAAGGGGGCAGACTGGTCTAAATACAATGGTGCTACATGTATTACACCGAATGTGAAAGAACTTGGTGAATGTGTAGGCCGTACGTTAGAAAATGATGATGCTACTATTGTAGAGGCTGCTAAGTCTGTACTTGCTGATGTAGATTTAGACTATATTGTGGCCACTCGATCTGCTAAGGGTATTACGGTTATTGCAAAGGATGGCCGTACATGGCATAATCCTGCTACTCAACAAGAGGTGTTTGATGTGAGTGGTGCAGGAGATACCGTTGTATCCATGATGATGACCTGTCTTGCAAGTGGTTTATCGATGCGTTTAGCCTTACATATCGCCAATGGTGCAGCGGGTATCGTAGTATCTAAGGTTGGTACGTATCCAATACATCGTTCTGAGTTATTAGACTTATGGCATTCCTATAAACATAGTATTCAATCTAAGCCATTATATACGAAGGAAGAGATGAAAGAACTCGTTTCACAATGGCAAAGCAAAGGTGAAACTGTAGTGTTTACAAATGGTTGTTTTGACATTCTTCACCGTGGACATATCACGTATTTACAAGAAGCTGCGCAGCTAGGTGATCATTTAATCATTGGATTAAATTCTGATGCATCTGTTCGACGTTTAAAAGGAGAAACACGGCCCATCGTAAGTGAAGCGGATAGAGCGGCCTTGTTGAGTGCGTTGCAATGTATTGACGGTGTAGTACTATTTGAAGAGGATACACCGGCTGAATTACTAGCGTACTTACGTCCCAATACTCTTGTTAAGGGCGGAGATTACAAAATAGAAGATATTATTGGACGCGAGTCCGTTGACAATGTAGAGGTTCTTTCATTTAAAGAAGGTTACTCTACATCAGATATTGTAGGGAAAATAGCCACTATGGCTAAGGAGGGCAAATTATGATTATCGTAACAGGTGGTGCTGGTTTTATTGGCAGTAATATTGTGAAAGCACTGAATGATCGTGGTCGTACAGATATTCTCATCGTAGATGATCTTACAGATGGTCGTAAGATTCGCAATATTCAAAATTTAGAATTTCTAGATTACATCGATTGTGATGATTTTGATTGTGCTATTGCTGATGGTACATTCGACGTTGGCCCTATTGAAGTCGTATTCCATGAAGGTGCTTGTGCAGACACAATGGAATATAATGGCAAATACATGATGAAGAACAACTATGAAGGTTCTAAAAATCTATTCCATTATTGCCAAGATCGTCGTATTCCATTCATCTATGCCTCCTCTGCATCTACCTATGGTAATGGTACACATGGTTTCGTAGAAAAACCGGAAGCTGAAGAAGCACTTAACCCATATGCGTATTCTAAATTGTTATTCGACCGTTATGTACGTAAATATGAAGGTGAATATACTGCACAAGTTGTGGGGCTGCGTTACTTTAACGTATATGGTCCTAATGAAGCTCATAAAGATAAAATGGCTTCTTTAGTACGTCAAATGTTCTACAAAAATAAAGAAACAGGTATTATTAACCTCTTTGAAGGTACAGATGGTTACGAAGATGGTGGTCAAACACGTGATTTTATTTATGTAAAAGACGTAGTTAATGTAAACTTCTATTTCTGGGAGCATCCTGAAATCTCTGGTACTTTTAACTGTGGTACAGGTAATGCTCATAGCTTTAACCAATTCATGCAAGCTGTTATCGACTACAATGGTCAAGGCAAAATTGAATATGTGCCATTCCCAGAGGTGTTAAAGGGTAAATACCAAAGCTTTACAGAGGCTGATACTACTAAATTGTTAGCTGCTGGCTATGATAAAGGGTTCCATAAAATGGAAGATGCCGTTAAAGAATATTGTGAACTATTAGATAATAACGAAGGATATTTACGCTAATGCGCAAGGTATTATTTTTAGATCGCGATGGTGTTATTAACAAGGATGTTAGTTATCTATATAAAATCAGCGATTTAGAGTGGGTAGATGGTGCAAAAGAGGCCCTTGCTTATGCTCATAGTAAGGGCTATGATCTCATTGTAGTGACAAATCAGAGTGGTGTAGCTCGTGGTTATTATAAAGAATCTGATGTTCAGATTTTACATGACTATATGGCTCATGAACTAGATCGCAGTGGAGCACCGATTTTACATTTCTATTACTGTCCACATCATAAAGAAGGTATTGTTCCTCTCTATGCAGTAGAATGTGAATGTAGAAAGCCTAAACCTGGCATGATTAAGCAAGCTATTAAGGATTATGATGTAAATATATCAGATAGTTTTCTTATCGGTGACAGTCATCGTGATGTTGATGCAGCTGAGGCTGCTGGCATTAAGGGGTACCTATTTAAAGGTTCTAATCTATTGGATTTCATTAAAACAATAATTTAATCATTTATTCCATTTAGTCTATTTTTGAAGAATATATTTAGGGTTGTTGTTTTGTATTGGGGAGGCTATATGAAAGATTACAAGAATATACTCATCATCAAGATGAGTTCCTTAGGTGATGTAATTCACGCATTGCCTACCTTGTACGCTGTGCGCAAGAATTGGCCTAATGCGCGTATTACATGGGCTATTCATGAGCAATTCGCTAGCCTCTTACCTGGTACACCATGGGTTGATGACGTGATTATCATTGACAAAAAACAACTAAAGAAGCCTACGTATTTATATCAATTGCGCAAGGAGCTACATAGTCGTCATTTTGATATGACCTTAGACCTTCAATGCATCGCAAAAAGTGCTATTGTTTCCTTATTATCTGGTGCCCCTGAAAAGTATGGCTACTGGGAGCTTCGTGAGGGCAGTAATCTTGTTAATAAAGCCTTAGTAGGTGAGCATAAATACGACCATGTTATCGAACGGTATCTTGATACTGTACGTGCACTTGGTGGTGAGGTGGAGGAGATTGAATTTCCGATGCCAGCTTACGTTGAGGCTGAGAAATCCATAAAACAAAAGTTGAAATGCCATGGTGTAGATGATGAATATATTGTAGTTGTACCAGGGGCACGATGGATTGTTAAGGAGTGGCCACTTCTAAATTTTGGAGAACTTTGTATTCGTTTATGTGAATCTGGTAAGAAGGTTGTTATTGCCGGTGCTCCTGATGATGTAGATAAAGGTGCTTTCATAGAAAATTATGTAAAACATAAGAATCTGATCAATTTAGTTGGATCTACAACCATGCCTGAACTCATTGAGTTGATTCGTCATTGTCAGATTTTTATTAGTGCCGATACGGGACCATTGCATATTGCAAATGCTTTGAAGCGTCCTTTGATTGCCATGTTTGGTACAACATCACCTAAGCGCACAGGTCCTTATGGTGGTAGTCATGTACATCTCATTATTTCACCTACTTCTAAGGCTACACCTGAGCAACCACTAGTAGATGATCCAGATTGTATGGCACAAATTCCTGTAGACGCGGTATGGTCAGTGTATGAACAAGTACTTGGAAAGGAACTATAATGGAACTAGATTATAAGCGCATTGTGGTAACCTTTTTAATGCATTTAGGCGATGTTATATTAACGACTCCGTTTTTAGAAGTGCTTCGCAAAGCGGCTCCTCATAGTCATATTACGTATGTAATAGATGAAAAATTACAACAAGTAATGGAATATAATCCAAATATTGATGAACTTATTGTTGTAGATAAAAAAGGGCGCCATAATAGCATCTCAGGTCTCAATGAAGTGGCTCGTGAAATCAATGCTAAGGGAAAACCTGACATTGTCATTAATTTACATCCTAATGAGCGTACTTCATATTTAGCCTGGAAAATTCATGCAACTATTACAACTGGTATGAGTCATTTCCTCTTTAGACCATTCATGACAAAGTATACGCGCTTAGATCGTAAAACTCGTCATGCTGCGGATATGTACATTAATGTACTAGAGCAATTAGGTGTAACAGATACTTCTAACTCTGGTTTACATATTGAGACCTGTGAAGAATGGCGTCGTCAGGCTCGAGAGTTTTATTCTGGTCATGGATTAACTGATACTGATATACTCATTGGTTTTAATATCGGTAGCGCCGTTCCTGAGAAACGTTGGCCAGCTGAACGATTTGCTCATGTAGCAGATTACTTTGGTCGATTAGGTTATAAGACGGTTTTCTTTGGCGGACCTATGGACCTTGAAATGGTGCAGCCCGTAGTAGAACAAATGGAAACAAAGCCTATTGTGGCTACCGGAAAATTCCAGTTAGGCCCTTTGGCAGCGGCTATGAGCCGTTGTAATCTACTAATTACTAATGACTCTGGACCAATGCATGTAGGAATCAGTCAAGGTGTGCCAATTGTGGCACTGTATGGTCCATCAAATCCATTCTTTTATGGACCTTATCAAGCTCATGCTATCGTTTTAGAAACGATGGATTCTTATGAGATTGGTAAAAGCATGAAGAAAATTATTAAAGAAGGAAATTATAAAGGATTATCTGTAATTTCTGAAGAACAGGTTATTAAAGCAGCGGAAACATTGCTTTTAGAATCGAAATAAACATATGAACTATATTGTATTTGATTTAGAATGGAATCAACCCTATAGCAATGATATTAGCTTTATGAAGCGCACAAAAATGCCGTTGACAGGGGAAATCATTCAAATCGGGGCGGTAAAACTGAATGAAAAGATGGACATTATAGATCATTTTACGATGTTCATCAAGCCTCAATATCTGACACGGATGCATAAACATGTGCGTGAGTTGACAGGGATAACCACCCATGAGCTCAATCATGGTGTGCCATTCAAGACGGCTATGCAGTACTTTCAAAAATGGTGTGGTGATGAATATATGCTGCTTTCTTGGGGATCAGACGATATTCTTATCCTACGCGAAAATCTTATGCTTCATAAGATGAAAGCATTATCTTATGATCAATGGGTAGATGCGCAAATGATTTATTCTTATCAACGCTATGGAACAAATCAGCAGTACTCTGTGGCACATGCTATGGAGAATCTTAATATATCAACGGAGCATCTATCTGCTCATAATGCCTTGCATGATGCAGTCTTTACAGCTCACATTTGTCAGTCTTTAGATATCGCACAAGGAATTTTGCATTATGATCTAATTCGCAAGGAAAGTAGTAATCCTTTCCTATATCCTCCTATTCTCACATTTTTTATGTATGAAAATTTTTCTGAGAAAAAACGTATTGTTCATGATAGAAGAGTACGTATGTCCTTCTGTCCGTACTGTCAAACACGTTTAGAAATGACAAGACCTGAACGATTACAAGGGGATAAGCACCTAGCCATTGGAGTATGTCCTAAACATGGCGATTTTGCGGTGCAACTTAAAGTTGGAAAGTATACGATTAAGTCCGGCAGTAGTAAATTTTATGTTACTAAGGTATTAACTCATTGTACGGACGAAATTCGTTCTCTATATACTCAGAAGTCTGAAATCAATCGCGAAAAAGAGCGAAAATATTTAGAGTATCGTAAGGCAGAACATGAAAAAGTCCGCCAAAAATAGTTATGTAAATTCAAATTCATTTTCTGAATTGTACTATATATTAGGATATGAACTTTTAGAAAGGATAGATTATGGAACGTAAATATGCATGGCATAATTATGATGATGCCACTATAGAAAAGGTATATGCTTTAAGTGATACCTATCGTCAATTTTTAGATAATGGTAAAACAGAACGTGAATGCGTTGTGCAAGCTGTAGAATTTGCAGAAGCAAAGGGCTATGTAAATCTAAATGACATTATTAAAAGCAATTCGTCAATTAAAGCTGGTGATAAGATTTATTACACACATATGGATAAATCTATTGCTTTATTTAATATTGGTACTGATGATATTGAATTGGGTATGAATATTTTAGGTGCTCATATTGATTCTCCACGCATCGATGTAAAGCAAAATCCACAATATGAAGATAGTAATTTAGTATTTTGGGATACTCATTACTATGGAGGTATTAAAAAATATCATTGGGTAGCTATGCCTCTTGCTATTCATGGTGTTGTGGTAAAAACAGATGGCACTCGCATTAATATCAACATTGGTGATAAAGAAACAGATCCCGTGTTTTGCATAACTGACTTGTTACCTCATTTGGGACAAGAACAAATGCAAAAGAATGCAGCTAAAGTAATTGAAGGGGAAGCTCTTGATTTACTCATCGGTAGCCGTCCAGTTAAAGACGAAGAAAAAGAAGGGGTTACTAAATTTATTAATAGCCTTCTTGAAAAAGAGTATGGATTTATTGAACGTGACTTATTGTCTGCAGAACTAGAAATTGTACCAGCTGGTAAAGCACGTGATATGGGTTTTGATCGTTCTATGGTAATGGCGTATGGCCAAGATGACCGTGTGTGCGCTTACACATCCTTGGTAGCAATGCTTGAAGTGGATAATGTAAAGCGTACTACTTGTTGTTTACTTGTAGATAAAGAGGAAATTGGTTCTGTAGGTGCTACAGGTATGCAATCACGTTTCTTTGAAAATGCAGTGGCTGAAATTTTAACACTTATGGGTAAACCTAACTCTGTAAGTGTACGTCGTACGTTGGAGAAATCTCGTATGTTGTCCTCCGATGTAAGTGCAGGCTACGATCCACTTTATGCATCGGCGTATGAAAAGAAAAATGCTTCTTACCTTGGTATGGGTGTAGTATTTAATAAATTTACAGGCTCTCGTGGTAAAGCTGGTTCTAACGATGCTAATGCTGAGTATATGGGCTTTATTCGTCGTGTCATGGAATCTAACAATGTAACATACCAAACAGCAGAGCTCGGTAAGGTTGATTTAGGTGGTGGTGGCACCATCGCGTACATCATGGCTCTTTATGGTATGAATGTCATCGACTGTGGTGTAGCCGTACTTAGCATGCATGCTCCTTGGGAGGTTACATCTAAGGCTGATATTTACGAGGCTAAACAATGTTATGTGGCGTTCTTAAATGCAGCTGATGAATCAATCTAAGATAATGGGGCTTTCATTAATGGTGAAAGTCCATTCTATGTGAGGTATATATGAAGCAAACAGAATTAGGCGCAGCTATAGAGTCTGCCAAAGGAGAGGCTACAGAGGTCAAGACTGTAAAGGTAGATATCTTTGACATCCCTGAAACGAAGGTTGAAGAATATATTGCTAATCGTGAAGAGGTAGCAAAAGCAGCAGCGCAGGTTATGAGACCATACTGTGTTACTGTAAAACGTGAAACCTTAGATCCTGAAGAAGGGGAAGCAGTGGTTGGTTACTATGTAACGGGTGAAATTCTAATGTGCGTCATCTTGGACCCATTTGAAGTGCCTGTTATGAAGGTAGCTCTCGATAAAGGGACTCTTAAGGACTATATTTTAGCAGCTAATGATTTAACAGAAGACATGTTAGCGTCTCTTGAAAAGTAAAAGGATTTCGTATCTTAATGTGTTCTATAAATGGACAAATGTAAAATACTTTAACCTGCTACATTGATGTAGTAGATAAATTTGTTTATAATAAAAGTATTATAATCTTTGCAGATAGGAAGGAAATCCCCATGAACTTGAAAAAAGGTATTGCTTTGGCGCTCACAGCGACAGCATTGTTGGCGTTTACAGGCTGTGGCTCAAATGGAACTACATCGAATGGTGAATACAAAGTTGGTGTTGTACAACTGGTAGAACATCCTGCATTAGATGCGGCAAATAAAGGTTTTGTTGATGCGCTAAAAGAAAAAGGTCTAGCAGAAAAGATTACTTTTGATCAACAAAATGCACAAGCAGATCAATCTAATTTGAATAGTATTGCACAACGTTTCGTATCCGATCGGAAAAACTTGATTTTAGCAATTGCTACGCCAGTGGCTCAATCCATGGCGAATGCAACTCATGATATTCCAATCTTAGGTACAGCTATTACTGATTACGAGGCAGCTAAACTTGTTAAATCTAATCAAAAGCCTGGTGGTAATGTGTCTGGTACATCCGACATGAATCCAGTAGAGCAACAAGTAGATTTGATTTTACAAGTAATGCCGAATGCGAAAACAATTGGCACTATTTATAGCTCTAGCGAGGTAAACTCTCAAATTCAAGTGGAGAAGATGAAAGCTTATGCAGCTACAAAAGGCATTAAAGTTGAAGAAGTTACAGTTTCCAATGTAAACGATATTCAACAAGCGGCACAAAATCTAGTATCTCAACGTGTGGATGCAGTTTATGTGCCAACAGATAATGTGGTAGCTTCAGCGATGAGCAATCTTGTAGCTATTACCGATCCAGCAAAAATTCCTGTGTTTGGCGGTGAAGATAACCACGTAAAAGGTGGGGCAGTTATGTCCTTGTCTGTAGATTACTACAAACTCGGGTACCAAACCGGCTTAATGGCAGCTAAAATTTTAACTGGTGAAGCTAAAGTTGAAGATATGCCTATCGAAATGCAGAAAGAATTTAAATTAGTTGTGGGAAAAGATAAATTAGAAAAATTGGGCATCACCTTACCAGAGGATTTGATGAACAAGGCGACTATGATTTAATACATATCTGGTAAGGAGTTATACATGAACTGGAAAAAAAGTATTGCAGTGGCACTTAGTGCCATTGCTGTTATGGCAATGGTAGCAGGTTGTGGTTCCAATACCGCAACTAATGACCAAAAGAAAATTGGTGTTATTCAATTAGTAGAACATCCATCTCTTGATGCTGCTAATAAAGGTTTCGTAGATGGTTTAGCAGCTAAAGGATATAAGGATGGTCAAAACATTAAAATTGACCAACAAAATGCACAGGCCGATCAATCTAATCTAAATAGTATTGCACAACGTTTCGTATCTGATAAAAAAGATTTAGTATTAGCTATTGCAACGCCTGCGGCTCAGACGATGGCAAATGCTTCTCATGACATGCCAATCATGGGTACAGCTATTACAGATTACGTGACAGCTAAACTCGTTCAATCTAACGAACACCCTGGTGGTAATGTATCTGGTACATCTGATATGACACCTGTTGAAAAAGAGGTTGATCTTATCATAGCATTAGTACCGAATGTAAAGCGTATTGGTGCCATTTATACATCCTCTGAAATCAACTCCCAATTACAAGTTGAAAAAATGAAAGCCTATGCTGCTACAAAAGGTATTACTGTTGTAGAGGCAACTGTTTCCAATGTAAATGATATCCAACAAGCCGCTACAAATCTTGTGAACCAAGATGTACAAGCTATCTATACGCCAACAGATAATGTTTTGGCATCTGCTATGGCTAACTTAGCACAAATTACAGATGCTGCTAAAATTCCAGTATTTGCTGCCGATGAAGGTATGACAATGACTGGTGGTGTAGCAACTTATTCTGTTGATTACTATCAATTGGGTTATCAAACAGGTTTAATGGCTGCTAAAGTTCTTGCAGGAGAAGCAAAAATTTCAGACTTAGCTATTGAGACACAAAAAGAGATTAAGTTAACTGTTAACGAAGAACGTGCTAAAAAATTAGGTATTACGATACCTGAAGCTCTTCGTAAAGATATGAAACAATAGAGGAGAATTTAATGTTAGATTTAGTGGTAGGCACCATAACCACAGGCCTTTTATGGTCTTTGTTAGCGGTCGGTGTATTCATCACCTTCCGTGTATTAGATGTAGCTGACTTAACTGTGGAAGGTACGTTCCCAATGGGGGCGGCTATTTCCGCTATTTTAATTACAAGTGGTATGAATCCAATCCTTTCTATTTTACTTGCTGGTGTAGGTGGTATGATAGCCGGTGCCGTAACAGGCTGGATTCATACAAAATTAAAAATTCCTGCATTATTGGCTGGTATTTTAACAATGATTGCATTGTACTCTGTGAACCTTCACATCATGGGCAAGGCTAATGTATCTTTGCTTCGAATGGATACAGTTTATTCAATCCTTGGTGGGTTTTTCCATACTCCTAACATGTGGTCTGCTGCTATCGTAGGCGTTCTAGTAGCTGTAGTAGTATGCTTGCTCTTATTCTGGTTCTTCGGTACTGAAATCGGTACTGCTTTACGTGCTACAGGTGTTAACCCTCAAATGATTCGCGCTCAAGGCGTAAATACTGATAATATGATTGTTCTTGGACTTTTGATTTCCAATGGATTTGTTGGTATGTCTGGCGCTCTGATTGGTCAATTCCAAGGCTTTGCTGACGTAGGCATGGGGATTGGTACCATCGTTATTGGTTTGGCTTCTGTAATTATCGGTGAAGTAGTATTTGGTACGAAATCCTTCGTACGCAGTCTCATCGCTGTAGTACTTGGTTCTATAGTATATCGTATCGTTATTGCTGCCGTTCTCTACATGGGTATGCCACCAAATGATTTGAAATTATTCACTGCAATTCTTGTTGCCATAGCGCTTTCCCTACCTACATTGAAAGCAAAATGGTTGGCTCGTTAAGGAGGACACTATGTTAGAAGTAAAAAATATGGTAAAAACCTTCTTTAAGGGCACAATTAATGAAAAGACTGCATTACAAGGCATCAATCTTCGCCTAGAAGAAGGAGATTTCTGTACTGTAATCGGTGGCAATGGTGCTGGTAAAAGTACTTTACTAAACTCCATCGCCGGTGTATTCCCAGTAGATGAAGGCTCCATTACAATTAATGATATTGATGTAACAAAAATGCCAGAATACAAGCGTGCTAAATACATTGGCCGTGTATTCCAAGATCCTATGGTAGGTACTGCTGGTAATATGCAAATTGAAGAAAACTTGATTCTTGCTATGCGCCGTGGTAAAAGCTTAGGTCTTAAATGGGCTTTCAAAGATAGCGAACAAGCATTCTTTAAGGAACGCCTTGCATTATTAGGTTTAGGACTTGAAGAACGTTTATCTGCTCGTATGGGCCTACTATCTGGTGGTCAACGCCAATCTATTACATTATTAATGGCTACCATGCTTCGTCCAGAGCTTTTGCTATTGGATGAGCATACTGCGGCACTTGACCCTAAGACTGCAGAAAATGTATTGCAACTAACAGATAAACTCGTTGCAGAGCATAATCTAACAACTCTTATGATTACTCATAATATGCGTGATGCATTGCGCTTTGGTAATCGCCTCATCATGATGGACGCTGGTCGAATTATCTATGATGTAAAAGGAGAAGAAAAGAAACAATTAACTGTTGCGGACTTACTTCAAAAGTTTGAGGTAGCTGGTGAAAATGCACTGAGCGACCGCATGGTGCTAGGTGCTAAATAATAGAAGGAAGTTCTAATCTATCTTTTGTTCAATTACTGTATTTTTGCTTTACAAGATAGGGCAGATACTGTATACTAAATTAGGTCGTAAGACATATCGTAAGCGAAGTATTCGATTCTCCAACGGTTACTTAAGCTTATCGGGATTATTATATTTTAGGAGGTAACATTAATGTTAACTACAGAAGCTAAATTAGCAGTAATTAAAGAATACGCTACTCATGAAGGTGACACTGGTTCTCCAGAAGTACAAGTTGCGATTTTAACAAGTCGCATTCAATACTTAACTGAGCACTTGAAAGAGCACAAAAAAGACCATCATTCCCGTCGTGGTTTGTTGAAATTGGTTGGTCAACGCCGTAACATGCTTGACTACCTTCGTCGTAAAGATATCGAACGTTATCGTTCTCTTATCGAACGCCTTGGTCTTCGTAAATAATAAAAAAAGCCGTCCTAAAGGACGGCTTTTTTATTTTGAATTGGCTATTTAGCTTTAATTGATATATAATTAGAAGGTATACATATAAGAAGATTTTTAGGAGGAATAGGAATGGAACAATTCCAAATGGACCTAGCTGGTCGTACGCTTACGATTGAGACTGGGGAACTTGCAAAACAAGCTGGCGGTGCCGTAATGGTTGGTTATGGCGATACTCGTGTACTCGTTACTGCTACAGGCTCTAAAGAGGCGAAGGATATTGACTTCTTCCCACTTACAGTAGACTATGAAGAAAAAATGTATGCTGTTGGTCGTTTACCAGGGGGGTTCATTAAACGTGAAGCACGTCCACCTGAGTCTGCGATTTTGAATAGCCGTTTGATTGACCGTCCTATTCGTCCATTATTTAATAAAGGTGTACGTAACGAAGTACACGTAGTAGCAACAGTTATGTCTGTGGACCAAGATTGTGATCCAGCCATTTGTGGTATGATTGGTGCTTCTGCGGCATTGTCTATTTCTGATGTTCCTTGGAATGGTCCTATTGCAGGCGTTCGTATGGGACGTATCAATGGTGAATTTGTTGTAAATCCAACGAAAGCACAATTAGAAGAAACAGATCTTAATATCGTTGTAGCTGGTACTAAAGATGCTATCCTCATGGTTGAAGGTGGCGCTGAAGAAGTACCGGAAGATATCATTCTTGAAGTTATCATGGCAGCTCACGAAGAAATCAAAAAAATCGTAGCATTCCAAGAAGATATGACTGCAAAAGTAGGTAAGGAAAAACGCGTATTTGAATGTAAAGATGTTCCTGCTGAAATTAGTGATGCAGTTCGTGCCTATGGTCATGATAAACTTGATGCTGCAGTTCGTTGTGCAGATAAACAACAACGTGATGCACAAGAAAATGAAGTACGTGCAGATGTATTAGCTCACTTTGAAGAGATCTACCCAGATAACTTGGCTGATGTAAATAAAGCATTTGATGCAATGACAAAAGAAATCGTGCGTCATATGATTACTGTTGAAAAAATCCGTCCAGATGGCCGTCAACTTGATGAAGTTCGTCCAATCTCTTGCCGTACAGGCGTATTACCACGTACACATGGCTCTGGCTTGTTTACACGTGGTCAAACTCAAGTGTTGAATGTCACAACAGTAGCGCCTTTATCCGAAAAACAAACCATCGATGGCCTTGGTGTTGAAACTGAAAAACGTTATATTCATCATTATAATTTCCCATCTTTCTCCGTAGGGGAGACTCGTTCTTCCCGTGGCCCTGGGCGTCGTGAAATCGGTCATGGTGCATTGGCTGAACGCGCGTTGGTGCCTGTGATTCCGAGCGAGGCAGACTTCCCATATGCGTTGCGTTTAGTATCTGAAGTATTGGAATCAAATGGTTCTAGCTCCATGGCTTCCGTATGTGGTTCTACATTGTCTTTGATGGATGCTGGTGTACCTATTAAAGCTCCTGTAGCAGGTATTGCTATGGGTCTTGTAACTCAAGGGGAACATTATACAATTTTAACTGACATTCAAGGCATGGAAGATGCTCTTGGAGATATGGACTTTAAAGTTGCTGGTACAGCTAAAGGCGTAACAGCAATTCAAATGGATATCAAGATTTCCGGATTATCCCGTGAAATCCTTCAAGAAGCATTAGAACAAGCTCACAAAGGCCGCATGCATATCATGGGTATCATGCTTGATACAATTGCTGAACCACGTCAAGAAATGTCTCAATACGCTCCACGTATTATTACAATGAAAATTGATCCTGATAAGATCCGTGACGTAATCGGTTCTGGCGGTAAAGTAATCCGCAGTATCATCGAAGAAACAGGCGCTAAAATTGACATTGAAGATGATGGTACAGTATTTATCGCTTCTGTAGAACAAGAAGGGGCTGCGAAAGCTCAAGAAATTATTACAAACCTTACTAAAGAGGTTGAAGTAGGTGAAGTATATCTTGGTAAAGTAACTCGTCTAATGGCTTTTGGCGCATTTGTAGAAGTATTACCAGGTAAGGAAGGTCTTGTACATATTTCCAAACTTGCGAAAGAACGCATTGAAAATGTAGAAGATGTAGTAAATGTAGGGGATGAAATCATGGTAAAAGTTATCGAAATCGATAAACAAGGCCGTGTAAACTTGTCCCGTAAAGATTGTTTAAAATAAGAGGTGTTACATGGATATTCGTGGCTTTGAAGTAGTTTCTGCTTTTGAAGAACAAGATATCAACTTACCAACACGTAAAACAACTGAAAGCGCAGGTTATGATATTGAATGTGCTGAAGCTGTTACATTAGAACCAGGCCAAGTAGTGCTCGTTCCGACAGGTATTAAAGCTTTCATGGCATACGATGAATACCTTGCCATTCATATTCGTTCTAGTATGGCTATTAAACGTCATCTGGCACTTGTGAATAGCACAGGTATTATCGATAGTGATTACTACAATAATGAGGACAATGAAGGTCATATTATGATTGCCCTTCTAAACTTTGGCAAAGAAATAGTTACCCTTGATAAAGGGGAACGCGTTGCTCAAGGTATATTCTCTAAATACCTTATTACAAACGATGATGATGCTACAGGTGTAAGAACTGGTGGCATTGGAAGCACCGGGACTATGTAAATAATATATGGTTTTGTATAAAATAGTAAAAACCGCTCAACTTTGTTGGGCGGTTTTTGTGTGTCAAATAATCACTTTAGCTGTAATTCTTTTACATAATACTATATAATAATTATTATAGTTAGTAGAAAATTCGGGAGGCTTTATGAAACAGGAGTCTAAACAAAATAAGAACGTAGGTACATCAGTTACGGGGAATGACATTGAGACTACACAAAATACCATGCACGTATTGGATGAGAATAAGGTTCTTAAAAAGAGTTATGAAGATGTAGTATATATTTCTCAACCTTTTGGGGCGACCTCATTGAACACATTAGCAGCGCGAGCTTTGTTATTTGGATTAAATCCTGTATCTTTAAAAAAGGCTCGTGTCCTTGAGCTCGGATGTTCGTTTGGTGGAAATATTATTTCCCAAGCTTTATATTATCCTGAAGCATCTTTTACGGGCATCGATTTATCGTCTTCCCAGATTAAGATGGGAAATGAACTGATTGCGTCGATGGGACTTACCAATATACATTTGATTGAGAAGGATATTCTGGATATTGATGAATCGTTCGGTATTTTTGACTATATTATTGTACATGGTATTTGGTCCTGGGTTCCAGATGTGGTAAAAGATAAAATTCTATCTATCTGTAATAAGAATTTATCTGATAACGGTGTAGCTTATGTATCGTATAATACCTATCCTGGATGGAAACGATTAGAGCAGTATCGAGAAATCATGCAATATGCAGAGCAAAAAGAGTTAGAGCTACCGTTGATGGAACGGACTTTATATACGAAGAATATATTGAAACTTGTAGCTGATACGATGGGGATGGATAATCGGATAAGTCAAAAAGCGAGCTATAAAATTGATAATATCCAAAATGTGTTAAGCTCTAACGATTATTATGTGGCCCATGAATATTTAGAGCCTTTTAATGATCCTGTATATGTACATGAATTTATAAAACGTGCCAATGACCAAGGTTGTGCATATATAGGGGATGTATTTCTTTCACGATCTTTCATAAGTTGGTTACCGGAGGATATTTACGATAATATAGCTCAATTGGCAAATGATGATTATATTGCAAAAGAGCAATATTATGATTACATTTATGATACGCAGTTTAGAATGTCCCTGTTAACGAAAAATAAACATACTAAAAAAATTGTTCGTAATGAACGAGTTAGTATAGATGTATTATCAAAATTATATTATTGCAGCGTTGTTAATACAGGTATTCCTTCCAATATGACGGATAGTATTCATATTGCTATTAAAGAGGTTATGGATCGGGGTGATATATTTACTATTCAGGATATAGTAGATCATATACATAGAAAGTTGCCTGGTTATACTATCGAAATGGACAGAGTTTATTCTCGTTTACTATATTTGATTATTGTAGATAATCTCGATATGTACGCCGAACCATATGAAAGAGTTGCTTTCGAAGATAATAAGGTGTATATACCTCAACGTTTTATAGATTTTATTTCTACTATAGTAGAAAAAGAAGGCAGCTCCTATATTGGTATAGGAGACATGTACAATAAAGTACAACAAGATATAGATAATGGATTTCTCTTTGTAATAAAGCAAATGGTGGAGCCTACAACAAGAGAAAAGATTCTTGCTATTATGGATGACAATATTACAGTTCAGCGTCATACGCGGGATAATATTGATTTTATTGTTCCTAATAAAGTGTATTTAGAGGAAATTTTACAACGTATAAGAATGCTCGGGTTTTTACATAGAATAGAAGATTAGAGGTATATATGGCAATTAGTAAGGAAATTCAGAAATCCAGCGAAATGAAATTTAATGGTAAGTTGATTCAAGTTACCTATGATATAGCCGATGTGAACGGAAAGGATGCATGGCGTGAGGTTGTGCATCATCCAGGTGCTACAGCGATTGTGGCAGTCACAGGGGATAATAAGATTGTTATGGAACGTCAATTTAGATATGCTTTGCAACAGACGCTATTGGAGGTACCAGCAGGAAAATTAGATCCAAATGAAGAACCGATTGTTTGTGCTAAACGGGAGCTTGCTGAGGAAACCGGCTATCGTGCAGCTCAATGGATTTCGTTAGGGACAATTGCTACGAGTCCTGGTTTCTGCAATGAAGTATTACATTTATATCTTGCAAAGGATCTTACCATGGGGGAAACCAATTGGGATCCTGATGAATATGTGGAGCTAGAATACTACACATTGTCAGAACTATTGGAGGCTATCAAGAATGAGACTATTAAGGATAGCAAATCTTTGGCGGCCCTTATGCTTGCTATGCCATATCTTAAGTAAGTTTTAGAAATTTTATCTCTCAATATATTATGTATTTTATTAATTCATATTGATGATTTTAACTGTAATATGTTACAAAGTATTTTTACATTATATGAGTAACTAATCTCATATAGATTTAGGAGTACATATGTATAATCGAATTATTCTACTAGTAATGGACAGTGTCGGCGTAGGATATGCAGCTGATGCGATTAAATTTGGCGATGAAGGTTCGAATACATTGGGACATATCGAAGCTGTAGCAGGACCTATTCGCTGCCCAAATTTAAAATCTCTAGGTTTAGCTAATATTGCCGATATTTCAGCGTTTGATGAGCCTGTAATTGGCGCTTATGGTCGTATGGCGGAAATGAGTACCGGTAAAGATACGACAAGCGGACATTGGGAGATGATGGGGAATCCTGTAACGGTACCATTTCCGACATTTTATGATGGATTTCCGAAGGAACTGATGGATGCTTTCACAAAAGAAACGGGTTATGGATTTCTTGGTAATGAGGTAGCATCTGGAACAGAAATTATTGAACGCCTCGGAGAAGAACATATAAGAACTGGTAAGCCAATCGTTTATACATCGGCGGATTCGGTTTTTCAAATTGCTGCGCATGAGGATATCATTCCCTTAGAAGATTTGTATCGCATGTGTCAAATTACACGCGATAAGGTATGTGTCGGTGATTATTATGTGGGGCGTATTATAGCTCGGCCTTTTATTGGTACACCAGGTCATTTTGTACGTACCTCAAATCGTCATGATTACAGTCGCATGCCTGAAAAGAAAATGGTGCAACAAGAGTTACAAGACGCAAATATTCCAACAGTGGCAGTTGGCAAAATCGGCGATATTTATGCTCATGTTGGCTGGGATGCATCATATCCGACAAAGTCTAACGCGCATGGTATGAACGTAGTTCCTTATCTATTGGGCCAAAGCTTTGCACGGGGGTTCATGATGGTCAACCTTGTTGAATTTGATAGTCTGTACGGTCATCGGCGTAATGTAGAAGGGTATAAGCGTGCTATTGAAGACTTTGATTACCAATTAGGTGGTTTGTTGGACTTGCTTAAGGATGATGATTTACTTCTTATCACCGCAGATCATGGGAATGATCCGACTTGGAAAGGTACAGATCATACGAGAGAAATGGTGCCTTTGCTAGCTTATAGTCCAAGTATGAATTGTTCAGTAGTTTTAGGAGATAGACATAGTTTTGCAGATATAGGGGAAACCATATTGCAAAACTTTGGATTGAAACAATGGGGGATTGGGACTTCATTTTTAGATTCCCTGAAGGGATAAATCTAGAATTTATATTTATTTAGAGTTGAATAGATTTACATTATTGATTTTATAAATGATTACATATGCGAAATACCGCAGTATATATTTACTTTAATTGAGTTAAATACATACTGCGGTATTTTTTTATAGAGTAGATTTTAATAAAGAACAGGAAATTCTTACTTATATGTGGAAATATATAAGTATAGGAGAATACGCCCATGATTGTAAGTACGAGAGGAGGAATTATTATGAGAGAACAAGTTCAAGGTAGTGTATGGGACAAAGTATTCAAAATATCAGAACGAGGCTCATCCGTATCGAGAGAGTTATTTGCGGGAGCCACTACATTTCTTTGCGTTTCTTATGTATTAGCTGTAAATCCTGCTATTCTTGGCGCTGCCGGTATGGATGTAGGCGCCGTATTCACGGCAACGGCTGTTAGTGCTATCATTATGACATTATTGCTAGCTTTGTATAGCAATATGCCATTCGCCGGCTTATCCGGTATGGGTATCAATGCATTTTTTGCTTACACTATTGTGGTCCAAATGGGACATAGCTTTGCCTTTGCGTTAACGACTCAATTAATCGCAGGTTTAGCATTTTTACTAATCGCAGTTACACCGTTAAAAGAATATCTGTTTAATGCCATACCTCATACAATTAAATTGGCTGTAACAGCGGGTATCGGCTTGTTTATCGCTCTCATTGGTCTTAGTAGTGCTGGGCTTATCGTCAGCAATCCTGCTACTATTGTGAGCATTGGGGACTTACAGGCACCATCTAGCTTGATATCCATTTTGGGAATCATATTAATCGCCGTTTTTACGGGACGCAATGTAAAAGGAGGAATATTTCTAGCCGTTATCATTGCTGCGGTTGTTGGGTTCTTCTGTGGGATTACAAAGTTGCCGTCGACGATATTTTCTATGCCACCATCGTTGGCACCGATTTGGTTTCATTATGATATGAGCGAACTTTTATCTGTAGATATGGTATTTGTGGCCTTTACGTTCTTGTTCGTTAATTTATTTAATGTAGTGGGCGTATTGATTGGTCTTACAAATCAAGCTGAGGTGCCTCAAGATAAACAGTTGGGCGTACAAAGCTCTTGTATGAAAGTATCTGCATTAGGTACTATCATTGGTAGCGCACTAGGTACATCTCCTCATATCGTAGCTGTTGAATCGGCAGCGGGTATCGCAGAGGGCGGCCGCACGGGCTTGACTGCTTTAACCATTGCGGGACTCTTTATAGCATCTTTATTCCTGGCACCGTTACTCATGGTTATTCCTGTGGCGGCTACAGCGCCGGTACTCATCGTGGTAGGTCTATTTATGATGGCATCCGTTAAGGACATCGATTTCGGTGATATTTCGGAAGGACTACCGGCATTTTTAACCATTATCATGATGCCATTTGCTTACTCCATAGGTGTGGGGATCGAATGGGGTCTCATCAGTTATGTATTGATTAAGGTTTTGACTAGGAAATATCGAGATGTTTCCGGTGTCATGTATTTCTTGGCGCTCATTTTCATTTTGAAAGAAACCTATATGTAAGGAGGATCCTTATATGATACAATTTAATGCAAAAATTTCTCGACAAGCACAGGGGTTGGATAAGGCTCCTGTCGTATTGAAGGGGGCATCTGTTTTAAATGTATTCACCGATGAATGGGTAAAAGCGGATATTGCGATTCATGATGACACGATTATAGGTGTAGGAACATATACAGGTGAAATAGAATATGATTACAGCGGTAAATATATTGTGCCCGGATTTATAGACAGCCATCTCCATCTGGAATCCACCTTGGTGAATCCGAAAGAACTCGTATTTGAGGCCTCTCAAGTGGGAACGTTAGGATTTATTGTAGACCCTCATGAAGCCGGTAATGTAGCGGGTATTGCCGGTGTTGAGTACATGATCAATGAAACTGCGTCGGCTCAAGGTGATGTATATGTTATGGCTCCATCCTGTGTGCCTGCTGTACCAGGTGAAGATAATGGCGCTATTTTAGATGGCGATATGTTACATAAGCTACAAGCTAATCTACGTATCTTAGGATTAGGTGAAGTCATGGACTGTTATAGTGTTATCAATAGTGATCCTTACATGATGAAAAAGTTAGATTACTTTAAAGATACAATTATGGATGGACATATTATTGGACTTTCACCAGAGCAACTAGCAAGCTATCGTTTGGCAGGCATTACTACAAATCACGAATGTATTTCCTACGAAGAAGCAAAAGAGCAAGTTAAAAATGGGATTTATGTATGGATTCGTGAGGGCAGTGCGGCTCATAATCTAGACTCCATTGTGAAAGGGCTTGTAGAAGAGCAAGGAAATACGGAGCGTTATGGTTTCTGTACAGATGATAAGCATATTGAGGATATTCGTTCAGAAGGCCATATTAGCTATAATATTCGTCGTTCGATTGAATTGGGACTGACACCAATCCAAGCTTATAAAATGGCCTCCACTCATCCGGCAGCATGTTACGGATTAAAAGATTTAGGTGCTATTGCTCCCGGCTATAGTGCTAATCTTGTAATCCTCAATGATGAGCAACGCGTAGATATTCACGAAGTGTTTTATAAAGGAAAGCTGATTGAACGCGTTCTTATGAGAGAAGAGAAGGTTGTACCATCTGAATTACTCCATACGATTAATATAGGTACTTTCACAAAGGAAAAATTAGATGTTTCTATTGAAGGTCCACAAGCGATTATTAATATCGTACCTGGGCAAATAGTTACACAAAAAACTGTTGAAGAGGTTCCTGTTGAAAATGGACTGTTCAAGCCTAATGCTGAGTACAATAAAATTACTTGTATCGAGCGGTATAAAGCATCTGGTAGAAATGGTGTCGGTATTTTGAAAGGCTTCAATTTAAAAAATGGTGCTATTGCGTCATCCTTTGCACATGATTCACATAATCTGATTGTTGTTGGCGACAACGATGCAGATATGATGGTTGCTATTGAGCGTATTCGCGAAATTGGCGGCGGATATGTCATTGCTAGTGAAGGCAAAGTAGTAGAGGAACTAGCTCTTGAAGTAATGGGCTTAATCACAAATCGACCTCACGAAGAAGTAGATGCAAAAGTGGCTAAGATGAAAGATATTGCTTACGGTATGGGCGTGCCGAAAGGCCTAGATCCTTTTATTAATTTGAGTTTCCTTGCATTAACTGTAATTCCAGAAATTAGAATTACTACTACAGGTGTGATGGAGTTCTAGTGTTAAGTTTAATGAAAAGCTAATATAAAAAGGGGCTGTAACAGAATGTGGTTTTACCACATTCTAGTTGCAGTCCCTTTTGCTTTTATCCTTAAAACAGGATGAGTTTATTTAATTATAGCAAGCCTTGATTTTCCATCATATCTTTAATATCAAGTATGGTAGACTTACATACCACATCATAATCTAATGAACCAAGGAAGTCTGCAAATTTAGTGTCATCTTCATTTTTACAGTTTCCATATGGAATTTTACCAAATTTTTGATATGGCTCTAGAATGCGATTTCGTCTGTGCTTCCACGTATTATAATAAGGACCTTTGAATTTAGTCATAAAACCATTGCTATCGACTAATACAAAGCCTTCAGATTCATGGAATGAATTTAGTTCCTTATTTATAATGCCTTGGAGTTCCATCCATGGTAGAAACTTGTTGAACTGTTTTAACAATGGAAATCAAGTCAGTGTCATATTTTTGTAAAATCGTATAAAGTTCAGCTAATTTTTCTCTAGAGAATGGGACATCTATATGCTTACCATTTACGTCTAGAGTATTTTGAATCATATCGAGTACATAGAGATGGTCTTGGTCGTATTTAATGATATGAGTATCCTCTTGGCTAATGACTTCAAATATCATAGAACAATTATTACGTGCTAATAAATCTTTGATTTCTGCTTGTAAGCCTTCAGGCAATCTATGGAAGAGGTTTTTAAATAAATCCACATGTATACCCTCTGTTGTAGATTTAGAGGCAAATACTAATTCTTCGTTGATAACGCCAAGAATGGCAAGGTAACCATTTTCTTTCGTTCTAATTTCAACTGGAAAGGAGAGAGTATTAGCTAGATTATCTAACTCTGTTTCTGGGCGCTCACCAAGATTAAAGAATTTATTATAACTACGTAATTTCACATCTCCTGTAATTCGATCCACAAATAATCCACGAGCTTGTACTGTACTTTCATTCCATAATCGTTTATGAAATACACGAGAGGTAAAGTTCAAGGAATATAGGTTAGGGAAACATTGTTTTACTTTTACTAATTTTGAATTGCCAATAATATTAATATCTTCATTTTGTGTGAAGATGACATGTTGTGTCATATTTTGGAATTCATGGCGCATATAATCTTTATCATATACATCGTTTTTAATTCCATTTTTGGTGAAAGTATTAGCTGTAATATCAATGTATTTTAGTTCTCCACCAAACTCAACTTCTCCTTCCAAACAGAAGGAGTACTTTCCATCTGGAACACCACGATGACCGTGAATTTGAATGAAGTCCTGACACATGTTTTGCTCGTAATTAGTATCATAGATATTAGCGATATTTGTTTCGTAAGCGCCAAACCCATTAATAAAGGTTGAGGTAGCTATGAAGGTCATATTAGGCACATAGGAGATACCACCATGGGAAACTAAATATTTTTTGCTATGAAAGCTAAAAGGATAACATTGACGAAGTGATTTATAAAAGAGTCGCAGTTCTCGTTGAAGTGATTCCACTTCTTTTTTCGTCATATCCTTTACGATAGGTGCTACCACATCTTTCATAAAGCGTTTAGAACGATCTAAATTTGTATGAAATGCAAAGTTTGCAATATGTCGCTCGTGATTGCCTTCTAACATAATTGTATTAGGGAATGCGCTGAGACGCATCATTTCGTACATCATTTCTTTGTTTTCAATACCGCGTTCTAAATAGTCACCGCAGAAGATGTATAATGTTTTTTCATCCCACGGTGTAATAGCTTGTTGTAATGCGGTGTAGCAACCGTGAATATCACCGATAACACGCACTCGATCATATCTATTTGTTAGATTAACCGTAAAGTAATTGTTGATTTCATCAATAGAGTTAATTTTTTTACAAAACTTTGGTAATGTACTTGTTTTAATCATTTTGTACATACGATGAATGACTTGCTCTGGCACTCGTTTGTAATCGACGCGAGCCGCATTACGGGCCAAGCAATCCTCTAAGGATGTATCTGGTTCATAGTAATATACAGTATATTTATATTTGTTAAGCAATTCTTTGTAAGCATTAACAGCTTTAGATGTAGTGTGGGTAGCATCTAAGACGACAAAGTCGCCATTGATCATTCGTTTTTCTAAACAATCTAGTAGGAGCTTCCATGCTGGACCATTATCCTCTTGTGAAATATACCAGCCATTCTCACCAAGGGAAGGGCTACGTAAAAGCATACGGAAATGATCGGCTTCAAGGGTGTAAGCCTCAAGATTGTTATCACGAATCCACTGAGACTTACCACTAGCAGGAGCACCACGCATTAATAATAGTGTTCTCATAGTAATAGTCCTCTAATCTGCCCATAGGGCGTAATAATATATCTGTATAACAAACGAAAAATATTTTATGATTAAATAGAAAAGGCCATAAAAAAAAACAGTCTCAACGGATCCCCGAGAGACTGTCTTGCTTGCTTTTAAAATTATAAAGCGTTTACTTTAGCTGCAAGGTTAGATTTTTTGCGAGCTGCAGTGTTTTTATGAAGTACACCTTTGGAGGCTGCTTTATCAATTACGCTAGTAGCATGAACAAGTGCTTGTTTTGCTTCTTCTACTGCGCCTGCTTGAACAGCTTCAACGGTTTTACGAGCTGCTGTACGAATTTGAGATTTTACAGCGGCATTTTTCGCACGACGTTCAGCATCCGTTTTTACGCTTCTAATACTGGATTTAATGTTTGGCAATTGAGTCACCTCCTTAAAAATCGTTTCTTATACCTGAATGATTATATCATACCAAATATTGATACGCAAGGACTTTTCAGCCCAATATTTTCCTTAATGACATGATTTATAAAACATATTCTACTATTTATTTATGAAAGCATATATGTGGTTTTTAAAATTAAATTAATCATTCATTTTATAGTGTAACAATATATTAATTTTTATTTATGAAAGTTAAAAGGGTCCTTATGTTATAATGAAGAATAGAATTAAGTGAGGTGTCTTATGAAAAAATTAATGATTATAGATGGCAGCAGTTTGTTATTTCGCGCATTTTTTGCATTACCACCGTTGAAATCCGCTTTAGGAACACCAACGAATGCAGTATATGGCTTCTTAACGATGCTCATTAAATTGTATGAAGAAATTAATCCTGACTATATTGCCGTAGCTTTTGATAAAGGTCGTCAAACATTCCGTACTGAAATGTATAGTGAATATAAAGGAAATCGTCCAGATGCACCTGAGGATTTGCGTCCACAATTTACTTTAATTCAAGATGTATTAAAAGCATTGGGTATTTGTGTCATCGAAGAAGAAGGCTTTGAAGGGGATGATATTCTTGGATCTTTAAGTAAAAAGTTTGGAGCCCCTGAAATGGCTGTCCAAATTATTACAGGTGACCGCGATAATTTACAGCTTGTAACAGAACATAGTCATGTGTTCTTAACTAAAAAAGGTATTTCTGATATGTTAGAAGTTACTCTAGATAATATGGAGGAGCTTTATGGTTATGGTCCTGATAAGGTTATCGAAATGAAGGCGCTTATGGGTGACTCTTCCGATAATATTCCAGGTGTACCAGGCGTAGGTGAGAAAACAGCGCTTAAATTAATTACCGAATATGGCAATCTTGAATCTGTATACGAACATATTGAAGACATTTCTGGTAAGAAATTAAAAGAGCGTCTCGTAGAGAATAAAGAGTTAGCCTTTTTATCTCGTGAATTAGCAACAATAAAAACAGATATGGAGTTATCTTATAAAGTAGAAGATTTTGTACAAAACTTCCATACCTCTGAAGTACAGCCTTTATTTGAAACTTTAGGCTTCACTAAATTAACACCTCGCATTGTTCAAGTAATGGGGGGCGAGGAAGCAGCTTTTGGAGATCCAGGCTCATTATTTGCACCACAAGAGGAGATTTCCTTAGATGATTTAGCAGATGCTAAAGTATTAACAGTCGACTTCTATAAAGATAAAACGGTAGCAGTACATGTTATATTAGATGGAAAAACACCATTTAGAACGGTAACGAATACGTATCTATCTAATGGTGATACTATTGTAAAAACAGACGATACTAAAGCTGTTTTAGCTGTTTTACAAGGTGCTAAAGCCATCGTTACAACTCAGACCAAGGAGATTATCGAAGCCTTTGGTGCAGATGTGCCAGCTGAGATTTCTTTATTTAATGCTGATAAAACTGCTCGTGTTCACGATATGTCTCTCATTGCGTATTTATTAGATCCTACGCGTACTAATTATGGATATCTATATCTAACTGAGCGCTTCTCTGTACCTAGCATTGCTAGCGGTAGTGTAGATGTAGAATGCGTATCCATGGTGAAAGCATTACTCGCCATGAACGAAGCAGCTTGTGAATCTGCTCGTCGTGAAGAGTTATGGTCTTTATATGAAACGATTGAGTTGCCTTTGATTCATACTTTAGTAGTGATGGAAAAGAATGGTATCTATATCGATACAGAGAAGTTAGCGGAAACAACAACTCGTTTTAAAGAGGAACTAGCCCAAGTACAACAAGAGATTTATGAATTAGCTGGAGAAAATTTCAATATCAATTCACCTAAACAATTGGGTGTAATCTTGTTTGAAAAGATGAACTTGCCAATCATCAAGAAAACTAAGACCGGCTATTCTACAGATGCGGAAGTACTGGATATGCTTCGTCACGAAAGTCCGATTGTTGAAAAAATCTTGGCATACCGTTCTGTTGCTAAATTAGTATCTACCTATTGTGAAGGTTTGGCAGTTCTTATCAATGATAAGACTCGTCGTATTCATACGACTTTCAATCAAATGGTTACGGCTACAGGTCGACTTAGCTCATCTGATCCGAACTTGCAAAATATTCCTGTTCGTACCGAAAAAGGCCGTGAAATTCGTGCCTTATTCTATCCGGGTGCTGGATATGATACATTGGTGAGTGCCGATTACTCCCAAATTGAGTTGCGCATTTTAGCCCATTTATCTGGCGATGAAGCATTGATTAAAGCCTTTGTAGAAGGCAAGGATATTCACCGTTTTACTGCTGCAGAGGTGCTTGGTAAAGCTCAAGATGATGTAACTAGCGAAGAACGTTCTCATGCGAAAGCGATTAATTTCGGTATTATTTACGGTATTTCTGACTTTGGTTTATCTCGTGACCTTGGTATTACACGGGGTGAAGCTAAAAACTATATTGATCTTTATTTTAGCCGTTATCCTAAGGTTAAAGAGTATATGGATCGAATGGTTCAAGAGGCTCATGAAACAGGCAAGGTTCGCACTATGTTTGGTCGTCAACGCGAGTTACCTGATATTAATAGTCGTAACTTTAACCGTCGTTCCTTTGCTGAACGAACTGCAATGAATACGCCAATTCAAGGTACTGCCGCAGATATTATTAAGTTAGCCATGAACCAAGTGGAGCAAAAATTAGAAGAACAAAACTTTAAGTCTCGACTTTTATTACAAGTACATGACGAACTAGTACTTGAAGTGGTGAACTCTGAATTAGAAGCTATAGAGGAATTATTACGTAATACAATGCAATCTGTTGTAGAGCTACAAGTACCTCTTATTGTAGACGTACATCATGCAGAAAACTGGGCATTAGTAAAGTAATATATATTTATAATTAATAGAAGGTATATATGTTTAAAATTGGCTTAACTGGTGGCATTGCATCTGGCAAAAGTACAGTTCTTACATATTTTAAGGATAAAGGTATACCGTATATCGATGCTGATATTGTGGCTCGTGAAGTTGTAGAGCCTGGTACAAAAGGGCTAGAAGCAATTGTAGCTGCATTTGGAACCGATGTATTGCACGATGATAGGACATTAAACCGAGAAGCATTAGGGGCTATTATCTTTCACAATGAAAAAAAACGCCAACAACTGAATGGTTGTTTAAAAGAGCATATTCAAAATCGAATCATGGAGCTCACAGCTCATTATGAGGCACTACATACACCCGTTTTACTATATGATATTCCCTTACTCATCGAAGGGGAATGGTATACCATGATGGACGAGGTGTGGCTCGTATATGTGAATGAGTCGACTCAAATTGAGCGCTTAATGAACCGCAATGGATTTACCAAAGAGGATGCATTGGCTCGTATTAAGAGTCAAATGCGTCTTGATGACAAACGGACTTATGCGGATGTAATCATTGATAATAATGGTACACCTCTGGATTTAAAGGAACAATTAGATACCATCTGGAATGAGCGTATTGAATCAGCTCTATAAGAAAATTGATAATTGCCATTTTATGTGTCAAATTTGGTATATAAATAATAGTAATAAATGGTATAATAAGCCCATAAAACTTAGCATAATATTAGTTTAGCATTTGTTATATGTTAGATTTTGATGACTATTTTCAGTTTGTATGTAGAAAGGGGGATATATGAAACGTGCAACGGCAACGGCACTATCCTGTGTCGTACTAGGATGGTTTTATTTTACATATCTAGATGACCATTTCGCGCGTCAAATCGCGTATCCCTTTAACTATAAAGAGGAAGTTATAGCCGCAGCTGAGAAAGAGCAGGTACCTCCGTCTTTGGTGGCTAGTGTTATCTTAGCTGAAAGCAAGTATAAAAACACAGCGGAGTCTGAAACTGGGGCTCTTGGATTGATGCAACTCATGCCAGATACAGCTCGTTGGGTGGCACAACAAGTAGGACATGGCAATTATACAGATCGTCAATTAAAAGAACCTACTATAAATATTGAGCTAGGTACTTGGTATTTAGGTCATTTGCTGAAAGAGTTTAATGGGGATCAGGTGCTTGCACTAGCTGCCTACAATGCTGGTCGTGGTCATGTGGAATCGTGGATTCACGAAAATAATTGGAATGGAATGGTTGATACGATTCCATTTCCTGAGACTCGTAGCTATGTAAAAGCAGTCTTACAGTATCAAGAAAGATATGAGGCATTATATGGAAACGATTATTGAAGCTTGTAAAGCCTTAGACTATTCCTGGTTGCCTCAATCCATTGAAGGTTTTACACTAGTTACCTCTACTGAAAGTGACTATACAAAGTTAGCTAATCGTATTAGTGCTGGTGAAGACGTATTGAAGGTACCTATTTTCCACTATCAAAACGATTTGGGATGGCGTTGGTCTGCCTTGTATGATAAAGAGGTAGAGGACTATACAGTACATATAGAAATGCCACTATTTTCCTTTGTGGACATTTCTTTTGTGCGAGCCGATTTAGAGTCTTTTTGGACAGGGCTACAAGAACGATGTGTAAAAGGGTTAACCAATATGTTAATAGAACCTGCTAATAACTTTACTTTTACTTATCGTCGCCGAGGAATTCCTGAATGGGACTTCTCACAAGTTATGCCTGAGGAGTTAGAAGGTTTTGTACGCGATATTGATCCAGCCCATGCGATTCGCATGATTAATGGGTCTTTTATCATCGGCGAATACCGTAAGATGGACGAGTGTACAGGCTTACTATTGTATTATAATGAATTACGTGATGAATACTTTGCGGAACTTCGGTATAAAAGCTATCCAGAAATTGACCATCATTTAGATGCAAAAAATCTAGATGATTTAGCATTGTTATTGCGCGAGCATTTAGGTGCTATATTAAAAGGTTTGAATGAGCGCATTGATTAAAGTTTGGATAGATTTAACTATGCTATTTTTTGTCATTTTTTGTTTTTATAAAATGACTTATGTGGGATTGGTTTCTTTAATGCCCATTAGAAAACGTAGAATTTGTATATACGCAGTAAATGTGATATACTATATATGACTTTTATATAAATCTTTTAAAAGAGTGGGCGTATGTCCACTCTTTCATTTATGATTAGCTCAATTTTATAGTGTTTTTATCAAGAGATATATACAAGATGTAGTAAGTAAGGAGGCGATGGCTATGAAAAGAGAAGCAGTGGAGGAGTTTGTATCCTCTGTGGTTGAAGGTATTATAGCCGGCACCGATATGGAACTCGTCGATGTAGACTATGTACGTGAACGGGATTGGTATTTACGTGTCTACCTTGATAAACCAGGTGGTGTAGATTTGGATGACTGTCAGTTGGTGAGCGAAAAATTAAGTGCTGTCCTCGACGAAAAGGATCCAATTACGGAAAACTATTTATTGGAGGTATCTTCTCCCGGTCTTGATCGAGTTCTTAAGAAAGACAAGGACTTAGTTCGCTATAATGGCCGTGATGTAGATATTCAGTTGTTTAAGGCTATTAATGGTAGTAAACAATTTACTGGTGCATTACAAGGTTTTACAGACACAACTATCGAATTTACTATCAATGGTGAAAGCATGACATTTGAACGTTCTACCATTGCACAAATTCGATTACATCTTGATTTTTAATATATGGAGGCATACGAGTGAGTCAAGAATTAATTCAAGCGGTAATGGTGCTTACAAAGCAAAAAGGTTTTGCTCCTGAGGTTATTTTTGAATCCTTAGAGGCTGCATTGTTGCAAGCATATCGCAAAGAACCAACATCTAACCCAGATGCGTACGTTGTGATTGACCGCGAAACAGGCGTTTATAAAGTAATGGCTAAAAAACAAGTTGTGGAAACTGTTGAATTACCTGAAACAGAAATCAGCTTATTGGACGCTCGCAAAAAAGATAAACGTTTTGAGATTGGTGATGTAGTAGAAGTAGATGTAACTCCTGCCAACTTTGGCCGTAGTGCTGCCCATACTGCTAAACAAATGCTCATTCAACGTTTAAAAGAGGCTGAGCGGAGTGTAGTATACGAAGAGTATTACAGCCGTGAAGGAGATATCATCACTGGCGTTATTACTCGCGTTGAAGGTAAAAATGTATTTATCAATCTTGGTAAAACGGAAGCGATTTTGCCTCCAACTGAGCAAATTGTTACAGAAACATACCGTGAAGGAGATCGTATTAAATGCTATATCGTAGAGGTTAAGAAAACTACGAAAGGCCCTCAAATTATGATTTCTCGCACACATCCAGGTTTATTGAAACGTCTATTTGAGCTAGAGGTTCCAGAAATCTTTGAAGGCGTAGTAGAGCTTAAGTCTGTAGCTCGTGAGCCGGGGATGCGTTCTAAAATCGCTGTATATAGTCGTGATGAAAATATTGATCCTGTAGGTGCTTGCGTAGGTCCTAAAGGGCAACGTGTACAACATATTGTTGATGAATTACACGATGAAAAAATAGACATTGTAAAATGGGATGAAGATCCAGCAATTTACATTGCTAACTCCTTAAGCCCTGCGAAGGTTGTATCGGTAGATGTAAGCGAAGAAGAAAAATCTTCATATGTAGTAGTACCTGATTACCAATTATCTTTAGCTATTGGTAAGGCTGGTCAAAATGCTCGTTTGGCGGCTAAGTTGACTAACTGGAAAATCGATATTAAAAGTGAAACTCAAGCTGCTGAAGAACCTTTTACAGGTTTCGGCAATGCTGAGGATGGTGAATAGTCATGAAACCAAAATCCCAACCTATGCGTACTTGCGTAGGATGTGGTGAACCTAAGGCAAAACGAGAATTGATTCGCTTAGCCTTGAGTCCTGACGGCAATATCACTATTGATCGCAGCGGTAAAGCACCAGGACGTGGAGCTTATTTATGTGAATCCATGTCATGTTTTGAGCAGGCCTATAAGGCTAAACGATTAGAACGGTCCTTAAAGCATAGCGTATCTAAAGAGATATATGAAGCGTTACAACGTGATTTACAAGAGAATGAGTAATCACTGATATACATGAATGAAGATAAAATTTTAAATCTCTTAGGCTTAGCGCAACGAGCAGGAAAAGTTATTTCTGGTGATTTTATCGTAGAAAAAGCTATAAAGAGAAAGGAACCGAAATTAGTGCTTCTTGCTAGTGATTGTGCAGCCAATAATGAAAAGAAATATACTCAATTAGCAGAAACCCATCACATTCCACTTCACAGTATTGCCGATAAAGAGGCTTTAGGAACGGCCATTGGTAAGGAAGTTCGGGTAGTAGTCGCCCTACTAGATGATGGATTTGCAAAGGCATTACTTAAAGAGATTGATCGATAATAAGGGGGTATGTAGATGTCCAAAAAACGCGTTCATGAAATCGCCAAAGAGTTCGGCGTTGAAAGCAAGCAGGTCATTTCTATCTTGCAACAACATAATATTAATGTTACTAAAGCAGTTAATTCTGTAGATGATTCAGGTTATGAAATTGTAAAAAAACAATTAGGTAAAAAATCTGAAGCTCCTAAAGTAGCACAAAAAAAAGAAAAAAAGGTAGAATCGAAATCTGCTCCAACTGCAGCCCATAAACAGGAAGCTGCATCACATAAACAACAGCATTCAAATCGTTCTAACGAACAGAAAAAAGATAAACACAAACAAGCTGGTCAAAAACAAGACGATCAATCTAAACAAAAGGACCATAAAAAAGGCAATGTCCGTCATGTACAAATCTCTGAGCCTACACGCAAATCCGATGGTAAGCAACATGGTGGAGACCGTGCTAACAATCGCCCTAATAATACCCGCAATAATGATAACCGTAATAACGGTCGTTCTAATGATGTGCGTAACAATGACAGTCGAAACAACGATAATCGTAATAGCGACAACCGCAATAACGATAACCGCAATTCTAATAATGATCGCCGTAACAAGAAAAATAAAAAAGGTGGTAATAACCGCCCCCAATCCTTGTTATCTACATCTATGCAAAAAAAGAAAAATCGCGTAAAACATCGTAACGAGCAGTACCTACAACAAAAAGCAGAAGCTGAACGTAAAGCTGAAGCAGCAATTGCTACAGAAATTGAATTGAGCGGGCCTCTAACTGTTAAAGACTTAGCTGAAAAAATGGGTCGCGAAGTATCTGAAATCATCAAAAAATTGATGCTTTTAGGTGTTATGGCCAGCATTAACCAAGAGGTTGATGTAGATACAGCTACTATCGTGGCTGAAGAGTTCGGTGTAACTGTAACTGAAGTAGAACCTGAAGAAGACCCTACAGATGTTATTGAAATTGAAGATGCACCAGAAACATTAAAACCACGACCTCCTGTAGTAACTATCATGGGTCACGTTGACCATGGTAAAACATCCTTGTTGGACGTAATTCGTCAAACTAATGTAACAGCTGGCGAAGCTGGTGGTATCACTCAACATATTGGTGCGTACCAAGTTCGCTACAAGGATAATAAAATCACATTCCTTGATACACCAGGTCATGAAGCATTTACTGCTATGCGTCTACGCGGTGCGAAATCTACGGATATTGCAGTTCTTGTAGTCGCTGCCGACGACGGTGTAATGCCGCAAACTATCGAGGCTATTAATCATGCGAAGTCTGCAGATGTACCTATTATTGTAGCCATCAACAAAATGGATAAACCAGGTGCTAACCCAGACCATGTTAAACAACAATTGTCTGAACATGGCCTTTTACCAGAAGAATGGGGTGGCGATGTAATCATGGTTCCAGTATCTGCTAAACAAAAACAAGGTATTGATGACTTACTTGAAAATATCTTGCTCGTAGCAGAAGTTATGGAATTGAAAGCGAACCCTAACCGTAAGGCATATGGCGTAGTTATCGAGGCTCAACTTGATAAAGGTCGTGGTGCTGTATGTACTGTCTTGGTACAAAAAGGTTCTCTTCGTGTAGGTGATACAGTACTTGCTGGTACTGCATACGGTAAAGTACGTGCCATGACAAATGAGCGCGGTGAAAAAGTAAAAGTTGCTCGTCCATCTATGCCGGTAGAAATTTTGGGCTTCTCCGAAGTTCCACAAGCCGGTGAAATTATAAATGGTATGGATGACAACGAAGCACGTGCAATTGCTGAAAAACGTATTGCTAAGCAACGGGTTCAAGAATTGCAAGCTACACATAAAGTTACATTAGATGATATTTTCAACCAAATTCAACAAGGCGAGTTGAAGGATCTTAATATTATCATCAAAGCCGATGTTCAAGGTTCTGTAGAAGCATTGCGTCAATCTTTAGAAGGCATCAAAAACCCTGAGGTTCGTATTGTTATTGTTCATGCTGCAGTAGGTGCCATTAATGAATCGGATATCATGTTGGCATCTGCATCTAATGCGATTGTAATGGGCTTCAACGTACGCCCTGATGCTAATGTTCGACGTGCAGCGGAACAAGAAAAGGTTGACTTGCGTACATATCGTGTAATTTATGATGCTATCAATGACGTTGAATCTGCTATGCGCGGTATGTTGGCGCCTCAATTTAAAGAGGTTGTCGTAGGTCGTGCAGAAGTGCGTCAGGTTATTTCCACACCAAAGGCTATTGTAGCTGGCTCCTATGTAACAGAAGGTCGTATTACTAACGACTCTGAAGTTCGTTTAATTCGTGACGGCATCGTTGTATTTGAAGGTAAGGTTGATTCTTTACGTCGATTCAAAGACGAAGTTAAGGAAGTTAAAACATCCTTTGAATGTGGTATCTCCTTAGAAGGATATCGCGACATCAAGGAAGGCGACGTTATTGAAGCATACTTGATGGAAGAAATTGCACCTCAATTATAGGAGGTTTATATGAGTGATGTTCGTGTCAGAAAATTACAAGAATTTATCAAACAAGAGGTAAGTCAAATGTTGATGCGTGGGTTGAAAGATCCTCGCATCGGTTTTACCACAATTACTGATGTTCATGTAACAGGTGATTTGCGTGAAGCTACGATTTATGTTTCCTTGTTTGGTTCCGATAAGGAAAAACAAGATACCCTTATCGCATTAAAGCATGCGGCTGGACATATTCGTACCGAGCTTGGAAAGGTACTTAAATTGCGACATATTCCTTCCATCACTTTTGATAAGGATACGTCCTTGGACTATAGCATGCATATTGAATCCCTTTTGAACGAAATTAAAAAGGACGAAGAAACAAATTAAAACAAAGGATACAGAACATGAGTAAGATTACTATTAATCAATTACATATGGCTCTGTGTGAAGCTAATTCTATTATGCTAACCGTCCATGTTAGACCTGATGGCGATGCTATCGGATCCATGGTAGCCTTTTACGAAGCCCTTGTGGGTCAAGGTAAAACTGTATATATGGTAGTAGATGATGTAGTTCCTGAGAAGTACTCATTCTTACGGTATACGGACCACATCCATGATGTCGCCTATTTTGAAACTAATCCAGTTGATATTGATATGCTAATGGTTTTGGATGCTAGCACGTATGAGCGAATTGGCAAAGTAGGTGCACTTTGGAGTGCACCTATTTTTAATATAGACCACCATATTTCTAATACGGAATTTGCGGATTATCTATATTTAAAGCCTGATTTTGCTGCTACTGGTGAAATTGTCACCGACTTATGTACAAAATGGAATTGGCCTATCACTGAGTCTATGGGTATCGCGTTATATATGGCGATAGCTACGGACTGCGGTTTCTTTAAGTTTAGTAATACTACGGCGAATACCCTTGAGATGGCTGCTAAATGTGTAGCTGCAGGGGCTAGACCAAATGTTATTTCTGAAACCATAGAAGCCGTATCTGCCAGTCGTTTAGAGTTAACAAAACAAGTTATGCAAACTATCGAGTTTCATAAGAATAATACAGTTGCTACTATCGAACTAAATCGTGAGGCCATGAATATTCTTGGCGATGATACAGATGGTTTTGTAGACATTATTAGAAATGTTGATACTGTAGATGTGGCAATTTTATTAAAAGCAGAAGCTGATAATAGAACACGTGTAAGTTTACGTTCTAAAGGTATTGATGTGAACGCTGTAGCAAGCCATTTTGGTGGAGGTGGTCACATTCGTGCTGCTGGGTGTACTATTAATTTGCCGTTACAAGAAGCAAAACAGGCTCTCATTGAGGTGATTTAATAATGGATGGCATTTTACCATTTTTAAAACCTCCTGGTATTACGAGTCATGATGCCGTTGCTATTTGTCGTCGTATTTTAAAGGAAAAGCGCATTGGTCATAGTGGTACATTAGATCCTATGGCTTATGGTGTGTTACCTGTATTTCTTGGAAAGGCAACACGCCTTATAGAATACACGGAGGGTTTTGATAAAACCTATGTAGCTGAATGTAAATTTGGAACTTTTACAGATACTGAAGATAGTTCTGGACAAACTGTATTGCCAGATAATGATATGGTATTGCGTGATGGTGTTGTATTGAATCAAGTTATTCAATCTACAGAAATCTCAGCAACTATGGTTAAACCAACCTTTGAAGAACTGGTTAGTATCTTGAAAAAATTTGCAGGTATTCAGGACCAAAGACCGTCTAAGTATTCAGCTATTAAAGTAAATGGCATTCGAGCTTATGAATATGCTCGTAAAGGTATTCCTGTAGAACTGCCATTACGTCAAATTCATATTAAAAATATTGAGCTCATTGCTTATGGATTTCCTTTTTTTACGATTCGCGTGACTTGCTCAGGCGGGACTTATATTCGCTCATTATTACGCGATATTTGTATTGCTTTAGGTATACCTGGCACGATGACTTCTTTGGCACGTACTCAAGTAGGACCTTTTGAGATCAGTTCTGCTAAGATAGCTGAAGAATTAATGTTACATGGTGAAAGCCTTTTATTACCAACGGATACGGCGGTTTCTCATCTTTCAAAAGTGACTGTAAATAGTGTACAATTAAGGATGATGGTGCAAGGGAAGGAATTACCTATTGAAAGGGAATTTTCTTTTACCGAACCAGATAATTTTTATAGAGCCTATGGACCGAATGGTTTTATTGGTATTATGAAACGAACAAACCACACATTAAAAGTGGAAAAAAATATTTTTATTGAAGGATAAGTATGAAGCAAATACATTCGTTTGATGAACTACGTCAAATCAAAGATACAAAAGTATATGCCCTTGGTACCTTTGATGGCATTCATCGAGGTCATCAACGAGTTATACGTAAGACTGTTGAAGAGGCTACATCAGTCAATGGCGTAAGTATCATCATCACCTTCGAGCATCATCCGTTGACTATATTACATCCAGATAGGGTGCCTAAACGGGTGATTCAAGAAGAGATTATGGATACTGTGTTAGAAGAACTCAGCGTAGACTATATTTTGCGATTGCCTATGACTGAAGCACTACTTAACATGAGTGCAGATGAATTTTTACATGATCTTTGCACTGATATGAATGTGGAAGCCATTGTAATTGGTGAAAACTTTACTTTTGGTGCAAAAGGTCTAGGTAATCCAGAATATATGAAACAGGTGGTAGCAAATAAGAATATACGAGTTCTTGTGCAGCCCTTATTACCATGTGATGGTCTTAGTACGCCTATTTCTAGTACAGAAATAAGAAAGGCTATTCATGATGGACGTTTAGAAGATGCTAATCATTGGTTAGGTAGACCATTCCAATTTAAAGGCACTGTGATTAAAGGCGATCAACGAGGACGCACATTAGGATTCCCTACATTAAATCTTTTACTTCCTAATGAAATGGCTACACCTCCAGATGGAGTCTATGCTAATCGCGTGTGTATTGATGGTATTTGGTATGATGGGGTAGGTAATATTGGAGATAATCCAACCTTTAAAAATCAGTATCATAGATGTGAAGTGCACGTTTTTAACTTTGACCAGGACATATATGGAAAAGAAGTAATTGTACAATTTATTTCTTATATTAGAGGGGAAGTTAAATTTAATAACTTACAAGATCTTATCGATCAGATGAAGATAGATGAAGAACAGGCGCTAGCTATTTTAGCTAATGCATAAAAGGGGGTTCTCATGGATATTAAAGAAGCTCGAAAACAAATAGATAGTATTGACTCTGTATTAGTTACGGAGTTTGAAAAACGACTCACATTAATTAAAGAAATTGGTAAATATAAGGATGAACATCATTTGCCGCTTATTGATGAAGAACGGGATGATAGCATCGTTACTTTACATACTCAAAATTGTAAAGATCAAGTTTTAGCACCTTATGTTGAAAATTATATAAAAACTGTCGTTTCTATGAGTAATGAATTCTTGAAAGAACACATGCATAAGCATATTTTCCTTATTGGTATGCCTGGCGCAGGTAAGACTACTGTTGGTAAAGTTCTAGCTAAAGAGTTGGGGCGAGATTTTTTTGACTTAGACCAAACGATTCAAGACAAAGTAGGTAAATCCGTTCAAAATATCTATATTTACGATGGTAAAGATGCTTTCAGTGAATATGAATATAGTACAATCAAAGAATTAATTCATAATAAACCATCTGTCATTGCTACAGGTGGCGGCACTGTTACCTATGATAAAACTGTTAAATTGATGAGAAATAATGGTCTTGTTGTATTCGTAAACCGCGATGTAAATCATATTTTAGATGATTTGGATCTAGAGATTCGTCCGCTTGTAAAAGAAAGTATCGAATATATTTTTAATGTATATGAAGAACGATATCCTTTATATGAAGAAGTAGCACATATTAAAATTGGTAACGAAGGCAGTATTACCGATGCAGTGCAAGAAATTATTGAAGCTTTGCCGAATACGGAGAAATAATGGACGCCATACGAGGATTTGTATACCGAACTATATATGAGAATACACAACGTACATATTGCGTGTTTATCCTAAAAGATTATAATGAGGAATACATTACTTGTACTGGCAAATTTGAGTCTCCTAAAGAAGGGGAAGACATCGAAGTACGGGGCCGCTATGTAGAACATGAAAAGTACGGCCGCCAATTTGATGCGTGCAGTATTGAAAAGTTAAAACCTGATAATATGGGTGCTGCCAAGACTTATTTGTTGAATCTAGGAATAAAAGGTTTTGGTGAAAAATCCGTAGAGAAGGTACTAGAATATTTCGGTATTCGTATTTTAGAAATTTTACGGGAAGAACGTCCAGAAGAGATTAAAGATGTTCCAGGTCTCCGAAAGAGTGTTAAGGATGAGCTATTCAATACCTTACTTGGTGAAGGTATTTTATCCGATTTAAATCATTTTTTTGAATGCCATCACATTTCATCGAAATGGAGTCGTATTGTATATACCTATTATGGTGTGCAGTCCGTCGCAGTTATAGAGGATAATCCTTATACATTATTACATGTAGCACCGGATATGCTCTTTGGTACGGCCGATACACTAGCAGAGCATCTTGGTATTAATGGTAGTGATACACGTCGTTTAGAGGCTGGTTTAGAATGGATTCTACGTAGTTTAGATAATCAAGGTCATACATGTTTACCAGTAGATCAACTTATCGGTCGACTTGACGATTTATTACAAACTGATGTAGATGATATTGCGAACTTTATTGAAAGCCTGCTGGAACAAGGTGCACTGTATAGTACGTATTATGAAGATATCTTATATATCTATCCGCCAGAGATGTATGTTTCTGAAGTGGAAGGTGTCCACTATACTCGTGAGTTTCTATTAGAAGCTGATCCAATAGCATTAGATATTTCTAGTTTTATTGAAAAGTTTGAACGAGACAACTACATTACCTTTGGTGATGCTCAAAAAGAAGCTATACAGCTCTCATTTTTTGAAAAGTTTTCTCTTATAACTGGTGGTCCTGGTACAGGTAAAACAACTATCATCAAAGCACTAGTAAAAGGTTTCCAACTCGGTGGATTGGGGCGCATTATACTTTGTGCTCCTACGGGACGTGCTGCAAAGCGTCTGACCGAGGCCACTGAGTTTGAAGCTACTACAATTCATCGTCTATTGGTACCTGTTCAAGGTAGTGACTCCTATGACTTTACAAAGAATGAAGATGATCCTCTAGATATAGATGTTATTATCATCGATGAAGCATCTATGCTTAATGTGCGTTTATTCTATTCTTTGATGGCTGCTATTCCAAAGGAAGCCCATGTCATTATTGTGGGTGACGTAGATCAATTACCACCTATAGGTGCTGGGTTCGTATTAAAAGATTTATTAGATAGTGATTGTGTGCCCTATACACGACTTAATCAGATTTATCGTCAAAGCTCTGGTAATACTATCGTTGAAAGTGCTTACGCAATTAACCGTGGTGAAATGCCTAACCTGGAAGGTGTGAGTGAAGAGTTTTCTTTTATTCCTGTTAAATCTTATGATATGATGATGAAAGCCATCATTGATGTATATAAACGTGAACAAGAGACGATAGAGGATGAATTAGATATTCAAATTATTTCTCCTATGCGCCGTGGTGAAGCAGGTAGTATATTGATTTCACAATATGTACAACAAGCCGTAAACCCTCCAGACAGCTATAAGGGAGAAGTTCGTGTCAATGGTATTACGTATCGCGTTGGGGATAAGGTTATTCAAATTCTCAATGATTATGAGTTAGAAGTGTTTAATGGCGAAATTGGCGTTATCTATGCTATTACGCGGACCGATATTTGTATCCGATTTATCCATAAAGAGGTCCGTCTACCTATCGATGAAGCACATATGATTATGCCTGCTTATGCTATTACAGTTCATAAGAGTCAAGGTAGTGAGTATGGTGTAGTTATTATTCCATTTGTTCCACGTTATGGTGGCATGTTACAACGTAATTTGTTGTATACTGCTGTTACACGGGCAAAGCGTAAAGTAATCATCGTTGGTACTACGAGCGCAGTTGAACGTGCTGTGCGTACTGTTAATGCCGATGAACGTTACACATTGTTTAAAGAACGACTACAAGGGAGATGTGATTCGTAATGAGTCTTTGGGATTTCCTATTTCCACCTGTATGCCCTCACTGTGGTGCACCTGTGGCAACACAAGGGGATTGGTGTAAAGCTTGTTTTACAGATTTATTACATATTCGTCATATACCACATAAATTTTTACACTATGTAGATGATGTATGTGTGTTGGCCGAATATCGTGGTGGTCTAAAGTCTATGATTTACGATGTAAAATTTAATGAAAAAAAGGAGCAGTCCAAAGGGGCCGCTCCTTTTTTAGTATCGTACAACTTTTACATGAAATATAATGAGTCTAACATTGTGAACAGTAATTGTAAAATTATGTATGATTATATTGTTCCCGTACCATCTAGCGAAAAGAAAAAAGCTAAGAGAGGATATAATCAAGTAGATTTATTTTTTCTTGAATGGGCTCATTCTTTATGGGAGATAGATAGAAAAAACTTTAAATGGTTAGATTGTATATACAAGTTTGATACTTCTCGAGATATGTGGGGATTAACAAATAAAGAAAGACATCAAAATATTGATGATGCTTTTGTTATACGCGCCGATTACAAGGATATTGATTTGACAAATAAGAATATTTTAATCGTAGATGATATATATACTACAGGTGCTACAATTGAAGCCGTAGCAAAAGTCTTGCAAAAGCATAACGCTTTACGCGTTGATGCCCTTACGCTAGCTAGTGGTAGTTTCTAATCTTTACTATTAAATGTAGGAATATAATATTTGATTTTATAGTAGCATTATAAAATGTATTCATATCAAATTATGGCGATAATGTTTCTAAAAGAAATAGTTAACTTAGTATATAAAAAGCGTTCACCTGAAGGTGAACGCTTAATTAACATATTAGCCAAGTACATCAATAAATGCTTTAACAACATCTGGATCAAAGAGAGAACCGGACGCACTAAAAAGTTCTTCTTTTGCTTTAGCTTTTGTTTTAGCCCAAAATTCAGTAGAAGGATTAACTGTTGTATCATAGTAATCTGCTACAGCAATAATTCGAGCTCCTAACGGAATATTGGCACCACGTAAATGTTTGGGATAACCAGAACCATCCCATTTTTCATGATGATAACGAATATAAGGTAAAATTTGTTGGCAGCAAGGATAGTTTTCAATCATATTGGCACCACTTGCAGCATGTTGTTTATACTTAGACATTTCTTGCTTATTAAGATATGGAGATTTTTGGATTAATGCATTAGGAACCATTAATAGACCCACGTCATGAAGTAAAGCTGCGTGACGAATCTGTTCAATTTCATTTAATGGTAAACCCATTTTAGCTGCGATGCTAACAGCATAGTTTGAAACCTGAATAGAATGTGTATAGAGATGATAGCTTTTCATTTGTATCATCTGTAAAAGTTGTGCGCTTATGGCTTCTAAACTGTCTTTCTCCAGTTCATACAAACCTGATGGTTGCATCAATGATAACATAAACATAATAAACCCCTCTAACTAACAAACTGAACATATGGTACAACCCCTCGTACTTATGTTCATATCGTACAACTTTAGGCCGTTCTAATTTAACAGTATACAAATTATACACCATAAATAATTTTTTGTGTATGATACGTATGTTCTTACAAATATGTTGTATTCATATTTGGCATACAAAAACTAATTGACAATTTAAGAATCCACTAGATATGGTACTTAAAAAATGTGATTTTAGAAATATTAAAATATTATGAAGAATATTTTAGGTTTTCTATTCCAATTTTCTATACATCAACAAATAGGGGTTGCAAAATTTATTCTCATTGTTCTAAGAATTATGCGACAGTATGTTTGGTAAAAAAATATGTTTGGCTACTTAACTATATAATCAAAATTTTTTAAAATAATAGTAAAACTAGACATGAATACTGTTATTCTTTATAATACGTCTATACGGGTCTGTGGTTGAAAGTCGAGGCTAGTCGCAGGCAAAACGATCCACATAAGCAGCCCAAAGGGTTGTGAGCATGGTGCGGCTTAGGTGTAAGTCCTGCCGATAAAATCGAGAGAGGTAGTAGTGGGGAGTCTTGGACTTATGAGCGAACCTTCCAGCAGGCGAGTGTGGGGGCAAAGACCAGGTCAGCCGTATAGGGGCACATGAGGCTTTTCTCATGTGCTTTTTTTATACAGTTGTATATTATAAAATCTATAGAAAACCACTAACTATGGGAAAGTTTTTATACATAACCGTAATATTTATACAAATAATGTATAAAATTAAAATATAAATATAGCGATTTTGCGATTGTATCTAAAATTATATACAAAATTATTGACATAATTATACTTAATCTATATACTATTATAAAGTAGTAGTAAGTTAAATAATGAGGTTGATAATATGTTAAATAGCAAAGTAAAAAAAATAATTCTTGGCGGTTGTATGTTAGTGATGGCTACTTCTTTAGTTGGTGGATGTGGTTCCTCTAATCAACCTACATCTAATAAACTTGTCGTTGGCACTAATGCTACATTTGTTCCATTTGAGTTTAAAGATGAAAAAACTCAAGATTATACAGGTTTTGATATTGAATTGATTCGTGCGATTGGTAAACGTATTAATAAAGATGTAGAGCTAAAAAATGTAGCTTTTGATGCTTTGATTCCAGCTTTGAACACACATGATATTGATGTTGCTGCATCTGGTATGACTATTACAAAAGCGAGAAGTGAAAAAGTATTATTTTCTTCTCCTTATTATGAAAATGCCTTAGCAGTAGTATATAAAGATGGAACGGCTGTGAATTCTCTTGATGACTTAAAGGGTAAAAAAATTGCAGCCCAATTAGGTACTACTGGTGCAGATTTAGCTCATAAAATTGAAGGTACTACTGTAAAAGAATTTGACCATAGTAATGAAGCTTTGTTAGAATTACAAAATGGTGGAGTAGATGCAACTGTAATCGATTTACCTGTAGCTCAATATTACAGTACTAAGCATCCTGACCAACATATTAAATTTATGGCATATCCAAATACTAAAGAATACTTGGGCTTAGCAATTAATAAGGATAACAAAGCATTGCAAGAAGAAATCAATAAAGCAATTGCTGATATGAAGGCTGATGGTGAATTTAATACATTATATAAAAAATGGTTTAATGTAGATGCACCTGCTGATATGCCAGTAGTTTTAGAATTTAAATAATAGGAGAGATTATGAGTTTTAATTGGGGGTTAATTGCGGATAATTTACCGCTCTTGCTACAAGGTGCTCTAGTGACTGTAGAAATTACAGCCATGTCTGTAGGTTGTGGCTTTTTTATCGGTCTTTTAGTATCTTTAGCAAATTTATCTAAATTTAGATTAGTTAGATTGCTTGCAAAATGTTATGTAGATATCATTCGTGGTACACCATTACTGGTGCAAATTTTCCTAATTTATTTTGCCTTGCCTATGATTACAGGTCAACGGATTGATCCATATATTGCGGCTGTTACCGCATGTAGTATTAACTCTGGTGCTTATGTATCTGAAATTTTCCGTGCTGGTATTCAATCTATTGATAAAGGTCAAATGGAGGCCGGTCGTTCTCTTGGTTTAACTTGGGGACAAACCATGCGTTACATCATTATGCCTCAAGCTTTTAAAGCAATTATTCCTCCGTTAGGGAACGAATTTATTGCCATGTTGAAAGATTCCTCTTTAGTTTCTGTTATCGGTTTCGAGGAGTTGACACGTCGTGGTCAATTAATCATTGCTAAAACCTATGCATCCTTTGAAATCTGGGGTACGGTTGCTGTGATTTACCTTATTATGACAGTGACTATCTCACAATTAGTTGGATATCTTGAAAGGAAATATAGCATTAAATGATTAAATTAGAAAATGTACATAAATCTTTTGGTAAAAATGAAGTACTAAAAGGTATTAATTTACATATTGAACAAGGTCAAGTTGTTGTAATCATCGGTCCTTCTGGTTCTGGTAAAAGTACGGTACTGCGCACTATGAACTACTTGGAGGAACCTACATCTGGTAAGGTTATCGTAGATGGCATGGATCTTTCTGATAAGAAAAAGTTAAATGACGTTCGTGCTGAAGTAGGAATGGTTTTCCAAAACTTTAATTTGTTCCCACATATGACGGTTATGGAAAACCTTACCTTAGCACAAACTAAGGTTCGTAAAACATCTATGGAAGAGGCTAAGAAGATAGGTCAAGCTTTACTTGATCGAGTAGGTTTGGCGGATAAAGCCAACGCATACCCTGATTCTTTGTCAGGCGGTCAAAAGCAGCGTGTTGCTATTGCTCGCGCTTTAGCTATGAAACCAAAAGTAATGCTTTTTGATGAACCTACTTCAGCTCTTGATCCTGAAATGGTTAGTGAAGTGCTAGATGTTATGAAGTCTTTAGCTGAGGAAGGTATGACGATGGTCATCGTTACTCATGAAATGGGCTTTGCGAAAAAGGTAGCGGATAGAGTGTTATTTGTTGATGGTGGCTTGATTTTAGAAGATAATACACCTGAACGCGTATTTGATGCACCTACCAATGAAAGAACAAAATCATTCTTAGATAAAATTTTGTTAGATTAAATAATATAATTATAGGAAGCAAATTCTAGAATTAGAAATTGCTTCCTGTTTTTTTACATTAAATTTAACCTATCTATTTATATTATATATGTATAGCTTAATATCTATTAATATATTTGATAACCTTTAGAGTGAATTTATTAATTATAAAGAGTTTGTATAAAGATTTACAGGGTAGATTAATCTGAAAAACACGATTATTGCTATAAATATTTGTGATATAACAATAATTTATACAGTCATTTTTAAAAACAATAATTTTTAATTCACATATTTTTATGATTATAAAAATATACAATTAATTTATAGGGCTTATATAATTATTTATGACATGTATAGATATAGGGATTTTTGAGATTTACAGCAAATGATATTCTTATTTCTAGTGTTTGTATATTCATTAAAAATGTAAATATTGTTGTTTGATATTTTATACATGCTGTGTTATGATACACATATAGAGCAAGACAGTAAGACAATATATATATTTTTAGGAGGATGTTACCATGTTAGGTAAAGTAAAATGGTTCAGCGCAGAAAAAGGTTATGGTTTTATTGAACGTGAAGACGGTAGCGATGTATTTGTACACTACTCTGCAATCCAAGACGAAGGTTTCAAATCTTTGACTGAAGGTCAAAATGTAGAATTTGAGATTGTTGATGGAAACCGTGGACCTCAAGCCGCTAACGTTGTTAAAGCGTAACTACATACCAAAAAAATTATAAAAACAATATATAATTGGACCCCGATAGTATATACTATCGGGGTTTTTTGATTTTCTATATACATTTTATACATAATTCTACAAAAAATATAAAATTTTTAGATAAAAAAGAAGGAGTTTTACAGTTAGATGTAGAAATACTAAATATAACACGAGAGATAAGGTTATATAATACCACACACTCGCATCTCGTGGATGATTTTTAGAAAGGGTGTTGACTTATGAAAGTAGCAATTAGAGGAAAAAACATTGAAGTGACAGATGCCTTAAGAGCATATATCGAAAAAAGATTGAGTAAATTGACTCGTTACTTCGATGATGAGTTAGATGCACAAGCGGTTTTATCCGTTGTAAAAGATAAATCTACAATTGAACTTACATGTTTTGTTGATAAAATCGTTCTTCGTGGTGTGGAAACTAACGATGATATGTACGCAGCTATTGATTTAGTAGTAGATAAAATTGTTCGTCAAATCCATAAATATAAAACTCGTTTAGCTAAACGTTTCAAAAAACAAGAAGCTTTCCATCCTGAAGCTTTGGCAGCTCCTGTGGAAGAAGAAACTATTGAAGTTGTAAAACGCAAACACTTTGTTGTGCGCCCTATGGATGTTGAGGAAGCGATTTTACAAATGAATCTTATTGGTCACGATTTCTTTATGTTCTTTAATGCTGAAACTGAAGCGATGAACGTTGTTTATCGTAGACATGATGGTTTCTATGGTTTGATCGAGCCAGAACTTCAATAATATATAATGTCGGCTGAACTTAATCCTAACTCCTTTCTACTTTAAATCAGCCGATTATTATATTAAGGTGGATGACTTAAAATAGTCATCCACCTTTTTTGCAAAAATAATACTATAAATAATCTTGAAATGCCTTGAATTCTTTGACTATTCAAGGCTTTTTCGTTATAATAAGTTAGATAAAATAATGTAAGATGTCCCGTAGAGGAGTGATTTGTTTGTTAAGCTTTTTACAAAGGCTATTAGGCAATAATAACGCAAAAGAAATTAAAAAAATGCGTGCTATTGCAGATCATATTAATGAAATTGAACCTAATTATATTAAATTAAGTGATGCTAACTTAGTGGCAAAAACTGATGAGTTTAAACGTCGTTTGCAAAAAGGGGAAACGTTAGACGACCTATTGCCAGAAGCATTTGCTGTAGTTCGTGAAGCATCTAAACGCGTTTTAGGCATGCGTCATTTCGATGTACAGTTAATGGGGGGCATTTGCCTGCATAATGGTAATATCGCGGAGATGCGTACTGGTGAAGGTAAAACATTAGTAGCTACATTGCCCGTATATTTGAATGCATTGACCGGTAAGGGTGTACACGTTGTAACAGTAAATGATTATTTGGCGACTCGTGATAGCGAGCAAATGGGACGTTTATATAATTTCTTAGGACTTTCCACGGGCCTTATTGTGGCTAATCTTGACTTTAATCAACGTAAAGAAGCCTATGCGTGTGATATTACATATGGTACAAATAATGAGTTTGGTTTTGACTATTTACGCGATAACATGGTAACCGATGTTGTTCAAATGGTACAACGACCATTGAATTATGCCATTGTGGATGAAGTAGACTCCATTCTTATTGATGAAGCAAGAACACCATTAATTATCTCAGGCCCTGGTCAACGTTCCACTGATAATTATTATAAATTGGCTAAAATTGTTCCTCACCTTATAAAAGATGAAGACTATGTTATCGATGAAAAACAAAAAACTATTGCCCCTACAGATTCTGGCATCGCAAAGGTTGAAAAAATGCTTGGTGTTGAAAACCTATATGATGCAGAAAATATCGAGTTGAATCATTTGCTTGGTGCTTCTTTGCGTGCCTATGCTATGATGCATCGTGATACAGACTATGTAGTTAAAGATGGTGAAGTTGTTATCGTCGATGAATTTACGGGCCGTTTGATGTTTGGACGCCGTTACTCTGATGGTTTACATCAGGCTATTGAGGCTAAAGAAGGTTTGAAAGTTGAACGCGAAAGCCAAACCTTAGCATCTGTTACATTCCAGAACTATTTCCGTATGTATGATAAATTATCAGGTATGACAGGTACTGCTAAAACAGAGGAAAAAGAATTTATCGATATTTATGGATTAGAGGTTATACCAATTCCACCAAATAAGCCTTTAATCCGGATGGATTTGCCTGATCAAATTTTCAAAACTAAAGCTGCTAAATATCGTGCTGTAGTACGAAATGCAGTAGAACGGCACCAAATAGGGCAACCTATTCTGATTGGTACTACATCTATTACACAGTCTGAAGAACTTTCAGACATGTTGTTGCGTGCAGGTGTACCTCATAAAGTATTGAATGCTAAACATCATGAACAAGAAGCAGAAATCGTTGCAGCTGCTGGCCAAATGGGAATGGTAACAATCGCTACTAATATGGCTGGTCGCGGTACAGATATTACTCTTGGAGAAGGTGTGCCAGAACTAGGTGGTTTAGCAATTTTGGGGACAGAACGCCATGAAAGCCGACGTATCGATAATCAATTACGCGGCCGTGCTGGTCGTCAAGGAGATCCTGGTTCTTCTCAATTCTTTTTATCATTAGAAGATGACTTAATGCGTATCTTTGGTGCTGACAATATTACAGGTATCATGGATAAACTTGGTATGGAAGAGGATGAACCTATCGAGCATTCTTTGATTACTAAATCTATTGAACGTGCTCAAAAGAAAGTAGAGGATCATAACTATAACATTCGTAAATATGTACTCGAGTATGATGATGTTATGAATCAACAACGTGAAGTATTATACGAACAACGACGTCGTATTTTACGTAACGAATCCTTGCGTGAAACAATTAATGAAATGATTGACAAGCTTGTTACCGAATCTGTAGATGCTTATGCTGATGAAAAGCTCTATCCAGAAGAATGGGATTATGAAGGTCTCTATAAACATTTAAGTCAATATTTCTTAACAGAAGAGATTATGTCTTCTCAAGATATGGAAGAATATAGTCGTCAAGACTTATTAGAACGCTTATTAGAAATTGCTCATGAAGAGTATCAAGATCGCGTTGATATGCTTGGAGAGGCTATGTTTAGTCAACTTGAAAAGGCGATTATGTTGCGCGTTGTTGATAATAAATGGATGGAACATTTGGATAATATGGATATGTTACGAGAAGGTATTGGCCTCCGTGCATATGGTCAAAAGAATCCGTTGGTAGAATATAAGTTTGAAGCTTTCGATATGTTCCAAAACATGATTGCAGCTATTCAAGATGAGACAATCATGGCATTATATAAAATTCGTGCACAATTGATTCAAGAAATCGAAGAACCAGTTGATCACTTAGAAGGTGCACAATCCCATCATGAAGATGTGTTGGAGCCACAAAACATAGATTAAGATTTGTGAATGGCACGTTGCTCAAAGGGATTTCCACTGGGCAACGGCCATTTTTCTATTTTGTTAAGGTAATAGTTTATTGATGTAATAGGCTAATTAACTAAAGGTGGTGAACATAAATTGTTAGAAGATTTAAAACCGATTATTTCTAATCTAGAAGAACGTATTTATGGGATGAGGGATTCACTTTAACATCGCTCAGAAGGAAGACCGAATATTTACACTTGATGTACAGATGAGTGATCCTACATTTTGGGATAATCCAGATAAAGCTCGTGAGATTTCTCAAGAGGCCACACAACTAAAAAATGCTGTAGAAAGCTATAAGCAACTTGTTAGTGATATTGAAGATGCTAATATGATGCTTGAAATGGCTATAGATGAAGATGACCTCTCCATGGAGAGTGAAATCAAGGAATATGTTAAGCAAATAGAAGAAACCTTGGAAAAGCAAGAAGTACTTTTATTGTTAAGTGGTGAATATGATGCAAATAATGCTATTTTAACATTTCATGCTGGTGCTGGTGGGACGGAGGCACAAGATTGGTGTTCTATGTTAATTCGCATGTACTTGCGCTGGGCTGAAAAATCTGGCTTCTCCATCGAGTTAATGGATGAACAACCTGGTGATGAAGCAGGGATAAAATCTGCTACATTCCTTGTTAAAGGTGAAAATGCCTTTGGTTACTTGAAGTCTGAGAAAGGTGTGCATCGTCTCGTTCGTATTTCACCATTTGATGCCGCGGCTCGACGTCATACATCATTTGCTGCTGTCGATGTAATGCCTGAAATCGATGATACTGTAGAAATTAATATCGATATGAAAGACGTTCAAGTTGATACATATCGTGCTAGTGGCGCTGGTGGTCAGCATATTAATAAAACCGATTCTGCTGTTCGTATGACCCATAAGCCAACAGGTATTGTAGTACAATGCCAAACACAACGTTCTCAAATGCAGAATAGAGAACAAGCTTTACGTTTGTTACGGGCGAAACTATTTGAGTTAGAGCTCGAAAAGCAAGCTGAACTTAAAGAACAGATTGGAGGTACCTACCAAGCAATTGAGTGGGGGAGTCAAATTCGTTCCTATGTATTCCATCCATATAATCTTGTTAAGGATCATCGTACTAGTGTAGAAACTGGTAATGTTCAAGCTGTTATGGATGGCAACTTAGACCCATTTATCGAAGGTTTCTTAAAAAAAGAGGCTAACTTAAGAATTTAGGAGATACTATGAAAAAGTTTTTACTATTCCTATTAGTGCTAATTATTGCTCTTGTAGTGGCATCCCAATTTTTATTACCATCTTTTATTGGCTCTCGTATTGAAAGTCAATTAAATGAAACATTGAAACCAACGGCTCAAACAGTAAATGTTGAGGCTCAACCTGCTTTCAAAATTTTATATGGTGAGGTGGATCGTGTTTATGGCACTTTGGAGAATATTAAACTGGGTAAATTGAATTTTGCTAGCTTCCGATATGATGCTAAACAAATTCTTGTTAATCCAATTTCTTTATTAGCTAGTCAACAAATTGATATCGTTAGTGTTGGGACTGCTAGTATTGATGGGACTATTAATAAAGCTGATTTAGCGACTTTCTTAAGTAATGAAGCAGGTAGTGATATTCAAGACGTACAAGTTGACATTAGTAAAGATAATATCAGCCTAACCGGTAAAATGAATGTAGGCATGGTGTTTAAAGGAGATGTTAAATTAGATGGGAATTTAGAATTAAAGGGCAATACATTATTGTTTTCACCTAAAAAGTTCACCATAAATGGTGCTACAATTCCTGGTATGACATCTAATGTGTTAGAAAGTACTCAAATTTATGACTTCAACAATTTTCCAATTCCTGTAAAAGCGGAAAGTTTGACTGTTGATAATGGTGAAATTCTCATTAAAGTTAAACCTGTACTCAACTAGAAAGGATTTGTCGTGAATCATCGGAACACACAAAAAAGTAAGTACACATGGATTCTTATACTTTGTATTATTATAGGTCTTTTATCTTCCTTATACTTAGTATTTGAACGCCATCAGATTGAGAAATCTCAAAATCATATTGAAAATATTGTAGACTATGATGCAGTTTTACGAGCCAGCGCCTTTGAAAAGCGTAGTCAACAAGAAGCTTTTGATGCATTACGTAATGCTGGTGTGACTGCTTTTGCTATTTATGATCGCACGTTAGAAAAAGCAAAAGATGCGGGCCAAGTTAAAGTATTAAGCTCTGAAGAGATGGACTCTGTTCGTGTTAATGGCGCTGCGATTAAACCTGGGGCGACTTATGTGGCATTAATTTCAGGTAAAGAAGGTTATTATAAAGAAATTCGAGAGGATTTATACCACCGTATTGGCAAGGACAAGGTGAAAGAGCTTAATACAAGTATTGGTCCTGTTCTTGAATTGTATGGTGCAACAGCAGATAGCTATGCAAAGATGAATCTTGGTATTTCAAAGTTGCAAGCACAAGAGGTTGCAGATCGTGGTTTCAATGTTATCGTTCGTCCAACAAACTATAGAAACGTAACATCTGAAGATATTCAATATGTATTTAAACGACTTGAAGGCATTCCTCATGTAACAGGGATGATTTTTGCTGGTAAAGAAGCTCTAGGTGCACCTAATTTAACGGATGAAACATTAGCATTACTAAATAAAAACCATATTCCACTAGTTGGTATCGAAGCTGTAAATCAGTTGCAGTATGAGCCACAACAAGGTTTCTTGGAAATGGCGGCCAAAAATAATTATAGTGTAGGTCGTGTGTATACTATCGCTAAAGAGGAGTTAAAGAAAATTACCCCTGAAGAAGCGGCACAACGCTTTTACATTAGTGATATAGAACGAAATATTCGTTTTAACTTGTTTCCGATGTATGAAACAGGTATAAATAATGAAACTGTTTTACAGACTACAATCAACTATATTAATATAGCTACAGAGAAATTGGCTGTAAAAGGTTATGAATTTGGTCCAGCGGATATTTATCCTGCTTATACACCAAATCCATTATTAGTAGTTATTACAATGATCGGGGCTATCGCACTTTTTGTATATGTTCTACAAATGATGTTACCAATGTCTAAGCATACGCAACTTGTGGCCTTTTTTGGCATTTCTTTGGCATCCATTGTTGTATTTATTCTTACAAGTGGTACCTTAATTACTCAAATATGGGCTCTATCTAGTGCTATTATGGCTCCTGTAGGTGCTATGATACGCTTGATGGAAGAGTGGCGCCGTTATGATGGTGCACGTCCATTAGGTACCATTAAGTCTACTATTCTTGCCTTATTATACCTTGTAATTGCTGCATTATTTGCTGCTATTGGCGGTATGTATATCGCATCTTTATTGGGCAATACGAAATTCTTTATGGAGTTTGCTCTCTTTAGAGGTGTTAAGTTGACCTTTGTTCTGCCAATTATTTTAGTTATTATTGCGTACCTTCAACGATTCCCATTGTGGAACGGCCGCATGATTAATTCCAAAGAAGAAGCGAAAACATTTGTAGTGGAATTCTTAACTATGGATGTTAAATTATATGTATTCTTTATAATAGCAGCACTTGGTGGCGCAGTATGGGTATTTGTTGGCCGTAGTGGACACACTGCAGGTGTTCCTGTACCAGGCTTTGAACTTATGCTACGTCGTTTTCTTGAAAATGCAATGTATGCGAGACCGCGTGAAAAAGAGTTCATTATTGGTCATCCTGCTTTAATGCTAGCTACCTTTGCGTTCATGCGTAAGTGGCCTACAGTAATTCATTTCTTATTAACTCTAGCTGGTGTTATTGGCATTGCTTCAATGGTTGAAACCTTCTGTCATCTTAGAACGCCAGTGTTCATGTCCATCATGCGTGGTTATGATGGTTTGTTAATTGGCGCCCTTTTTGGAGTGCTTCTTATCATCGCAGTACGGTTTATGATGTACGTAACACAATGGTTCCAAGCTAGGGAGGTTGACCATGAGTAATATTGTTATCTCTGGTTATTATGGCTTTGGTAATGCTGGTGATGAGGCCATGCTTTGTGCTATTATCGATGCTATTCGTAAAGAAGAGGCTGATGCACATATTACTGTAATTTCTGGTAATCCTAAAGAGACTAGTAAAAAGCATAATATTAATGCTGTAGGTACATTCTCTGCATTGGGTATCTTAAAAGCAATTGCTCATTCGGATCTTGTTATTAGTGGTGGTGGTAGTTTATTACAAGATGCTACTAGTATTCGCAATACTTACTATTACTTAAGTATTATGGCGCTAGCAAAGTTGCTTGGGAAAAAAGTAATGCTATACTCTCAAGGTATTGGTCCTTTAAATCGTTCATCAACACGTCGTGCCGTTGGATTTGTATTGCGTTTTGTAGATACTATTACAGTTAGAGATTCTATTTCAAAGGATGAACTAGTTTCTTTGGGAATTGAAGATGTAGAAGTTACTGCAGATGCGGTATTGGCCATGCAACCAGCAGATCTTTCAATTGGCTCTCATATTCTGAAAGGGTATATATCTAAAATATCTGAAGCAGATGAACAACGTAAACGAATTGGTGTGGCGGTTCGTAGTTGGAAAGAGGATACAGAGTATAGAGAATCCTTAGCTAATGTATTGAGCAGATTACAAGAACAAGATAATGTGGAAATTATCTTTATTCCTATGTCACATCCTGAGGATACAAAAGAGGCTAAGATCATTGCCAGCTATATGCCGAATGGCGCTATTGTGCTAGAAGGTCCGTTCTCTACAGAGCAACAAGTGTCATTATCTGGAAATGTGGACCTCATGATTGGTATACGTCTTCACGCTTTAGTTTTTAGTTCTTTAATGGGAAAACCAGTTATTGGTATTTCCTATGATCCTAAAATTACAAGCTTTTTACATATGATTGGTCAAGAGCCTATTGGCACAATGACTCATTTGCGTGAAGAAGCCTTATATCAATGGTGTCATAAATTGTTGAATTCTCGTGAGGAGTATCAAGCATCTTATGACCGCATTGAATCATTGCGTGTAGATTCCCAACGCAATGCAGAAATTGCTATTTCATTACTTAAAGATTATTAATATATTGGATTTTATCCAGAAAGTGAGGTCTCTATGGCTACATTAACACAAGATGTTAAACAATTAGTTCAAGAGAAGGCAAAAGCTATTCGCGTTGGTATTGTACAGTCTGTAACGGCAGCGAAATCCGGTCACCCAGGTGGTTCATTATCCATCGCCGATGTGATGGCCTTGTTGTACTATGTTGAGATGAATGTAGATCCAGCAAATCCAAAAGCTCCTAATAGAGATCGTTTTGTCCTTTCTAAAGGTCATGCAGCGCCTGCACTATACGCTACATTGGCTGAAAAAGGTTATTTCCCTAAAGAAGAACTCTTGAACTTACGTAAAATTAATCATATGTTACAAGGCCATCCTGATATGAAACACACACCAGGTGTAGATATGTCTACAGGTTCTTTAGGACAAGGCATTTCTGCAGCTTGTGGTATGGCATTGGCAGGCAAAATTGATAATGCAGATTACCGTGTATACTCTATTCTTGGTGATGGTGAGCTTGAAGAAGGTCAAGTGTGGGAAGCTGCAATGTTTGCTGGCTTTTATAAACTGAATAATTTGACAGCTTTTGTCGATTTTAACGGTCTTCAAATTGATGGTGATATTACTAAAGTTCTTTCTCCATTACCAATTCCAGAAAAGTTCAAAGCTTTCAATTGGAATGTTATTGAAGTTAATGGTCATGACCTTGATGAGCTTCATAATGCTATTGAAACTGCGAAAGCTTTCACAGAAGGCCCAACATGTATTATCATGCATACTGTAAAGGGTAAAGGCGTTGAAGAGATGGAAGGTCAAGCAGGCTGGCATGGTAAAGCACCAAGTGAAGAGCAAGGTGTAGCCTTTGTTAATGAAATTATGGGGGTGCAATAATGGGTAAAGCAACACGTGAAGCATATGGTAATGCGCTAGCTCGCATTGGTAAAGAGAATACTAATATTATCGTACTAGATGCGGATTTATCCAAATCTACTAGAACAGACACATTTAAAGCTGTGTGCCCAGAACGTTTCTTTAACGTAGGTATTGCAGAGCAAAACTTGATTTCTGTTGGTGCTGGACTTGCAGCGGCAGGTAAGATACCATTTGTATCATCTTTCTCCATATTTGCTACAGGACGTGCATTTGAACAAATTCGCAATGCTGTATGCTATCCTAAATTAAACGTGAAAGTATGTGCTACACATGCGGGCATTACTGTTGGTGAGGATGGTGCAACGCACCAAAGTTTAGAGGATATTTCCTGTATGCGTACATTGCCAAATATGACTGTAGTGGTACCTGCTGATGAGCGTGAAACAGAGGCTGTTATCGAATGGGCTGCATCTTATAACGGCCCAGTATACGTTCGTTTGGGGCGTGCTGGTGTAGATGATGTAACAACAGAAGGCTACTCATTTGTGCCAGGTAAATCTACTATTTTGGTAGATGGTTTTGATGCTACAATTATTGCTTGTGGTGCATTAGTTGGACCTGCTGTAGAGGCATCTAAAACTTTATCTGAATCTAATATATCTGCACGTGTTATTAATATGGCATCTATTAAACCTATTGATGCTGAAGCAATTATAAAAGCCGCTGCGGAAACTGGTGCTATCGTTACAGCTGAAGAACATAATATTATTGGTGGCCTCGGTTCTGCTGTATCTGAAGTAGTAGTATCTAATAAGCCTGTACCTATGGAATTCGTTGGTGTCCAAGATACATTTGGGGAGAGTGGAACACCAAAAGAACTAATGGCAAAGTATGGCTTAACTGCCAATGATATTGTAGCAGCCGTAAAACGTGTAATCGCTCGTAAATAATCAAAGGGGATCCCATGATTGAATTTAAGAATGTTAGTAAAGTCTATGATAATGGTTCTGTTGCATTAGACGATGTGTGTTTAACCATTAACGATGGTGAATTTGTTCTCGTTTGTGGTCACAGTGGTGCAGGGAAATCAACATTATTTAAGTTATTAACGCATGAGGTAGTGCCAGATGCTGGTACTGTCATTGTTGATGACTTTGATGTTACGCGTATGAAGCGCAGTAAAATTCCTAAATTGCGGAGAAAGCTTGGTGTTGTATTCCAAGACTTCCGATTATTGCCTAATAAAACGGTAGCAGAGAATATTGCTTTTGCTCTTGAAGTTATTGAAGAAAAACCAAAAATCATTAAAGAAAAGGTGAGTCATGTATTAGACCTTGTTGGTTTATCTGAGAAGGCTAATGACTTACCAGAGGATCTTTCTGGCGGGGAACAACAACGTGTTGCTATTGCGCGTGCAATTGTTAATCGCCCAACAGTATTAATTGCTGATGAACCTACTGGTAACCTTGATCCTGATACTAGTAAGGATATTGTTGAATTGTTTAAGCATATTAACAATTTCGGCACTACCGTTATTATGGTTACCCATAATATGGATCTTGTTTCATACTTGAATAAACGCGTTATTCGTTTAAAAGACGGCCGTGTTCAAAGTGATAATATGAGAGGTGCAGAAATTAATGAAGCCTAGAACGATAAAATACTATTTTAAAGAAGCACTGAAGTCTATGAAACGTAATGGACTTATGACATTAGCGTCCATTTCTACAGTGGCTTTATCCTTATTTATGCTCGGTGTATTCCTTTGTGGTGTCATTAATTTGAATAACATGGCATCCAGTCTAGAAAATCAAGTACAGTTAAGTATTTACTTAAAGGATGGTTTAACAACTGATCAAATTATGGCAGTAGGAAAGCAAATTAAGGCTATACCTAACTTAAAGCATTTAGAATTTGTTAATAAAGAGCAAGCTATGAAGGAGTTTAAAGAACGCCTTGGTGATCAGCAACAATTGGTAAATGCTTTAGGTGATGTTAATCCGTTGCCTAACTCGTATGTGTTGACCTTTGATAATCCTAGCGATGTAAAAGCAACTGCAAAATTAGCTACGACATTCCAAGGCGTAGAAAGTACACATTATGGTCAAGATATTGTAGAAGAGCTTTTCCGCATTACGCAAGTAATTCGTATTGGTGGAATTGTATTGATTGCTTTCCTAGCAGCTGCAACACTATTCATCATTTCAAATACAATTCGGTTGACTGTATTCGCACGTCGTAAAGAAATTGCAATCATGAAATATGTAGGTGCTACTAATGGATTTATTCGTTGGCCATTTTTGATTGAAGGCATGTTGTTAGGCTTAATTGGTGCTATCATTGCCGTTCTTTGCGTTGGTGAATTTTATCACTTCATCACACTGGAAGTTTCTGAATCATTAGCATTCTTCCCTTTAGTACCAATGTTCCCATTCTTCTATGATGTAGCCCTTTATATCTTAGGTGGCGGCATAGTAGTAGGTGCTATTGGTAGTACTATTTCTTTGAAACAATACATGAAGGTGTAATGTTTATGAATAATAGTATATTTAAATCTCGCTTCGTAGCGGCAATTTTGACTGGTATAGTGGTATTGGGAACACCATTATACATCGTTGCAGAGGACGAAGATTTAACAAATCAACTTGATTCAATTCAACAACAAGTTAATCAACAAAATGCTAAAAAGGCAGATGCTGAAACTGTAATAGTAAGTGTATCCGAACAGTTACGTCAAATCGAAGAACAATTACGTCAGGCTCAGCAACAATTGGATTCTATTCAACAACAACGTATATCTGTTGAAAATGATATTACAGTGAATGAAAAATTACTTGCTGAAGCACAAAAGCGACTAGAAGGGCGAGAAGCCGTATTTTATAAGCGTGTACGTGATATTTATATTAACGGTCGTTTAAGTTACTTAGATGTAGTTATTGGATCTAAAGATTTTACAGACTTTGCTAATCGTTTAGAAATTTTAAAACGAATTATTGATTCTGATATTAAATTAATTGAGGAAATTAAAAAAGAGCGCGCTGAAATAGCGGCTCGAAAGCAAGCACTAGAACAGTCTCGTGCAAAACTAGTTGAGATTGAAAAAGCAGCTGCGGCAAAACGAGCTGAAATAGAGCAAAAGAAGAAAGAACGTGAGGTAGTTCTTCAAAAGGCTCAAAATGATCGTGCTACAGCAATGCAAGCAGTAGAAGAATTAAATGCATCTTCTGCACAGATTACAGCGTTATTGAAAGCACGTCAAGCAGAGCGTGCCGCTGCTCGTGCTGCGGCAGCGGCTCAACAATCTTCACCAACTTACTCTTGGGTACAAGGATCTGGTCAACTTGGGTGGCCTGTAAGTGGTGAAATTACCTCTCCATATGGCTATCGTACACATCCGATTTGGGGCACTACAATTTATCATTCTGGCATTGATATTGGTGTTGATGAAGGTACACCTGTTCATGCTGCAGATGGTGGTACTGTTGCTTGGTCGGGTTGGATGGGTGGCTATGGTTATGCCGTAGTTATCGATCATGGTAATGGCATGTCTACTCTTTATGGACATAATTCTGAACTTGCTGTCTCTGAAGGGCAAGATGTGGGTAAGGGTCAAGTTATTGCCTATGCTGGTAGCACAGGCAATAGTACAGGGCCACATGTACATTTTGAAGTTCGTATAAGTGGGGATCCTGTGGATCCTATGGGATATTTATAATATGAAATTTGATACACGTACGGTGTTATGGAGTCTATTGAAATATATAGGCTCTGGCATCGTTATTATGTGGCTTACATTTTGGTACCTTTCCGGTTCATTCTGGGGTCTGCCAAGATTATTTATAGCCTATTATACTGCGAGTCAAGTTTTTATGACACCTATGGCTAAAAGTACCCTTTATGATGGTATGCTAAAGGGGTTAATTGACTCTTTGGGAGAACCGCATAGTGTTTATTTAAATGCAGAAGAATATAAGTCCATGAAAATGCAAACATCTGCAACATATGCTGGTGTCGGTATGGTCCTTGGTACTGATGATAAAGGTCTATATGCTGTTAGCGTTATGGAAGACCAACCAGCTTTCAAAGCTGGAATTAAACCTGGAGACCACATTATTGCTATCGATGGACAAGTTACTACTGAAATTCCGGTAGAGGAAGCATCTTCTCGTATTCGTGGCGAAGCAGGTACTACTGTAGCTCTTGATATTGAGCGTAATGGTGAAAAGTTGCATTTTGATATCACTCGTGAATCCATTGTTTTGCCTACTGTTAAAAGTAAAATGCTAACTAGCACAGTTGGGTATATTCGTATTAGTCAGTTTGCAGAAAATACCGCAGAAGATTTTGCCACTCAATATAAAGAGCTTCAATCTCAAGGTATGAAGGCCCTTGTCTTGGACTTACGAGATAATCCAGGCGGTTTATTATCTACTACTGAAAAGATATCTAACTATATTATGCCTCCAGGTACACTCGTAACAGTACAAAATCGATCAGGTAAAAAGGATACTTATAAGTCAGATGGACCTGATGTAGCTATGCCATTGGTTGTTTTAGTTAATAAGGGCTCTGCTAGTGCATCAGAAATCATAGCAGGCGCTGTTCAAGATCGTAAATTAGGCACTATCGTAGGTACTAATACATATGGTAAAGGTACCGTTCAAACTATTTTCCCTAGTTTAGATGATGAAGGAATTAAAGTAACTATTGCTAAGTACCACACGCCAAGTGATCGTGTTATTGATGGAACAGGTATTAAACCTGATGTAGAAATCGATTTACCAAAAGGTGTACATCCATCTAGTACATTAGATGATATTCAAATTAAAAAGGCATTAGAGCTATTACAGCAATAATGCATAGGAGTTAAATTATGTTTATAGATAGAGCGCGTGTCTTTGTTAAAGCTGGTGACGGTGGGGATGGTATGTCCAGCTTCCGTCGAGAAAAATACGTGCCAAATGGCGGCCCTAGTGGTGGTGATGGTGGTAAAGGTGCGGATGTTGTTTTTAAAGCTGACAAGAATATTAATACGCTTGTAGACTTTAGATATAAACGTCAGTTTAAGGCACCAGCTGGCGGTAATGGTGAAAGCTCTAATAAGCACGGTCGAGGTTCTGATCCTCTTATCATTCCAGTTCCATTGGGTACAGTAATTAAAGATGAGGAAACAGGAAAAATCTTTTGCGACCTTGTTAACGATGGCGATACCTTTGTTATTGCCAAAGGTGGTCGTGGCGGCCGTGGCAATGCTCGATTCCAAACTAGTGCTAACCGTGCACCAACCTTTGCAGAAAAGGGTGAACCTGGTGAAGAATTCTGGTTACAATTAGAGCTTAAAGTATTAGCTGATGTAGGTTTATTAGGTTATCCATCTGTTGGTAAATCTAGTATTTTGCGAAAAGTATCTAAAGCTCAACCAGAGGTGGCAGCATATCACTTTACTACACTAACACCAGTACTCGGGGTAGTTACAATTTCTGGAGATCGTAGCTTTGTTTTGGCCGATATTCCGGGCCTTATTGAAGGGGCTAGTGAAGGTGTAGGTTTAGGTCACAATTTTCTACGTCATGTTGAACGTACGAATATTTTAATTCATGTTTTAGATGTATCTGGTATGGAAGGCCGAGACCCTAAGGTCGACTTTGATGCGATTAATGAAGAGTTACGTAAATACTCTGAAAAATTGGCTAATAAGAAACAAATTGTAGCTCTCAATAAGATCGATATGGTCTTTGATGACACGACGATTCCCGAAACAAAAAAATATTTTGAAGACAAAGGCTATGAAGTATTTCTCATTAACGCCTTAAGTGGTGAAGGTTTGTCGGAGCTTATGGAACGAGCTTACTACTATGTAGAAAACTACGAACCAGAGCCTGAAGCAAATGATGATACAGTTGTATACGAAGCAAAACAAGATGTAGAATTTGTCATTACTCGCGGTGATGATGCTGCTTTCTACATTACTGGTAAACGTATTGAACGATTAGTAGCTATGACAAATCTTGACGATGATCAATCTCTTCGTAGATTCCAACGCATTTGGCGCTTTATGGAGCTTGATGCAAAATTGAAGGAAAAAGGCTGTAAAGACGGTGATGAAGTTGTAATCGGCGATCAGCGCTTTACTTTCCAAGAGTAGGAGTAATAATGACAGGAAAACAAAAACGGTATTTACGTTCATTGGCGGCTACAATACCACCAGTTGTCCAAATTGGTAAAAATGGTTTAGAGGATAGTGTTATAGATAGTGCTCGTGCAGCGATTACAGCACGTGAACTTATTAAGGTTAAATTACATAATAATAGTCCTGAAGATAAGACAATTTTTCAAGACTTAGCAGATATGCTTGGCGCTGAATTAGTTCAAGTGATTGGCTTTAATGGTGTTTTATATAAAGCTAAAAAAGAACCTAAAATCATTTTGCCAAAATAATTTTATAATCTAGTAAATCATAAAAATTTGTATACATCGTAGTTAAGAATTTCAACCTTAGGAGGTTAGTCTATGCGCAGCGCTATCGTTAATGCAAAACGAATTGTAGTCAAAGTTGGTAGCAGTACGCTTTGTTACACTAACGGACATTTAAATTTGGAGCGTATTGAAAGATTAGTGCGCCAATTATCAGATTTGGCTAACCAAGGTAAAGAGATTATTCTTGTTTCCTCTGGTGCTACTGGTGCAGGTCTTGCCCCTTTAGGCTTTAAAGAAAAGCCTAGAGATCTCGTATTAAAACAAGCAGCTGCTGCAGTAGGTCAAGGTATTCTCATTCATATGTACGAGCGCATGTTCCGAGAATATGGTCGCACCGTAGGGCAAATTCTTTTAACGAAAGAGGATAGTACTGGACGACATAGTTATCTTAACTTGCGTAATACATTACATACTTTATTGCAACTTAACGTTATTCCTATTATTAATGAAAATGACGTGGTTGCTATCGAAGAATTTAAAATCGGTGATAACGATACATTATCTGCTACTGTTGCAGGTATTGTAGATGCAGATTTACTTATCATTTTGTCAGATATTGAAGGCTTATATACAGCTAACCCAGCCACCAATCCAGATGCTACTTTGATAGAGACTGTTTCTGAAATTAACGATGAAACGTATGCTATTGCAGGTGGTGCTGGTTCTAATATGGGAACGGGGGGTATGTATACAAAAATTAAAGCTGCTCATATGGCAACAAATTCTGGTGTACCAATGGTTATCACCTCAGGTGAAGTAGAGGATTCTGTTCGTCGTGTATGTAAGGGTGAACAAATTGGGACACTCTTTGAAGCCCATGATGCAAGTTTATCTGGTAAACATCATTGGTTGGCTTTTGGTAAACGATTAAAAGGAGCCATTACGATTGATGACGGATGTGCTCGCGCTGTTTTAGATAATGGTGCTAGCATTCTGCCCGCTGGTATTATTGAAGTAGAGGGGAATTTTGGACCTGGTGATACAATTTCCATTTATCATGATCATAAGGAAATTGGTCGTGGACTTATTAATTATAGTATTGATGATATGAAGGCGATTAAAGGTCACAATACAAATGATATAGCCGAGATTCTGGGTATTAATACGGCCTATGATGAGGCTGTACATCGTAATAATCTAGTTTTATTACACTGAGGAAATCCTATGAACCAGTATGAAAAAATTTGTAAAGATATGGGCCAGAGAGCTAAAACGGCATCTTTTGAATTAGCCCAACTCGACCAAGAAACTTTAGATTCTGCATTGTTAGCAATTGCTGATGCTGTAGAAGCACAAACAGATGAAATTATGGCGGCTAATGAGTTAGACCTAGAAAAATCTGTTGATTATAATTTACCTCGAACTATGATAGATCGATTGACTTTGACACCTAGTCGCATTGCTCAAATGGCAGAAGGGGTGCGTCAAGTGGCTGCTCTTGAAAGTCCTGTAGGTTCCATTATAGAAACAATCACTCGGCCTAATGGTTTGATTATTGAAAAGCGATCAGTACCTTTTGGTGTTATTGGTATCATCTTTGAAGCCCGTCCAAATGTAACCATAGATGCAGGTGTTCTTTGTTTAAAGACAGCAAATGCTACAATTTTACGAGGTGGTAAGGAGGCATTTCACACGAATCAAATCATCGTGTCTATCATGCGGGATACCTTAGAGTCGTTAGGTATTAATGGTGACTCTATTCAACTCGTTGAGGTGCTTGATCGAGATCTGGTTGGAGTACTTTTACAACAACGGGAATATATTGATGTAATCATTCCACGTGGGGGTGCTGGACTTATTCGTCGTGTTGTAGAAGATAGTAGCATTCCTGTTATTGAAACTGGCAGCGGTGTATGTCATACCTTTGTTGATGAATTTGCTGATTTAGAGATGGCTTTAGAAATTGCAGTCAATGCTAAAGTTCAACGTCCATCTGTATGTAACTCTATGGAAACCTTACTAGTTCATCATGCTGTGGCTTCTGATTTTTTACCACGTCTTGATACAGCACTACAAGAATACGGTGTTCGTATTCATGGTGATGAGGCTGTAGCTCAATATATGGAGAATACAATTCCTTTAACAGAAGAGTCTTTCAGCACAGAATACAATGATATGGACTTAAATGTGCGTATCGTTGAAAATCTTGAAGAAGCTATTGATCATGTGAATCGGTATACTACACATCACTCTGAGGCTATTATCACAGATGAACCTATGCGTGCTAATGTATTTATGAATTTAGTAGATTGCTCTACTGTGTATCATAATGCATCTACACGTTTTACAGATGGCTTTGAGTTTGGCTTTGGTGCTGAGATTGGCATTAGTACACAAAAGCTTCATGCTCGAGGTCCTATGGGTTTACAAGCTCTAACATCTTATAAATACTTTGTATTTGGGGAAGGCCAAGTACGGACGTGAAGAGACTATATTATTTTGTAAGAGCATACTATAGATACATTCAAACACCAAAGGGACGATATGAATGGATTTCCTATATAAAAGCATTGCTCATATTCATCATTATTTGTGTCATTGTCATTAAGGGAGTGACCGCATTATGGTAGATAAACGTCGCATAGGTATAATTGGTGGAACATTTAACCCCATTCATTTAGGTCATCTAATGATTGCAGAGGTGGCTTGTGAAAGTTTTAATTTAGAAAAGGTTATCTTTGTACCTGCTCGTATTCCACCGCATAAGCAACATGATGTGATTGATAGTCATCATCGATATGCTATGACGGCGGCCGCAGTTTCAGATAATCCAAATTTTGAAATTTCTGATGTAGAGATGCTCCGAGAAGGTCCTTCGTATACCGTAGATACGATTCAATATTTTAAAAAACTATATGGTCCTACTGTTGAATTTTATTTTATTGCGGGTACGGATACTATTCGTGCATTACCGACTTGGAAATTTATAGATGAACTTATAGATGAGGTTCATTTTATTGGAGCTACTAGGCCAGATGGATCAAGTGCTATTGATTCTACTTTGGATGAGTTAGGATCTAAAGCACGTGAAAAAATACATGTTATGGAAGTGCCTGAAATGAAATTGTCTGCTACGTATTTACGAGAGCGCTTACGGTCTGGAAAGACAGTTCGTTATATGTTGCCTAAATGTGTAGTGGATTATATAGAAGAAAACCATATATATGGGAAGGAATAAATGATGCTATCGTTTGATGAAATACAACATAGGGTAAGCCAATGGATGGGGAAAAAACGTTTTAAGCATACTCTAGGTGTTGTTGAATCCGCAACTCAGTTGGCTAAACTTTATAATGTTGATGTAGAAAAAGCACGATTAGCGGCATTGCTACATGATTGTGCTAAAGAAATGCCTTTGAAAGAGATGCAAGATTTGGTGAAGGAGAATAATTACAAAGCTGATGAAGAATTATTAGCCAATGGTAATCTTTTACATGGATTAGCAGGCATGATTCGAGCTAAACTTGAGTTCTCTATAACCGATTCAGAAATTTTAGAAGCTATTCGTGTTCATACAACTGGTAAGGTAGGGATGTCTACATTAGATAAAGTTATATTCTTAGCAGATTATATTGAACCCAATCGTGATTTCCCAGGTGTTGATGAACTTCGAACGGTAGCTAAAAAAGATCTAAATAAGGCTGTATTGCTTGGTTTTGACAATACTATTAATCACCTTATTGAGCAACATCTTGCTATTTATCCTTTGACCATTCTTGGTCGTAATGATGTATTAAAATCTTGTAAATAATGGAGTTTTATATGGACGAACGTGAACGAGCAAGAGCTCGCCGACGTAGAAAAAGACGTCAACAAAAGTCATCTGTGAAGTGGCCCAGAGTTATTCTGGCTATTGTTGTAGTTTTTACTTTGCTCGGTGGGATAGGGTATGGCATATATAGTGGTGTATCTTATGCATATAGAGCAATTGTCGGAACTACTGAAGCTACTGAAGCCGTGATAGATAGTGAAAATAAACAGGACGCAAATACTGTATCAGTAGAGCAAAAAGGCTTAGATAAACCTTTATATATTTTGGTTATCGGCACTGATGACAATAATCCTAGTCAAGGTGATAGTCTATTCCTATTATCTGTAAACCTTGATCAAAAAACGATGGACGTTATCGGCATTCCAAGTAATAGTAAAATCGATAATCGTGATCAAACCGATGCGACTATGTTAAATAGTATTTATGAAAAAGGAGGCATTGAACTTACTAAAGCTGTAATTGAGGATATGTTCCATATTTCAATTCCGTATTATGTAGTAGTTAATCAAACTGCCTTCAAGAAAACTAATGATGTGTTAGGGAATCAGCAAATTTATGTAGAACAACCGATGGAACATATTGATGCAGAAGGCAATAAGGATATTGATTTACGACGTGGTTATCAAACATTAGATAGTAATAATGCCTTAGCATATTTACGATATTCTGATCCTAAACACGATACCTTTACTCGTGTGCAACGACAAGAGCGATTCTTAAAGTTGTGGGTGGAACAAGAACATAATGCATTTTTCTTAACAAATGCATGGCATATTTGGCGTATTTGGGATCATTATGATAGTAATATTTCTACTTTAGATGCTATTAAGTTGGTATACAATGCGAGCAAAATTAATAAGGAAGAAATTCACTTCTATATTCTTCCTGGAGAAAAAGAGCTTATAGGTGAAACGACTTATTGGAAGGTAAACCCTACGGAAGCTCAACGTTTAGTAGGAATAACAATGGGGAATTTGCCAGCTAATGAAATGACACAATTTATATCTGCACCAACTAATAGTACGTCGAAGGTTGCACCTGAATCAGAACATAATGGTGGCACTATTACAAAGCCAACAGAACCTGGTGAGGAGAGCGGTAGTAAGCGATAAGATAAGAGGCTAAATAATGAAAAAGAAAGAAGATATTAAACAAATCGTATTAGAGCTTGCACAAGCTGTATTTGATAAAAAGGGGAGAGATATTGAAATTCTTGATTTAGAAGGAATTTCTATGTTAGGCGACTATTTCTTAATTGTTAGCGCAAATAATAGTAAACAATCTCAAAGTATTGCTGATGAAATGGAAGATAAAGCAGCCGAATTAGGTATAACAGTACAGCATAGAGAAGGTTATCGTGAAGGTGAATGGATCTTATTGGATTTTGGCGATATAATTTGTCATGTCTTTGGTGGTGATGAATTGCGTGAATTCTACAGTCTAGAAGAATTGTGGAATGATGCTGGTCGAGTTCCATTTGAAGGAGTATAATATGGCTACAGAATTGTTGGAAAATACAATTGCCACATTAAAAGTGTTGCGTACTAGTGATCAAGGTGCTTTTTTAGATGGTCAAACTGGCAATACTAATGATGATATTTTGCTTCATAAAGATCAACAAATTGCTCCTGTGGCTATCGGAGATGAAGTCGAGGTTTTTTTATATCGAGATCCAAAAGGTCGTTTAACTGCCTCTATGCGTCTACCCGCCATGAAGGTTGGCCAAATTGGTTATGTTGAGGTTATCAATACTACAAATTTTGGTTGTTTCGTTGAGGTAGGTACAGAACGTGGTATCTTTATGCCTCATGCGGAGATGCGTGGTAGACCTCAGGTAGGTGAAAAAGTATGGGTTCGTCTATATACTGATAAATCCGGTCGTTTGGCGGTATCCATGAATGTAGATGATGAAATGCGTCGTGCTTCTAAAGCTGCAACAGAAGCTATGGTAGGACAACTTGTAAAGGGGGCAATCTATAATTTAACTAGTGAGGGGGCTTTTTTTATTACCCCTGAGCGTTGGATTGCCTTTTTGCATCGTTCCGAAATGACGAGAAAGTTAAAAGTAGGGGAAATGATTGAAGGCCGTATTACTTTCAAACGTGATGATGGTCGCGTTAATGTCTCTATGCGTCCTACAAAGGAAAAGGCTCTTGTTTCAGATGGAGATATTATCATGGGGTACCTGTTAAATCGTGGTGGTAAGATGCCTTATAGTGATGAATCTTCTGCTATGTTGATTAAAGATAAATTTAACATTAGCAAAGCTGCTTTCAAACGTGCTTTGGGGCATTTAATGAAAGAGAAAAAGATTGTTCAAGAGGAGGGGTGGACATTACTTACCGACATAGGTCGGCAGTGGACACCGCCTGTTAATAATGAGTCCCAAGATGAGGAATAAAGTCAATGAAAATAGTCATTGTAGGTGCTGGTAAGGTTGGTTATTCATTAGCACAACGACTTATTCAAGATGATCATGATGTATATGTCATCGACCGTTCTCCAGAACGCATTCATAATCTTGAAAATACGTTAGATGTTAGTCTAGTTCTAGGGAATGGCAGTGATGTTCAATTATTGAATGAAATCGATATGTCTGATGTTGGTATGTTTATTGCTGTTACTGATTCAGATGAGGTTAATATGCTATCCTGTTCGGTAGCTAAAATAAAAGGTGTTCCTACGACTATTGCACGCGTTCGCGATAATAGTGTGGCGGAACATATGGATGAGGAGATACGAGCTCAATTAGGTGTTGATCTCTTCATCAATCCTGAAATGGTTACAGCTCAAGAGTTATTACGAATTTTAGAAACACCATCAGCTATAGATGTTGAGGAGTTCGGACAGGGTGCTGTACGCCTTATGGAATTCAAATTGAATAATGAATTTCCTCTATTAGGACAGCCATTAAAAGAAATTCGTTTTCCTGAAGGTGTTCTGTTAGTTGGTATTTTACGCTATGGTGAAATGATTATTCCACATGGTGAAAGTCGTCTACAGGCTGATGATAGTGTATTTTTCCTAGGTTTGAAAGAGTCCGTTTCTGAAGTGGAGAACCTTTGGTTTCATAATTATAATACATTCTATAAACGGGCTGTCATTATTGGGGCAGGTCTCTTAGGTCGGAACTTAACTGTATTACTAGAAAAAGCTGGTTTTTCTGTGAAGGTTATTGAAAAAGACTTTGACCGTTGTGAGAACCTGGCAAATCAAGTGGATAAAGCCATGGTTATCAATGGAGATGGCACTGACTTTGATTTGCTCGAAGCTGAGGAAATTGCTGATAGCGATGTAATTATTGCTCTAACTGATGATGATAAACTTAATTTACTAGTAGCACTTGTCGGTAAGCATATGGGCATCCCAAAAACTGTTGTTCGCGTGGGACGGCCAGAATATATTATGCTGATGGAGCAAGTAGGTATTGACGTTGTATTTTCTCCACGTTTATTAACAGCAAGTCAAATTTTGCGCTTTGTACGAAGTGGAGAAGGGGTTGTATCTATTTCCACCTTTGAAGGTGGTAAAGCCGAATCTATCGAGATTGAAATTACCAATGAATCACCTGTAGCAGGTAAACAATTAAAAGATATTCGTTTACCTGGGAAGGCCTTGGTAGGTGTAATTTTACGGGAAAATGAAGCTATCGTACCGCGTGGTAATACTCAAATTTTAGATGGTGATCATATTGTTCTCTTTACATTACCTGAATCGGTAAGCAAATTGCTTAAATATCTTACTTAGTAAGGAGGGGCTATGCGAATTCAAATCGTTATGTCCTTAGTGGGTCGACTACTCTATATATTTGGGGTTTTTACTTTAATCCCTTTTATATACAGTGTTGTATTTGAAACTGCATATTGGTCATTCCTTATAACTACAAGCCTTTCTTTAGTTTTGGGGACTCTTTTATCTTATTACGGTTGTGAAAGTCAAAGCTTTAGTATTCGTGACGGGTTCTTAGTTGTATCCGCTACTTGGATATTTACGGTTATTTTGGGGGCTTTGCCTTTTTTGGGGAGTGGCATATTGACGAATATTTTTGATGCTCTATTTGAAGCCACTTCGGGTATTACTGCAACTGGTGCAACTATTATTTATAGTGTTGATGAGTTACCAAATACATTTGTATTATGGCGTGGTCTTATGCACTGGGTTGGAGGGATGGGGATCATCGTCCTTATCTTATCATTTTTAAAGAATTTAGGAGCAGATGCAGCACATTTCTTTAATGCAGAGGCATCTGTACCAAAGCCTGGTATTGTAATGCCGCGTATTCAATCAATGGCCACCAAGCTTTGGCAGTTGTATATTGCCTTTACTGCTCTTTGCTTTCTTATGCTTTGGGCTGGAGGCATTGAACCTTTTGATGCGTTAAACTATGCCTTTTCTATTATTGCCACGGGTGGATTTGCACCGACATCAGCAGGGGCTTTTATTTATGAACAAAGTAATTATATTTGTTTCGTATTTATATTCTTTATGTTTCTTGCTGGTGGCAATTTCTCTGTGTATTACAATGCACTTCAAAAAGGAATTCGCGTTTTAATTAATGATTTTGAAACACGTATGTACTGGCTTGTAGTGTTTATTGGTATTGCCATTGTATCAATATCTCTAGCATTACAATCTAGCTATTCTAGTCCTTTAGAGATTGTTAGAAATGCTGCCTTTAATTTAGTTTCGCTTCAAACTGGTAGTGGTTTTGCTATTAGTGATTATGATTTGTGGCCTGCTGCAGCACAGATGATGTTATTTATTTGTACATTTTTTGGTGGTTGTAGTGGTTCTACAACGGGCGGTGTAAAAATTATACGACTTATTATTTTGATTAAGAGTTCTATAATTTATCTGCGAAAATCAATTCATCCTGATATGGTTCAAGTAGTACGTATTAATGGCAAACCGATGCCTACTAAATGGATCCAGATGACACAGCAATTTTTATTTTTATATTTAATGATTTATGTGGTATCTGTTTTTCTAATGACTTGTACTGGTCTTAATACATATGATTCTATGCAAGTGGTTACGGCCTTTCTTAGCAATGTAGGACTAGGGTTTGGTGGCTTTGGTCCTACTGATTCCTTTAATGTTATGCCGGATACTGCTAAATGTATTGCTATTGTAGACATGTTACTAGGTCGTTTGGAGTTATTTACGATTTTAGTTATGCTTCACCCTCAGTTTTGGGAAGGGTATTTTATTAAAAAAGAGGTTCCTAAACGATATCGTATTCTATAGGAGGGCGGGAACTATATGGAAGTTATAAAACGTCCTCTAGGGCTTTATAAAGCAAATTGTTATGTACTTATCAAAGAGGGAAAATCTATAATCATTGATCCGGGCTTTCATTGTAACCACATTATTGATATGGTTGCGGATTCTGAACCTATAGCAGTTTTATTGACACATGGTCATTGTGATCATGTGTCAGCCTTGGATGAAGTATGTACACATTATAATATTCCCGCTTATTTACATCCTTTAGATCAAGAATTGTTACAGTTAATTCGACGGAGACCAAGTGTATATAAGAAAAAGATGTATACACATTGTAATGATTTAGTAGAGGGGCAATTACAGTTAGATCCTTTTAATATAATAGTTCATCATACACCTGGGCATAGTGCTGGATCGGTTTGTTTAGAAATTGAAGACCATCTATTTACTGGTGATACTTTATTTAAACAAAATGTGGGAAATACAGATAATTATAACAGTAATCCAGCTGATTTGATTAAGAGTTTGAATCATCTTTTAACTTTGTCTAAGGAGTTAATTGTTGAGCCTGGACATAGGGAATCTACTATATTAAAACATGAGGAAGAATTTATTAAAAATATTGTAGTATAGTGTTGACAAAAGTCCTGATAACCGATATACTAAGCAAGTACTTTGGTTACGGCCCCGTGGTGTAGCGGTTAACATGTCGCCCTGTCACGGCGAAGATCGTCAGTTCAAATCTGATCGGGGTCGCCATTTATGCCTCGGTAGCTCAGTTGGTAGAGCAACGGACTGAAAATCCGTGTGTCGACAGTTCGATTCTGTCCTGAGGCACCATTTATATGCGGGAATAGCTCAGCGGTAGAGCACCGCCTTGCCAAGGCGGGGGTCGCGAGTTCGAATCTCGTTTCCCGCTCCAATTTTATATGGCGGCATAGCCAAGCGGTAAGGCAGAGGTCTGCAAAACCTTTATTCCCCAGTTCGATTCTGGGTGCCGCCTCCACAATCGTTACCCATGCCGGGGTGGCGGAACAGGCAGACGCAACGGACTTAAAATCCGTCGGTTGGAAACAACCGTACCGGTTCGATTCCGGTCCTCGGCACCAATTAAGACTAACTTTGGGTTAGTCTTTTTTCTTATATACAATTAAAACGATTTGTGAAAATTATTACTATAAGTTACGTATAAATATATAAGAGATAGATAAATCTATGAATAAGAAACCTAAGTTATTGATTAGTGAATGCCTATTTGGTGTACCCTGTCGATATGATGGCAAAGACAATTATATAGAAACGATAGAGGCTCTAAAGGAATATTATGAATTAGTACCAGTATGTCCGGAAGTATTAGGGGGACTTAGTACGCCTCGTGATCCTGCGGAGCGTCAGGGTAAACGTATATGTACTGTTAATGGAGCTGATGTTACAGATGAGTTTGTAAGAGGTGCTCAATTAACAGTTGATATTGCACTAAAATATGGTTGCAAGCAAGCTTTGATGAAGGCGAAAAGTCCTAGCTGTGGATATAAGTGCATTTATGATGGAACTTTTACTAGAACATTGAAAAATGGTCATGGATGTACTGTAGAGGCTCTATTAGAAAAGAATATAAGAATTTATACGGAAAATGATATAGAGCTTTTGCTTGCAGAAAAAAAGAGATGAGTTAAACTCATCTCTTTTTGGTTATATTAAGTTGTTTTACTATTAAAATAACTTAATACAATAGAAAAATAATGGCTACAATATCAATTAAAGACTACTTGTTTGCATTAACAGGATCATTTGCTAATGGTTGTTCACCAAGTAATGTAGTTAAGTTATGTAGATTAAATCGATATTGAGCATTACTAAAATCTCGTGTTGCATCATATCGTTGACTTGGAGCATGCATGAGACCAACTAATGTATCGTATAGCAAATCATTAGTAAAGAATTGATGCTCGTGTTTTGCAAGTACCTCAGCAGTCTGTGGATAGGTTGAGCGATATTGTGGAGATAGGTATACCCAGAATGGAATATGTGTCATAACAAAATCAAATGTATCAGGGTTATGCGATTTGTCTAAACTTTCACCGTGATCGGAGAAATACACCATGGCTTGTAAGTTTAATTTGTCTTTGCCATAATTGTAAATTTGTTGTAATAACCAGTCTGTGTATAATTGGCTGTTAGCATATGCTTCTTGACCATCAGGATACGGACCTTGTTTCCACTTGCTAAATTCATGAGGGTAACGGTCATTGTAATAAATATGACTACCCATAATATGTATAACGATAAAGTTGTTTTTGGTAGGATCTACAGTTTCTAATAATGGCAATAGAGCTTCATCATATCGATCTGAGAATGCATAAGATTCATGGGCCCATTTTGTTGTGTCTGCAGTCTTAGCCATTAATGAAATAGCTGTATCATATTCACCGAATACACCTTGATTGCTAAACCAAGAAGTCGTGTATCCCGCTTTTTTAGCAATATCTAAGATATTGGCTGAATCAAGAAATGGTTTATCATCATATTGATTTCGTTCAGATAGTGCACGCTCCAAGGTTGGTACTGTTTGTACGTACGATGAATAGGCATTATCAAAGAAGACAAAGTCTTTATTGTCCGAACGCATATTGCCTTGCCATGGAGTATCGTCATATGGGAAGTTTGGATTATATACTTTCATATAATCTCGAGAACTAGATTCTCCAATGACTAGAATAATAGTACCAGGTGTTTTGTTCACCGCTGTTTCCTTTGTGTCTAAATTAAAGGAATCAAATACTAAGTGGTGATTATCATTATATTGTTGCATTTGTTTTACATAATCGCCTGCAGCAATCCAGTTGGCTACGATACATGTTTGAGGGAACAAGAAAAATGGTACATATACTAGAAACGCTACAAGGGATGCGATGAGCATAGCTGAGCGCATAGGACGTGTAGTATTTAAGTTTACTACTGCTTTCATACCTAAATTAGACCAGTACAATAAATAAGTCCATAAGATAAGACCAATACTTATTGCTATAAGACCAGGTATTCCAGCTGCATTCTTTAAAAAACCAAATGCTTCTTCTGGATTGGTCATATATACGGCTAGCAGACTGGCTGGCGTTAAGCAATGCCAAGTAGTCATGTAATAGCCAATTTGTAAGAATGGTATTAAGCTCAGAATCATGGAAATGATAGCCATGATTAAGGATGTTGTTTTATGGAAGCGATTTGTTTGGTTCAGTAAAAACTGAATGCCTGATAATCCCATGAAAATTAATAAGCCAAATAAAAAATCATTAGCAAATTCATAGAAGTATAATGGCTTCACATAGGACCAATGGAATAAAAGAGGAAAGGTAAGTGCCCATAAGATTCCGACTAGGCCATACCCTAAAAAAGGCCTGTGGAAAACGGTACACCCCATAAAATATTGAAATAAAAAGGTACCTACAATTGTTGGTACAGCTAAAATCGTAATATCCTCTACATCAAGCCCTAAAGTTATGGGCTCATAAATTAAAAATAAGATGATATATAAAACAATACCTATATTACCAAAGCGAAAAATTGGATTTCGCCCAATTTGCCTCACACTCGATGACATAATAAATCCTCTCTAAAAGGAATACACAATAACGTATCTTTTTTTAATATAAAATAATTACAATAATAAAGATAGCAGATGAGTGTAAAAAAAACAATTATTTGAAAGTACTACTATAAATGCTTTATAATTATATAGTTAAAAACATTTTTTCTGAGGATTGGGTTTTATGGGAGATTATAACTACAAGTTGGACGTTTTTGAAGGTCCCCTTGATCTGCTCTTGCATCTCATTGAAAAACATAAAATAGAAATTACCGATATTCCTATCGTTGAAATAACGAGTCAATACTTGGCATATCTAGACAATTGGAACCATTTTGATATTCATTATAGTAGTGAATTTCTTGTTATGGCATCTACCTTATTACAGATTAAATCACGCATGTTATTACCTAAGGCTGAACCTGAGCCCGATGAAGCAGAGGATCCACGTGACGAGTTGGTAGCAAAATTAGTAGAATTTAAGAAAATTAAGGATATTACATCTCTATTAATGGAGCGTACCGCTGTATCTGCGAATATATTTAGTCGTCCTGAAGAAACGAGTGTGCTTGGATTAGATAGTGTATATAATTTGGAACTTTCACAGTTATATCAAATTTTTTATCAAACTATAAAACGAGCTAAAGAGTTACCAGAAGAAGAGACGATTCGTGAGGTAAAGGTTGAAAAGGATACGTATAGTTTAGAGGACATGATTATATCCTTGTCTAGTCGTATACATCGTGGCGAATGTCTATATTTTAGGGAGTTATTAGTAGCAATTGAAACGAAAAGTGCTATGGTAACCATCTTTATGGCTGTTTTAGAATTGTTAAAACAACAAGTTATGGAAATGCGTTATGAAGATGATGATATTATATTCACTGCTATCTTAGAGCGGGCCGTGTAGAAAGGGGGCTATATGAGCTTACCAACAATGCATTTAGAAGCCGTTTTGTTTTCATCGGCAAAGCCTATATCGATAGATATGTTAGCAGAAGTGTTTGGGCTTTCCACAGAGGAGACACAAAAATATATAGAAGAATTACAATGTGAACTAGAAGAACAGAATCGAGGTATTCGAATACGTATATCTGGAGCCGGTGTTGAATTAGTAAGCGCTGTTGAATGTGCTGATTATGTTGGGCATATTCGTAAAAGAGAAGATAAATTATCTAATGCGGCTATGGAAACATTAGCTGTTATCGCCTATAAGCAGCCTATTACAAAGGCTGAAATCGAAGAGGTGCGCGGTGTAAATAGCGATAAAATTATAAAACAATTATTGACTCGTTCTCTTATAGCTGAATTAGGTCATAAGGATACTGTAGGTAGACCGATTCTATATGGCACGACTGATGAATTTTTGAGAAGTGCTGGTGTAGAATCGATAGAAGCCTTACATCAAGAAGTTTCGGAAACAGAAGGGTAGCATGGAACGATTACAAAAATATATTGCCAGTTGTGGTATTGCATCACGACGTAAGGCAGAAGAACTAATTACAGAAGGTAAAGTGCAGGTCAATGGCCGCAAGGTAACCGAACTAGGGTTTAAAATTAACCCACAAAAAGATAAGGTTAAGGTTAATGGTCAATTATTGGCTCAAGAGAAGCCTGTATATTATTTGTTAAATAAGCCAAAGGGGGTCATTACATCTGTGTCTGACCCTCAAGGTCGAGAAACGGTTTTAGATTATATAAAAAATGAAACGAAACGAATTTACCCTATTGGTCGTCTCGATTTATATACAGAAGGTTTGTTACTGCTTACGAATGATGGAGAGTTGGCACAAAATCTAACGCACCCATCTAAAGGCGTGGAAAAAACTTATGAAGTTCGTATCAAAGGTCGTGTTCGCGATGATGATTTGCAAATTATTGCAAATGGGGTAGAGCTTGAAGATGGTATAACTGCACCTGCAACAATTGTAGATTTAGGTTTTGATGATCATAATGGTGTACATGAAGTAGAAATTACAATTCATGAAGGTCGTAATCGCCAAGTTCGTCGTATGTTTGAACACTTTGGCTATCGTATTCATAATTTAAAACGCATTGCTTATGCTGGTCTTACTTTAGGTGGTGTAAAACGCGGTGCTTCTCGTCAACTAACAATTCGTGAAGTAAAAGCGCTAAAAGCATTGGGGTCAGAAAAGGCATGAAACAAATCATAGTCATTGGCGGTGGTGCGGCAGGTCTAATGGCAGCTGTTATAGCAGGCCGTGAAGGAGCACGCGTCATCTTATTAGAAAAAATGAATATGGTTGGTAAGAAAATGGGCATTACCGGTAAAGGTCGCTGTAATATTACGAATAGTGCAGATATGGCCGAATTTATAAAAAATACGCCTGGTAATGGTAAGTTCTTGTACGGTGCCTATGAACGCTTTAGTAATGAAGATCTTCTGGACCTATTGCATAGCTGGGGGTTAAAAACTAAAGTAGAACGTGGGGGACGAGTGTTTCCTGAATCCGATTCTGCATTAGAAGTACGCAATATCTTTATGAAAATTCTAAAAAAGTATAATGTTCAAGTTCACTTAAATGAACCTGTTACATCGATTACTGTAAAGGATAATCGTGTAGTTGGTGTTACAACGGATAAGGAACAATATGCTTGTGATGCTGCTATTATTTGTACTGGTGGTGCATCTTATCCATTGACAGGCTCTACTGGTGATGGTTACGTTTTAGCCGAAAAAGTGGGACATACTATTACTGATATTCGTCCATCCTTGGTTCCTATCGTTACAAACGAAACGTGGGTAAAGGAAATTATGGGGCTTAGTCTTCGTAATGTTGAGGTTTCCGTAATTTCTAAAAGTAAGGTACAAGCAAAACAATTTGGGGAAATGATGTTTACTCATTTTGGTCTTACGGGGCCTACAATTTTATCATTAAGTCACACGGTAGGTAAGTTGCTTCGTAAGAAAAATCCTCAAGTTACCATTGAAATTAATCTTAAACCTGCTTTAACTGCAGAAGTATTGGATAAGCGCTTGCAAAAGGATTTTGATTTATACTCTAAAAAACAATTGTCTAATGGGATGAAGGATTTACTACCTGTTAATCTTATTCCCATTGTTATAAAGCTTGCTGAGTTAAATCCGGCTAAACCAATTAATCAAATTACAAAGGAAGAGCGTTTGCGCTTATGCCATGTATTGCAACATATGACAGTAACTGTTAAGGAATTACGACCTGTAGCGGAAGCTATTGTTACAGCAGGTGGTATTTCATTAAAAGAATTTAATCCTAAAACTATGGAGTCTAAATTGATTGGTGGTTTATATGGTGCTGGTGAAGTACTAGACATAGATGCTTTTACAGGAGGCTATAATTTACAAGCTGCCTTTTCCACAGGCTATGTGGCGGCTATGCATGCCGTACACGGTGATAAAGAATAGAGGTTATTATGAACACTAAAAAAATTGCCATTGCTATTGATGGTCCTGCTGGGGCTGGTAAAAGTAGCATTTCTAAAGTAGTGGCCAATGAATTAGGGTATTTATATATCGATACAGGTTCCATGTATCGCGGTGTTACATGGGCAGTTCTTGATAGTCAAATCGATGTTAAGGATCAAGCTGCTGTAGAAGCTTTATTACCTTCTTTAAATTTGACTTTAGAGCCTACTGCAACAGCATGCAAGGTCTATATTAAAGGGAAAGATGTTACATCATTAATTCGCCAGCAGCAAATTAATGATAATGTATCGACTATAGCTTCTTATAAAGGGGTTCGACAATATTTGGTAGAACGCCAACAAGAGATGGCCGCCGTTGGGGGAGTTATATTAGATGGACGTGATATCGGTTCTGTCGTATTACCTAATGCAGAGCTAAAAATTTATTTAACCGCTTCTGTAGATGCGCGTGCAAAACGTAGATGGTTAGAAGTACAAGGTACATCAAACGAGCAAACACTAGATGAAATTAAAAAGAATGTTGTTAGTCGTGATGAAATGGATAAAAATCGTGAAGAGTCTCCACTTGTATGCGTTGAAGATGCAGTAGTTGTAGACTCTAGTAATATGAATTTCGATGAAACTGTGGCATATATATTGAATTTAGTACAGGAGACAATCAATCATGAATAAATTTTCTACCTGGTTATGGCGTACCGCTTTTTGGCTTCGCTATAAGGTAGGGTATGGGTTGAAAGTATATGGTCGCGATAATTTTCCAATGGAAGGGCCTGTTATCGTGGTGCCTAATCATTTAAGTAATAACGATCCCCCTATCTGCGGCTATGCTTTGCCTAGACATGTACACTTTATGGCTAAACAAGAATTATTTGTGAATCCCATTTCACGTTTTTTTTGTACATGGCTTGGTGCATTTCCGTTAAATCGCGGTGCTATTGATAAAGTTGCTATTCGTCATGCCATGGGACTACTTAAAGACAATAAGGTTTTAGGCATATTTGCAGAAGGAAACCGTCAAAAAAGTGGTAAACTTGGTAGATTCCATGATGGTGCAGCATCAATTGCTCTTAGAACAGGTGTTAGCATAGTGCCTGTTGCTATCATTGGCTCTCACAATATGGAACGTAATAAAGTGGCTTGTATTATTGGTAAACCAATCCCAGTTGAAAAAGCTAAAGCGACTCCAGAAGCAATTCAAAAAGTAAATGATAGTGTTAAAAGTGAAATCCAACGAATGATAGATTCTTATCATAACAATTGTATAGAGGAGACTTTATGGAAATAATTTTGGCTGAAAACCATGGTTTTTGCTATGGTGTAAAACGGGCTGTCGAAATGGCAAATGAAGCTGCAAATAGCGATGGTAAAAGCTATACATTAGGACCTATTATTCACAATCCTCAAGTTGTAGGTCGTCTTGAAGATAAAGGGGTAAGCCCTGTTCAAGAAGTGTCTGATATCGCTGAAGGCACAATGATTATTCGCTCTCATGGTGTAGGACCTGCTATTTATGAAGAGGCAGAAGAAAAAGGATTACATGTTGTGGATGCCACATGTCCACATGTAAAAAAGGCACAGCAAGATGCAAAGTCTGTTATAGATGAAGGTATGACTTTGGTGATTTTGGGAGAAAAAAACCATCCTGAGGTCAAAAGCATTAATTTATGGGCAAATAACGAAGGAATAATCATCGAAGATGAAGAATCCGCCCAAAAACTACAAGTTGTGGAAAAAATGGGCGTTGTTGTACAAACAACCTTTTCACAATTCAAATTTAACAGTATAATAGACATATTAGAGAAAAAATCTAAGAATCTTAAGGTTTTCAAAACGATATGCAATGCAACGCAAGAACGACAGAATTCTGCCGTTGATTTAGCACGTAATGTAGATCTTATGATAGTGATAGGCGGTAAGAACAGCGGCAACACAAACCGATTGGCAGAGGTTTGTCGTGACGTTGGATGTACAACGTATCACATTGAAACTTCTACTGAATTACAACTGGAATGGTTTAACCGAGTACAGACGGTAGGAGTAACAGCAGGAGCATCGACTCCCGACTGGATTATTAAGGAGGTCATTGAGACAATGAAAGATTTTGCAGAATTATTAGCAGCCGAAGGTCAAGAAGAATTTAAGAAAGGGAACGTTGTAGAAGGTACAGTAGTTCAAGTCGAAGATGAACGAGCTTATGTATCTTTTGGCTACAAAACTGAAGCCATTTTGAACAGAACTGAAATTTCTTATCCAGCACCAGAATCTGCCAAAGATGTGTTAAAAAATGGTGATGAAATTAAAGCAGTTATCATGAATCACATCAAAGAAGATAATCCTATTTATCTTTCCATGACTCGCTTGGCTAAAGATGAAGATTGGCAATATGTTATCGAAGCACAAGAAAAAGATGAAGCTATCGTATGTAAAGGTATTGATGCTATCCCAGCAGGTTTAGTAGTAACAGTTAAATCTCTTCGTGGTTTCATTCCATTGTCCCAAGGTGATGTTCATTTCGTGAAATCCTTGGACAACTTGGTTGGTACAGAATTTGAAGCTAAAGTACTTGAAATCGATGAAAAGAAAAACCGTTTGGTTCTTTCTCGTCGTGCAGTATTGGAAGTGGAACGTCAAGCTAAATTAGCTGAAGCATTGAAAAATATCAACGTTGGCGAAAACTATAAAGGTATCGTTCGTAAAATTATGCCTTATGGTGCATTCGTAGATATCGGCGGTATTGAAGGTTTACTTCACATTTCCGATATTTCTTGGCAAAAAATCAAAAAAGTGGAAGATGTTCTTTCCGTTGGCCAAGAAATCGAAGTTAAATTACAATCTTTCGACGCTGAAAGCAATAAATTATCCTTGTCCTTAAAAGCTTTATCTAAGAGCCCATGGGACGTTGCTGAAGAAACATTGCATGTTGGCGATGTTATTAAAGGCAAAGTTGTTCGTTTAGTAGCTTACGGTGCATTCGTAGCTGTTAATGACGACATCCAAGGTTTACTTCACATTTCTCAAATTACAAAACAACGTAATGCGAAAGTTGAAGATTACTTGAATCGTGGTCAAGAAGTTGAAGTTAAAATCATTTCTCTTAACAAAGATGAAAAGAAATTGGGTTTGGCTTTGACTGAATTGATGGAATCAAAAGAAACTGCAGAAGACGCTGAATAATTCATTGTCTAATATAAGGCTAGCCAAGGTTTCCTTGGTTAGCCTTTTTGCGTACTTTACTTAGTATATGATAAAATATAGTAATGTATTAGATTAGATAATGAGGTGAAACTATGGCAAAACCATTAGTGGCTGTTGTAGGCCGTCCAAACGTAGGTAAATCTACACTTTTTAATGCCATTGTTAATAAACGTATCTCTATCGTTGAAGATATTCCTGGTGTGACAAGGGACCGTATTTACTTCGATGCAGAGTGGTTAAATCGTGAGTTTACAATGATCGATACTGGTGGTATCGAGTTCATTACTGACAATAGTCATGTTATTCCTAAGATGATGCGACTACAAGCGGAATTAGCAATTGAAGAAGCAGATGTAATTCTATTTGTCGTTGATGGTAAACAAGGTATTGTACCTGCTGATGAAGAGGTCGCAAATATTCTTAGAGCTAGTGGAAAACCTGTTGTACTCGTAGTTAATAAGATTGATAGTGTAAATCAAGAACCGAATATTTATGAATTTTACAATCTTGGTTTGGGGGACCCCATTGGTATTTCCGCTAAAAATCTTATGAATTTAGGTGATCTATTGGATGATACTGTAAAACATTTTCCTCCAGTAGGTACTAATGTAGATGATGAAGATACTATTCATGTTGCTATTATAGGTCGTCCAAATGTGGGTAAATCTTCTTTGACTAACGCATTGTTAGGACAAGATCGTGTAATTGTATCTGATGTAGCAGGTACTACTCGAGACTCTATTGATACGTATTGGACTCATGAGAATCAAAAGTTTGTACTTATTGATACAGCAGGTATGCGTCGTAAGTCTAAAATCGAAGAAGCTGTTGAACGATATAGTATTGTTCGTTCTTTGCGATCAGTAGATCGTGCTGATATTGTAGTTCTTGTACTAGATGCTCAAGATGGTGTTACAGAACAAGATAAAAAAATTGCAGGTTACGCTTACGAAGCGGGTAAAGGCGTAGTCATTGTTGTTAATAAATGGGATCTTGTTGAAAAAGATGATAAAACTACATTGCGTTTTACTGAAGATATTTATGATGAATTAGGTTTCTTGCAGTTTGCACCTATCCTGTTTGCTTCGGCTTTAACTAAGCAACGTATTCATCGATTAGCTGATATGTTGAAGTTCGTATCTGAACAACAATATCGCCGTGTATCTACGGGGACGTTAAACCAATTATTACAAGATGCACAAACTGTAAACCCTGTGCCGTCTCGCAATGGTAGAATTCCAAAAATTTATTATATGACGCAAGCTAGTGTTAAGCCGCCTACATTCATTTTATTTGTAAATGAACCAGAGCTAATTCACTTCTCTTATATGCGTTTCTTAGAGAATCGATTGCGTGAGTCCTTTGGTTTTGAAGGAACACCGATTCGTTTAGTATTACGTGGCAAGAAACGGGATGATGAAGACTAATGGATATTTTGATTATTGTATATGCTGTATTATCATATCTTATCGGTTCGATTCCTAGTGGATTAATTATAGGTAAGTTTTTCTTTAATACAGATGTACGGCAATATGGCTCTAAAAATATTGGCGCTACTAATACATATCGTGTTATAGGTCTTAAAGCAGCCTTACCTGTATTTCTATGTGATGCTTTAAAAGGGGCAGCAGGAGTAGTGCTACTCTCACCCTATGGGCCTATGTTTATGATCTTAGGTGGTATTCTTGGAATGATGGGGCATAACTGGTCTGTTTTTTTGGGCTTTAAAGGTGGTCGTGGCGTTGCTACGGGTTTAGGTGTACTTATTGCTCTTTCACCAATAGTAGCATTGATTTGCTTTTTGGTATGGGGTGTTATCGTATACTTCACTAAACTTGTATCTTTAGGCTCTATCATTGCCGCTGCATTAGTACCAGTACTGATGTATTTCACTGGAGAATCCTTCTGGTTTGTTGGCTTTGGCGGATTAGCAGCTTTGTTTGTCATTGTACGTCACTGGGATAATATTAAGCGTCTACTTGCTGGAAATGAGTTAAAAGTAGAGCGCATTAAAAAGGATTAAAGAATGAATGTTGTTGTTATCGGCTCTGGTAGTTGGGGGACGGCCCTTGCTATTAAATCCGTTTTAGCTGGAAATACTACAACTATATATTGTCGTCGTCCAGAATTTGCAGATAAACTTGCAAAAGACTTAGAGAATAAAGACTATTTACCAGGTGTAAAACTTCCAGAAGAATTACAATATAGTTCTGATTTAGAGGCCTGTATTAGTAATGCCGAAGTGGTATTAATGGTTACTCCTTCTGTACATGTACGTACCAGTTTAGAGGCTATTAAACCGTATGCTCATAAAAATCAAGCCTATATTCTATGTTCAAAAGGTGTAGAACGAACCAGTGGCAAACTTTTGACGACTGTGATGAAAGAGGTTCTTGCTACCATAGGGTGTAATTTAGCGGTTTTGTCTGGACCTAATCATGCAGAAGAGGTTGGTCGCAACTTACCTGCTGCATCTGTGCTGAGTACTGAAAGCCTAGAGGTAGCTACAACATTGCAAAAGGCATTATGTAGTCAAAATTTTAGAATTTATGCAAATACTGATATGATTGGTGTTGAACTAGCAGGAGCCACGAAAAACATCATTGCCCTTGCAGCTGGTATTGCAGATGGTTTAGCTTTAGGGGATAATTGTAAGGCTTTACTATTAACACGTGGTCTTCATGAGATGACTCGCTTTGGGGTGGCCTTAGGGGCCCAAAAAGAAACCTATGCTGGTCTTGCTGGTATGGGGGATTTGATTGCTACTTGTATGAGCCCACATGGTCGTAACCGTGCGGCTGGTCAAAAACTAGCCGAGGGTAAGACTATGGATTTTATTGTTAATCATACTAATATGGTTGTAGAAGGATTTTTCGCAACAGAAATTATTTATACAATGGCTTGTAAACATCAAATTGAAATGCCTATAACGAAGGCTTTATATGAGGTTTTATACGAAAAAAAATCTCCATCCATAGCATTAGCTGAGTTGATGGGGCGTGATATTAAAATTGAAGTATCATAAATAAAAGATACTTTTAATTTGGTTATTTATATACTATAATTAATGAGTATAATCTTGTGAGGGTTGTATGCGAATTATTGGCGGAACTGCTAAGGGACATGCTATAAAAGCACCTAAAGGATTAGATACTAGGCCTACACTTGATCGTGTTCGTGAAAGTGTATTTAATGTATTAGCCAATAAAGGTATATTTGGTTCTGATATACTAGATATATTTTCTGGCACTGGTGCAGTAGCAATTGAAGCCTTAAGTCGTGGTGCAGCACATGCAGTAGCAGTGGACTTTAAAACGGGAAAACTAATTTTAGAGAATGCTAAACATTGTCGTGTGGATGATCGGTTAGAAATTATTCCGAGGAAACTTTCACAATTAAAAAATTATATAGTAGGGCGACAGTTCGATTATATATTTTCTGACCCGCCATATGAAAATGGATTTATACAAGATACCATAGATTTGGTTGTGAACTATGATTTGTTAAAACCTGAAGGTGTTTTATTATTAGAACATCATAAGGATGAGGTTTTTACCTTACCAGAATCATGGGAATGTATAAAAGAACAGAAATTTGGTTATACGTTGGTTTCCTATTTTGTAAAGACAGCCGAAAGGAGCTAAACCTGTGCGTATAGGTGTATGTCCGGGTAGTTTTGACCCAGTTACTAATGGACATGTTGATATTTTTGAACGGGGCAGCCGATTGGTTGATAAATTAATCATTGCTGTCAGCTCAAATCCGAATAAAAATTCCTTATTTTCTATGGAAGAACGGGTTGAGATGATTCGAAATTCTGTCAAACATATTCCTAATGTTGAAATTGATTGTACAGGTGGCTTACTCAATGAGTATGTTAAATCCAAGAATGCTACTATTATTATTCGAGGATTACGTGCATTGAGCGACTTTGAATATGAATTTCAGCGCGCATTATTTGCAAAATATTTGGATGATGACATTGAAACAGTATTTATTATGACAAATAACAAATACTCTTTTGTCAGCTCCACGGGTATTCGTGAACTAGCTAAATTTGGTGGTAAGCTAGATGGTCTTGTTCCGGATGATGTTAAGGAAAAACTTGAAGAACGCTTTAATACGGTCCATAATAAATAGGGGTGAATTGTATGAAAACAGAAAAATTATTAGAAGATTTAGAGGTTCTTATTGAATCTAGCAGCCGTATTCCTATGACTACAAAACGTATGGTTGAGGAAGACGAAATTATGCGTATTATTGATTCTATTCAGGAATCCTTACCTTTGGAACTTGAAGAATCTCGTCGTATTGTAGCAGATAAAGATAAAGTGTTAGCTGATGCTCAACGTCAGGCTGAAACTTTGATTGATCAAGCTAAAGACTACATTGCTAAATTGACAGCTGAAAGTGAACTTGTAAAACAAGCTCAAGAACAAGCGAATCAAATTATTAATGCAGCAAATCAATCCTCTGATGAGTTGAAAGCTAGTTCTATTCAATATGCTGGTGATGTTCTTAAATATGTTGAAAACAACTTGGAAAAAACATTGGAAAGCTTGCGTCAAAATCGTGAAAGTTTGAAACAAACTGAACAACGTACAGAAGAAAACCAATAGTTTAAACAAAGGCTAGATATCATATTATATCTAGCCTCTTTTTTTATATTTTAAATTCCATAGAAAACTTAAGATAAGTAATATCAATTTTCAGATCAATATGTAAAAAATAATGTGAGCGAAATAATAAACCAAAAATAAAAGCGAAGGGATACCTTCGCTTTTATCATTCTCTATAGTTTTCTGGCTTTTTCGGCTCCACAATCATAGTTTGATGGGTATTAAAAATAACAAATCCCAAAGGAGATCCAGGTGGCTTTTTGATATTTTTAATGTATGTATAATCTACCGGGACCTTACTAGTATCACGAGCTTTACTGAAGTAGGCTGCATATTGAGCTACTTTAGATAGAATCATATCGTCTGGCTCAACATTGAGTCTTAAAATAAGGTGCGAACCTTGGATATCCTGTGTATGGAACCAAATGTCAGTTGGCTTTGCAAATCGGTGTGTTAAATATTCGTTTTGTTGATTGTTACGACCGATGAATATTTCACCTTCATCAATTGTTAAGTGAATGTAGTTAGATTTGCCAAGCTTGTAAGATAGTGGTTTTTTTGATTTTTTTATGATACCTGCATCCATGCATTCTTTGCGTATTTCTTCTAAGCTTTCACGAGTTGTGGCTAAAGAGATGCTGTACAGAATAGATTGTAAGTATGCTAGTTTTGTAGTACTAGCATTGAGTTGGAACTCGCCACTAACCATACGATTTTTTAGTTTTGTATAAAGCTTATAATACCATTGTGCATTTTCAACAATCGTTAAGTTTGGCTTTAAAGGAATCGTTAACATTTCATTTTCTTCGGAAAGAAGATTTTGTAATTCAATAGAAGGCTCATATTGCACTTGAAGGTGTGCATTTATCATTAGAAGATCACCATATAATTTATAGGTTTCCATTTTCTTAGTATCTTCTAATTCATCTTTGATCTTTTGATGGCGACCTTCTTCCTTTTTGATGGCTGCTGTTAAGATTTTTTCTAACTCTTTATCAGCTGTATAAATTGCCTTTGTATTATGAATAGATTCCTCTAAGGCTTCAGAAATAGTGTTGTATTCTTTTAATACCTTATAGTTATGTAATAAAATACTTGTGTAAGCTTTTTTATTGTTATCGTTGACTAAAGTAAATAAACCTTTGCTATTTTCGAGTTTTACCTTGAGGTCGTACAAGGCTTTAGCAAGTGTATCTAGTTGAGAAGTATCTAAATCAGTTATGATTTCTTCACCACTTAATTTGGAAATATATAAAAGCTCATCCAATAAAGGTTTACCAAAACCGTTAAAGATAGCTCGAATAGATTGCTGCACAGAGCCATTACCAAAGGAAGTAAGTAGATTTTTTATTTCATTATTATCAAAGTCCATTAAACTTACGCGATTAGCATTAGGTGGTAAATCATACTGTATTTTTGGACTAATAATACGTTCACGGTTCATGAGAGGGGAGACGTGAATTAAGGATTCTAAAATAATACCGTCTTGTACGAAGATACAGTTGGAATATTTGCCCATTAATTCAATATAAATATATGTACTCGTAATAGAACCGTCCATTTCTAGTTTATCCGTTTGGATACACATGATACGGTCACCGTTGATTTGTTCCACCTTTACGATGCGGCTACCTTCAATATGCTTTCGTAAGAACATGCAAAGTGAGCTTGGTTCTTTTGGTAGATCTTGAAGTGGTTGGCTAAGATACATTGCTGGTGTGGCACCTACGGTAATAATTAAGTTTTGGTCTTCGTTAAGTGCTCGAACTTTAAATAATAATGTAGTTTTATCTATTTGATATAGTTTTTGTATTTGACCTGTTTGTAGTCGCTCGTTTAATTCTTTAGCGAGTACAGACATGGTAAGTCCGTCTAAATTCATAGTACTCCTTTCAAATATATTTAGAAGTATAGTTTAGTATACCATAGTGTACATATAATTCTTAGTATTTAAACACGGATTGTGTAATTCGTGGTACAATAATAAAAACTACTAAGGAGGATGATTTATGAAAAGTATGACCGGTTTTGGTTCTGGCACAGCAACCAAAGATGGCATTACCTGTACGGTAGAAATTAAGTCCGTAAACGCTCGCTTCTTGGATCTGTTTATTCGTAGTCCAAAACAAATGAATCCTTTTGAAAGTACTATTCGTGGAATGATACAAGATCGTATTACTCGTGGTAAGGTTGAGGTATCAGTTTCTATTTTAGATGCAGGGGAGCGACCTAAAACTTTTACTATTAATAGTGTATTGAGAAAACAAATACAAGAGTTGTTGGTACAAGAAGAATTCTATGATGATTCAAAAAAGGTACCTTTACAAGCTGTAAATTCGATTTCTACCGAATGGGTTCAACAACAAGATACACCAATTGCAGAAGATGTTCTATTAGATATTGTGAAAGAAGCTACGACTCAAGCATTAGATGCTTTAATAGCAATGCGAACTGCGGAAGGTCAACATATCAAGCAGGATTTATTAGATCGTATCGATACACTTGAAAAGATCATTACTAAAATTGACACTAATAAATCTGGTGCTGTAGAAGCATATCGCGAACACATAAAAACTAAAATTCAGGAATATTTAGTTTCTTTAGAAGCGAGTATTAGTGAGGATCGTTTTATACAAGAGATTGCTCTATTAGCTGATAAGACGGATATTACGGAAGAGATTGTCCGATTTACCTCTCATGTGGTACAATTAAGAAATACACTTGCAGATACAAACTCAATCGGTCGTAAGGTCGATTTTATTTTGCAAGAAATGAATCGTGAAGTAAATACAATCGGATCCAAAGCAATGGATTCGATTATTACTGAGCTTGTGGTTCAACTTAAATGTGAGTTAGAGAAAATTAGAGAACAAGTACAGAATGTAGAGTAATAGGAGGTCTATGAATGAGTATTCAATTACTGAATATAGGCTTTGGTAATATGGTATCTGCTAACCGTGTTATGGCTATTATTAGTCCTGAATCCGCCCCTATAAAGCGGATGGTTCAAGATGCTAGAGACAAGGGATTGCTCATTGATGCCACATATGGTCGTAAGACACGTGCTGTATTAGTTATGGATAGTGGTCAAATTGTATTATCTGCAATTCAACCTGAAACCGTAGCACATCGACTTGTGCAACATGATGTGGATGTAGATACAGTGGAATCATAGGAGTGCATATGTCAGACAGAGGATTATTAATCGTTATATCCGGGCCATCTGGCGCAGGTAAGGGTACGATTTGTGCGAATATTCGTAAAGAAATGCCTAATTTAGTTTATTCCGTTTCTATGACAACCCGTGCTCCACGTGTGGGTGAAAAGGAAGGAATTAACTATTTCTTCCGCTCTAAAGAGGAATTTGAGTCTTTACTTAGTGAAGACGCATTCTTAGAATATGCTAAGGTATATGATAATTACTATGGTACTCCAAAACAACATGTAATGGATTTATTAGATGATGGGAAAAGTGTACTATTAGAAATCGATATTCAAGGCGCTATGCAGGTTAAGGAACGTTTTAGCGATGCTGTATTTATTTACATTGTACCGCCGTCACTATCTGAGTTATCTGAACGTTTACATAATCGTGGCACAGATGCTAAAGAAGTCATTGATAAACGATTGTCATTGGCTTGTTCAGAATTGGCCTTAGCTCATCGTTATGACTATATCGTTGTAAATGATGATTTAGCAGAGGCTTCTGAAAAGGTTGCTTCTATCTTGCGAGCTGAGTCTTGTAAGATTAGTCGTAATAAAGAGCAAATTCAATATATTTATAAACAATATCAAGAGTCTAAGGAGAAGTGATAGTATGATGGTAAAACCTCCATTAAAAAAATTGGAAAGCCAAGTAGATAGCAAATATACATTGGTGACTTTAGCGGCTAAACGCGCTCGCGAATTAACAGATGGCGAACCTTGCTTAGCAGAATCTACACATGCGACTGACAAGCCTGTATCTTTGGCATTTTATGAAATTGCTGAAGGTGAAGTGACATATAAACGCACTAAAGAAGGCATTAAATAAAAAATCAATTCCTTGTATCATTGATACAAGGAATTTTTAAAAGGAGAAGAACATGCGCGGAAAACATATCATTGTCGCAGTATCTGCAGGTATTGCAGCGTATAAGGCAATTGAAGTGGTAAGCAGACTTCGTAAAAAAGGGGCTGAAGTAAAGGTTGTAATGACACAAAATGCAACGCATATTGCGTCACCTTTAACATTTGGCGAAATCAGTGGACATCCTGTAGCTCTAGACATGTTTGAACAAGTTCATCAGTGGGATGTAGAACATATTGCACTGGCCACTTGGGCAGATGCATATGTAGTTGTGCCTGCAACAGCAAATGTGATCGGAAAAATTTATGCAGGCATTGCTGATGATATGTTAACTACAACAATTATGGCTACCAAAGCACCTAAGTACCTTTGTCCTGCTATGAATACAGAAATGTATAATAATCCTATTACTCAACGCAATTTAGAAGGATTACGTTCTTTGGGCTACCATATTATGGACCCTGCAGAAGGTTGGTTAGCTTGTGGCATCACTGGTGTAGGACGTTTACCGGAGCCCGAAGCAATTGTGGATTGGCTAGAATCTAAAATGTGCAGCACCAATGAGCTTGAAGGTACTACTATACTTGTTACAGCTGGCGGAACACAGGAGAGTATTGATCCTGTTCGGTATATTGGAAATCGTTCTAGCGGTAAGATGGGATATGCCATTGCAGAACAGGCTGTACGCATGGGGGCTAAAGTGATATTAGTAAGTGCTCCCACATCCTTGCCTATACCAAGTGGCGTAGACTTTATTTCTGTAGATTCTGCGGTATCTATGCAGGAGGCTGTTGAAGCTCGTTATAATGATGTTAATGTAGTTATTATGGCTGCCGCTGTTTCTGATTTTAGAGTCCTTCATAAAGCAGAGCAAAAAATAAAGAAAATGGAGTCTATGACCATAGAACTTGTAAAAAATCCAGATATTCTACAAGGGTTGGGCTCTAAAAAAAATCATCAAATTCTTGTTGGTTTTGCGGCAGAAACAGAACATGTAATCAAGTATGGTCAGGATAAAGTGGCTAGAAAAAATCTAGATATGCTTGTGGCCAATGATGTAAGCAAATCGAATGCAGGTTTTAATGTAGATACGAATGAAGGCTATTTTTTATATCCCGATAAAGAGCCTAAAGAAATGCCTAATATGAAAAAATCTGAACTTGCTCGACATATCCTTAGAGAAGTTATTGATTTAGTAGCAAACAAAGCTGACATAAATTAATTCTTGTGTGTGTTGTTTTAAGAAGGGTGTGTTTTTCTTACATGTTTGCTATACAAAAAGCATATTTAGACGGCTCATTAGGAAAAGGAAAATGGAGTAACAATATTATTGCTGGATTGGTCGTAGGGGTAGTGGCTCTGCCTTTAGCAATGGCCTTTGCTATTGCTAGTGGAGTTACACCGCAAGCGGGCATTTATACGGCAATCATTGCAGGTATATTTGTATCCTTGTTTGGTGGCTCCCCTGTTCAGATTGCGGGCCCTACAGGGGCATTTATCGTTCTATTGAGCAGTATCGTTGTCAATTATGGCTTTGAAGGTTTACAAATTGCGACCATGATGGCAGGGATTATTCTGGTTTTAATGAGCGTTGCAAAGTTAGGGACAGTCATTCGGTTTATACCCACACCTGTTATTATGGGTTTTACAGCAGGTATTGGTGTTACAATTTGGGTAGGGCAATGGCCATATTTCTTTGGATTTCCACCGTTGCCTTATATGGCTCATTTCCATGAAAAATTATGGGCTATGATTCAGTCCTTACCATACTCTGACTTACCTACATTGGGGATTGCGCTCTTAAGCTTAAGTCTACTGTTAGTTTTACCTAAAATCCCATATATTAATAAAGTTCCAGCTCCCATTGTAGCTATGATTGTTGCTACGGTTATTCAAGCTATCTACCAATTTCCTACGGTTTTAACCATTGGTAGTGCATTTGGTGGTATACCTCAAGGTTTGCCAGAATTTTCTATACCAAAATTGAGCTTTGATAAAATCTTATCTTTAATCGGGCCGGCTTTTACAATTGCCATGCTAGGCGCTATTGAATCCTTATTGTCTGCAGTTGTTGCTGATGGTATGAGTGGCACCAAGCATGAATCTAATACTGAATTATTTGGACAAGGATTAGCTAATATATTTGCGCCATTGTTTGGTGGAATTGCATCAACCGGTGCTATTGCGCGAACTGCTACAAATATTCGTCAAGGTGGTAATTCTCCGGTGGCAGGTATTGTTCATGCCATTACATTAGGTGCCATTCTTTTATTTTTAGCCCCATATGCAGTGTATATTCCGTTGGCATCTATGGCAGCCATATTATTTGTAGTAGCCTACAATATGAGTGATGTACCACGTTTTATACGAATGCTTATTCTCGCACCTCGTCCAGATCAAATAATATTATTGCTTACCTTTTTCCTGACTATTTTTACGGATTTAGTAGTAGCTGTAAATGTAGGTGTAGTACTTGCAGTGTTGCAGTTTATGCGCAAAATGGTTAATACAATTGATGTGCATGAAGCAAGTAGTGCCGAATTATCAGCACAGATTAGGCATGAGATTACAATCCATCCAGAAATAATGGTATACACTGTAGAAGGCCCATTATTCTTTGGTGCTATAAGTGCATTTGATAGAGCGTTAAACTCTATACATAAAGATCCTAAATATTTAATCATTCGTTTTGTAAAAGTACCATTTGTAGATTTAACGGGTTTACGTATTTTACGAGGTATTATTGAAGAACTTCAAAAAAGAGGCATAGAAGTTTTGCTTAGTGATGTGAGTTACGATATACGTAGAGAGATGTATAAATCTAATTTCTTGGATATTCTGGGCCGTCATCATATGTATCGTCAGTTTGAAAGTGCCCTTCATAAGGCTGAACATGATTTAGCTTTAAAAGAGGCAAGAGAGGTATAATAATGACTTGCTTTCTCACTGTAAATACACTATAATATTTCTGTAACTCATCAAGAGTAGTGGAGGGATAGGCCCTGTGAAGCTACAGCAACCATTCCAAGCGGAAAAGGTGCTAATTCCTATGACAAATGTCGTTAGATGGGAGGGTCTCTCATGAGTGCATGAGAGACTTTTTTTCGTATTAGGAGGATAAAATGGCTGAAAAACATATGTTTTTTACTTCTGAATCTGTTACTGAAGGCCATCCAGATAAAATAGCTGACCAAATTTCTGATGCTGTTTTGGATGCGATTATTGAAAAGGATCCAACTGCTCGTGTGGCTTGTGAAACTTTAGTTACTACTGGTTTAGTTCATGTAGTAGGTGAAATTTCTACTCACACATATGTAGATATTCCTCGCATCGTACGTGATACAATTCGTGAAATTGGTTATACTCGTGCAAAATTTGGTTTTGATTGTGATACTTGTGGTGTACTTGTATCCATCGATGAACAATCTGCGGATATCGCCATGGGTGTTGATGAAGCACTTGAATCAAAAGATGGCAATGGTGAAGTGCTTGATAAAATCGGTGCTGGTGACCAAGGTATGATGTTTGGCTATGCATCTAATGAAACACCTGAACTCATGCCTTTGCCAATTTCCTTGGCACATCGTTTATCTCGTCGACTTACAGAAGTTCGTAAGGATGGGACCTTAACTTACTTACGTCCAGACGGTAAGACTCAAGTTACTGTAGAATATGTTGATGGTAAACCTAAGCGCATTGATACAATTGTTATTTCTACGCAACATAGCCCTGAAGTTACCCAAGAACAAATTAAAGCCGATTTGAAGCGTTATGTAATTGACGCAGCGTTGCCTGCTGAATTCGTTGATGAAAATACTAAATACTTCATCAATCCAACTGGTCGTTTCGTAATTGGAGGACCTCATGGAGATGCTGGTTTAACTGGCCGTAAAATTATTGTAGATACATACGGTGGTATGGCCCGTCATGGTGGCGGTGCATTTTCTGGTAAGGATCCATCTAAGGTGGACCGTTCTGCAGCATACGCAGCGCGTTATGTAGCTAAAAATGTTGTAGCAGCAGGTCTTGCTGATAAATGTGAAGTGCAAGTTGCTTATGCAATTGGGGTTGCTCATCCTGTATCTATTTTAGTTGATACTTTTGGTACAGGTCGCATAGAGGAAACAAAAATTCAAGAGCTTGTTAAAAAACATTTCGACCTTCGTCCAGCAGGAATCATTGAAATGCTTGATTTGTTAAAGCCTCATTATCGCAAAACTGCAGCGTATGGTCACTTTGGTAGAACTGATGTGGATTTACCTTGGGAACGTACAGATAAAGCACAAATTCTAAAAGAAGAAGCTGGCTTATAATACAAAAGGTCTTGGTAGAATTTCTACTGAGACCTTTTATAATAAACGAAAGGAAAAAATGTATGCGCGTAGCACAAGTTATAATTAACAGACCGGCCAAACAACTTCATAAACCTTTGAGCTATTTAATGCCTGAAAAGTTTGGTAATGTCTTACCTGGTACGCGCGTACTCATTCCTTTAGGACATAGTCGTGAAGAAGGCATTCTTATTGGTTACGACGAGTTAGTTGAGCCACCAGAGTTCACTTTACGAAATATTGTGCAAGTATTAGATAGCGAACCTTGGTTTACACCGGAAATGATGGATACGGCCCGCCGTCTAAATGAGTATTATTTATTCTCTTATGGCGATGCATTGCGATTGTTTACAGTGAATAAGACATTAAAATCTTACGAGGCACCAAAGGAAGAATGGTTAGTAGTCATGCCAGAATTTTCGGTGGCACAATTTAGTGAACGAAAAAAGAAGCAACGAGAATTAGCAAAATACTTACTTGAAGTGGGCGGAGCATCTAAGGCATTACTACTAGCTAAAGGCTATTCTCGTATGGTCATTAAGCAAGTGAGTGAAGCTAAAGGTATTGTCGTTGAAGCTCGTTTTAAAGCCACAAAAACAACATTTGATGAGCTTTTAACAGAAGAAGTTAATATTCCTCTTACTGAAGCTCAACAAGCTGTATATGGACCAATACAAGATGCAATGAATAGCCATGAACATAAAACCTTTTTACTTCATGGTGTCACTGGTAGTGGTAAGACTCAATTATATTTACGTGCTACAGCAAGATGTATTAGTCAGGATAAGACGGCTATTATTTTAGTACCTGAAATTATATTGACTGATCAAATTGTGAAACGATTTGTAGAAACTTTTGGTGACGAAGTCGTAGTATTTCATAGTAAATTGACGGTACAACAACGGAACAATAATTGGGAGCGTTTGCGCCGTAAGGATAGTCACATTATTATTGGCGCTCGTTCTGCCGTATTTGCGCCAGCTGAGGATATCGGCCTTATTGTGGTCGATGAAGAACATGATCCATCTTATAAACAAGAGGATATGGTTCGGTATCATGCACGTAACGTGGCATTGTGGCGTGCTGAGCCACATGGTTGTCCCGTTATTTTAGGTTCTGCTACACCATCTGTTACTTCGTACTATAAAGCTAAGCAAGGGGAGTATCATTTACTAGAATTGCCAAATCGCATTTTTGAGCAACCTATGCCGAAGGTTACTATAGTAGATATGAAGGAAGAAATTCTTCATGGAAATTACTCCGTTTTTTCTGATGCCATGAGTCGCTTAATTCAACATACATTAGATGAGCATAATCAAATGATTATTCTGTTAAATAGACGCGGTTATAGTACTTTTGTTATGTGCCGGGATTGTGGGGAAACTATTATGTGTCCTCATTGTGATGTAGCTATGGTTTATCACCAAGCTGGTGAAGAATTGCGTTGTCATTATTGTGAACATCATGAACCAATTCCAACTGTTTGTCCCAAATGTAATAGTAAGAGGATTAAGTTTTTTGGTTCAGGCACACAAAAGGTAGAGGAAGAGTTACGTCGTCACTTTAAATCGGCCCGCATTGCTCGTCTTGATCAAGATGTGACAAAAAATAAGCAATTAGCAGAAGATATTTTACATGACTTTGGGGCTCATAAATATGATATTTTGTTGGGAACACAAATGGTATCTAAAGGACATGACTTTAAAGATGTAACAGCTGTTGGTATTTTAACAGCCGATTCAGTTTTGAATATTCCTGTTTATACAGCTTCAGAACGAACTTTTGATTTACTTACTCAAACCTCTGGACGTGCCGGTAGGGGTGAAAAACCGGGTAGCGTTGTAATACAAACATATAATCCTTTAAATTATGCTATAATAAAGAGTAAGGCTCATGATTATATAGGCTTTTACAATGAAGAAATTCAAAACCGTAAAGCTTTAGGATATCCTCCATTTCGCGAAATGATTCATATGGTTGTGCGTCATCAAGATATGAAAACATTAGAGTCTATAGCAAATCGTATTGTCGATGACTTGGAGTCTTATAAAGGAAATCAGGATATTTTGATTAATGGTCCTTATGAAGCGCCTATAAAAAAAGTGCGCGATATGTATCGTTTAGCTATTATGATTCGCGGTACAGATTTAACGAATTTGAAAGAATATATATATAACTCATGGATTTTCACGCAAGAAGGACTGCTGATTGACGTGGATCCCGTGTAGTGTAGGAGTATCAATGGCTGTATTAGATGTTGTGAAAGCAGGTCATCCCGTTTTAAAACAAGTGGCGGAACCTGTAGAACATGTTAATAAAAAACTTAGAGCCCTTATCGATGATATGGCTGAAACTATGTATAAGACTGAAGGGGTTGGTCTTGCAGCACCTCAAGTGGCTGTAGCTAAACGTATTATCGTTGTAGATGACCAATCTGGTAGTGGTCTTATTGCGCTAATTAACCCTGAAATCACTCATGCTGAAGGTTCTCAAGTTGGACCTGAAGGATGCTTAAGTGTGCCAGGATATTTCGGAGATGTGGAACGATTTAATAAAGTCACTGTTAAAGGTATTGATCCACATAATAAGAAGGTAACTATAAAAGCTGAAGGTTTTTTGGCGCGTATTTTCCAACATGAAATTGATCACTTGGAAGGTCATTTGTTTATTGAAAAAGCAACTAACTTACGATTAATTACTGATCATCCAGAGGAGAAAGAAATTGTCTGATAATAAACAATTACGCATCGTTTTTATGGGGACACCAGACTTTTCTGTGCCTACCTTAGAGGCTTTGATTCAAGCTGGTCATTCTATTGTCGGTGTGTATTGCCAGCCTGATAAACAAAAAGGGCGTGGTAAACAAGTTCAAATGCCCCCTGTAAAAGTAGCTGCTTTAGAGCATGACTTGCCTGTATATCAACCAGTCACTTTGCGTGATGAACAAGTGAGAGCCGAATTAGAAGCATTACAACCAGATGTAGTGATTGTTATTGCGTATGGTAAAATATTACCTCCTTGGCTTATTCGATTGCCGCAATATGGTTGTATTAATGTTCATGCCTCTATTTTACCTAGTTATAGAGGCGCTGCGCCAATTCATTATGCAATTCTTAATGGAGACTCTAAAACGGGTGTTACCATAATGCATATGGATGATGGCCTTGATACAGGTGATATCATTGACATTGTGGAGATAGATATTTTACCCGGTGAAACGACAGGACAGTTATTTGAACGTATAGCTGTACTGGGGGGTGAAACTATAGTGCCTGTATTAACTCGTTGGGTTAATGGAGAAATTGTGGCTACACCACAAGATGATTCAATGGCTACACATACTACTAAGATTACAAAGGAAATGGGGCAGATCGACTGGTCTAAGCCGGCTAATGAAATTGCAAATCTCATTAGAGGACTTAATCCAGCACCTGGATGTTATACATATCTCGATGGAAAACGTTTAAAAGTATGGTCTGGAGAAGTGGTTCCCAGTGATACGACTCACTGTTTGATAGATGTCCATGGTAAACATGTACCAATTGCTATATCAGCCACAACTGTGCCTGGTACAATCGTATCTAAAATAGCCGGTTTAGGTGTATTTTGTGGTGATGGAAATATAATTCTATTAACAGAAGTCCAACCAGAAAATAAAAAACGCATTTCTGCAATTGATTTTATAAATGGTCATCAAATAAAGGAAGGTATCGTTTTTGGGGACTCAATATAAGCAGTACGAAACGTATCCGTTATACTTGATTTTATCAACTATTACATGTGCTTTGCTCACAGCAGTACTAGCCTTTCTAATGTATATATTAGAACCAGGACTTTTACAATTGCATCCATTTGCATCAATTATAAGTAGTGTAGTTATATCTATACTTATTGCTATTATATGGATTTTGTGCTTATCTTTAATTGTTGCTAGCACAGGTATTATAAGGTTACATCCTATTGTTTTAAGACTAGCCAATCAGTTTATTTATGGATTATTTCCATTAACTTTGGCGATTGGTAAGGTGAGAGGGGTTACTAAGGATCAACTCCGCCAGTCTATGATTGATTTAATCAATCATTTAGTAATGCTAGATATGTATACGGTAGATCCAGAACGTATATTATTATTAACTCCTCACTGTTTACAAGAAAGTTCGTGTGTTCATAAGGTTACACATGATGTATATAATTGTAAGCAGTGTGGGCGATGCCAGGTTGGTAATTTGTTGCAAGTGGCTAAGGACTATGGTTGTCAATTTATAGTTGTCACTGGAGGCACCTTAGCGCGGATGAAGGTAAAGGAAGCACGCCCAAAAGCTATTGTAGCAATAGCTTGCGAACGAGATTTAGCAAGTGGAATGGCTGATGTATTTCCCATCCCAGTTATTGGGGTATTAAATGAACGTCCTAATGGGCCATGTTGTAATACAACAGTCGATTCTGAACGTGTTCGAGCAGTAGTAGAACAATTGATTGGTAGGAATAGTAATGATAGAGGTAAAGACTAATCAACAACAAAATATTCGATTGCTCGCTGTAAAAGCATTGAGTGAAATTAATCGCAATGGTGCTTATGCAAATATAAAGTTGCAAGAGTATTTACAGAAATATCATCTATCCGATTTAGATCGAAGATTCTTTACTGAACTTGTATATGGAGTCATTCGTAGAAAAAATTACTTGGATGCTATTATTGTTCACTTTGCAAAGCGACCCTTAAAGAAACTATCTTCTATGGTTGTGGAAATTCTTAGACTTGGTATTTATCAAATTATCTATATGGATAAGGTTCCTGAAAGTGCGGCTGTTAACGAATCTGTTAAACTCGCCAAAAAGCTAACTAGAGGTTTATCTGGTTTTGTAAATGCTGTTTTACGTTCGGTTTTACGTGAAAGTAATAGCATTTCTATCGGTGAATTAGCTAAGTCCGAAGCTGAAGAAATTTCCTTTATCTACAATCAACCATTATGGCTTGTCAACTTATGGATAAAAGAAATGGGAAAAGATAAGACCGTAGATCTTTGTTCTTGGTTTAATGAACAACCTCGTTTGACGGCTCGCATAAATACAGTGAAAGTATCTATTGAGGATTGTTTAAAAGAATTAGAAGATTTAGATTGGATTGTAGAACAGGATACATATATTCCTGAAGTAGTTTATATTGATGGACATCAAGGTCATTTAGAAAAAGCTAAACCTGTTTTAGAAGGTCATATTACTTTTATGGATAAAGCATCTATGTTAGTAGCCCATGTGGTAGATCCTCAACAAGGAGAGCATATCTTAGACTGTTGTGCTGCACCAGGTGGCAAGTCTATGCATATGGCAAGTCTTATGAATAATACAGGAGCTATTATGAGTTGTGATATTTACGACCATAAATTAGAACTGATTAATCAAAATGCTGAGCGATTAGGTGTATCTATTATTTCTACTAAGCTTCAAGATGGTCGTTATCTTCCTGATAATTGGAAAGAACAATTTGATCGCGTCTTAGTTGATGCTCCTTGTTCTGGTCTAGGTATATTACAAAAGAAATTAGACATGCGTTGGCGTAAAACAGAGTCTTTACTTATTGAGTTGCCGCCGTTACAACTTGAAATATTAGAAAAAGCCTCTGAAATGGTTAAGGTTAATGGATATTTAGTATATTCCACATGTACTATGAATAGTGGTGAAAATGAAGCTGTTCTAAATAAATTCTTGGCAATTCATAAGAACTTTATCATCGATCCTGTATCATATAAAGGGGCACCACAAGCTATAGATGGTATGATTACAACCTATCCACCGCGAGATCATATGGATGGTTTCTTTATGGCTCGCATGAAACGCTTATCATAATATAAGAAATGGAGCACCATGATAGAATTATTGGGTAAGTCTTTAGAAGAATTACAATCTATCTTTAAGACCCATAATATACAAAAGTTTCGAGCGAAACAATTAATTGACTATATCTATCATAGATATATTTTTGATTTTGAAGACATGACACAATTCCCGAAAGACTTACGTCAATGGCTAGGTGACAATTGTGTTATTTCTTTACCTACATTAATTACAGAGTCTATTGCCCCTGATGGAAAGACTCGCAAAATACTTGTAGAGATGTCAGATCAAAGTCGTGTGGAAGCAGTTTTGATGGAGCAACACTATGGGTATTCTGTATGTGTTTCCTCTCAAGTGGGGTGTGCTATGGGATGTGTATTCTGTGCTTCTACACAAGGTGGCTTATACAGAGATTTAACAATCGCTGAGATTATTGGACAAGTTGTCATATTTGGGGCTCTTACTAAAGAGGAAATACACTCTGTTGTCGTTATGGGCGCAGGGGAGCCTTTACAAAATTATGATAATGTATTACAAGCATTACAACTACTACATGATCCTATAATTTGTAATATTAGTTATCGTAAGATGACGATTTCCACTTGTGGTTGGGTTCCTAATATTTATAAATTAGCTGATGAAGGTTTGCCAATTACCTTAGCACTTTCATTACATGCTACAAATAATGAAGTTCGTCGTAGTATTATGCCCGTTGGGGCACGTTATGAATTGACGGAAGTATTAGATGCGGTAAAATACTATTATAATACGACACAGCGTCGTGTTACCTTTGAGTATATTCTTATAGATTCTGTAAATGCATCTATAGATGATGCTCATGCTTTGGGGAAAATCTGTAAAGATTTCCCAAATTGTCATGTTAACTTGATCCCAGTTAATGGCAATGAACATATTGAATTATATAAACCATCTATTACGAATATGAATACATTTAAAGACATCGTTAGTTCCTATGGCGTATCAGTAACGGTACGAAAGGAAATGGGCGATGCAATCCAAGCCGCATGTGGACAGTTAAAGGCTGCTCATGGTCGGAAAAAGGAGAATCATGAATAATTTTGTTGGTTTAAGTAAAATTGGGCTTGTACGCCAGCGTAACGAGGACCGTTTTTTCATTGATGGCCATATTTGTGCTGTTACTGATGGCATGGGTGGTTATAGCGGTGGTGAAATCGCAAGTACCTATGCTGTAGATGAAATAAAAGAATATTTGTCCTCCCTTGAAACGATAGGTCAACAAGACTTATGTGATGCTATCATTCACGCTAATCAACGTATTGTAAATCGCGTTGCTTGTGAAGAACGACTTGCTGGTATGGGTACTACCGCTGTAGTTACAGCTATAAATGGTAATCAACTTTACTGGGCAAGTGTTGGTGATAGTCGTTTGTATGTATATAGAGATGGTCATTTACGACAAATTACTACGGATCATTCTATGGTACAAGAATTATTAACAGCTGGAGAGATTACAAAGGATGAAATGCTAAATCACCCTCAACGTAATTTATTAACTCGTGCAGTCGGTGTTGATGAAATCTTAGAGGTTGATAGTGGTGTAGAGTCTATTCTTCCCGGTGATCGTATTTTACTTTGCACTGATGGATTAAGTGGCTATGTATCTGATGATGTAATTGCCTCTGCATTACAATCAACAGATGATGATATGTTGGTTATTGAATCATTGATGGAAGCTGTATATGAAGTCGGAGCAGGAGATAATGTGACCATTGTGGTGGGAACAATCTAATCTAGAAATGGAGAAATAATGAGTACTATGAATATAAAAGGCATACTTCTAGATAACCGCTACCGTATTGTTGATAAAATTGGCGTTGGTGGAATGGCTGATGTATACCTTGGAGAAGATACCTTACTAGGTAGACAAGTAGCAATAAAAGTATTGCATGCTAATTTTGCAAATGATGATGAATTTGTGACTCGATTTAAACGAGAAGCACAAGCGGCAGGTAAATTAAATCATCCCAATATTGTAAATATGTATGATGTAGGTTTTGACCAAAATTTACATTACATTGTTATGGAATATGTAGATGGTGAAACCTTAAAAAAATATATAACTCGTCATGGAAGACTGTCTATAGATGAGGCTGTTAAATTTACTATCGCCATAGCTGAAGGCTTAGAACACGCTCATACAATGGGTATTGTTCATTGTGATATAAAACCACATAATGTTATTATTACCAATACTGGGCGCGTTAAAGTAACTGACTTTGGTATTGCTCGTGCAATAAATGCAACTAACACAGTTATGTATACGAATTCGATTTTGGGTTCTGCACACTATTTATCACCAGAGCAAGCTAGTGGTAAACCGGTAGATGGAAATACAGATATCTATTCATTGGGTGTTGTATTGTATGAAATGCTTACAGGTCGTGTACCATTTGAAGGGGAAACGCCAATTGCAGTAGCATTAAAACACGTTCGTGAGAAGGTAGAACCTCCAACTCGATATAATCCATCAATCCCTCCGCTTTTAGAAGCTGTTGTTATGAAAGCATTATCTAAAAATCCTGCAGATCGTTTTGATTCTATCTCTGATATGATCAGTGATTTGCGGTTATCTCAAGGTTTTACAATGGGGAAAACACAACGTCATGAACCATATGATTTTGCTACACAAATGATTCCTGCGGTTGATCCTGAAGCACTTGAAGATCTAAGTACTATTCAAGAAGAACGTAAAGACGAGGGTAAAAAGAAGAGTATGTTAAGTAAAATTGCATCGATTCCACAAAAATACATCGTTCTAGGTGCTGCTGTCATTTTCTTAGTAGCATTTTTAGGTGCTTTCTTAAGCTACGGAAATTTCTGGAGTAATACAACAGTAGATGTACCTAATGTGGTAGGCAAACAAGTTTCTGTAGCAAAAAATATCTTAGAAGATAAACATTTGCGTGTGTCTACAAGTGAAGTTACGAATCCTGATGTGCCAGCTGGTCAAGTTATTTCTCAAACACCTGGGGCTGGAGAAAAGGTTAAAGAACAACGGACAATTCACCTTGTAGTTTCTAAAGGTGTAGGCGATATTACGGTGCCAGATTTAACTGATTTAACTGTCGATCAAGCCCGTCAACGACTTAAAGATTTAGGTTTAGTTGTGGGGAAAATAACACAGCAATCTGTAGATGGTAAAAAAGATGGTGTAATTATTGCTCAGAGTCCTTCAGGAGATTCTAAAGTGTCTAAAGGGACAACAATTGATCTCGTAGTAAATAAAGCGAAGGCTAAGAAAGTCAAAGTACCTAATCTTGTTGGTATGACATTAAAAGATGCTCGTGATACATTGAGTAATATTCAACTAGGTGTAAACCAAGTATCTGGATCTGTGGAAGAAAAATCTGTGGTTATAGAGCAAAGCATTAAAGCTGGCGACGAAATTGATGAAGGTTCCACATTAAATCTTACGACTGAGTTCAAAGATGATAAAAAGAAATCCGATAATAAAGAAGGAAACAGTGGTAATAAAACAACTGGTACTATAGATGTTACTGTACCAGCGGGTTCTAAAAATCAAGAACTTAAAATTGTCGTAAAAGATGATGAAGGTTCTGCCGTAATCTATGATGATACGAATAAACCTGGAGATCGTGTTGTTAAAAAAGTGTCTGGTGTAGGTAATGTACGTATTGAGGTGTACCTCAATGGTGCATTAGTGCAAGAAACTGCATTATAAGAGGTACTATGATTACAGGCATTGTTGTCAAAAATATGAATGGGTACTTTTATGTACAAGATGATACAGGTACCATTCATGAATGTAAGGTTCGTGGCAGACTTAAGCAAGGACGCTATAGTTTACTTGTAGGGGACCGCGTTACGATTTCGGAGGATGGGTTCGTTGAATCCATCCATGAACGTCATAATTCGATGGTTCGCCCTTCAGTAGCTAATATTGACCAAGTTGTATTAGTTGTGGCTGCCCATGAACCAGATATTAATGAGTTATTACTCAATAAAATGCTCGTTATGATTGAACATGCGGATATACCTATCGTACTATGTATCAATAAATGTGACTTGATGGATTCAGAGACGAAAGCTATGGTTGATCTTTATAAATCAATCGGCTATGAGGTTTTGATGACATCCACATATAATATGACAGGCATTGATGATTTACGTCATGTGCTTCAACATAAGGTAACGGCTTTTGCAGGACCATCTGGTGTTGGTAAAAGTAGTCTTTTAAATGCGGTAGACCCCAAATTTGCCTTCCAGACTGGGGAGGTAAGTGATAAGATTAAACGTGGTAAACATACTACTCGTCACGCTTCTTTATATAGTTTAGATGCAGATTCTTTTATCATGGATACACCTGGATTTAGTGCTATTGAATTTAATGATGTTTCCCTTGAAAGATTGCCTACATTATTCCCAGAATTTGGTGAATATGTTGATACTTGTAAATTTAATCCTTGCTATCATGAACATGAACCCATTTGTGGGATTAAAGCTGCTCTAGAAGCTGGTCATATTCATCAAGGACGATATGATGCTTATATGTCTATACGTAATGATATAGAAAGTCAACGAAAGAGGTTTTAATATGATAAAAATTGCACCATCTATGCTTTCCGCAAATTTTGCGGTGTTAAGCGAAGAATTAAAATCTATTGAAGCAGCGGGGGCTGACTTATTACATATCGACATCATGGATGGACACTTTGTTCCGAATCTAACCTTTGGTGCTCCCATTGTGAAAGCCATTCGTCCATATACAAAATTACCATTTGATGTGCATTTGATGGTTACTAATCCTGGTGATTATGTAGAAGAATTTGCAAAAATTGGTGTAGAATATTTTACTTTTCATCAAGAAACTGTACCTCATATGCATCGTTTGATTCAACATATCAAGCAGTGTGGGATGAAGGCTGGTGTAGCATTGAATCCTAGTACACCTGTATCTCTACTAGAAGATGTAGCTGCAGATTTAGATATGATTTTAATTATGTCTGTGAATCCAGGATTTGGAGGACAATCTTTTATTAAGAATGCCATAAAAAAAGTTAAACAAGCTAAGATATTGTTAGAAGAAGTAGACAATTCAACGGCAGTCATTGAGGTGGACGGTGGTATTAACGATATTACTTGTGTACCGATTAAAAGAGCGGGGGCTACAGTTTTAGTTGCTGGTTCTGCAGTGTTTGGAGCAGAAAATCGTGCAAGTATGATTGACTCCATTCGCAATAATTGAATAAATAGTTTCATAATATTCTATAATTCAAATTTGAACATAAGATCGTACATCAATAAGAAAGAGAATGTATTTAAAATAAGGAGTGAGGAATACTTAAAGAATTCCTCACTCCTTGCTTGCTTTTGCTATGATTTTTTGTTAGAATTATTAGGTATGAAAAATATGCACGTCAGTGGACTTCGGTACTGTGCCTAATTTTGGGTGACCCGAAGGATGAAGCGGCGGAGGTTAATTAACAGGAGGTGCCACAATGGCAGTAGTATCAATGAAACAATTATTAGAGGCTGGTGTACACTTTGGTCATCAGACTAGAAGATGGAACCCTAAAATGGCGAAATTCATCTTCACTGAACGCAATGGTATTTATATCATTGATTTGTCTAAAACAGTTAAAAAAGTAGAAGAAGCTTACAATTTCTTGCGTGAAGTTGCTTCCCAAGGCGAAGTAATCTTGTTCGTAGGTACTAAAAAACAAGCTCAAGAAGCTATTAAAGAAGAAGCTATCCGTGCTAACATGTTCTTCGTTAACGAACGTTGGTTGGGCGGTATGTTGACTAACTTCAAAACAATTGAAACTCGTATTAAACGTTTAAAACAATTGGAAGCTATGGCAGAAGACGGTACTTTCGAAGTATTGCCTAAAAAAGAAGTTATCGGTCTTCGTCATGAAATGGATAAATTGGAAAAATACCTTGGTGGTATCAAAGATATGCCTAAAATGCCAGGTGCTCTTTTCGTAGTAGATCCTAAAAAAGAAAAAATTGCTATTGCGGAAGCTAAAAAATTGGGCATTCCAGTGGTTGCAACAGTTGACACTAACTGTGACCCAGATGAAGTTGATTTCCCAATTCCAGCAAATGACGACGCTATCCGTGCTGTTAAATTGTTGGCTGGTAAAATGGCTGACGCTGTTCTTGAAGGTCGTCAAGGCGAATCCTTCGAAGAAGCATTAGATAACATGGTAGCTGACTCTGCTGAAATGGTTCGAGACGGTAAAGCTTAATCGTTGTCGTATTAGCATTTGAAAGATAAATCTATAACATATATAATTGGGGTAAGGACTATATCCTTACCTTAATTAATACTAGGAGGAACAAAATAATGGCAATTACTGCTGCTTTGGTAAAAGAATTGCGCGACATGACTGGCGCAGGTATGATGGACGCTAAAAAAGCATTGGTTGAAACTGACGGTAATATCGATAAAGCGGTTGACCTTCTTCGTGAAAAAGGTTTGGCTGCGGCAGCTAAAAAAGCTGGTCGTATTGCAGCTGAAGGTGTAGTACAATCCTACATTCATGCTGGTGGTCGTATCGGTGTTTTAGTGGAAGTTAACTGTGAAACTGACTTCGTTGCAAAAACTGATGATTTCCAAAATTTAGCACGCGATATCGCAATGCAAATTGCGGCTGTAAATCCTACATACTTGAACCGTGAAGAAGTTCCTACTGAAGTCATTGAACATGAAAAACAAGTATTATTGGAACAAGCTAAAGTAGAAGCTGAAGAAGACGTTAAAGCTGGTCGCAAACCAAAACCTGAAGCTGTTTTAGAAAAAATGGTTGCTGGCCGTATCGAAAAATTCTATAAAGAAAATTGCCTATTAGAACAAGTATTCATTAAAGATGGTGATAAAACTGTTACAGACATCATTAATGAAAGTATTGCAAAAATCGGTGAAAACATCAACGTACGTCGTTTTGTTCGCTATGGTTTAGGTGAAGGCATTGAAAAACGCCAAGATGACTTCGTAGCAGAAGTAATGGCATCTGTTGGTAAATAATTAATAAACAATAAGAGAACACCGTACAGTGTTCTCTTATTTTGCAATAGAGGAGTAAAAATATGGCAAAAAGAAACTTTCGACGTATTGTTTTAAAGTTGAGTGGTGAAGCATTAGCAGGTGAACAAGGTTTTGGTATTAATCCTGATGTTGTCGAAGAATTTGCAAAAGAAATTGCTGCTTTAGCAAAATCCACTGATTTAGAAATCGCAATTGTTGTTGGTGGTGGTAACCTATGGAGAGGTTTAGCTGGTAGCAATCAAGGTATGGATCGTGCTACTGCTGACTATATGGGGATGCTTGCAACAGTGATGAACTCCTTAGCATTGCAAGATGCATTAGAACAAGCTGGTGTAGATACACGTGTACAAACGGCTATCGAAATGCAAGAAATTGCAGAACCTTATATTCGTCGTCGCGCTATTCGTCATTTAGAAAAAAAACGTATCGTCATCTTCGGTGCTGGCCTTGGTAAACCTTACTTCTCTACAGATACAACAGCTGCATTACGGGCCGCTGAAATTGAAGCCGATGCTATTTTAATGGCAAAGAAATTTGCTGATGGCGTATATGATTCTGACCCTAAGACAAATCCTAATGCCGTTAAATTTGACGAATTAACATATAACGAGATTATCACAAAAGAATTAAAAGTAATGGATGCTACATCCACAACTTTATGTAAAGATAACAATATTCCTATTATTGTATTTAGCATGGATATTCCTGGTAATATTACAAAAGCTGCTAAAGGTGAAGAGATAGGGACCATTGTTCGAGGAGAATAATTCATATGGAAATTAAAGAATTGTTACAACAAGCAGAAGACCGCATGAATAAGTCTATTGAGGCTTTAAAACATGAATTCGCATCTATTCGTACAGGCCGTGCTAGTGTAGCACTACTTGATAAAGTAATGGTTGATTATTATGGAAGTCTATCACCCATTAATCAAGTTGCGAATATCTCCGTGCCTGAACCTCGAATGATTGTGATTGCACCTTGGGATAAAACAATGATTGGTGCTATTGAAAAAGCAATTTTACAATCTGATTTAGGTTTGAACCCTGGTAATGATGGTGCACAAATTCGTTTAAGTATTCCTCAATTAACTGAGGAACGTCGTAAAGAAATCGTTAAAGTAGTTCATAAAAAGGCTGAAGATGCAAAAGTTGCAGTGCGCAACATTCGTCGCGATGTAAATGAAGCATTAAAAAAAGAAGAGAAAGCTAAAACGATTACTGAAGATGATGCTAAAGACGGTTTAGATCAAATCCAAAAGCTTACCGATGCTAAAGTTAAGCAAATCGATGAGTTAAAAGCAGTAAAAGAAAAGGACGTATTAGAAGTATAATGTTAGATTCTAATAGCCTTATTGGAATACCATGGCAGCTTGCAAAGTCTCGTTTGCAGGCTGCCCATATTCCTTTTAAGGTAATGATTGGTGGATCCTTTAATCGCTTCTTTGAAATTTCAGATAAAGGATTTTATGTGGCACGTATTACAAAGGTTGATGAGTGCTTACATATACTACTATATAGACCAATGATTGCCAGCGACTTCGGAAATTCTATCGAGGTAGACTATGCTAAAGAAATTATTTAACCGTAAACGTTCTGATACGCCTGTCATTGATCGTAATATAATTCCACAACATGTTGCTATTATTATGGATGGTAATGGACGATGGGCTAAACGCAGAGGCATGCCGCGCTCCATGGGGCATCGTGCTGGTGCAGATGTATTAAAAGAAATTGTTATGGCCGCAGATGAGATCGGAATTAGAGCTCTTACGGTATATGGTTTCTCCACGGAGAACTGGAAACGTCCTGAACAGGAAGTTTCTTTACTTATGTCTCTCATAAAAGAATACTTAAATAATAATGTTAAGTATATGCATGAACATAATGTACGCATTCGATTTATTGGTTTTATTGGAGGGCTTTCAGAAGACCTACAAAAAATCATTCAAGATGCAGAATTATTAACTCAGAATAATACAGGCCTCACATTACAGTTAGCGATTAACTATGGTGGGCGTGATGAAATAGTTAGAACTATCCGCGACATTGTAAAATCCGTTGCGGATGGCGTTATTACAATGGACAAAATTACTGAAGAATATGTAAGTTCTCAATTATTCACTAAAGAGTTTAGTGATGTAGATTTATTAATTCGTCCTAGTAGTGATTTTAGAATTAGTAATTTTTTGTTATGGCAACTAGCGTATGCTGAATTTTGGTTTACCGATTTGCATTGGCCAGATTTTACTAAGGAAACTTTACTTGAAGCTGTGGCGGCATATCAGAAACGAGAACGCCGATTTGGTGGCTTATGTGATGAGGAATAAAAAATGTTAAAAACACGTGTTATTACCGCTGTTATTGGTTTTATTATTGCCTTAGGGGCCATTACATTTGGTGGATTAGTGTATGATGTACTAATTACACTTTTAGCTTTATTAGGGTGGCGTGAGTTTGTATTACTTGGTAAAGCTAAACGTGTTCGGATATCCATTATATGGGGATATATTAGCATTTTATTGCTAATGATTGCTCTTGCATGTCATCAGTATATTATAGCTATAGCTATTTTAGTATTAAGTTTATTTGCCAATTATATGTTGTGTACATTTGGTGAAACTAAGTACTCGATGTCTAGTGTATCCTTTAGTGTATTTGGTTTATTATATATTGGTATGGGTATGACTTCATTGCTCTTGATTCGTCATGACTCAATTTACATGAATTTATCAATGCCTTTTGAACTATATAACTGGGGCACTATTACACTTTGGTTATTATTGTTTACTACTTGGGCTAGCGATACCTTTGCATACTTTTCAGGTCGAGCTTTTGGTAAACGTAAAATAGTACCATCCATTAGTCCTAATAAAACACTAGAAGGTTTTATTGGTGGATTTATCGGCTGTATCCTTACAGGTGCAGTATTTTCGTATATCGTTGGCATTCCTTGGTGGATGGGAATCCATGTAGGTATGATTAGCGGTATATTAGCACCATTAGGTGATTTGTTTGAATCAAAGATTAAACGACTATGTAATGTAAAAGATTCTGGTACATTATTACCAGGTCATGGCGGTGTATTGGATCGCTTTGATAGTTTATTATTTGCGGCTCCTATTACATTAGTATATATATTACTATTTTTGTACTAATTTCATAGAGGTACACTTATGAAATACCTAAGTATTATTGGTAGTACTGGCTCTATCGGTACACAGACGCTTGATGTGGTGTCTCAACATCCAGATCAATTCAAGGTGGTTGCCTTAGTGGCACATCATAATATTGACCTCTTAGAACATCAGATTAAAGAATATAAACCTTTGGTGGCGGGTCTTGTAGATGAAGGTGCTTTTAAAGAATTACAAGCACGCTATACAGGTCCTACAAAATTGATAGGTGGTAAGGAAGCCCTCATTGCAGCAGCTACAATTCAAGAAGCAACAATGATTGTTACTGCTATTGTAGGTGCTGCGGGAATTGAGCCCACAGTGGAAGCTATAAAACAAGGTAAGACTATAGGTCTTGCTAATAAGGAAACTCTTGTTGCTGGAGGTCCATTAATTACGGCTTTAGCTAAAGAACATGGCGTGCAAATCCTACCTATCGATAGTGAACATAGTGCTATATTTCAGTGCTTAGAAGGACAGAAACGTGACAATGTTGATTCTTTAATTGTCACTGCTTCTGGTGGTCCTTTACGCACATGGGATTCTAGTAAAATTCAAACTGCAACTGCTGCAGATTGTTTGCGACATCCTACTTGGAATATGGGTAATAAAATAACTATAGACTCTGCCTCTTTATTCAATAAAGGCTTAGAGGTAATAGAAGCTCATTGGTTATTTGGTTTTGATTTTGATCATATTGATGTAGTAGTACATCCTCAAAGTATTGTTCATTCTATGATACGTATGAAGGATGGTGCGATATTAGCGCAAATGGGTAATCCAGATATGCGCGAGCCCATTCAATATGCTTTGACGTATCCAAAACGTGAAGTTTTAAGTATGAATCATCTTGATTTTACTCAAGCACTACAATTGGAGTTTTTACCTCCACGGTATGACGATTTTCCTGCACTTCGACTTGCGTATGAGGTGGGACGTGCTAGTGGATTTAAACCTGCTGTATTTAATGCAGCTAATGAAACGGCAGTATATGCCTTTTTAGAAGATAAAATCGCCTTTGGTGATATTTATAAAGTCGTTACTTCTGTTCTTGAATCTATGGGACCAGAAGATGATTTTACATTAGATAATTTATTATCCATCGATAGATGGGCCCGTGAAAAGGCAACATCGTTGATGTTATAGGAGAATATATGATTACGGCATTAGCCACAATATTTGTATTTGGTTTAATCGTGTTTATTCATGAATTAGGCCATTTTATTACAGCTAAGATGTCAGGTATGCAAGTTGATGAATTTGCTATAGGTTTTGGTCCAGCCATATTTAAAGTACAAAAAGGGGAAACTTTATATTCTATTCGTATAATTCCTCTTGGAGGATTTAATCGTATTGCTGGTATGACACCTGACGAGCCTCTTAATGAGCGCTCCTTTTATAATAAACCTGCGTGGAAAAAATTTATTGTTATTTCTGCAGGGGCTGTATTTAACTTTATATTAGCCATTGTACTTTTCTTTGGCCTCAATGTGACTGTAGGAAATCTTACATATACAAATGAACCTGTAATTGGTAACATTATTGCAGGTAGTTCTGCAGAACAGGCTCATTTAGAAGCTAACGATAGAATTATTACGATTGATGGTAAAAAAATTAGTACTTGGGATGATATTCGTCCTAGCTTACAAGGCACAGCAAACCATGGTGTAACTGTTGTTGTAGAGCGTGAAGGACAAACTATAGAGACTACGGTAATACCTAAAATGGAACAAGATAGTCCTAAGATTGGCATCTACCCTAGCTTTACTCGTGAAACTTATAGCATTGGTGAATCTTTGAGCCTTGCTGTTAGTCGGACGGGGCAAACTATTGTTGCTATGGTCAGTGGGATTTACGATATGATTCGTGGCACACAAGCAGCCGAATTATCTGGTCCAGTAGGAATTTCCCAAATGGCAGGTACTATTGCACAATCAGGATTTGCACCACTATTAAGTTTTGCTGCATTTCTTAGTATTAACTTAGGGGTCATTAATCTTTTACCATTACCTGTTTTAGATGGTGGTCACTTGATTATTATCTTGGCGGAAGCTATAACAGGCCGTAGATTACCTGCTAAAGCTCTTATGTATATACAAATGGTTGGGGTTGCCTTAATGGTAGCATTATTCTTATATGTAACAACGCAGGATATTTTCCGTTTACTATAAGACAGATGGGAGATTACAATGATTGTACGTAAACCAACAAATGGTATCTATGTAGGTACAGTTAAAATCGGCGATTATGCACCGGTAAGTATTCAATCTATGATTACTACGGATCCAGTACATACAGAGAAGGCAATTGTAGAAATAAATCATTTAGCAGAGGCTGGTTGTGAACTGGTTCGTGTCGCCGTTCCTACAATGGCATCTGCAAAGGCTTTAAAAGCTGTTAGAGCGGGCATTTCAATTCCTTTGATCGCCGATATTCACTTTGATTATAGATTAGCTTTAGAAGCTATTGAAAATAATGTTGATGGATTGCGCATTAATCCAGGAAATATTGGTGGTGAAGATAAGGTTTTAGCCGTTATTGAAAAGGCAAAACCTAAACAAATCCCAATTCGCATTGGTGTTAATGCAGGCTCTTTACCAAAGCATATTCTCGATGCTCATGGAGGACATCCTACAGCGGATGGTATGGTTGAAACAGCTTTAGAACACGTAAGAATTTTAGAAAAACTCGATTATCGTCAAATGAAATTATCTATTAAAGCAACAGAAGTACCTCTAATGGTGGAAGCATATCGTAAGTTATCTGATAAGATTCCTTATCCGTTACATTTAGGTGTAACAGAAGCTGGTACTATTAAACAAGGCACTATTAAATCTGCTATGGGGATTGGTGCATTATTGCTCGATGGCATTGGTGATACATTACGGGTATCCTTAACTGGAGATCCAATTCACGAAATTGAAGTAGGTAGAAGTATTTTAAGTAGTTTAGGATTAAGAAATTTTGGGGCCACTATGATATCTTGTCCTACATGTGGCCGTTGCCAAGTAAATTTATTTGATATGGCTGGTATTGTAGAAGAACGTCTAGCAGCCATAAAAGCGCCAATTAAGGTTGCCGTTATGGGGTGTGTTGTAAATGGTCCAGGGGAAGCGCGTGAGGCCGACTTTGGTATTGCTGGTGGTGATGGTCAAGGTATTATTTTCCGTAAAGGGAAAGTTATTAAGACTGTACCAGAAGCCGAATTAGTAGATACATTGTTTAGAGAAATTGACCAATATTTAGAAAATTTAGATGAGGAGTCTTTATGTTAGCCACTAAATTATATGCACCTACATTGCGTGAGGTTCCATCTGACGCTGATGTAGTAAGCCAACAGCTTATGCTTCGCGCTGGTTTTATGCGTAAAACTGCAAATGGTTTATATAGTTTTTTACCATTAGGTTGGAGAAGTATCAAAAAGATTGAAGCTATTGTACGTGAAGAAATGGATCGTGCTAGTGCTCAAGAAATTATGATGCCAATTTTACAGCCTGCAGAAATTTGGAAAGAGTCTGGCCGTTGGAACGCATATGGCGCAGAAATGATGCGTATCAATGATCGTCATGATAATGAATTCTGTCTAGGACCAACACATGAAGAGATGATTACAACCCTCGTTAAAAATGAGATTAACTCATATCGTCAATTACCAGTCAACTTATATCAAATTCAAAGTAAATTCCGTGATGAGCGTCGTCCACGTTATGGCTTGATGCGTAGCCGAGAATTCATTATGAAAGATGCTTATTCTTTTGATGTAGATGAAGCCGGTTTAGATGAATCCTATAAATCTATGTACGATGCATATACACGTATTTTTACACGTTGTGGTCTTACATTCCGCCCAGTAGAGGCTGATAGTGGTGCAATAGGTGGTAGTGGTACGCATGAGTTCATGGCCATTGCCGAAGCTGGTGAGGCTGATATCGTATATTGTACTAAGTGTGATTATGCAGCTAACATTGAAATCGGCAAGCCTGGTATCATGAAACAAGACGAAGAAGCTCTTCAAGAGTTATCCGTTGTGGATACTCCTAATGCTAGCACTATTGAAGCTGTTGCGGAAATGCTAAACTTACCACTACATAAAACTATTAAAGCTGTAGTGTTCTCTATTGATGGTAAAGTGGTATTAGCCATCGTTCGTGGTGACCATGAAGTAAATGAAGTCGCTGTACAACATGCCGTACTTGGCTCTGTAGAGCCTGAGATGGCTACACCAGAAGAATTAGAAAAAGTAGGTTTAACAGCTGGCTTCATCAGTCCTATTGGTTTAAAACAAACAGAAGATTTTGCTATTGTTGTTGATGAATCTGTTATGGAAACTTACAATGTTTGTGGTGGCGCTAATAAAAAAGATGCTCACTATGTTAATATCAATCCAAAACGGGACTTTAATGTAGAAGACATTATTATTGCTCCAATTCGTTTGATCACGAAGGACGATGTGTGTCCTAAATGTGGTGGTGCTTTAGAACATGCTAAAGGCATTGAAGTAGGTCAAGTATTTAAATTGGGTACAAAATATTCTGAAGCATTACAAGCTACATTCTTAGATCAAAATGGTCGTCCTAATCCAATGATTATGGGTTGCTATGGTATCGGTGTATCTCGTACACTAGCTGCTGCTATTGAGCAATATCATGATGAAAATGGTATTATTTGGCCACGTTCTATCGCTCCATTTGAAGCAGTTATTGTCCCAATTAATGCAAAAGACGAAGCATTAATGTCTACTAGTCAAACTATTTATACTGCATTACAAAATGCTGGTGTAGATGTATTGTTAGATGATCGTAAAGATCGTGCAGGTGTTAAGTTCAAAGATGCTGATTTGATTGGTTATCCACTTCGCATTACAGTAAGTAAAAATACTCTTGAGAATAACGAAGTAGAAATTCAAATCCGTAAGTCTGGAGAAGCTCTTCCATGTGCTATTGATTCTGTAGCTGATAAAGTAACAGAATTGCTTCAAAACTTATAATAGAATTGCGATTCTAGTGAATGTTCATTAGGGTCGCAATTTTTCTTTCTAAACTTGAATTAATAGATTAAATAAGTCATAATTAAATGATAGAATATTTGGAATGGAGGTGCTATATGCTTGTAGATTTTCATATGCATTCCATCTTTTCAGATGGTGTTGAAACACCTAAAGATCTATTGCAACATGCCATAGACTGTAATGTATCTATGATGGCTTTAACCGATCATGATGAAATAGACGGCATTCAAGCATTGCGTGCTGCTCAAAAGAAGTTAGATCCTAATGAATCTATTAAAATCGTAAATGGCTGTGAATTTAGTGCTGATTATAAAGATAAGTCAATTCATATTTTAGGATATTGTTTTGATGAAAATAATAAAGATTTAATCGATTTTATTACGTTTTTTAAAGGAAAACGTGAAGAACGTATCGATGAAATTATCCGTCGTTGTAACAATGAAGGATATTATATTACAAAAGAAGAGCTCATTAAACAATTTCCTGATACTAAAGCTTATGGTCGCCCACATATTGGTAAACTTTTAATTGATGGTGGTTATGCCAAGGATATTAATGATGTATTTAAAGGTATTCTTCGAAAAGATAGTCCTTGCTATGTTCCTAAGGTAAAAGTAGAGGTTCCTTATATTATTGATATTATACATAAAGCTGGAGGACTTGCTGTTATGGCTCATCCTAAATTGGTTACCAGTGATGAATATGTGTTGGAAATGTTAAATTATGATTTTGATGGTATGGAGGTATATCACTCAAAGCATAATGATGATGATGTGGAGCGATATAAAGAATTCGCTAAAAAGCATAAGCTATTTATTACTGGTGGTTCTGATTACCATGGTATTGTAGGCAAGAAACCTGATAGATTTGGTGATTACTTAGTATCTGGTAAGGATGTATCAGAATATATTAGTTTGTTATAAATGACGAGGTAGACTATGGAAGTCGTTGCGTTTGTAGGTAGTAGTGGCACAGGTAAAAGTCATCGTGCCCTCGTAGTTGCTCATGAAAATAAAATTGAATGTATCATCGATGATGGTATTTTGATTCATGATAATAAAATTGTAGCTGGCTTTTCTGCAAAAAAAGAGTCTAGTCGTTTAAAAGCTGTTCGTCGTGCTATTTTTCAAGACGAAGTACAAGTTAAATCCGTACGAGAACAATTAGATAAGATTAAACCTAATAAGCTTATGATTATCGGCACTTCTGATAATATGGTTAAGAAGATTACTAAAGCTTTAGGCTTACAAGAACCTGATCGATATATTCGTATAGAAGATGTTGCAACACCTAAGGAAATTGAAAAGGCACAACATGCACGTCTTAAAGAGGGTAAACATATAATTCCTGTGCCGACTATGGAATTAAAGCCACACTTTAGGGGGTATTTGATTGATCCAATCAAAACCATGTGGCGCCGCAGGACTTTGAAAAAACAAGATCAAGATACCTTAGGTCAAATTGGTTCTGAAGGATTTGAACGTTCTGTTGTACGGCCAGCTTTTAGCTACTATGGTCGACTCACTTTTGACGATGAAGTAATTATTAAATTGATTAGAAATGGGTTAAAAAAAGTAGCTGGTGTCGATGAGACCAGTATAATTTCTTTTAAAAAAAGCGACAAAGGTCAAAACGGTCTTGTTGTTGATATGGCTGTAGTTATTGAACATGGATATCCTGTTAAACCGTTAATGCAACAGGTACAAAAATCTGTTCGCAATGAAATTGAATATATTACCGGCATGTCTATTGAACGCATGTCCATTAAAGTTAAGAATATTATTGAAACAAAACGTAAGATTGTTAAAGTGTAGGAGTTAGAATGAAGTCTTATTATATTTACACCTATGGTTGTCAAATGAATACTGCCGACTCTGAGCGATTATCGCATCAGCTGGAATCTGTTGGGTATATACCAACAGAGAATGTTGAAACTGCAGATTTAATTCTGCTAAATACTTGTGCAGTGCGTGAAAATGCAGAAACTAAAGTTTATGGGCGTATAGGTGAGCTAAAAAGACTAAAACGTAATAATAAAAACTTGATTATCGCCGTCACAGGATGTATGGCTCAAAAAAATCAAGCAGAAATGTTTAAACGAGCTCCTCATATTGATATTGTATTAGGCACTCATAATATTCAACATATTAACGAGATGATTGAAGAAGTACAACATGGACATACGCATCAAATCAACGTAGATATGGATAACTCTGTATTACCTGAATTAGAGGCAAAACCAAATGGCTCTTTTTATGCATGGGTACCTATTATGAATGGATGTAATAAATTTTGCACCTATTGTATTGTTCCCCATGTACGTGGTAGAGAGATTAGCCGTCCTGTAGAGGCCATTGTTAAAGAGGTTACAGACCTAGGGGTTAAAGGATTTAAAGAGATCACTTTATTGGGGCAAAATGTAAACTCTTATGGCCTAGATTTTAAAGATGGTACAGATTTTGGTACATTAGTTGATGCTCTTGATGGTATTCCTGGTATAGAACGTATTCGCTATATGACAAGTCATCCTCAAGATATGAGTAAGTCTATGATTGATGCTCTTGGTAGGTCATCCAATATTGTGACGCATTTACATTTACCTATTCAATCTGGTTCCAATCGTATTTTAAAGAAAATGAATCGTCATTACACGGTAGAGCATTATAAAGAATTACTTTCTTATTGCCGTGAAAAAATAAAAGATGTGGTGGTGACTACGGATATCATTGTAGGTTTCCCAGGAGAAACTGAGGAAGATTTTCAAGCTACATTACAATTATTAAAAGATGTGCGCTATGACATGGCGTATACGTTTATCTACTCTAAGCGATCTGGAACGCCAGCAGCAACTATGGATGATCAAATTCCAGAAGAGATTAAGCGCGTTCGCTTACAAACATTGATGGATGTACAAAATGAAATCTCTTATGAATTAAATAAACCTATGGAAGGACAAGTATTTGATATTATTGTAGAGGGACCAAGTCCTCGTGATGAAGACATGTGGTTCGGTCGTACATCTGGTAATAAAATGGTTTTATTCCCTAAGGATGACTCCCTATCAATTGGTCAAACTGTACCAGCTCATATCGATAAAGCTCAAACATGGGTTTGTTATGGTAGTATTGTAAAATAAACTATTAGAATCAAAAAGAACTCGTCACTATTATGTTAACTCTAAGGTTAGAATTTTTATCTAAAATTAGTTTGCTAAACATGTGGTGGCGATGTTCTTTTTTACCATAGATGCTGATTAGAAATCATATGTGTTATAATAATAAAATAATATAAAAGTTGTATATTGAAGACATTCATAGGTATGAACACCATTTACATTTTGTATTTTTACAAAGAAGGTGTAACTATGAAACTTGATTTAAACGCTGTAGGCGAAACGGCATTATTGACACTATATGCAAGAGCGAAAGATTATGAGTCAGATCAATCTGTATTAAAGGATCAGAAATCCTGGGATATTTTAAAGCATATTGATTATGATTTTGATCAATTTAAAGATGTTAAGATGTCTTATTATGGAATTTTAGGACGAGCAAAAGTAATCGATGAAGAGATACGAAACTTTATATCTCTATATCCAGATTGTATCGTCGTATCATTAGGTGCCGGTTTAGATACTATGTTTTATCGAGTCGACAACGGTTATATTGATTGGTATAATATCGATTTTGCCGGAGTGATTGAAGCACGTACACAATTTTTTGAGCCTCATGAACGAGTCCATAATTTAGTGAGTTCTATAACTGATGAATTGTGGACTAAAAATATTGAGATAAATGGACGAAAACTACTGCTTGTTAGTGAAGGTGTAGTTATGTATCTTACATTGGATGAAATGAAGCAGTTTTTAGGCTTGCTGACTGATTCTTTTGAAGAGTTTACGTTATATCTTGATATGATTTCTCCATATGTGGCGAAACGCACTAAACAACATGATATGCTTAGTAAAATGAATGTTTCTTTTCAGTGGGGAACTAAGGACGGTCATGAAATTGTAGTTATGAATCCTAAGCTTAAACAGACTGGATTGATTAATTTTACAGGAAGTATGTTGTCCTTAGCACCTATTGTTTATAAATTATTATACCCGTTTATATATTTGTTTAATAATCGTATGGGAATATACGAATATAAGCGGAATCTGTGATATGACTCATAATATATGAGGTGAATATGAGTAAAAAGCAAACACCTATGATGGAGCAGTATTTAGATATTAAATCTAGATACTCTGAAGAATTATTGTTCTTTCGATTAGGTGATTTTTATGAATTATTTAATGAGGATGCTTTAGTCGCATCACGTGAACTTAATATTACCTTAACAGGTCGTCCTACAGGAGATGAGGAACGCACACCGATGTGTGGCGTTCCTTTTCATGCGGCTGAAAGCTACATAGAAACGCTTGTAAAAAAAGGATATAAAGTTGCTATCTGTGAACAACTAGAAGATCCTAAAGCAGTTAAAGGCATTGTTAAGCGAGATGTCATTAAAGTTGTTACTCCTGGTACAGTGATGACAGAAAATGGTAACGATGCACGGTCAAATAACTTTTTATCATTATTTTATATGGTAAAAGATACGTGGATTCTTGTGTTTTCTGATGTATCTACAGGGGAAGTTATTTGGCACCGCATTACTGATTGTGAAAAACGCAGTGATATGTACGATGCACTCAGCATGTATAGACCAAGTGAAATCATATTGCCTGAAGGAACGATATTACCGCAAGATATTCAGGATTTTATTGAAAATCAATTTAGTAATGTCGTATTTTCTCCTTTTTCTACATACTATACACAACGTGAAGTAGCTGAAAAAGCTGTAACTCATTTCGGTGATTTAGGCCTTATGGAAGAGGATGTATGGGAAGCATTAGGTTATATGCTTTTGTACTTAGAGGATATCATTAAATCTGAAATTTCTCATATCAACTATGTACATCAATTAAGTGTAGGTAATCGCCTTATTCTTGATACATCTTCTTTGCGGCACCTTGAAATTACTCATAATTTACGCGATGGTGGACAAAAAGGTACTTTACTGGATGTACTAGATCGTACGTTGACACCAATGGGGGCACGCCTTTTAAAACAATGGCTTGAAAGTCCATTAACTGATATAAATCAAATACAACGTCGTCAAGCAGCCGTTTCAGAACTTATTACACGCGGTGCTAAACGTTCTCATATTCGTAACTTTTTAGATTGTATTTACGATTTTGAACGCATCGTTGGTCGTGTTGAAACCGGATCTGTGTCTCCCAGAGATTTAACGGCTCTTCGTGAGTCATTAGCAGTTCTACCTGATATTAAGAATGTATTAGGTACATGTTCAAGTCTAGCTTTAACATCTATTAATGAGCGCATGCAAGATCATAAAGATATTTATGACTTATTATGTCGAGCTATTGCAGAGCAACCAGCGTTGACATTAAAAGACGGTCGTGTTATTAAAGATGGATTTAATGCTGATTTAGATGAGCTACGTTCTTTAGCGACTAATAGCGAGCAATGGCTTGCTAAGATGGAAGCGGATATTAAAGAAGCTACAGGGCTTTCAAAAATTAAGACTGGTTATAATAAAGTGTTTGGCTACTATTTCGAGGTATCCCATAGTAAATCAGAACAAGTACCAGACTATTTCATACGAAAACAAACCCTGGCCAATGCTGAACGCTATATTACGCCTGAGTTAAAAGAATTTGAAATTAAAATTCTCAGTGCGAAAGATAAAATCATCGCGTTGGAACACGAACTATATCAACAATTACGCAATGACATTAAACTCGTTATCAAAGATGTGCAAGAAACGGCACGTGCTCTTGCAGACCTTGATGTATTGTGCTCTCTTGCTTTGGTTGCTTATGAAGAAAATTATATTTGTCCAACTATTGTAATGAATGGTCAAATCAATATTCGTGATGGTCGTCATCCAGTTATTGAAAAGTTTTTAAAACGTGAGGTATTTGTACCAAATGATATCGTTCTAAATCATGATGATGAAGAATTTTTACTCATTACAGGCCCTAATATGGCAGGTAAATCTACTTACATGCGTCAAGTGGCTATCTTAATGATTATGGCACAGATTGGTTCCTTTATCCCTGCTCGTGAAGCGTCTATCTCACCTGTGGATCGTATTTTTACACGTGTCGGTGCTAGCGACGATATTTCTACTGGTCAAAGCACGTTCATGGTAGAAATGAAAGAGGTAGCGTATATTTTAGAAAATGCTAACCATAATAGTTTAATTATTCTCGATGAAATTGGTCGGGGTACGAGTACCTTTGATGGTTTGAGTATCGCACAAGCCGTAGTGGAACATATTTGTAAGCACATTCATAGCAAGACTTTATTTGCAACGCACTACCATGAATTGATTTGCTTAGAAGAAAGCTATAGTAAATTAAAAAATTATACCGTTGCAGTTAAAGAAAAAGGGAAAGATGTTGCTTTCTTGCGTCGTATCATTAAAGGTGGTGCAGATCGCAGTTATGGTATCCATGTTGCCAGACTGGCGGGCCTACCTAACTCTGTATTAAAACGAGCTGAAGTGATTTTAGAATCCTTGGAAGATCAAAGTCATGATGCAAGTGACTTAAATAATCGAGTTATGGGTGCTCAACTTACTAATGTGGCAAAACCAGCGGTTAAGCAAGTTAGTGATTCTCCACTAGGCAATTTATTTACCCATTCCGTAGTAGATAGCTTACTGGAAGTCGATGTAATGAGTATGACTCCAATTGAAGCATTAAATAAATTATATGAACTACAAGAGGAAGCTCGTAAAGGAGGCGGGAAATAATGGCAACCATTCACGTATTGGATGAAACGACAATCAATAAGATAGCTGCCGGTGAAGTCGTTGAACGTCCCGCATCAGTTATTAAAGAGCTCATTGAAAACTCTATTGATGCGTCTGCCACTAATATTGAGGTTGAAATTGGTGAAGGCGGTGTGGCCTATATGCGGATTACTGATAATGGTATCGGTATGACGGAGGAAGATGCTCGCTTGGCGATTCTACGTCATGCAACCTCTAAAATTCAACAAGTAGAGGACCTCTTTGATATTGCGTCCCTAGGCTTCCGTGGGGAGGCCTTGGCTAGTATTGCCTCTGTATCTCATTTCTCTTTGACTACTCGTAAAGCAGACTCTGATTTGGGGACTCGTATTACTGTTGATGGCGGCACCTTTACCGATTGCATTCCTTATGGTGCGGCACCTGGTACAACTATCGAAATTAAAGATTTATTTTATAATACACCGGCTCGTCGTAAATTCTTAAAAACGGAGCGTACAGAAGCCTCTAAAATTCAAGATATTGTAGGGAAATTAGCTCTAAGTAATCCACATATTTCTTTTAAGCTTATCATCGATGATCGGGTAGCTATTATCACACCAGGAAATGGCGATATTAGTGATACTGTAGCTGCGCTATATGGATATAAAACCAAAGAAGATATTTTTACTGTTGCCTATGAAAGTGATTCTATCTATATCGATGGCGTAGTGAGTAAGCCCACACTTCTTAAAAGTACAAGGATATGGCAGACCATTATCGTCAATAATCGCGTGATTTCTGATAAAACCATAATGAAGGCTATCGATAATGCATACCATGCACTATTGCCGAAAAATGGTCATCCTTTAGTGGTACTAAATATTACTGTGCCTGCGAGAATGGTTGATATAAACGTACATCCTCGCAAGAGTGAAGTTAAATTCTCAGATGATAAGATTATATTTAAAGCCGTATATCACGGTATCTTAAATGCTTTAAATAATCCACTCCATGAGAGATACGAACGAGAGTCATCATCTTATATGACGGGTACAGTTGCTAACATATCCGATAAATATGGTAATGATATTGCTAGTAATAGTGATATTAAGAATTTTAGTTCTAATAGTACATTCTTAGCTGGTAATACTACTTATGATTCTTATCAAGCACCTACTGTTGTACACGATTCGATGCAGTCAGCTGAACATATAGCAACAGCTATAGATTATGATAAGGTTTTTGGTGGACGCCGTACAAAAGGCTATGAAGTCATGCGCGGTGAAACTTCGCAGTTTGTGGAAAATCTTAAAACAAAGGGGTATACACCACCTGCACCTAAGGCTACTTATGAACAATCCTCTTTTGTAGATGAAAGTTTTGAAGCTGTTCCTACTGCATACACTAGTTATACTTCGGAAGATGTAGAGAAGTTTAAATCCTTGTCTCACGATATTCGTAACGAAGAGATAGAAGAACGTACAATTCAAAACTCGGGCTTTTTACCAATGGGTCAAGTTGCATCTTGTTATATATTAGCTAAAAAAGGTGATGATCTATATATCATAGATCAACATGCTGCACATGAGCGTGTGCGTTATGATAAGTTGTGTAAGTCTTCTGAATCGATTCCTATGCAATCTATTTTGGTTCCTCAGTATAGTGAGGCCACAAATGATGAAATGAATTTAGTAGAGGAAGAACGAGAAACATTACTTGATCTTGGCTTTGATGTAGAGTTAGGTGGTCCTACTAAGATAAAATTAGTAGGGGCTCCAGTAGATTTAGTAGAGTCAAAAGCATTTGAAATTCTGCAATATATATTCTCTTACTTACATGATCATCAACAGCCTACTAAGGCCCAATTACGACATGAAATGTTAGCTTATGCATCTTGTAGAGGGGCCATCAAGGCAGGTCATAATTTAAATATGTATCAAATGACTACCTTAATTGAGGACTTATTTAGTACCGAAAAACCATATGTATGTCCTCATGGTCGTCCTACGATTATCAAATTTACACCTGATGAATTAGGTAAATTATTCTTACGGTCTTAATATGAATATATTAACTACAGCTCAAAAATCTAATGAGGCCATTCAAGAGGAAGCCAAAGCTTTGGCTTCCTCTATGCATATGGCCTATATAAAAAGAGAAAAATTATCTATACCAGCATTATTTAATGCTCATCCATGTGATTTTATTGCTGTTCTTTCTGGTAATGGCTTAACTATTCATTTTCCTGATAATCAGCAACATAGCTTTCATTTATCCATGGCTCAATTACGTATACTACGTTTGCAACGTGGAGAAGGAGATCATTTAATTAATGCTGTTCAGACAATACTAAGTACTAATGAAATAACTGATAAAGAAGAATTTTCGTTTCTTGATTGTACAATTGGTCTTGGTAGTGACAGTATCGTCATGAGCTATGCTTTTCCTCAGGCTAAAATAAAAGGTCTAGAAGGTTCTCTATCTATATGGCTTGCCACATCTTATGGTTTAGCTCATTATTCGCATAATGTGAAAAGTGTGACGGACGCATTACGTCGTATTGAGGTAAGTTATGATACCTTTGAAAACTATGTACCTAATCTACCAGATGAAAGTATAGATATTATTTATTTTGATCCTATGTTTGAGGTCCCTGTAGAGGATAGTCCTCAATTTAAACCACTTCGTGGACATACTGTGGAAAGTCGTATTGATGATAAAATTATGGAGGAAGCTATGCGTGTTGCCTCTTATGGTGTTATTATTAAAGAACGACCATTTAGTTCTGTCTTTCAGAAATATCCACCTCACCAATGGGTAGGGGGAAAATATAGCCGTATAGGTTATGGAGTATATATGAAGGAGTTATTGTGAATCCCTTAATTACCATCGTTGGACCTACTGCGGTAGGCAAAACAGATCTTACCTTGGACTTAGCAGAACATCTGCATGCTGAGGTTATTTCTGGTGATGCTTATCAGGTTTATAAACAACTCAATATTGGTACCGCTAAACCATCGGTGGATGAACTTAATCGGGTGAAACATCATCTCATCGATATACTGGATCCAAATGATTCATATTCGGTATCTATTTTTCAAGATCAAGCTAAAGAAATAATTGCAAGATTAAAAGATAGAAATATTCTTCCTATTCTGTCTGGTGGTACAGGACTGTATGTCCAATCATTATTGGAGAACTACAACTTTAATGATGTTAAACCTGACGAATATTTGCGAGCAGAACTTGATGAGCTCTATAGTACAAAAGGTATTGAAGGCTTACGAGACTATGCTTTCACATTAGGTAAAGAGCATAATATAGAGATACAATATAGCGACAAACATCGTTTGTATCGAGCTATTGAGATATTGCATCATGGTGATGTAGATTCGTTGCGAAATCAGACAAAAGATGGTGTATCCTATAAAGGGCCTGTCATCGGTCTCATGAGAGATCGTGATAAATTATATGAACGTATCAATTTACGGGTTGATATGATGTTTGATGTGGGTTTAATTGAAGAGGTGGAACAACTCATAAAATCTGGAGTGAATCCAGATTGCCAAGCTTTTAAAGGTATTGGCTATAAAGAGGTTGTAGACTATATAAATGGCAATATAACATTAGATGAGTGTCGTGACTTAATTAAGAAGAATACACGTCACTTTGCTAAGCGCCAAATTACATGGTATAAACGTATGCCATATATAGAATGGATACATATTGATAGCAATACATCTAAAGATTTTATATTTAATAAAGCTATGGATTTAATCCGTAGAGAAGGATTAGCATGACATTAGAAGAAATACGTAGTAAAGCCCTAGAAATGGCTGAACCAGAATTTAAGAAATTTGAACCTATTGCATTGGCCAATACAAAAAAAGTATTAGAAGCCTTTAAGGAATGCCAAGTATCTGATTATCATTTCACTGGTACTACTGGTTATGGATATAACGACGTAGGGCGTGAGAAATTAGATGAAGTATTTGCCTATGTATTTAAAGGTGAAAAGGCTATCGTTCGTCCTCATTTTGTTTCTGGTACACATGCGTTAGCTACTACATTAATTTCTTTGATGGGAAATGGCTCTAAAGGGACAGAGTTTATCTATGCCGTAGGGGCTCCTTATGATACGATGCAATCTGTTATCGGTGCCGCTCGTGAAGTACGTGGTTCTTTAGTAGAAAAAGGCTTTACCTATACTGAGGTACCATTGAAAGATAATACTTATGATGTTGAAGCTATTGCTAACGCTGTTAACGATAATACGCGGGTAGTAGTCATTCAACGGTCTCGAGGCTATAGCACACGTGAACCTTTATCTATTGCAGATATTAAGGTTATTGTTGATGCTGTAAAAGCTAAAAATTCTAAAACGATTTGTTTCGTAGATAATTGTTACGGTGAATTTACAGAGCTGCAAGAACCATTAGAAGCTGGTGCTGATATTATGGCTGGCTCTCTCATTAAAAATACAGGTGGCGGTTTAGCACCAACTGGTGGTTATATTGTTGGTAGAGAAAACCTTGTAGAGGATGCAGCATATCAATTGACAGCTCCTGGACTTGGTGATCATATGGGTTCATATGCTCCTGGTTATCGCTTGTTCTTCCAAGGTTTATTTATGGCACCTCACGTAGTATTACAAGCTCTTAAAGGTGCTGTATATACGGCTGCTGTAGGTGAGTTACTAGGCTATGATGTATTCCCTAAGGTAAATGCTGATCGCTATGACTTGATTCAAGCCATTAATCTGAAAAATGGGGAAGAAATGGAGCATTTCTGTGTAGGTATGCAAGCCTATTCTCCTGTAGATGCTCACGTACATCCTATTCCTGGGGATATGCCTGGGTACGAAGATAAAATCATCATGGCTGGTGGTACCTTTGTACAAGGTTCCTCTATTGAACTCAGTGCCGATGGTCCTATACGTCCACCATATACAATTTTCATGCAGGGTGGCCTAGTGTTTGAACATTCCATGCTTGGTATTTTAGGAGCTGCTGAAGAACTATTAAAACATAGATAATGTTTAGAATCTCTTTCTTTTGTGAAAGGGATTCTTTTTATTTCAAATCTTTTCAATATACCTATTTCTAGGCTATAATATAAGTTGCTATAATTTTATAGCAATACTACTCGGACTTTTACACCGAACTAGTGTTTTACACGTCAGGCTTTCACCCTGATTAGTTTTATGATCAAGAGATCATTAAAAGGAGAAAGTATGGAAAAAGTTATCGCTGTAGCTATGAGTGGCGGCGTAGACAGTTCTTTAACTGCTGCAATGCTATTAAAACAAGGCTATAAAGTATTTGGTATTACCCTATGGTTATGGGTGAGTGGTACGCCTTATGATGAGGTGCCTCTTGCCGTAACTGATGCTAAGAAGATGTGTGATTTTCTTGGTATCGAGCATCATGTTATCGATGCTCGTGATGTATTCTACGAAAACGTAGTAGATTACTTTGTAAAAGAATATGCCTATGGTCGTACGCCAAATCCTTGTGTATTTTGTAACAAGAACATCAAGTTTGACTTGATGCTCAATCGTGCTCTTGAATTAGGTGCCACACATATGGTAACTGGTCATTATGCACAAGTAAATTATAATGAAGAAACAGGTCTATATGAGTTACATAAAGGTGTTGATCCTACAAAAGACCAAAGTTATGTTATGTACAATATGAACCAACGTATTTTGAGTCATCTTATGTTTCCATTAGGTGGTCAATGTAAGACTGAAACACGTAAATTAGCTGCTGAATATGATTTGCCAGTCGCTAAAAAACCAGATAGCGTAGATATTTGTTTCTTGCCTCATGGGAATTATCAAAAGCTAGTGGTAGAAGAAATGAAGGGTAAGCCAGAGTCTGGTAATATCGTTACCGAAGATGGTGAGGTATTAGGTAAGCACAACGGCTTATTTAATTATACGATTGGTCAACGTAAAGGCCTTGGTATTGCTTATAAACACCCTTTATATGTTATTGGATTTAATGGGGATCGTAATGAGGTCATCGTGGGTCCTAATGAACGTCTCTTTACAAATCGTATGATTTGTAAGTTCTATAACTTCTTAGATGATACAATTCATAAGGAATTGAAGGCAGAAGGAAAAATTCGCTATGCAGCTAACCCTTCTCCTTGCACAGCACGTATTTTAGATGACGATACAATGGAGGTTATTTTTGAAGAACCACAACGGGCTATTACCCCAGGTCAGTCTGTAGCCTTTTATAATGGCACTCAATTATTGGGAGGTGCTGTTATCGATCGCGTATGTTAGAAAGGAGAATGCAAGTTCTTTGAACTTGTTTACATAGTATGTCAACGAAAAAGATTCGAAACTTCTGTATTATAGCTCATATCGACCATGGTAAATCAACCATCGCTGATAGATTAATTGAATATACTGGTACATTACAAAAACGTGAAATGGAGGCTCAAGTTTTGGACTCCATGGACCTTGAACGTGAACGCGGCATTACTATTAAAGCGCAATCTGTTCGTATTTTGTATAAAGCGCAAGACGGTGAAGAATATATTTTGAATCTCATCGATACTCCAGGCCACGTCGATTTCAGCTATGAAGTATCTCGTTCTCTTGCAGCCTGTGAAGGGGCATTACTCGTAGTCGATGCTGCACAAGGTGTGGAAGCACAAACGTTGGCAAATGTATATCTCGCTTTAGAACATGATCTTGAAATCATTCCTGTTATTAACAAGATTGATTTGCCGTCAGCAGATCCTGATCGCGTTAAACAAGAAATTGAAGATATTATTGGTTTAGACGCATCTGATGCTGTATTATGCTCTGCCAAATCAGGTATCGGTATTCCTGATATTTTAGAAGCTATTGTAAATAAAGTTCCTGCACCACCAGATAAATCTGATGAGCCAACAAGAGCTTTGATTTTTGATAGCCGTTTTGACGCGTATAAAGGTGCTATTGCTTATGTCCGCGTAAAAGAAGGGTCTATAAAAGCAAAAGATACAATTCGCATGATGCATGATAAAAAGGACTTTGATGTTACAGAACTCGGTATTTTTACTCCCAATCTTGTACCTGTGCAAGAATTACAATGTGGCTCAGTAGGTTGTATTGCAGCTAGCATCAAAAATGTAAAAGATTGCCATGTAGGCGATACTGTAACATTAGCTAATAATCCTGCAACTGAGCCATTGCCTGGTTATCGTAAGGCTGTATCTATGGTGTACTGTGGCCTTTACCCAACAGAGTCTAAAGACTATGAAAACCTTCGAGATGCATTAGAAAAGTTACAGCTTAATGATGCTGCCTTAGAATATGAAGCAGAAACATCATTGGCATTGGGCTTTGGTTTTCGTTGTGGGTTTCTCGGCCTTTTGCATATGGACGTAATTCAAGAACGTTTAGAACGTGAATATAATTTGACACTTATTACGACGGCTCCATCTGTAAATTACAAAGTGTACAAAACAAATGGGGAAATGCTCGAAGTCGATAATCCTGCTAAATTACCACCTCCAACGGAAATTGATTACATTGAAGAGCCTTATGTAAAGGCTACAACAATAGTACCTAAAGATTTTGTTGGTACTATTATGGAGTTGTCCCAAGATAAACGCGGTGAATATCAATCTATGGAATATTTGGATGAAACACGAGTATCTGTCGTTTATCACTTGCCATTGAGTGAAATCATTTATGATTACTTTGATAAATTAAAATCCGCTACAAAAGGTTATGCATCCCTTGACTACGAATTGATTGGATATAAACAATCTCCAATGGTTAAGATGGATATTCTCTTAAATGGAGATCCTGTGGATGCATTGTCCATTATTGTACACAAAGACCGTGCAGCTGCACGTGGTCGTGCATTAGCTGAGAAATTGAAAGAATTGATTCCTCGTCAAATGTTTGAAATTCCTATTCAAGCGGCGGTAGGTACAAAAATTGTGGCTCGTGAAACTGTAAAAGCTTGGCGTAAGGATGTTTTGGCAAAATGTTACGGTGGCGATATCTCTCGTAAGCGTAAATTACTTGAAAAACAAAAAGCCGGTAAGAAACGTATGAAGTCTGTCGGTTCCGTAGAGATTCCACAAGAAGCATTCATGGCTATTCTCAAGGTTGAGGACTAATAAAATGAAAACAGATTCTGATATTCTGAATCTGTCTACACTGAGGGATATGGGGCTATATGTCCATATCCCTTTTTGTAAACAGAAATGTATGTATTGTGATTTTCCTGCTTACCAAAATTTACAAGATTATTACGAAACCTATGTATATGCTTTAGTTCAAGAAATCGATTTATGGGTCTCTGAACATCCAGAGTCAACATCTAAAGCTATTGATACAATTTATTTTGGTGGAGGTACGCCTACAGAATTATCGATTCAACATCTACAGATGATTCTTGATAAAATCAAAAACACTTTTACAATTACTGACGATTGTCATATGACTATTGAATCGAATCCTGGGGAAGTAAATTTACATTATTTAACGAAATTAGTTAAATTTGGTTTTAATCGTATTAGCTTTGGTGTTCAAACATTTGACGATAAGGCACTTACCATGCTTCATCGCAGTCACAACGGGGAACAGGCAAAACAAGCCGTTTATGATGCTAAAGAGGCGGGCTTTGCTGATATTAATATTGATTTGATTTATGGATTACCAAGACAATCCTTAGACGATATTAAACGTAATTTAGCAGTCGTAGAAGAGTTGCCTATTAATCATATTTCTACTTATGGATTACAAGTAGAAGTGGGGACCTATTTATATCATTTAGTTCAGAAAAATCTTATTTTCATTCCTAGTGAAAGTATAGATGAATCAATGTATGATACAATGATGGCTGGTTTAAAAGAATTGGGTTTTGAACGATATGAGATTTCAAATTTCGCCAAGGTTAATTCCTATAGTCGTCATAATTTAAAATATTGGCACTATATAGATTATTTAGGCTTTGGTGCTGGTGCTCATTCCTTCTATGACGGAGTACGCCGTAGTAATAATCGTAATGTAATGCCCTATATACAATCTGTTGACAGATATATTATGCCTACTATTGATACGGAGACGATTACTTTAGAGCGAGCTCAAGAGGATTTTTCCTTTTTAGCCCTTCGCACTAAATGGGGCCTTGATGAGCAAAAATTCGAAGATAAATTTGGCGTATCTGTCCATGATTTATTTGGTACTGCTTTAGATGATTTAGTTAGTAAAGGTCTATTAGAGTATCAAAATGGAAGTTATCATTTAACCGCTGAAGGTGCCAAGCATGGGAACTATGTATTTAGTCAATTTATTCGTGAGTAATTTCTCACAGTTTCTCAAAATCTAATATGTTAGTATAAATAGGATGATGGTGAATAAGCATGCTAGATTTGAGGAGGAGCGATGAAGACATCTGTAATATTACACGGTTTACATAATGAATTTACTTTAGATCAAATGAAAGCATGCATAGAACTTGCTGAAAAATATGGTGGATCCTTCCGTCATGTTGTAACAGGTATACAAATTACAGGTATTGAAAAAGATGATAAAGAGCAGTTTATTTCTGAATTGCCTGATGGCGTGACCACTGTTATTCATAGAGGTGTTAATTCCTTAATTGCTTGTGTAGGTAAAGGCCATTGTAAAAATGGACAAATGGAAACTAAAGAATTGGCTGATTATGTAGAGAGAAAACATTACGGCCGAAAAACCTCTCACAAGTGCAAAATCGGCATCAGTGGATGTGGACGTAACTGCCCAGATGCAATGGTAAAGGATATTGCCTTTATCGGTACATCTCAAGGTTTTATGTTGGCTGTTGGTGGTAATACAGGCATGAGACCTGAAGCAGGAAAAATTTTAGCAAGAAAACTAACTATTGAGCAATCTAAAAAAGCTGTAGATATTTTGATTGATTGGTATGCTAAATATGGTGAACCTCGTGAACGTATGGGGAAACTGTTAGAGCGTCTTGGCAATCCATTAGAAGGGGTAGAACTATAAATCAATTAGTACATTTTAGTTCTAATTGATTTATAGTTTATAGTCCGTAAATTCTTGGGCCAAAAAAGTATTTTAACTAAGAGTTTATTGACAACTAAATTATTATATATAAACACTTATACTATTTCAGGTTTTAATAATAGAAATTTTATTAGAACTACATATTCTAATCTTTAAATTTTGGGATATGTCATAAATGTAGATAGTATAAGTGTTTTCTTATTGTTGCACTTTGATTTTTTGACTAATTAATCAAAAATATTGATTTGTCTTTTTGACTAAATTGATATTATTTGACTTTTTTGGCATTTTTTAGCTTGACAATTTTTTTTAATATGGTAATATTATACATGCGATTAGCACTCAAAGTTAATGAGTGCTAACAAGAGGTGTCATTATGGATGAAAGAAAACAGCGCATCTTGCGAGTCATAATTGAAGACTATGTTAAGTCCGCAGAACCTGTAGGATCTCGAACGATTGCTAAAAATTATGATCTTGGCATCAGTCCTGCTACGGTGCGGAACGAAATGTCCGATTTAGAGGAATTAGGCTATTTAGAGCAACCTCATACATCGGCTGGACGTATTCCTTCAGCTAAGGGCTATCGCTTATATGTTGATTCTATGCTGAGTCGACAACCTGTTCCATTACAGGATGCTGAAAAAATTGAAATGTTATGGAAGCGTTCCAATGGATCAACGAGTGAACTCTTTCTAAATATGGCTAAACTACTTTCACAGGTAAGTCATAGCATGAGTTTATTCTTAGCACCAGCCCATGATAGAGCATTAATCAAATACATTCATGTATTACCGCTAGATAGTCATCAAGCCATTATGGTAGTTATTACTGAAACAGGAGCACTCGATAATGAGTTGATGTACTTTGGTGAAAGTGTTTCACCAGAGCTTTTACAAAGTCTAGCCATACAATTTAGCAATGCACTACAGAATGTAAGTATTGGTCATGTAACGGCTGAGGCTTTAGGATCTATATTGGTCCATATGGAAGGACCGCAGGGAATTTTATTAATCCTTTCGGAGACATTATTACGAGCTATTAATAAACGTAAGTTGTTCTATTCGGTAGGTACCACAGAGTTGTTAAATCAACCAGAGTTTAAGTCTGTTGAGAAGGTACAACCCTTGCTTTCCTTAGTGGAAGAACAAAATCAATTAGGACAGTTATTAAAAGATGATTCTCCAACACCTGTTAAGGTCAAGATTGGTATTGAGAATGAAACTGAAGCGCTACATTCAATGAGTGTGGTACAAGCTGATTTTACGAATCAAGATCAGCCTATCGGAACTCTTGCTATTCTTGGTCCAACGCGGATGGAATACGGACGTATCATCGGCATGTTGTCCCATATGAAACATATAATGGAAACTATGGTAAAAGAACAAAACAGAAAGGGCAAATAATGGCTGAAGAACAAGACATTAAACAAGAAACAGTGGAGGAAACAGAGGATACTACGAATGTAGAGGAACCAACTGTTGAAAAAACTGAAGAAGCTGTGGCTGATGCTGCTCAAGTGTTAGAAGAACTTAAAGCCGACTTTGATAATCGATATAAACGGTTACAAGCGGACTTTGAAAACTTCAAACGTCGTACTAACCAAGAAAAAGAGCAACTTGCTGGATATGTAAAAGGGGATGTATTAACGGACCTTCTTCCTGTATTGGATAACTTTGAACGGGCCGTTCAAAGTCCTGCAGAAGGGGAAGCAAAAGTATTCCTCGATGGATTCATTATGATTCATCAAAATTTGATGGCTATGTTATCTAAACATGGTTTAGCTGTTATTGAAGCTGTGGGTCAACCATTTGATCCAAATTTCCATCAAGCGATTATGCGTGTACCGTCAGATGAATATGAATCCGATACGGTGTGTGAAGTTTTGCAAACTGGCTATACTGTTGATGGTCGTTGTATACGTCCAGCAATGGTAAAAGTTGTTGAATAGATTATAAAGTTTTAGGAGGTATATATTATGGCAAAGGTAATTGGTATTGATTTAGGGACAACAAACTCTTGTGTTGCTGTTATGGAAGGCGGCGAACCTACGGTTATTACAAATCAAGAAGGTGCACGTACAACTCCTTCCGTTGTTGGGTTTGCAAAAAATGGAGAACGTTTAGTTGGTCAATTGGCTAAACGTCAAGCTGTATCTAACCCAGAAAATACAATCATTTCTATTAAACGTCACATGGGTACAGACTACAAAGTAACTGTAGAAGGTAAATCTTATACTCCTCAAGAAATTTCTGCAATGATTCTTCAAAAAATCAAAGCTGATGCAGAAGCTTACTTGGGCGAACCTGTAAAACAAGCTGTTATTACAGTTCCTGCATACTTTACAGATGCTCAACGTCAAGCTACAAAAGACGCAGGTGCCATTGCAGGTCTTGAAGTACTTCGTATCATCAACGAACCTACAGCAGCTGCTCTTGCATATGGTGTAGATAAAGATGAAGATGGTAAAGTTCTTGTATTTGACCTTGGTGGTGGTACATTCGACGTATCTATCCTTGAACTTGGTGACGGTGTATTTGAAGTATTAGCAACATCTGGTAATAACCACCTTGGTGGGGATGACTTCGACCAACGCATTATGAACTACCTTATTGAAGAGTTCAAAAAAGAAACTGGTATCGATTTATCCAATGATAAATTAGCTGATCAACGTTTAAAAGAAGCTGCTGAAAAAGCAAAAATTGAATTGTCTGGCGTAGCTAGCACAAATATCAACTTGCCATTTATCACAGCTGATGCTACTGGTCCTAAACATTTGGATGTAACATTGACTCGTGCTAAATTTGAAGAATTAACTGCTGATTTGGTACAAGCTACTATAGAACCTACTCGTAAAGCTATGAGTGATGCTGGCTTATCTGCATCCGATATCGATAAAGTATTGTTAGTTGGTGGTTCTAGCCGTATTCCAGCTGTACAAGAAGCAATCAAAAAAGTATTGGGTAAAGAACCAACTAAAAATGTTAACCCTGATGAATGTGTAGCTATTGGTGCTGCTATTCAAGGTGGCGTATTAGTAGGTGAAGTTAAAGACGTATTGTTACTTGACGTAACGCCATTGTCCCTTGGTATCGAAACAATGGGTGGCGTATTCACACGTATTATCGATCGTAACACTACAATCCCTACATCTAAATCTCAAGTATTCTCCACTGCCGCAGATAACCAACCATCTGTAGATATCCATGTATTGCAAGGTGAACGTGAGTTCGCAGCAGATAATAAAACATTGGGTCGTTTCAACTTGGATGGTATCCCAGCTGCTCCTCGTGGGGTTCCTCAAATCGAAGTAACATTTGACATCGATGCTAATGGTATCGTACATGTAAAAGCTAAAGATTTAGGTACTCAAAAGGAACAAAAGATTACCATTACTTCTTCTAGCGGCTTGAAAGAAGAAGAAATTGACCGCATGGTTAAAGAAGCTGAAGCTCATGCAGCGGAAGATAAAGCTAGAAAAGAAGAATTAGATGTTAAAAACAATGCTGATTCCTTAGTATATCAAGCTGAGAAAGCATTGAAAGACCTTGAAGGTAAAGGCGATGCTGCTTTGATGAAAGAAGTAGAAGAAGCGAAAGATAAATTGAAAAAATCTATCGAAGCTGGCAATATCGAAGACATCAAAAAAGATAGTGAAGCTTTGGAACAACCATTACATAAATTAGCAGAACAAATGTATGCAGCAGCTCAACAAGCTCAACAAGCAGCTGGTGGTGCTGAACAAGGTCAACAACAAACAAAATCTGATGACAATGTAGTTGATGCTGATTACACAGTAGTGGATGATGACAAGAAATAAGAAGGGTTGGTAACGAATGGCACGAGATTATTATGACATCCTAGGGGTTAGTAAAAATGCCTCTCAAGATGAAATCAAAAAAGCCTTCCGTAAAAAGGCACGCCAATACCACCCAGATGTAAATAAAGATAATCCAAAGGAAGCGGAAGCAAAGTTTAAAGAAGCTAACGAAGCTTATGAAGTCTTGTCTGATGAAACTAAAAAAGCTCAATATGACCAATTCGGCCACGACGCCTTCAAACAAGGAGGCGGCGCTGGTGCCGGTGGTTTCCAAGGCGGCTTTGGCGGTTTCGGTGGTCAAGCTGGAGGCTTTGGTGATATCTTTGGCGACATTTTTGGTGGCATGTTTGGTGGTGGACGCCAACAACAAGGCCCTCAAAAAGGTAATGACTTGCGTGAAGATATCGATATTTCCTTTGAAGATGCAGCCTTTGGTAAATCTATGGAAATTGAAGTGCATCGTCATGAAGAATGTGATCACTGTCATGGTACTGGTGGTGAACCAGGCTCTCGTGTCGATACTTGTCCAAACTGTCATGGTTCTGGTCAAGAAGCGGTTATTCAAAATACTCCATTTGGACGTATGCAGTCCGTTCGCACTTGTTCCCGCTGTCATGGTACGGGTAAAAGCATTGAAAAACCTTGCTCTAAATGCCGTGGTACTGGCGAAATGTTGGCTAAACGGAAGATTTCCATTAAAATTCCAGCTGGTGTAGATAGCGGATCTCGTTTACGTGTAGCCAATGAAGGGGAACCTGGTATTTTAGGCGGTCCTAAAGGGGATCTCTATGTATATATCTTTGTTCGTCCTCACAAGGAATTTGAACGAAATGGTAATGACGTTATTAGCCGTGTAAATATTAGCTTTGCTCAAGCTGCTCTTGGTGCGACTATACAAGTTAACACTTTAGATGGTAAAGTAGAGTTAAAGATTCCGGAAGGTACTCAAACGGGAACGGCATTCCGCGTAAAGGGCAAAGGTATACCATATTTGCGTAACCCTAACCAAAGGGGTGACCAACACATTGTGGTAACCGTCCAAACGCCTAAGAAGTTGACAGACACTCAACGTGAGCTATTGTTACGCTTTGCAAATGAAAGTAATGAAGATGTAAATAACTTACAAGTGAGCAAAAGTCTCTTTGAAAAAATCAAGGACTGTTTGACTAAATGAACAGCTCATGTGAAGGAATGGTTTGTTCCATCACATTCCCTATAAAGGAGCATATATGCAATGGATAGAAGTATCCATTGTCTGTGAAAGAGTAGCCACCGATGAGGTGACTACTCTTTTTGACGATTATGCAGACAATGGAATTATAGAAGAAGATGTTGAAAATCAGCCTAATTTAATAAAATTAACTATGTATGCTGATATATCACTCGATATGAATATGATTAAGGCGGATTTAGTAAAACGGCTTACTGAGGCCAATATCAAGGTTATATCAATAGATACAGATATTCTTGATGAGTCAACTTGGTTAAACTCTTGGCAACAGTATATTGAACCTACAGAAATTTTACCTAACTTAATCATTAAACCAGCATGGCAGGAATACAATAATGTAGATAATAAAATTATTATTGAAATTGATTCAGATATTTCCTTTGGTACCGGGTCTCATGAGACGACACGGACTTGTGCAGAGCTATTAAAATCCTATAGTAAATCTATGGATCTTGATACAGTTACTTGTTTGGATATTGGTACTGGCACAGGTATTCTTTTATTAGTAGCAGCCCATTTAGGTATTAAAAATTTAGTTGGTATAGATATAGAAGAGTATGCTGCAAATCAAGCTAGAATTAACTGTGAGAATAATCATGTATCTGCTGAAATCATTTGTGGTAATTTGGATAGTGATTTCAATGGTACTGCCCAATTAATTTTAGCTAATCTAACAGTGGATCCCCTTAAAATACTATTACCTCAAATTGGTAAGAAACTGGATGATAGGGGCATTTTGATTATTAGTGGCATTATTGATGATCGTTATGATGAAATCATGCCATATATTGAGGCTCATTGGCATATTATTGAGGAGCGCGTTGCAGGGCCTTGGCATACGTTTGCGCTAGAAAAACGATGAAAAAGATTTTTATTCCTACACCATTAGATGAAATAATAGAATTACCAAAAGATGTAACCCATCATGTACTACATGTATTTCGCCATAATATGGAGAAGCCTATAACTGTAACCGGCAGCGACAATCGTTGTGGTACATATCAAATTACAGCAGAAGTAGATGGTAAAGCTCAAGCAAAACTGATTGAATATGTAGAAGGAAATCTAGCATCGTATCGTACTATTCTAGTTCAATCATTATTAAAAGGTGAAAAGCTAGAATGGGTGTTACAAAAGGCGACGGAGTTAAATGTGGATACAATTTATCTTGTGCCCACAGCTAACTGCGTAGCTAAATATGATGAAAAAAAGCTTCAATCAAAAGTAAATCGTTGGGAAAAAATAATGCTAGAAGCAGCTCAACAATGTGGACGAAATCACTTGCCTACACTAGTAGTAGGAGAGACGCTTTTACAAGCATTAGACATTGAATCTGAGGCGTTGAAATTGGTAGCCTATGAAAATGAAGCAGGTCAGACTATCAAAGATGTACTTAAAACTTTACATTCCGATAAGTCTGTAACTGATGTTTTAATTTGTATAGGTCCTGAAGGGGGCTATCAAGAGAAGGAAATCAATGCTATTATAAAATATGGTGGAAAATCAGTATCGCTGGGAAATACAATTTTACGGGCTGAAACTGCTGCTATTGGATCGTTAGCGATGATTCGATATGAATTAGAATTATAAATTAAATAAGAATAGAGAGGTGCAATGAAAACCGTTGCTTTTACAACCTTAGGGTGTCGCGTAAACCAATATGATACAGATGCCATGAAAGGTTTATTTTTACAAAATAATTACGAAGCGGTAGACTTCGATGAAAAAGCTGATATATATGTAATTAATACCTGTTCTGTAACGAATATGGGGGAAAAGAAATCCCGTCAATTAATCCGCAAGGCAAAGCGTCAAAATGAAGATGCCTATGTTATTGTAACTGGTTGTTATGCTCAGCTTGATCCAGATGCGATTGCCGCTATAGATGGTGTTAATCTCGTTATTGGTACAAATAATCGCTCTAAAATTGTTGAATTAGTAGAGCAATTAGAATCTACAGAACGACAAATCAATGCTGTTCGGGATATCATGAAGGAATCTAACTTCGAGGAAATGCCGTTATATGGTAATGAATCTGACAAAGCTCGTGCGTTCATGAAAATTCAAGAAGGTTGTAATAACTATTGCGCCTTTTGTATCATTCCTTATACTCGAGGAAAATTAAAATCTCGTAAAGTTGATGATATTGTACAAGAGGCAAAACGTTTAGTAGATCATGGATTCCATGAAATCGTATTAACTGGTATACATTTGGGTAATTACGGTGTCGAATTACCAGGTCGTCCAACATTAGCTGATGTGGTAAAAGCTTTATTAGAGATTCCTAATTTATACCGCATTCGTTTCGGGTCCATTGAATCCGTAGAGGTTTCTGATGAGTTAGTAGAATTAATGGCTACCAATAAACGTGTTTGTCCTCATTTACATTTACCATTACAAGCTGGTTCTGATCATGTATTAAAGTTGATGAAACGCCATTATACATTACAAGAATATAAAGATTTAATTACAAGTTTACGTTCTCGTATTAAAGATTTATCAATTACAACTGATATTATTGCTGGTTTCCCTCAAGAAACTGATGAAGACTTCGAAGAAACATTGAATACAGTACGTGAAATTGGATTTACGCACATTCATGCCTTCCCATACTCCATTCGTGAGGGTACACCTGCAGCCACCATGGCGGATCAAGTACCAGAAGCTGTTAAGAAGACTCGTGTAGCACTTTTAAATGGCCTTAGCCAATCTGGTTATGAACGATACGCAAAATCTCGCATTGGTAAGCCTGGTGAGATTCTCATCGAAAAGGAAGAGAATGGATACTATATGGGCTTAACAAATGAATATATAAATGGTAAAGTTAAGTCTGATGGGACACGTAAAATTGGTGATCTCGTTGGTGGAACTGTTGTAGGTTTAGAAGATAATTATTTAATTATTGAGTAAGGAGTTAGATTATGAGTGACTGCATTTTTTGCAAAATTATCAATGGTGAAATTCCGTCTAAAAAAGTGTTAGAAAATGATAAATTCTATGCTTTTTATGATATTCAACCTGTAAAAAAAGTTCATGTATTAATCGTACCTAAAAATCACGTGTCTAATATTGCACATCTTAATGAAAAGAATGCAGATTATGTTGAAGGGTTACTGCCATTTGTTCGTGATGTAGCAAAAGAGCTTGGTATCTCTAAAGATGGATATCGTTTAATTTTTAATACTGGTGAAAAAGCAGGCCAAACTGTATTCCATATGCATGCACACCTTTTAGGTGGAGAAGAGATGGGCTGGCCAGAAGCCTAATTTTGAGTATTATGCATTCTTTTTATAATACTCATTAAAAAACCTATAAAATATACTTGAAAATATTGACAACATCTATACCTATACATATAATATTATATGTGCGTATGTAAATTATCAGCACTTCCCGAGATTATTTTTGGAGGGAGGGATATAGATGTCTGAAATCAAAGTCGGTAAAAACGAAACGCTTGAAAGTGCTCTTCGTCGATTCAAACGCTCCTGCCAAAAAGCGGGTGTTTTGTCTGAAGTAAGAAAACGCGAACACTATGAAAAACCAAGCGTAAAAAGAAAGAAAAAATCTGAAGCAGCAAGAAAACGCAAATTCAGAGCATAAGATGATTACCCTAATTCTGCCTTTTCATGGCTTTATGAAATCCAGAATTAGGGTTTCTTTATTATATACATAAGGAGGAAATATGAGTTTAAAAGATCAATTAAAGGAAGATATGAAAGCAGCTATGAAAGCTCGTGAAGAAGGTAAAACAGCGTTATCTGTAATTCGTATGGTCAATAGTGCCATAAAAAATACAGAAATCAATGACAAAATTGAGCTAGATGATGCTGGCATTCTTGGCATTTTAGCTAAAGAAATGAAAACTCGTCAAGATTCCTTAACAGAATTTGAAAAAGCGGGACGTGAGGACTTAATTAGTCATGTAAAAGAAGAAATGGCTGTATTGCAAAAATACTTACCAGAGCAATTGAAAGAAGATGAAATTCGTACAATTGTACAAGAAGCCATTGCTGCATGTGGTGATAACGTAAATATGGGCAATGTTATGAAACATGTAATGCCAAAAACAAAAGGGCGTGCAGATGGTAAGGTTGTCAATAATATTGTTAAAGAATTACTTGGATAATATATAGTGATATCAACGACCATTCTATATACAGTTATTGATTAAAGTTGATAGTATTGGATGTGTTAGATGTAACTTTAAAAGAATAATGAAATTCTATAGAAAGTTATTGACATATATTTTCAACATATGATAATATGAACTCAATAAAATAATTGGTCAACGAAGACTCCACTTTAGATATATAGATTTATATATTTATTTGTTGGAGTCTTTTTCTTTTAGGAGGAACAAATATGTCGACAACTAACGAATTATTATATTACATTCCGGCGGGTCAATATGGGAAAGAAGGCGTTCTTGCATTATTAGAACAACATCCTGAAATCAAGTTCGTATCTCTTGTAGGTATTGACTTAGCAGGTAATGATACTGATGAAAAGATTCCTATGTCAGCATTCTTCGATGACTACGAATCTTTCTTTGAAGGTCGTGCTGTTCAAACAGATGGTTCCTCTGTAGTACTTACAAATATTGCTACATTAAATAATGCTCGTGTAGATATGTGGGGCGATCCAAGTGTAAACTGGTTTGTTGATTACAACTACGAAAATATTGATCCTGTTACAGGATTACCAACTGGTACACTTCGTATTCCTGCATTCTTGATGCATAACTATCGCTATGTAGATTCTCGTTCTATTTTAAAACGCAGCTGCGACTATGTACGTGCTGAATTATTGGCTTTGATTAAAGAACATGGTTTACCTGGTATGCCGCATGTGAAAGCTGATGAAGTTGTAGATATCATTTTCACATCTGCAACAGAACTAGAATTCTGGGTAAAAACTCCATCTAGAACAGTTACCAAAAAAGAATTATCCGTATCCCAAAAATTACAAGAACAATACTGGCAACGTACTCATGGTACAGTTCGCACTGCATTAGAACAAGCTGTTGAACGTCTTGATAGATATGGTATGGTTGCTGAAATGGGTCATAAAGAAGTAGGTGGCGTTAAAGCTAAACTTGATGAAGATGGTCATGAAGCCGTTGTATTAGAACAATTAGAAATCGACTGGAAATTCTCAAATAATCCATTACAAACAGCAGATAATGAATTACAAGCTCGTATCATTGTTCGTGAAGTATTCCGTGAAAATGGTCTTGATGTAACATTTAATGCAAAACCAATAATTGGTGTAGCTGGTTCTGGTGAACATACTCATTTTGGTGTTATGGCTAAATTAAAATCTGGTAAAGTTGTTAACTTATTTAGCCCAGAAGATATGCGTAAAGAATCTGCTAGCTCTTTAGGCATTGGTGCAATTATGGGACTTTTAAAACACTATGAAGCCATTAATCCATTCATCAGCTCTACAACAGATTCTTTAAACCGTTTAAAACCTGGGTTTGAAGCGCCAGTATGTATTGTTACATCTTTAGGTACTGATCCATCTGAACCTAGCCGTAACCGTACAATCCTTTGCGGTTTAATTCGAGATATCGATAATCCTATGGCGACACGTTATGAATTGCGTTCTCCAAATCCTTACACCAATACATATACTGCTTTAGCGTTGATCTTTATTTCTGCATTTGATGGTATGAAATATGCCATTACATCTGGTAAAACACAAGCTCAATTGGAAGCAGAGCTTTCCAAAGAAGTAGGTGAAACATCTGATTATCTTGCTACAAATCGTGCATACCGTACTGAAAAAGATGTGTTTGATGATTTCACACAAGAAGAACGTAATCAAATGTTTGGTGTTGCTCCAGCTACTGTATGGGAAAACATAAAGGGTTACCAAAATAATCCTGAATTAGTAGAAACATTGGCTCAAGGCAATGCATTTGCTAAAGATTTAATGGACTCCTTTATTGCCTCCATTCTTAAACGCTGGAAACTAGTATTGGCTAACCGCTTAATCCCAAACAATTTGGATACAGTTCGTAGCATGGTTGCAATTCATACTGACAGCCGAAATAGTGTAGATGATAAACGCTTTGCAGAAGTTAATGACTTACGTTTCTACCTTGCGAAAGATAGTGATGATCGTAAATCCTTATTCACTCGTTTAATTGATGCACTTAATGATGGTGAATATGATTTAGCATCCCAATTACAAATCGAAATGAATGATAAAATGGAAGAATTAGAAGCTAAGTACGCTAACTACGCTAAAAATATCTTCTAATAAAATCAATTTATTAATAAAAATGGCCTCTACTACGGTAGAGGCCATTTTTCATTTAAATATATCTAAATAAATTAGATATATTCAAACAAAACGATTTAAATTTTATTCGTTATGTCCAATAAATTTTTCTACTAATACTAAGCTACATACAAGTACAAAAATTGCAACAGACCAAATTAAATTATCAAATGATGATTCATGATTGATAATTAGAAGTCTTACAATTGCAGTTATGCCAATGTATAAAAAGAAGTTAAGCGGAAAGTGGAAGTTATTTTTAAAATATTTAACGATGAGTGCAATAAACTCAAAGTATAGAAAGAAGGTAATTAGTTCTTCAATCAATAAAGAGTATGTACTATAACCTTGAATATTCGCCCACGTAACATAGACAAGACTAATCAATGTATTAATAAGTGCAATACAAAGTGCAATACCAACGCCTACAAGGGCTATATTTTTTATCGTTAATAATAGTTTAGAAATACGAATCCACATATATAATTCACCTACAATAAAAATCTAAATACTATACTACATAAAAAAGACCGTACACCGTACGGTCTTTTTACCTTTATATTAAGCTATTAGCAAAAATCTTAAGATTAGATATCAGCTTTAATAGCTTCTAATGCAGCATCGAAGTTAACTGCTTGAGTTACTTCTGGTACATATTCAACATAAGTTACTTTGTTATCTTTGTTGATTACTACAACGCCACGAGTTAAAAGACGAAGCTCTTCAATCAAGAAACCGTAGTTTTCACCGAAGGAAGCATCTTTGTGGTCAGACAAAGTAATAACTTTATCTACGCCCGCAGCACCACACCAACGTTTTTGAGCGAATGGTAAGTCCATAGAAATTGTCAATACGACTACATCTTCGGAAAGAGCTGTTGCATCTTGGTTGAACCAACGAGTTTGAGCATCACAAACACCTGTATCAAGGGAAGGAACAACGGAGATAACTTTTACTTTACCTTCGAAGTCTTTTAAAGTTTTAGCTTGCAAGTCATTACTCAATACAGTGAAGTCTGGAGCTTGTTGACCTACTTTAATTTCTGGGCCAACTAATGTGATAGGGCCACCTGCAAATGTTACTACGCCAGTACGTTTTTCCATGTTTTATTCCTCCTAAGAGTTTTAATTCTAATTATGTAAGATAAAATTTCTTTATATGCATAGTATAACATTTACATTACTATAAGTAAACTAAAAAATTCGATATAGTATTAATTTAGAAAAAACTTTAAGATTGATTACCATTAAAATTTAAAGAGGTCATTTAACTTATATTGTTGAAATACAACTACTGCTGTGATAAAAATATTTAATCTAACTATTATACATATAGGTGTATTAATGTATTATAAAAAATGTGTATACTATAAAGAGTAAAGTTAACATAATAAAGTTTGTTGATTTAGCTTTTACAGTATTGATTCAAATTCAATTACAATATAATAATACTAATGATTATATAGGCAATGATTTTAATTAGACTTAATAGAATATATTAGAGAGGACCTATGAAACCAATAGATTTATTTATGCAGTTTTTCCGGCGTGAAGGCTGGATCTATGCCATTGGCTTAACTATGTTGATGGCAATTGATGTGGCTTTTTTATTTGTTCCTCAATTCATTGGCAATGCTATAGATACATTGAGCAATAATAAGGAAGGTTTAGTTACTTATATTTATTATTTTATTTTATTATTTATTATTATCACTATTTTGAAAGTTATTTCACGTAGAACCCTATTAGGATCTATTCGTCGCATGGAGTATCTTTTTCGTGAGATTTTGTGTAGTAAAGCATTACAAGTAAAAACAACGTACTATGAGGCTAATGGACCTGGTAAGGTTATGGCGCTCATGACTAACGATGTAACATCGTTACGTGTTGCCCTTGGTCTAGGTGTAATGATTGTAGTGGATATTATTTTCTATTCCGTTGTGGGCTCCATAATATTAATTCAAAAGATTAATACTGTATTAGCTTTTAAAATTATGACACCTGTATTCTTAATTATTGTGACTATATTTGTACTAGGCAGAAAGCTACGTATTAAACAACGTAGTGCACAAGCTACTTATAGCGATTTAACAGAGTTTGGACAAGAGCTATTTCAAGGGATGGATGTTATTCGCGCTTTTAATCGTGAAAGCATTATATCTAACTCTTTTGAAAAAATAAATAAACTTAATTATAAGAAGAATATGGATGTTGCACTACTAGATGCAATATTAACACCGTTAACAAGAATTGCACCCTTTATCTGTATCAGTATTAGTATTTTTATTTGTGGACATTTAGCTGTAGAAGGTAAAATGACTATAGGCGAATTTGTTACAATCAATTCTTTTATAATGTTAATTGTAGGGCCTTTAATAGGCTTTGGAGGCCTTATTTCTATTGTACAAAAAGGTCTTGCTTCTTTAGATCGTATCATGGATTTCTTGCATTTGCCCACTGAAACAATAGATGATACCGATGAGGTATTGCCACTTGAGGATATTCACATCCGATACTTAGATTTTAATTATGAAAACTCTAAAGGTCATGCATTATCTCAAGTGACAACGACAATACCGAAAGGCTCTTTTATTGGTTTAGTTGGCAAACCTGGTTCTGGTAAAAGTACATTGTTTAAATTGCTTATTGGATTACAAGAATGTCCGGAACAGTCCATTTATTTTGGTAATCAAGATTTAGCTGCTGTTTCTTTATCAAAACTTAGAAACTCAATTGCTTATGTGCCAACACAATCTTACCTTTTAAGTACGACCATTGCAGATAATATTAAATTTGGTAAAAATTTACCTATGCACGAAACTGTAGAGGTTGCGGCACAAAAGGCAGACTTATATAGAGATTTAGGCGATTTGTTAAACGATGATTTACATGAGCTCGCTGAAGAAGGTCATGATTTATCAGGTGGACAAAAGCAGCGAATCAATATGGCTCGCGGCTTTTATAAAAATGCACCATATTTATTGCTAGATGATTGTTTTTCTGCTTTAGATGCAGTAACAGTTACAACTATTTTAAATACATTACATAATGTAAAAGAACAAACAATTTTATGTATTTCACAGCGATTAGAGGTTGTAGAGAAAGCAGATAAAATTCTAGTATTCGATGAGGGGCGTATCGTAGAAGAAGGTACTCATAAAGAATTATTAGCTAACAATGGTTTATACCGCACCTTATATGAAGCGCAGAAAGGAGAGGCCCATTATGAAGAAGCGTAATCTAAGAAATGACTGGGCTTTGTTCTCCTATATAACTGGCTACATTAAGCCTTATTTAGGTATTCTATTATTAGCAACGGTTGCGCTAGCAGGAAATTTAGTGCTATTACTTTTACGACCGTATATAACAAAGCAAGTCATCGATCTTGGCTTTGCCACTAATGATATCGCTGTTATTGAATACTATGCTCTAATGTATGGACTTACTATAATTGGTAGTGTTTTATTTATTTTTGTAGAGAATTATTTTTTAAAAAGTTTTGGTCAAAAAATAATTTATAATATTCGTAGTATTGTCTTTAAAAAGATTCTTAATAAACCACATGATGAATTTTATAAGTTGCCGATTGGCAATTGGGTAACTCGCATCACTAATGATGTAGAGTCATTACGTACATTATATACAGATGTAATTTTGAATTTAGCTAGTAGCGGTTTGATGATTATTGGTATATTAGGATTTATGTATGCTATTAATGTACCCCTAGCTATCATCATGACAATTTTATTACCTATAATGGGTGGAATTATTTGGGTGTTTCAAAAGTTTTCCCGCAAAGCATTTCGTCAGGTAAGACGCTCTGTAGCTGCATCTAATGCGAGTATCAAGGAACTGTTAAATTATATTGTAATCGTAAAATCCTATGGTGGCGAAAAAGCAATTGAGGAACGTTATAATACTGTTAATAAAGGTTTCTTAGAAGCAGGCCTTTTTGAAGTTACTACATTTTCTATTTTTAGACCACTCGTAGATGGTCTATTCTTTGTTGCGTTAATTGTTATTTTTATAACTACGAATTTAATAGACTCTGTAGCTGACGCTGGTACAGTATTTGCCTTTATCCAATATATGGACCGATTCTTCCAACCATTAAAGGAAATTGCAGATAAATATAACTCACTACAAAGTGCATTAGCTGGTGCTGAAAGATTAGTTCCCTTATTAGAGGAAGAAGAGCGTCAGATGGCTAATGAAGTTCCTGATGAATTTAAACATATAGAGACCATTGAATTTGAGCATGTGTGGTTTTCCTATAATAATAACGACATTTATGCGCTAGAAGACTTTACATTAAACATTAAAGCTGGAGAATTCATAGGGATTGTAGGTCCTTCTGGTAGTGGTAAATCTACACTTTTAGCATTGTTGATGGGGGTCTACAAACCAACAAGAGGGACTATCTATATCAACGGTATAAATATTACCAAATATGACAATTCTGTGCTTCGCCATTTAATGGGATATGTTTTTCAGCAAGCTTATCTATTTAAGGGTTCCATTAGAGATAACTTAACACTTTTTGATACATCAATTTCTAATGAGGAAATGATCAATGCAGCAAAACAAGTTAATTTGGATTCTATGATTGAACAACTTCCGGAAGGGTATGAGACACCGGTTGGTTATTTAGGCTCCTTATTATCTGATGGGCAAAAACAATTATTGGCTTTTGGCCGTACCTTGATTAAAAAAACACCAATTCTATTGCTAGATGAAGCAACGGCTAATATCGATAGTCATACGGAGAAGCAAATTCAAGCAAGTATTGAAAATATTCGAGGTAGTAAAACAATCGTAAGTATTGCTCATCGTCTTTCAACAGTAGAAGATGCCAATAAAATAGTGTATATGGAATATGGTAAAATAATAGAAAAAGGATCTTTTAATGAGCTTATCAACTTAAAAGGGGCCTTTTATAATCTATGGAATAATCAACACAGTGGGAGTTAGTATGGAATTTATCCAATCTAAAGATAATAAAACGATTAAGCGAATTATCTCATTAAGGCAACGTAAAAATCGCCAAAAAAATGGAGAGTACATCGTTGAAGGCATTCGCTCTATTCGAGATATTGCAGCTATGGGTGCAGTAAAAACAATCGTTATACGTGAATCTAAAGCGCAAGATAAAAATATATTAGATTTATTAGACTTAGATACTGTTCAATCTGTACCTAAATATATCGCACAAGATCCAGTGTTTGATAAAGTAGATAATACCGTAAATGGACAAGGTGTAGTTGCTATTGTATCAAAGCCTACATATGATATTGAATCAATTTCTATTGTGGATGGTTTATATATTACATTAGATGGTGTTCAAGATCCCGGCAATCTAGGTACCATTATTCGTACTGCTGTTGCAGCAGGTGTTAAAGGGATATTTTTGATGAAAGGAACTGTGGACCCTTTTAATGACAAGACAGTGCGCAGTACTATGAGCGCCTTACATAAAATACCTTTATATGAAGACATTACCTTATCTCTGTTACATGATATGGTAACCGAGTCTAATATGACTAGCTATGTAACAGCTTTAGAACATTCCAATCCTTATCATACTGTAAGTTATGCTAAGCGAACTATGCTAGTATTAGGAAACGAAGGAAATGGTGTAACACCAGAAGTTATGAATCTATGTACAAATCGTATTATGATTCCTATGTATGGTGATATGGAATCCTTAAATGTAAGCGTAGCTGCTGCATTATGTATGTATAAAGTACAAGAACAATTGATGCCTTAGTATATATATGATAAAATTTTATGACCTTATAAAAAGTCCTCTACTAGTAAACAAGTAGAGGGCTTTTGTATTGATTTTTTAGTTGTGTATTTGGTAAAATAACATATATCCTTTGTGGGAGAACAAAGTTCTCCCTTTTTTTCATGAAAAGGAAGATAACTATGTCCAAATTAATTGTAAATGCAGACGATTTTGGCCTTCATAGTGCAGTTAATGCTGGTATTATTGATGGTCACCGTAGAGGTATTATTACCAGTACCTCTTTAATGGCAGGAGGAGAAGCTTTTACAGAAGCCGTAAGTATGGCAAAACAAAACCCTAAGTTGGGCATTGGTATTCATATTACCTTGGTGGGTGGGGTCAAACCAGTATGTGATCCATCAGAAGTTTCATCACTTCTCACACCAGAAGGTGTATTTCCAGAGAACTATGTAGAATTTATTAAACGTATTTACTCTGGCAAAATCAATTATAGTGAATTACGTAAAGAGATTCATGCACAAATAGCTCAAATAATGGATACCGGCTTAAGGGTAACTCATATTGATGGACATCAACATTTGCATGTGTTACCAACGGTATTGCCAATTGTGATTGAACAGGCAAAATCCTTTGGTATACATGCTATACGTATACCCGATGAGTCTACTGGTTTTATGAATTATATGTATTCCCCAATTCGATTTCTTGGTAAAGTTGGTTTATCAACGGTTGCGGCTAATGCGCGACCAATCATACGAAATAATTGTATGACTACAACCCAATATTTTTGGGGCATGGTAAATGGAGGTCATATAAATCAGAAATCTCTAATGGGTATCCTAAAAGCGGTAAATAAACATTCTGGTACACATGAATTGATGGTTCACCCAGGTAGTAATAGTAGTATTCTTAGTAAGCTTTATAATTGGGGTTATCATTGGGAAGATGAGTTGCATGCACTCTGTTCCAGTCATACGCGATTATATATAAGTCAACATGATATAGAGCTCATTAATTATGGAGACTTGGTATGAGTAAAATGATGAAGAGAGGCATCTTTATGTTTCTCTTGTTATTGGCTGTATCAATTGGTATTATTTACTATACTATTGATTTAGATGCATTGAAAGCCATATCATCTTTTAATAGTATTTCCTTATTATTAGCTTTAGTTGCTTTAGTAGCAGGTATGTATTTTGATGGATTACGACTTCAAAGGCTCGTAAAAATTGGTGGTTACAAGTTATCGATACGAGCAGTGCTACGAGTTATTTTTAGTAATTATTTTATGGCTATGTTGACACCTGGAGCTAGCGGTGGTGCTGTCGCGCAAGTACTGGTGTTGAGAAGTTATGGCGTACCTATATCTAAAGGTACACCGATTGTATTAATACGTACCGTATTTTCCATTATGTTTTTGGTCATTATGCTGCCATTAGTATTCTTACGAGATGCTATTGAAATTCCATATATCTCTCGTGATATGCTTTTGATTTTTGCCGTGCTTGCTGTTATAGCAACCTTAGTGGGAACTTATATATTACAGACTAAGTATATGCGTCAATTTGTCTATAATCTAGCACAACGATTTAAAGCACATAACACTAAAGATTGGCTTTCTAAATTAGAAACACTAAATCAAGGTCTTGGTTTACTTTATAAACAACCTGTCCAATCTTTAATAGTTTTTATTGAATCTGGTTTGAGTTTATTATGCTTATATTGTATTGCACCCGCCTTAATGTATGCTTTCACACCAGATATTCCTATTATCGATATTTTAGATCGCATGATTTTATTAAATCTTATTTTGTATTTTGCACCAACCCCAGGGGGAACAGGCATTGCAGAAGGTCTATTTGTAGTATTATTTAGTGCCTTTGTACCTAATGGAACAGTGGGCATCATCGCTGTAGGATGGCGTGTTGTGGCTGAGTATATGCCATTCTTTATCGGTATGTATGCAGTATTAACATTATATGGACGACAATTCGTTGCCCAAGAAACTTCAAGAGAACAATAAGGGAGTGTGCTCTATGTCTAAACCAAAAAAAGATAAATTTTATCTGGTTCAAGAAGATATTTTACCAGAGGCTATAAAAAAGACGATAAAAGTAAAAGAAATTCTAAAACTAGGTGAGGTTAAAACAATTAACGAAGCAGTTGAAAAAATGGATTTAAGTCGATCTGCGTATTATAAATACAAGGATTATGTTTTTCCATTTTTTGAAATTGCTCAAGGAAAAATTGTTAGTATTTATGTTTCTATGTCAAATGAATCTGGTATGTTATCAAGCGTTTTGAAAGCCATTGCTGAACGTAACGGTAGTATTTTAACGATTAATCAAGATATTCCATTACAAGGCATTGCGAATAGTAGCATTTCTTTTGAAAGCAAGGATTTACAAGGCTCATTAGAAGATTTATTGCTAGATATTCGCTCTATGAAGGGTATTATAAAGGTAGAGATTTTAGGCCAAGCATAGGCTAATTAAGAGAGTAGGACGATTATGACCACTATAAAAATTGCTTTATTAGGTTTTGGTACTGTTGCACAAGGTACTTTTAACTTATTGCAAGACAATGCTGAATTAATTAAAAATCGTACAGGTGTCAATGTTGAAATTTCTAAAATTTACGTACGAAATCCAGAAAAATATAGTCATATTATATTACCAGAAACAGCTAAATATGTAACTGATATTGATGAAGTATTAAAAGATGACTCCATTCAAATGGTAGTGGAATTAATGGGTGGTACAAACTTTGCAAAAGATTGTGTAGAAGGGGCTTTAAAAGCTAAGAAGAATGTGGTAACTGCAAATAAAGACTTATTAGCAGAAGCTGGTCCATACTTATTAGACTTAGCGAGTAAAAATGGGGTAGACTTACGTTTTGAAGCATCTGTTTTAGGTGGTATTCCTATAATCCGCACATTATATGAATCGTTAGCCGGTAATCGTATTACTGAAATCATTGGCATTATGAACGGTACTACAAACTTTATTTTGACTAAAATGTCTGAAGAAGGTTTAAGCTATCAAGATGTATTGAAAGAAGCACAAGAGTTAGGATATGCAGAGGCAGATCCTACAGCTGATGTTGAAGGCCTTGATGCAGCTCGTAAATTGGCAATACTTGCATCCATTAGTTTTAACCGTCGTATTTTCTTTGAAGATGTAACTGTAGAAGGTATTACTTGTATTGATACTGAAGATATAAAATTTGGGAAAGAGTTTGGTTACAATATTAAATTATTAGGTATTGCTAAAGAAACTGCTCAAGGATTATCTCTAAATGTATACCCTGCATTTATTCCTACTACACATCCATTGGCATCTGTTCGCGGATCCTATAATGCAATTTATGTTAAGGGTAATGGTATCGATGATGTCATGCTATATGGTCGTGGTGCAGGTAGCTTACCGACAGGTAGTTCTGTAGTATCTGACATAATGGAAGTGGCAAAGAATGTCTCTTATAATGAAACAGGGCGTTTGAAACCGTTCTATTATGATCAAAAAGATATTTATTCTCCAGGTAAAATCCAATCTAGCTACTACTTGCGTTTAGCAGTGGATAATAAAACAGGTGTTCTAGCAAAAATCTCTGCAAAATTAGCAGAACAAAAAATTTCTGTTTTATCCATCGTTCAACGAAATATGGATCCAGAAACTGCAGTTCTTGCCATTGTTACATCTAAATGCCCAAGATCTTATATTTTAAATCTTATAGACTCTTTTAATAGCTTGCGCTCCGTTAAGGCTGTTAATAGTGTCATTCGTATTATGGAAGCTTAATTATGAATACTGTTCGTGTACAAGTACCTGCCACTAGTGCAAACTGTGGCCCAGGTTTTGATTGCTTAGGATTAGCACTAAATCTTTATAATATATTCAGCTTTACACCAGATGAAAATGCTACAGAATATATATATACTTTTGAAGGTTTTGGTGCAGATATTCTACGCGCTGAAGATCCTAAAAAGAATCTAATTGGTTTCGCTATGGATCAAGTTTTTGCTACTGCTCAAGAACCAATTCGATATGGTCATATAACTTCTGAAACCTTGATTCCTCCATCTCGTGGACTAGGTAGTAGTAGTACGGCTATAGTAGGGGGACTTTTACTGGCGAACGCATTGGTAAAGCATCCACTTTCAAAAGAAGAGTTACTAGTTATAGCAAATCGTATGGAAGGTCATCCAGATAATGTGGCGCCAGCTATTTACGGAAATTTATGTTGTGCTACAGGTTTAAAAAATAAGGTACTAAACACGGTCATTTCTATTCCTCCGGAGCTACATTTTGCTGTTGTAGTACCAGAAGTCATGGTATCTACTGAATATGCTCGTTCTGTGCTACCAAATCATATTCCATTTAAAGAAGCTGTACAAAATGTAAGTCATGCTTCATTATTTGTAACAAGCTTAATTACGCATCAATTAAGTAATTTATCTGTTGCCTTAGATGACAACTTGCATGTACCTTATCGTAAGACATTGATTCCTCATTGTGATGAAGTTTTTGAAGCCGCAAAAGTTGCTGGAGCTTACGGTGCTACTATCAGTGGATCGGGTTCTACTCTGATTGCATATGTTGATAAAACTCATGTACAAGAGGTAGCAAAGGCTATGGGGGCCGTATTCACAGCAAATGAGATTGAAAATAAAATATATTGCTTAGAAGCTGATACAACTGGAGCGTTAATTATATAGTTTATGGTATAATTATAGTGTTAGGCATAGTCCATAACAATAATTGGAGGAAACTATGAACAATATAAAAACAACACTTTTATTAGCGACGCTAACGGCCATTTTAGTGGTTATTGGTGATATGATTGGCGGCAGAAGCGGTATGATTATGATGTTTGTCATATCCATGGGTATGAATTTTATGTCCTATTGGTACAGCGATAAAATCGTTTTAGCCCAATACAATGCTCAACCTGTTACTGCACAGTCTAATCCAAAACTATATGCAATGGTAGAGCAATTGGCTAAAAATGGTAATTTACCAATGCCAAAGGTTTATATCATTCCCAGTGAGGTACCGAATGCATTTGCAACAGGTAGAAATCCTAGTCATGCAGCAGTTGCTGTTACAGAAGGTATCCAACGTCTATTAACTGATGAAGAATTAGAAGGTGTGCTTGCACACGAATTAACGCATGTTAAGAATCGAGATACATTGATTAGTACAATTGCAGCTATGATGGCTGGTGCTATTTCTATGATAGCCAATATACTTCAATTTACTGCCATATTTGGGCGTTCCGATGATCGAGAAGGTACTAACCCTTTGGCGCTTCTTGGTACAATCATTATTGCACCTATCGCAGCTGGTCTTATTCAGATGAGTATTTCCCGTACTCGTGAGTTTTTAGCTGATGAGGGAGGCGGAGATATGTGTCGCAATCCATTAGCACTGGCTTCTGCACTTGCAAAAATTGACTACTACTCTAAACATGGTGCATTGCCTAATGCAAGTAATGCTACAGCCCATATGTTTATTATTAACCCTATGATGGGAATTGGTGAAAGCTTGAGCAATCTTTTTAGTACACATCCTCGCACGGAAGAACGTATTCAAAAGTTAAAGAAACAAGCTATGAATCCAAAGTATAAAGAAAAGGCAATATTATAATTAGTATCTACTGGAGGGTATTATGCAAGAAACATTAGTTTTAATTAAACCAGATGCAGTTAAACGTCAATTAAGTGGTGAAATTCTTAGCCGTTATGAACGTAAAGGCCTTGTTATTAAAGCATTAAAACTCTTACAAGTACCTCGTGAATTAGCGGAAGAACATTATACAGAACATAAGGAAAAACCATTCTTTGGTGAATTAGTTGATTTTATTACATCAGGACCAGTTCTTGCTTTTGTGTTAGCTGGTGAGAACGCAATTGTATCCGTACGTGCTTTAAACGGAGCAACAAATCCTGTAGATGCTGCCCCTGGTAGTATTCGTGGTGACTATGCCCTAACAATGGATGCTAACGTAGTACATGCTTCTGATTCTCCAGAAGCCGCTGCTCGTGAAATTCATCTTTGGTTCCCTGAATACAAATAATCTCAAGGTTGGGATTCTTTAGCTTTTATTTCTACATCCATGTTATCTATAGGAGGTAATCATATGGCAAGTAGCGTTTATACAAAAACAGGTGATGCTGGTACAACTGGTTTATACACGGGCGAACGTGTACAGAAATCATCTTTACGCGTAGAAGCTTATGGTACAATCGATGAATTACAAGCTTTTTTAGGATTGGCTCGCGCTTATGCTGAAAATCCACGTGTTTCTGCTGAATTATACGATATTGAGCGCAACTTATGGACATTAATGGCCGATATTGCAAGTTTAAATGCCGCTCCGGTAATTACTGAGCAATATGTAAAGCATTTAGAAAAAGTTATAGATCGCTTTGATGCAAAATTAGAACCTTTATCTAGTTTTGTTATTCCAGGTGAAAAACAATCTTCTGCTTACTTACATGTAGCTAGAACGATTACTCGACGTGCGGAACGCGCTTTATGGCGGGTATTAGACGCTGGTGAAAGTGTTCACGAATCTAATTTAAAATACTTAAATCGTCTATCCGACCTTTGCTTTATCTTGTGTCGTGTAGAGGAAGAACTTGGAGCAGAATAAACAAAAAAAGCTATGTATTTTACATAGCTTTTTGCTCGTTATAGACCTTATTGTGAAATTGTTTGGTTTAAAACATCTTGAGGACTAGGATAGTAGAAAAAGATATGAGGAATTTCATAACGGAATTTTTCTCTTAATAGATTGGCTAATGTTGTTTCAAAGTTTATAATTTTATCAGCGCCGAAATCAAAGTCTTCAACTAATACTAAGAGTTGTGCTTCAACTTGAGGTGCATTTTCTGGTAAGGCTTCTGGTGGTAGCGGAACATTCACTACTACTCGTGCAGTACCAATATATTTACCTTGCCCGTCATCGATGGCAACACGATATGTGTTATCCCATAAAGTAGCCATCATTTTTAGTTTCATATTCATAATTTCCATAGTATCGCTCCTTTGTTATACTTATAATGATACTGAAATTATAAATTCTTGTATAGGTGCATTATGAAATCACAAATTATATTGTGTTCCGGTGGGGCACGTAGTGGAAAAAGTGAATTTGCTGAACGTTTAGCATTGGCTACAAAAGGTTTAAAAGCTTATGTAGCTACGGGCCAAGCTTTTGATGAGGAAATGGTGGATCGCATCAAAAAACATCAAGAGCGACGAGGAAAAATATGGAATAATTTTGAAGTACCTTTACATTTAGCTGATGAATGGGAAAATATCAGTAAATCAGCAGATGTAATTCTTATAGATTGTTTAACCATGTTCACTACCAATCACATGATGGCTTATGGCTCCATTCGTGGTCAAGAAGATGCTAATAGTTTAGAACAGACAATACTTTCAGAATTAGACACTTTATTAGACTCGATACAATCATGTGAAGGTAAAACAGTTATATTTGTGACCAATGAAATTGGGTTAGGTATTGTGCCGGATAATAAACTGGCTAGATATTTTAGAGATATTGCTGGTCGTGTGAATCGAGCAGTAGCTTCTGTTGCAGATAAACTCTATTTAACAATTAGTGGTGTTACCATTGAATTGAAATCACAGGAGGTTCATATAAATGGCTAAGAAAATAATGTTTCAAGGAACGAGTTCTAATGTAGGTAAAAGTATTCTTTGTACTGCATTATGCCGTATTTTTTATAGAAAAGGTTTTAAGACCGTTCCTTTTAAAGCACAAAATATGGCTCTCAATTCTTATGTGACAAAATGGGGCGATGAAATTGGTCGTGCTCAAGTCGCTCAAGCCGAAGCCGCTGGTATTGATCCAATAGTTCAAATGAATCCTGTTTTATTAAAACCTACAGGCAATCAATCGTCTCAAGTTGTATTGATGGGAAAACCTGTTGGTGTATATAGTGCTAAAGAATATCATACTAAATATTCTCTAACCGCTTTAGATAAGGTTAAAGAATCTATCGATTTCTTAGATTCAAATTTTGATATGATGGTTATCGAAGGTGCTGGTAGCCCTGCAGAAGTTAACTTAAAAGCAAATGACATTGTAAATATGCGTATTGCCAAGATGACTCAAGCTCCAGTTTTTCTCATTGCAGATATTGACCGAGGTGGTGCTATTGCGTCTATTGTTGGTACCTTAGAACTATTAGAACCAGAAGAACGCGATCTTATCAAAGGTATCGTTATCAATAAATTCCGTGGTGATATCAAACTATTAGAACCAGCTCTTACATTTATTGAAGAAAAAACAGGTAAAAAAGTGGTAGGAGTTATTCCTGCCATTGAAAACCTCGATATTGATGAAGAAGATTCTGTTGCATTAGAGAACAAACGCAATAGTGGGTCTAAAGATATTCAGGTCGTAGTTATGCAAACACCTAAAATCTCTAATTTTACAGACTTTGATGCACTTAATTATGAGCCAGATGTATCTGTCCGTTTTGTAGGCCCTGGAGATGTTATCGGTACACCAGATTTAATTATATTACCTGGTTCTAAAAATACATTGGCTGACTTAACATATTTACGCGATACAGGCTTTGCTGATGAAATCAAAAAATTGGCTGCTCAAGGTACACCTGTTATCGGTGTTTGTGGCGGTAACCAAATGTTAGGTAAAACTATTTATGATCCGCATCATATGGAAGGTGATATCGAGGAAATTGAAGGACTTGGCCTTGTTGAATCCTCCACGACTATGAAGGCTCAAAAAACTACCCATCAAGTACAATTCAATGTATCTAATTTACAGTTCTTAAATGGTACTTTCAGGGGTGAAAAATTAGTAGGCTATGAAATTCATATGGGGGATACTACACCACTAGCAGATACAGTGTCTCGTTGCTTTACAATTACAAGTCGCAGTGAAGAGGCCGTCAATGTTATTGATGGTTTTATTGATGGCAATCATCAGGTAATGGGTACATATATTCACGGTGTATTTGATAATGACGAGTTTAGACGTTTTATTATCAATCAATTACGTGAACGCAAGGGATTACAACCATTAGATGTAGTATTCCATTATTTTGAACATAAAAATGCGGCATATAATCGCTTAGCTGATATTGTGGAGGAACATTTAGATATGGACTATATTATGTCTACTTTGGGATAGTAGAGGAGATATATGGAACATTTAACATTTTTTCACTGGTTTTCGAAGTATAACTTTGTGTGTATACCAGTTTTAGCATTTTTATTGGATTTAATTATTGGAGATCCTAATAGTAAATATCATCCAGTGGCCATTATTGGACGTATAATATCTTTTTTTGAAGCCGTTCTTTATAAGGACACTGATAATGATACGAAGAAATTGTGGTACGGTGGTATTGCAGTAGGTTTAATTCTTATATCGGTATATATCATAGTATCTTTATTGTTATGGCTAGGTGGAGTAGTAGACAAATGGGTATACTATGCTTTCGAAGTAGTGATCCTCTACATCGCCATTTCTCCACGTTCATTGGCTGGCGCAGGTTTTACGATTAGTCAGTTAATAAAACAAGGTAATATCGTAGAAGCTCGTAAACGTTTATCCTGGATTGTGGGACGTGATACTGAAGACCTAGATGAAAGTGAAATCACTCGTGCTACAGTAGAAACGATTGCGGAAAATACGGTAGATGGTATCATTGCACCTTTTTTCTTTTTTATTATCGGTGGCCCTATGGGGGCTATTCTTTATAGAACTGCTAATACTATGGATTCTATGTTAGGCTATAAGAATCAAAAGTACTTGTACTTTGGTCGCGTAGCTGCACGCTTTGATGACATATTAAATTGGATTCCTGCCCGAATTACCTTTGTATTAATTGTAATTTCTGCATTCTTTTTACGCTTTGATGCAAAAAAGGCGATCCAAATTGGTTTGCGCGATGCTAAGAAACATCCAAGCCCTAATGGTGGTTACGCAGAAGCACCAGTTGCAGGAGCTTTACATATTCGCTTAGGTGGTTACAATCAATATTTCAAAAAAATGACTTTTCGCGAATATATGGGTGACCCTATTGAAAAGTTGAATCGCAACCATATTACACGAACTATTTATATGATGTATGTTACGACTATACTAATGGTCATCATTAGTACAGTCATTACCTATGGGATGAATGTATAATGACACCTTTTTTTATAGCACTACAATTTTTAACGCGTTTAAAACTTGTAAATCAAACTGAATGGTCTGTAGAGGACTTTGGTAAATCGGTAGTAGCCTTTCCTTATGTGGGCCTTATTATTGGTCTCATACTAGCTATATTATATGGCGTATTGTCGCCATTTATTCCGATTATGCCATTGATGTTAATTATCGTTGTGGCTGAGTTTTTAATAACTGGTGGCCTTCATGCTGATGGTTTGATGGATACAAGCGATGGTTTGTTTTCCGGCCGTGAAAGAGAACGTAAACTAGAAATCATGAAAGATAGTCGTATAGGCTCCTTTGGAGTTGTTGCTTTTGTATTTGTTACACTTTTGAAATGGCAATTATTAGCTTCGATTCCATCGGCTGAATTTATTCCTATGGCACTCATTATGATGCCTTTAATGAGCCGCTGGTCTATGGTTTTTAGTATTCGATCCTATCCATATGCTAGAGAACAGGGGATGGGGGCAGCATTTGCTAATTTAGCACCTAAATATGTTATTACTTATAACACCATATCTACGTTCTTTATGCCTATTCTATTACTATTAATCGGTTTAGTATTATATACACTTTTATATGGTGCTTATGCAATTTTTTCAGCACCTGATGTAGGGTATTTGGTAGGACTAGGTGTGTTAGTATATGCTACTATAGGTATTTTCCAAATCAATATTGTTAGCATGATTATTACGTATATTATTAACCGATTATTAAACCGCTATATTGTAAAAGCGTTAGGTGGCACTACTGGTGATACATATGGATTTGTTGTGGAAGTAACTGAAGTATTATTGATATTGGTATATAGCATAATTTTATCTATACTATCAGCTACGGTAGTTAATAATCCAACTATGTTCTAACTCTAAATTTTTGATTTTCAAAGTTTTAATATCTTTAGAACGTATACTTTATTTGATGTGAAAGGAGTTTAATGTGACCTATTATGTAAGAGCCCCAGGTACATGTGGGGAATTTCTACAAGGTTCTATTGATGGTCAGTCATTTTTAGTGACATGTCCAATTAATCGATACTCCTACGCATTGAGTAATGTAATACAACCTTTTTCTAAAGAATTTTGTGCACTTCAACCAAAATCTGCACAAGCTCGTAAATTAGTACAAGAATTGGTCCAACAAAAAAATAAAAATCAAATTTGCCCGCCTGTGTATGTAAGATCCGATATTCTGCAAGGAAAAGGCATGGCTTCAAGTTCGGCAGATATTTCTGTAACAGCTATGGCTACAGCTTTGGCCATGGACTATGATTTATCATTAAAAGAACTTGAGCAAATTTGTCTATCTGTAGAGCCTACAGATGCCTCTTTTTATCAAGGTGTAACTCAGTTTGATTATATTAAAGGGACTATCTCTAAGCCATTAGGTATGTGCCCACCTTTAAAAATCCTCGTTTTTGACGAAGGCGGTAGCATTGATACAGTTAGCTTTAATAAACAAGCAGATTTACAAAATAAAATTTTAGAAAAAGAATCTATTATACAAGAATCCTTTGATTTCTTTAAACAGGGTCTTATAACGCATGATATAAAGCTCATTGGCCAAGCTGCTACATTAAGTGCTTTTGGCAATCAGCGTATTTTATATAAACCTAATTTATATGACTTTCACGATGTAGGTAATTCTTATAATAGTGTGGGAACAATCATCGCTCATAGCGGAACCATTATGGGACTATTATTCCCCGTTGATTATGGTCGTATTGATGATTGTAAGAATGAGATTTTACGTAAGTTGCCACAATTAACCTATGTAGATACGGTTGAAACTACGAATGAAGGATTAACTTATATCAAACGATAAAGTATTTCATAGAAAGAGAATAGTATGTCTAAAATACATGGGGGCAATATCTTTCAGTTTGCCCATGAACAACGAATTGAACCATACGATGTTATTGACTTTAGTGCTAATATTAATTCACTAGGCCCTAGCCAACGTGGCTTATCTGCATTAGAATCTCAATTGCGATATATATCACATTATCCGGATGCTACAAATGATGATATATTAAATGCCATTGCTGATATCTATGGTATGAATAAAAATCAAATTGTAGTTGGCAATGGAGCAGCAGAGCTATTATATGCAATTTGTCGGTTACCTGGCTATACGGGCGCTTTTGTTCCCGCACCAGGTTTTTCTGAATATAAAGCAGCTTTAGAAGCAAGTAGAATTCCAGTACGCGATATTTATTATCGACCACGGGAAGATGAACATGGAAAACCTTATTTTGAGGTTCCTTATTTAGCATTAGAAACTTTTGCAGCTGAGTTAAAGGGGCAAGATGGTCGTATTATTGTATTTCTAGGTAATCCCAATAATCCAGATGGTACGTTACTTGATAAAAACCATATTCGTACTATTGCAAGCATGCTGAAAGATGCTAATAGTTTACTTGTTATAGATGAGTCCTTTATCGATTTTGTTGGTAACGACACATTACAAGATAATGAATACTCCATGCGCTCCCTAGTTAACGAGTTTGATAATATTATCGTGGTTCATTCTTTTACAAAATTCTATGCCGTGCCAGGGCTACGAATTGGTGCTGCTTTCAGCAATCCTCTTATCATTGAGCAACTAAATAGTTTTATTCCCACTTGGTCTGTTAACACATTAGCTCAATCCTATACAGAGGCGGCTTTGAATGATGTAGAGTATGTGAAACGAACAAAACAAGTATTACATGAAGAGCAACTTTTTATGCATAACTCATTAGATACTATAGATGGTATTACTGTATATCCGCCTTCAGCTAATTTTATGTTGTTCCACATTGAGCAAGAAGGAATAACGGCAGAGTCGATTAATGAAGCTCTTAAAAAAGATAATATGATTGTTCGCAACTGTGATTCTTATATGGGATTAAATAATCAATGGGTTCGCGTTGCAATTAAAGATCATGATACTAATGTTAAGTTAGTAGAAAAATTAACAGATATTTTGAAAGTATAGGAAGACTATGAAGACATTGTATATTGTGCGCCATGGTGAAACTGATTGGAACAAAATGGGAAAATACCAAGGCATCACAGATGTTCCACTTAATGAAAATGGTTTAAATCAAGCAAAGGCATGTGGTCAGGCTCTTAAAGATGTTAAATTTGATCGCATATTATCTAGTGATTTGAGTCGTGCTTTAGTTACAGCTGAAGTCATTCGCGGGGAACGTACTACTCCTATAACAGTAGATAAACGCTTACGAGAACTTAATTTTGGCGATTGGGAAGCTATGCTATTTTCAGATATCGAAGATCGTTGGCCTGGTTTGATAGATGAAATGTATTTGCGACCACATCTAGTTAAGGTTCCTAATGGTGAAAGCTTTAAGAATTTACAAGACCGTGCATGGGAAGGTCTAGAGGAATTTATCAATGTTAATAATGAGGAGGAAACACTTCTCATTGCTTGTCATGGTGGAACTATACGAACATTATTGTGTAAATTATTAGATATTTCCATTAGTCATTGTTGGAATTTTAGTCAAGGTAATACAGCAATTAATCGTATATTCTATAATGGCATGGGAGAGTTTGATCATAATATTTTAAACTTGCTCAATGATACAGCACACGTAGATATATTACAAGGTCATGCATGATGCGACTAGATAAATTATTAGCCAATAAAGCTTATGGTAGTCGAAAAGAAGTCCATCAAATCATAAAGGATAGAAGGGTTACCATCAATGGTAGTATAACAACGAAAAAAGATACTCACATTGATATTAATGTTGATATAGTTGCTGTTGATGGTAAGGTTGTTAGTACTACTCAACTATATTATGTAAAATTTCATAAGCCAAAGGGCTATGTTACAGCGGTAGAAGATTCTAATCACCCTGTTGTTATGGATTTACTCCCTCCAGAATTCATAAAAATGGGAGTTGTTCCAGTAGGCAGATTAGACAAGGATACAGAAGGACTTTTATTATTAACTAATGATGGTGTGTGGGGACATTCTATCATCAATGGTAATAAACATGTGCCTAAGATTTATTACGTAGAATTTGAAGGAACGCTATCTGATGAAGGTATACAACGTATTAAAAAGGGAATTCTTCTTGGAGATGGTACGCAATGTAAACCGGCAGAAATCGAATCTGTATCGTTACACTCAGCACATATAACGATTGAAGAAGGCAAATATCATCAAGTTAAGCGCATGATTGGTGCTGCAGGTGGTACTGTAACATATTTGAAACGTCTTACGATTGGTCATATTGATTTAAGTGGCATTGAGGAAGTTGGTTCTGCAATGGAATTGACCGTTGAACAGATAGAGGGCTTTAAAAAATAGCATAAAATTCTATTCAATATAGGCATTTTATGGTAAGATTAATTGTACTTTATAGACTAGGAGCAAGATTATGAATGGATTAAATCTGCTACAACAGTATATTAAAGAGCAAGAATTAACAGGCGTCATTTTAATAAGCCCTATAAATTTACATTATTTTGCAGGCTTTACTGGTACTACAGGCTTTGCTATCATTACTCAAGATAAAGCCTTTATGATTACTGATTTCAGATATACTGAACAAGCAACAAAACAATGTGAAGGGTACACAGTTATTCAATATGAAACAACTGTTATGGATACTCTTGTAGATATATTCAATGAATATCATATTCACGAAAGTTTATTCGGTATAGAAGGCAAACAAATGCCTGTGGATACGTATGAAACTTTATGTGATACATTAGATGAACGCTTTAATTTTACATCTATCAATTTTGCAAAACTACGTGCGGTTAAGCGTGAAGATGAATTAGACTTATTGCGTAAAGCTGCTAAAATTGGTGATGGTGCTTTTGCTGCCTTGCTACCACAACTAAAGGTAGGGATGACAGAAAACGAAGCGCGCATTATATTAGAATCAGAAATGTTAAAACGTGGATCAGAGGAACCTTCCTTTGCAACCATTGTTGCTTCTGGTAATCGTTCTAGTATGCCTCATGGTGTAGCCAGTGATAAGGTCATTGAAGCAGGTGATTTTGTTACCTTTGACTTTGGTGCAGTATATAAGGGTTATCATTCTGATATGACTAGAACTATTGTAATGGGGCCTGCCTCTGAATTACAAAAGAACCTGTATGGTATAGTTTTAGAAGCACAAAAACGTGGCGTAGCTGCAGTTCGGGCTGGTATTACTGGTAAAGAACTTGATGCAGTTTGTCGTGATTATATTAAAGAACATGGATATACCAAGGAATTTAATCATGGTACTGGGCATGGCGTAGGTCTTGAGATTCACGAAGAACCAGTAGCCAATACTAAATCCGATACGGTATTTACAGAAAATATGATCATTACGGTAGAACCTGGCATTTATATAACAGGTACTATCGGATTGAGAATAGAGGATAGTGTCATCGTCAAATCTGACGGCTATGAGGTGTTGACACATAGTCCAAAAGAGTTAATTGAAATAGGTATTTAGAAGGAGAAGAGTTAGATGATTTCCAGTAATGATTTTCGTCCAGGTGTAACCGTTGAAATTGACGGTAATGTATGGCAAGTAGTTGATTTTCAACACGTTAAACCAGGTAAAGGTGCTGCATTCGTACGTACTAAAATGAAAAACTTGCAAACTGGTTCTGTAGTTGAGCGTACATTTAATGCAGGTGAAAAAGTGCCTAAAGCACATGTTGATCGTCGTCGTATGCAATACTTATATGAATCTGATGGCTCTTATACATTCATGGATAACGAAACTTATGATCAAGTTGAACTTACCCTTGAACAATTAGGTGATGCTAAAAACTTCCTTCTTGAAAATATGGAAGTATCCATCATGTTTTTCCAAGGTATCGTAATCGGTATCGATTTACCTGTAGCTGTTGAACTTCGCGTAGTTGAAACAGATCCTGGTATCCGTGGCGATACTGCGACTGGTGGTAATAAACCAGCCGTATTAGAAACAGGCTACACTGTAAAAGTACCTCTCTTCATTGAAGTAGATGATGTACTTCGTATTGATACTCGTACAGGACAATACATCGAACGTGCCTAATACTCATTGATATGTATTGGGGCAAGATCTTTTCAAGGAATCTTATTCCCCATATATCGTAACATTTGCACTGTAAGCACTTGTCGTCTATGTAATTATATATAGGGACAGGTGCTTTTTTTGAAAGAGGCCAGTATGACCAAGAAAAATACTGAACTAGAGTCGGGTAAGATTAAGATTAACGATGATGTATATGCTACAATTGTAACAATGACAGCGCTTGACACAAAGGGAATTCATCATATGAGTTCCACCTTTAATGATGGCGTTAACACTTTTTTTAGACGTAAATCCGATCATGAAGGTGTTAAGATATCCTTTAACGATGAAGGAGCAATATCAGTTACACTATATGTGTGCATTCAGTATGGATATCGTATTCCTGATGTTGTTTTACGTCTACAAGAGCGCATTAAAACTGCTTTAGTCTCTTATACAGAAATTGAGGTTCAAACTATTGATGTAGTTGTACAAGACATTATTTTTGATGATTTAGTAACACCTCAACAGCCATAGGAGGTATCTCTATGAGTTCAGATAATCAATTAAATTATGGTTTAGACACGGATACCATTGATATTGCAGATTCTGTCATCATTGATGTAGCAACAAAAACTTTAGGAACCATTCCTGGTATTCATTCTTTAAGCCCACGCTTTTACGATGAGTTGGTAGAGGGTATTACACATGCTTTTGGTCAGCGTAGCTTACCTGGTATCAATGTAAAGCATCGTAAAGGTTTTATTGAAATTAACATTTATATTAAAGCATTGTATGGATATAATCTCATTGAATTATCAAAACAATTGCAATTAGAAATCAAACAAACCTTAAAAAATATGCTAGATCTTGATCATATTAAGGTTGATGTGCATATTGAAGGTATTGTAAAAGAAAAGGAGCCAGTTTTACATGGTAACTAAGCGAAATCGGCGAGAGGCTCGTCAATACGCATTCCAAATGTTATATGCCAATGAATTTCATACTGATCAAAATGATGTTCAATTTCCTGAAGGAAACATTCATAAAGCAATGGATAAGGCATATGCAAATAGTATTATAGAGGGTGTACTATCAAACACTGAAGCAATTGATGCTACATTACAGCCATTCTGTAAATCTCGTAAAGTAGCAAATTTAGATAAGGTGGATCGTTCTATTTTACGTATTGCCGTTTGGGAAATGACAAATAAAGCGGAAGCTTTAGAGCCATCCATTGCTATTAATGAAGCCATTCAATTAGCAAAAGAGTTTGGATCTGATGCATCTTATAAATTAATTAATGCAATCTTAGACGCATACAATAAGAGTAAATAATGAAACGATATTACTTAGGCATTGATACGAGCTGTTACACCACAAGTTGTGCCATTGTAGATAGCGACTTTCACATAGTAGGGGAAGCACGTAAAATCTTAGAGGTAAAACCAGGTGAGCGAGGACTACAACAATCAAATATGGTCTTTCAGCATATAAAGGCATTACCTAAGCTAATGTCAGAATTACCTCAGGTATCGATTAGCGGTATCGGTGTTAGTGGCTTTCCACGGCGCGAAGAAAATTCGTATATGCCAGCCTTTATGGTTGGGTTAGGCCAAGGAGAAACCTTGAGTCATCTTATGAATGTACCTTTACATATTTTTGCACATCAAGAGAATCATATATTAGCTGCTTTGAGGGATTTAAAAAATATTCCTAATGAGCCATTTTTGGCATTACATCTATCAGGTGGCACGACAGAACTAGTATATTGCCATTATCAAGGAAACGGTATTTTTGAATCTCACATCGTTGGTGGTTCTAAAGATTTACAAGGGGGGCAATATGTTGATCGTATAGGTGTCGCATTAGGCTTACCATTTCCTGCAGGTAAACATTTAGAGGCTTTAGCATTACAAACTACAGAATATGAACCATTGCCATCATCTGTAAAAGACGGATGGATTAGCTTTGCCGGTCCTTGTAGTGCTGCTATGCGGCGTATAAATAACGCTATGAGTGATATAGATAAATCTAAGTTAGCTAGAGCTGTTTTTACTTCCATTGGAAATGCTCTAGAAAAAATGATTACTTATCATACTAAAGAGAAACCTGTACGTACACTTATCGCTGTAGGTGGTGTGATGAGTAATAGTTTACTTCGTAAGCGCATGGAAATTTGTTGTAAACGTAATCGTCTCCAATTACATGTAGCGCAGACACAATTTTCTGTTGATAATGCCACAGGTAATGCTTTTGGTGCTGCATATTTACAAGAATCTAGAGGATAATCGTGAATGTACTAACCATTACACAATTGAACAATCTCATAAAGCGTACTTTAGACCGTGAATATCTATTAAAGAATGTATATGTAAGTGGTACAATCATTAATGCAAAATGCCATAGTAGTGGACATATGTATTTTTCTTTAAAAGATGAGGAATCTGCTATTGATGTGACAATGTGGTCTAGTACAGTCATGCAAAAGGGACTAGTTAATGCCATTCAAAATGGTTTATTAGTAACTGTAAAAGCATCTGTTAACTTTTACAATAAAATGGGCCGTTTAAATCTCATTGCATCAGATATGCAGATAGGTGCTAAAAGTCCGTTACAGCTTGAATTTGACGCTCTAAAACGAGCGTTAACTGCTTTGGGGTACTTTGATGATAGCCATAAAGTAGGTTTACCCTATATGGCGAGTTGCATTGGTATTGTTACATCCCAATCTGGTGCTGTATTACATGATATTCTACATGTTAGTAAACAACGCAATCCACTAGTTCAATTTAAATTGTTTTCCGTTCCTGTACAAGGTAGTACCGCAGGCCCAATTATAGCAAAAGGAATTGCTACGGCAGATGCTGATCCAGATATTGATGTCATCATCGTTGGTCGTGGTGGTGGATCTATGGAGGACTTGTGGTGTTTCAATGATAGAGCTGTTGTAGAGGCAATTTATAATGCTCATACACCGATTATTTCGGCGGTAGGTCATGAAACAGATTACACCTTATGTGATTATGTAGCTGATGCGCGCGGGGCTACGCCTAGCCATGCTACAGAAATGGCAGTACTTCCAATTACTACATTACAAGATCAGCTGACAGAAAAAGAAGAGTATTTACACGAATATATACGCTATACACTACAACAAAAACGTACAGATTTAACATTGCTCTTTAATCGAAAACTTGGTATTCCAGCTCTGCAATTTTTACATAAGCAAAAATCACACTTACAAGAGCTTTCACAAACTCTAACTAATGCAACTAAAGAACGATGTAATGCAGAGAGACATAGCTTAGCATTATTGGCACAACAGTTAGAGTCGCTAAATCCATTACAAATGATGATTAAAGGTTTTGCAAAGGTTGAGCATGATAACAAACCTATTACATCGGTTGCCCAATTACAACTAAATGACGATATACGAGTTACACTAGCTGATGGTTATATTACTGCTACGGTAAAGGAGGCGCACAAGGATGGCCGCATCACTAAAAAGTTATGAGAAAAAATATAAGGCCTTAGAAGATATTGTTAAGCAATTAGACGATGGGGATATGACCATTTCTGAGCTTTTATCACAATATAAAAAGGGCTTAACTTTGGTAAAAGAATGTGCTGAAATGCTTGACTCTGTTGAAGATGAAGTACAACAAATTATCGAAGAAGTCCGCATCAGCGAATAAGGAGATTCTATGTTCAAAGATTATTTAGCATCTAGCAAACAAAATATTGAACAATGGTTAGGTGAGGTCTTAAGTAGCCCAAATCAAGAATTTAAACCTCTTTATGAATCCATGAGTTATAGCTTAATGCAAGGCGGCAAGCGAATCCGACCAATCTTATCTAAAGCTGTGTTAGAAATGCTTCATAAAGATCCAGCTGATTATAAGGAATTTCTATGCGCCATGGAGTGTATCCATACATATTCCTTAGTACATGATGATTTACCCGCTATGGATAATGATGATTATCGTAGAGGTAATTTGACCAATCACAAAGTATACGGTGAGGGACTTGCTATTTTAGCCGGTGATGGGTTATTAACATATGCCTTTCAATTGATGACTTCAAATACAGTTGCTAGTGCACAGCAAAAACTAGATGCTATAAAATGTGTTGCTACTGCGGCTGGTCCTGAAGGTATGGTTGGGGGACAAGCCTTTGATTTGCTCAGCGAAGACAAACATATTCCTTTAGAAGAATTAAAGGTTTTACATACTGGTAAAACAGGTGCACTATTTAACGCTTCTGTAGAATTAGGTCTTATTCTTGGAAGTGCTAATAAGACTACGCGAACAGCCCTTATGGAATATTCTAATTGCCTGGGATTATTATTCCAAATTACTGATGATATTTTAGATGTAACCGGTACTATTGAAGAATTAGGAAAAACACCCGGTAGTGATATTCGCCAACATAAATCTACCTATGTATCTTTACTAGGTTTAGAGCAAGCAAAACATCAAGCCTACTTAGTAGGTAGCCAAGCTCATGATGCGTTAAACTTGGTTTCTTATGATACAACTATACTATCAGCATTAATTGATTATCTTTTAGAACGTACGAATTAATGGGTATTACCTGTAGAAGGTATAAACAATGATTGATATATTACCACAAATAGCACATAATTATATCGCGCAAGCTGCATTTTGGGGCTGGTTTACGGCTCAAGCTATCAAATTTGTATGGCAACTCTTAAGACATGGTAAATTCCGACCAGAGCGCCTTGTTGGATCTGGTGGTTTTCCAAGTTCACATACATCATTTGTAATTGCTACAACAACAGCGATTTATCTTAAAAATGGTGTAACGGATCTATTTATATTATCCTTAGTATTTTCAATTGTTGTTATGTATGATGCGTCTGGTGTACGATTAGAGGCAGGACGACAAGCTCAAATACTTAATCAAATTGTAGATTATTTTACCAAAAAGAATATACCTGTTGTCATTACACGTAAAGAAGCATTAAAAGAGTTGTTGGGACATACACCTATCGAAGTATTTGGTGGTTTAATTCTCGGTATTCTTGTGGCCTTTATTCAGTTTTATTGTATTTATCATGGTGTAATATGAGCAATAAAGAACGATTAGATATACTCCTCGTTAATCGAGGCCTTTTTGAAAGTAGAGAAAAAGCAAAAGCAGCTATTATGGCGGGCCTTATATTTATGGATACTACACGTATAGATAAAGCAGGCACCAAGATTCCTGTGGATGCCAATATTATTGTAAAAGGCAATACTTTACCTTATGTAAGTCGTGGAGGACTTAAATTAGAAAAGGCTATTCAAACTTACCCTATCGATTTACATGGGACTGTGATGATTGATATAGGAGCTAGTACAGGTGGTTTTACAGATTGCGCATTACAAAACGGTGCGTCTAAGGTCTTTGCCATCGATGTAGGATATAATCAATTAGCTTGGAAATTACGCCAAGATTCACGTGTGATTAATATGGAGAAACAAAATATCCGTACTGTTACCGCTGAACAAATAGGTGAACTTGTTGATTTTATTTCTATTGATGTAGCATTTATTTCTTTAGACAAAGTTTTACCAGTAGCTACTAATTTATTAAAAGATACGGGCTCACTTGTGGCCTTAATAAAACCACAATTTGAGGCTGGTAAAGAAAATGTTGGTAAGGGCGGTATAGTGCGAGATAGTGAAATCCATAAAGAAGTTTTACATCGTATTCTACACGTTGCGTATGATTGTGGATTGTATACACATGGCTTAACTTTCTCACCAATTAAAGGTATGGAAGGCAATATAGAGTTTTTAGGTTATTTTAAAAAGTACGAAGAAGGGGCCTTAACCATTGATGATACTTTGATTGATACAGTGGTTGCAGAAGCCCATTCATTATAGGAGATTACTATGCGTATCGGATTCTTCCCCAATATGGGGAAAAGCAATATTATGGCAGTTCTAAAAATGGCTGCACATATTTGTAAAGATGAAGGTATCGAAGTATTTTTGCCAGATGATCTCGAATCAGATGCACCTGCACGAGTACTTAAGATTCCTGAAACTCATATTTTAAGTCGTCCAGAAATCTTCAAACAAATAGATATTGCCTTTAGTTTTGGTGGTGATGGTACCATCATCCATCTTGCAAGACAAATTTATCCATATAATGTACCTGTTTGTGGTATTAATCTTGGCGAACTAGGTTTTTTAAATCAAATTGAAATTCATCAAATGCAAAGTCATATTAAACGTATTGCTAATGGTGATTATAATATTGAAAAGCGTGGACATTTATATGCTTATATAGAACGTCATAAGGGTAAAGAGGAAGAACTAGTTCCTATCATTAACGAAATTGTTATCACTCGTGCTGAGCCTGCTAAAATGGCGCGAATTAATATGTCTATTAATAATCAACACACGCAAATGTATCCATCGGATGGTTTAATTATTTCCTCTGCTACAGGTTCTACCGGCTATAATCTATCGGCTGGTGGTCCAATCATGAAACCAGATAATCGGTCCATCATTGTCACCCCAGTAGCGCCACACTTAATTCAAGGTGTAAGCCTTGTTTTAGAGGAACATGATACGATTCAAATTACAATGCCGGAAAGAGAACCACAATTACATATTTGTATTGATGGTACATTTGACTATACTTTTACAAATAAAGAAACCTTACATATAAGCTCTAACCCTGTATATTGTTTATTTGTACGATTCAAGGATCAATGTTTCTTTGGTACACTATTTAAAAAGTTAGCATCTCGTCGAGATGAATTGTTATAACCAAATCTCAAGTGGGGTGGTTTTGTGATTAACATTAACAATGCTGTTCAATTCCAACATTTAATCTGGGATCGATGTATGGAAAATGCCAAAGTGGTAGTAGATGCTACTTGTGGTAATGGCCATGATCTTTTATACCTTTCTAAACGGGCACAAAAAGCATGCCATCTATATGGAATTGATATTCAAATGAAAGCTATTAAAACTAGCAAAGAGCTTTTACAATCAAATGCTATTGCACCAGAAGTAAGTTTAACGTTTATTCATGACTCTCATGATTTGGCAGTAGCTCATCAATTAAAAGATGAAGTTATTGATTTAATGATTTTTAACCTTGGATATTTACCTGGAGGAGATCACCAAGTTGTAACAAAACCTCACCAAACCATTGATGCCATAAATGAAGGTTTACACAAACTTTCCAAGTCTGGAGTTATTACAATAGTTGCTTACCCTGGAACAACAGAGGGATTTGAAGAAATGCAGTCTCTTAAATCGTATTTATCAGATTTAGATCAGAAAATATATAATGTATGCCATTGGCATCCGATGAACCAAATACATAATCCACCTGAGTTATTTATATTGCAAAAACGATAAAACGAAATATATCTTTATTCATTATGAATAAAACTCATACTCAGTTAGTAAAACCCCCTTTATAGGGGATTTTAATTATACATGTATATTTTTCTATTTTTAAATTATTAATTCCCTATAAATAGATGAACCTTATGAGCTATGAATTTGCACGTTATCAATATATAGAATATTAACAATATTTTAAATATTAATATAATATGCATAAGACGTATAATATATGCGATTTATACCATATATTAATTATGAATATATGGTATAATATTATCAGAAAGATACTATTCTCTTTTATGTGCAAGGTTTAAAAAAGGGAGTTCAAAATGAAACGCTATCGCTATAACAAAATTAAAGAGATCGTGCAGTCCAAGGCGATTGAAACACAAGAGGAATTAGCTGCGGCTTTACTAGAAGAAGGTATTGAAGTTACACAAGCTACAGTTTCTCGTGATATTAAGGAATTAATGTTAATCAAAATTCCTACAGGCGATGGACATTATCGTTATGCATTATCTCCAGAGGAAAATGTAGTTTTATCTCGTAGTCGTATTAACCGACTATTCCAAGATTCTTTGATTAAGGTTGATCACAGTTTAAACCAAGTTGTATTACATACAATCCCTGGTTCTGCTCAATCTGTAGCATTTTCTATCGACCATGCAAAATGGACTGAAATTATTGGTACATTAGCAGGGGACGATACTATTTTGTTAATTGCAAAATCCGAAGCTGAAGTTCCAGCAATTTTAGCGAAAATTCAAGATTTAATGAAGGACTAATAATATGTTAACGCAAATGAGCATTCGCAACTTTGCGTTGATTGAGCAAATGAATATTTCATTTAATGATGGCATTACTATCTTTACCGGCGAAACTGGGGCAGGGAAATCCATTCTTATGGATGCCTTTAGTATCCTATTAGGAGAACGCGCAAGTAGCGAGTTTATTCGTCACGGTAAAGATAGTTTTGTTATTGATGGAATATTTGATATTGCTAATCACCAAAGTATTCAAGACCTATTAGAGTCTAAAAATATCATGATAGAAGAAGGCCAGTTAATTCTATCAAGATCTTTTAACCGTAATGGCAAATCTAGTATATTGGCTAATGATCAACCAATACCTTTAAAAGCTTTAAAGGAGATTGGTCAATACTTAGCAGATATTCACGGACAATATAGCAACCAACGTTTACTAGACGCTGATACACACCATGAATATTTAGATACTTTTAATAAAGAAGGAAAGGAAGCCTATAAAGCTTATACTGATGCGTATAAAATTTATAAGCAAGCAAAACAAGATGTAGATCATTTACAAGAAAATATGTCTGAGCGAGCCCGGGAGCTTGATATGCTTAGATACCAAATCGATGAAATTGAAGATGCTGGTCTGAGTGTTGGTGAAGATGTAACTATTGCAGAAGAACTTAAGCGTCTTGACAGTTTTGAACATATCGATAAGGTTTTAGGTTCTTGTTATGATGCCTTTTATAATGGACGTCAACCATTACTTGATACGATTAACTCGATTAAGGTAGAGGTTAATGATCTAGTAAAATATGACAGCGAGTTAAAAGAAGTCTCAGAAATGGTGGACTCTGCTTATTTCCAACTAGAAGAAGCTGCACAATCTTTAGATCGTTACAGGGATACTATCAGCTACGATGAAGAGCGTTATAAATATTGCCAAGACAGAGATACCACAATTTATAGCTTAAAGAAAAAATATGGTGAAACCGTAGAAGATATTCTAGCATACGAAGAAAAGGCGCAATCTCGTTTAGAAGAACTAGAAGACCTTGTATTTGCTCAAGATGAATTAGAAACTCGTCTTGAAGAAGCAAAAAAGGTAGCAGAAGAAGCGTTAACAGTTTTACACGAGGTACGTCAAAAAAATGCAAAAGATATTGCTACGGCCTTACATCAAGAATTAGTGGATCTAGGGATGCCCAAAGGGGATATTCAATTTCATATTGAAGAGGGGACTGAGTTATCCTCATTAGGTGCAAAGTCTATTGAAATGCTATTCTCTGCGAATAAAGGGGAACAGTTATTACCTCTACATAAAGTAGCATCTGGCGGTGAGTTAGCTCGCATTGCATTAGCCTTTAAATCAGTATTCCGTAGTGACGCTTTTAAAACGATGGTATTTGACGAAATTGACGTTGGTATCAGTGGTGATATAGCACTTAAGGTGGCAGAAAAAATACTTAATTTATCTAGAACAAATCAAGTATTTTGTATTACTCATTTGCCTCAAACTGCAAGTATTGCGAAACAACACTATCATCTATCTAAAATCGAGCAAGATGATCGTACAATCTCTACATTAGTAGTCTTAAATGAGGACGAACGAGTAACACAAATCGCGTCTATGATGTCTGGTAAGGGAATGTCTGCTACAGCACTTGCGGCGGCGAAAGAACTTATTGACCATTTTAATTGACTAAAATCGCATAATTACTTATACTAATAGTATTAAATGAATATGTTGATAGAGGTGCGAGTATTAAGAGTAATCATGAGGAGTAGGCATGCATTGATCCATGATAAAAGGGATGCTTGCCGAAGTTCGATGATTGCGACTCATCGTTCTGGTTGTCTATTTAATAGATAGACAACTGTCATCAATCTTGTATTGGTGGAGTGCTATCATTGAGCTTTTCATAAGAGTATATATAGCTATATAATCTATAAGGCCAGTGGATGCATCCACTGGCTTTTTTGGAGGTATATATGATTCGAGTAATGGTAAATGGCGCTGGCGGCAAAATGGGTCGTGAAGTTGTCAAAGCAGTACATAACGATCCTGATTTAACATTAGTTGGTGGTATTGATCCGACTAAGGCAGGGGAAGATGTAGGCTCTGTAGCAGGAATCGAACAATTAGGTATCAAGATGAATGCCTCCATCGATGAGGTATTAGATACAAATAAACCTGATGTGATTGTAGATTTCACTAATCCTGCAGTTATTTATGAAAACGCGAAGAAAATGTTATCCGCTGGTATTCATGTAGTCATCGGTACTACAGGATTGACCGCAGAACAACGTGATGAACTTGATACAATAGGTCGTTCCAATCAAGCGAATTGCTTAGTGGCACCAAACTTTTCTCTTGGGGCGGTAATGATGATGAAAGTGTCTGCAGAGCTCGCTCCATATTTCCCTAATGTAGAAATTATAGAATTACATCATAATCACAAATACGATGCGCCTTCTGGCACAGCTATTTTAACAGCTAAATTGATTAACGATGCTAAACAAGCTGCTAAGGTAACTGCTGATGAGGATTTAACTCGTGAAAGCTTACCAGGTGCTCGTGGTGCTAAGGTTGACGATGTAACAATTCATAGTGTACGCCTTCCAGGTTATGTGGCTCATCAAGAAGTATTATTTGGTGGTTATGATGAAACATTAACCATACGTCATGATAGCTTAAGCCGTTTATCTTTTATGCCAGGCGTAGTATTAGCATGTAAAAAAATTAGTTCTAAAACTGGCTTAACATACGGTTTAGAACATTATTTATAATATTTGTGCAAGGAGATGTATCAATGAAAAAACCTAATGTTGCTATTCTAGGTGCTACTGGTGCAGTAGGTGCTGAATTTATTACACTTATTGAAGAACGTAACTTTCCTTATGAAAACTTAAAACTATTAGCTTCCACTCGTTCTGCAGGTACAGAACTTACTGTGAATGGTAAAACATATATTGTAGAAGAAGCAAAACCTGAATCTTTTGATAATATTGATATTGCATTATTTGCAGGTGGCTCTATATCTAAAACATTAGCGCCTGAAGTCGCTAAACGCGGTGCTATTGTAATCGATAACTCTAGTGCATTTCGTATGGATCCTGAAGTTCCACTCGTAGTACCAGAAGTTAACCCAGAAGATATTTTGAAACATAAAGGTATCATTGCAAATCCTAACTGCTCTACAATTATCATGAGTTTAGGATTAAAACCTCTTCATGATCTCTCTCCAATTAAACGTGTAGTTGTAAGTACATACCAAGCTGTATCTGGGGCAGGCAAAGAAGGTATTGAAGAACTTGAAAATCAAGTAAAACAATATATTGCAGGCGAAGAAATGACAGCAAATCTGTTACCAACAGGATCTGCTCCTAAACACTATCCTGTAGCATTCAACTTATTGCCACAAATTGATGTGTTCTTAGAAAATGATTATACTAAAGAAGAAATGAAGATGGTTTACGAAACGCAAAAAATTCTTCATGACGAAACTATTCAAGTAGTTCCAACTACAGTTCGTGTTCCTGTATATCGCTCTCATTCTGAATCTGTCTTGGTAGAAACAGCAGAACCGGTATCTGTAGAGGCTTTCAAAGCGGCATGTGAAAAATTCCCTGGTTTACAAGTTAAAGATAATCCTGCTGAACAAATTTACCCTATGCCATTGTATACATCTAATCAAAATGACTGTGAAATTGGTCGTATTCGTAAAGACTTATACAATGACAACGGTATGAACTTCTGGATTGTAGGGGACCAAATTCGTAAAGGTGCAGCTCTTAACGCGTTGCAAATTGCTGAATACTTGGTGGAAAAACAAGCATTTTAATCTATCAAGGGGAGGACATATATGAAAACCTTTGGTCGAGTGTTAACAGCTATGGTGACATCCTTTAATAGTGATGGATCCGTAAATATTGAAAATTGTGTTGCTATCGCCAATCATCTGTTAGATAATGGCTCTGATGGTCTTGTAGTTTGTGGTACAACGGGTGAAAACCCAACTATGTCTAGAGACGAAAAATTAGCTCTATTTAATGCAATTGCAAAAGAATGTGGACATAAAGGTTCAATTATTGCCAATGTAGGTAGTAACGATACAAAAGCTTCTGCAGACTTTGTAAAGGAAGTCTCTAACATCGATGGTATCGATGGTTTGCTAGTTGTAGTACCTTATTACAATAAACCGAACCAACAAGGCCAATATTTGCATTTTAAAACTATTGCAGAAGCTACTACATTGCCAATTATGGTGTATAATGTACCAAGTCGTGTAGGGACAGGTATTTTCCCAACTACCTTAGTTCAACTACATAACGAATATCCACATATTTGTGCTATCAAAGAGGCAAGTGGTAATTTAATGATTGCTTCTGAAATTAAGCGCTTAATGCCTGGAGATGATTTCATGGTATATAGTGGGGACGATGGTCTTACATTACCGATGTTATCTGTTGGAGGATGTGGAGTTGTATCTGTAGTATCTCATGTAGCAGGCAAAGATATGAATGCTATGATTCAAGCTTATGAATCTGGCCATAACTACGAAGCGATTCGTATTCATCAAGCTTTATCAGAAATTATAAAAGCGATGTTCATCACCACAAATCCGATTCCTGTTAAATATGCAGCCCGTAAAATTGGCTTACCTGTGGGAAAATTTAATTTACCAATGTGTGAACCAACGGCTGATGAAGCAGCATATATTGATAAAGCATTAGCAGAATATCTAAAATAAAATATTAGTATAAAATAAAAACCAGTAACTACATTGTAGCTACTGGTTTTTATTTTATACTACAATCACTGTTATTTTTGATTAGAGTCACATTATTTGTATTATATTAATTGTATTTTAATGTAAAAATTTACAATTATGGTATAATTTCTCTGGAGATAGTATTTTTAACTATACTCTAGTCTACTGTTAATTCATGATAAACAGACAAATTGTGAAAGTTCGAACCGACCAATATGGCGGGTACATTTAAAACACAAGGAGTTTAGCATGATACTAACAATGTTAAAAGGTAAAATTCACAGGGCTACTGTGACACAAGCAGAGCTTGATTATGTAGGGAGCATTACAATTGATACAGATTTATTGAATGCATCCGGAATACGAGAATATGAACAAGTTCAAATTGTAAATATTAATAATGGAGCACGTTTTAGTACATATACTATTGCCGGAGAAGCAGGTAGTGGTGTTATATGTTTAAATGGTGCTGCTGCACGACATGTGCAAGTACATGATAAGATAATTATCATGTGTTATGCACAGCTTGATGAAAGCGAAGTTGAGAGCCATAATCCTCTCGTTGTATTTGTAGATAATAGTAATAAGATAAGTCATATAAAAAACTATGAGAAACATGGTTTATTAGTTGATCAAAAATAATTGTCATTGATCGAATTACAGTAGACTGTATAGGACTATCTTCGTATTTACAATATAACGGAGGAATATAATGGAAGTTATAACAACTATCGAAAATGTACGGAATACAGTAAATAGCTGGAGAAAAGAAGGTTACTCAATTGGTTTTGTACCAACCATGGGATTCTTACATGAAGGACATGCTGCATTAATAGATCAAGCTAGAAAATATAATGATAAGGTCATTGTCTCTATATTTGTAAATCCTATTCAATTTGGAGAAAATGAAGACTTAAGTACTTACCCTCGTGATATTAATAGCGATAAAAAGTTATGTGAATTACATGGTGTCGATCTTATTTTTGCTCCAAATCCGGAGGAAATGTACCAAGATAAAAAGGCATTTGTAAACATTGCGGATTTATCTGATACATTGTGTGGTATTCGCAGACCAATTCACTTTAAAGGCGTTTGCACTGTGGTGGCAAAATTCTTTAATATTATTCAACCAACAAATGCGTTTTTTGGTGAAAAAGACGCACAGCAATTAGCCATTATACGTAAAATGGTCTTTGATTTAAATTTTCCTGTCAGTATTATTGGTGTTCCCATTGTTCGTGAAAAAGATGGTTTAGCAAAATCTTCTCGTAATACATATTTGTCTAGTGAAGAACGGAAAGCTGCAACCATATTGTATAAAGCTATTCAATTGGGCAAACAAACTATACAATATGGTTGCCCTGCTAAATGTATCATTGATACTATGACAGACATTATACAAACCGAACCACTTGCTAAAATAGATTATATTTCAGTTGTTGATGCTAAGACTATGCAACCTATACAAGAGGTTACTGCCCCAGTATTAGTGGCTATGGCTATATATATTGGTTCTACACGACTTATCGATAACTTCTCATACGATCCAAAATAAGGAGAGAAGTTATGAATCATTTACTTACACTCAACAACGTCCTTTCCAAATACTTAATTTTTATAATCTTAGGCTTTTCATGTATTGCCTATATAGTACCAGAATACTTTACTTGGGCAATCGCTTATACACCATTCTTACTTGGTATAGCCATGTTTGGCATGGGGCTTACTATTAAGTTTGAAAGCTTATGTAGTATCCTTAGGCATCCAAAAGATATTTGTATTGGTGTACTTGCACAATATACAATAATGCCTCTATTAGCTTGGGGAATTTGCGATATATTTACCTTATCACCGGATATTGTTATTGGTGTTATATTAGTAGGTTGTTGTCCTGGTGGAACAGCCAGTAATGTTATAACCTATATTGCCAATGGTGATGTCCCTTTATCTGTAGGAATGACAATTACTTCAACATTAATATCTCCCATAGTTACACCATTATTAATCCTATATATCGGTGGCGCATGGGTAGATGTTCAAGTACTACCTATGATGATTACTATGGTAAAAGTTATTATTGTGCCAATCTTATTGGGTGCAGTAATCCAATATGTATGTAAATCACATATTAATACTTTAACTAGTATTAGTCCTATCTTCTCAATGATAGCTATTATACTATTAATAGCAGCCATTATTGCTATCAACAAGGATAAACTATTGGTTTCTGGACTTGAAACACTTATTGTTGTTGGTATACATAATATACTAGGTCTACTACTAGGCTTAGGTGTAGGAGCACTGCTTAAATTAAGATATGATAAAACTACAGCGCTAGCAATAGAGGTAGGAATGCAGAATAGTGGTTTAGCCGTAACATTGGCAGCAACAAATTTTGCATTAAATCCATTAGCAACGCTAGTAGGGGCGATTTTTAGTGTATGGCATAATATATCAGGTGCTATTTTTGCTACTCTACGGAGAGAAAATAGTTTACATTAAAATAAACTTTATACATGTAACAAAAGAACGGCAACGATATGTTGCCGTTCTTTTGTTTATATTCTATCTCGTACAAGACCGATTACGAGGCCCTCAATATGACAATTATCTACAATAATTGGATCAAAATCATCATTTTCAGGCTGCAAACGAATGTGACCATTTTCTTTGTAAAAACGTTTTACTGTAGCCTCATCATCGATACGTGCTACAACTACATCGCCATTATTTGCTGTATTTTGATGGCGTACGATGAGCATATCACCTTCATACATACCGATATTCATCATAGATTCGCCTTGAACACGAAGTAAGAAACAATCGGAATCACCAGTCAATTGAACTGGCAATGTAAGCGTGGACTCTAAGTTTTCCACCGCAGTAATAGGCATACCTGCTTGTACAGTACCGATAAGAGGTACTTGTTTAAGACCTGCACCTAAAAACTCAAAGTTATCAGAGCTAGACGTTTCATTACCAGCTACTGAGATAGAAGGTTTAGTATCTTCTAAAACGGTAATAGCACGATTTTTATTTGGATCACGTTTAATATATCCAAATTTTTCTAGCGCATTCAAATGAGATTGAACAGTAGAAGTGGAACTTAGTCCTACATGTGTACAGATTTCACGAACTGTAGGACAACGATATTCATTATGTAATGAATCTTTTATAAAGTCTAATATACGGCGCTGTTTTGTATTAATATCTGTAGCAGGGCGTCTCACGATAAACCTCCAAAGTCAATCTAATGTCAAAAAATGTAAATATTTCTATGCGTAAAAATTACCACATAACGTACTATATAATAAAAATATAAGATATTTACTTAACTTATATACCTATTATAGGCAATTTTAAAAGTTTTTGCAAACATTTGTTCTAAAACGCTTGACCGAACATTCGTTCGTGTGGTATTATAAGTATGTAAACAAACAAATGTTCTCAGATATTATGTTCGATGTAAATGTGAGGTATGAGATGAAAAATATATTGATGATGGTAGGAATGTGCTTAACAGTATTATTTGGTTATAATATGTCAAATCCTACAACAGAGGTAAATACACATAATGTACGTGAAGTAAAGGTTCAAGCAGGCGATACAATGTGGGATATTGCAGCACGTACAGCTCATAAAGATATGGATGTTCGTGAAATGGTATATGCCATGAAGGAACTCAACAATATTAGCGATTCTGGTGCTCTTGTACCTGGTACAGTTTTAAAGGTACCAGCAAAGAAATCTGATAGTCCAGTTAGAGCTTTGGACTATATGGCTCAAAACTAAATATATATGGGTTAATCCCACGCAAAAAAGCAGCTACTCTAACAGAGATAGCTGCTTTTTGTTATCTAATGTATGTTATTAAACGATTTATAGTTATTGTCTAAATCAACTGATTTATGATTGTTATCTAAATCGCTTTTCAAAAATTGTAGAGATAGGATTATCTACAAACTTATTTGCTTCATTGATATAACGACGAACCATGTTTACACTATGATGACGAGTTTGTCGCATAATATTACGTTCTTCAACACCATAAGCTGCTGCAGTCGTTGCAAAGCCATGACGTAAACTATGAGCGCCATACATAGTCGGATCTAGACCAATAAGAGAAATATATTTTTTTACGATTTCTGCAATCATCTTATCGGATATAGCTGTTTTACGTAAAGACATATTTTTTGTAAACCCTCTAAATACAGGTCCCTCAGTAATACCAGAAGCACGTAACCATTGTTGTAAAGCTTGCACTGCATCTAGAGGAGAACCAGATAAATGTGGGATAGCTACCACGGCACCTTGACCTTCTTGGTCGGCCTTAGAGGATGCTACAAAGATTTCAACACCTTGTGGTGAAAATTGAAGATTTTCTACTGTAATAGCCGCAATCTCACTGCGACGGAAGGCACCCATAAAGCCAATCAAAAGAATAGCTTTATCACGCAATAATTGAATTTCCGGCACATCTAGCTTAGCCATACAGTCTATAATATCTTCAATATCTTCTAATAAAACTGGTGTTTTCCCTTGTTGAAACGTTCCTTTTAACCGTCTAATGCCACGTAAAGCCTGTTTTACAATAGGTGCCATACATGGATTATTTCTTTGACCAGAAGCATTAAAATTTTCAGATATAGCACTAATACGACGTGAAATTGTATTTGCCTTTGCATAATCTGCTAGATCGTTAATATAATTTACTATTGTTTCTGGTGTAGCTGGAAAATAAGATACCTTTTGATAAGTACACCAATCTACAAAATCGTCCCAATCCGATTCGTAAGCATCAACAGTATTCTCAGCCTTAGATAACAATATGCTTTGTTTTGCTTTCATAGACAACTTTGTACTATTCATAAGCGCATCATTATTGCGCAAATAAAAATGCTTTTGTTGTTTCTTAGACTCTGACATAATTCACCCTTACCCCTAAAATATTAATATAATTGTACCATAGATTAGATCTTTATATGCTATAATTAGAGAATATAATAACTTATTCGGGAGCGTTTACCAATACATGACGAAGAAATACATATTAGTGGGAACACTACTTGTTCTTTTGGGTACAAGTGGTTGCTCATACATTCCAACAGAAAATATTTCTTATGGTGTATATTATAATGATACAGATCTATCAAATACACCAAAGAACGAATTACAAGCACGTTTACAAGAGGTGAATGATAAGCTACCTCAGACTATATCTATTGATATGGGAAATAATAAAAAACAACAAGCCACATATCATGATCTAGGTATTCAATTCGATACAGAGGCTATGGTAAAAGCTATTTCCACATACGGCTATGAGGATGATATGTGGACAGTATTGTCACATAGATTTAATGGCTTATTTTATGGGCATCATTTTAAACCACAATATAAGTTAGACGAAGTAAAGGGGAAAACATATCTCACTGAGTTAGCAAAAACAATAGATACACCTGGTCATGATGCATATCTTACTGTTGAAAATGGACAAGTAGTAATACATCCCGCAAAAGAAGGTAAACGTATTGATATCGATGCCACCCTCAAAAAGCTGAAAGATGATTTACAATCTGGCGATAGTATAAATTCACTTTCTATGGTATTTACTACGCAGAATACAGTAAAAGTTACCGATACTGATCTAAAACCTTTAAATACTGTATTAGCATCTTTCACAACGGAGTATAATCCAGGTAATGAAAGCAGAACACATAATATCCAATTAGCTTCTGATAAGATAAATGGTACACTCATTAAGCCAGGCGCACAATTCTCCTTTAACGATGTTGTAGGCGAACGTACTGCAGAAGCTGGCTATGATGATGCACCTGTTATGATTGATGGCAAATTAGTTCCTGGCATTGGTGGCGGTATTTGCCAAGTAAGTTCTACTATTTTTAATACAGCTTTATTATCCGGAATGAATATTGTTGAACGAACTCCTCATTTTGAGCCAGTTGGATATATTCAAGCTGGCAGAGATGCTACAGTAGCTTGGGGCTATTTAGATTTTAAGTTTAGAAATCCATATCAGCATTCTATTTATATTTTAAGCGTTATGAATAATGGAACCTTAACTATTTATATTATTGGTACAGCTCAAGATAAACCAAAGAATATATCTATCTCTGTAGGCGATTACAGTGAGATTCCTAATAAAACAATAACTAAGGTAGATCCATCTTTAAAAGAAAAAGAGGTACAAGAAGGGCATGTAGGCTTGAAAATGAATACATATAGAACCATTACATATGGCAACTGGGTTACTCAAACCGATTCCTTTGAGTCTGTATATGACCCAGTAGATACAATTATTACAATGCCTACTACATTTGAAGCAGCAGTAAAAAAAGGTGACAAAAAGAAAACATAATTATAGTTTTTATGAAATATAGCCTAAACTATTGACCATTAGATATAAATAGTTTAGGCTATAATTTGGGCTGTAAATGAGAAATCATTATAGACGTAAATAAATTAGTATAGATTAATTATTAAAATAAAAAGCATAAGATATTCTCAATAATTATCATTTAGATGAGAGTAGAATAGAAGAGGAATTTATGGACACAATTTTACAATTTGATCACTCTTTAATCTTCTATGTACATGAACATTTTGTATATAGTTTTTTAACACCAATTATGGCATTTATTTCAAAAATTACAAGTAATGGCGCATTATGGATTATAATAGCCTTATTATTAATGCTACAAAAAAAATATCGTGTTTTAGGCGTGGCAATTATTATTGCTTTAGGATTTGTATTTATAATTGGCGACCAAGGTTTAAAACCAAATGTAGCGAGATTAAGACCATTTGTTGATTTTCCAAATGTAACGGTGCCGTTAGAATCTGCACTACCAAAAGCTACAAGCTATTCATTCCCATCAGGTCATAGTTTTGGTTCATTTGCATCAGCTATGACTATTTACCTAGGCTTAAGCCAAATAGTACCTCAGAAGCGATATTTAGGAATTTTAGCATTATTAGGTTCAATAGTAGTAGCGTTCTCTAGAGTTTACTTATTTGCACATTATCCAACAGATGTATTAACAGGCTTAGTATTAGGGATTATCGTAGGATTCATTGCCTGGAAATTAGCAAGAATTGGTTGGAACTGGTGGACTAACCGTCATAATGATGTAGAATACGAACCATACACATTTAAACGTAAATAATCAAAAAAACTAGATAATACAAGGGATTGGGCCATTTAGGCCCAATTTTCTTATATAAATTACTTCCGATAATATATTGTTATCGGAAGTAATTTATATTGCAAAAAACTAGCCTACAAGTTTATAAGCTAGTTTATTTTAGTTAATCAAAATAATCAGTAAAAAATTAATTATTTTTTCATATGAATCTATTTCTTTTATATATTCCGCTAACTCAGGTTCATTAATAGTAACTTTATCAAATTTAGGTTCAATAATTATATTACCGTTATAATCCATTAGGCCATATTTTCCATTAGATTTATAAACAAATAAATCTTTATAAAATGATGTTATATCGTCATTATAATGTGGTAATTTAAATAATTTGTAACCTGAGTTTGTATCAATTACATATTTTATTATAAGTTGCTGTAGTAAAGACAATAAAATAAAAGACGATAGAGTCCAAATATTTTACTTTTTTAATAATATAGGTTTATATGAGGTATTATTTAAATTATATGCTATACAGTCTAACATATAAAATCCACACCGAAATTCCTGTTCATACTCATTCCCTATTAAGTCAGAATACTTGATTTTGAATTTTAAAAAATCATTGATTTTTTCTCCATTTTTTAAATCCACCTTAACTTTGAATGTAACCTTTTCTCTTGCAGTTGCATAATACTGACTTAAATACTCATAAATATAATACAATTTCTTAGGATACCCTTCACTATAAATATACCCTTGCAATCCTTTATCAGGAAATTTCGGTGATAGCTGTATATTTGTCGCACTTTCTTTTCCTATATTTATGAAACCTATTTCTAAAATCAAGCTATTCTTTTGATTTTTAATCTTACTGTCTTTTAAGACTATATTGAAATATGGGATAATTGACGCTCGAGTATTCTGTTCAGATAACAAATTTTGAATTAAAATATCTTTTTGTCTGTTTTCTTCTTTGTATATATCAAAATTTTTCTTCCAATTATAATTTTCTTCATTAATTTTTTCAGCGTGCTTTAAGCGTTTACTAGAATAATAATTCTTTATAATTGTATATATCAACGATATAACTGAAATCACAATTGGAATCCATGTCACTACATCTATATTTCTTAAAAATTCATACATCCATTTCCCTCCATTTTTTTATTAATTAGATATGAAATATTATATCAAAATTAAATTGCAATATGAAATTGAATAGCATTCAAATCTACAATTCTGTTAACTACTTCATGAAAGACATTCAAGGAGGGCCATAATTTAGAATCTTGCGTGTCAAATTATTACACCATTGAAGGGTTCGTTTAATAGTTTCCTCTGAAACGGCTTTTACTGGCATTCCTTTCGGTATACATCTAATTATGACTTTTATTTGATCCACGTTCTTTTATTTGTTCAATTTCATTCTACAATTAAGCAAATAATTCTTTTCATATTTTTAATTTTTCTATATGCCAATAAAGTATTATTATTACATAAAATTTATATTGAATTTTTTAGGATTAGATTGTAAAATAGTAATATAAATTATCTAATTTACTCATACTCTTATGGAGGAATTATATGTGCTGGTGTGATATTGTAAGTAAAGCCAAAATTGGCGGTTTAAAACATTTAGGTAATGGCATGGAGAGTTCTTTAAGATTTCTTGCTGAAATTATTCTTAGTTTAAGTATCATTCGCGTATTAGTAAACTGGACTTTTGGTATTTAAATCTCAAAATATAATACGATCATATTAAAAGGCGCTTAGTTATACTAAGCGCCTTATTTTTATATATTCAGTTATATCTAGTTATTTTCTTCACTACAGCGCTAATATATTACTCATATGCTTCGCTGCAATCTATGTATTCCATAATAATTTGGCAAATTTGGCCATCTTTATCAAATGCCCAGTATACTGGATATAAACCATCGCCAAACCCAGATTGAATCATCGGTACTGTCAATTCCGTATCAGGAATTGTAAAGTTAATCCAATCTCCTTTAGAACGTTGGAATTGTGGATATGCCATAGCATTCAATTGGAATAAATCACTATAATAATCATCGTAGATATTTTTTTCAGGGTAGTTTATATGCCATTGTTCATAAAATTTGTTATATGTCTCAATAGTTTGTGCATCTACTATTGTAGCTAAACCCGAATCTACAGGAAATCCAATATAGGTATCCCCATCATCTAAATCGGTTAAGTCTTCAGTCCCTTTTAATGCTAATTCGTAATATACAGGCTCATTACTGCTAAAAACAACTCGACTAGCTACATAACGATATTCATTTGGTTCCATTTCGATTATCTTAGTATCTAACAGATACGTACCTGGTGTTACCTGTCTAAGATATGTATCTGGTTTACTTGGCAATGTTACTAGAGGATCACAACACGTAATATATCCTGTTGGAAAATTTACCGTCCACATGGGTAATGTGTGTAACGGAAATCCTTTTAACTCTTTTCTGTTAAATAAATCATGATATGGTACGGTAGGTTTTAATTTACCTTCGGAACCTAATCGGTTAAAGGTTTGAATCCATTCGCTAGTTAATTTAGATTGTTCCATATTACTCCTCGGCTTCGTATTTACAATGAATATATTCGCCTTCTAATACTTCGTAGGCTGCGGTTTTACGTATAATTTGCTTTACTAATGTATCTAGTTTAGAACCATTTGTATAGTCTGCAGGTGCATAATAACGGATACGATGATGACGCATCATCTTATATACCTTTTCTTTATCTTTCTTAAATGGATCATATACACCTATAGAATGACCCCCATTAGCGTTCACAAGACTCATACAAGGAATATCTGTATCGCTATCCCCAATATAAATCATGTTACGGAACGGCACTCGTTGATTTTCAGGCTTAATGTAATCATTAACACCAGTATCATTAATATCATGAATTCCTTTTTGAATACGGAACAAAAATTGTGTCTTATTCGTATAGTTAATGGCTTGTGCAGGCCAAACAGCTACACCTTTATCATCAAACATAAATGCACTGGCATAGATTTTGGTGAAAGCCCCCTCTTTTGCCATTTCAGTGCCTTCGATCATCTCTTTTAAGCCAGACGAAATAATATAATGTTCAATCTTAACGCCTTGTTCTAAGCCATATTCGCGAATACGTTCAAACCAAGTCCGTACCCCTTCGTATAATTCTACTTGATTGCCGTATTCCATGAGTTTATCTTTTGTTACATAGAAATGGCCTACAGCTTCTTGAATCATTTTGTACATATAGGCTAAGTTATTATCCATATCATGTTTTTTAGCCAATTGATTTGATTCATGCCAAAATTGTTTGATTTGCTCTTCGTTATAGCCTACCGATTGAATGAAACCTTGTGCCTGCATATCGTCAGGGGTTAATGTCTTATCAAAGTCGTAACACATTGCTAACACGGGCATAGATGAGTCAGATGATTGTAAATTATCTTTACTATCTTTCTTATACGTTATCATAAATGCACCTCCTTTTAAATTAAACAAAAAATACATTTACACTCTCTTATATTCCTGAGATTCCTTCTTGACAACCCCTTTGGTATCTATTTTACACGGTAAGTCAATTCATTTAATTTAGTAATTTCTAGTAATTTTGCTTAAAATAAGCTATCTTGTGTTATAGTTTCCTCTACAATCCAGCTCTTCTCCGTACTTTCTTTGATAATTTCTCTTTTTGAAAGTCTTCCAATAAGTAAGCTAGAATTTGGATCATGATGTAAACGATTATATCGAACCACCGCTTGATTAGTATTAGCATAACAATAACGACAAAAGTGGCTACAGCTATCGTAGGCACCAATATCACCATGTAAATAACAATTACATTCTGGTCTCGCTGGCGTACGTTTTGGTGCTTTTAATTTTATATTCCAGGCCCTTTCATAACAATCTAAAGTAAGGCACCCCTCCGTATCAGCACCAAGTTCTTTAAAGATATACCCTTCTCCACAAGTTTTGAGAGTCATATGATGAGAACGAGCTATGGATAGAAATTCTTTGATGATCTTAGTTTGAACATCTAAACTCGGTCTGTACCCTTCTGGGAAATTCTGAGCCACCTTATCAAATATATCTAAAAAGCTTACAACAACAGTATCTGTATAATCTTTAAGGGACTTGGCCATTATATAAAAGCTTTCAAAATGAAAATCTACTGTATACTCATTGGTTAAAATGATAGGATCATAGCGCCATACCATAGATTGTGGAGTAAGCAGTTTGGATATGTATTTAAATCCCTCTATAACAGAAGCATAAGGTGGTACATAGGGCTCAATATCAGTTCCATAAGGCATTATTGTCATATGCCAGTATTGTCTGTAGTCAACAATTTCATTTAGTAGTGGAATAAATGGTAAAGGATTCTTAGTACAAAATGCAATGCCATCTATTACCTCTTGATTAATAGGATACCGAGTCACCTGTAGCGGATTATATGGATTACGAACATCTACAAACCCTTCACGGACACGATTGATTAGCCATTGGCCATAAATATCTGTACGTTGTCCAGTCTGTAATATCATAGCCCTGCCCTTTCCTTAAAATAAAACATAGATGTATTATATCATACCTCATAGTTAGTATTTATGGAATTAATGTGATTTTTGCTGTATAGTTCGTTATTATTTTATGATACTATAAGTACTATAGAATATGAGGAGAAGTAAAATATGAACGATATTTTTGAACGCAACCATCCTATGAAGGATGATAAAGAATTTATTACATCCTATTGGGCAGATCGAGCTCACGATTTTGGCGCTTTACGTGCAAAAGAATTGGAAAGTCCCAAACTAAAATTATGGAGAGAAGAATTAACTTGTCATATATTTGATTCTGATAGATCTTTACGAATATTAGATATTGGATGTGGAGCCGGCTTTTTTAGTATTATACTATCTCAACTTGGTCATACAGTGCATGGCATTGATATTACACCTAATATGATAGATGAGGCAAATCAACTAGGAGAATCCCTCGATTGTGATGCAACCTTCTCCGTAATGGATGCAGAAAATCTAGGATTTGATACTAATACTTTTGATATCGTTGTGGCCAGAAATGTAACGTGGAATTTACCCCATCCTGACAAAGCCTATGCCGAATGGTTTCGCGTCATTCGCCCAGGTGGTTTGATTTTAAACTATGATGCGGAACATGCTCGTAATCATCATAATGTATCACAATCTGTTCATCATGCCCATGAACATGTAAGCAACGAATTAAAAGAACGATGTCACACCATTTATCATATGCTCGATATTTCTTCTTATACACGACCTCAATGGGATAAAGAACTACTTACTAAATTAGGTGCTAGTTCTGTTACCATTGATCTAACTGTAGGTCCGCGCATTTACAATGAGGAAGACGAGTTTTATATTCCTGTACCCATGTTCTTGGTGAAAGCAATTAAATAAATCTATATAGTATATAACACAAAACCCACTCTATGATTATCATGAGTGGGTTTTGTGTTTAGATTAACTGCTAATTACTAAAATATACCTGAGCTTTATCAATCTCTGCCCGTAGTTTTTCTTCATCAATTGTAAGCAGTTCTTTGTCTTTCATAAGAACCTTACCACCCACAATTGTAGTATTTACATCGGAGCTATTAGCAGAGTATACAAGAGCTGCTAAATCATTGTAACGAGGCATCCAGTGCATACCAGATACATCATATAGCACGATATCTGCACGATAGCCTTTATCTAATACACCAAGATCTGTATATCCCAATGCTTTTGCACCTTCTACAGTGCCCATGTTCCATGCGGCTTGAGCAGGAATAGCCTTTGGATCATAAAGACGTGCTTTATGTAATGTTGCTGCAAGACGTACTTCTTCAAGCATATCAGCATTATTATTAGAAGCGGAGCCATCTGTACCAAGACCAACCGTAATACCTTTGGCAATCATTTCAGGTACTGGTGCAATACCGCTAGCTAATTTTAAATTAGATTGTGGGTTATGAGCTACGGCTACATTATTTTCAGACATAATAGCCATATCTTCGTCTGTCACATGAACGCAGTGTGCGGCTAAGGTAGTATTCCAGAATAAACCTAAATCATGCATATGCGCAATTGGTGTCTTACCAGTAGCTTTCATAACAGTCTCCACTTCTCCTTTTGTTTCGGACAAGTGCATATGAATACCACAATTTAATTCATGAGATAAGGCAATCACCTTTTCCATATAATCATCAGGGCAAGTATATGGTGCATGTGGTCCAAGCAATACTTTGATGCGGTCATTATCAAAGCCGTTCCAAGTGCGGAATAAGTCAGCATTTTCAACTAATGCTTGATCTGCTGTTGGGGATACACCGGCTAAGCCACGAGATAATACAGATCGAATGCCAGTTTCTTTTACCACCTCAGCTGTAGTATTCATAAAGAAATACATGTCGCTAAAAGTTGTGGTACCAGTGCGTAGCATTTCAGCAATGCCAAGTTGTGTGCCGTAACGTACATAATCATCATTTAATTTTGCTTCTGTTGGCCAAATAGCCGTTTCAAGCCATTCCATAAGCTCAAGATCATCTGCATAGTTTCTAAATAGACCCATCGCAATATGAGTATGTGTATTTACAAGACCTGGCGTAGCCAATTGACCTTTACCGTCTAGTACTTCCTTAGCAGAGTCTTTTGCCTTTTCAGCTTCAATATCGTTTAAAATAGCTGTAATATAACCATTATTAATTTCAATGGCATGATTTTTAAGAACCCCCTCATCGGTGAGGACGTCTACATGAGTAATCAATAAATCAGACATAGTCTTCCCTCATAGGTATAACCGAGCCATGATAGCTCGGTTATATTTGTTTAATTTGAAAGCTAGTATAGTTTAGATACAAAATGTATTACAGAAACCATTATATTTCAATACAGTATTAGTTTACTTTTGTTAGGTAATCGATTTGTTCTTGTGTTAAAGAATCTAAATCATACCCCATCGAGTTCAACTTAAGTTTGGCGATTTCCACATCTAATTCATGAGGCAATACGTATACTTTTGGATCCATTTCTTTACCGTTTTTCAAGATATACTCTGCAGCAAGGGCTTGCATAGCAAAGGACAAGTCCATAATTTCTGCAGGGTGACCATCGCCAGCTGCAAGGTTTACTAGACGGCCTTCAGCCAATACATAGAGTTTACGACCATCAGACATAGTATAGCCTTCGATGTTTTGGCGAACCCGTTCGTGGCTTACAGCAAGTTCAGTAAGATCAGAAACGTTCACTTCGCAATCAAAGTGACCAGCATTACACAAGATAGCTTTATCTTTCATCACTTCGTAATGTTCTTTTACGATAACATCTTTACAACCTGTTACAGTACAGAAGATATCGCCCACTTTAGCAGCTTCAATCATAGGCAATACTTTAAAGCCATCAAATACAGCCTCAACTGCTTTAATTGGATCTACTTCAGTTACATATACGTGGGCACCAAGGCCTTTTGCTCGCATAGCAACGCCTTTACCGCACCAACCGTAACCAGCAACGACAACGTTTTTACCTGTTACAGTCAAGTTTGTAGTACGCATGATGCCGTCCCAAACGGACTGACCTGTACCATAGCGATTATCAAAAAGATATTTACAGTAAGAGTCGTTTACTGCAATCATAGGGAATGTTAATTGTTTAGCATTCTCTAATGCATATAAACGATGTACACCTGTTGTAGTTTCTTCACTCCCCCCTAACAAACGTTCTTTTGCATCTTGACGTGTAGTATGCAATAGATTTACTAAATCACCACCATCATCGATGATAATATGTGGTTTGTGATCAAGTGCTTTATGGAGGAAGTTAAAATATTCTTCATCAGTACAATCGTACCAAGCATATACAGTAATGCCCATATCTACAAGACCTGCAGCTACATCGTCTTGTGTAGACAACGGATTGGAGCCCGTTACAATTACATCTGCACCACCGCGTTTTAAAACAGTCGCGAGGTATGCTGTTTTTGCTTCCAAGTGGACACTAACAACAATTGTTTGGCCTTTGAAAGTTTGTTCTGCTTCAAAACGGTCACCTAATGTGTTTAATGTAGGCATAAAGTTAGAAACCCAATCAATTTTTTTGCGACCTTCTGTTGCTAAATTTATGTCTCTAATTAAAGATTGCATAATATCTCCTTTTACTCATACAAGTAGATACAATAAAATAAATAGTTGATAGTAAATCTACTTAGATTTATTGATACTATATAATTTTGTTAATATCATTGTAGATACTTAATTATATAGATAATATATTTCTTATATATAGAATGCTTAATAAGCTAATCATTAAGATAATAGACTATTTAGATTCTACAATCTGGCGTAGCTTATCGATTGACTCTTCATAATTTGGAGTCAATACTCCCTCTTCGGTGATAATCGCTGTTACAAGTTCATGAGGTGTTACATCAAATGCAGGATTAAGTACATCAATACCACTAGGGGCTGTTTGAACACCGTGTAAAGCAGTTACTTCATCCTCGTTGCGCATCTCAATAGGAATATCTCCACCATTTTCCAGACTAAAGTCAAATGTACTATAAGGAGCGGCTACATAAAACGGAATATTGTGGAATTTAGCTAGTACAGCCACACCATAGGTACCAATTTTATTGGCTACATCCCCTTTTGTAGTGATGCGGTCAGCACCGACGATAACGGCATCAATTAACCCATGTTGCATCGCATAGGCTGCCATATTATCTGTTTCAAGAGTAATAGGAATACCATCCTCGTGAAGTTCAAAGGCTGTAAGTCGAGCACCTTGTAATAATGGACGTGTTTCATCAGCATACACGCGTTCCAATTGTCCATTTTCATGTAATTTACGGACAACACCAAGAGCTGTACCTAAACCACCTGTAGCTAGTGCACCAGCATTACAATGAGTTAAGATGCGAATATTCTTTTTATCTTCAAATAATGTAGCCCCTGCTTCGGCCATACGTCTATTCAAAGACACATCTTCTTCGTGAATGATAATAGCCTCTTTTGTAATGAGGTCTACTACTTCACTCATTGAGGACATACTGTCAACATTAGTTTTCACAAGAGAAATGACACGATCTACAGCCCAAGCTAAATTGATTGCTGTAGGGCGAGTTTCTTTTAAGGTCTCACTAAACTCATATAAGCTTGTAAGTTGTTCACTAAATGGCGCCTCTAAACGTCCTGTTTCCATAGCAGCTAAAATGAGACCATAACTAGCAGCTACGCCAATAGCAGGTGCACCACGAACGCGAAGCATTTTAATAGCTTCGGCCACTTGGCGCCAATCTGTACAGTGAACGTATGTAATTTCAGTAGGCAATTTAGTTTGATCTAATAGTACCAGCGTATCTTTACGCCATTCAATATTAATCATAACTTCTCCTTCGATGAACTATTGTGTATCATTATGAGTTGATTATAGTTTAAAACCACCATATTCATGCATGCGATTGTGAGCGTCATAACGAGTATCTACATCGATTACATCAATAGCACCTAAGATAAGAGATTTAAGTTGAGCCGCCATGTCAGCCATCATTTCTACTACTTCACCATGTGTTAAAGCAGCTTCGGAGATACCTGCTGCATAGTTTGTAATCATAGAAATTGTAGAATACGCCATTTCAGCTTCATTTGCTAAATTAACTTCAGGTACATTAGTCATACCTACGGTATCGCCACCAAGCATATGGAACATTTTAATTTCCGCAGGAGTTTCAAAACGAGGACCTTCAGTACATACATAGGTACCACCATTGTGGATGGTAAGACCTTGTTCTGTGCCAACCTTTTGAAGAATATTACGTAATTCAGAGCAGTAAGGATTTGTTACGTCAAGATGTGCTACTGGACGGTCACCACCTTCATAGAATGTAGTGATGCGGTTCTTAGTGAAATCTAAGAATTGGTCAGTCAAAACAAAATGACCAGGTTTGAAGTTTTCATTCAAGGAACCTACCGCAGTTGTAGAGATAATAAATGTAACGCCTAATTTTTTTAGCCCCCAAATATTTGCACGATAATTAATTTTATGTGGAGGAATTGTGTGATCTTTGCCGTGACGAGCAACAAAGATTACTGTTTTTCCGTGGTATGTACCTTGTACATAATCTATTTCACCATATGGTGTTATTAAGGATTCTTCATGAATATTTTCAAAGATGGTTGGATCATAAACGCCAGTACCACCAATTACACCGATTGCACTCATTGTGACCTCCTATTATTAATAACTCTTATCTTTTATTTTCTCATAGAATACAAAAACAGGCTATAGGAAAAACCATATAGCCTGTAATTTTTATAAGGGTTATTTTATTTTTAATAATAATTATTGAACTGGACCTTTTGGCTCAAACATATCTTGTAGCTCTTCACGACTGAAATGATATTTTTCATTACAGTAATGACATACTAGTTCTGTCGTCTCGTCTTCAAGGATTGCTTTTTTATCATCTTCACGTAATGTCATAAGAACACTAGCAAAACGATCGCGACCGCAACGACATTGGAAATTAACAGGCTCATTATATACCTCATTAACAGTTAAGCCGTCTAATACGCGTTCCATAAGGCCTTTACCATCTGGATGAGCTTTCAAATATTCTGTTACAGGACCTAGTTCATTAATGTTTTTTTCTACTTGTGCTAATGCAGCATCTGTCGCATCTGGCAAGGCTTGTACGATAAAACCTCCAGCTACAACTGTATGGTAATCAGGATCTACCAATACGCCAAGGCTGATTGTAGAAGGTACTTGCTCAGAAGCATACAAATAGTAAGCCAAATCCTCTGCTACTTCACCGCTTTGAATCGGGCTTGTAGAAGTATAGTCTTGCGCCAATTGTGTAAATCGCGTAACTTGTACTTCCCCATTATGACCTACTGCGGCACCAACGTCGAGTTTACCAGCATGTTTTAATGGTACATCTACATGAGGTTCATCTACATACCCACGAACCGTATTATCTGAAAATGCATCTACGTGCACCACACCTAGTGGACCATCACCCTTAATGCGTAAACTTACGTTTTCATGGTTTTTGAAATCACCAGCTAATAAGATAGCCCCCGTCATAGCACGACCTAAAGCAGCTGTTGCTACAGGCCATAAATCATGACGTACACGAGCTGTTTCAACTGTATCGGTTGTTACAGCTAAAGACATACGAACCCCTTCTCGGGTTGTAAAACGTTTTATATAATCCATTCTATCATTCCTTATTTCTACTGATTTTATTAAGGTATTACTTTTATATTGCTTATATAGTATATCATGTCAAATATTTAACTTTCAATAATAGAGAATATATGTTCGTCTGGTCTTATTTAAATTTAAAAGAACATATTTTCGATGATATAAAAACACCCAGTACCATAAGATACTGAGTGTTATATATACAATTCTTAGATTTGATCGATAAGGTTAACCATTTCGATTGCACCCATCGCACAATCATAACCTTTATTACCCGCTTTTGTACCTGCGCGTTCGATAGCTTGCTCAATGTTTTCAGTAGTTACTACACCAAACATAACAGGAATACCAGTTTCCAAAGATACATGTGCGATACCTTTGGCTACTTCGTTGCATACATAATCATAATGAGTAGTGGCCCCACGAATAACAGCACCTACACAAATAACTGCATCATAACGACCAGATAAAGCTGCTTTCTTAGCAATCAAAGGAATCTCATAAGCACCTGGAACCCAAATTACTGTAATATCCTCTTGTTTAACATCGTGACGAAGTAAACAATCTTCAGCGCCTCCGATTAATTTAGATGTAATGAACTCGTTGAAACGAGAACCGATAATAGCAAATTTCTTACCAGTACCTAATAAGTTACCTTCTTGAACCATCATTATATTGACCTCCTTTATTCCATCTAAGGAAATATATATGTAACGACCGAGTTATATGGTGAAAGTTAATTAGTCTTCTAACATATGACCCATTTTCTCTTCTTTTGTTTTTAAATAGCCTGCATTAAATTTATTTGCAGCAATGATGAGTGGTACACGGCTAGTTACATTGATTCCCCAATGTTCTAAGCCATGACGCTTTTCGGGATTGTTAGTTAATAAGCGGATGCTTTTAATACCCAAGAAACGGATAATTTGAGCCGCTAAGGAGTATTCACGCATATCTGCAGGGAAGCCTAATTGTTCATTTGCTTCTACTGTATCAAGGCCCTGTTCTTGTAATGCATAGGCTTTAATTTTATTGGTCAAACCAATGCCACGGCCCTCTTGTCGCATATATACAACAACGCCTTTGCCTTCTTTTTCAATAGCGCGCAACGCATTGTCTAATTGTTCGCCACAATCACAGCGCTTAGAACCAAATACATCGCCTGTTAAACATTCAGAATGAATACGTACAAGCACATCGCTACAATCTTGAACATTGCCCTTTACGATAGCTAAATGCTCTTTATGATCTAATTCATTTTTAAATACAAAGATATTAAAATCACCAAATTTAGTAGGCAACTTAGAACAAGCACCAAGCTCAACCATATCTTCATGTTGTTTACGATATTCTATAAGTTCTGCTACAGAAGCAATTTTCAAGTCATGTTCTTTAGCAAATTCCATAAGATCCGGTAAACGTGCCATATCGCCATCATCTTTTGTGATTTCACAAATAACGGCAGCCTCTTGTAACCCGGCTAAACGACAAAGATCAATAGATGCTTCTGTATGACCTTGTCGTACCAATACGCCTCCCTCTTTATAGACAAGTGGGAACACATGACCTGGACGGCGAAAATCTTGAGGTTTTGCAGATGGATCTAATAATTTTTGGATTGTATAGGCACGCTCTGCTGGAGATACACCGGTTGTAGTATCTACATGGTCAACAGTAACAGTGAAAGCAGTTTCATGGTTATCAGTATTTTTAGTAACCATTGCAGGAATGCCAAACTTTTCTAACGCTTCGCGGCGCATAGGCGTACATACGATACCGCGAGCGTATTTAACCATGAAGTTAATGTTTTCTTGCGTCGCAAACTCTGCAGCAATGATAAGATCACCTTCGTTTTCACGGCTTTCATCATCAACGATAATAACAGGTTTACCAGTTTTAAGGTCTTGTAAGACTTCATTAATAGAATGTAATTGTTCGCTCATAGGAACGCTCCTTACTTATATAAATCCATTCTCTACTAAGAGGGATTGCATAGATTTTTTAGGCTTTTCTTCGGTAGGTTCACTACCAAGATTCATAAAATGACGAATATATCGTCCAGCAATATCCGTTTCTAAATTGACCTCTGTTCCAATATGAGTAAAACCTAAAATAGTTTCACTCAAAGTGTGAGGAATGATAGAGACGGAAAAACTACTTTCTGTTCGTCGCATAATTGTGAGGCTAATTCCATCGATGGTAATGGAGCCCTTATAGATAACATAATCCATAACGGATTTTGGAGTTTCGATAGTAAAGATAATGGCATTATCGGTTTGTTCACGATTAATAATACGACCTGTACCATCTACATGGCCTGCCACAATGTGACCACCAAATCTACCATTAGCAAGCATAGCTCGCTCTAAGTTGACTGGTTGATGGACTTTCAAATTAGTAAACGTAGTCATCTTAATGGATTCTGGCATCACATCCGCTGTAAATATACTATTGCCAATCGTTGTGGCCGTCAAGCACACCCCATTAACAGCTACGGAATCACCAACTTTTAAATCGCTAAAAATTTTTTCTCCTCGAATTGTTATGGTTAAGGATTTAGGGCCCTTTTTAATGTTCTCGACGCGGCCAATTTCTTCAACGATTCCCGTGAACATAAGCGCCCCTCCTTCCTTGACGATACGCTTCAATGCGAATGTTATTATCTAATACTTTAATCTTGGTGAAAGTTAGTTGTGGCGAAGCCTTTAAACTTTCAAAACCTCGACCTCCTACAGCTGGTGTTGCATCGTTACCACCAATAATGGTATTTCCAATATATGTTACGACCTTATCAAAGTTCTTCGTTTCCACAAAGGAACTGATAATTGCAGATCCACCTTCAACAAGAATAGATGTGTAACCTAGTTCACCTAGTTTTGTAAGAATATCATCGATAGATAATTTCTTAATATCAATCACAATGTCTGTGCTCTTGCTTTTACGAGTAGAAATAGATTCTACTACGGTTACTTGAGCACCAACTTGTTCTAATACTTGTATCCGATCCTTAGGACAACCTTTAGATACGAATATATGAATCTTGCGATTATTTATTTCAAAGACGCGACTAGTAGTAGGTGTTCTACCAAGACTATCCAAGATAATTACATCTGGTTGATGAATCGTAATCGGTTCATCAAGTATGCTTTTATCTAATAACGCATCTGATAATTCACTATCCGTTAAACGACAATTTAACTGTGGATTATCTGCCAAAATTGTACCAATTCCAACGAGCATGGCATCATGCGTGGCACGCAACACATGTCCATCGCGACGAGAGGACTCATTTGTAATCCATTGAGATTGTCCAGTAGATGTAGCAATTTTCCCATCTAATGACATAGCACTTTTTATAGTGACAAAAGGCTTACCTGTCTGTATATAGGTAAAGAAATGCTCATTTAGTTCAGCACATTCATCACTACATACGGGGCAAACAACCTTAATACCTGCTTCACGAAGTAACTCCATTCCCTTTCCAGAAACTAGTGGATTTGGATCTGTACTACCTACTATTACTTTAGCTATGCCAGCCTCAATGATACGAAGCGCACAAGGTGGTGTTTTTCCATAATGAGAACATGGCTCTAATGTTACGTATAAAGTAGCACCTTTGGCATTATCACCTGCTTGATTTAGTGCATGCACCTCAGCATGAGCTGTACCAGCTTTATGGTGATAACCTTCACCGATTATTGTATTATCTTTTACCACAACAGCACCAACCAAAGGATTTGGTGAGGTGTGACCTGTGGCTAATTTTGCCAGTTCAATGGCGCGCTTCATATATACTACGTCATCCACCATATCACCTCAATAAAAAAAGGACTATTACATAGTCCTTGGGTCATCATAAATGCGCACAACAAATGTGCCTCGTCTTTTCTCATCCAGACTCTACTGTCGGTATCGGAATTGCACCGATTCATACCAAAAAGGTTCGCGGACTTTACCGCCGGTAAGGAATTTCACCTATCCCCAAAGACTTATCTATTTTGTTTATGAATTAATAGTAACACTTTTATTAATGTTATGCAAGAATAATAGTTTTGTATTGAGAAAGAATATTAAATAATTTGATTAAAATATAATTTTTAGAACACAAATACTAGAATAATATAAATAATAATATATATTTACTTTTAATATAAACATATATAAACTATGTATACAGTAAATAGTAACTTTTATCACATAATTACAAGTTAAACAAGTCTAATATAGTATATATGGTTTGAATAACCATATTTTAATGATAGTAATTATTAAATATAGGTGATAATATGGCAAAAAAACGAATTTCTGATGTACTTATAGAAGTCTTAGCCAATGCGGGCATCGAACGCATTTACGGTATCACTGGAGATAGTCTAAACTCTGTAAATGATAGTTTACGCCGCAATGGTAAAATTGCTTTTGAACATGTACGACATGAAGAAACAGCAGCCTTTGCTGCCGGTGCAGAAGCATCCCTAACTCATAAACTAACTGTATGTGCTGGTAGCTCTGGTCCTGGCAACTTACACTTAATTAATGGTCTCTTCGACTGTCATCGCAATCGTGTTCCAGTATTGGCCATTGCTTCTCACATTCCTCAATCTGAAGTAGGTTTGAACTATTTCCAAGAAACACATCCAGAAAATCTATTCAAAGAATGTTCTTGTTTCTGCGAACTTGTATCCAATCCTAAGCAAATGCCGGAATTTCTATTCCGTGCTATGAACGCTGCTGTTGGTAACCAAGATGTTGCTGTTATCGTTCTTCCTGGGGACGTTGCAGTTATGGAAATGGAAATTGATGAATTACCTGTGTGGAACCCACCTCGTTTACCTCATATTGTTCCACAACGAGAAGATATTGAAGAAATGGCGGCTCATTTAGAAACAGGCAAACGTATTACCCTATTCTGTGGTGCCGGTTGTGAAGGTGCTCATGATGAAGTGGTAGAATTAGCAAAACGCTTGCAAGCACCAGTTGTACACGCTTTCAGAGGTAAAGAATGGGTTGAATGGGAAAATCCATATGATGTAGGTATGACTGGCCTATTAGGCTATACATCTGGCTACCGTGCTATTGAACAATGTGATACTTTGGTAATGCTTGGTACAGACTTCCCTTACCGTCCATTCTATCCAGAAAATGCGAAAGTAATACAAGTAGATAGAGATCCTAGCGCTTTAGGTCGTCGCGTACCTCTTACACAAGGTATCATTGGTACTGTAAAAGATACGTTAAAAGAATTATTACCTCTTGTAGGCCAACGTGGTGATACTGAATTTATTGATACTGTACGTAAAGCATATACAAAATTTAGAGCTGACTTAGATAGTTATGCCGTAGCTGAACCAGATGGTGTAGCAATTCACCCTCAATACTTCGTAAATCGCCTCAATAAACTAGCAGCAGAAGACGCAATTTTTACCTTTGACGTAGGTACTCCAGTTATTTGGACTGCTCGTCACTTAAAAACAAATGGTAAACGTCGCATCTTAGGTTCCTATAACCATGGGTCTATGGCGAATGCTATGATGCATGCTATTGGCGCTCAAAATGCATGTCCTAACCGTCAAGTCATCTCCCTCTCTGGTGATGGTGGCTTTACAATGATGATGGGCGAAATGTTAACATTAAAACAACTTAACTTACCAGTTAAAATCTTTGTATTCAATAACGAAGAACTTAGCTTTATCGCTATGGAAATGAAAGCTTCCGGCTATCTAGACTACGCTACAGACTTTGTAAATCCAGATTTCGGTAAACTTGCTGAAGCTGCTGGTATCAAAGGTGTGAGCATTCATAACTCTAGCGAAGTTGATGAAAAAATCATGGAAGCCCTTAACCATAATGGCCCAGTCATCGTTAACGTTCGCGTAGATAAACAAGAACTTGCTATGCCTCCTAAAATTGCATATCAACAAGCTAAGGGCTTCAGCAAATACTTGATCAATGCAATCCTTGATGGCCGTGGTACAGAGCTTAAAGAAATGGCCAAAACAAACTGGATGAAATATAAATCCCTATACTAATATTGCGAAATTTACAAAATCTGCCAAAATAAATAAACTGCAAAACTTTCAAAAAGAGGTGTCATCAAATGATGACACCTTTTTATCTATAATAATCGTCCTCGTAATCGTCTTTATACCGTATCGCATCAACCTCTGATGGAGATAATACATTCCTCTCTTCATCTACATATTCCCGGAATTCGTTAAAGTATACACCTGGAATATCTGATTCTTCTAATTCAGGAGTATCTTCTGGCTTAATATCCCAAAGTTTAATATCATCAGCTTGATTCGAAAGTCGATCAGTTATGTTAAAAGCATTACTATTTTCTTCTACTTTTGTATTTAGTTTAGGCACTTTAGAAACACTACTATTTGATGAATAGATTCCTAATAATTTTAATAAACTACCTATCATTTCCCAACACTCCCTTGCACCAATGATATATATTAATTATATTGTAGCAAACTACATAAAAATAAGCACTATATCAACATTTGGTATATAGTGCTTACTTTGTATTTAAGTTTTATCTTGTATTTTATTATGCTCCAAATAGTGACATTTGTTCGTCTTCAGGAAGTTCACCACAGCATTTGAGTTCTTTCATAAGATCAATGATGGTATTTGATACTTTACAACGGCGTTGTAAGTCTTTTAGAGATGTAAATGGACGTTCATTTCTTTCCTCGACGATAGCATCAGCTACTGTTTCACCAAGGGAATCAATAGCTAAGAATGGAGGTAATAGAGCACCATCCTTAATGCTAAAGCGTCTAGCTTCGGAGTGTTGAATGTCTACATTGATAAAACGATAGCCCCGTTGATACATTTCCATAGATACTTCCAAAGCACTCATAAGGTCCTTATCTTTAGGACTGGCAGCACGATCAAGAGCCTTGATACGGTTAAACTCGGTCAATTGTGTTTTGAGGTCCCCTGTCATGATCCGTAAATCGAAGGCTTTCGCACGAATGGAGAAGTAAGCTGCATAAAATGCCAATGGATGATATACCTTAAACCAAGCAATACGGAAAGCCATCATTACGTAAGCTACCGCATGGGCCCTTGGGAATAGATAGGAAATCTTTTTACAAGATTCAATAAACCATTCAGGAATATTATTTTCACGCATTTCTGCTTCAAATTCCGTCGTAGCTTGCCCTTGTTTATTTCGTTTTTCAATACCCTTACCTTTACGCACGTTTTCCATTACAAAGAAGCTATGCTTTCTATCCATGCCCCGATGAATCAAGAAGTTCATTACGTCGTCACGAGTTGAAATGGCTTCATTCAACTTACAAGTACCATTTTTAATGAGATCTTGCGCATTGTCGAGCCATACGTTTGTTCCATGTGAAAAGCCAGAAATACGAACTAAATCAGAGAATGTTTGCGGACGAGAGTCTTCAAGCATGCCCCGTACGAATTTCGTGCCACATTCTGGAACAGCCAAACTAGCTACTTGGTCACCTTGTAATTGTTCAGGTGTTAAGCCAATCCCTTCTGTAGAGGAGAACAAGCTCAATGTCTTTGGATCATCAAATGGTATTGTCTTGGCGTCGATACCTGTCAAATCCTCTAGCATACGAATAATGGTCGGATCATCATGGCCCAGAATATCTAGCTTAGTCATACGACCTTCAATGGAATGATAATCAAAGTGTGTCGTTAATACGCCACTTTCCTTTTTATTAGCTGGATGTTGAATTGGCGTAAAGTGATGCACATCCATATCTCGAGGACATACCATAATACCACCAGGATGTTGGCCTGTAGTATTCTTCACATTTGTAAAGCCCTTTGCTAAATGTTCAAAGAAACCATTACGAGCTTGAATATCTCTAATTTCGGCGTACTTTTTAACATAACCAAAAGCAGTTTTATCAGCTATAGTACCAATTGTACCTGCTTTAAACACATTATCACGGCCAAATAGTTCTTCTGTATATTTGTGAGCTTTTGCTTGGTAATCACCAGAGAAGTTAAGGTCAATATCTGGAACCTTATCACCTTCGAAACCAAGGAAAATAGCAAATGGAATATCATGACCATTTGTTTGTAAAGCATGACCGCATTCAGGACAGTCCTTACGAGGCAAGTCAAAGCCCCCTGCATATTCCCCCTTTTCAAAGAATTCTGAATATTTACAGTTAGGGCATACATAATGAGGCGGTAATGGGTTTACCTCTGTAATCTCAGACATGGTAGCGGCAAAGGATGACCCTACGGAACCACGGGAACCTACAAGGTACCCATCATCAAGAGATTTTTTTACCAGCTTATGAGCGATGTAATACAATACGCCGTAACCATTGGAAATAATACAATCCAATTCATAATCGAGACGTTCTTGTACGACACGAGGCAATGGATCACCGTAAATAGCCTTCGCATTTTTATAGCACATTTCTGTGAAAGCTTCGTCAGCACCTTCAATCTTAGGTGAATATGTACCATCAGGAACGGGCTTAATATCTTCAATGCTATCATTAATAGCACGTGTATTAGTAACGACTACTTCGTATGCTTTTTCTTCGCTTAAATAAGGGAAGGACGCAAGCATTTCATCTGTAGTACGTAAATGTAAATCTGGTTGTTCATCTGCATCTGGATAACCACATGCAGTTAACATGATTTCACGATAAATTTTTTCTTCTGGTGTCAGGTAGTGAACATCACAAGTAGCACATACAGGTTTATTTAAGGCTTCTCCTAATTCGATAACGGTCTTATTCATATCGATGAGGGCTTGCTCATCTGGCATGAGACCTTTACGAACCAAAAACGTATTGTTAGTATGTGGCTGAATTTCAAGATAATCGTAGAAGGATGCTACTTCCAAAAGCTCTTCTTTTGTAGCTCCACGAACGATGGATTGCATAAGCTCCCCTGCTTCACAGGCAGAACCGATGATAATACCTTCACGATGTTCTTCAATAACGGAACGAGGCAAACGCGGACGAACCTTGTAATGTTCAAGGTGAGAAATGGAAATCATTTTATATAAATTACGTAAACCTACCATATTTTTAGCTAACAAAATAATATGGTAACGTTTATCTTTTTCTTTTTTCTTTTTCTTATCTAGTACAGGCTCTTCATCTTTTGTTACCATTTCATCTTCGATGAGGTAACCTTCTACACCGTAGATAACCTTAACACCTAACTCCTTACCAAGAGCTTGCGCTTCTGGGAAAGCTTGTACTACGCCATGGTCCGTAATAGCCACTGCAGGATGGCCCCATTTTTTAATTGTTTTAAATAAATCCTTTACAGATACGAGGGCATCTTTATCACTCATCTTAGTATGTAAGTGAAGTTCCACACGAGAGTCCGGACGATTTTCAGTTCGTTCCACACTAGTAGTTTCTATTGCTTCAATACTGCGAACAGAAAGGATATAATCCTTGTCAAAACGATCATCGAAGCTGACACTACCTTGTACCCGAACCCGTTGTAAGCCTTTTAATTGTTTTAGTAATTCATCCCCTTCTTCAGGGCTGTTCGTAAACTTGATAAATTTAATGCTATTTGTATCATCTACAATGCTACCGTTAACGATACTTTTACCAGTCTTAGTATCACGTTTATCTAAACCTACAAAGACACCTTCAAAAATTACACTAGGTGTATCCAAGGTGCCCATGATTTTAGAGGTGACCCCTTCAATTTTAGGTCCTAAAATCATGCCTTCATCAGTAGGTGCATCCTTTGGTGCACGACGAGGATATTTACCATCCCCTTCACTTCCTTTAGCCGTAGATTTTGTATTTTTTTTAGGGCCAAAGCCTTTGCTTACTTTAGGTGTACTGCTCACAGATGCGATAGTATCACTACTGCTAGATTCGGCAGCCGTATGATTAGAACGAGACACAACAACTGGACTATTGTTGAAATAGCCTAATTCAATAGCTTCTACAAATGGGGCAAAATCATCTTCGTCTACATCATCATATTCATCTTGTTGGTCATAACCCGCAAAAGACTTGCCTCTAGGTTCTTGATTTTTAGCCTCTTCAGCTTCACGTTGTGCTTCAGCCGCTTCAATCCATTCACCAGCACCACAGCCACCGCCATAATAATAGGTATCTAATCCTTCACCCGTTTCAGTATCTATCTTCCAAGCAAAGCAACAAGCTGTATCTGTATTTGTTGGAATATCATCAAAAGAGATATTTTTTTCCTTATACCATGCAGACAACCTTTCACGTAGACTAAGCAATGTGGAAAATGCAGAGTCTGCTGCTTGAATCGTCACATGTTGGCTATGACAGTTCACATAGAAGGATGATTTCTTATTCTGTTTTGGTACAACACGATAACGTACTTTCATTTTTATCCCTTATACCCACAGTAGGTAATACATAAATCTCTAAATCGCCAAATATCGCCCTTGCTGCTACGGCTATCTAATATAATCTCATAAAGCCCTTTTAATAAAGCTCGTAGAGCCTTAATTGAAATTCTCGGACTCGCCTCGTAAGCTAGCTTAATCGGATATGGTTTAAATGACGAATCATGATCCTTACATAAGTTTTGTATGGCTTGAACAGACATACCCACTTGGCGACATTCGCTAACTAGCAACTGTAAACGTAATTGCCCCTCAATATAGCTCATAGCACGGTCTAATTCTTTATAGCCGAACATAAATGGAAATAGTTCAAGTAATGTATCGATATCTCTTTTTAATAGAGCCTCTTTAAAAGTAAAAATGTTTTTGGCTCCATAGTCACTACCGTTTTCTTCGAGAAATTCTTTGGTAATAACCTTTTCCCCAGTAATTTGTAAAAAATAACGGTCAAACTCAGTTCTCATAAAAGAAACAGGTACCTCTTGCCACAAATCAATGAGATGAGCCACATATTCCTGTGCATCAGGCGTCATTTTAAAGCCGTTAGACGTACAGTACTGACGTATCCACATCACGAGGTCTGCCCCTTCAAGACGCTTACATTGATGATTTGGTATTTTTTCTAAAATCTCTTTATTCTGCTTGATCCGTTTATCAATCATATCATGATAGATCAAAACGATAGGATTATCTCCATTATATTCCATGAGGAGTTCATACAATGGAACCCAAGCATCACTATTTTTGCCACTTTTACGAATGATGGGCAAATTAACTAAACAGAATACCTTTTGATCGCCAAAAAGTGAATCTTCACATAGTTTTTCGCTTATTTTTTGTGGGCCCGCCTCATCATCTAATACAGTCACTGGAAGGTCTGGATAGGCACTTAAAAATTTACGTTTTTCTTCTTCAATTAATTGTGGTTCGTCACCATAGATGAGTTGAATATGTGCCATATTCCCTCCTTTCACAGATAGATATCTTTAATAAAGCTGTATCCCATTATATACATATGTTCTGATGATGGATCCACATCGCGTAAAGCACCATGAGGACTACTGAACAAAACAGTACTACGCGGTGAAATACAATCAATTTCATTCATTACACTAAATCGACTCGTTATAAATAAAACATTAGCCTTATCATTTAATTTTAGATTTTTTTCTCTACTTTGTCCATTATATACGACTATTTGGTTCATACCATTTTTATATATTCCCCTTGCCGAACCGTTACTGTGAAAGTACTTGACTTTTACCATTTTAGGATTCATGCCATATGCCCTAATAGTTTGATTAATTAGTCTTTCATTAGGTATCGTTTTAATATAATCTGGTGCATCGATTAACAAATATGCCTGTTCATGGTTTGGTGCTATGCACAGCAGCACATTACACTGCTTCATAGGAATATAATGGATTACTGTATCCTTGTTATGCTGAGTCACATAGTATGAAGCACCAAAGTTTGCAACCATACATAATAAGGACATCACTACATATACAGTATACTTTTTCTTATGTGTCAAAAAGTACGTAAACAGACCTAGTAAAGTATAATATACATAAACACAATAAAGATGCATCATACCAAGCCAAAGTAAACTACCACTACGCCCTAAGACATGATTTAAATATAACGATATGCGTAATAGTGCATCTATCAAAGACCATAGAAACGATATAGACATTACATAGCTAATAACAGTGCTTATAAAGATTAAAATGATGGATATATCTAATATAGGTGCTACTATGCAAGCTGCTAACAAACTAGCAATACTAATATAGTGAAAGTAATACAGCTGTAGCGGCAAGATGAGCAACTGTGCTGACACACATAACACAAGGGGTGTTTTAATCCATTTTGGTAGCCATTGAATACGGTCGTATAATACCTTCCCCCATATAAGTAAACCATAGGTTGCACCAAAGGATAGTTGAAAGCTTACATCAAACAAAGAAAAAGGATCATATACAAGACATAGAATAGCGCATATACATAAAGCCTGTTTAGCTTGATATAATCGTCCTTTTACATAAGCCATGCACATGAGTATACTCATCATCGTTGCACGTATAACAGGTGCATCTCCACCAACGATACAGCAATATATACAAGCTACTAATATACCTAAAATTAAGCATGTGCGCTTCCGTAATTTAACGAGTCTTCCTAAACCGTAAATTAAGGCTAATAGCAGTGCAATATGTGAGCCAGAGATAGATAAAATGTGGATGAGACCCGTATAAGCAAAATCTTTCATTCGCTCTTCCCCTAGCTCACTATAATGACCACCCAAGCATAAGGCTTGTGCTAATACCTTTTGTGGACCATCTAGATTACTAGCAATATTTTTTTCAATAGATTCTCGTATTTGACCACATAAATATAAACTTTTTCCATATAGTTTTTCAGAAAATGTTTCTTTAAAGTGGAATGCTTGTAAATCTTTATTAGTAGCAGATCGATATACACCATCATAGATTCGACCTCTTGTATTAGAGCTCATATATCTACCTCTAAGATTAATGCGTCCTTCCTCTTCGATGAGAAATAAACTTTTTGGTGTACCTTCAATTATTGCTTGATCCCCTAGCCGTATTAAATACTTTGTAGTAGATACCTTTGAGTAAATCTGTAATCGACCCTGCGCCTTAATATAGTCGTTTTTAGCAGTATCTTTATAGGGATGTAATCCATGTAACTCTACATTATATTTGTAATATTCCTGTTTATCGATAGTTACTAATTCAGGATATGATACGACAGTGCCAAAATATTCTCCTTCTTGCTGTAAATAGAAAGATGTATAGCTGTTATAGTTAATAATTCGTAAGTCTGTTTGATAATAGGATAATCCCATTGCAGCAAAAACTAATATTAATAAATTGGCATATAAACGCCACCTACAATATGATTGCATTATTTTAATAACAGTTACACCAATAATAGCTAAGGCAATCGCAAAAATATAATGCATTTGACTAAGTACGGGATAATATTTACCATATCCTAATATAGTGCCAATTATTATAGATCCCAATATAGTATGTGCCCATTGGCTATAAGTTATAAATGGCTTTGTATTAACTAATACTTGAGTATTGAAGATTGATTCCTCAAACGCTCGTTCTGTATTCCTAAATTTAGATTGTAATTTTATCTTTAATCTTCTTAAATACGCCATCACCGATGCCCTTCACCCCCTTGATACCTTCAACGGATGTAAAGGGTCCTTTTTGTGAACGATACTCTTCAATTCTTTTTGCCATAGCGGGTCCTATGCCTGGTAATGCATCAAGCTCTTTTGCAGAAGCTGTATTGATATTAATTTTGTTACCGCGCAATAAAACCTCTGGATTACCGTGGAAGTTAAATACTATGTGGATATGATCTCCCGCATTAACCGACTTTGCCATATTGACTGATTCTACATCAGCATAAGGTAATAGCCCACCTGCTAACTGAACTACATCACCTACAGTAGCACTACTTTCAAACTCATATAAACCAGGTGAAACTACGGCGCCCGTAATATAAGCTATAGGTTTGTTGGATGTTTGTTCAACAGTTGATATAGAAGAATTTCCATCTATTGCTCCTTCAACTAAGACAGAATCGCTTTCATCTGTTATAATAGGCCATAGGAAATAAATTCCTACTAAAACACATAGGATTAATATAATTGTTATATATGGATTCAATTTTACTTTCATAGTGCACCTCCTACTGAAAGAATTCCCTATGAAAAAGTAAACTCCTACCGTTGACTCTATTGGTCACACCAGCAGGAGTTTCATAATTGATGTCGAATATAAGGAGATACAATGAATCAAGAAACATTAAAAAAATATGCACATACCTTGTTAAAATATGGCGTAAATTTACAAGAAGATCAAACTCTTGTTATTTCTGTAGATGTGGAAAACAAAGACTTTGCAGTTATCGTCACAGAAGAAGCATATGAATTAGGTGCCAAAGAGGTTGTCCTCAACTGGAGATGTTCTCCAATCGCTCGTCAACGTTTATTACATGCTAAGGAATCTGTATTAGAAAGACCGGCTAACTGGATTCCTGAATTCTACAAGCAATACATCGATGATAAAGCCGCTTTCTTATCTTTGATTAGTGCGAACCCAAAAGCGTTAGAAGGTATTCCAACAAATCGTATTTCACTACAATCGCGTAACTTAAATAAAGCTTTATCCTTCTACCATACAGCGATTATGAACTCCTCTGTTACATGGTGCGTTGCTTCTGTACCAACTGTTCTATGGGCAGATTTACTTGGCTATGAAGGTACAGATGAAGAGAAAATTGAACAACTATGGACTACCCTATTAAAACTTTGCCGTATTGAAGGTGTAGAACCGAAAGACACATATCGTCATCACATGGCAAAATTGCGTCACCGCTGTGAAGCATTGAATAAATTTGACTTAAAGGCATTGCGGTATACTTGTGAAAATGGTACTGACCTCTTATTAGAATTACCAGAAGGTCATATATGGCTAGGTGGTGAAGAATCTTCAAAAGATGGCACTATTTTTAATGCCAATATTCCTACAGAGGAAGTTTTCTCCGCACCCCAATATAATGGTGTTAATGGTATTGTATACAGCACAAAACCTTTAATTTACCAGGGTAATACTATTTCTGATTTCTCCTTTACTTTCAAAGAAGGTAAAATCGTTGATTATACTGCAAAAGAAGGTTATGAAGTATTAAAAGAGTTAATAGAAACCGATGAAGGTTCCCTCTACCTCGGCGAAGTTGCTTTGGTGGACCACTTCAGCCCAATTAGCCAATCTAACCAAATTTTCTACGAAACATTGTTTGATGAAAATGCATCCTGCCATTTAGCGATTGGTGCATCTTATCCTACATGCCTCAAAGATAGTGATGGTTTATCTGAAGAAGAATTAAAAGAACGTGGCCTTAACTACTCCTTAACACATGTAGACTTTATGATTGGTCATGAACATATGAATATTAAAGGCTACACTCGTGACGGTCAAGAAGTAGACATTATGATTGATGGCCATTTACAAGTATAAACATGACTACAGTGTAATCCTACATTGGATGATAGTAAAAACTGTACGTTCAATCTAACGGATCTGGTTGATATCAATTTATAATAGAAAACTACATATAAAAGAACCCCTATATACGCTTGTATATAGGGGTTCTTATAAGTGGTAAAAAATTATTATATCACAATGTAATATTCAATGTGCGGCCTGTAGATTTGTATTCAATAATGTCTACACCTGCGGTTTTCAACATCCGTTTGGATGCTTTTACTTCTTTTGTATCCTTATAGAGATCATCGCGATAGATAACGGCTTTAATACCACTTTGAATGATGGCTTTCGCACATTCATTACATGGGAAAAGCGTTACATATATTTTAGAGCCCTCTAGAGAACCGCCACGATAATTTAAGATTGCATTGAGTTCGCTATGTACAGTATAGAAATATTTGTTATCATCAGCTGTATCACGTTCCCATGTGAAATCATCATCACTGCAATTCAAAGGCATACCATTATAACCAATGGACAAGATTTTATTATCATTACTAACAATACATGCACCAACTTGTGTATTTGGATCCTTAGAACGTTGTGCTGCCAAAATGGCAACACCCATGAAGTATTCATCCCAGGAAATATAATCGCTACGTTTTGCCATAATTACCTCACTTAAAATAAGCCCCCTTCTACCTATGTAGTTGGGGGCTTACAATATTAAACAAATAGAATATCCTTATTTAACAACGATATTTACAAGTTTACCAGGTACGTAAATAACTTTTACGATATTCTTACCTTCTATAAATTCTTGAACACGGCTAGATTCTTTGGCCAATGTTTCTAATTCTTCTTTTGTAATATTTACGGAAACAGTAAGTTTATCACGAACTTTACCATTTACTTGCAAGACTACTTCTACTTCGTCTACAACGAGAGCAGATTCTTCATATACAGGCCATTTTTCTGTGTGAATGGATGTAGTTTCACCCAATTCATGCCACAATTCTTCTGTAATATGAGGCACAAATGGCGCTAAAAGAAGCAATAAGGAATGTGTCAATTCATTAGCTAATGCACTATTGATTGTTTCTGCTTTATCCTTATGAGCATACATAGCATTTACAAGTTCCATGATGGCAGAAATCGCTGTATTAAAGTTGAAATTATTATCTAAGTCTTCCGTAACCTTTTTGATAACACGGTGTAATTCACGACGCAATCCGAATTCGTCTTTTGTAAGATCACCAGTTACATTTTTCTTAGCCTCTTCGTTGTACGCATCAACAATACGCCATACACGGCCTAAGAAACGATAGGAACCTTCAACACCTTGGTCAGACCAATCAAGGTCACGATCTACAGGCGCTGCGAATAGAATAAACAAGCGAGCAGTATCTGCACCATAAGTATTGATAATTTCTTCAGGAGAAACTACATTACCTTTAGATTTAGACATTTTACTGCCTTCTTTAAGAACCATACCTTGTGTCAACAAGCCACGGAATGGTTCATTTGCATCGATAAGGCCTAAATCGTGAATAACTTTCACAAAGAATCGAGAGTACAATAAATGCAAGATAGCATGTTCAATACCGCCGATATATTGGTCAACATTCATCCAGTAATTAGCAATTTTTTTATCGAATGGAGCTTGGTCGTTTTTAGCGTCTGTATAACGCAAGAAGTACCAAGAGGAATCGATAAATGTGTCCATCGTGTCTGTTTCACGACGTGCAGGGCCACCACATTTAGGACATGTAGTATTTAAGAAGCTTTCAGATGTAGCCAATGGAGATACAGCACCAGATTCAAATTTAACATCCTCTGGCAAGCGTACTGGCAACTCTTCTTCAGGAACGAGTTGTTCACCACAAGTTTCACAGTATACTACAGGAATTGGCACGCCCCAGTAACGTTGACGAGAAATCAACCAGTCACGAAGACGGAAGTTTACCTTACCTTCACCAATGCCGCGTTCATTAAGAGCTGCCGTGATATTTTTACGAGCCTCTTCAGATGTTTGGCCATTATATTCACCAGAGTTAACGAGGATACCATCTTCATGATACCATTCTTGCCATTTTTCAAGGCTGTATTCTTCACCTTCACGAGTTACGACTTGTTTAATAGGCAAATCATATTTATGAGCAAATTCCCAGTCGCGTTCATCATGTGCAGGGGAACCCATTACAGCACCAGTACCATAGTCTACCAATACATAGTTTGCAATCCACACAGGAACTTGTTCGCCAGACATTGGGTTTACTGCATAAGACCCAGTAAACATACCTTCTTTAGGTGCCTCTGTAGATGTACGGTCGATATCGCTCATATTGCGCATACGTGTAATGAAAGCTTCTAATTCAGTTTTATTAGGAGCATTTTCAATGAGGCGTTCCACATATGGATGTTCAGGAGCCAATACTATATAGCTTACGCCGTAAATAGTATCAACACGTGTAGTATACACAGATACGCGTTCATTGATGGATGGCACTTCAAAGGAAAATTCTGTACCTTCAGAACGACCAATCCAGTTCTTTTGCATCAACTTAACACGTTGTGGCCAATGATCTAGAGTATCTAAATCAGCTAACAAGCGATCCGCATATTCAGTGATGCGTAAAAACCATTGTGACAAATCTTTTTTCTCAACAGGGTTATCACAGCGCCAACAAGCACCATCGATAACTTGTTCATTTGCCAATACAGTATGACAAGTTTCACACCAGTTTACTTTTGCTTCCTTTTTATAGGCTAAGCCTTTTTTATAAAACTGTTCAAAAAACCATTGAGTCCATTTATAGTAATCTTCTTTACATGTTGCTACTTCGCGGTCCCAATCATAGGACAAACCAAGTGCTTTTTGTTGCAATTTCATGTTCTCGATGTTATCAAGAGTCCATGTTTTAGGTGCTATGCCATGTTTAATCGCCGCGTTTTCAGCAGGCATACCAAAGGAGTCCCAGCCCATTGGATGCAACACGTTGAAGCCCTTCATTTTTTTGAAACGAGCTACTACGTCACCGATGGAATAGTTACGCACGTGACCCATGTGTAAGTTACCAGATGGGTACGGGAACATTTCTAATACATAGTATTTTTCTTTAGATTCATCATATTCTGTTTTAAATGTATGGTTATCTTCCCAATACTGTTGCCACTTTTTTTCAATATCTTGGGCTACATACTTTTCGTTCATGTAGGGGCCTCCTCATATGGTCAACCTCATAGGTTGCCATTTTATAATTAATATTTTTATTTTACTACGTACTGTAAAAGCAGTCAAACACTAGCGTTTTACGACTTGAATAGTTTTTATTAAATCATTTTTAGGGCTTGTATTTTGATCAGAACTATGACTAGTATATAAATCATTTTGCTCTTTAACAGTTTGTTTATTGTGTTCTTTTCTAGCTTTAGCCTCTTCTTCTAAGCGTTTTTTCTCAGCTTTTACTTTTTCAACTTCTTCTTTTGCTTTGCGTTTAGCAGCTTCTTTCTCTTCTTTAGCTTTCCGTTTTGCTTCCGCTTTAGCTGCTTTTTCTTTTTCTTTTTCTTCTAAGCGTAATTTGTATTGTTCAAGCTTTGTTAATGGTTTAGCTTCTTGAACTACAGGTTCAGGAACAACTGCTGTAGGAGATTTAGGAATACCACGTCCTAAGTCTTTTTCTTGAATCATAGTAATCGTAGAAATATCTTCAAACCCTTTACGCCATGCTGCAAACCCACCAAGGTGTAATTCTTTTACCAGATCAAGTTTTAAGCCTAACGATGTATTATCTTCAAACCAAATACGATCTGAACCAGAAGCTGTTGGAATAGATAAATAGTATAACTTTAATCGATCGTCCCAAGTCATTTTATCTCTGTAATTAGCAAAGTAATTACTTGTATTCTTCATAGCCAATGTCTCGCTTTTTGCATAACCATTCGTTTCATGCCATAAGCGCATATAGAATGGTACGCCTAATATTAACTTTTGAGAAGGAACTTCAGATAGCATTCTTTCTGTATGGCTACGGACCCAAGGATAACTTGCAACAGGACCTGCAGTAGTACTCTTAGCCCAAGTTTCGTCATACGCCATAAGAACTACATAATCTACTGTATCTGCCAAAGCTTTACGGTTATACACTAATGACCATTCTGGACTATCAGAATAGCCAGTCACATCGATAGAAGTTTTAATATTATACTGATGTAAATGATTAGACAAATATGCTACAAATGTTGTTAAACGATCACGATCAGCATAATTAATGTTTTCAAAGTCAAAGTTATAACCATCAAACCCATATATATAGGCATATTGAACAAGGTTATGAGCAAATTTCTTCCATACCGATTGATCCGACAAAATACCACTTGTAAAATTAGAGTCAAACCGATTAGTAATTAACGGCCAAATATGATAGCCTTTATCCTTATACGCTTTCACATAATCAATATTTACATTTGAACTTGCTTCTAAACCTAAGCTATGCAATTTAAACCAACTTGGAGAAATAATATTATCACCACTCGTATTGAGTTTTGCCTGATACGGAATTCCCTCTGTTGTCCATGGATCAAAAGCCCAAGCCAATGGTGTTTGCAATGTATAAGGTGCTTTCACCGTAGATGCTTCTGGTGCAGGTCCTAAAATAAGTTGACCATTATTTTTTGTATAACTAACACCCAGCATAGCTGGCTCAGACTCAATATCTACATAGGATATACCATCTTTTTTGGTAATGGGCAATTTAACAGGTTCACCTACGGCTGCAGGATTTAAAATAACCGTATCACCTTGTAATTCACTTTGTGGAATATATACTGTATATGCTGTTTTATATTGATTTGCTTCGTAATGACGTGTAGTAGTGGCTAAAAATTGATCTAATGGTACCAATACCTCTGCTTGTACGATTGTACTAGATAATGCAGACATTACTAAAGCTGTTAATGATTTTATAATAGTAGATTTACGAATCATGTACTCTCCTAATTCTAGGTCCCATACTGGGATACAATACCAATCTCTATATTATACCATATTATATATAGTTCATCTCTTTTCTTGCATGAAGGATATATGTAATTTATAATTTAATTTATGTACTAATAAAAAATTATCACATAAGGAGTTTTGTATGCATCAATATTTATTTTTCATAGGGGACTTCCCTATTAGAGCCTATGGTACCATGTTAGCTTTGGCTATCATTTGTGGTGCCTCTGTTGCCTATGTACTTTTGAAAAAGGATGGCCGCGGTTGGCATGAACACATCATCGACTTTTCCATTACTGTAGCCGTAGCTGGTCTCATCGGTGCTCGTCTATGGGACGTATTCTTCTTTGATTGGGATTATTACGGTAATCATTTATTAGAAATTCCCTTTGTTTGGCAAGGAGGTATGGCCATTCAAGGTGGCGTGGTACTAGGCACAATTGCTGGCTATTGGTATCTTCGTAAAAACAAAATTGACTTTTGGGCTTTTGCCGATTTATTTGCCCCTGCATTGATTTTAGCTCAATCGGTAGGCCGTATGGCAAACCTTTTAAACGGTGATGCTTTCGGTCATCCTACGGGTGGTAATTATGGTATTATCTATCCTGAAAGTACCCTTGCCTATCGCACCTACGGTAATCAGCCGCTTTGGCCTGCCGAAGTATGGGAAGGTCAAATTGATATTCTCATCTTTGTAGCCCTTCTATTATTTGGATCTTTCAAACATGCTAAGGGCCAAGTGTTCGTACTATATGCCATTCTCTATTCTACGGCTCGCTTCTTCTTAGAGTTCTTACGTGGCGATTACGTAAACTTAACGCTAGGTTTAAAATCTGCTCAAATGACGAGTTTAATAGCCATCATTGTAGGTATCTGTGTATTCATTTATCTAGGCTATCTTGAAAAGAAAAATCAAGCTGTTATAGTAGCTACAGAATCAACAACAAAAACTAAAAAACGTAAATAATAAATACAAAAATACTTAACAAAAAAGTCCTACACTCATGGGTTTTACCTATGAATGTAGGACTTTTACTATTTTTTGAAATAAAACTATTTCTTAAAAGGCTATTTCTTATAAATTTTCTTTAGCTTTTAGAGCATCCAGTTCTTCTAAAGCACGATTTGCAATCAGTGCATTTTTTTCTTTTTTCTTGCGTACTTTTTGAGGCCATGGATCCATGATACCAAAGTTGACGTTCATTGGTTGGAAATTTGAACCTTCGTAGTTAGAAATATAGTGACTAAGGGAACCGATAGCCGTCGTCTTAGGAAATTCAATAAATGGTTGTTCCTCTAAGTAACGGTCTACTTGTAGGCCTACCATTAGACCACTAGCAGCAGATTCTAAATAACCTTCAACTCCAGTCATTTGACCAGCAAAGAATAAACGCGGTTCCTTTTTAAGCTGGAATGCATGATTCAATAACTCAGGAGAATTGATATATGTATTGCGATGCATAACACCATAACGAATGAAATCGGCATTTTCAAGGCCTGGAATCATACCGAATACACGCTTTTGCTCGCCCCATTTTAAATGAGTTTGAAAGCCTACCAAGTTAAACATGGTGCCTTCCTTATTTTCCTTACGCAATTGTACCACTGCGTAAGATTCCTCATTGGTACGTTTATCCACTAAGCCTACAGGCTTTAATGGTCCATAACGTAATGTATCTTCACCACGGCTCGCCATGATTTCTACGGGCATACAGCCTTCAAAGTAGATTTCTTTTTCAAAATCCTTTGGCTGTACGGCTTCAGCTGTTGTAAGCTCATGCCAGAACGCTTTATATTCCTCTTCTGTCATAGGACAGTTAAGATAATCCGCATCGCCTTTGTCATAACGAGAAGCAGCAAAAACTTTATCGTAGTTTAAAGATTCAGCCGTTACGATAGGTGCAGCAGCATCGTAGAAGTAAAAGCCTGTTTCACCAGTTAAGGCTTTAATCTTATCTCCTAATGCTTCAGACGTAAGTGGACCAGAAGCAAAGATAACAGTTCCCTCTGTAGGAATCTCAGTTACCTCTTCGTGATGAACTGTAATATTAGGATGGCTCTTTACCTTCTTAGTCACCATTTCACTAAATAAATGACGATCAACAGCTAATGCACCACCGGCAGGTACAGCAGTTGCATCGGCACATTCCATAATGATAGAACCTAAACGACGCATTTCTTCTTTCAAAAGGCCTACCGCATTTTCAATATTACCAGCGCGCAACGAGTTACTACATACGAGCTCTGCAAATTGATCTGTTTGGTGCGCCGGAGAACTCTTCACAGGGCGCATTTCATATAAGTCTACATGAATACCACGGTTAGCAAGTTGCCAAGCCGCTTCGGAGCCTGCAAGGCCTGCACCAATAACAATAACATTTTTATTATTCAATTGTAATTTCCTCTTTTTTAGCTTTACTAGACTTTTTAGATTCTTTTACAGGTTCTTCACTAGCTTCGCTCTTTTTCTTTCTTGTTTTCTTTGGTGGTCGAGTCGGACAAGTTTCATTGGAACAGAACTTTTTAACTGTACCATTTTTATATGTCTTTTCAACCATTATAGAACCACATGTTTCACAGAAATCATGGGTTGGTTTATCCCATAGTGTAAAGTCACATTGTGGGTATCGATTACAGCCATAGAAAATGCGTCCACGACGAGACTTACGTTCTACGATTTCCCCTTCTTTACATTTAGGACACGTTACCCCAGTTCCCACTGTAATAGGTTTTGTGTTTTTACATTCTGGAAAATTAGAGCATGCTAAGAACTTACCATAGCGACCAAATTTATATACCATTGGACTATGACAAAGTTCACATATCTCATCGCTTTCCATAGATGCAATTTCAATGCGGTCTACATCACTTGCATCTTCTAGTTCTTGCGCAAAGACCTCGTAGAAATCAGATAATACTTTTACATACGTATCCTTACCAGATGCGATAGCATCAAGTTCTTCTTCTAAATCACGGGTAAAGCCAGTATTGATGATTTTTTCAAAATATGTAATCAAGAAGTCTACCACTACAAAGCCTAGCTCAGTAGGCACGAATTGTTTATTCGTATTTTCCACATAGTTACGGCTTACGATAGTATCTAGAATTGGTGCGTATGTACTAGGGCGACCAATGCCAAGTTCTTCTAATGTCTTGATAAGACTCGCCTCGGAGTAACGTGGAGGTGGTTGTGTAAAATGTTGTTCAGGCAATACCTCTACCGTATGGGCAGCATCATTCTTTTTCAGAGCTGGCAATTGAGGTGCATCCTCTTTTTTCACATCTTCATAAACGGCACTGAAACCTGGGAAGATAACACGAGAGCCAGTTGCTTTAAAGGTATAGTCATCTTTAACATTCAACTCAATCGTTGTGGATTCATTTTGTTGAGGCGCCATTTGGCTCGCCATAAAACGATTCCAAATCAACGTATATAGCTTAAGTTCATCGCGACTCAAGAATGGTTCCACCATTTTAGGTGTTAACTCGAGAGATGTAGGACGAATCGCCTCATGCGCATCTTGTGCAGAACCTTTAGAACCGTACACATTTGGTTTAGATGGATAATATTCCTCCCCATAGTTACGAAGAATAAAGTCCTTAGCCATAACTTGCATCTCTTTAGAAATACGCGTAGAGTCTGTACGCATGTACGTAATCAAACCTACGTGGCCATAGGAGCCAATTTCTAAACCTTCATATAAATGTTGGGCAATCATCATCGTACGCTTAGCACCAAAGTTCAATTTACGCACACCATCTTGTTGCAACGTAGATGTTGTAAACGGAGGTGCCGCTTTACGAGAACGTTTGCGCTTTTCAATATTTGTCACTACTGCATCTTCACCGCCAATAGCATCAACCACCGCTTGTGCATCGCTTTCAGTAGTAATATCGATTTTCTCGCCTTTAATATGTGTCAACTCCGCTGTGAAAGATTCTTTTTTAGGTGTTTCAAAATTACCTTTAATGGTCCAATATTCTTGTGGTTCGAAGGCTTGGATTTCGCGCTCTCGTTCACAGATGAGTCGAACTGCTACAGATTGTACACGACCAGCGCTGAGACCCTTACATACTTTTTTCCAAAGTAATGGACTCAATTTATAGCCTACGATACGATCTAATACACGGCGCGCTTGTTGAGCATCTACCATATTCATATCGATGGTACGTGGAGCCTCCAAAGCCTCTGCTACGGCATTTTTAGTGATTTCATTAAACGTAATACGACATGTAGACTTAGGATCTACATTGAGAATGTACGCTAAGTGCCAAGAAATGGCTTCCCCTTCGCGGTCAGGGTCAGTTGCAAGCAATACGGCACTGCTTTCATCAGCATAGGAAACGAGTTCATCTATAACCTTTTTACGAGTTACAAGATTGCTGTAGCGCGGTGTAAAGCCATGCTCTATATCGATGCCCATTTGAGATTTAGGCAAGTCTCGTAGATGGCCCATACTTGCTTTTACCACATAGTTAGGACCTAAGAATTTTTCAATTGTTTTAGATTTAGCAGGAGATTCTACAATAACCAAGACTTTGCCGTTCGGATTATATACGCGAGGTTCCCGTTGCTCCGGTGGCACAGAAGTTTGTAGTACAGATTTATCCCGTACAATCCCCATTGGAGTAAGGGCTTCTTTAGTAACCTTACGCTTTATAGTAGTACTCTCTTTCTTAGTATTTTTCTTTTCTGTATCTTTACTAGTACTAGCTGCTTTCGGCTCGCCAATAACGATAGATCGTTTAATGGACAAGTATATCACTCCTAGTCATATTAATATAGCCTCTCGGCGGATGATTCTCTATAGCCCCTTCCATTTCTAATGTTAGTAATAAGGGCTGTAGTTGTTGTAATGGAATACGAGTCGCTTTCAAAATATCACTAACCGTAATACATCGATCATGAGGTATTTCATTCAATATTACACTCCTATCCACATTAAAGCTTAACATAGAGCACCCTTTTCTATCAACACTTTGACTATGATTCCCTATTTGAACGCTAGCTTTTACGCCTTTATTACCTTTATTATTTGTTGGTAAAAGTTTATGTTCACTAGAAAAATATTCCCGCATTGTTAAATGGTATTGTTCAACTATATCCTCATAACCAGTAAGTACATATGCACCATTTTTCATTAAGAATTTATTTCCATCTGCTGTATGGTCTAATAGATTACATGGTACCACAAATACATCTCGACCTTCACTAACCGCCATATCTGCCGTAATCAAAGAACCACTACTAGACTTGGCCTCCACTACGATAACACCTCTGCATAATCCACTAATGATACGATTCCGTGCTGGGAAATGTTTTGCGGACGGCGGTGTACCTGGCGGGTATTCGGAGAGAAGTAACCCATTATTTTGTAATATACGATCAAATAATTTTGCATTTTCTCGAGGATAGGTAATATCTAAACCACATCCCATAACAATGATTCCATACCCCTGACTAGCCAGAAGGCCTTCATGACCATGTGAGTCTATACCACGCGCCCCACCACTAACAATAATGGTACTATATTTACCTAATTCCTTGCCGAGCATTCTCGCCACATTCCGACCATATAAGGAGCAACTCCTTGCTCCAACAATAGCAATACGATTTAAGCGTCCATCTAAGAGTGCCCGATTACCTCTCATAAATAAAATGGCTGGCGGATTATATATATGATTTAAAATAGACGGAAAGTCTTTGTCTAAAAAGGTAGTAAAATCCATCTGGTATTCGTCTACTTTATGGATAATATACTCTAATTTTTCATCTTTAGCCGATGCTGAAATGGCACGTTTATCAGATGCAGAAATATATGTATAAGATTTTAAGTTTTCTACATTCTTAATAGCTTGCCACGCATCATAAGGGGATCCAAAATCCTCTATAAAACGCCTTACATATGTGGCTCCAACATTGTATAAGCTTTGTAATCCTGCAATATAAATATTGTCATCGTATCTAATCATATAAACACCTAGTAATTCTTTCTAAGTATATAATCATTAATTTTATATAGAATCAAACAACTACTTTTGGCAAATAAACAACTACTAAATTTATGAGATAATTACTTTATTTGCCAGTTCTAAATAACATTGCTTCAGAAATATGATGTGGTTCTACTTTTGGATTTTCTTCTAAATCAGCAATTGTACGAGCCACCTTTAATATGCGATCAAAAGCTCGCCCACTTAAATGAAAATGGTCAAATATATTGCCTAAAACACTCCAAGCCTTATCTGTAATATTGCATAGTTCACTAATTGCCTTATGGGGAACTGCTCCATTCGAATTAAAGTCAAAACCTTCATATCGTTTCTGTTGCATAGCAGTGGCCATGATAACTTGTTGTCTCATACTTTCACTCGTCATATTTGAAGATGATGTATCTAACAGCTGTTCAAGGGTCGGTCTCTCAACGGGAATATGCAAATCAATACGATCCATAATCGGCCCTGATAACCGTTGCTGATAGTTTTTAACCATCGTTTCTGTACAGACACATTCCTTATAAGGATCATGGTAATACCCACAAGGACAAGGATTGGCCGCAAGAATACAAATAAAATTAGCTGGATATATATAATTTCCTTGAGACCGATTTATAGTAATCGTTCTAGACTCTAAAGGCTGTCGTAATGCATCGATTACTTGGCGTTGAAACTCAGGCGCTTCATCCATAAATAATACGCCTCCATGAGCTAATGTTACCTCTCCAGGACGTCCCTGTATCCCTCCACCGACCATACTAGCCAAAGTTGCCGTATGATGAGGATGTCTAAAAGGTCTAGATTTCACTAGCCCATTATCACCTAGTAAACCTATTACATCTTGTATACGACTCACTTCAACAATTTCATTCCAAGTCATAGGAGGCAATATGGTCGGCAATCGTTCGGCCATCATCGTTTTACCCCCACCTGGAGGCCCTATCATAATACAATGATGATGACCTGCAGCACTGATGAGCATGGCTCGTTTGCCTAACTCTTGACCTTGTACATCGCCAAAATCAACTGTATATGGTTGATTAGTCTTTATAGTTATACTTTCATCCGTAACAGACGTATCAACACAATTATTACTAATCATAGTTACTTGTGGTTTACTGATTGTATCTAGATTTTCATTGCTTCCGGTTAATGGCATAGACTCTAAAGGCCCTAGAATTGATTTATTGGCATTGTGTTTATCTACTTTTCCTTTTTTGATACTTATTTGTTTATTTTTATCAACTACCTTTGGCTTAATTTGTTCCTCTAAAATAGTAATAATTTCTTGTAGTGATGATCCACCATATATAGTTAAATTAGGAATAGACTGTAGCACTTTACTATTTTCAATACTTGTATAAATTTTTGAATAATTAGCATCTAATCCTGCTAGCGACATAGCTAGAGTCCCAAAGGTCGGTAATAACGAACCATCTAACGCTAACTCTCCCATAAACAAACTCTTATCAAATAAAGCCGAAATTTTAGCTTTACGCCCATTTATCTGTCCTGATGCAAGCAGAACCCCTAAAGCGATTGCTAAATCGAGCCCAGCGCTACTTTTACGAATTGTAGCCGGGGCTAAATTGACTACGATGCGTCTCATTGGAAATTCGTATCCACTATTTTTAATGGCCGCTCGCACTCGTTCACGAGCCTCTTTAACAGATTGATTAGGTAGTCCAACGATATCAAAGACCGGCAAACCTTGTGATATATCAACCTCTACAGTAATGATACATCCATCAATGCCGTGTAAGGTGGCTCCATTTAATTTTGCGTACATAAACTGACCTCACTAAAAGCACTGTGGTAAATAATGAATAGAACTTTGAAAGTCCTCGTGCAAATACACCTCTATTACATCAAAGGATATTTCCTTCCAACGGCGCTTTTTTTGATTTAAATCATATAGAAACAACATAGCAGCTCGTTTAATATGCTTTTGTTTTTTCTTGGTAACTGCCTCACGTGCTAGTCCATGTTGCATACCTCGGCGAGCTTTAATCTCTATAAAATGATAGACTAAATCACGTTTAGCAATGATGTCTATTTCGCCTAAACGGGTTCGATAATTTGTATCTACTACCGTAAGTCCCATTTTTTCAATATAATTGGTAGCTACTCGTTCCCCCCATTTGCCCAGTTCTTTTGAATCGAGTTCATTAAATGCTTTACCAGTACTAATCGTTTTCATATATACCTCCTAATAAGGTGTATCTGCAACAACAACTCATAGAATTTAATATCTATACTATATTAATCTTTCAACAGGTAATACTTACTTGTAGCGTAAATTATGGAGGTAACAAAAGTAAATACAAAAGAGGTTCCTAATAGTCACATAGGTGACCAATAGGAACCTCTTTACGGATATAAACTATATGCAATTTATAATGATATAACGAATAAAACTAATACGACTATAGGACTTAACTTAATAGTCTAATCATAAAATAAATTTATTATCCATATATAAATAACTAAAATTTAGTCAGGTTTAACCCAACGCACAATAGATTTAATAGGCTCAAAGCTCTTACGATGAAGCGGTGTTACCCCTTGTTGCTCGATAGCTTCTTTATGTAATTCCGTATAGTAACCTTTATGAATACCAAAGCCATAGCCAGGGAACTCATCATCAAGGCTCTTCATATATCGATCTCGCGTAACCTTTGCAATGATGGATGCAGCAGCAATATTAGCGCTTTTGCTATCACCTTTAATGATGGATTCAACGGGAATCCTCAAATCAGGCAATTTCATAGCATCGGCTACTACTGCTTCAGCTGGTACGCTAAGCGTACGAATAGCCTCATACATCGCTTGTCGCGTTGCTTCATAGATATTTAGCTCATCAATCTTTTCTGGACCGTAAGAAATACAGCTAACAGCAACGGCTTCGTCCATGATGATATCATAGAGTGTTTCTCGTTTTTCCTCTGTTAGTTTTTTAGAGTCATTAAGGCCTGGAATTAATGTCATAGGTGGCAAGATAACAGCAGCTACCGTAACAGGCCCCGCAATAGGACCACGCCCCACTTCATCGACACCAGCCACATGATAAATACCTTGATCATAGAACATGCCTTCATAGTCATACATACCCATGAGGCGTTGCTGTTCTTTTAACTCTTTTTCTTGACGCTTAATATAAGAAGCAGCCAATTTCTGTACAGAACTACGAGTATCCTCTTGAGCAAAAGACAAAATCTCTAAGGCTTGTTCAGTTTCAAAGAGAGCTTTAATATCTGCTACTTTTAACTTAGAAAATACATCCTTATCCATTATGACTCTCCTCACCATCTGCAGGGTAGTACGGTTCTTCATCAACTTGATCGAGAGTAATTGTACCTAACTTAGTATTGCGATAGTCTTGCAAGATAATACGGCGAGCCTTGTCAAAATCTACAATGCCACCGCTTACAAGACAACCTCGACGACGTCCAATGCTTTCAAGAATCGTATCAACATCGGTCATCTCTTCTTCTTTTAATTTATAACGCTCTACCAAAATATTTGGCGTGTTCGTCAATAAGTAATTTAATAGTTGTTTTATAACATGCTCTAAATCATAAACATCATCGGAAATGGCACCTGTCATAGCGAGGCGAGCCGCTGCACGTTGGTCCTCTAATTTTGGCCATAATACACCTGGTGTATCAAGCAATTCAAGATTTTTACCGATTTTAACCCACTGTTGACCACGTGTATGACCTGCCTTATTAGCTGTACGCGTTGCAGCAGAACCAGCCAAAGAGTTAATCAATGTAGATTTACCAACATTAGGAATGCCTAAGATGATAGTCCTAACAGAACGACTGCGAATACCTTTCGCTACCCAACGATCAATGATAGGTTTACTTAGACGTTCTACGGTAGATAGTAATTTTTTATTGCCTTTGCCAGATTTAGAATCGATAGCCAATACTGTAATGCCTTGTTTAGTAAAAAATTCAGTCCATTCCTTTGTGGCTTTAGGATCAGCTAAGTCAACTTTATTTAACAGTACAATATGTGGTTTTTGACCAACGAGTTCAAGGATTACAGGATTCGCACTAGAGCGAGGAATACGCGCATCTAATAACTCGATAACAACATCTACCTTCTTGATGTACTCTGTAATCATACGAGTAGCTTTCGCCATATGCCCAGGGAACCAATGTACGATAGGTGAATCTGCCATTTTATATCCTTTCTACATACTTTATATACATCTCATAGAGATACTTAGTATATTTTATATTTATCTTTTTACAGCTCTATATTCCTCTATTATAATTCTTTAATTCATAGAATAATAAAATAGAACTATTTATATCTAATTTTAGCAAAAATAAAAGGCTGCCAACGGCAGCCTTTTATGAACATTAGCGTTTTTCGCGAATACGAGCAGCTTTACCAGTAAGGTTACGTAAGTAGTACAATTTAGCACGACGAACAACACCACGGCGCATAACTTCGATTTTAGCTAAACGTGGGCTGTGAAGTGGGAATGTACGTTCTACACCTACACCGGATGCAATACGACGAACTGTAAAAGTTTCACGTACGCCACCGTTTTGACGTTTAATTACCAAACCTTCGAACACTTGGATACGTTCACGAGTACCTTCCACTACTTTTACGTGTACGCGAACTGTGTCACCAGCGCGGAAAGTAGGGATGTCTGTACGAAGTTGTTCTTGTTCAAGTACGTTAATAATGTTCATTGTTTCCTCCTGTTTGCAGACATTCAATACCTACACCTTATAGGCAGCGGACTGTCTCAAATTAACAGCAATATAGTATCATAAATCACGTACTGTTAGCAAGTATTTTCTATATTATTTTAATAATCCAAATAATTACGTATTATTTACGTATAATTGGTCGTTTTAACTTACCTAATAAGCGGTATAAATTCTCCTGTTCTTCATCCGATAAATCAGAGAACATTACATTAAGAAATTCGTTAAATGTATGTAAAAGAGTTTTGCCTAACCGTTTCCCCTCATCTGTTAAAGTAACTACAGATATACGTTTATCCATATAATCAATATGTTTTGTAACATATCCCAATTCAATGAGAATATCTGTCTGCTCCGACACAGTAGCGGGACGCATATTTAGAGCATCTACTAACTGCTTCTGTGATGCTCCTTGGGAACGCATATATAATTCAATAATAATTCTATCACGAGACTTTTCTTTGCCGCTTGGCACCTTACACAAGGCTTTATATAATTCATCATGATTCATAATCATCTATCTCCTCATACAACTTTGTATATTATAAAGTATTCGTCATAGTCTCTAAAAATCCTGCATAAAATTTGCATATTCTTCGTAAAAGCAAAAAAGAGGTACGCACGGTACCTCTTCTCCTGTATATCATTATAAAAATTTTAACTTTTACTAGAATATGTTATTTTAATGCGCTAATATCGCCAATAATAGCCATTACACTGTATGCTAAACGAACGAGTTGTAAACGGTTAGCTTTAATAGCTTCATCTTTATCCATAACCATTACATCTTCAAAGAATTTGTTAATGGCTGGAACTAAAGTAGCTGGAACTGCCACGACTGCATCATAATCGCCAGCTTCCCAAGCAGCACTACTTGCTTCAGATGCTTTAGAAGCAGCTTCGAACAATTCTTTTTCAGCATCTTCTTTCAATAAATCGCTATTAACACCAGTATATTCCACATCTTTTACAAGATTGTACATACGAGTATAAGCTTGAACAAGTTCAACGTTTTCATCGATGCGGTTAGCTAACAATGCATTTACAAGACCTTCAGCATCAGCAACAGACAATTCGTTGTTAGATAACAATAAGTCAATTACATGATGAGGAACTTCGCGATCAAGGAAGATATTTTTCAAACGAAGTGTGAAGAACTCTTCTACTTGGTCAAGCAATTCGTCTTGTTTTTCAGCTAGTACATTAAGTAATTCCATAGATGCTTTGAAGATTGGACGTAAGCTGATATTCCATTCGCTACCAAGCAAGATATTCAAGATACCAATTGTTTGACGACGCAATGCATATGGATCTTGAGAGCCTGTAGGGATTAAACCACGGCTGAAAGTAGCGACGATGTTATCTACTTTATCGATGATGGACAATACTTTACCGGCCTCAGTTTGAGGCAATACATCACCTGCAAAACGTGGTAAGTATTGTTCAAAAATAGCTTCTGCCACTTCAGGGGATTCACCATCGAGTAAAGCGTATTCCTTACCCATGACACCTTGTAATTCAGTGAATTCTGTAACCATACCGGTTGTAAGGTCGGTTTTAGCGAGCTCTGTAGCGCGTTCTAACACAACAGCTGTATCTTCGTGCAAGCCACATTCTTCACCAAATACACGGCCCAATTTAAGTAAACGTTCAGTTTTATCCGCTAAATTACCAAGACCTTCTTGGAATACAATTTTAGTCAAACCATCTTGACGGTCGATAAGAGGTTTCTTGCGGTCTTCGTTGAAGAAGAATTTAGCATCATCAAGACGGGCGCGCAATACACGTTCATTACCAGCTTGAACTACTTCAATAGAATGATCGGAGCCATTGCGAACGGTTAAGAACATTGGCAACAATTTGCCGTCTTGATCAACTAATGGGAAATAACGTTGATGGTCTTTCATTGGTGTGATGATGGCTGCATCTGGAAGTGTCAAGTAAGACTCTTCAAAGCCACCACACAATGCTGTAGGCCATTCAACAAGATAGTTGATTTCTTCTAACAAATCATCATCCCAAACGATGGATGCATTTTTAGAAGCTGCCATATCATGTAATTGTTTGGAGATCAATTCACGACGTGCGTCTTGATCAACCATAACAAAGTTTTCTTTTAATGTATCTACATAGGATGCTGCATTTTTAATAGTGATTTCATCAGCCCCTAAAAAACGATGACCACGTGTTACATTACCAGATTTTACAGTAGCAAATTCTACAGGAATTACTTCTTCATCAAGTAAAGCTACAAGCCAACGTACAGGACGTACGAACTTAGCATCTAAATTACCCCAATGCATGGATTTAGGGAAGTTAAGACCTGTAATCAATTGAGGTAACATATCTGTGACGATATCTTTTGCAGGAACCCCTGCAGTTTTGGTTTCAGCGTAAATATAGCCGTCTTCTACAACGAGATCAGCTACATCAAGACCTTTACCACGAGCAAAGCCGATAGCTGCTTTTGTGGCATTACCGTCAGCATCATATGCGATAGACGCAGAAGGACCTTTATGACGTTCACTGATTTCAGCAGATGTGTCAGCAAGACCTTTCACGATAAGAGCCAAACGACGTGGTGTGCCGTATGTTGCGATGCTTTCAAAAGAAAGATGGGCATCATTTAATTTTGTTTCAGCCAATTGTTTCAATTGACCTAAGATATTTGGCATAAAGCCGGCAGGAATTTCTTCTGCACCGATTTCAAATAATAAATCTTTTGCCATCTTATTTATCTCCTTTCAAAAGTGGGAAACCTAACTCTTCGCGTTTAGCGAGGTATTGTTGTGCACAAATACGAGCCAATGCACGTACGCGGCCGATGAAAGCAGTACGTTCGCTGATGGAAATAGCGCCACGGGAATCAAGTAAGTTGAATGTGTGGGAACATTTCAATACATAGTCGTAAGCTGGTAATACATAACCAGCTGCACAAACGCGTTTTGCTTCTGCTTCGTACATATCAAACAATTTGAAAAGCATATCTGTATCAGCTAATTCAAAGTTGTATACGGATTGTTCAACTTCGTTAGCATGCCAAACATCACCGTATGTAACATTTTCATTCCATTTAAGGTCATATACGTTTTCTACGCCTTGAATGTACATAGCCAAACGTTCTAAACCGTATGTAATTTCTACGGAAACTGGTTTACAATCAATGGAACCAACTTGTTGGAAATATGTGAACTGAGTTACTTCCATACCGTCGAGCCATACTTCCCAACCAAGACCCCAAGCACCCAATGTTGGAGATTCCCAGTTATCCTCAACGAAACGGATATCGTGATCTTCAGCATGAATACCCAATGCAGCCAAAGATTGTAAGTACAATTCTTGGATGTTATCTGGAGATGGTTTCACGATAACTTGGAATTGATGATGTTGGAACAAACGGTTAGGGTTATCGCCATAACGACCGTCTGCTGGACGACGAGAAGGCTCTACATAACATACAGCCCATGGTTCAGGACCAATAGCATGTAAGAATGTAGCAGGATTCATTGTACCTGCACCTTTTTCTATGTCATATGGATTTTGAACGATACAACCTTGATCGCTCCAGAATTTTTGTAAATTTAAAATAATCTCTTGAAATGTCATTGCTGCCTCCACTTTACACAACCGACATAAAATCAACCATTTCGTTACAAACAAAAAAGTCCCTGTAACGAAAAACGTTACAGGGACGAGTATACCCGCGGTTCCACCCTATTTGGCTTGCGCCCTCTTTTTTCTATGTTGGCCTTTACTAACAGATACCTGCGTTCCTGCCAATGCTCTACAGCGCCTTCAACCAAATGTGAGCTTACACCATCCTCACTCGCTAGAGAGGTTTACTACTCTGCTTCATCGCATATATTATACACAATATTGTAGCAATAGAGAGGGATGAATGTCAAACTATTATCTAAAACTTTTACCCCAAATATATGTTGAAAAATAAATTAATACCTATATCTAGCTAAATATATAACTTGAATAAAATTATATAGAAAATAAGATAGCCATTAAAAATAGCAATATAGTAAAGAAAGTAAATAAATAGTAAATCCATTTATGGTTACTATTTTTAAATATTAGCGAAAACAAGTAGGTACTGAATGATAATAGTAAAAACTCAACTAGATATTTAAATTGTTTATTTATATCATCTAAGAACTTAAAATCCACAAAAAATACAACTAAAAATATTCCTAAACTAATTAATCTATATTTTTCATTTATGTCCTCATTAGATCTTCGAATATATTGAATTACACTATAGGCAAATGCTAAAAACAAGGATATAGTAGCAAAATAATATACTAATTTCATTTATTATTTTCACCTCGTTTTCTAATCTCTTCATCTGTCGGAATATCTTGTCGTAGCTCCATTTTTTTTATATCTCCTGCTATTCCACCGGAAATACTTCCTAAAGTTCCTAAAGAATAAGATGAAACTGCTGTCGCAATTGGTCCATAAGGATATCCTAGTTTGAATCCTTCTGCAGTACCATAAGCACCTCCTATTGCAGAGCCTATTGGAGGAATTAAATTTGTCCCCCAAGCTTTAACTAAATTGGTTCCACTATAGGTATAATAGTCTTGCACAAAATCATTTGTCATGCTTCCTATACTAAAAACCCCCCCCAATCTATTAACTACTCTAAAAGCAGGTTTAGCATTCTCAGTATAATATAAATACCCCTTTAAAGGTTGATTGGTCAACTCAGATGTAGTATTAGTTAAAACCGACTTTTCTAAATCTCTAGTACTTATACTATTAGTAGGTTTACTAACTTCTATAGTATCATTAGGATTATTAGAATTTAAATTATAGTCAAATATTTTGGTTGTACTAGTGTGGTTATTATATAAAATATCTTTATCAACACTTAAAGTTAAATTATTAATAGAATTATTATTGATTCTATCACGTTTCTGTTTTTCATATCCATATAATGCACGCCCTTTTTCTACACCATATTTATCAATATAGTCATTTAGCAAGGAGTCTTCATATGCTTTATTAGAAGAAACAATTCTAGAACTAGCCTCTTGTTTGTACATACTAAATGAATCTTCTAGGCCATTTGATGTAACATATTTATATACTAAATTGTTCATAATATCTTGGAATGAACCCGATCCAATTACTTCTGGTATACTACTTTCCAATTCACCATTTAAAAGTATGGATGTTTCATTATTAGTTTTATAGATTGAATTATGATTGTATTCATACCACATAAGGGTATCATAATAAGCAAGTTTTCTAACCCATTCGTCTAAACTAATTTCTCCATACTTAAAACTTCTATAATCACGTAACAAGTTTAGCTGATCGTCATGGGTCAACCAATTATTATCAACGGCTGAATTTATCAAAGGCACTGCTATTGATTGATCACTAATACTTTTCCCTAAAATTATACTAACTAACTTTTGCATGTCAGGATTATCGATTTTTCTTAGAAGTGGTTGTGTAACTTCATTTATTGCACTAATTTTAAATCCATTAAAAGAATCATATCCAGAAAGCTTCGATATAGTTGCACCAAGCGCACCATGTAAAGCAACTTTATAAATTCCACCATCATCCCATTTTTTAGCCTTGTCCAAGTATTCTTTTGCTAATTTTTCATTATTAGCATTTTCAGCAGATTCAGCTAATATTACATATTTTTTTTGTTCGCTAACAGCAATATCACCAATTAATTTATATCCATGATCAGAAATTTTAGATAAAAGAATTTGTTTTTCTTCTACTGTTTTCTTATCAAAAATCGGTGCTAGTTTATTTAATGCTTGTTCCGTATCATGATTAATCTTTTCTAAAGATTCTTTCTCAGCAATTTCAATGATACCTTCACTGATGGCAGAATGAGTAGTTGATTTAGAATTACCTTTCACAGGAATCCCCATTTTAGGGCTGCCAGTAATACCTATCGGATTATTTTTAGAGCGTTTAGTTGTAGATAAACTATATCCAGAAGTTTTTGCTGAATAGGATGCTTTATTTTGAATATCATTCATTTTTAAAGAATTAGAGGATAATTTATTCTTGGATTTATCAGGACTCCCTTTAATTATACCACCTGTAAGTGTAGTTGCATTATTTACCTGTACATTATATCCACCATCACCTGCGTATATACCAGCCTGATCTGTAACACTTGCATAGTGACTGTCTGTAGTGCCTCTCGAATTATCAAATCCAACTCTTACAGGTCCACTCATTCCATAAGATACAGATATACCTTTATTTTTACTTATTTTATGGTAGTCATTCGTATCTTGTAAACTTTCAATATTCAAATTATGTCCAACTTTTGTGGTCACACTTTCACCGATGACCTTAGAACCAATAATTTCTGTATCATTTCCAGAGACAGTATTGACTTGTTTACCACGAATAACAGTTCCAGTATGCGTCTTAGTTGTCTCTAATGCATTTTCTTTACCTTTATACACATTAGCATCTAAACCAATAACACCATTACCGTGAGGACTAACTGTGGCACCAACAGACCATCCTGAGCTTGTATATGTATCGCGTTGTACTAAAGAGTTCGTTCCTGCATCTATACTTAAGTTATTTGATGCATTTAGATTAACCTTTGGAGCCTCTACAATACTACCTTTAATATGAATATTTCCTTTGTCACTATTATCACTATCTGCAGTAATACTTACATTATTTTTGCTCCCTATAGAACTACCTATATAATTTTCTTGATTAAGTTCGCTATGCTGTTTAAATTTACTTGAACCAATACCTACTTGTATATTGAGTAAACGATCTTTTTTAATTCTATTATTTACATTATTAATCGCTGTTCTTACATCTGGATGCATAGCATTGCTCTCTTCAGGATGTTCTGCCTGATATGCTTTATTAAGTTCATCAGCCTTAGCAAGTATATCTTTTTCTTTTTCTACAAGTTTTTCTATCTTAGCATTTTTATAAGAAGTCCCATCATTATAAGCATGTTTTAAAGTATTTGCAGCCTCAAGATACTCTAATGTTGATAAGTTGCTATTTTTTCTAGAGTTAGCACGCTTACCAAGTTGCTGAACAGCATTCAATTCATTAACAATTTGACCACCAACACTTACAGTAAGACCGGAACGCTTCTCCTCGTGACTTTGCACTACATGTGCAGTATTATGTTTTCCATCAACCGTTACATTTTGAGCAGATAAGTCTATCGGTTTATTACTAAAATAGTTTGTTGTTGTACTGTGAATTGAATTACCAGCACTAACATTTATCTCGTCCTTAGAGGAAGAAATATTGGTAGCAACTTGATTTTTATATCTGCCATCTGTTGTATCAGTCACTTTTTTACTACCAATAGTAAAGCCTATACCAGCGCCCATTAAGCCAGATTTTTTACTATATTGATATACATCATCACGTTGTGTTTCTTCACCTGAATCTGTACGCACGTCATTACCTGCAGATACGGATACATCTTTTGTTCCCAAAATATTAGAACCTGTTACCGAAACATTGCGATTAGCTTTCACATTAATCGTATCTCCACCAATTGTTGAAGATAAAACACCTGTGCGTTCATGATCTGTACGTATGATATTAGTTGTACGAGATAGTAAACTCTTTTCTTTGTATTTTAGACCATATTCATCACGACTATAACTTTGCCCATTTGTAATAGTAACATCATTTCCAGCTTCAACAGATGTGACACCATGTTCACTATTAACAATACCATTGCGGATATTTACATCATTTCCTGCATGTAAATTAACATTACTATCACTTAAAATAGCTGTACCTAATTCAGTACGACGATCTGTGCGATTATAATTCTCACTATTAACAGTCATATCCTTTTTAGCGGATAATGCCTCTGTTGTTAAATTAATATTCTGACCAGCCTCAATCGTTGCTTTAGAATTATCTCCAGTATAAACAATAGCACCTTTAAGGTTAACATCTCGTTTAGCAGATAAAACTAAATCGCCTTTTTCTCCTACACCTATAGTTCCTTGGCGACCAACAATATCGTGATGTTGTAATCTATTTACATGAGCACCTACATTAATATCACGACCAACATTAATATTAACCTGTTTCTCACCATGAATATTACCAGTATTTATTACGTCTTGAGATGCCTTAATAGTCACTTTACGTCCATCTATACGACCTGTATTTTCTACATCATTAGCCCCTAATACAATTGTATCTGCAGTCATAATGCCTTGATTTAGAATATCTGCATTAGTGTTGCTAACAATAGCTTTACCACTTATGATTCCACCCATTGCATCAACAGATTTTGCAGGTTGTTTCGCTAAATATACTTTAGGATATAGAACTTGTTGAGCTTTTCCATCTACTACAACTGTTTTAGTTTCTAACCACACCATATCAGTCGTTATAGCTTTCATTTGTTCTTTAGATAAGGCAATTCCAGGTGTTAATTTAAAAGCTTTACCAAAAGCTACACCAGCCTCTAATAATGCTTTATATTCAGCTTCATTATCTGTATAACCTTCTAAATACTGTTTACCTGTAGCTGATACTATTTGCTCATTAATAAGTTGCTGTTCATAGAATCCATCACCTAAACGTTTGAATCTTCTTTCAGGATTATTTGTCAACGCATCAATCATAAATTGAGAGGATAAAAAATTCTTTCGATTAGTAAAAGCAGGGTCAGTCTCTATCAAAGCATTAGCCGTAATAGCAGGATGAATATCATATAGTGCCTCTGTTGGTAACGATAAACCATCTATGGTTTGACTTGCTTTACCTTTGCCCCCACCCAGACCATATGGATCTAAACTATCATTGACCTTTGCAATAGTAGCTTTGGATACTTTATCTTCAGCGTGCTCTTTTAGAGTACCAATTGGTTTTACATTTTCTTCAGTAATCGACGGTGTCATAAAGACTTCAGGGCCCCAAACACGTATACGTTTACTTCTATAACCATGACGTTTCCTTTTCTTTTCGGTTCTACTCTCTTGAGTAGTTCCAGTAATAAAGGTTTTATCACTAATCATATCTGATATGTTTTGTATAGAGCCCTTTGTTTTAAAAGTTCCTCCTGAAATCACGCTGCTATTATCATTATAAAGTATACCAGTAGTTACTAAATCACCACCACTACTAATGATACCTGGATCATCATTGGTAATCTTTTTGTGAGTTTGTTCGGCTTCACTTCTAATGATTGTAAACTGATTTATTCGGTTCTCATTCTTATTCATTTCCTTATTATAAGCTTCATCTTCAGGCGTTTTAACTGGTTTTACATGCGGTGTACCATAACCACTTGAATCATCAGCATATGGGAACTCAGACTTATCAAATACCTGACCTTCTAATTTATGATTTGGATGAGTAACTTTTATTTTATCTGGATTTTTAGTAATCCCATCTGAAACACGCTTGGTTCCTAACGCAACATTATTATTTTCTACTGTAGGAGTATCAAGTTTAATAGACTTTGTAGCTTTAATAGTCGCCCCTTTATTATGTATACCATCTTTAGCAATAAAGTCCATAGTTCCACCACTATAAATGAGACCTTTACCAGTATTATCTATTGTATTTGAAGTTATATTAACGTGATTACGACCCGCAATTACACCAGACTTATGAGAATCTAGTTCTGCCTTAAGAGCAGTAACTTTCTCTTGTACATCATCATACGCTTTTGTTAAATCATTAATCCGTTGACGATGTGCGTCTAACTCAGGCTTGGTCTTATATTTAGATATATCAGCATTCCATTCAGCATCAAGTTCATTTTTTGCCTTTTCTAGCTCTTTACCAGCTTTATGATAGCGTTCTTCTATTTCACTATTAGTATGATTTGTAACTATATTAGCTTTAATATCTACTGTATCACCATAAATACGTCCACCTTCATGATTATCTATAGATTTAGCATTTATAGTTGTAGTATTTCCAGAGTTGATAAGACCATTATTGTTTACCTTTTCTTGACTATGTACAGTTGTAGAGGAATCACCTTGAACCACACCATTTGAATGAATTGCTATACTTTGTCCATCTAAAATAGTATTGCCATTACTTGTAACGCCACCATCAACTACAATTTGACCATCACTAGTAATACTAGAGGCTTGTGAAGAACTTACTACACCTTTAACATTTACCCCAAGACCAGTATTGGTCCCTTTCAGAGTAATAGAATTTGCATACATACCCCCAATTGCGGATACATCTAAGCCAATATTGTTAGAATTACCAATTTTTTGCGTGTCTAATGTATTAGCATCTATTTTGTTCTTACCCGTGCGAGCTTCGATCGAATTTGCCCAGATTCCAGCATTTACACTCGCTGCTTCTGTTAAAATTTGTAACGAGTTAGCCTCTTTGGCATTAAGACCGTTTCTATTAATAGCAACAATTCCTCGCTCCACCCGATATGAGTTTAGATTTCCTGATAAATCATATTCAGGTTTACCTGTAGTTAATACTGCTCGATCTGTATTGATAAATCCGCCACCATCTACAGTAATACCATTAGGATTTGCTATAACTACTGAAGCTTTATGACCTGCTACCTCAATAAACCCGTTCATATTGGTTGGATTGTGTGAAGTAATCTCATTAACAATGACATTGGCAGAACCACGCATCATATTAGTATTACCAGGAACATATCCACCAAGCTTGGTATTAGACATTTGGTAAGAGTTATTAAGAATTACACCATTTTGTGGTACGTTAAAGTTAGTATAATCATTTCTAGATACTCCACCAGCACTAGGGCCAACGACATTTACTAATGTGACACCGTTAGCAGCTTGTCCGATCATGGCTTGTCTTTCATGTGGCGCATTTCGATCTACCTCTATAGGATTTTCTGCATATACAAACGGTACGACTAAAGGATCAACGATCATTAAACCCATAGTAAGCCATACTGCTATTTTATATTGTAATCGTTTTTGTTTCATATTTACTCTCTCAATTAATACGTATACTATATTAGAACCGCACACCTGCTTGGAAACCTGCTGTTACAGAATCAGTTTTGTAACCACTTGGTTTATATAAAGGAGCCCCAACAAATACATCATAGAATAATCCAGATTTAAATTGTCCTCTCATCCCAAGACTAGTGCCAGCAATAAATTTTCCTGTTAATACCTCCGTACTTGGACCATATACGGCGCCAAAGTCAATATTAGCATAAACACTTGATTTCCATTTAGGGATGTAACTAGCAACCTCATTACGCATATACCAGCCACTTTCAGCCATTAGTGTATTTTCACCATCAAACCCTTGTACTGTATATCGATTACCAAGGCTAATCATATCTCTAGAGAATAAACGTTTATCCCCTAATGTCCATTGTCCATGGAAAGATGACGTAATACTTGCTGGTCTATGTCCCCATATACGTGGAATTTGATAATCCACATCTACTAAAAGTTGTGTAAATCGAGTGCTAGGTGCTCCATTACCATATTCAGGTTGTGAACCAAACCAACCAACCCCTTGTTTAATAGCCACTCTAGAATATAACGTGTTTTGCTTAATATATCTTCGTTCTGATATACCTACTTCTAAAGAAGCTGTATTAGCACGTTGTACAGCAACTTCTACATCATTAATATAATTTTTAGCATTACGCTTACTGATAATAATATCCCAACTACGTTTAGTCGTTCGATCTCGATGAAATACATGATTCCACGAACCTCTTACAGTCTTGGCATGACTAGAACTAATAAATGGAGTAGCCATAGAATTAATCGTTTGATGATATTTCATATCACTATAGGAAATACTAAAGGTATCCTTTCCTCTAGGTATTGAATAAGAAATAGTATGGTTTCGACTACCTTTTCGTTCACCATCTTGAGCAGCATCTCGATTAATACTTAAATTTAATGAATCATTAGCATTAAATACCCTATCAACTCCAATTGCAGCCGTCCACTGTAGTTTACCAGTATCTTTTAGTCCAGAATCATCTATGGATATCATTCCATGAATTGCTGGTTTTTTAGTAGTTTCAAGTACAATATTCGTAGCTAACGGTTTTGTTCCTGGCTCAAGCTCAACAGACACATTTTGAGAGCCAATTCGCTTCATTTGCTCTATACCCTGTTCTATATTTCGAATATTAAGGATATCCCCTTCACGAATAGGAAATGCATTTTGCCATGGCAATGGTTGTGCATACGTTTTATATAAGACAGACTCTACGCGACCGAGTTGTAAATTGAATTGTAGATTACCTGAAGCTAATGATTGGGATGGAATACCAATCCGAGACGTGACGTATCCATGTTCTATAAGTGCAGTATTTAAGTTAGTAGATAATCTATTTACATCTTCAACTGTAAGTTTACGATTTACAAATGGTTTAATTGTTTTACGTAGAAACGTAAACTCGTTAGGCACATTTAATTGTATCTTCTTTTTTTGTGCTTCATAATATAATGGACCTTTAATTAATCGTACACTTGCTGCAGAACTATTATCCACAAATGTTGTCTGATCCATAGTAGTATTTATCATATTACTATATGTTAATTCTGCAGACTGACTAATAGGTTCTTCAACAACACGGATATGAGATACCAAAAAAGATGGCTCTACATGTGCTGGCTGTTGTGCCGGTACTGTATAACCATCTTGTGATGTTAAAGAACCAGATGAAAAATCTATTCCACCTGTTTGTACTGTAATTCGTCCCTCTCCAAGCCGCGCCTCTCTCGCTAGTTGTTGTTCTCTCGCTCTATCTAGTTGTTCTTGAGTATCAATAGGTTTAGCACCCAAAATATGTATTGGTACCATACACACTAAACTTAGACAGAATAATAATTCTCTCTTTTTCATATTTCTCCTTTTGTAATAAAATGTAAACCTGCTTTATATTTTATTATGTTTTTATTTTGATAGTCAATAGAGAGTTTAAACTGTAAAACCACCTACCAAAGATAATCAATTCATCTTTGATAGGTGGTTTATTTTATTCACCCTTAGCAATACGATCTAAGAGTTCAATATAGCTTTGTTTGTTTAATGCTGGTGTAAAGTTATCTAATACGTCTTTAGCACCTACAGCATCATCGTACAGTAAGTCTACGATTGTCATAGCCAATGCTTGTGCTGTTTTGATGTATGCTACATCAGGTACAGAGATTTCATATTCCGCACTGTGTAGTACACCACTTATACAACCAACCCATGGATGGATGACCGGCATCAAGTGAGATACGTCCCCCATGTCTGTACTAGCTGTAATATGTGGGCCTTGGTAAACATTGGCTTCACCAAAGATAGGATTTGAATTTTCTCGCAATAGAGCATTCATACGTTCATCATTACGCATCGGCAAATAACCAGGTAAGTCCTTGATAACACATGTGGCCCCTACTGCATCGCCACCGGCTTTTAATGCTCTGTTCACACGATGGTTACCATCTACAATAGCTTCAATATTAGAGGCACGTACGTAACTTTCAACTTGGACATAATCAGGCACACAATTTACCAATGTGCCACCTTGATTAATGATTGGGTGGAATCTGAAATAATCGCTTTCTTTGAAAGTTTCACGAATGGAGTTAACCCCCATAACCCCCATCAAAGCAGCATTAAGAGCATTGATGCCTTCATGGGGTGCTTGAGCCGCATGAGCTACCTTACCGTGATATTCAATCAGTTTAGATACAAAACCATTAGAGGTACTACCAAGCCCCATTTCACCAGCTGGTGTTTTGGCTGTCTCCACATGCATTTGCATAGCCATATCAATATCGTCGAAAGCTCCTTCATAGATGAGCTGTTGCTTACCACCCATATACTTAAGCTTACCTTGCTCACGCAATTTATTGCGGTAATCAATTTCAATCATTTCCTCTGCTGGGACAGCAAATAATACGACATCCCCAGCGAGTTGATCCATCACAGCTTGTAGGCCCATAGCGACAGCAAACATATTTGTAATTTGTACATTATGACCACAGCAATGAGCGGCGCCTGTTAAATCATCGGCACGAGGATGGCGAGGACAGAGAATGGCATCTAATTCCCCCACCATTGCAACCGTATATTTGCTATCACGGCCTTTCATTCTACCTTTTACACCTGTCAGTGCATGACCAGTAGTATAAGAAATGCCAAGTTCATCAAACATATCTTGAACCTTTTTAGAGGTTTTTACCTCTTTAAAACCCAACTCAGGTTCAGCCATAATAGATTCAGCCAATTCTCGTAAACATGGTTGTGCATTAACAATAGCTTCACATACGCGTTGTTTTACTTCTTCCTTTGTCATACGGCTCATAATATCTCCTTTATAAAATCGACCGTATAAAATACGGTCGATCATGATATATAGATATCTTCTAAAATATAAATCTATATGTATATCTTAACATAGTTTAGACATCTAACATTATGATTTAGTATTAAATTAAACCTTCTAAATGAAGTACTAATTGGGCTAATGCTGTTGCACAGATGAAAGTACCTGCTGTTACAGCTAATGCAACAGGAATAATGCGCCAAGACAATCGACGGAAAGCGCCTAGGTCTTTACCCAAGGATAAACCTGCATACGCAAGTACTGGTGTTGTTGTAGCAAGGAATGTAACTTGGCTAGTTTTAGCTATAATCCATTCTTGGCCAGGCATACCTGGTAATGATGCAATAACACCAACTAAAGATACCCAGAATACCATAGGTAATTTATTAGTATATGGCAAGTTAGAGATTAAAGCACCAATTGTAGCAAGAACTGCCAAGATAGCTACGCCAACTAAACTATCGCTAAATAGATGTTTACCATCCATTACGTTACCTACTGCAGTGATGATAGCAGCGATACAAATAACGATGACAAATTGTGTTAATTTTTCACTTTTACTCATGATTTGCTGCCTCCTCTGCTAAGTCTTGTTCACGGGTACGGCCTGTAAAGAAGTTGTATGTTTTCTCCATAACTGGTAACGAAACAAATAGGCCAAAGTATACGCCTAGAACGGTAGTCAACAAGTTTGCAGCCCCAGCAAGAGCCATAATTTGTTGTTCATAATCTGGATATACTGCAATGATTGGAGCTGTAGCTGCCGCCATCATACTAGCACTACCTACGCCAGCGCCCATAGCTAATGCCAATGGATGAAACCAACCAGATTGTGCCAACATGCCAGCCAATACGGAGGACCACATAGCACCGATAAGAACGCCACAGATGTACATGCCCATAACGCCACGACCCTCAGGAGAGCTAAAGCCAAATTTGTCGATAATAATTGCTACGTTCGGCTCACGGTCTACAGAGTAACAAGCACCTACTGCTTCTCGACGCATACCTACTAACAAAGCTATAGGTAAACCGAATACAATCGTACCAAAGAAATGACCAAACTCTTGTAATAACAATGCCCAGCCAGCACTTGTAAGAATACCAAGATTTGGACCAATACCAAGTCCTACTTTTACCATTAAGATCATAACGGCAATACCGATATAATCGGCAGATTTTTCCATCTGTTTAATCGTAAGAATTTTAAACTTAGGAATAGAAATTAATAAACCTAGAATCAATGTGTACAATAATGGCAACAATACAACAGGACCTAGTTTTTTTATGCCTATAAATTCAGCGACTACAGTTAGTACGAGCGCTAGAAAATGTATTTTGAGATTTCCCAAAAGCTGCATAATGACCTCCTATAAAAACATATAATATAACATTGTTATATTATAAATAATTGTTATTAAAAGTGTCAACTACAGATGTACATATGTCTATTAGTATTATATTTTTTCATATGTAACCATAAATATAGAAAAAGCACCAATACTATGATTGATGCTTTTCACATTAAATTATAGAGTTTAAAAACTTAACGCTTTGTAATGGCTTACCTATTTCTTGCTCACAATAAGAGAATAAAAGCTTCTCAAATTCCTTCCATATTGTTTTCGGAAGTTCTAAAGGCGTATCTTCACCCCACTGGTAAGCGAGAATCTGAGGTAATGCGGCTTTCACAGAACGAGAAATACTAAGATTCGTCGTTTCTCGTACCTGCAACCAAAATGGATCGATTCCATCTTGCTGTGTAAAAGCATTAGCACTTGGCACAATTCCTGCGAGGGATAATAATTGCCATCCAAGCATAATCGTTCCCAATTGTACATTGCGACGACGAATTTGCTTTGAGTAATTTACTACCGTATCAAAGACCTTACGGTCTACGTCATACATGGCAAATAACTCTTGAATGAGCTCACTCGCTACCGCTGCATAAGCAATATTATCGAGGTTTACATCTAAGGATTCCACCACATAGGATCCATCAATTTGCGTCACATTTACATACTCCCCATCAGGCACGACTGTAATATACATAGCACTGAATGGACGTAAATAGGAACTGTTACGCATGGTCATCATACGCTTATGTGGAATCGATGCTTTAATAAGTCCCAAGCTAGGCGTAATAAATGTAAATACGGAATACAACTTATACTTTTTTCGACTAATAACGATGGCTGGCGTATTAAAACCACCATTAAGCTTCTTCATTTTCTTCTTCCGTTGGTTCCTCTACTGGTATAGGTGTTACTTTAATGCGAGAGATACGATATCCTTGCATTTGCGTAACTTCAAAGGTATAACCATGAGCATCCACCGTATCACCTACGATTGGTGTACGTTCTAATAAACCAAAGACATAGCCACCAATTGTATCAGAATCAGAATTATCAATTTCAATATTCATAATCTCTTCTACTTCGTCTACAAGGACCTTGCCATCAAACTCGAAGGAACCATCTGCATAGGACATCGTAGCTGGTAAATGCGGCTCATGCTCGTCTTGGATATCTCCAACCAACTCTTCTATAATATCTTCTAAGCCTACAAGACCTACCATGCCACCATATTCATCTACTACTACAGCTAGATAAATACGGCGCGTTCTCATATATTGCAACAAGGTAGATAATTTCATTACCTCTGGAACAGTAAGAATATCTCGTTTAATATTGCGCAAATCCTTACGGGCTTGATTAGGGCGTTCCATTAAATCTTTAATATGAACGAGGCCAATAATGTGATCCTTATCCTCTACACAGAGTGGATAACGTGTATGTACTTTAGAGCGGATAACCTTCATAGCTTCATCGTAACCATCTTCTACGAATACGCAGTCTACGTCTTGACGAGGCACCATAACCTCTTTCGCCATGCGATCTACAAAGTTAAAGACATTATCGATTAACTCAGACTCTACTTGGTCCAATTGCCCTTCCTCGTGGCTTCGAGAAATCATCATGCGAATTTCTTCCTCTGAGTACACAAGGTCAAGCTCTGTTAAATATTTTGTTTTGTAAAAGCCTAAAATAACATTGGAGATTTTACTAGCAATCCAAATAAATGGATACACCAATTTACCTGCAGCCACTACGATACGGCTATAGGTATTTACATATTTTGTAGGGAAGGATAAGCCCAATGCTTTAGGTACAATTTCACCGAAAATTAGGACAATTAAGCTAATTAATAGTAATAGAATAATATCTAACACTAAATGCATCCAAGTACTATGAATGTTAAGAACCGCCACTATACGATCAACAATATTATCGAATACAAAAGTACCTGTGCCTGCAAGGGCCAAAATAAAGAATAGAATCAAAAACTGTGTAGTATTTAAAAAATACTCAGGATTTTGATAAAGCTTTAATAAAAATTCTCTATCCTTCTCCAAGAGGATGTCCATATCCTCTACATGTTCTTTACGAAGGCGTGCAAAAGAGAACTTTGCAACCACAAAAAAGTTAATTAAAAAAATACATAACAGACCAAACCCTATGGGTAACAGGCCATCTACACTATCCATCTTTATTCCTTTCATATGAATATGGAAACACTTATTTCTTTTTATTATATCAAATTATTTTCTATAACCAAGTTCAGATAACATACCAGATTTATTTCGCCAATCTTTTTTTACTTTAACCCAAAGGTCCAAGTACACCTTTGTAGCTAATAGCTTTTGAATGTCTGCGCGCGCTTCAGCGCCAAGTTGTTTTAACAAAGCACCTTTTTTACCGATGATAATACCCTTTTGCGAGTCTCTTTCACAGTAGATTGTAGCGCGGATATAGGTAGTACCATCATCACGTGTTTTCATTTCATCTACGTCTACAGCGATAGCATGAGGAATCTCATCTCGTGTAGCTAACAAGATTTTTTCACGAACGATATCGGAAATAATAAGGCGTTCCGGTTGATCCGTAATCATATCTTCTGGGAAATATTGCGGACCTTCCGGCAATGTTTCTTCTAGAACCTTAAGAATTTCAGATAAGTTTTCTTTATCTTTTGCAGAAATAGGAATTACACCTGCAAAAGGATATGCATCTTGATAAGAAACGATTGCTTCTAAAAGTTCTTCTTTTTTGAGTGTATCAATTTTGTTGACTACCAAAAATACAGGAACCTTTACACGTTTCAATTGTTCAATAATAAAATTATCCCCAGGACCACGTTTTTCATTGCCTGCTACGACAAATAAAACGGCTTCCGTTTCTTTTAAGGACTCAATAGCAGCATCTACCATGAATTCGCCTAACTTGTGCTTAGGTTTATGCACACCAGGTGTATCCATAAATACGATTTGTTTGGATTCATCCGTATATACACAAATGATACGGTTACGCGTTGTTTGAGCCTTATCGGATACGATAGCAATCTTATCGCCAATAAGAGCGTTGATTAAGGTAGATTTACCCACATTAGGGCGGCCTACAACGGCAACAAAGCCTGATTTAAAATGTTCGTTCTTATTCATTATATGGTGCATCCTCCCGCACATAACCCAAATTACCTAGGATAAATTCTTCCTCTGTGCGCATCTCTTTTTTATCTTCGTCGTTCATATGGTCATAACCTAAAATATGTAAGCAACTGTGAGTCGTTAAATATGCTAATTCCCGTTCAAAACTATGTCCATATTCAATAGCTTGTTCACGAGTACGCTCTAAGGAAATAATCATATCACCAAGTAAGTGATGTTCCTCTTCACTACCTTCGTAATCATCCCCTTCATTGAGGGCAAAGGACAATACATCCGTTGGTCTATCGATGCCTCGATATTCCTTATTAAGCTCATGAATTTTAGCATTATTGCAGAGTAAAATACTCATTTCATCTTCATCGAGGCCATATACGCGACTCACTTCATCGCAGACCTTGCGTATAACAGCCTCAATATTGGAATCCTCTTGAATTCCTTCATCATAGCTAATGTGTATATACATGCTTATCCTTTCGCTACATTCTCTTTGGATACTGCGTTAGATTCTGTAGTCTCACCAGCTAACTTACGTTCGTGATATGCATCGTAAGCTTTTACAATGCGACCTACTAAATCGTGACGAACAACGTCTTGATCGCTAAAGTAAACCATATTAATACCATGCACATGACGCAATACCTTTTCAGCCTCGCCGAGGCCAGACACAACACGTGGAGGTAAGTCAATTTGTGTCTTATCACCGTTGACTACCATTTTAGAGTTGTTACCTAGACGAGTTAGGAACATTTTCATCTGCTCTGCCGTCGTATTTTGAGCCTCATCGAGAATGACGAAGGCATTTTCCAATGTGCGGCCACGCATATACGCTAGTGGTGCTACCTCGATAGTACCACGTTCCATAAAGCGTTGTACTTGCTCGATACCAAACATTTCATGTAATGCATCATAAAGAGGTCTTAAATAAGGATCAACCTTGTCTTGTAATTCACCAGGTAGGAAGCCTAACCGTTCACCTGCCTCTACAGCAGGGCGTGTCAAAATAATTTTATCTACATTTCGGTTTTTTAAATAGAATGCAGCTAAAGCTACTGCTAGGAATGTTTTACCTGTACCAGCAGGACCAATACCAAAAGTAATGGTATTTTTTCGAATACTATCTACATAGTATTTTTGACCTTCCGTTTTAGGCGTAATATTTTTACCGCGCATATTAACGGATAAAGTATCCTCAAACATAGTATGTACGGCATCAGCTTTACCATTAGCCACGAGTTTAGCCGCAATACGCACTTGAGACTCAGTTATGGTACTACCTTCACGGTAAAGGAATACTAATTCTTCAAGGGTACGATAGAGAGCTTCTACTTGGTCCTCATCACCCTTAATAACTACCGTATCACCACGTGCCACTACATCTGCAGAAATGACCTCAAGCATCATATGCAGATATCGATTATGTTGACCTAGTATGGATTGTGCTAGGTCATATGTAGGAAATGTAAATACTTGTTCGCTCATACAACCTCCTAATCTATAAATTTACGAACTGCTTTACCATTTAGGTAATCACAGAGATCACCTTGATGAGCATCTAGTTCGTCTAGTTTATCATCAATTAAATCTTGTACGCGCCACCAACCCATGGACCAGTTTGTAAAAAGCGTATTATCTTCAGGCGCTCTACCTACAAGACGCTGTAAAACAATGTCAGGGTGTAAATGACGTACAAAATTAACAACCCGATCAGCATATTCTTCCGCACTAATTAGGGTAAACTGCCCCTCTTGATACCACTTGGCCATCAATGTATTTTTAACAATATATAACGCATGTAATTTAACTTGATCTACACCAAGGGCTGACAAAATGCGAGCCCCTTCAATAGTATCCTTCATGGTATCCCATGGTAAATTAACTATCATATGAGTAGTTATGTTAAATCCATATCGCTTAATCCGTAATACGGCATCAATAAACTGGGCTAAATCATGACCACGATTAATTTTCTCTAATGTATCATAGTTAACCGTTTGAAGACCTAGCTCAATATAGATATCCTTATGAAAGCGATCCCCAATATCAGCTAATATTTCAAGATATTCATCAGCAATACAATCGGGTCTTGTTGCAATAGCAATGCCCACGGCTTCATCGATACAACCTTGTTCAATATAGCTTTTAAAATCATCAAGATTCAAGTAGGTATTACTAAAGTTTTGGTAATAAGGGATGAACTTCTTTGCTTTATATTTAGGGCCTATGTGAGCAATATTTTCCTCTAATTGCATGCGTACCGTCATCCACGCTGGACGATTTTCATAGCCTGCACCAATTTCACCGCAGAATGTACATCCCCCTACGCCTGCCGAACCATCACGGTTAGGACAGGTCAAGGGTAGTGCTACAGGTAATTTATAAACCTTTTCCCCATATGTTTCTTTATAATATTTAGATACCATGCGGTATCGTTTTGGTCTCGTTGTATCGGTCATAACACTCCTATTAAACTAACCAATCATCGCTTATTATGTAATATTTCAACTATCATAAATTCTCTAATCTTTTGATTATATAAAATTAGATAAACTATTTTTATATTACTAACAAGCCTCTATTTCAGGACGTATAAAAGGTTTTACCTCTTTATTTACGTCGATTACAACTGTAAAAGGTACATTTGGTACATTCTCTATACCTAACACTTTAGCCGTGTCCTTAGACATAGGCATTTCTACATATTGTTGGCGAATTTTGCGCCACTCTTTAAATGTATAGTTTGGAATATATTGAGATGCAATTTCTTCATTGCGCCAGAATGCTTCCCCTTCTTGTAAAAGTTCCTTTGTCTGCTTCGGTAAACCAACAGCTTCACTGCGAACCTTACCGCGATAGCTAACGAGTGTATCATATTGTAATAATTCGGCAGCCACTGTATCGCCTTTAGCTAAGAAGAAATTATACAAGAACTCAATTTGGTCAATATCTTTTAAATTAATCTTATGATTACCCGCATCGAGCCAAGCCTGTGTCATATCACAGAAATAGGAAAAGGCATCTTTTTTTATCTCCACTTTAGATGGATCGTACTTTTTCATAGGTGGTACATGATTAGTTTCTGTATTTTCCCCAGTTATAGATGTATCAGTATGTTCTTTTATAAGCTTACTACCAATATAGCCAAACACAGTTCTAAATCGTTCACTATTATAAAAGCGTTCAAAGACATCTTCAAAGTGTTTTAAGAAGCGTATATCTCTATAAGGAAGCACGTGAGTACTTAATACCTCATATGGCGCTAAGGGATCACTAATGTATTGATACTCTTCCATACGGCGTACACCAGAACCCTTTAACAGTTTTAAAAAACCAATTTGTAACGCATGTGGCTGTAAACTAAAAAGATCATTAAAGGATAATCCAAATCGTTGTTTATTCTCGTAAGGCAGGCCTACAATTAAATCCATGTGCACATGAGTTCGGCCTGCTTCAATAATAGGACGAATAGCCTTTTGAATATACGGCCAATCATTATATCGATTAATAGCATCCAAGGTTTTCTTATGTGTACTTTGAACCCCTACCTCAATTTGAATACGGCCTGGTGGTGTTTCACAGAGAATATTTGTCTCCCATTTCGTCATTAGCTCTGGTTCCATTTCTAGATGGAAATTCGTCTCCGTATCAGCATCACGCATGAATTCCATCATAGGTCGATGATGATGTGGCGCACAGTTAAAAGTTCTATCAACAAATTTAACTTGTTTTACCTTATGATCGATAAACCACTGTAGTTCTTTAAAAGTTCTTTCCTGCGGGAAAAAGCGAACTGTATTTTTATTGCCAGATAAACAGTACTGACAAGAGAATGGGCACCCTCGAGAGGATTCATAGTAGATGATTTTATGTTCTAAATCTATCATATCCTCTTCTACGTAAGGGAATGGTATGGTACTAAGATCTTTTACCTCCACCGTATCAGTAGAGCCCAGGAGTCGGCCAGAAATGTGGCGACCACGTACGCCAGGAATCTGCTCTTCTAAGCCATCCTTGCCAGCGATTAGTGCACTAATAAGTTGATAAAAAGCTTCTTCCCCCTCACCTTGTACGACATAGTCCACCGCAGCACAACGATTTAAGATTTCATCGGCTGTGAAAGACACCTCCGGCCCACCTAAAATAATTTTAATATCTGGTCGCACAGCTTTCACCATGTCTACTACATGTAAAGTCATCTCGATATTCCAGATATAGCAAGCAAAGCCCAATACATCAATATTGCGCTCTGTAATATCACTAAGAATATGTAAAACAGGCATATTAATAGTATATTCTACTATATCGTATGCCTGTCCGTGAGCCTGCCCATAAGCTTTGAGATAACGCAAAGCCAGAGAAGAATGTATAAATTTTGAATTTAATGTGGATAAAACTACGTTCATAGGTCCCCTTTAAATCATCGAATGGCTCAGCCACCGTCTAGTCATAATATATGTATTATACCATTAAAAGAGACTAAAGATAATAGAAATAATAGCACCCACTAAAATAACAACAGTTACTACCGTAAGAATGACACTACCAAAGAATACGACAGCTGCCAAAATAATCGCTAAAACAATAAACAAGACAATTCGACTAAGCCAGCTTGTACTAGTAAAGCTATACACCTTAACTTTCGGTTCATATTGATTGTTTTCATCGTAATATTGTTGCTCGTCATTGATATTGGTTGGCGTTGAATCTACATGGACGGAATCGCCTACCTCTTCAATAGTTACACCATCAAATTCTCGTCTCTCATCATCGGATAATACGCGTGTATTAGGTTCACCAGAATAAGTACTGCGACTATAAGTATCATCTGATTGACCATTTCTATATGTATATTGATTATTGTTTATATTGTGTTGATCATTCATATGTATTTCCTTTATATGAACAAATAATAATAAATTTTATACAATTTATTATACCATATTTTACCATCATAATGGCAAATAGAAATCCCTTCAGATATAAACTCATATATCTGAAGGGATTGTATTTTTTAATATTGATTAATGCTAATATATATTAACACTCATATCAGTCATTTAAGAATTTTTTAAGTAATTCATTTACCATTCCAGGATTAGCTCGGCCTTTGGATTCCTTCATAACTTGACCAACTAAGAAGCCTATAGCCTTACCATTACCACTCTTGAAGTCTGCTACTGGTTGTGGATTATTAGCAATAACTTGCTTAACAATTTCTTCAATAGCACCAGTATCTGTGATTTGAACTAGACCTTCCTCTTTTACAATAGTATCAGCATCCTTGCCGGATTCCCACATGGATACGATAACTTTTTTCGCAATTTTACCCGAAATTGTACCTTTGTCGATTAGGGCAATCATACCAGCCAAGTTTTCAGGACTTACCTTGGATTCAGCAAATGTTAAACCGCTTTCATTAATCATCTTGGACAAGTCACCAAGCATCCAGTTAGCAACAGTCTTAGGATCTGCACCTGCTTTTACAGTAGCATCTAAGAAGTCCGCTGTTTTACGGGATACAGTAAGAATAGTTGCATCTTCACGAGACAAGCCATATTCAGATACAAAACGTTCAATCTTAGCATCTTGTAATTCTGGCAGTGCACGACGTACTTCTTCGATTTTTTCATCTGTAATTACGATTGGTACCAAATCTGGTTCTGGGAAGTAACGGTAATCGTTTTCTTCGTCTTTTTTACGCATACCAAGAGTGATACCTTGTGCATCATCCCAAGTACGTGTTTCTTGATCTACAGTACCGCCAGCTTCGATTAACTTAGCTTGGCGCAATGCTTCATATTCAACAACTTTTTGGATTGCAGTTAAAGAATTAACATTTTTAGTTTCTGTACGTGTACCAAATTCTGTAGTGCCACGTAAACGTACGGATACGTTACAGTCACCACGCAAAGAACCCTCTTCCATACGACCGTCAGATACTTCTAAATATTGCAAAATAGAACGTAATTTTTCAACGTATGCTCTCGCTTCTGCACCGGAACGAATATCTGGTTCAGATACGATTTCAAGAAGAGGTACACCCGTACGATTGTAGTCAACATTAGAAGATTTAGAGTCGGAAATAGTGTTGCCACTATGGACGAGTTTACCTGCATCCTCTTCCATATGAATACGGGTAATACCGATGCGTTTAGTTTCACCATTAACCTCAATATCTAAATGACCATTTAAGCAAATTGGCAAATCATATTGAGATGTTTGATAGTTTTTAGGCAAATCAGGATAATAGTAGTTTTTACGGTCAAATTTGTTAAAGTTAAGGATTTCACAATTCAATGCTAAACCTACTTTAATAGCAAATTCTACTACTTGTTTATTTAACACAGGCATTGCACCAGGTAAGCCAAGGCACACTGGGCATACATGTGTATTTTGATCACCGCCAAATTCAGTGGTACAACCACAGAAGATTTTAGACTTAGTCTTAAGCTCTGTATGAACCTCTAAACCAACGACTGTTTCGTATTTACTACTCATAGAGAAACCTCCCCAGTTGGTGCTACTAATTGACAGTCTGGACGTGCTTGTTCAAATGTGAAAGCGGCACGTAACAATGTTTCTTCACCCATAGCAGGTCCAAGCAATTGTAAGCCGATTGGCAAATTACTGTTACTCATACCTGCTGGAATGCTAATGCCTGGAATACCTGCAAGGTTTGCTGGTACCGTACAGATATCTTCTAAATACATTGCCAATGGGTCATTTGCTTTTTCACCAAATTTATAAGACGTATTAGGTGCCGTTGGTGTTAAAATCAAATCCACTTTGGAGAATGCTTCATCAAATTCATTTTTAATGAGGCGGCGGACTTTTAATGCTTTCAAATAGTAAGCATCATAGTAACCAGCACTCAATACATAAGTACCTAACAAGATACGGCGTTGTACCTCAGGGCCAAAACCTTCTGTACGAGTTTTAGTAGACATGTCTACTAGATTATCTGCAGGTACGCGCATACCATAGCTTACGCCGTCATAACGAGCCAAATTGGAGCTTGCCTCTGCCAATGCGATGATATAGTATGCAGACAACGCATATTTAGAGTTAGGCAAGGAAATCTCAATGATTTCAGCACCTAATTTTTTATATGTTTCGATAGCCTCTTCCATAGCTTTGCGAACTTCACTATTGAGACCTTCACCAAAGAATTCTTTTGGCACACCAATTTTAAGATTTTTTACATCATTTACAAGAGCTGTAGTGTAATCCACACGAGCACCTGGAATCGATGTAGAATCCTTTGCATCGTAACCAGAAATAGCATTCAATACCAATGCAGCATCCGTTACATCCCGTGTAACAGGTCCGATTTGATCTAAAGAAGATGCAAAAGCAATAAGGCCGTAACGGGATACATTACCATAGGTTGGTTTTAAACCTACTACGCCACAGAAAGAGGCTGGTTGACGAATGGAGCCACCTGTATCAGAACCGAGAGCCCAAATTGCAGAACCACTAGAAACAGCAGCTGCACTACCACCAGAAGAACCACCCGGTACACAGTCAATATTCCATGGATTAGTCGTTTTTGCTAATGCAGAATTCTCTGTAGAACCGCCCATAGCAAATTCATCCATATTAAGTTTACCAAGGCTAATATAATGATTGTCTTGTAAGCGCTCGATAACAGACGCATTATATGGAGGCACAAAGTTTTCTAACATTTTAGACGCACAAGTTGCGGGTTCGTCTTTGATACAAATATTATCTTTAATTGCACCAGGAATACCAGCTAGTGGAGAAATCGCTTCACCTTTAGCAATTGCTTCGTCTACAACCTTAGCTATAGTTAAAGCACGGTCATGAGAATCTGACAAGTACGCATGCACAGTCGGTTCCACTTTAGCTTTATGAGCAATAACAGCATTCGTCAATTCAACGGCACTGATTTCTTTATTCACAAGTTTTTTATGTAATTCATGAATTGTCGGCACAGCAAAATCTCCTATTCTTGTACAACACGAGGCACTTTAAAGTACCCATCTTCTGCTTCTGGAGCATTGGATAAAGCTAACTCATGATCAAGGGATGGTTTCTTTTCATCCTCTCTAAATACATTGTGTAAAGGTACAGCATGAGCCATTGGTTCAACACCATCTAGTTCTAATGCATCTAGTTCAGCAACATAGGTCAAGATGTCGGACAACTCTTTTTCTACATGTGCCATATGTTCTTCTTTAACTTCCAAACGTGAAAGCAAGGCGATTTTTTTTATTTCCTCTTGGCTGATTTTCATCGGAACACATCCTTTCATAATTACTTATTATAAAGCAAATAGTATATATTTTCAAAACATTGTAAGACTATATATTTATTGGATTTCACCGAGTTCTTTTAATAGTTCTACGAACTCTTCTTCGTTTATCACACGAATACCCAATTCATTTGCTTTAGTGAGTTTACTACCACTATCTTCTCCAGCTACGACGAGTGTTGTCTTCTTTGAAACAGAACCAGTAACCTTGGCTCCATGAGCTTCAAGGATTTTACCGGCTTCACTGCGCCCCATAACCTCAAGCTTACCTGTGAGAACGACGATTTCGCCTTCCATTTGATTGCCTGCAGCTTCTACTACATCTACGGTCATCTTAAGACCAGCTTGAGTTAAGCCTTCAATAATTTCCTTATGTGCTGGATCTTGACGATATTCAACGATGCTATCTGCCATTGTGGGCCCGATTTCTTCAACTGCTACTAGTTCATCCTTCGTAATAGTCATGAACCGATCTATAGATTGCACCACATTAGCAATTGTAGTTGCAGCCTTTGAGCCGATTAAACGAATTCCCAATCCATATAATACACGGTCTAAACCACGTGATTTAGAGTCATCAATAGCTTTCACCAAATTTTCTGCAGATTTTTTACCCATACGGTCCATCGTAACAAGTTGGTCTACAGTTAAATGATATAAATCAACAACATTTGTAATTAACTTGTTGTTGATCAAATTTTCTACGATACTAGGACCAAGGCCATCGATATTCATAGCGTCACGAGAGGCAAAGTGGATAATTTGTTCCTTTTCAATAGCTGGACAATGTTTATTCGTACATCGAACTGCCGCTTCTCCTTCACGACGAACTACAGGAGATTCGCATACAGGACATGTATTAGGAATTGTAAAAGGAATTTCGGAGCCATTTCGCTTTTCAGGAACAACACGGATAACCTCCGGAATGATTTCCGCCGCCTTGTGAATAATAACGTGGTCACCAATACGAATATCCTTTTCATCGATAAAATCTTGGTTGTGTAATGTAACTCGGCTTACATTCGTACCAGATACAAATACGGATTCCAGCTCACCAGTAGGAGTTAGAACCCCTGTGCGACCTACATTAATGGTAATATCTTTAAGGATTGTTTCCACTTCTTCAGGTGGATACTTGTACGCAGTGGCCCATTTAGGATCCTTTGCAGTGCTACCAAGAACCTCTTGATCATCAAAGCTATTTACCTTAATAACCATTCCATCTGTATCATATGGAAGTTCATGCCGTTTATCACCCCAATAATCAATGGCTTCAATTACTTCATCAATTGTTTTACATACACGATAATGAGGATTTACAGAAAACTTAAAGTTCTCTAAACTCTTAAGCAATTCCTCTTGGCTATGAATATTGGCTCCCACTTCAGAACCTATAGCATATGCGAAAAATGCAAGATTCCGGTTAGCAGTAATAGCTGGGTCTTGTTGTCGTAAGGAACCTGCTGCAGCATTGCGAGGATTTACGAAGGTCGGGAGACCTTCTTCATCACGTTCTTCATTAATACGTTTAAATTCACTATGAGGCATATACGCTTCACCACGAACTTCGATAAACTCAGGCGCATTATCTAAAAATAATGGAATAGATTTAATGGTACGTACATTAGCTGTTACATCTTCACCAATGCGACCATCACCACGCGTAACAGCACGGACAAACATACCATTTTCATAGTGTAAATTAACTGCTAAGCCATCGATTTTTAGTTCTACAACATACGAAGATGGCTTATGGCCAAGTTCCTTTTCTACACGATTTCCAAAAGCTCGTACTTCATCAGCATTAAATACATTGCTAAGGCTTAACATAGGACGTCCATGAACGACCTTTTCAAAGGAGCCTTCCACCTTCATACCGACCCGTTGTGTTGGAGAAGATGGCACAATATATTCAGGATGAGCAGTTTCTAAATCCACAAGCTCACGATATTTTTTATCATATTCAAAGTCGCTCATAGTAGGAGCATCTTTTACGTAGTATAAATACTGCGCATGAGTAAGCTCCTGTTGCAACTCTTTAATTCTATCTTTCGGATTCATTTTATACCCTTTTATACCCTTTTATACACAAATATATTTAGTTATATGATTGTATGTGTTTTCTATTTAAATATAAACGTAATTAGACGAATCATCCCTTTTTAACAGGCGCAAATTTTGCCATTACGACACGTACACCTTGTGTAGGGAACTCGATAGTCAATTTCATACCCGCCCCTTCACCAGTTACGTTGATTACTTTACCATTACCCCATTTACTATGAATAGCCGTATCGCCCACCTTCCAGTCGGCAATTACTTCATTACGAACAATTGGCTTTGTCACAGGGCGGCTAGTAACACTCATATGTTGGGGTACATGACGTTTAATATCGTCAGGCACTTTACGCTTAGCACGTAAGCCATCTACTAATTCTTCGGGAATTTCATCGATAAATCGAGATGGTAAATAACTACTAGTACGGCCAAATACGGTTCTAGTAGTGGCATTAGAAATATATAATTCCTTTTCAGCACGCGTAATACCTACATAAGCAAGACGACGTTCCTCTTCAATTTCTTCAGGGTTCATCAAGGTACGACTATGAGGGAATAAACCTTCTTCCAACCCACATAAGAATACGATAGGAAATTCCAAACCCTTTGCAGCATGTAATGTCATCAATGTCACTTTAGCCTCTTCTTGTTCGAAGGAGTCTACATCGTTAACAAGTGCTACTTGCTCTAAAAAGTCCTCTACAGTACCAGATGGATTTGTATCTTGGAAGTCTTTTGCCACAGATAAAAGCTCACCAATATTCTCAGCACGAGCTTGATCTTGTGGGTCTGTACTCTCTTCTAATTGTGCCAAATAACCTGTTCTATCTAGAATAGACTCTAAGATATCGAGTACAGTTTTATCTTCCATTTCAGAAACAAGAGTAAAGATGAGAATACCGAATTCTTCTAACTTTTCTTTAGTTTTTCCCTTGATAGAATCAATTAAGTGTAACTGCGTAAGCGTCATAAACAAAGACGTTCCTTTTTCACGAGCATAGTCTTGTAGTTTAGCAACTGTAGTGGCCCCAATACTCCGTTTTGGCACATTAATGATGCGCAATAAGCTCAAATCATCAAAGGGATTGTATAATACGCGTAAATAAGCTAAAACGTCTTTGATTTCTTTACGATCATAGAACTTTGTGCCCCCTACCATCGTATAGGGTAAGGCCCGCTTAATAAGTGCTTCTTCAAGGACACGAGACTGGGCGTTTGTACGATATAAAATGGCCATATCCCCATATGGAACATCGTGAATATCATGTTTTTTAGCGATTGTGTCACCGATAAAAGCTGCTTCCTCATGTTCGGATTGAGCCGTAAAATGCTGAATTTTTGCGCCTTCTATTTTATCGGTCCAAAGATTTTTCTCTGGGCGACCTTCATTATTATCGATAACAGCATTGGCTGCATCGAGAATAATCTTAGTAGAACGATAGTTTTGCTCTAATTTAATAGATGTACAATTAGGATAGTCCTTTTCAAAATCTAAGATATTTTGAATATCAGCGCCACGCCAAGCATAAATACTTTGATCAGCATCACCCACGACGGCGATATTCTTCCAATGTGAAGCTAATAATTTCGCCAATAAATATTGTGCATGGTTTGTATCTTGATACTCGTCAATCATGACATAACGGAAACGATGACTATATTTATCAAGAACAGTTGCATTAGACTGTAATAATTTAACGGCTACTAATAATAGATCATCAAAATCTAATGCATTATTCTTGCGCAACTCCCGCTCATAATACTCATAAACATCAGCTACCTTTTGTTGGTAAAAGTCTCGTGCTTGTTTTCTAAAATCAGAAGCAAAAAGTAATTTATTCTTAGCATCTGATATGGCAGCAATCATAGCCCCTACAGGATAGTATTTATCATCCAAATTTAACGCTTTCAATGCGGCCTTAATAACAGCTTGAGAGTCAGATGTGTCATAGATAGTAAAATTGCTGTTATACCCTAAGAAACTATCTATTTCAAAACGTAAAAACTTAGCACAAAAGCTGTGGAATGTACTGAGCCAAATACGATTTGCCACATCGCCTACAAGACCTTCTACACGGCTTTTCATTTCTTTCGCCGCTTTATTGGTGAAAGTAATGGCCAAGATTTCATAAGGATTAACACCTTGTGCCAATAAATGTGCAATACGAACTGTTAAGACCTTTGTTTTACCAGATCCAGCACCAGCTAAAATCAATAAAGGGCCTTCCGTATGCTGGACTGCTTGTTGTTGTTCTTTATTTAAACCTGTTAATAATGAATTCATCGAAACACACCTATTGCCCTTACTTATGCAATACAAACTCCAAATATACATAAATGATCTTTATAAATCTGTGAAATAAGTATGTATAGTTAAAAGCTAAATTATTATATGCAAATAAACACATTTATAATAGCAATTAACATATTCATGCAATATACTTGAAGCCCTATAAATAGAGAAGAAGAACGTTGCGAGCAACGTTCTTTTTTAGTTTGTATACTATTTCATAGCACCAAGAATTGGTGGTACAATTTGTTTTTTACGAGACATAGTATTAGGTAAGAATACACCATTATCTTTTATTTCTTTTTCAAATGCTTTAGTAACTACAGCTTCTACATCGCCACTAAACAACAATGTTGTACTCTCATCGAGAATATTTGTAATCATGATGTAAGATGCATCGTAGTTATTGGCACTGCGAAGAGCCTCTAAAGCTTGTACAAGTTCGCCTTGTTTAGCCAACACATCTGTAGTATCCATAACGGAAATTTGTCCAATGGAAATAGTTTTACCTGCTTCGGAGAACTCTTTCATATCTGTACGAACGATATCATCATTAGTCAAATCAGAAATGTCGGCACCAGCTTTTAACATATCAAGACCATAAGACTCAATATCTACACCAGCAATTTCGGCTAATTTATGAGCCATTGCTTTATCTGTTTCTGTGCACGTTGGAGAACGAAATAATACAGTATCAGAAATAATGGCAGATAACATCAACCCTGCAATTGCTTTAGGAATCTCTTGGTTATTTTCCATATATAATTTAGTAATGATGGTATTGGAGCAACCTACTGGTTCTAAACGCATGAATACAGGACCATCAGTTTCAAAATCACCGATACGATGATGATCTACAACGCCACACATGTTCATAGATTTGTAACCATCAATGATCTGTTTAGATTCATTATGGTCAGTTAAATACAAATTGCCACCTTCTGGAGCAAACTCCTCCCAGTTCTTAACGATTTGAGGGTGTTCAAAACCAAAATGGTTCAAGATATATGTTGTTTCTTTATTAGCTTCACCTGCACATACTGGAGTTGCTGGTGTGCCCATTTGTGTTAATAAATTAGCAAAGGAAATAGCAGAACAAATAGAATCTGTATCAGGGCTTTTATGACCTGCTACATATGTTTTTACATCACTCATAATATACCTCTTTAATGTTTAGTTTCATACTTTATATTGACTTACGTCAATTCGATTTTTAACTATATTATTATATCATAAATCATACAAAAAAACACGCCACTACTTAGTAATAACGTGTTTTTTATCTATCTATATTAAGTACTAATACAGAAAGTTATTCATGATTTTTCTTGCGATTTGTCAACAAACCAGGACCAAGTTTTTCAATGATGATAAACAACATTGGGATGATAAAGATACCAAACAATGTAGCTGTTGTCATCCCTGCTACTACAGTAATACCCATAGAAGTACGTGCACCAGAACCAGCACCACTAGATACTGCCAATGGTAATACACCAAGGATAAATGCAAAGGATGTCATCAAAATTGGACGCAAACGAATTTTTGCAGCTTCGATAGCAGCATCAACAACATTCATACCACGCTCGTCAACGCGAATCTTAGCATACTCGATAATCAAAATCGCATTTTTCGCAGCCAAGCCAACCAAGGTTAAGAGACCGATCTGCATATAAATATCATTTGCTAAGAAATATCTGCCTGTAAAGTTCAATAAGAATGGTACTAAAGAAGCACCAATCATACCAGATGGTACGGAGAACAATACGGCAAATGGAACCTTCCAAGACTCATATAAGGCAGCCAAGATTAAGAATACAAAGACAAGCCCTAAACCTAGAATCAACATAGTTTGAGAACCGGCTTTTAACTCTTCACGAGATTGCCCTGCCCAATCATATGTATAACCAGCAGGTAATGTTTTAGCGGCGGCCTCTTTTAATGCATTGATAGCATCACCAGAGGAATATCCTCTAGCTTGAGAACCACCAATTTGTACGGCCATCGCATTATCAAAGCGAGTAATGCTAGATGGTGTACCCGTTTGTTCCTTTGTAATATAGTTAGAAACAGGTACCATTTGGCCATTACTATTTCTAACAGCTAACATATTAAGCTGATCTGCATTTTGACGATATGCGTCTTCCGCTTGGACTACAACCTTATAGTTTTTACCATAAGTAGTAAAGTCGTTAACTTGAATACTACCGTAGAACCCTTGCAAAGTGGTAAAGATATCAGCTAATGCTACACCATCTTGAGCCGCTTTTTCACGATTTACATCAAATTGTAATGTCGGCGTAGATGTATCAAAAGTAGTATAAATGGATTGAATTGCTGGGCTCTTACGAGCTTCCGCAATAAATTCATTAGTACGATCAGCCATAACTTGTGGACTATCGCCAGCTTTATTGATGATGTACATACTAAAACCACCAGTTTTACCCAAACCAGGAATGGATGGTGGATTCATAGCAATTACAGTTGCTTCTGGTACACCTTGAGCGGCAAAACCAAAGGTTTGACCAACCATTGCATTAATAGAAGTTGCAGCAGTAGTACGATATTTCCAGTCAGACATAGTAGCAAAAATTACACCAGCACTAGACTTTTGACCACCACCTAAAAGGTCAAAACCAGCGACAGTAAATACTTCTTGGAATAATTGTTCATCCTTAGGTTTTTCAGGATCATTTTTTTCTTCCAAGAAAGATGCAATTTTTTCAAGTGTAGCCATAGTCCGTTCAGATGTAGCACCAGGTGGCTCATTAATAGCAATCATGTAGTAACCACTATCTTCAGCTGGTACGAAAGAAGTTGGTAAGAAGTGGAATACTAAGGCTGTACCACCTGCAAATACTAGCAATGTAATAACAATTAAACTTAAACGATGGCTTAAACGCGCTAATTGGATGCCATACCAATTACTGAATCGTTCTAAAGCAACATTAAACTTATTTAATTGGCGATGTAACCAATCTTCACGATTTTTAGATATATGTGGTTTCAACATGGTAGCACATAATGCTGGTGTCAACACAAGTGCAATAATAGCTGAAATTACAACGGAAACAGCAATCGTTAATGCGAACTGTTTGTAAAGGATGCCTGTCATACCACCCATGAAAGCAACTGGTACAAATACAGCAGTCAATACAAAGGCAATACCAATTACTGGTCCTTGCACATTTTCCATTGCTTTAATAGCCGCCTCTTTTGGAGGTAAACCATTATATTTTAACTCATATTCAACAGCCTCTACCACTACGATAGCATCATCAACAACAAGGCCGATAGCCAAAACCATGGCAAAAAGCGTCAAAGTGTTAATAGAGAAATCTAATAAAACAAAAGCACCAAATGTGCCAAGCAAAGATACTGGCACAGCAATCATAGGAATGATTGTGGATCGCCAAGATTGTAAGAAGACATATACTACAACTAAAACAAGGAGCAATGCCTCTACAAATGTATGCTCAACCTCATTAATAGATGCACTTACGAATTTAGTATTATCTACAACTACGTTATATTGCATATCTGGTGGGAAGGATTTAGATTGCTCATCTAGAACCTTCTTAACATTAGCAATTGTTTCTAATGCATTAGCATCATTTTGTAGGGAAATAGCAAAACCGGCAACCTCTTTATGAGCAGATTTTGCGATGAAGTCATACCCTTCAGCCCCAATTTGAATACGGGAGACATCTTTTAGATGTAATACCTTACCATTAGTGCTTTTAATAGCAATATTGCCAAATTGTTCAGGTGTTACGAGACGTCCATCAATTTTGATAGGATATTGAAAGGCTTGTTCACCATTTGTAGGGTTTTTCCCTACTGTACCTGCTGCGGCTTGTAAGTTTTGACCTTTTATAGCCGCCGTAACTTCAGAGATAGTAACACCAAGTTTTTGCATCTTCGCAGGATCCAACCAAATGCGCATAGAATAATCAGAGCCGAACTCCTGTACAGAACCAACACCCTTAATGGATTTGATTGTATCCATCATATAATTGGTACCATAGTTCTTTAAGAATGTTGCATCATATGTGCCATTTGGTGAACTCAAAGAGAATATAAGTGCCATATCACCAGAAGATTTAGTAGTTGTAACACCTACAGCCTGTACCTCTGAAGGCAATTGTGCAAGTGCTGCTTGAACACGGTTTTGCGTATTAACCGCATCCATATCAGCATCTGTACCTTGATTGAACTGAACAGTCAACGAATAGCTACCGTTACTGGAACTATTAGATGTCATATAGTCCATATCTTGTACGCCTACAATCTGCGTTTCAATAACACTGGCTACTGTATCATTAACAACTTGAGCAGTTGCACCAGTATAAGCAGTATTAACTTGAACTGTAGGTGGAGAAATTTGTGGATATCGAGCTACCGGAAGGTTCATCATAGAGATAAGCCCTACCAACGTGATAACAATGGCTATTACGATGGCAAAGATAGGTCGATTAATAAAGAATTTCGACACGATCTATCCTCCTTTTATTTTGTAGCTTTCAACTGTTCTTTAGTTAGTAGTTTGCCATTTACTTTTACGCCATTTTTCACCTTAGTTAAGCCGTCAACGATGATTGTATCACCAGCAGCCAAACCAGATTTAATGATCGTTTCATTACCTTTAGTACCACCAATCTCTACTGTCTTTTGTTCTACTACACCAGCTGCATTTACAACATAAACAAAGTTTTTGTCCATGATTTGTAAAATTGCACGACTTGGTACAAGGATTGCATTTTTAAGCTTTTCACCAGGAGAAACAACAGTAGCATACATATTAGGTAATAATAAATGATTAGGATTTGGGAAGGACGCTTTCAATACAAGCTTACCCGTAGATTGATCTAAACTCTTAGCCGCTTGCACGATAGAACCAAGTTCATTATATGTTTCGCCATCAGCAAGTTTTAATTGAATATTTGGACCATTAGAATCATCCGTTGTAGGATTCTTCATAAAATCAAGATATTCTTGCTCAGTCATACTAAACTCAACGAAGATTGGATCAATAGAATCGATTGTAACCAATGTAGTAGAGCCAGCCTGAACATAAGTGCCTGTATCTACGTCATCCATGCGTAATGTACCAGAATATGGTGCATATACCATGGTATCCCCCATATTATCTTGAGCAATTTTCACGGATGCTTCATACGCTTCATAAGTAGCCTTAGCTTGCTCTGTAGCACTACGTTGCGTATCTACACGTTGTTGAGCAATCGCATCTTGTGATGCCAAAGTTTCATAACGTTGAAGATCTACTTCAGCATTTTTCAAGTTTGCATTAGCTTGAGCGGCTTGTGCTTCTGCATTAGCAAGACTCGCTTCATATTGACGAGAATCAATTCGATATAATGGTTGTCCCGCTACTACTTGTTCCCCACCTTTTACAAACTTCTCAACAATATAACCACTTACACGAGCATGTACAGCTACAGAGTTCTCCGCAACTACAGTGCCAGCAAATGTTTGATCAACTTGTGTATCACTTGCTGTAAGTTTATATGTATTAACATTAATCTCACCAGCTTGCTGTTGATTGTTGCCACACCCTGCAATCATCACAGCAGACATTACGAGAGCTGCTAACATACGGGAATAACGATACTTCATTATCTGTACTCCTTTTCAGAAACGAATCATTCATGTCACATAATTTCATAAATATCTTTATATATTTTACAGGATTCTATAGATAAAGTCAATTTTTCCGATACCCCTCTACCTTTGTAGAACATAGATAAAATCTGATTAAACCCACATATATTGTATACAACAAAAATGTTAAAAACTATTGACATTTTATATTCAATATGAACTTAAATAGTTTTAGAATTATAAAACTATATATTACTAGTTTACTTTTTTTCAGTTAATACCGTATAACCATGATCCTCAACTAAGATTACTTCATTATTGTTTATCGGCACTAATGGTATCTTATTTTGATAAGTATCTAATGTTTTCTGAGCAGTCTCTTCAAATGGATACTCTCCTAAATGAGGCACAACATAATGATTAAATACATTTACACCCATATAATCATCTAATTCAGATGCTATACTTTTATCATCCATTATCTGATTATATTCAATATTTTCAGACATAATAATTGCGCCAGCAGATTCACCAATATATAATAAGCCTTCTTTGATTCTTTCATAAAGTAGGCCTATAAGATTTTTCTTTTTCAGCTCTTGTAATAGATAAAATGTGTTACCACCAGATATACAGATACATTCAGTCTTTGAAAGTTTATTCTTTAAATAATCTTCATCATATTTAGAAATATCAATAATTTCCAATTCATATCCTAAAGACTTTAACATCTCAACACCTTCATCAATATATCCAGTATATGGTTCAACATTTCCAGCAGTAGGAATAAAAACTATTTTATTCGAAATCATTTTTGAAAGATACTTTTTTGTTATATTTTTTGTTCCTGCTAAATATGACATAAGTAAAATTTCCATGCTTTATCACCTCAAAGACTCTTTATTTAAATTAATTTGAAAATTTTATTATTAATATACAAAAAACCGCCTAAGAATCTACCTAGATGGTTTTAAAACCACTTAATCTGCTTTCCTTTATCTATTATAGCCGAATAATCACAAATTTATCTGTAAGCGCAAACTTATTTCTTAAAATGTACGCTTCTTATTTGGTGGAGATGAGGGGAGTCGAACCCCTGTCCAAGAGTGTTGCCATATAGACTTCTCCGAGCACAGTCTATGATTGAGATCTCGGGTTGCTATCGCTCACAGACAAGCTACACAACCCCAGTTCATATTGTCTCGCCTAATTCATATGAACAACTAAATTAGACCAGCCTACTGTTTGACGTCCATTCACACTTGGTAGGCACAAGTATGAGGGACGTAGCTTATGCAGCTAATGCAAAATTTTCTTCTGCGTTTAAATGTTTTCCCACCGTTTAACGGCCTCATGGAACGCCGACTCGCTATCTATACCACACGCACCCCTGTCGAAACCTTTACATCCCCGTGCGTCGGTCTCATAATTATAAGCCCATTTAATACAGCTGTCAATTATATAGAGCCTTTATAATTCAGTTAAATCTATAACTTCTAGATTACTTTATCCACTACTACAAATGAAGCTATTATATAGAATCATAAAATTAATTCAATTCTTTGATAGCTTTATCCAATGTCCGGCACACATAATCAATTTGTTCTTTATTATGAGCAGCTGTAACGGTTAAACGAATTCTACTTTCACCAACAGGAACTGTAGGCGGACGTATCGCTGTACCTATAATTCCAGCATTGTATAGATAATCAGATACTGCTAGTGTATCTTCATTACTTCCGATTAATATTGGGAAAATTGGAGTTTCATTGGTCGCTTCAATTCCCATGGCAATCAATTGAAGAGCCATATAGTTTACGTTCTCTTGTAAACGTCCTAATACAGATGTATCAGACTCAAGAATATGCAACGCAGCCAGGGCTGCCCCTATGTCAGCAGGAGATAATGCAGTGGAGAATATAAAGCTACGACTCATATTCACAAGATAATCAATGATGGTGCTATTAGCAGCTACATAGCCGCCAACAGAACCTAACGATTTACTCAATGTACCTAGCTGAATATCCACTTCTTTCTCGAGACCATAATAAGCAGCCGTTCCATGACCGCTACCAATGGTCCCCGTCGCATGAGCATCGTCTACCATAAGTAAAGCATTATACTCACGGCTAACCTCGTAAAGCTTATCTAATGGGGCTATATCGCCATCCATGCTAAAGACCCCATCTGTGACAATGAGCTTACGTGCATTACGATCTACTTGTTTAAGTAAAAACTTTAACTCCTCTACATCACAGTGACTATAGGCTTTTACAGTAGCCTTACTCAATCTACAACCATCAATAATACTAGCATGGTTTAATTCATCGCTAAAAATGGTCATATTTTTATCTGCTATGGCAGAAATAGTACCTACATTTGCCATGTAACCCGTATTAAAGACGAGAGCTTTTTCTGTATTCTTAAATTTTGCTAGTTCTCTTTCAAGATCTGTAAACAAGGGAAATGTACCGGATACCAGACGCGATCCACCTGATCCAGTACCATATTGTTGAGCTCCCTTAATGGCCCCCTCTATTACACGTTCATCAAAAGTAAGACCTAAATAATTATTTGACGCCATCATCAAATATTCTTTATCATTTCTTTTAACACGTACTGCGTCTATAGGGCAATATTCCGTTAATGTACGCAAATTTAGGTTATTGATTTTATTATTTAATTGCTCTTGGAAGAATTTATACATACAATCACCGCTGAACAAGTACTGGTGCTTTTTCCAAATACTTGATTACACAGTCCACATCAGTATTTGGTTTAACAAAAAATACACGCCCTCCTAGATTAGATCCAAATTCTTTCATGCTAGGAATTCGATGGTAAATATCATTGCAAGCAACATAGCCTACTGTGTAATCAGGATCATCAGACCAACATAATTCACCTACAATCCCCTCTGCAGATTGCACTTTAGAAGCCAATACTAAGGCCTCTCTCATATGTTCATTTTCCCCTAGTTTTTCAGAGTCAAAGGAGTCCATATGACTCACGCGAACACCACGGTTACCAGAATCTATGCGCTCACCAGAAATTGCATCAACCAACATAGCACCTCGCATAGATGAATCTAAACCTTCTAATAGAAAAATAGCATGTTTAACAGCAGTTTCACTAATATCAGCGCCCTGTAAAAGTTCAACAGCTAATTGATGTGCCTCGGCAACAGTATTCGCCAAATGTTCATTTACCTTTAAACATTCTATATATGTAATTGTTTCTGCAGGAATTAAGTCCACTGTAATATTAATAAAATCAGCTGTCCCCTTACTATGATGCAGCGCTCGTTCGGCTAAAGACTGGGCAATAGATCCAACTTGATTTAAGGTCACAATGCGTTCTGCGCCAGAAATATGGTGGCCCCCGTTTTCATGGGGACCACCTTGAGCCGCGCGCATACGCACACTATATAATTCGTCCATTATGATACCTTACCTTTAACTACATTACTTTGAGGTACTTGGTTGTGAATTTTATAGAATACTTTCACAAATACTGGTGCCATAATTACTGTAAAGATCATACCTGGAACTGCGAGAGCTATCATCGGTAATGCAGCCTTACCAACGTATAAAGACAAAGATAATCGCGCTAAAGCAGATGCAATTGGACCAGAAACCATAATACCTATCATGTGATTATGGCAGATCCAAAGGATTAGTCCCACAATGAGCCGGAATTGCATAGCAATCATAACATTTAAAATGGTTTGAGTACCTAATGCTAAGCCTATTAGACTAGATAAACAACCACTTATAATATACTTTTTAAATCCGAATACGGCACATATCGCTACCGCCAACGGGGCTGATAATTGAAACTCTATACCTGGAATGACATTAGGTATTTTAATAGCCCCTAATACAGTAATCATGGCAGTTAAAATAGCAACCTCTGTAATGTACCGAATGTTCTGATTCATAATGTATCTCCTCTACTTAGAAAATGTCAACTACAAACATCTCTTATTGTTTACATTATAAATTCTCACTGTATTTTTATCAACCACTAAAAATAACATAGTTAACAAATATACAAAAAGAACCAAGCCATATCGACTTGATTCCTTATAATTCTTAATATTTTTGTTGCTCTTTAATTCGCTTAGCAATATCGCGCTTGGCATCACGTTCCGCCATATCTTGACGCTTGTCATAAAGTTTCTTACCAGTTACTAGACCCACAGTAACCTTTACATAACCGTGACTAAAATGAAAGTTTAGCGGCACTAAAGAAAATCCTTTTTCCTTAACTTGAGCATGTAACTTATTGATTTCAGATTTATGCATCAATAACTTGCGTGTCCGCTCCGGTTCATGGTTAAAACGATTACCTTGTTCATACGGACTGATATGTACACCATACAATAAAATTTCCCCTTTATCTATACGACAAAAGCTGTCCTTAAGATTAAGCTTACCTTGACGAATAGACTTTATTTCAGTTCCTGTTAAAGCAATACCAGCTTCATAGGTTTCATGAATATGAAAATCATGACGCGCCTTACGATTGTCAGCAATAAGCGATGGGCTAGATTTCTTTGCCATATTCTCCTCTATCGTTTACGTTTACTTTTAGATTTTTTAGATTGACTACGTTTTGTAGCTTTATTTGACTTCTTGCGACTCGATTTACCTTTTTTAGATTTTTTACTGAAAGCATCATATCTAGAACGCCCAGCTTTTGAATCATCTCGTTTAGAAGTTTTTCTACCGTTTTTTCGGGATGACTTTCGCCCCTTTAGATTTCCAAAACCATCACGACTAGTAGCATAGTCAGAGCCACTACTCAATTGTTCTTGGATAGCCATCAGATTATCTACTTCACCAAGAACAAAATCGATTTGTTTCTTTTCTACATCGGCTTTTACAAGTGTAACAGTAACCTTTTCACCTAAGTGATAGGTTTTACCTGTCCGCTTACCAACAAGAACAAAATGTTCTTCGTCAAAGAAATAATAATCGTCGTTCATCATGCTAATATGCACGAGACCGTCGATACCATTCTCTAACTCTACGAACATGCCAAAGGAGGTTATGCTCGCAATAGTGCCTTCAAAAACTTCGCCTACAAATGGAACCATGTATTGAGTCTTCTTTAGATCAGTAGTTTCTCGTTCTGCCTCGGTTGCCACTTGTTCTTGTATGGAAGAATGTTCCACAGCACCAGCTAAGAAAGCTTCATCTACATCTCGTTTAGAGTATCCACCCTTCCAGTGCATATCCGCTTTTAAAAGTCGATGTACCATCAAATCCGGATAACGTCTAATGGGAGATGTAAAATGCGTATAGCAAGTGGATGCTAACCCAAAATGGCCGACGTTTTCAATGCTATATTTCGCTTGCTGCATAGAACGTAAGGTCATAATTTGAGCCACTTGCTCGATATCTTGTCCCTTCACTACATCAAGGATTTTTTGGAAATCTCGTGGTGTTACACCATCAGCACTAAGGACAAGAGTTTGACCTAAATAATGTAATACCTTTTGGAATAAATCCAATTTTTCTTCACTAGGATGTTCATGAATACGATATACCGATGTACGTTGAGTATCCTTTAAATGCGTAGCTACCGTCTCATTAGCAATGAGCATACATTCTTCGATAAGCCGCTCTGCCATAGTTCGATCGCGTTTTACGATACGCAACGGTGTACCATCGAGATCAAGTAATACCTTATATTCCGGAAAATCAAAGTCTAATGCCCCTCTACGACGACGCATACGATTTAAAATCTTAGAAATTTCTGCTAAGTCACGAAGCATAGGAATAAAATCTACTAAATCGTCAGGAATAATGTTTTCCTCTAACGCTTTATAAACTTCTTTATAGCTGCAACGACGTCCTACATGGATAATAGACGGACGAATACGATAATTAACAACTGTACCTGAATCATCAATTTCCATCATACACGTCATAGCATAGCGATCTTCATGGGCATTTAAACTACAAATACCATTCGATAATACCTCTGGTAACATTGGTACTACGCGGTCCACTAAGTAAACTGAAGTCCCCCGCTTGTATGCTTCATTATCAATAGGCTGGCCTGAAGTAACATAATGACTAACATCCGCAATGTGTACGCCTAGCTCATAATTACCATTTGGTAATTTACGACCACTTACAGCATCGTCAAGATCTTTTGCATCTTCTCCATCGATAGTTACCATTTGTAAGTCTCTAAGATCCCACCGCTTCGGATCTTCATGAACAATAGTATCTATCTTCTCACTTGCCTCAATTACCTCTTTAGGGAATGCAAAAGGAATCTTATGATTAGCCATAATACAGTTAATGTCTAGGCCTACATCCCCCTTATAACCTAAAATTTCTGTTATAATTCCTTCAGGTTTTTTATTGCCTTCAGGCCATTTTGTAATTTTTACTAGTACCTTAGCTCCACTCCGAGCATCTAAAGTATCTTTTAAATCTACAAAAATATCTGTTCCAATACGTTCATCATCTGGTACAACAAAGCCGAAGTGTTGTTGTCTGTCGTAAGTACCAACTATGGTTTCATTAGCACGCTCAATAACATCAACGATGATGCCTTCACGTTTATGCTTTGTATAATCTGATGGTACAATACGAACACGTACCTTATCATTATGCATAGCAGTTCCTTTATTTTGTTCTGCTACATAAATATCTTCATCATCCAGCATAATAACAAATCCATAAGATTTACGATATCCTTTGTAGATACCTTCATATTCTTCATGCTGTTGATCTTCATATCGGTATACATCTGGTCGAGATGAAGTTAATACGCCTTCACGGGCGAGCATTTTCGCAGATCGAATAAACATTTCAAGATCTTTGCCACCTCGAATACGATTATCCATTGCTGCATCCTCAATATGGTATGCATGTGGTTGTATAGATTTATAAAAGTCCAATACCTTCTTCTTCAAGTCTGCACCCCCTTATTAGGATGAAAAAAGAAAAAGCCTGCAAAGCAGGCTTTCATCATTAGAATTGATTAATCATTGCCCCTAACACTAAGCTCAACACAGCAAAGATAATCCCCAATATAATCGTACATTTAGATAAGAAAGCATCTAAACCGCGTTGCTTACCACCAAAAGAAGAGTCTGCCGCACCAGAAACAGCACCGCCCATGCCTGCATTTTTGCTATTTTGTGCAACAACTACTACAATTAATAAAATAGATACGATTACTTCTACAATCATTAAGAAATTTGTCACGACTGTCATCCTTCCTGTGATGCTCGATGCGAGCCCAATACACGATGTTCTAAATACTTCTCTAATTTACGTTTTACCCTTTGTAGCGCATTATCAATAGATTTAACACTACGATCTGTGACCTCAGCCATTTCTTGATAGGAACGTCCATCAAGGTATCCTTCCAAGACTTCCCATTCAAGATCACTTAAAATATGACCAATATTGTGCTCAATATCATCTAGTTCCTCTTGACTGATAATGAGGTCTTCAGGATTTGTAATCTTTGTTGAAGATAGCATTTCAATCAATGTACGCTCAGAGTCCTCTGTATACACCGGTTTATTTAAGGATATATAGGAGTTCAAAGGCGCATGTTTTTGTCTTGTAGCCGATTTAATAGCTGTAATAATTTGTCTAGTTATACAAAGTTCTGCAAAAGCTCTAAAAGACGCTAATTTATCATGTTTAAAATCTCGCGTCGCCTTATAGAGTCCAATCATCCCTTCTTGGATGATATCCTCTCGGTCGGCACCTACCAAAAAATAGGAGCGAGCCTTAGCTCTTACAAAGTTCTTATATTTATTAACAATATAATCGATTGCAAACTCATTTTGCTCTTCCTGAGCTATGACCACAACTTGCTCATCGGTCATTTCCTTGAAATTGTAATCGGACTTGCGTGTATGAATCATTTTCATAAGCTCCTCCTTACAATTGAGCGAGAAAAACCAATATATTTATTATACTGGAACGGTATATGATTTTCAACTATCAATGACCTCGACGCAATTTCTCAAGCTTTTCAGCAACTTCAGGAGATAATAAACCTCCCACTTCATTACGACGCACTGAAAATTGATCACGTCTATGTTCATGAGCATATTGAAGTCGTTCTTCTTCCTTAGCTATACGAATCATATTTTGCAACTCACGAGCAGGAATACGCAACCCGCCAGAGCCTAGAATTTGATTTTGCTCTGCTCCATCGGAGGTCACAACATATACATTAGTATATTTACCTTTACGTAAAAATACCTCTCGTTCAATAAAGGAATCCGCCGTTTCTCCATCCTCAGTATACACTTCGATAAATCCACTTGTAATGGATTCAATGGAACCTCCAGATTTTGTATACTTACCATCAAATACAAGGATTACTTCGTAACCCTTAAATTTACCATAGTTCAACAATCTATCTCGAAGCTCCATTCTCGCATGTTCTAAAGACTCATGAGCCAATTTTTTCAAATGAGTCCAAGCAAAAATAACATTATAGCCGTCTACAATTAAGATATCTTTTAGCATGATTATTTCGCCTGGCGTTGACGTACCGCCTCATACATAAGAACTGCAGCTGCAACAGATGCATTCAAAGAATTCAAATTTCCATACATAGGAATTGTTACAAGGAAATCACAAGCTTCTTTTACAACGCGACTAATCCCCTTACCTTCATTACCAATGACTATAACCGTAGGGATTTTCATATCAGCTTCATACAAGGTACGATCACCTTCCATATGAGCCCCCATTACCCAAAAGCCCTGTTTTTGAAGTTGTTTAATGGTTTGCGCTACATTGCCAATTTGTACAAGTGGAATTTGCTCAATAGCTCCAGCAGATGTCTTCGCAACAGTAGCATTAATAGGCGCATTATGTCGTTTAGGAATGAGTACAGCCGTAGCACCCGCACATTCAGCAGTACGAATGATAGCTCCCATATTATGTGGATCTTCAACACCATCCGTTAAAATGAGCAACGGAACCTCATGTGTCGTTTCTTGTAATACCTCGCCCAATTCTTTAAATTGAACGGCCGATACAAGAGCTATAACCCCTTGATGTGGTACCTCTAAATCGTACTTATTCATCTGTTTAACTGGTGTTGGTCTAACTTCAATACCTTGAGATTTAGCAAGATTTACAATATCAGCTAACCCTGTTTTTACCTTATCTTCACTGACCAGAATACGTTGAATAGAACGGCCACTTTTAAGGGCTTCTTTAACCGCATTGCGACCTACAATATAATTATCCATACTACATACCTCGTAGAGTTATAGAAAAGGCTTGCCCCAAGATATGCTGTAAGCGCTCATCTTGGCGCGTTTCATAAAGAAATCCTAGTACTGCTTCAAAGGCCGTACTACTGCGATATTCTTGAACAGTACTACTTTTAGGCACGTTTACATTACTATTTCTAGCACGGCGTGCAATAGCTTGTTCATCTTCTGTGAGAGTATTTTCTATTTCTAGCAATACTTTTGCCTGTGATTTAGCACAAATAAATTCAGTAACGATAGTATGTAAAATCTGTACTTTTGTAATATTCATTTGTACTACGCGTTCGCGCACATACATGGAGTATACTGCATCACCGATATAAGCTAGCATAACTGCATCGGCACTTAGGCACTCCTCTATTGTTCGTTTGCGCAAACGAAGCGGCTCTTCTTCAAGAGCCGTTAGTTTCTTTATCGCTTCATTCTTTAAGAATTGAAATTGTTTAAACTTCACGTTTTTTCCACCGTGCACCTTGAGGAGAGTCCTCAATGGTAATACCAATCTCAGCTAATCGATCGCGGATACAATCAGCTAATGACCATTGTTTTTGCTCGCGACAAGCTTGACGTACAGAAAGAATAACTTGCATTAATTCTTCATATTCAGCAGCATTAGCACCCGTATTGCCTTCCCAAGCTTTTTCAAGAACACCAATAACATCTGTCATAAATTTGAAGATTCGTTTCACTTCAGCAATTGCCTCTTGGCAAACAACGCCTTCTCTACTTGTTACAGCTTGATAGTAGATATTAATTTCTTTTGCAAGACCGAACATACTAGAAGTTGCTAAAGCAGTGTTGAAATCATCACTCATAGCATCCTCAAATTCTTCTTCGTATGCTTTCGCTTTTTCTAATAAGCGTTGAGCTTCATCACATGAGCCTGGCTCACATTTTTCAAGGTAAAGAAGGTTTTCAATAGCTGTGCTTAACCGTTCCAAAGATTTATTAGCTTCTTCTAGACGCTCATCAGAGAAATCTAATGGGCTACGGTAATGCGTGCTCAATAAGAAGTAACGCAATGCATCAGGACTATATTGTTCTAAAATATCTTTTACCAAGAAGAAATTATTCAAGGACTTAGACATTTTTTCAGAATTAATAGTGATAAAACCATTGTGCAACCAGTAGCGCACTGCTGGATGTTGACCAGAGCAACCTTCTGATTGAGCAATTTCATTTTCATGATGAGGGAAAATCAAATCGCTACCACCACCGTGGAAGTCAAATTCTGTGCCTAAATATTTTTGGCTCATAGCAGAACATTCAATGTGCCACCCTGGACGACCATTCCCCCATGGGCTTTCCCAATAAGGTTCACCAGGTTTTGCTGCTTTCCACAAAGCAAAGTCCATAGGATTCTTCTTACGACCATCTACTTCAATACGTGCGCCTGCTTCCATATCGTCTAATGTACGACCAGATAACTCACCGTAATGTTCAAATTTCTCCACACTATAATATACATCGCCATCGAGTTCATAGGCGTAGCCCTTGTCAATCAATGTTTGAATCATAGCAATGATATCATCAATATGTGTAGATACACGTGGATAAATGTCTGCACGTTGTACACCTAACGCATCCATTACTTCAAAATAACTATCAATATAACGGTTTGCAATGGTATCCCAAGAGACACCTTCACCATTAGAAGTGTTGATGATTTTATCATCCACATCAGTAAAGTTTTGTACATATGTTACTTTATAGCCTACATGTTTCATATAGCGACGAATTACGTCCCAAGTCACGAAAGGACGAGCATTGCCAATATGAGGATGATTGTATGGTGTGACACCACATACGTACATTTTTGCCTCACCTGGTGTTACAGGATTAAAAACCTCTTTTTGGCGCGTCATAGTATTATAAACAGTAATTTCTCTCATCGTTACCGATGCCTCCAATTTTGTAAAATAAAAAAGACCTCTCATCTCATACAGAGACGATGGTCCGCGGTTCCACTCTGTTAGGTACCAATAGCGATACCCACTCATCGCATAACGGTGCGTCGCCGGACAAACCTACCTATAATCGGAGTGTCAGCTCGTGAATGCATTTCATCTACCTATCCATGAACCCTCCCACCATCGGTTCTCGCTAAAAAGTTAGTCGTAGAGTACTTCTTTCAGTCTCAGCTATTAAAATAATCTATATTCATATATAAAAATATTTTACCAATAAAGCTATAGAATGTCAATATTTACAAGAAAGATCCCCATCTTTCATAGGCAGCTATTCACATATCATACATAGGTATTTTAAATAGCTTAATTAGAAAGATGAGGATATATAATCAGAATATTAAATTACTATTATCATTCATAACAATAGCTTTTATAGTACACAAGTAATAATAATGTCATTACATCAAATCAATTAATATTAAGCATTTTCTAATTTATCTTGATCATCATGTTTACGGCAAATACCTGCAAAAATAGATCCTGTAAAGTTATGAATGATGGAGAATACTGCACCTGCTACCGCAGCTTGTGGTGTAAAGTGTTTTAGTGCTAAAGATACGGATAATGCAGAATTTTGCATAGCCACTTCGATTTGCATAGCACGACGAGAAGACACATCAATACTGAGGGCTTTACATACCAAGTATGTCACAACATAACCACTCAAATTTTGTACTAAACACGCTACAAAAATAATGAAACCGGTTTCGGCAATTTGCTTTTGGTTAACTGCAGTTACAGCTGCCAAGATAAGCAATACCGCGATAGCTGCAATGGTTGGACATACAGATTTTACAGGTTCAATTTTTGCGCCAATAAAGTAATTCAATACAATCCCCAAAATAATTGGTACTAACACAATTTTTACAATGGATATAAACATTGGCATAAATTGAATTTCAATAGAAGATGTTGCACCAGCATATAATACGACAAATAAAGGCGTTAAAATAGGTGCCAATAATGTGGATACAGTTGTTGCTGATACGGATAAGGGAACATTACCATTTGCAAGGAAGGTCATTACATTAGAAGCAGTACCACCAGGACATGCACCCAACAAGATAAAACCAATCCCAACTTCTGAAGGAAAATTAAATGCTAAGGCTACTAAGAAACCTGCTAATGGCATCCATAAGAATTGGATTACGGATACGAGAATAACCTTCATTGGTTACTTAAATACATCAATAAAGACTTGAGCCGTTAATGTTAACCCCATCGCAAACATAACAAACTGTAGCATGTAAGCAATATAAGGAGTCATCCAAGAAAATACTGCAGGTAGCATATATGCTAAAACAGCCATCAATAGTACTATCCAGGATAGATAACTATTGAATAAGTGATTAATAGAACGAATAACACTCATAAAAACACTCGCTTTCATAATAAATCAAAATTTAATACGCCGATTATTATAGCATTTCTATAGAATATTAACAACACATACAAAAGGAGTTCACATAACACCTGTTACGTGAACTCCTTTGATTAATTGATCAAATTTATTTTGTTAATGCACCTACATTATCTAAACGATGTAAGCACTTTTCTTTACCAAGTAATGTAACAATATTATTCAAATCTGGACCATGCATTTGACCTGTTAAAGCTACACGAATTGGCATAAATACGAATTTACCTTTTAAAGAGGTTTCTTTCATTACGGCCTTGATTGTTGCTTTTACAACTTCAGGTGTAATTTCATCAAGTTCAGCCAATGCATTCCGGAAAGCGCCGAGAACTGTTGGAGCTGTTTCTTCATTCAATACAGCACGCAATTCTTCTTCATGGCCCTCTTCAAGGAATACTGTTTCGCCCATAAACAAGCCTACATGATCTTTGATTTGAGCACCATAGCTAATATGATCACGGAATGTAGAGCATAATAATGTCAACCAATCAATATCAGCTTGATTCAAGCTATCTGGAGCTAAACCAACCTCTTTCAAATGCGGTAAACAAAGATGGAATAACTCTTCATCACTCAAATTCTTCATATAGTGGAAATTTATATGGTTCAATTTATCAATATCAAACACAGCAGGATTTTTCGCTACCCGATCCATAGAGAAAGCCTGAATTAATTCATCTTGTGTGAAGAATTCTTCTTCACCTTCAGGAGCCCAACCAAGAAGTGCCAAGAAGTTTACAAGTGCTTCTGGCAAGTACCCTAATTGTTTGTATTGTTCAACAGAGGTAGCACCATGACGTTTGGACATTTTTTTGTAATCTTTACCAAGAATCAAAGAAATATGACCAAACTTAGGGACCTCCCAACCAAGAGCTTCATAGATAGCCATTTGGCGAGGTGTATTGGATAGATGTTCCTCTGCACGAATAACGTGAGTAATCCCCATCATATGATCGTCCATTACTACAGCAAAGTTATATACAGGAATACCATCGGATTTAACGATAACGAAGTCACCTACACCATTGGACTCAAAGGATACATGCCCACGTACCATATCATCAAAAGCGTATGTTTTATTCAACGGTACACGCAAACGAATTGTAGGTTTACGACCTTCAGCAATGTATTTAGCCTTTGTCTCTTCATCTAAGTGTTCACAATGACCGTTGTATTTTGGTGTTTCCCCACGATCCATTTGATCTTGACGCACCGCATCTAACTCTTCAGGTGTGCAGTAACACTCATAAGCTTTACCTTCATCCAATAAGCGTTGTGTTACTTCTTTATATAAATCAAGACGTTCTGTTTGACGGTAAGGACCATTATTACCACCTACATCAATGCCTTCATCCCAGTTCATGCCAAGCCATTGTAAGGAAGCTTTAATATTCTCTTCACTTTCACGTGTAGAACGAGCTAAATCTGTATCTTCAATGCGCAATACAAATGTGCCTTTTTCCTTACGTGCTAATAACCAGTTAAATAAAGCAGAACGAGCACCACCAATATGGAATGGACCCGTAGGGCTTGGAGCAAAACGAACTTTCATGGAACTCATGATTAAATCTCTCCTTCATATACAGAAACGACAGCTTGTGCAGCAATGCCTTCGCGGCGACCAATAGCCCCTAGCATTTCATTTGTTGTCGCTTTAATACTAATGCGATCTAATGGTATCTCTAAAATAGACTGTAAATTAGACTTCATCATATCGATGTGAGGTTTTAATTTAGGTGTCTCAGAAATAACCATAATATCAATATTATAGGCTTGTAACCCACGTTCTTTCAATAAGAAATTTACTTTTTCTAGTAAAAGCATGCTAGAAATCCCTTTATACTGGTCGTCTTCAGGTAGAAAATAGTATCCAATATCCCGTAAACCAGCGGCACCTAGCATGGCATCCATCAATGCATGAATGAGAACATCCGCATCGGAGTGACCATCAGGGCCAAGGTCAGACTCGATATGAACACCACCTAAGATACAAGGACGCCCTGCTTTTAATTGATGAATATCATAACCAAATCCAACGCGCATACGCTTATCCTCAATTCCTAAATATCGTTTTGCTACTGCAATATCATTAGGTGTGGTCACCTTAATATTACAATAGTCTCCACTTACTATATGTACAGGCTTACCTAAATACTCGACGAGGGACACATCATCAGTGCCTAAATATTTTTCGTCATAAGCCTTTTGATGGGCCTCTTTAAATAGATCTTTTTGAAAGCCTTGTGGTGTTTGAATTTGATATAACTCACTGCGTTTCAAGGTTTCTATTACGGTATGCTCTGTATTAACCCGTTTAATCGTATCCGTAGCAGGGACACCTACAGTAGCAGCTCCATATTCTATTGCGGCCCTAACAACAGAATCAAACAGTTTCGTTGATGCTAATGGACGCGCGCCATCATGAACTAGCACAATATTACTATCTTCTGATACAGCTTTGAGCCCATATGCCACAGAATCTTGACGTTCTCTTCCACCAAGCACTATCTTTACAGGAATATGCAAATCCAACCCTTGAATATGGTTAGACATATATTCTTGTTCGCCTTCAGCTACAACAAGAATAATTTCTTTTAAACATTCAATCTTTTCTACATTTTGTATGGTACGTTGAATAATAGAATGTCCCCCTAAAGGAATAAATATCTTATTTTCTTTGTATCCCATACGGCGACCAGCACCTGCAGCGAGAACGATACAACTAATTGCCTTGCCCATTTTGTCCTCCATCTACACGAGCAAAAATCATCCGTCCTGCACTCGTTTGTAATATGGATGTAACCATAACCTCTACATTTTGACCAACATAAGGTTTACCATCCTCTACGACAATCATCGTGCCATCGTCGAGATAAGCCACACCTTGGTGTACTTCCTTACCTTCTTTCATGATTTGAACGCGAATCCATTCTCCAGCGATTAGAGCAGGTTTTAATACATTTGCCAATTCATTGAGGTTAAGCACTTCAATACCTTGTACACGAGCCACCTTATTCAAGTTAAAGTCATTAGTCATCAATTTCCATTGCTTATCTAAAGCAAGTCGCATAAGTTTTGAATCAACCTCTACAAGATCATCATAATCATCTTCAACAACTTCTATAGCTACCTTATTGGCATCTTGCATATCCTTCAAAATATCAAGGCCACGTCGGCCACGGTTGCGTTTCGTAGCATCCGCAGAGTCAGAAATTACCTGTAACTCATTTAATACAAATAGTGGCACCATAAGAGGGCCTTCAATGAAGCCCGTAGCACATAGTTCTTTGATACGACCGTCAATGATAACTGAAGTATCTAGTAATTTTGGCGTACTAGAAGATTTATCTAATTTATGAGTTGAAAACATTTTAAAACGACTTGTTTTTTTAGTGCTATCTCCTCCCCATTGTTGTACGTAATTATTGTACATTTCGGGGCCTTTACGAGCCATGATTTTAAGTCCACTATATCCAAAAATAGCACTCAAAATTATAGGAATATAAGGTCCTATAATAGGTACTTGATTGAATGCAACACCAATTAGATTTGCAATAATAAGGCCGAATAATAAACCGATGGTGCCTGCAATCAATTCTTGATTTGGAATATGAGTAAGAATACGCTCTAATCTTTTAGCAATTACTAAACCTTGTTTCAGAATAAATGATGAAATCAGATAACCAATAACAAGGCCTAATAGAGTACCTACGATTAATACTGCAATACGTGCAATTGTTAACGACATGTCCCCAAAAGATTCAAATTGAGAGACCAAATATGGGTCAATAATAGGTGCTAAGCTATCCATTCCCACGTAGGCGGCTGTACCTACTAAAATGGCTATTACATAGCGTAAAATCCGATAAATCATGAAATCACCTCCTAATTATGAAAATACGAGTTGCATCGCCTCTTGTATAGATTTGACACCTTTAATTTTGATAGAGCTATCATTATCCTTGATTTGTTTATAGTTGCCTTCAGGAATAATAAACTTTTTAAAACCTAATTTCTTGGCTTCATTTATACGCTGTTCAATGCGAGGAATACTGCGAACATTACCAGTTAAGCCTACTTCACCTAAAATTACCATATCTGTTGGAACGATTCGATTTTTCAGATTTGACACAATGGCAACCGCCATAGATAAATCACAAGCAGGTTCATTTACCTTGAGACCACCGATGACATTTACATACACGTCTTTATTACCTAATGTAAAGCTACAGCGTTTTTCTAAGACTGCTAATAATACAATTAATCGGTTAAGATCATAACCAATCGCCGTACGTCTAGGCATACCAAAGGCCGTAGTAACGACCAAGCTTTGTACCTCTACTAAGATGGGCCGAACCCCTTCGAGGTAAATCATAACAGCACTGCCACTTTCTTCATCGGAACGCTCTGCCAAGAGAGAAGCAGATGGATTGGACAATTCCTGTAACCCTTCCTCTACCATGGCAAAAATGCCTGTTTCTGATGTAGAACCAAAACGGTTTTTAATGGACCGTAATATACGGAATTGATAAGAACGCTCCCCTTCAAAGTAAAGCACTACATCTACCATATGCTCTAACATACGAGGCCCTGCAATATTGCCTTCCTTTGTTACATGACCAATGATTACAGTAGGTATATTTCGTTCTTTACAGAAGCGAAGTAGGCGAGATGTGCATTCACGAACTTGACTAACACTGCCTGGCGCAGCATCTATATCTCCAGTATACATAGTTTGTATAGAGTCAATGACTAGTAAGGAAGGAGTCATTGCTTCAGCTTGCTCCAATATATGATCTAGATCAGTATCTGCAATAACTTGTAACCGTTCACTATTAATATGCAGTCGTTCTGCTCGAAGTTTAAGTTGTAACTGAGACTCTTCACCAGATGCATAAAGAACTGCTCCTACTGTATCGGCTATCTTCTGGGATACTTGTAGTAACAAAGTAGATTTACCAATACCAGGATCACCACCTAAAAGCATTAGAGCACCAGGCACTATGCCACCACCTAATACACGGTCAATTTCATCAAAGGTTGTAGATACGCGTGCAATAGAAGAAATTTCGATATCTGGCAAGGCGGTAGGCTTCGCCGTTTGATTTCCAACACCTCGAGAAGGTGTTCGACTATGTTTAGTTTCTTTAATGATTTCTTCAACTAATGTATTCCATTCTCCACATTGTGGACAACGGCCCATCCACTTAGAGGATTCAGCCCCACAATTTTGACAAAAGAATACAGATTTTGCTTTTGCCATAACACCTCAATACATTTAAAAAGAAAGGTCATGAATGATAACCATTCATGACCTTTTATGCATAATTTTACTACATGGTTAACTATCATCATTCTATAGTATACCATTTAACTTATATTTTTTATATGAAAGGTAGTCATCAACTGTATAATTTGTATTTTTTATCATATTGATACAACAAGATTATTATCCTTTGCATCTGCTTTAATAATTTTGCCTTCTTTTGCATCTCCTTTCAAAATAAGATCCGACACTGGGTCCTCAATTAAACGTTGAATAGCACGTTTTAATGGTCGAGCCCCCATCGTAAAATCAGAGCCTTCCTTAACGAGTAATTTCATAGCCTCAGGAGAGATTTCTAACTGTAAATCACGCTCTTCAAGACGTTTTGTAACATCACTCATCAAGATAGTTACAATTTCTTTTAAGTCCTCTTCAGTTAATGGATGGAATACAATCATTTCATCGATGCGGTTTAAAAACTCAGGTCTAAAATAACGTTTTACCGCATCCATTACCGACTTCTTAGCCTCTTTAAAATCAATTCCTTTATTTTCATCAACATTAGAATCAGCCTTTTTAGCTGCTAAGAAACCAAGTTCTGGAGAGTTTTTATGTAAAGCTTTAGCACCTAAGTTACTTGTCATAATAATAACTGTATTTCTGAAATCTACATTTCTTCCTTGACTATCAGTAAGACGACCATCATCAAGAACTTGTAACAAAATATTAAAGAAATCTGCATGTGCCTTTTCCACTTCATCGAGGAGGATAACGCTATATGGTTTACGACGTACCGCATCTGTTAATTGGCCACCTTCTTCATAGCCTACATAACCTGGAGGGGCACCGACTAAGCGAGACACAGTATGTTTTTCCATATATTCAGACATATCAAGTCGAATCATAGCAGATTCATCGCCGAACAAGGAGGATGCAAGCGCTCTTGCTAGCTCAGTTTTCCCTACACCAGTTGGCCCAAGGAACAAGAATGAACCAATAGGCCGTTTTGGGTCTTTTAATCCAGCCCTTGCACGGCGTACAGCTTTAGCTACAGCAGTAACAGCCTCATCTTGACCTACTACGCGTTTATGAAGTTCTTCTTCTAAATGTAGTAAGGTTGCAGACTCTTCTTCTGCAATTTTAGCCACTGGAATGCCTGTCCATTGCGCTACTACAGCAGCTATGTCTTCCTCTGTTACTATTAACTTTTGATCACTTTTTTCTTTAGCGATAGATTTTTTATCACCAATTTCTTTTACTAGTGATTGTTCTTCATCGCGAAGCTTTGCAGCCTTTTCGAAATCTTGAGATGTAACAGCCGCTTCTTTTTCCTTCTTAACTGTATTGAGACGATCCTCTAATGCTTTAACATCAGGTGCTGCAGAAAATACTTTCATACGAACCTTAGATGCAGCTTCATCGACTACATCGATAGCCTTATCAGGTAAGAATCGATCTGTAATATATCGGCTAGATAAAGACACAGCTACTGTTAATGCCTCATCTGTAATCTTAGCCTTATGGAAAGCTTCATACCGATCTCTTAATCCCTTTAAAATTTCAAGAGCATCCTCTTCGTTAGGCTCTCCTACTTGAACGGGTTGAAAACGACGCTCTAAAGCAGCATCTTTTTCTATATGTTTCTTATATTCATCAAGTGTTGTAGCACCGATAACTTGGAATTCACCTCGTGCCAAAGCAGGCTTTAAGATATTAGCTGCATCCATAGCGCCTTCAGTAGCACCTGCCCCAACCAATGTATGAATTTCATCTATAAAGATAATCATATCATCATGTTGTTGTACTTCATCAATGGCTTTTTTCAACCGTTCTTCAAATTCACCACGGTACTTGGCACCCGCTAACATAGAAACAATACTAAGAGAAATAATGCGTTTATTACGTAAAATCTCCGGTACATTACCAGTCACAATACGCTGTGCCAAGCCTTCGGCAATAGCTGTTTTACCTACACCTGGTTCACCAATAAGAACAGGATTATTTTTAGTTCTACGGCTGAGAATTTGAATGACTCGTTGAATCTCCGTATCGCGGCCAATAACAGGATCAATCTTACCTTGTTTAGCAGACTCATTAAGGTCAGTTGCAAAATCTGACAGCTCACCTAAATCATTATTGCTATTTATTCCCTCTTGACCACCATTATTGCTACCTTTATTCGAGCCAAGAATACTACGAATTGCTTCTACTACGTCATTACTACGTATATTCATAGCTCGTAGAATAGCAACAGCAACACCGCTACCATCGCTAAGTAGGCCCAATAGAATATGCTCAGTACCAACGTAGTTGTGATTCATGTGATTTGCTACTTGAATGGCAAGCTCAAGCACATGCTTAACGCGAGGTGTCATATATATTGACGTTGCCTTTTTATTACCACGTCCTACATGTTCTTCTACAGCTTCAAAAATATCTTCTGTAACAAGGCCAAGCTCTTCTAAAGCTTTAGCTGCTACACCATTTTTAACCTTTGTAAGGCCGATGAGTACGTGTTCAGTACCGACATAGTCATGTCCTAACTCCAAAGCAGCCTCTTGAGCTAACGAAAGAACACGCTGTGCATCGTCTGTAAACCGTTGCATCATAATATCACCTCATCTATCTATGTAAATTGTAATTATTTCTTTTCAAATATATGTAAACAATGGTGAAATAACCATTGGAATATCAAAAATATTATTAAACTCTATTAATCTATTATGCTATCTAGTATTAATATTTACTATTTTTTACAAATCTCTTAACAGTAAACTAAGAAAATTATATAAATCAATCTATACAAAATAAATAATCATGCATTAATTATTTATGTACTTATATTAATTTGAAATTTTTTGACGTATCACCTTTGCACGATAGCTGTCGCGATCGGTATCTGTCAAATTTTCACTACCTAAGTATTTAGAGAGGAAGTTTGGTCTAGTTATAGCAACAAGCTCATTAAAAGTATCTTTACCCCAGAATGGTAATATTTCTAAATCTACACCTAATTGAATATCACTAATCTTACTAAGTGCCTCTTTACCGCTTACACGTCGTGCATATTGTAAAACTCCATAGGATCGCCAAAGTATATCTTCCAAACCTTCTTTATCATTGTGTAATAAAGATTGCCGAGACTTTCGTTCTTCTGCAATAATTCCTTCTACGATTTTAATCAATTGCTCAATAGTTGCTTCTTCACTAATACCCATCGTTCGTTGATTAGAAATCTGGTAAATACAACCTAAAGCTTCGGAACCTTCCCCATACAACCCTCGTACAGAGTAACCTAATTGTATTATGTTACGAATGAGTCTCGTAATACGACCAGATAACGTCAATGCGGGTAAGTGTAACATAACAGAGGCCCGTAAACCTGTACCCACATTAGTGGGGCAAGCAGTTAAATAACCAAATCGCTCATCAAAGGCATAAGGGTATTTTGCTTCGATAGCTTTATCAATTTGAACTGCATGATTATAAGCTTGTTGCAATTTAAGTCCTGGAGCCATAGATTGAATACGTAAATGATCTTCTTCATTTACCATAATTGCGATAGAAGCATCATCAGATACGATCAAATTACGATACAGTAATTTTTCCTCTAAAGCAGGACTCATTAAATGTTTTTCAACTAAGACAGCACGTTCACGTTGACTTAATTGCTCAAGGCTAATATTTGTATATTGATGCTCATCAGCCTTTTTTAATATTGGCAATAGGCCTCGAGAGATTGTATTCACTTTTTCTAAGGAAACTGTATCTTCACGATTCGTAAACAATATATCATCAAAATTTCTCGCCAATCGTATACGACTTGAAATTACAATGTGGTCTGTCGCCTCTGTATCCTGACACAGCCACTGACTTAGCGGAGAGTCCAATATAGTATCTAACATAAGAACCTCCTATTCATTATCACCATCGATGATAACTTCTAGATTTTTAATTTTATCTCTCAAAATTGCGGCTTCTTCAAAGTTTTCAGCTTGAATAGCTGTATCTAATTGACGGCGCAATTGCTTTACTTCATACTTTGCTTTAAATACATTAGTACCACGACTAGGTATAGCCCCTTCATACTCAGAACTACCTTGTATTCGTTCTAATAATGGATTTATTTCACTATTAAAAGTCTCATAACATTGACCACAGCCAAACTTACCTACCCGATTGAATTCATCATAAGTAATACCACACTGAGGGCATCTCTTAGATTGATGAGCTTTTAATAAGTTATCTGGATACACCATATTCTTAAAAAAATCATTAGTAAAAAAGTTATTATCCCACATATCATTCATAAAAGAACTATAAGGAGATAATTTCCCAGCTTGTTGTAACTCGGTGGCACAAGCACTGCAAAGATGTTGCTCAGTCTTTTGATTATTTATGATATTAGTCATATGGATAGTAGCTTCATTTTTATGGCAATGATCACATAACACAAATCATCACTCCTTCCGCAAAGTGTCCACCATTGATGCATATAATTGACGAACAGCATCATTACGTTCTTCTACGTCTACATTTTCAATTAATGTAGCAAAAGAATTATGCATCAATTGAGCTTCACGACGGGTAATCTTTTCAGATTGTAATAATTGAAATAATGATTGATCTACATCTCGCATATCAATTAATCGTTCTACCGCATTTGGACCTTCATAAATCCGATAAGTTGTAACAGCAGGTAAAGAATCTGAACTTTCTGGGTTAATTTTTTTGATTCGAATATATCCACCCAGGCCACGTCTTGACTCAACATCGAAACCGCGCTCATTAGAAAAACGCGTACTTAATACGTAACTAATTTGGGATGGCGCACAATCTAATTCATCAGCCAATTCATTACGCTTTAAAATTAGCTTTTCTTGTTCTTCACGCATACGGTCTAATATAAATTTTTCTATTTTATCAGCTATCATACTCATAAAAAAACACCCCTTTAAAGTTTATTTACTATAGTTTTGACTATTTGTTCTTTAACATAACTCTATTATATTTGACTTTTTGACCTTAGTCAATATAAAAGTCAAATTTTATAAAAATAACGTTTGACTTTTAATGTATTCTCATATAATTGGACTTAATCCTTAAATCTATGTATAATAAATGAGATATTATTTTCTGAAGGAAGGTGTTGTTATGGCAGAAGCATTAGGACAAGAACTGTTAATTGATTTATATTCCTGCGATGAAGACGCAATTTCATCCGCTACAGCTGTACAGGAAAGTGTAGCAACCGCATTTGACTTAGCTGAACTTGATGTAGATGAAATCAGTTGTCAAGTTATGGACGAGGAAATCGCCCTCCTTTCTGTCGCACCAGGTTTTCACTTTACATTGCACACATATCCTGCACTTGGTTATGTAGCAGTTGATTTGTATTCCTTCGAGCAAACATTACCACTTACATTAATTATGAAAGCCTTACGTAAATCTTTTAGAGCTGAAAAAGTAAAGGCAACAAGTGTGCAACGTGGCGACTTTGGTAACGAACGTGATATGAAGCCACGTCGCAAAACTAAGATTACTACACTTGGTCGTGTTTCTCGTACACGTATCCAACTCAAACAAACAGGGGGCAAGTTGAAAAAACAAAGTGCTAAGGTTATCAAAACATTAGCTAAAAAAAGTGGCCTAAAAAAATAACATAAAATGAAGATACAAAAAAGCTAGAGGATTTCCTCTAGCTTTTTATTTGGGTTGATATGTAATTCTATTTATATAGCTTATCTACGAACCATCATTTCTTCAAGATTGAGAACATCAGCAATTTCATCAACATCGTCACAGATATATTCGGCATCCGCTTCTTTTAACTCAGATTCCGTACCATAACCATAGGTAACGCCAATGGAGATACAGCCAAGTTCATTAGCTGCTTCTACATCGTACTTACGATCTCCAACCATGAATGTCAATCGACGACCATTTTCATCAGTTAATGGGTTACCACATAGCGTGAGAGCTTTTTCAAGAATTTCTTTTTTGTGTAACAATCCCGCTTCGTAATTAGCACCAACAATAACATCAAAGTATGGTGTCAATTCAAAGTGATCAAGAATATCTTTAGCATAATGTTCTGGTTTTGCAGTAGCTACAGCTATAGTATATTGTTCAGTTTTGCATTTAGCCAATAAGTCTACAATATTCGGATATACTTTATTTTCAAATTTACCGATGGTACCATAACGTTCACGGAATTTAAAGTATGTTTCTTCCGCTTGCTCAAAGGTCAAACCACAATGTTCTTGGAAAGCATCTACCAATGGTGGTCCTAAGAACAATTGTAATGTTTCTTCATCAGGTACAGTATAACCGAAATGTTCCAATGCAAATTTAATGCTTTTAAGAATACCTTCTTGAGAGTCAGTTAAGGTTCCATCTAAATCAAATAATATCGTTTTCTTCATATTATTTCTTTAAAGCCTCTTTCAATGTATGCCATGCAAGAACTGCACATTTTACACGTGCTGGCATATTAGAAATATTTTGTAGAGCCATAGCATCTTCTAATTCTTCTAACTCATTTTCATCGGTAATCTCTTTTTTAATCATACCCAAGAAAATTTCTACTAAACGAAGCGCTTCCTCAACAGATTTGCCCTTAATGATATCAATCATCATAGATGCAGATGCTTGGCTAATAGCACAGCCAGAACCTGTATATGCAGCATCTTTAATGATACCATCTACTACATTGAGTTGTAATGTTAGATCATCACCACAACTAGGGTTATGTCCATGTTCAGAATTTGTAAATTCAGATAATTCATGCTTATTACGTTTATCTTGGTTATGTTCCAAAATAAGTTCCGTATATAATTGATCCATTTCCATTAGTGGTAATTCTCCTAATCTTTAAAACCCATTACTGAACGAACAGTCTTTAATACTTCAAGGAATGCGTCTAAATCTTCCTTGCGAGTGTATAAGTACATACTTAAACGAGTAGATGCAGATACATTGTAGAACGCACCTAATGGTTGTGCACAATGGTGACCGGAACGAACGCAGATCCCCTTAGAATCCAAAATTGTAGCTACATCATGAGGATGTACATCATCTACAGTGAACGCAATAACGCCATGTTTTTCCTTAGGATTTTGAGAACCAATAACATGGACATGTGGCAATTCAACAATCTTAGGAAGAATATAAGCTACTAACTCCTCTTCATAGGCTTCTATAGCATCCATTCCAAAGGATTCCAAATAGTCAATAGCTGCATGCAAGGAAACGGCACCATCAGCATTTGGAGTACCTGCCTCAAACTTATATGGAAGCTCATTGAATGTAGCAGTTTGCTCTTTTACATACTCAATCATATCGCCACCCAATAGGAATGGAGGCATAGTTTCTAATAAATCACGTTTACCGTATAGTACACCAATCCCTTGAGATGCACACATTTTATGGCCAGAGAATACGAAGAAATCGCAATCCAATGCTTGTACGTCAATTTTTTTATGAGGTGTAGATTGAGCACCGTCTAGAACAACAATAGCACCTACAGAGTGAGCCTTCTCAGTTAATTCTTTTACTGGGAATTCCATACCAAGCACGTTACTAACATGAGCGAAAGCAACAATTTTAGTCTTTTCATCAATTTTATTGATTTCACCATCTTTTAAGTGCCCATGTTCATCAAGATACATGTATTCTAAGGTTGCCCCCGTCTGTTCTGCCACATATTGCCATGTTACAAGATTCGCATGATGTTCAGCAACAGTAATGACAATCTTGTCACCTTTTTTCACATTATGAAGGCCATAGCTGTGGGCAATCAAGTTCATTGACTCCGTACTATTACGTGTAAATATAACCTCTTCTCGTTCGCGAGCATTGATAAATTCAACTACGCGATCCCGTGCATTTTCATAGTCTTCAGATGCTTCAATGGCTAAAATATGAGAACCACGATGTGGGTTACCATTACGTTGTGTCATATGTTCCACAACACGGTCAATTACGGACTGTGGAATTTGAGCAGTAGCACCGCTATCTAAATAGATAACACGATGCCCATTATGCTCTTTATGTAATATAGGAAAGTCTTTGTATGCTTCTGCAATTGGTCTCATAAAAACGCCTCTTTAAATTTTATTACGTACAGCTGCTAACGCTGCTTCTTCAATCGTTTCATCACCAATGCGATCAATAATAGGTCGAATCATAGATTCAACAATGATATGTTTTGCCTCTACCTCACTAAAGCCACGGCTCATGATATAGAACAATTTATTATGATCAATTTGGCCTGCACTTGCTGCATGATTACCAACTACATTATCTTCTTTACACAATAAAAGTGGTAACGAAACAGATTTTACAGTTGGATCTAACAATAAGCAAGTATCTTCTTCCGCACCTTCAGAAGCTGTTGCTCCATTAAGAAAATCAAGGGTCCCTCTGAAGGATTTTTTAGAATTGCCACTAAGAGCACCTAAGGTATGAATATCACTAAATGATTTTTTACCACCATGACTCATAACCATAGAAATATCAAATTTTTGCTCTTTATTACCAAGATAAGCAATGTCATGAACCATACGGGATTCTTGACCTACTAAATCATGATAGTAATTCAAGATGTTTTCACTGCCACCAATTTCAATATTGATGTATTCTACATCTGCTTTTTCTTCTAATTTAGTGTATCGATGCTCGATATGTTGTACATGTTCAGGCAAAAGATTTACCTTTTTTACTACAACCTTACCAGCTTCTTTCACATCGTATTCGTTTAAATAGCTAACATTTGTCAATGCATCGCCAGAACCAGTTACATAGAATTGTACTTCTAGCTCAGCACCTTCACCAACGATAAATTGGAAACGGTTTGCCACACGAGCATTAGCATCAATGCGGATGCCTACAACTTCTTTCGCCTTAGGAGGCACATTGATAGCATAGCCTTCCGCTTTTTCAACTAATACTTGAACAGCTTCTTTATTAGCACCTTCATAATTACCATCTAGTAATGCTGTACCAACAGGTAATGGTGAAAGTATATCTTTATTCGCTTCCACAGCGATGGATTGTACCGCTGTATCTTCTCCAGCTAGAGAGCTTACAGTATGATTAACGCGCAACCATCTGAATGTCGGTCTAGGGAGTTCATTAAATAGTAATTCGCTCATAATTCCTCCTTAACCGATAGAACCTTCTAATTCAAGATTGATTAGATTATTCATTTCTACTGCATATTCAAGTGGCAATTCTTTAGATATTGGCTCTACAAAGCCACGAACAAGCATCGCACGAGCTTCTTCTTCACTAATACCACGAGTCATAAGATAGAAAATTGCCTCGTCGGAAATACGACCGATTTTAGCTTCATGACCTAAATCCACATTGTCATTTTCTACGATAATAGCTGGGATTGTATCAGATTGAGACTCAGCATCAAGCATCAAGGATTCACAAGAAACGGTTGCTTTGGAATGTTCAGCTTTAGGGCCAATCTTCAAAAGGCCACGATAAATTGCAGCGCCACCGGATTTAGAAATGGATTTAGAGTTTACATTACTTGTTGTATATGGTGCATTATGTACCACTTTACAGCCTGTATCGAGGAATTGTCCTTCACCAGCGAATGTTACACCTGTAAATTCAGCATGTGCACCTTCACCGTTGAGAATACTCATTGGATACAAACAAGAAACTTTGGAGCCAAAGGAACCAGATACCCACTCAATTGTGCCATTTTTACCTACTACACAACGTTTTGTGTTAAGGTTGTACATGTTTTTAGACCAGTTTTCAATTGTAGAATAACGCAATGTAGCATTATCTTTAACGAACAGTTCAACAGCGCCTGCATGAAGGTTAGACACATCATACTTAGGAGCAGAACAACCTTCGATAAAGTGCAATTTAGCCCCTTCTTCTACGATAATCATCGTATGTTCAAACTGACCAGCACCTGGTGCATTCAAACGGAAATAAGATTGCAATGGAATCTCTACTTGTACACCTGCAGGAACGTATACGAAGGAACCACCAGACCAAACGGCACCATGAAGGGCAGCCCATTTATGGTCTGTAGGCGGAATTAATGTCATCCAGTATTTTTTTACGATTTCTTCATGCTCATGTAATGCTGTTTCGATATCAGTATAGATAACACCTTGCTTAACAAGATCTTCTTGAATACTGTGGTAAACAACCTCAGAATCATATTGAGCACCAACACCAGCTAGAGATGTTTTTTCCGCTTCTGGAATACCTAAGCGGTCAAAAGTACTTTTAATTTCTTCTGGAACTTCATCCCAGTTTTCTTTCATATCTACTTTAGGCTTAACATACGTATGAATATTTGCCATATCTAAGCCCGAGATATCAGGAATCCAATTCGGAATGCCCATGCGATTATAGATTTCCAAAGACTTTAAACGGAAATCGAGCATCCATTCTGGTTCATTTTTATTAGACCAAATCTCACGGATAATATCTTCTGTTAAACCGGCATCAGAGATATAAGAATATTCAAATTCGTTCTTTATATCATAGACGCCACGGTCCATATCCGCGACTTGGGTTTTCTTTCTTTCTTCCATTATGCCTCCTATGCTAATGCTTTGTATGCGTCATAACCTTTTTCTTCGATTTCACGTACAAGAGAAGCATCACCAGTTTTAACAATCTTGCCATTAATCAACACATGAACATAGTCTGGTTTTAGTTTTTGCAAGATTTGGTTATGATGAGTAATGATTAATACAGCATTTTCTTCGTTATGGAAACGTTGTACACCTTCAGATACGATACGAACCGCATCTACGTCAAGGCCAGAATCAGTTTCATCAAGAATAGCCAATTTAGGATTCAAAATGGACATTTGAAGAATTTCATTCTTCTTGCGTTCACCACCAGAGAAGCCTTCATTTACATAACGTTGCGCATAAGATAAATCAAAGGACAATTCATCCATTTTTTCTTTCAATTCTTTTTTGAAAGATAATGCACGTACATTTTCACCAGTAATTGTGGATTTAGCTGTACGAATGAAGTTTTCTACAGTAATACCAGGAATAGAAATTGGATTTTGGAAGGACATAAAAATACCCGCTTTTGCACGATCATTTACTGCATCTTCCGTAATATCCTTACCATCAAAAATGATAGAACCACTATCTACTGTATATGTAGAGTTACCCATGATTGCATTAGCAAGTGTAGATTTACCAGCACCATTTGTCCCCATCACAACATGAATTTCACCTTTATTAATTGTTAAATCAATACCTTTTAAGATTTGTTTCTCTTCAACAGATACCTTTAAATCTTTTATCTGAAGTAATTCAGCCAAAATGTTCACTCCTTTTATTTGTATGTAACCATAAGAAACATACACTCATTATATATAAAACGTATATACTGACACATATAAAAAGGCGGTACGCACTAACGTGAATACCGCCGTAATTCTCGCCAACTTAGCAAGTATGTGCATAACAATCTACACTCATTATACATTCTTATCTAAATGATAGCAAGATATTCCTACTAAAATATACAGGAATTAAAAGAATATCAAGTATTACATATATTGATAGGTTTTTATTAATATTAATTCTCATCCTATTCGATTCTCAATATTAAATTATAGGTTTGAAAAATCAAGAGTTCCAAATAAATCATCATATGTTTCAGCACGACGAATTTGTGTAACAGAGCCATCTTTATGTAGCAATAACTCTGCAGAACGTAATTTACCATTATAATTGAAACCCATAGAATGTCCATGTGCACCAGCATCGTGAATGATGACACGATCTCCAATATCAATTTTTGGCAGCTCTCGTTGAATAGCAAATTTATCATTATTTTCACATAAGGAGCCTGTTACATCATATACATGATCCTTGGGAGCATTTTCTTTCCCCATTACGGTAATATGATGATAAGAGCCATACAACGCCGGACGCATAAGATTTGCCATACAAGCATCTAAACCGATGTAATGACGATAAATATCTTTTTTATGAATAGCAGTAGAAACAAGGTAACCAAATGGACCTGTTACCATACGCCCACATTCATAAGCCAATGCAACATCATTAAGTCCATTAGCTACTAAAATCCGATTATACGCTTCTTCTACACCCTTGCTTAATACGCGGAAGTCTACTGGTGTTTGTTCTGGTTTATAAGCTACACCTACACCTCCACCTAAATCAATAAATTCAATAGTGATACCAAGTTCTTTTTTAATATCTACAGCAAGATTAAAGCAAAGCTCTGCTGTACCAACTAAACCGTCAATATCAAGTTCGTTAGAAACAACCATTGTATGAATACCAAAGTGTTTTACACCTTTAGCTTGTAATTGTTTATACGCTTCAAATATTTGTTCGCGTGTCATACCATATTTAGCTTCTTCAGGAAGACCAATAATTGTATTGCCCCCTTCCTTTAAAGAACCCGGATTATAACGCACGCAGAATGTATCTGGCAAAGAGCCATGATTTTTTTCTAAATATTCGATATGTGTAATATCATCAAGATTGATAATTGCACCCATTTCAAGTGCCTTTTTATACTCCACATACGGTGTGTCATTAGATGTGAACATAATATCATGGCCCGTAATACCCACTTTTTCACATAAAAGTAGTTCCGCTAAGGAAGAACAGTCTGCGCCAACCCCAAGCTTTTGTAACAAACGCATGATATACGGATTTGGAGTTGCTTTAACTGCAAAATATTGCTTGAATCCCTTATTCCAAGAGAATGCATTGATGAAAGATTTCATATTCTCAATAATTCCTTCTTCATCATAAATATGGAATGGAGTTGGATACTGAGCAATAATATTTTCTAATTGTTCTGACGTGAATGGAACTGTTTTTTTGTTCATGATAACCTTTCTACATAAATAAAAGACTCATCAGCCGATGAGTCTTTTATTCTAATTCCCTAATTATTTAAATAAAGCTTTATCTAAACTAAAGCGACCAGCACCAGCAAAGAATAACATAAGTGCACCAAAGCCTAATTGAGATGGGTAGTCCCAGCTAAAGAAACTACCATTCAAACTCACAATAGTCGCAGTTGCTAAAGTACCTACAACTAGAATAGCACCAATACGTGTAAATAATCCTACTGCAATAAGAATACCACCAATCATTTCTGCAAGTGCTGCCATAGTGCCTAGCATCTCATAACCACCGGATACACCTAAAGGTACCAACATAGTCCCTACTTTGTAGAGCCCTTCAGCTCCGCTAAGCCATTTTAAATAACCATGATAAAACATGGAAATGCCCAATGCAAGGCGATAAATCAATAAGCCAAAGTTTACATAATTAGGTTTACTTTTAAAAATAAAGTTCAACATAGTGATCCTTCTTTCAATTCAAATATAACAAATCGAATAAATTCGATACATTAATTATACTATTAGAGAATAACTATGTCAATAAGACTCACTATTAAATTCTATAGAATTATAACATACATTGTATACAAAATCAATTTTATCGATGTAATCAACATAATATAGTCAGCTTAAATACAATCATAGTTTTTTTGAAATTTGAAATTTAAAATATTACACCCTTACAATAGATTAATTTATCAATAAAAAATAATCCTAATGAATATGAAAAATGTAATTCACAATTCATTAGGATTATTATGTTTCTTATAAAATTAATTCTAAGCAGCTGATTACATCATACCGCCCATACCACCCATTGGAGGCATTGCAGGAACTGCTGCATTTTCATCTACCTTATCAGCTACGATTGTTTCAGTAGTTAATACAAGAGATGCAATAGATGCGGCATTTTGAAGGGCAGAACGAGTAACTTTTGCAGGATCAACAATACCAGCTTTAACCATATCGATGTATTCTTCAGTCAAGGCATTGAAACCTACACCAGCTTCAGTATTTTTAACTTTTTCTACTACTACAGAACCTTCGAGACCTGCGTTGTATGCGATTTGACGAAGTGGTTCTTCTACAGCGCGTTTTACAAGGTTAATACCAGTTTGAACGTCACCAGTAGCTTCCAATGTATTCAATGCAGGGATGATATCGATGAATGTAGTACCACCACCAGCTACAATACCTTCTTCAACAGCTGCACGAGTTGCATTCAATGCATCTTCAATGCGAAGTTTCTTATCTTTCATTTCAACTTCTGTAGCAGCACCTACTTCGATAACTGCAACACCACCGGACAATTTAGCTAGACGTTCTTGTAATTTTTCACGGTCGAAATCAGAAGATGTTTCTTCAACTTGTGCACGGATTTGGTTAACGCGTTTAGCAATTACATCTTTATCACCTGCGCCATCGATGATTGTAGTTTCATCTTTAGTGATGCGAACTTGACGAGCTGTACCAAGATCTTCAAGCTCTACAGAATCAAGCTTACGACCCATATCTTCAGTAATAACAGTACCGCCTGTTAAGATAGCGATATCTTCAAGCATAGCTTTGCGACGATCACCGAAGCCAGGAGCTTTAACGGCTACAGCTTTAAATGTACCACGTAAACGGTTTACTACTAATGTAGCCAATGCTTCCCCTTCTACATCTTCAGCGATAATAAGAAGTTCTTTGCCTACTTTTACTACTTTTTCAAGTGTTGGCAACATATCTGCGATGGCACTGATTTTACGATCAGTGATCAAGATATATGGGTTATCCATAACAGCTTCCATACGATCAGGGTCAGTTACCATATAAGGGGAAATATAACCACGATCAAATTGCATACCTTCTACTACATTTAATGCAGTTTGCAAACCTTTGGATTCTTCAACAGTAATAACACCGTCATTACCAACCTTTTCCATAGCTTCAGCAATTAAACCACCGATTTCTTCGTCAGCAGCGGATACGCTTGCAACTTGAGCAATTTCAGCTTTACCAGAAACTTTGATAGAGCGTTTTTTAATTTCTTCAACCAAAGTTTTTACTGCTGTTTCAATGCCTTTTTTCAAAATCATTGGGTTTGCACCGGCTGCTACATTGCGCATACCTTCTTGAATCATAGCTTGCGCCAATACTGTTGCGGTAGTAGTACCATCACCTGCTACGTCGTTAGTTTTAGTAGCAACTTCTTTTACTAATTGAGCACCCATGTTTTCAAATGGATCTGGAAGTTCAATATCGCGAGCAATGGTTACACCATCATTTGTAATTGTTGGGGAACCAAATTTTTTATCCAACACAACATTACGACCTTTTGGACCTAATGTAACTTTTACAGCATTTGCTAATTGATCGACGCCACGGCCTAAAGCGCGACGAGCTTCTTCATTAAACAAGATTTCTTTTGCCATATGTATTACCTCCTAAATAGTAACACTATCCAATGTAACGAAATATATGTGCCTTTAGGCAATATAGAATGTATCATCAGTTTTTATAGTCATATAGACTATAAATCAGCGATTATAATACTGCTAAAATATCGCGTTCGCTAATAATCAAATGAGTAGCGCCATCGATTTCTAATTCGCTACCAGCATATTTTGCAAACATAACAGTGTCGCCAACTTTAACTTCTGGAGCTACACGTTGACCATTGTCATATACTTTACCAGCACCTACAGCTACAACTACACCTTCTTGAGGCTTTTCTTTAGCTGTATCAGGAAGGAAGATACCACTTTTAGTTTTTTCTTCTTTTGCTTCTAGACGGATAAGAACGCGGTCAGCTAATGGTTTTAACATATAATGTCACTCCTTTTTAATAGTTAATCTCCATAATTTATTAGCACTCTAACTCATTGAGTGCTAATCACAAGTATTATTATAACCGAAGTTAAAATAATTGCAAGTACTAATTTTGATTTTTTGACTTTTTAGATGTTATTTGACTTATTAGACTGTTTAATAATGAGATTACATGTTTCTATAATAGATATTTGTTTATTCATACTTAAGGTGCGAATGCGATTATACGCTTCCGCTTCAGATATAGAATATAGTTCCATTAATATACCAGTTCCCTTTTGAATGATTTTACGATCTTCTAATGACTGTTCTAGCTCAGCCATCTTTTCGCGCAACTGAGCATCACTTTTATAGCGGCCTAAAGCCATCTCTAAGGAAGGAACTAACTGCTCCTCCCGTACTGGTTTAATTAAATAGCCATATACACCAGAATCTCGAGCCTTATCGATTAAATCTTGCTGGCTATAACTTGTTAATAATACTACAGGTGCTTCATGGTGAAAGCCAATTTGACGTGCCGCCTCAATACCATCTAATTCTGGCATTTTAACATCCATCAATATAATATCTGGCTTATGTTTTTTACAAAGTTCTAAAGCTTCAACACCATTTGTACCTTCTGCAACGACTTCATGACCACAAGACTCAATAATATCCCGTAAGTCCATACGTATTAGAGATTCATCATCCACGATTAAAACGCGCATTTATGCCTCCTTCTTCATATGTATCGTCACCAATACACCTGTACCAGTATTTTCTATGGATAAACTACCTTTCAACTCGTGGGCAACTAAATTATTAATAATAGTTAGACCTAAACGTTTATTAGATGTGAAAGAAAAATTGCTAGGCAATCCTTTACCATTATCCCAAAAGATTAGTTCGATACTCCCGTTTATATCCGTTACAGTCAAATGAATTTGACCATTTCTACCGTCTAACCCATGTTCTAAGCTATTCGTAATCAACTCATTAATAATAAGAGATACATAACTTGCCATATGAGAGGAGATTAATATGTCTTCGCCACTGTAAGTAAAAGTAACCTCTTGGTCTTGTCGCACCATACTCATACGCAACAATCGACATAATTCATCGTAAATCGATCGTATACCGATATAATCCTCATCGTAATGAGATACTATATCGTGAACTAGAGCCATACTCTCGATGCGATTAATTCCCTCTTGGAGTGCTTGTTTTACCTCTGGCAAGCTAGAGCGTCTCGCCTCCATGCGCAATAAACCTGCTACTGTTTGTAAGTTATTTTTTACACGGTGATGAACCTCTTTGATAATGGAATTTTTAACTAATAATTCTTGTTGCTGTTTACTTTCACGAGTACAATCATGAAGAACTAAAAAGCACCTCGTTTCATTGCGCCCCATAGCAATAGGAATCATATGCTGACGAATTACCATATCTTGATAGATTTCTTCATTTGTAAGTATATTTCTATCTGATAATACCTGCTGTATAGCGGACATCTTTAAGGTACTGCTAAAAATTGATGAACCAACCAAGCGACGGTCAAAGCCTAATATATCTACTAACTTCATAGCTGCATCGTTAGCATACAGTATTTTATAAGTGTCGTCGAAAATAATTAAACCATCAAAATAGGACATGGGTTCGTAAGACAATATTTGTTCATCAGTAGCTGTCAGCATAAGACGTTGCATCGTATCAGACAAAACGTATTCTTGCTCATATTGTTCTGCCTTAATAGATGGTGATAATGTAAAAGATATCCCCCCAATAATACGACCTCCGTTGTCTACGATAGGAAAGACATGTTGACGCTGCTCGTCATCTAACCCGATAAGTGGCTGACCATCTTTCATCATAGTATGCCACGTATGACTGCCTTTTAATTGACGTGTAGTAATCCCTTGATCACTGCGTTCTATGCATAGCATATCTGCACATTGTTGTGATCTCTCACCTTGTCCTGTCTCTAGTAGAGGTGTAAAAATCTGTATCCTTTGACGAGTTAAAGACTCGCCAAAGGATATGAGTTTACTAATATGCTCAAGTAATGAGGTTTGTAATGGTCCTAATGGTGTTCTATTTAAAATATCTTGACCAATATCCACGATTAATCCTCTTTCCAAGATACGTATCCAATTTCAACACTAGGCTTTGCATTCAATGTTAAATCGCCAAATTTACCGGCCTGCGCCATATAATAAGCTCGGCATCCAATCATGGCCGCATTGTCAGTAGACAAAATTTTATGTGGTTTGTAATAAGTAAAACCTTCTTCTACACACATAGCTTCTAAAGCCTTTTGTAATCCTTTATTGGCTGATACACCACCAGCAATAGTAATACGACTTTCACCTAAAGTATGTGCGGCATCTTTCGTCTTTTCTACCAACACATCAACGATGGCCTTCTGGAATGATGCAGCCACATCAGATTGATTGATAGGTTCATTCTTTTGTTGCTTACTATTTAAATAGTTTAAAACGGCAGACTTTAAACCACTAAAGCTAAATTCAAAATTACCTGGTTCACTTAAAGCCTTTGGAAATTCAATAGCCTCTGGATTCCCTTCAGCGGCAAGGGCATCGATATGAGGGCCCCCTGGATAAGGGAATCCCATGACCCGTGCAATCTTATCAAAAGCCTCGCCAGCTGCGTCATCTCGTGTTTGACCAAGAACATCAAATTCTTCATATCCTTTTACATGTACTAACATGGTATGACCACCAGAGACAACGAGACTTAAAAATGGAGGCTCCAGTTCTGGATTAGCTAAAAAGTTTGCAAAAATATGACCTTCCATATGGTGCACTGGCACCAAGGGTATCCCGGTAGCAAAGGATAACCCTTTTGCAGCAGCTACACCAACTAATAAGGCCCCTACAAGACCGGGACCATACGTAACACCAATATGATTGATATCTTGTAAAGTCACATTTGCATCACGTAATGCTTGGTCTATTACGGGTATCACTTGTTCTATATGATGACGTGATGCAATTTCAGGTACAACGCCACCAAATTTTCTATGTATTGGCACTTGGCTTGAAATAACATTAGACAAAACAGTGCGCCCGTCCTTAAGGACAGAAGCAGAGGTTTCGTCACAGCTACTTTCCAAGGCTAATGTGTATATACTCATTCTATTTCCTCTGAAACGAGAGACATAATATAAGCATCTTCCATAGGCTCTGAATAATAATCTTTACGAATTCCTTTTACAGAAAATCCTAAATTTCTATACATAGCCAATGCTGCAAGATTAGATATGCGCACCTCTAAGAAAATTTCTTTCATACCTCTCATAAGACATTCATCTATTAATTGTTTTGTAAGTTTTGATCCGTATCCCTTACCTCGTGCGGAAGGAATAATGGCGATATTCGTAATTTGACCTTCATCGTATACAAGCCAAGCACCTGCATATCCAACAATTTTGTTCTCCTCACAAATTACCATATATAATTTATTTGATGCCCCTTCTAACTCAACGAGAACAGATTCTAAACTCCAAGGAACAGAAAAAGACTGTTGTTCAATAGCATAGATAGCTTGAGCATCATCTATTGTAGCCAAACGAATCTCCATTATTCGACTCCTGCTGCCTCAGTAACTACAACTGTAGGATTTTGTTTCAACATTTCAGGATTATTTTTATGGCGTTCTTCCCATAACACTTCTGCTTCTGATCGTCGAATATAATAAGGAACCATATCCATAGGGTCAGAACTCTCTTCAGAGCCTACCAATCTACGGCCAGCTAGTAATAGAGAACTAGCTTTTGGAATACGTTGCGATATATCTAAAATCGTTAAATTTGTATCACTTTCATCTAGTAGCTTCTCTATTCGCTTAACGCCATCCCCAAGGAACACTACATATTCTTCAGAGGCTCGGAGTCGATCTAATAAATCATTAGCAGCAATGACAAAAGGCTCCTCTTTGCAGACCAATTCATTACCATCATATTTGTAGATACCTGCATAGACATGTTTTTTCTGAGCATCGATAATAGTACAAATCGTGCGGTCCGTATAAGCTACATTACGAGCTAAACTGTCCATGGTCATTACGCCATATAAAGGAATTTGTAAGGCATAAGCCATAGCTTTAGCTGTCCCCATACCAATACGTAAGCCTGTAAAAGAACCAGGTCCAATGCTAACCATAATACCTTTTAATTCACTTTTTTCAACTTGAGAAGCTCGTAATAGCATATCAATATGAGGTACCAACTGCTCAGAATGAGTCAATCCAGCTTGAATGGTCAATTCCCCAATTAGGCAACTTTCATCTATTAAAGCCACACTCGACACGAGAGAGCTCGTCTCAATTCCCAACCACATATGGGCCTCCTATTTCTACTAAATCACCCGTTGTAAGGTAATCACTAGTTAATGTAATGGAACGGCTTGTATCATCAATACGTGTTAAATGAATCCATAGCGTTTCATCAGGCAATTCATGAGGGAATTTATCTGCCCATTCTACAATGGATACGCAGTCTTCTGTATATTCATAAAATCCAATATTTTCCAGTTCACTAATATCTTCCAAGCGATATACGTCAAAATGATATAAATGAGTTCGATTCACATCATAGGTATTCATTATGGCAAAGGTAGGACTTGTAATTTCTTCAGTAACCCCAAAGCCCTTTGCAATGCCTTGCGACAAATGTGTTTTTCCTGTCCCCAAGTCACCAACTAGTGCTATACAAAGAGGATGCCCATTATGTTTAACCCATTCGCCTAATAATTGGCCAAATTGTTGTGTGTCTTCTACTGTATGAGTCTTTAAATGAACCTGTACCTTATCCTTCATGAAAATGATTATATCCTTTCGCTTCTACAGTCTTAATCGTTTTATCAAGTGTTACCATTTGAACCCGAGGAGGGCCAGATAAAACTTCCCCAATCAACGTAATGCCTGCTAGCTTTTCCAATTCCGAAAGTAGTGATTTTGGCGCTGTAAAGACTAACTGAAAGTCTTCTCCACCATACAAAGCATAATCTACTGGATTAGTTTGTAAATGCTTAGCTAATGCGTAAGTCTCCTCGTGTAAAGGGATTGCTTGTTCTTCAAATACAATGGAAACATTACTAGCTACAGCGATTTCATTCAATTCACTACCTAGTCCATCGCTAATATCATTCATACTATGAATACCAAGTCGTCGCAATTTTTGCCCCAATTCAATCTGTGGTTCAGGACGTTGATGCCCCACTTTGGTCATATCATAGCCTACTAAATTATAAGATAATGCTCCTAAACCTGTAGCTGCATAACCTACATAGTTTGTAACACCTACAACATCTCCTACTTTCGCACCACTTCGCATAACCGCAGTGCCTTTAGGAACCTCTCCGATAATTGTTACAGTCCAAACCATGGGGCCTTCCGTACGTACCGTATCTCCACCCAATATATTGAGTTGATATCTCATACATTGATCTTTAATTCCCCTATAAATTTCATCAAGAATGACTGTATTAACATGGTCTGGTGCGGCTACAGATAATACAATTTGTCTAGGAATGCCACCCATAGCCGCAACATCACTTAAATTAGCCGTCATAAGGCGATACCCTACATCATAGGGCATCATATAGTGAAAGCTAAAATGAACACCTTCCACCATTGTGTCAGTGCTTATCAATTGCTCTGTATTTTGATCTGCTTTATAAATAGCACAATCATCACCAATACCGTACACTACAGTATTAGGATTATAAATCGTGTTATCTTGAATTTGACGAATGAAATTAAATTCCCCTACATCTTTTAATTGCATCTGATCACCTAATTTCCGATTATTACTTATTGTATTGTAACATATATAAAAGACAACAAAAATAGCAGATAGTTGATATATCAACTATCTGCTATAAATGTCCTTAAAAGAATTATTTTTTAATTAGATTCGTCATTCTCTTAACAGGTTCTTTAGTATCAAAGGAACCTACAGTTGGCACCTTTTTACCATTATTGACGAATAGAACACCATTAATATTATCAAAGGATGTCAATGTATTTACAATAGCAGCCATTTGTAACTTAACAGTTAAGTCTCCGCCATTACCCTTTACGAATGCATCATTTACTTCAACAGAAGCAATACCATCTTTTACAGTAACAGATGTAATTTCAATATCCTTAGAGAAGACTGGATATTTTTGTGCTCTATCAACATTTAACATCGCTAAAAGAGCTGCTTTAGGCGTAACTTTATTCGCCTCTATCTCAACGGTAGTTTGTTTTACCCCAGAACCATCCTCCGTAGGAACAAAGAAGGCCATCTTAACCTTTTCTTGAGATACTTTACTTGTTTCTGCATCCTTATTGACTTTCGTCTCTTGCGTAGGTTCACTTTTACCTGTTGTAGGAGCTTGTTCATGTGTACAACCCACTACAAATGCCAGCATACCTACACAGAGAATCGATAGAACTTGTTTACGTAATTTCATCGATTAACCTCCAAAGTAATTAGCAATACCATTTGCAATGCGGTTAGCAAAGTCTTCTTGAGTTTGAGGAGATTGTAGCACACGTTCCTCATTAGGGTTAGAGATAAAACCAAGCTCTACAAGAATTGCAGGCATATTAGAATGTCTCAACACGTATAAGTTACCCTCTTGAATGCCACGATCACCATTGAAACCAGGTGTGTTAGCAATTTGAGATTGTACCTTTTGTGCTAATCGAGCATCGTTACCAGTTTTGCTATAGTAATATGTTGCAATACCACCAACGCTAGGATTATTAAATGCGTTGATATGAACGCTCACAAGAACATCAGAATTACTACGGTTAGCCACGTTAACACGAGCCCCCAATTCATCAACACCACTTGCATTAGGACCATATACATCTACATCGGTAGTACGAGTCAAAAGTACTTTAGCACCACGATTTTCTAAAGATTTTTTCAAATACATAGAAATTGGTAGTGTAATGTTTTTCTCTTGTACACCGTGAGGTCCAATAGCACCAGAATCACTACCACCATGTCCTGGGTCAATAGTAATTGTTTTGCCAGATAAACCGCCACTAGTAGAGTATTTACCAGATCCTGTAGGTACATTTTTTGCTGGATGTGCAGATTGAGATGGCTTTTTACCATAGTAAGCAGGCTTAGCTACAGCACCTTTTTTCTGAACATCAACAACGATACGATACGGTTTCTTATTAACCGTATCTTTTTTCAAGGAAAAAACCTTTACATCACTAGTATCAATAGATGAAGGTGTCTTGATTGTTACTTTAACGTCTCTGCCATCTTGTGAAAGTTTAGCAGAGCTAGCAATAGCTGAGTCCATAGAAATGTTCTCTTTAGCCGTCTTTAGCTTTGTATTCTTTAAAGTAACAGTCGTAGTTTTCCCATCTTTGCTAATTGATGCAGATGCCTTTATAGGTGCCGATAAGTCCATAACAATACGAACATATGGTACAGGTGCATCTGTTCTAGTCACCCATCGAGCATCTTCCAAATTAGCTGCCTTTGCTTGAGTCAATAATAAAGGTATCGCCATCAAGACTGCAAGGCACATTAAAAATAGTTTACGCAATACATTCACTCCAATCTAACTGACATACATAGTGTCCAAACCATAGAGATGAGTCGATGATATTTTTATCTATCAAAATCTCATCGTTCCAATCTATCCATAAACTAATGTTAGATTATAAATAGATTATTTCATACAAACATGAAGATTAGTATGCCGATTACACATATTACTATATAAAGACCTTATTCAGAATACACAAAAAACAGTTTCATAAAATTATTTTTTGTATAAGCAATCAAAACTAACGTTCAGTTGTAATTTGCCATTCATTCCCATCCGTACTAATATGAATACGTCCCATCGTATCTGTACGGTAAATAGCAATATTATTTTCCTGCAAGCGACGTAATGTCACATCGTGAGGATGACCATACTTATTATACATGCCATTTGAAATTAATGCACTTTCAGGCTTAATAGATTTCAAAAAATCTTCAGAGCTACTTGTACGAGAACCGTGATGACCTACCTTAAGAATACGAGAAAACAATCTAGAATTCTGCTCTTTTATAAGTTTTTTCTCTTCTTGTAATTCAGCATCACCCGTAAAGAGCATAGAAAATTTACCGAAGATTAATTTACCTACAATAGAATTATTATTAAGATCTGTCTCTCCTTTTTTATCAGTCAAAGGTTCAACCCAAGGAGCATATACTATGAATACAGCACCATGCCCAAAATCAACTACATCTCCACTTCTCAAAGTAGTTCGTTGAATTTTATTTTTCTCAATCCATTTTTCATAGGTTTTGTACATATTATTATCAACAGCAATACCATCATCATATACATGTTCAATAGGCATAGCCTTTGCAATAGCATAAAAACCACCCATATGATCAGCATGAGGATGTGTGATAATAATATTTTTTAGCTTTGTTACACCCATAGTTTTAAGTTGAGCTACAATATTTTCACGATGTTCTATGTCACCAGTATCGATCATGCTATACTCATCGCCTACCTTAAGTAATATAGCATCCCCCTGACCAATATCTAGCATATATACATCTAGCTTACCTTCAGGGGTAGTCGTTTTAGTATCGATTGAGTAAGTCCCATTAGCGTTAGTAGTTACTTGATTTGCTGCGTTTGCTACATCATTATTTGTGCATCCTGCAATGGCGAAGATAGGAATACATAATACCAACAAGAAAGCTATAAAGCGTTGTATTCTATTTGTCATTCATAATCTCCCAACAATTCACTAATAACACAACCTAAAGAAGTACTGACATCACTCGGAGTATAACCCCAACTCTTTGTTTCATTCAGAATATCTGCACTACGACTATGTACATATACACCGAGAACAGCACTATCTTGTAGTGAATAACCCTGACTTATAAAACCAGCAATTACACCAGTCAGCACATCTCCCATACCGCCAGTACCCATGCCCGCATTACCGATAGTATTTACATACACTGTTCCATCAGGTAATGCCACAATTGAAGGAATTCCTTTTAGTACAAGAATAACTTGATGAGCCTTAGCAAATTCTCTAGCCAACGTAATATAATGGCGCTCAATCCATTTAATAGGTAAATCAATAAGTCTACTAAATTCACCTAAGTGAGGTGTCATAACACAATAAGGTAGATCTTGTTTCACCGCGTATATAGACTCAATCTCACCATCACGCAAGGCATCTTTATCAACAGAACCTACATGGCCCAATGCATAAAGAGCATCTGCATCAAGAACCAATGGACCTTCGTAGCTATCTAAAATAGAATCTACAAAATTAGGAATATCACTAGTGCGTCCTAGGCCTGGTCCCATAGCAACAACTTGGCGACAATCAAAAAGTTCTTTATTAGTCTCTGTGGAAGTAACCATCACCTCAGGTATGACACGGCTTTGTACAATCTGTTTAATTATTTTGGGTACAGCTAATGTTACTTTACCAGCACCACTATGAACTGCCGCTTCAGCAGCCAAAATAGGGGCTCCTATCATATCATTTGAACCACCAATAATTAAAGTGTTTCCATTGACACCTTTATGCGCCATTGGGGTACGATAGTTGATAATTTTTTCTGCTAAATCAGAATCAATGGTTATAGTTCTAACACGTTCACCCAGTACCTGCTGCCAAGGAGCACCCAATGGAGCAACCACAGCGGTTCCTCCTATAGCCTTTCCGGGATATAATAACAAACCTTGTTTGATAGCTCCAAAAGTAACAGTATAATCATAGGTCAGTGTGCCTTCCGCTACATGACCAGTAGTAGCATCCAAACCTGCAGGTACATCAATAGCCCACAAATCAAAATTATACTGACTACGCATAGTATCAATATCATTCAATATATCGATGGTCACCTCTCTTAACCTTCCAGTAAAGCCCGTTCCCATGATGCCTTCCACAGCGATGGCTACGTTGGACCAATCATTGAATTCATCATACATATCGATGCTACAGCCCATAGCTTTGCAGCGCTCAATTTGCACTGCAAAAAGATCACTACACTTGTTTATATCTCCTACTAGTACAATTTGTGCTGGTACGCCTTGCTCCATCAAATGGCGAGCCGCTACAAGGCCATCTGCCCCATTATTACCCGTACCACATATAAATAAAACAAAACTATTTATGGAACGGCCATTATTCAGGGAAAATAAATCGTACTCTCCCCATAAGGCATCTACGATACCACGTCCAGCATTTTCCATGAGGATTTCTAAAGAAATTCCTAATTGCTTAGGAACCTCTCGATCTATAAATCGAGCATCTTCTGTAGTTAAAATATTCATCTTATGCTCCTTCAAGTATAACTGTACTCATTGCATAATCCTTGCAATGACTAATCGATACATGAATATCAGTATAACCTGATGTTTCGTAAATATCTTTGAAAGTATCTTGTAAACGAATTAAGGGTGCGCCCCATTCATCATGATAAATCTCTATATCTTGCCATGATCCATACCTCATCCCTGTACCTAAAGCTTTAATAAAAGCCTCTTTTGCAGCATATATACCTGCAAAGGATTCGAAGCATCCTTTATTCCGACTTTTACAATATTCAATCTCATGAATCGTATAAACGCGCGCTTTAAATGAACTTGATTTCTCTATAGCTTGACGTATACGGTCAATCTCTATAATATCATTCCCTAATTTCATAATAGCTCCTAAAATACTCTAATACTATTATTATACACTCATAAAGGGGATTAAAACATAGGTAGTATCTAGACATTTACCGAAAATGGTAGGCTAGACAAACTATAAATTTCAACTTTACCTTTGCGATTGACCGCCATATACATTTGACCATTTCGACAATCCATGTCTTCTACTTCCATTCCAGAAGCATAAGGGCTAATATTTTTAACAACTCCCTCTTCATCGACGTATACAAAGGTTGTCAACGTCGTAAATAAAGTATTTCCATTAGTTGCGTAAGCACCGTTATTATTTAAGTTTGTATGATTAGCATCAATTTTATAAGAACGAATACGATTAAAATTGGAGTCGTAATAATTAATTGTCCGTTCAGAGTTTGTTAAAGGCACAATTGATACATATTCATTGCGTACTTTATCATATGCAAAATTAAAAACTTTCTCTTTTAGTTTAATCGGTGCTTCAACAATCATGCTATCCGCTTCAATAGGAGTAAGGTTATATCCATTTACAACAGCATTTGTTGTATAGTAACGATTATTAACAGAATTATAAGTTAAGGTATTCATATGACCTAATAAACTTTTATAACTATACTCATATTTTGCAACAACAGTAAAAGTTTTTGGATTAATTTCATAAATAATTTGCTTCGTATTATCTGAATTAATACAAGCTAAAGCAAAAACGTCTTTTTTGGAATTATAACAAAATCCTTGGCACTGATTTACAGATCCATCTAATGGTATTTCTGCCAAGCGAGATAATGGCAATGGCATCTGTACAGCGCTAACCTGTTGAGTAAGTTTAGGAATATCAAAGATATTTGTAATATAATCAATTACACCTTGATCCATACTGTCACCTCATGAAATTAATAATGTATATTATAGTATATAAATTCATAAATATAAAAATAGGCGGTAAGACAAAAGTCTTACCGCCTAATGTTGGTGCCGGAGGTGGGACTTGAACCCACACGGTGTTACCCGCTTGATTTTGAGTCAAGTGCGTCTGCCATTCCGCCACTCCGGCGTATCGGAACATTTGTTATTATACAGACATCCCTAAGCAATGTCAACATATTTTTTATATTTCATCTAAAATATTTTGAACCCTTTTCATATCCGTATCACATTGTTGTTTCCATGTGAGTGCGACACCTGTAATATAGCCTTTACGGGCAAATTCTACATCCGTAGGAACACTTTCAGCACCATAGTCTAGCTCGCCAGCTAACCAATAATAATCCTGTCCTCTTGAATTAATACGAGCTTCGATAATATTACTGTAGGTTTGTAAGCCTTGGCTCACCATTTTAAAATGATCCCAATCACATGTGCCACGTAATGGGAAGTTCACATTTAGTAAACCGCTAAACTGGCCCGCCACATAAATTTTCTCAATCAATTCATGTATAAATGGATGCATCTCGTCTCCCCGTTCAACAGAATATCTCTCAACAGATAATGCTAAACCGGGAATACCGTAAAAACCACTTTCCATAGCTGCCGAAACAGTGCCGGAATACAATACATCAGAGCCTAAATTAAATCCATGATTAATTCCAGAAATTACAAGATCTGGCATATCATCAGTCAATAAATAACTGAGACCGAACTTCATGCAATCGGACGGCGTTCCCGTTAGAGCATAAAGGCGAGGATTTTCATCCTCGCCATTGCAAGCATCTAATTTCAATGGAACCTCGGTCGTCAATGCATGAGATTTAGCACTTTGCTCATTAGCAGGTGCTACAACGGTAATTCTATAATATTGACTTAAATACGATGCAAGATGACGTAAACCATCTGCTAAAATGCCATCGTCATTACACATTAAAATATGCATAGTCACTCCTACAGATTCTATTTTTCATTCTTATTCATATTGCCCATACGTGTTAATTTAACATCATCTAAGCCCACAGCTCTCGTATGGACTGTATGAGACCATACCTTATTATGACGGCGGAACCACCCTAAAATATTTACTGGAATCCAAGAGTAAACAAATAATGGATATAGTAAATAGTAGAACCAAATCTTTGGTGGTACCTTGATTTTCAACAATACAATTAATGGGAATAGATATTGACCAACACCTATAATTGTCCATACAGACATAGGCATAATTTGATACAAAATATTTGTATAAATTGGAGTATACGCATTGATGTAGGATAACACCAAGTATACGGTTGTCAACAATAAGAAATAAGGTTGACTCACTTGGAATATACCATCCAAAATCATAATATTCCCTGTTTTGATACCAATAGCAAATAATTTAGGAATATATCGACCCGCACAGTCAAATTGCCCCTGAGCCCATCGTAAACGCTGTCTGCAAGAAGCCATCATAGTCGTAACCTTTTCATCATATACGATAGCATCATGCCCCCAACAAGTACGGATACCATGAGTCAATAGTTTCATGGAAAATTCCATATCTTCGGTTAAGCTATTGCAATCCCAACCGTATTCGCGAATAATAGATGTACGAATACACATGCCTGTACCACCTAAGGCCGTAGATAATCCAAGACGATATTTTGCTAAATGCCACATATGGTTAACCATCCAAAAGGCGATAGAGAACGTACCGGCTACCCAAGAGTCAGTTGGATTTTTAGAGTTCAAGTAACCTTGAATTACAGACTCACCTTTTTCAAGATGATCATTCATTTCTAACATAAATTGAGGATGTACTAAATTATCGGCATCAAAAATCAGAAATGCATCATATTTCCGATCCATTTGTTCTACCCGATCAAACATCCACCCCATGGCATAACCTTTACCTATTTCTTGTTTATTTTCACGTACATGTACATTAGCGCCAGCAGCACTTGCTACTTCCGCAGTCTTATCTGTACAGTTATCGGCAACTACAAAAATATCGTACAGATCATCTGGATAATCTAGGCCACGTAAGTTTTTAACTAACTCACCAACAACAGCTTCCTCATTATGAGCGCATACAACGATGGCAAAGGAATTTTTAGGGGTATAATTTTTATGTACTCGCGATCGCCACATACCTACGACAGCGAGTATAAAATAATAAACCGTATAAATTACGATTATTACCTGCATAGGAATCAGTAATAGATCCAGTAGGTAATTCATACTATTCTCCTCCACACATCTATTTACGCACTATATTTAAAGCCCCGTTAATAAGCCCAAACATTACATAGCCAGCAAAAATCATAACGGCCCATGTATGCCAATCATACACGAGACAAGCTACAACAAATATGGCTGTGAGTACAATAGAAAGCTTATTGATATAAATCTCACTTTTACCTTTAAAATCGGGATATTTAACTTCACTAACCATAAGGAGACCTATACCAATCATACAAACTACCAACACAAATTGAGGTACCGATACGCCACACAATACGTAGGTCGCTGCTAAACATCCAGCGGCTGGAATTGGTAAACCTTCAAAATAGCCATGAACTTCGTCAGTTTTAATATTAAATCGCGCTAAACGAAATGCACCAAGCACTGCAAAAGCTAATAGTGGCACATATGCAATCCATCCTAAACCATATAATTCTTTCATATAAAGCATATAGGCAGGCGCTACACCAAATCCCACTACATCAGACAGAGAATCAAGTTCCCGGCCCATTGGTCCTGCAACGTTTAAAGCTCTTGCTACACGACCATCTAACCCATCTGCTACTAGAGACAATAATATACATATAGCTGCGCAGAAGGTATTATTTGTAGCAGACAACGTAATACCAAGAACACCAAATGCTAAATTTGCACTAGTAAATAAATTTGGAATAATAGATTTATTCATGTCGTAACCTCCCGATAACAGTATCACCGCCTGTAATATGTTGACCTTTTTCCACGAACAACTCTACATCCTTATCCATATAGAGCTCAGTACAGGAACCGAACTTAATCATCCCGTACAACTGACCGCGTTCAAGTACACTATCTAGGTCTGTCCAAGATACGATACGTCTTGCTAAAAGGCCCGCAATTTGCGTTACTAATACGGAAGTACGATCATTTTCAATACAAATAGTATGACGTTCATTTTCAAAACCTACATCATCTTTGAATGCTGGTAGGAAACTACCCATCGTATAGTGACGGTACGTAATTTTACCATCAATAGGCGCACGATTAGCATGCACGTCAAAAACAGATAAGAAAATAGTTACTTTTTTACACTCTTTATGTAAGTAAATATCTTCGTATACATCAGAAATATCCATGATTTTACCGTCCGCTGGGGATAAAATCAAATCTGGATCTTGAGGGATTACACGTTTAGGATTTCTAAAGAAATTGACGAAAAATAATGCCAGAATAAATGAAATAATCGCAATTACATAATGTCCTAAATATCCTAACACCACAGTGATAATGAGCATAGCTCCTATCAGAGGAAAGCCTTCCTTAATTATTGGTCCTGTAGGCACGATTCAACACTCCTCTATTTATTTCTAATAACGGTCCACATAAACTTTGGAATAGCCAACATACGGCCAATCCGTTGAGGTTCTAAATATAATCGATACAACCATTCAAGTCGATTTCGTTGCATCCATTCTGGGGCCCGAGGAATATTACCTGCCAAGACATCAAAGGAACCACCAATTCCAATGGCAACTACGCCATCGAGGTGACTCAACTTTTCTGCAATCCATTGTTCTTGCTTTGGCACACCTAAGGCAACAAATACCAATTTTGCCTTAGATTCAGCTATAGATTTAATGATTTCTTGTTCCTCTGCACTATCAAAGAATCCGTCATGAATTCCTGCTATATTTAATGCACCTACCTGAGCAGATACATTACCAATCGCTCGTTGAGCAACACCAGGTGCCGCCCCCAAGCAGTATACAGGAATTTGATGAGTCGCCGCAACTTTAAACAATTCCATAGTTACGTCTACACCTGTTACGCGTTCAGGCACATGTTCTCCTTGACGCTCTGCAGCCCACAAAATGCCAGCCCCATCGGGAACGACGAGACTAGCATTATTCAATATGGAGTGCAATGTAGGATTTTCATTAGCCAACATAACCATTTCTGCATTAGCCGTTGCTACTAAATGTAGCCCCGGCTGTTCAGTTAATTGTAAAATACGTTGGACTGCCTCATCCATTGTGACACAATCGATAGGCACAGATAAAACAGAAATACGTTTATTCAATGTAATACTCCATTATCAACCACTATAATTTGGTGCTTCAACGGTAATGCTTACATCATGCGGATGACTTTCTTTCAAACCAGCCGCTGTAATTTGAATGAATTGAGTGTTTTCAATCATTTCTTGGATGTTATGACATCCACAATACCCCATACTTGCACGCAAACCACCAACCATTTGGAAAATTGTATCGGCCAGCATACCTTTATATGGTACACGACCTTCTATACCTTCAGGAACTAATTTCTTAGCTTCTGTTTGGAAATATCGATCTTTACTACCGAGTTTCATAGCCCCTAGACTACCCATGCCTCGATATACTTTATAAGAACGGCCTTGATAAATCACTGTTTCTCCAGGGCTTTCATCAGTACCCGCTAAAATATTACCCATCATAACTACATTAGCACCAGCCGCAATAGCTTTAGCAATATCTCCAGAATATTTAATCCCCCCATCAGCAATGATAGGAACTCCATAGCGACGCCCCACTTGAGCAGACTCATAGACTGCTGTGATTTGAGGTACCCCAATGCCAGCAATGACACGAGTTGTACAAATAGAACCAGGTCCTATACCAACCTTAACTGCATCAGCTCCGGCTTCGATAAGAGCCTCAGTGCCTGCTGCAGTTGCCACATTACCTGCAATTACAGGAATGTGAGGATACGCTTGTTTAATGTCCTTCAACGTACGAAGAACACCTGCAGAATGCCCATGGGCAGTATCAACAATAATTACGTCAGCTTTAGCAGATACAAGCGCATCAAGTCTATCATACAAATCTTGAGAAACACCTACTGCAGCACCAACTAATAATCGGCCACTACCATCCTTTGCTGCATTTGGATATTTAGTCGCTTTTTCAATATCTTTAATCGTAATTAAGCCTTTTAAGTTACCGTCGCCATCTACAAGAGGTAATTTTTCAATACGATGTTCGCTTAAGATAGCTTTCGCCGCTTCAAGAGATGTACCTTCCGGTGCAGTAACTAGGGAATCTTTTGTCATACATTCCCCAATTTGTCGGCTTAAATCAGTTTCAAAACGCATATCGCGATTTGTAATGATCCCTACTAGTTTACCATGTTCTGTGATAGGTACACCAGAAATTTTATATTTTTCCATAAGTTCTGCTGCATCGGATAGTAAATTTTGAGGGCTTAAGAAAATAGGATCAACGATAACACCGTGTTCAGAGCGTTTTACCTTGTCAACTTCATGAGCTTGCTCTTCAATAGACATATTTTTGTGGATAACGCCAAGACCTCCTTCACGAGCCATTGCAATCGCCATCCGTGATTCAGTAACCGTATCCATCCCAGAACTAATCATAGGAATATTTAATGTAATATCACGAGTTAATTGAGTTTTTAACTCTACTTGATTAGGCAGTATATCCGAAGCTGCTGGTATTAATAATACATCATCAAAAGTTAGTCCACGCATACCGAATTTATCGTCTCTCATATTTCTTTCCTTTCCGTATAATAAAACAAAACTACGACCCGCCTAGTCCCTATGGACTAGGCGGTCAGTCGTAGCCTTAGCGTTCAGACCGCAAAATGCCGCCTTCCATATAATCGTCTTTTTTCATATCTACGAAGATAACTTTTACTGCATCAGCAGGAACATTTACGATATCAACCGCAGCCTTTGTAATTGCTTCACCTAATTGTTTCTTTTGTTCTTTTGTACGCCCTTCGACGAGCTCTACATGAATAATTGGCATATTAACCTCCATAGATGAAAAAATGAAATAAATTGTTTGTTCTATTATACGGTATGAAGGACATATAAACAAGGAAAAAAACCAGATAAAATCTAATATTATCGATGCTTATATACTTATTAATCCTACCTCTTAATTATACAATATTCTTAGAAATTTTTCACCAAATCTTTTTTCTAATTCTTCTTTCATGATAAATTCTAATTTTTCTATTCCGAATTGATTTGCAAAATCTAGCACATCCTTGCGAGCCTTTACTAAAATCTCAATATCTTTGATGATATTAGCAACACGCAAATCAGGTAGTCCTGATTGAGCTAATCCAAACAATTGTCCTGAACCACGAATCAATAAATCTTGCTCTGCAAGCTCAAATCCATCCTGGATTTGTTCCATCAACTTTAAACGCTCTTGACTTACATCATTTTTAGAATCACTAACAAGAATGCAATAGGACTGATGAGCACCACGGCCTACACGTCCCCTCAGCTGATGTAGCTGAGACAGACCAAATCGCTCTGCCCCTTCAACGCACATAATGGTCGCATTTGGCACATTAACCCCCACTTCGATAACTGTTGTAGAAACAAGTAATGAAATTTCACCCCTATGGAAGGCATTCATCACTTCATCTTTTTCACTTGGCTTCATACGACCGTGAACGAGGCCCACTTCATAGGTCTTATAAAAGTACTCTTTTAATTCTAGATACAATTCCTCAGCAGCTTGCAAGTCTAATTTTTCGGATTCTTCTACAAGAGGGCACACCACATAGACCTGACGCCCTTCCGCCATTTCCTTACCAAAGAAAGTGCGTAATCTCTCTTTATAAGAACTATCTACAGCATATGTTTTAACAGGTTTTCGACCTGGTGGCATTTCTTTAATTAAAGATACTGCTAAATCTCCATATACGGATAATGTCATGGTACGAGGGATTGGTGTAGCCGTCATGATAAGTACATGAGGATATGTTCCCTTCTGTTGCAATCTCGCCCGTTGATCTACACCAAAGCGATGTTGCTCATCAATGATAACAAGGCCTAAATTATGGAAATTAACCCCCTCTTGGATAAGGGCATGCGTTCCAATAATCATTTGGATTCTGCCATCTGCTAAGCCCTCATAGATGCATTCTTTCTCTTTTTTCGTAGAGGATCCCGTTAATAATTCTATGGTAATACCTAAATTAGCACATACAGTTCGTATCCCTTCGTAATGTTGAGCCGCTAGAATCTCCGTAGGGGCCATCAATGCCCCCTGATACCCATTTTCAATAGCTTTTAATAAACTCAAGGTAGCCACAATAGTTTTACCAGAGCCTACATCTCCCTGCAACAAACGTTGCATAGGTCGTTCATCTTCCATATCAATACGAATATCCTCTAACGCTCGTTGTTGATCACCTGTTAAGGAAAACGGTAAATTCTCTATACACTGAGCCATTAGTTCCCCATTTGGTCCCATTTTAGGCCCTCTATGGCATTGTTCTTTATTTCGCAACAAAGCTAGGCCAGCTTGCATGACGAACAACTCTTCATAAGCCAATTGATAACGAGCCTTTTCATAGAGCTCTGAGGAGTCTGGGAAATGCATCATCTTAAAAGCATCATAGCGACTCATATAATGATGATCTTCACGAACCTCCACAGGTAAAATCTCTGGTAATTCATGGTTAGCCGCGAACCAATTACGTACAGATGAACGAACCACAAACTGAGATACCCCATCAGCAAGTGCGTAAATAGGAACGATACCTCGATCTGGTTCACCACCGTCTCCTAAGTTTTCCATTTGCGGTGTATTCATTTGCATGGAACCATATTGAAACTCAGCCTTACCATATGCATATATACGCTGTCCTTTTTTGTAAAAGTTCTTTTTATACCCTTGATTGAACAAAACAATCTTCAAAGGTCCTGTGCCATCTGCAATGACTACCTCTAAAATAGACAATCGAGGGCGAGGGCGTTTCTCTTGTACAGCAATAACAGTACCTACGACACCACCTGTCATACCTGATTTTAAATCACTAATTCTATAAATCGTACGCCGGTCTTCATAGGTTCTGGGAAAGTAAGTCAATAAGGATGTAACATTGGTAATTCCCAATTTATGCAATTGTTTCTCGCGACCAGGACCAATTCCCTTTATAGTCGTCAATCGTTCATCCATAAAAACTCCTTTAAATATACGATAAACACATGAGATATATCCAATTTTTGTATATCCTTGTGTAAAAGTCCATTTATATCTTAGAATATGATATATAGTATACCTTATATTGTAGTATATTTCATAAAAAGAGCAATATATACGACAAAAATACTTGCTTTAAGCTATTCTTTATGATAATATACTTTTGTTATGTTATAGATTAAGCTTGGAGGTGGAAACTATGGCAAACCTTTGCGAAGTATGTGGTAAATCCACATCTAGCGGTATGAACGTGAGTCATTCTCACATTCGCACAAGAAAAACTTGGAAACCGAACATTCAAAGAGTACGGGCGGTTGTAGACGGTGCTACTAAAAAAGTAAACGTATGCACTCGTTGCCTTCGTTCTAATAAAGTTACACGCGCGTAAAATAAAAAGTACATGTACTCTTTGGGGTTCTAGAGCCCCAAAAAAAGCAGTTAGTTCATTTTGAACTAACTGCTTTTTTTGTTATTTATAATGTAATATTTGGAATATAATATTGCTTAAATAACTTAATAGCATATTGATCTGTTAAGCCTGCTACATAATCAACTACATCACGTGTAGAGTAAAACGCTTTACCTATTTCACAACCTTCCATATCATCAGGGTGTTCCATGAAGTGAGTAAATAGATTTTTTACCACATGGGATGCCTTTTTGCGATCCGGAATTAAAGCTGGTGCCAAATATACATGTTTAAACATAAATTGACGGAATAGATTCATCGTCATTTCCACATCAGCAGACATAGATATAGCTGGCTTATCCAAGGATTCGCGTACCATATCCTCTACCATTGCAGTAATCATACTGGATGGAGTCATACCAAAATGTTCGCGCACTTCAAAAGGCAACACCTCTGCCGTCAACATACCTGCTCGCTGTGCATCATCAAAATCATGGCACAAATACGCAATACGGTCTACAATACGAATAATTTGACCCTCTAAAGTTACAGGAATTGTAGCCCCTGTATGACCTACGATGCCATCTCGAACAACGGTGGTTAAATTGAGACCTTGATGATCACCATGTCTTTCTAATACTTCAACCATGCGCAAGCTTTGCTCATTATGATTAAAGTGCCCTACCATATCTCGCAATGCATATTCACCTACATGACCAAATGGTGTATGCCCCACATCATGGCCCATGGCAATAGCTTCCACAAGATCTTCATTTAAACGTAATGCACGAGCCACAGTACGACCGATTTGACCTACCTCAAGGGTATGAGTCATGCGTGTCCGATAATGGTCACCTGGCGCAATATATACCTGTGTCTTATGCTTTAACCGTCTAAAACATTTACTATGAATGATGCGATCCCGATCGCGTTGAAACGCAGTTCTAAGTGGATCAGGCTTTTCTGCTATATCACGGATTGCATCGCGGCTTTTAGCTGCATAGGGAGACAGAAGCAAAGCCTCCCTCTCCTCTATTTGTTCACGTATATTCATTTACCCTCCGACGCGCGATTTTTATCAATCAATTGCATAACAAGGGAAGCTGTTTCTTCAATAGATTTATTAGAAACATCTAACACTTGGCAGTGCAAACGACGCATAATAGCCTTAGCATAATCCAATTCAGATTGAATACGCTCAATAGATGCATAATTTGCTTCGTCTTCAAGACCGATAGCGCGTAAACGTTCACTACGAATATTATTTAATTTATATGGATCTATAATAAGGCCCACGATTTTTTTTGCCGGAATTTTGAATAATTCCTCTGGCAACGGTACCTCTGGAACTAGTGGCAAATTTGCGGCTTTAATCTTTTTGTACGCCAAGAACATGGACAATGGTGTCTTACTAGTTCTAGATACACCAATAATAACTATGTCGGCCTTTTCAAAACCAGATGGATTTTTACCATCGTCATATTTCACGGCAAACTCAATAGCTTCAACCTTTTTAAAATACTCTTGGTCGAGCTTATGAACCATACCTGCTGTCATGCGAGGTTTAGTAGTCGCGATAGTACCAACTGCATCGAGAACAGGGCCCATGATATCCACAGCCGGAATATTATATTCAGCCACCTTCTCATGTAAATACTTACGTAAAGACGCAGATACAATGGTATGGCAAATAACATGATTTCCACATTTTGCGTCGTCTATAACCTCATCAATTTGGCTTTCACTATCAATATAAGGAACACGGACAATTTCAATTTGCTCCTTATCATATTGACTCGCCGTAGCTCTCGCTACAGCCTCAGCAGTTTCCCCCAGGGAATCCGATATTGCATAAATAATTTTTTCTGCCATTCTATCAACCTCAGTGTGTGCTACATTCTAAAAATACTTTTGCTACCGTCGTTTTTGATACACGGCCCACAACCTTTAAACGCTTCTTGTTACCTATATCCTCACGAGCGACGACAGGTAAACAATCTACTTCATAATCTATCATTTTCTGTGCAGCCTCTACCAAAGTATCGGTAGGCTCCACCGCTATAACCTTGCTTACAGGGGTCATAATCATAGATATAGGCATGGTATGCGAATCTGTTTGTCCCATAGAGGCGCGTAGTAAATCTTTTCGAGATACCACACCTACTAGGTATGAACCATCACACACTAATATGGTACCTACATCCTCTGTAAATAATGTGACAATTGTATCATACAAACTCGTATCCCCATTGACCACAACTGCTTGAGATAATACATCACTTACCAGAAATGACTTTAATCGCTCAGCCGTTTGTGTTTCCTTTGAAAGTCCTACATAGTAATAGCCTACGTTTGGACGTGCATCTAACACACCTAACATGGTCAATACAGATAAATCTGAGCGCAACGCAGATCTTGTGACCTCTAAATGTTCAGCAATGGCACTACCTGTTACAGGACCTTCTTCGCGAACGATTTGAGCAATTTGTTCTTGTCGTTTCGACAGTTTCACACGGTAACCCCCTTTCATCTCTGTTTGTATTATATCCTAAGTTACCATTCAGAAAAAGAGGAGACCTACCGGCCTCCTCTTTTAATATAACTATATTATTACCAAGTTAAATCATCAGTTTCTTGACGACCACGACCAGTCATAGCATCAAGCATGATTCGTTGTTCTAATTGAGCCACCATTTTCTTAGTGCTTACAACTGCATCTGGATTAACAGAAATGGAGTCGATACCGCTCTTCACAAGGAATTCGCAAAGTTCAGGGTATACACTTGGTGCTTGGCCACAGATGGATACAGTTTTACCATCTTTGTGAGCCACTTCGATAAGATGACGAATAGCTCTACGAACTGCTAGATTCCGTTCATCATAAATATGTTGAACTGTTTCGTTATCGCGATCACAACCGAGAACAAGCATTGTCAAATCGTTAGAACCAATGGAATAACCATCTACATATTTATTGAATTGATCAGCTAAGATAATATTTGCTGGAATTTCAGCCATGAGCCAGATTTTGAAATCTTTACCGCGTACAAGGCCTTCTTGAGCCATCAAATTAGTTACTAATTCAGCTTCTTCTACAGTACGGCAGAATGGAATCATAACTTGTAAGTTTTTGAAACCAAATTCGTTACGTACTTTTTTGATTGCTTCTAATTCTAATTTGAAAGCAGGTGTATATTTAGGATCGTAGTAACGAGAAGCACCACGCCAGCCAAGTAATGCGCTGGATTCATGTGGCTCATATTTGTCGCCACCTTTAAGATCACGGTATTCGCTAGATTTGAAGTCGCTCAAACGAACTACTACTTGGCGAGGGGCTAATGCTTGACACACTTTACGCATACCTTCTGCCAATGTATTTACAGCGAAATCACTGCGACCTGTTTCGATAAGGTGCAATGGATGTTCATGGATGAAAGTAGTCCAAATGAACTCTTCACGCATAAGGCCGATACCATCGCAAGGCAATACGCCATGTTTTTCAGCCAAATCAGGGTCGCCTAAGTTCATGTAAATCTTAGTGCCTGTTACAGGAACAGATTCAGTAACAACATTTGCAGTAGCTTGAGCTTCTGGCTTTTTAACGATATCTTCTAATACGCCATCATATACGATACCATTTGTAGCGTCTACAGTAATCATTTGACCATCTTTAATAGATGTAGTCGCTTCATGGCTACGGCTCTTAGTACCTACGATACAAGGAATACCAAGCTCACGGCTAACGATGGACGCATGACAAGTCATACCACCTGCATCTGTAACAATAGCTTTCGCTTTTTTCATTGCTGGTACCCAGTCAGGAGCTGTCATAGCAGTGACAAGGATTTCACCTTCTTTGAACTCATCAATATCCTCAGGATTGATGATAACATGAGCTTTACCAGCTGCATTACCAGGGGATGCTGGCAAACCTTTTACGATAATTTCACGATTACCTGCATCTAATGTGCTAGGTTTTTCAGATACTTCTTTTTTTTCTTTACGGGACCAAACTGTTTCTGGACGAGCTTGTAAAATCCAAATTCTACCATCTCGTTCATCTACGCCCCATTCCATATCCATGTAGCAACCATAATGTTTTTCGATTGCTTTTGCATATTCAGCAAGCTCTAACACTTGAGCATCTGTAATAACTTGTTGTTTAGCTTCATCTGCTGGAACAACTTCTTCAACACAGTCGCCGTCAGCTTTACGAACTAAACGGATATTTTTGTCATTAATCATGCGGTCTGTAATTTCCATTTTAGCTTTATCTACACGGAAATTATCTGGTGTAACGGTACCTTGTACAACGTATTCACCAAGACCCCAAGAACCTTCAATAAGAATATTGTTATCATTGCCTGTTACAAGGTCAACAGTAAACATTACGCCAGCAGCTTTAGAGAATACCATCATTTGAACAGCTGCACTCAATGCTACTGTCATATGATCGAAACCTTGTTTTACACGGTAATATGTTGCACGGTCTGTGAAAGTAGATGCGTAGCATTCTTTTACTTTTTGAATAATAACATCAGCACCACGTACATTTAAATATGTATCTTGTTGGCCTGCGAAACTTGCATCTGGCAAGTCTTCTGCTGTTGCACTAGAACGAACTGCTACGAATGGATTTTCTTCGTTTACTTTTTTACCAAGTTCTTCATAAGCATGACGGATAGCATCTGCCAATTCTTTAGGCATTTCTTCTTCGCAAATCATGCGGCGAATTTTAGCACATACTTCACGCAATAATGCAGAATTTTCTACATCATCTAACGCATCAAGTTCAGCGCGGATTTTATCTTCTAATCCTGTTGCTTTCATAAACTCACGATAACCATGAGCAGTTGTAGCAAAACCGTAAGGTACAGGTACATTAGTGGAGGATGTCAATTCCCCTAAGGAAGAAGACTTACCACCAACTAAATTAACATCTTCACGTCGTAATTCATCAAACCAAAGTACGTATGCTGTTTCGCGATTCATGTGAGAACCTCCTAGTCAATTAGTGCAACACATTAAACCTTTTACACATAAATAGTATACCTTAATTTAAAATCTGTCAATTTATATGAGGGTTATTATGCAAATAAATCTCCTTATATATATCTAAAAAGTTTTTCAGCACTCGCCCCGTTAGTCCCCATATGGTGTATTGTTCATAGGGATAGAAATAGACGGAGTAGTTTTGTCTAATTTTCCAGTCAATGTTGTAGCCTTCTAATAAATGGAATGGAAAGTCCTTTAACGGTCTTGTAGCTATATCTAGATGACCTACAGTTGGCTCCATGTCTAATAGATATTGTAATGGAACGGTGAATACCTCTCCTACTTCATCAGGATTTGGTTTTAAATCACTTGTATGTAAACGTACGGCTACAGCATATAATTTGACACCTATCGCAGATACGAGACAGTCTAAATTACCAAGTAATTCAATTTGATCTAAATCTATGCCCAATTCTTCAGAGCACTCACGCATGGCAGCATGGGCACTGCTTTTATCATTAGGTTCACAGTGGCCACCAGGAAAGCTAATTTCACCAGGCTGACGGCGTAGCTTATTACTGCGTACAGTAAATACTACGTGATCTTCCCCATCGATTTCTAGTAATGGTACTGCTACGGCAGCAGTTATAACATCAATATCGGTAAGAACAGTATGTTCCCGTTTTTCTAGGAAATTAAATAGTTTCTTGTCCATATATAGTCCTCTTACTTTATAGTAAAATTTATACGATATTTGTATAAATGTTTTATGTATCAAATTTGTATTTTATATTTATCTTTTATATTCATTATACATTAACTTGTACCTAAATTTTGGAGTTACTATTAATAGATACAATAGAGGAAAATCTTATAAAGAAAATGGACAAAAAAACTGTGATGAGGTTTCTACCCCATCACAGTTTTATATTAGTTAAATTTAATTTTTATAAATTTACGCTTACCTACTTGAACGATCATGCCCTCTTCAAGGGTAAGGTTTTCTTCTGTATATTTTTCTCCATTTACTTTAAAAGCACCAGCTTTAATAGAGCGACGTGCTTCACCATTAGAGGCAGTTAAACCAGCATCTGTACAGAATTGTGGTACAAAGATTGGTTCTGTTGGCGCATCCATAGCGTATTCAGGAATATCTGTAGGCAACGCGCGTTGTTGGAATACGCGCTTGAATTCTTCTTCTGCCTCAAGAGCAGCCTCTTCACCATGGTACAAACGAACAATGGTACGAGCTAATTGCATTTTAGCGTCACGTGGATGTAATTCACCACTTTCAAGACGTTTTTCCATGTCCTCTTGTTCTTCAATTGGCATATCTGTAACGAGCATGAAGTAGCGCATCATCAATTCATCAGGAATAGACATTGCTTTACCGTACATTTCTTTAGGTTCTTCGTCGATACCGATGTAATTGCCTAAAGATTTACTCATTTTTTGAACACCGTCAAGGCCTTCAAGCAATGGCATTGTGATAACAACTTGAGGTTCTTGACCTTCTAATTCTTGTAAATGACGGCCCATTAACAAGTTAAAAGTTTGGTCTGTACCACCAAATTCAACATCAGCATGTAATGCTACAGAATCTTGACCTTGCATCAATGGATACATAAACTCATGAACACCAATAGCACGACCTTCTTTAAAGCGTTTATTGAAATCATCACGTTCCATCATACGCGCTACAGTGTAAGAACTTGCCAAACGTAGAACATCAGCAAAATTCATGGATTCAAGCCATTCACTGTTGTCGCGAACGATAGTTTTTTCAGGATCCAACACTTTGAAGATTTGTGTTTTATAAGTTTCAGCATTTTTCAATACTTCTTCTTTTGTAAGTGGTGGACGAGTTGCGCTTTTACCAGTAGGATCACCAATACGTGCAGTGAAACCACCGATAACAATCACTACTTGATGACCAAATTCTTGGAACAAACGTAATTTACGAAGTGGTACAGTATGACCCAAATGAATATCTGGCGCTGTTGGGTCCAAACCTAGTTTTACAACTAACGGTTTATTTTCCTTAATGGATTTTTCTATTTTCTTTACAAGATCTTGTTCATTAATTAAATCTGCTACGCCGTGTTTAATTTGGCGTACTTGTTCTTGAGCACTAACCATGATAATCCTCCTCGAAATACTATTGTTTTAGTATACCATTATCTAAAAACTTTCACAATTATATATATAGTATTGGTTTTAAGCCATTTATGATATAATATTTATAACTGCGTAATAGAATTTACGTTATATTTACTAACAAAAGAAAAAAGAGGTGACTCTATGAGTAATAACTCAAATGCGAGAAGCAGCCGCCGTTCTAACGGTAGCGGCTCTACACCGAAGAAAACAAGTCCAAAGCGTCTATTTTGGATTTGTGCCCTTCTCCTTATACTCATCGTAGCCGGAGGTGGCTGTGGTTTTATCAGTGCCACACTGTCTAACCTACCAGATGTATCCAATGTACGTCCTTCCGCATCGTCTCAAATTTACGATGTGCACGGTAATCTCATCACAACGGTTCATTCCACAGAGAATCGATTACCAGTACCTTTAAAAGATGTACCAAAGGATTTACAAAATGCCTTTGTTGCTACTGAGGACTCTCGCTTCTACTCCCATCACGGTATCGACCCAGTTGGTATCTTACGTGCTGTATGGGTTAACCTTGTTCATAGTGGCGTATCTGAAGGTGGTTCTACTATCACTCAACAGTTAGCGCGTAATGCATTCTTGTCTCAAGACAGAACATTTAAACGTAAAATTTCTGAAGCATTACTAGCACTAAAAATTGAACAACACTACACTAAGGATGAAATCCTAGAAATGTACATGAACCAAATTTACTTTGGTCAAGGTGCATACGGTGTACAATCTGCAGCTCATGTGTACTTTGGTAAGGATGCTAGCCAATTAACGCTTGCTCAAGCAGCGCTCATTGCGGGCTTACCACAAAGTCCTAACTACTACTCTCCATTCAATGATTTGGAAGCTAGTAAAAAACGTCAAGCCGTTGTATTAGGCCAAATGGTTAAATACGGATACATTACACAAGAGCAAGCTGATGAAGCGCGTCAAGCAGATTTAGGCTTAGTGGCAAAACAAGAACAAACGCATGAAAAATCTAATGCGTCTTACTTCATTAACTATGTTATTGCACAAGTTTCTGAAAAATATGGTGACGATGCAATCTATAAAGATGGTTTAAAAATTTATACTACTCTCGATATGGATGCACAAAATGCAGCTGTAGCAGCAATGCAAAACTTGCCTAACTACTACACAGATAGCAATGGTTTACATCAACCACAAGGTGCTATCGTAGCTATGAACCCTCATAATGGTTACATTATGGCTATGGTTGGTGGCCGTGGTGATGATGCATTTAACCGTGCTACACAAGCAGAACGTCAACCAGGTTCCGCTATGAAACCATTTGTATATTTGGCAGCTATTCAATCTGGTAAAACTCCTGGTTCTATCGTAGATGATAGCCCTGTTACATTTGGTAACTGGAGCCCTAAAAACTATGAAAATGACTTCGTAGGTAGCATTACATACCGCTATGCATTACAACATTCTCGTAACGTAGCTGCCGTAAAAATTGCTGATGAAGTAGGCATGTCTAAGATTATTAAACTTGCTAAAGAAATGGGTATCTCTACTCTAACTGATCAAGATAATAACTTGTCTACTGCACTTGGTGGTTTAACTCATGGTGTAACACCTCTTGATATGGTTCAAGCTTATGGTGTACTCGCTAATGGTGGTATCAAAGTTCAACCTACGGCAATCGTTAAAATTGTAGACCGCAATGGTCAAGTTGTGGAAGAAAACTCCATCCAAGAAAAACGTGTTGTAGATGAAAAAGATGCAGCTATCATTACAAATATGCTAGAATCCGTTATAAATGGCGGTACTGGTGGTAATGCCGCAATCGGTCGTCCTGCAGCAGGCAAAACTGGTACAACAGATGATTCCAAGGATGCTTGGTTCGTTGGTTACACGCCTGATTTAGTAGCTGCCGTTTGGATTGGTGATGACTATGGCTCGGAAACATTACGAGGCATGACCGGTGGTGACACACCTGCTATTATGTGGGGCCAATTCATGGCAAATGCGCTTGCCAATACCCCTGCTTCTGACTTCTCCGTTCCTGCTAGCGCTCAATCAGCTGTTTCTGAAGGTTATTATAATCCTGTAAAAGCACAGCCTAAAAAAGAAGCTGCTAAGGACGAAAAAGCAGACAAAAAAGATGATAAAGACAAATCGAAAGATGAAGCTGTAAAAGATGACAGTGGCTCAAAAGATGATGCAACTGAACAGAAATCTAATTCATCCAAAAGTAAAAAGTCTAGTAAAAAAGATCGTTAATCTAATACTCTAAAGGAGCGGAACATGTGTTCCGCTCCTTTCTTTTACGTAAAAAGGTAGTAAGTTCTAAGAACTTACTACCTCTTCTATTTCTATATATGTATATGGCTATACCCCATAACCAATTTGATATACGATAATAATTTACTATATTATCTATAACTATATCACTATTGTGTAGCTTTATTTCAGAACTACATTGGTAGCCCCTGCACCACCTTCATCATAGCCTGCCGTTTCAAAATGAGCTACATGCGGTAAGGTACGCAAATATTGATGTACACCTTCTCGTAATGCGCCAGTCCCCTTACCGTGAATAATGCGCACTTGATTAACACCACCAAGTAAAGCTTGGTCAATAAATCTACCAACAGAAACTGTCGCTTCATCTACCGTTTGTCCAAGAATATTGATTTCAGTACGAACCTCTTTTTGACGTTGTACGGCGGAGCCACCCATACGTTTTCTTGTTTTAGGCATGGCTGCTTTTTGTTCACGTGCTAGTTTATTGCCTTCTTCACGTGTAGTTGATTGTAATTCGCTAACCTTAACGGTAGCTGTTAGTCCATTAATATCAACATTTACACGGTTACCATTGATAGATAACACAGTACCCAACGAACGCAAGGACGTAACATAAACAGCTTGGCCAACCTTAATAGCATCTGCGGTTAACGACTTACGATCATCATCCACTGGAGCTTCTGGTACATGAACACTAGAAATCCCCTTACGTGCTGCATTAATAGCCGATTGACGCTTATCCTTATTTGTTTCAGAGAATTGCGCTTTCAATTGCTTGATAATCGCTTCCCCTTCAACGCGTAAACTACGTTTCATGGACTCTGCATCGGCCTGAGCTTTGGCTAAGATTTGTTTACGTTTTTCATTAAACTGTTTCTTTTCCTTCTCTAGTTGGCCACGCATACGACGTGTTTCATCAAGCTCTTTCTTTAACGCTCTTTCACGTTCAGAGGCTTTACGGAGTTGTTCGTTTAAGTCGGAAAGAACTTCTTCCATTTCATGGCTACCAAATTGAGATTTATACTCTGCAGCGCGCGTTACGATATCTTTTGGCAAACCTAAACGGGCCGCAATACTCAACGCATGGCTACTACCAGCTACACCGATATGAAGTCGATATGTTGGTTTTAAGGTGCGCTCATCAAATTCTACATGGCCGTTTTCGATTCCTTCTGTATGGTATGCATAGTTTTTAAGCTCATTATAATGGGTACTTACCATCATAAGGGCACCTTTTTTACGGAAGAACTCGAGGATAGATACAGCAAGTGCACTACCTTCCTCTGGATCTGTACCGGATCCAAGCTCATCCAGCAATACCAAGTCATTTGGGCCACAATGTTTAATAATGGAAATAACTTGTGTCATATGAGCAGAGAACGTACTAAGGCTAGCCTCAATACTTTGTTCATCCCCAATATCGGCAAAGATATTTTGGAATATAGGCAACATTGAGCCGTGGTCTGCAGGAATAAATAGACCACATTGGTTCATTAAACTCAATAACCCTAATGTTTTAAGGGATACTGTTTTACCGCCTGTATTAGACCCAGTAATCAATAAAATACGGTACGATGTACCTAATTGAATATTTGTAGGTACTACCACATTCGGTGGGATTAATGGGTGCCGAGCTCTCATGAGATTGACAGTTCTGTCTGTGCTCAAGATGGCCGGTACACCCTTATAAGAAATAGCAAGGCTCGCCTTACCATATACAAATTCGATGTGGGATACCTTTTCACAAGCATCCATCAAATCATTACTATGTTGTTTTACAAGGGCTGATAATTCACGGTAAATACGCAATACCTCTTGCTCTTCACCAATCAAAGCCTCTTGTAATTCATTATTTAGATTCACCAAGCGCATCGGTTCAATATAGAGTGTTTGACCCGTTGCAGAACGGTCGTGAATAAGACCATCAAAATATTGGCGATATTCCTGTTTTACAGGGATTACATAGCGATTGTTACGCTGTGTAATAATCGTTTCTTGGAAATACTTCTGATTATCCTTGTCGTGTAAGATAGCTTGAATATCATTTTTAATCTTATCACGAGTTTTGATAATCGTATTTCTTAAGCTAGCCAACTTAGGAGATGCTGTATCAAGCAATTCCCCTTTATCATCAAAGACGCGTTTAAATCGGTTTTCAATGCGATCTGTATTCGGCATATCCTGTACCCATAGGGATAGCAATGGATATTCCATATATTTCGTTCTAAAGAACTTTGTCATTCGCTTATAAGCACCAATGGTTAAATAAATATCCCACAATGCTTCACGAGTAAGGACAAAGTCTTTACGACTCTTTTTACAGGATTCACGAATATCTCGCGTACCGCCTAACGGTTGTTCTACCTCGGTTTGCAAAGAACGCATGGCTTCTGCCGTTTCATCAAGGTTCTCTTGAATGGCTTTCGCATCTGTCATAGGTTCGATGTGCATGGCTAATTCTTTAGCAATGGTAGAACTACAATGTTGTTGTAATTGTTCTTTTATATGGTGAAAGTCTAATACATCTTCGTTAAACAATGTACTACCTCTTTTATAAAATACCTCTAAAATAGTGGCCCCTTGTAATAGGCGTATCATCTTTGCCTACACTCTTTGGCGGAGCCTCTTTAGTTCCATTTTGAATGGATACATAATCTGCTACGATAGTACGCAATCTCTTTGGATCCATATGACGTCCATCAATACGCAAAATATGTAACCCTTTTCGATGTAACTCTGGCACGTAGGCACGCATGTCCATCTCATGACTGTTCATGATGTGCATACGGCAATACGGATCCGTACGAAGTGGGAACACTTCCCCTTTACGGTCCTTCAATGCATAGTCCTCGCTTACACATGGCATAGGACAGTTTTCCTTTTTACCAGTGCCCACAAAGCTTGCGATGGCACAGTATTCGGAAATCATCATTTCCGTGTAACCATGTACCATTATTTCTAATGGCAAATTAGTAGATTTTTGCAAGTTAACAAGTTGTGCCAAGGTTAACTCTAATGATGGTGCTATGCTACTCATATTAAAGTCTTGCCATACTTGTAGTGCAGAGCCATTAAATATATTAAGACCTGTATCAGCTTCAATAGCACCTGTATACCCTAAGTCACGAAGCCACAATAACGCTTGAGGGACATGAATAGAAATGCTATCTGGTTTCGCCTCAACTATAGCCTTAAGGGTATTCATATACGCCTTTACTTCATCATCTTTCACAACCCGAGGGGTAGCAAATACACAAAGTACATTATGGTCTTTGCAAAGCTTATTTACCTGCTCGTAGATGCTAAGTTCATAAGGCTTACGTTGTAAACGGTCACCACCGAAGATAATCTTCTTAGCGCCCCCTTCAATAGCTGCTTTCACAGCCTCTAGCTCATCAACGCGAGCACTCACCATAGTCTCAGAATATTGAACCTTACCCTTAGCAGCCATAGATGACATATCTTGAGGCTCTACAGCCAGCTCAGCCCAAGCCGTTTCATGGTCTGTAATCAATAAGTTTTCTAGTGCTCCTACAGCATCTCGGCGCAATGCATTTAACACACTAGCTGGCCACATATAAGGTCCATCAGGAATAGACATAGAGCCAAGCGTAAACAATGTATTGCCTAATCTACCTACTTGGTCTGTAACCTTCTCTAATGTAGTCGGTTTATTGTTAGCATAAACCGGTTCAAACTCATTAGATACAGTCACAGTACGCCCATCATTCAATACAAAGGTAAGGTCTGTGCAAGGTTGTTCTCGGTCTGTATTAATAGATAGATAACCATGTATCTCTAATTTAGCACTGAAATCTTGTAAGCCTCGTTGCTTTTGAGATTTTGGCGTAGATGCTAAAAATACTTGTCCCGCTGCAAACCCTTCATCAGGTTTGCCTACAAAATGCTTTTCATCCATTAAGGACCAATTTTGATCAATTTGATAATACGTAATACTACCAGAATCTTGCATTATCTTTAAAAGTGATCCTTTTTCAATCGGTTCTGTTAGGAATAAATGAACTTGTCCCTTTTTAACCTCTGCTTTACCAATTAATTTGCCTTGATTATTTGGAGCAACCACAGTCATCATAGATTTCCCTACATGATCTGTTAAGTAATCTGTAGAGAAGCCACGATTAAACCCAGACGCCAATGCATCGGCATCAGCAGCATCCATATGAGCTGTATCTAAAATATGACGATAGGTCCCAATGACTTGGCGCACATAGGAAACCTTTTTCATACGCCCTTCTACCTTAAAGGACGTAACACCAGCAGCTACGAGCTCATTCATATGCTCACTATAGTTAAGATCCTTTGGACTTAATAAATAGGCTTCGTGTTTAGGTAGCAAACTAGTACCAGAAGAATTCAATAGTTCATAAGGCAAACGGCAAGGTTGTGCGCAGGCACCACGGTTACCACTACGACCACCGATAAAGGAACTCATCAAGCATTGACCAGAATAGCACACACATAAGGCACCATGTACAAAGACTTCGATTTCAGCTGTACAGTTTTTACAAATATGTTCAATTTCAAGGAGGCTCAATTCACGAGCCAATACAACACGGGTAAAACCGAGGCTTTCATAAAAACGAACAGCATCTAATGTAGCAGCCGTCATCTGCGTACTGCCATGCAAGTGAAGTTTAGGAGCCACTCGTTGTGCCAATTTAGCAACTGCTAAATCTTGAACGATAATAGCATCCACACCGATGCGCTCTAAGTCCTTTAAATACGCCTCGAGATCCTTTAATTCGGAATCACCTATGAGGATATTTACGGTTACATATACGGACACATCTAAAATATGAGCCAAACGAATAGCCTCAGCCAGTTCTTCAATGCCAAAGTTTGCTGCATGAGCACGAGCATTAAAGCCTTTACCGCCAAGATAAATAGCATCAGCCCCAGATTCTAAAGCGGCTATAAAGTTTTCCATCGTACCGGCAGGAGCCAATAATTCCATGGATAATCCTTTCTACCTAACTAAAGGTATAACTATAGTACTAAAAGGGTTTACCATATGGTAAACCCTTTCAATATACTGCTTGAGATTAACGTAATCTGCAGTTAATTTCTGCTAATGCATCGATAATAGCTTGAATGTTACCATCAATATCTTCATCATTCAACGTGCCTTCCATAGAGCGGAATTGCAAGTTGTATGCAAGACTGCGGTAACCAGCTTCGATATGTTCACCTTCGTAAACGTCGAAGATAGATGCACTTTCTAAATATTCGCCACCATGCTCTTTAATGATAGATAAAATTTCACCACTAGATACGGACACAGGTGCCACAATAGCAAGGTCACGGCTAGTACCTGGGAATTTACTGAAAGATGTATAGCGGAATGCTGGAATCGTTAAGGATAATACTGCTTCCAAATCGATTTCAAACATGTATACTTTGCCTGGTAAATCAAAGTTTTTGCTCACTTGTGGATGTAATTCACCATATTGAGCAATCATTTTACCATCAACTACGTATTGAGCACTTACACCAGGGTGGAAGTAAGGTTCAGTGCCACGATTAATTTCATAGCCTTTAACACCTAGTTCAGCCAACAACGCATCTACGATACCTTTTACATCATAGAAATCTGTAGTGCGTTCTGCTTGATTCCAGCCAGCTTGGTTTGCTTTGCCCATCAAGATACCACAAGCCATAGGGCGTTCATGAGGTACCTCTGTCAAAGGCAATGCTTTTGGTTCATATACATTCGCTGTTTCAAACAACCAAAGATCCTTATTTTGTTGCGCAATATTGCGTTTCGCAGCTTCGATAACAGCTGGCACCAATGTAGTACGCATATAAGGGAATTCTTCGGAAATAGGATTCAAAATTGGAATGGCTGTATAACGGCTATCCCCTTCAGGAAGCATCATATTGGAAAGGCCATCTTTATGCATAAAGCTAAATGTAATGATTTGAGTCATACCCAATTTAGCTAACGTATGTGTTACCTCTTTCGTAAGAGCTTTCTTAGGCGTCATACCACCAGAGGACAATACGGCTACAGGAATTGTAGGAGCAATATTATCATAGTTATAAATACGAGCCACCTCTTCGGCGATATCAGGCATTACTGTTACGTCACCGCGCCATGTTGGAACGAGGGCAGATAATTGGTCCCCTTCTTCAGTTACAACGAATTCAAGAGCAGTCAAAATGCGAACCATTTCGTTTTTTTCAATGTTTGTACCCAAGTAATCGTTGATTTGTTTTGCTGTGAAAGTAACTGTATGTTGCTCTACAGGGTTCTTGTACACATCGATAATGCCTACGTCAACTTTACAGGATGGGCAAATTTGTTGCAACAACTGTGCTGCTCTATCGATAGCATAAGCTGTGTATTTATGGTTTACGCCACGTTCAAAACGTCCAGATGCTTCAGAACGCATACCAAGCGCTTTTGCAGTACGGCGAATGGATGGACCATTAAACACAGCAGCTTCAAGCATAACAGTAGTCGTTTCATTTGTTACTTCACTATCAAAGCCCCCCATGATACCTGCAACACCTACTGGGCGTTCTGCATCGGCAATTATAAGCATAGAATCATTCAATTCACGTTCAGAACCATCAAGTGTAACAAGAACTTCACCATTTTTAGCACGTCTTGCCACTAATTTATGACCTTTTACATGGTCATAGTCATAAGCATGCATAGGTTGACCAAGTTCTAACATAACATAATTTGTTACGTCTACTACATTATTAATAGGACGAATGCCGCTGTTACGCAAACGATTTTGCATCCACAATGGGGATGGTTCAACCTTTACATCTGTAACGATACGAGACATGAATCGCGTGCAAAGATCATCCGCTTCGACAGATACAGATGCTTTGCCTTCAATGGACTCACCATTTTCGTTAACCATGATAATAGGGAATAAAGCTTTTTGATTTGTCATCATGCCGAATTCACGGGATAAACCAACCATGGAGAAACAGTCCGCACGGTTTGCAGTCAATTCAAATTCATATACTGTGTCGTTTAAGCCTAATACATCTTTTACATCAAGGCCGATTGGTGTGCCTTCAGGAAAGATATAAATACCTTGTGCTTCTTCTGGCAATACTAAATCGCTGGAGATACCAAATTCTGCAACAGAACAGAACATGCCTTCAGATACTTCGCCGCGCAATTTACCTTTTTTAATTTCTGTTCCATCAGCTAAGCGAGATTTATGGTACGCTACAGGTACGATTTGGCCTACAGCAACATTTGTAGCAGCCGTTACGATTTGTTTTGTAACAGGTTCACCTTCTTCTGTAAGGCATTCAACTTGGCATACTTGTAATTTATCTGCATCTGGATGTTTTGTAACCTCCACGATTTTGCCAGTATAAATTTTCTTAATGCCATTATCCATAGCAATGACATCTTCTACAGGAATCCCTGCTTGTGTTAATTCATCGGCCAATTCTTGAGCAGGACGATTCATATCCACAGGCACGTATTCGTTCATCCACTGTAAACTTGCTTTCATGAGTTCCTCCTAAAATTGTTCCAAGAATCGTACATCATCTTCAAAGAATAGACGTAAATCGTTAATGCCGTATAAAAGCATAGCAATACGTTCTACGCCCATACCAAAGGCAAAGCCTTTAACCTTTTCAGGATCGTACCCATTAATACGCAATACATCCGGATGAACCATACCGCAGCCTAAAATTTCAAGCCAACCTGTATGAGAACATACACGGCAACCTTCGCCACCACACATTACACAGGAAATATCTACTTCTGCAGATGGTTCTGTGAATGGGAAGAAGCTTGTACGGAAACGTACCTTTGTTTCATCACCATACATGTGACGTAAGAAGGACTCTAATGTACCTTTCAAATCAGCAAATGTAATATGCTCGTCGATGATGAGACCTTCCACTTGATGGAATACTGGGGAATGTGTCGCATCATAGTCCCAACGGTAAACCTTACCAGGCGCAATCATACGAATTGGGCTATTAGGTTCATGACGTTGCATTGTACGAGCTTGAACTGGAGATGTATGGGTACGTAATAAGAAGTTTTCTGTAATATAGAAGGAATCTTGCATATCACGTGCAGGATGATCTTTAGGCAAATTTAAGCATTCAAAGTTGTAGTAATCTTGCTCAACCTCAGGGCCTTCTTCAACGGTATAGCCCATTTTCATAAAGAAGTCTTCAATCATTTCATTAACCTTTGTTAATGGATGAATATGACCCATTTTTTGTGCACGACCTGGCAATGTAATATCGATGCGTTCTTGTTCTAAGCGAGCATTTAACTCTGCCGTTTCCATACGAACTTTAACCGTATCAATTTCGGCTTCTAATGCTTCACGAACAGCATTAACGAGGGCGCCAGCCTTCGGGCGTTCTTCTGGAGATAATTTACCAAGACCTTTTAGTAATGCCGTTACCTCACCTTTTTTACCTAAATATTTAACGCGTATATCTTGCAGTGATTGTATATCTGTCAACCCTTTAATCGCATCAAGAGCTTCAGCCTTAATCCGTTGTAATTCTTCTTTCATTAAAGCATCCTCCTATATTTAAAAGTCTAAACTATATTATACCAAATCAGGGTTGTCTTCTTCAATAAAACGCCATGGTAATTCAGGTAATGACTTCTCTTCTAGTACAAAAAATGTACCACGTGCTAAATGAACAAGTTCACCTAATTCATTATAGATACGTGCTGTCGCAACCATGGTTGTTTTACCACTGTGCTCTACATTAGCTACACCACGCAATACGGTACCACCCTTAACAGCTTTCACATAGTTACCATTAAGATCAATGGTACTAACAGATTTGCCCAATGTAAAACATGCTGTCCCCATCACACTATCTGCTAATCCAATACAAACGGCACCATGTAAATCCCCTCGGAAATTACAATACTCTGTATCATTTGTTTGTAAGGTCATTTCCGCATGACCTGGTTCAACTGCTGTAATTTCAGAATCTTTTACCCAAGAAAATGGATTCTGATTTCGTAATTCGTTGAAATATTCTAACAATGTTGTAGCCATAAGGTTCTCCATTCAATATACTTACCCGTAGATTAGGTAATCTACATATCCCGTTTATTACAAATTGCTTGCATGAAAATTTCATAAGTATATAGCACAAATTACATACAAGCATATAAAAATGGTGCGTTACATCATACATATTGTATCATGCAACGCACCATATGCGAATAACTCTATCTATTTATTAGTATGTTCTTAAAAATAGAAACTTACAGTTTAAGACTATTCATAATGTAATGCATCAATTGGATTAAGTTTTGCCGCCTTGCGAGCTGGATAAATACCAAAGATCAAACCTATTGCCATAGAGAAGGCAAAAGACATTACAATAGTTGGTATAGATATAACTGTACTCATGCCTGAAGCCATACCAATTAACTTAGAGGCCCCTATACCGAGTGCAATACCTATGATGCCCCCCATCAGACTGATAACAACAGCCTCGATAAGGAACTGTGTAACGATAACACTATAAGTTGCACCTAAAGCCTTACGCACCCCAATCTCTCTTGTCCGTTCTGTTACTGATACTAGCATAATATTCATAATGCCGATACCACCAACAACGAGTGAGATAGCAGCTACGGCGCCAAGGAATAATGTTAATGTTCCTGTAGTTTCCTCCATAGTTTCCATGATGGAGTTCATGTTCTGAATATTGAAATCATCTAGATTAGTATCCTTGATTCCATGACGTACGCGCAACAGGTTTTCAATATCGGATTGTAAACGATCGATACCGTTTTCATCCTTACCTACTACGTAGATCATTCGAAGATAATCAACACCTTCTACCCGTTCCATGGCTGTAGTATACGGGATAATAACCATATCATCTTGGTCATTACCCATAGCACCACTGCCCTTACTATTAAGGACACCAATGATACGGAACGGAATGTTTTTAACACGAATTTCTGCACCTACTGGATCTTCATCACCAAATAGATTTTTAACAACTGTTTTACCTACTACTGCCACACGTTCACGATTCTGTACATTCTTTTCAGATAAGAAGCGACCAGATTTCATAGACCAATTGTTTACATCTAAATAATTATAACTAACACCAGATACAGAAGTGGTCCAGTTTTTATTTTGATAAATTACTACATACGAACCATTTGTCATCGGACTGGCAGCTCTTACACCATCCAATTTTGAAATCGCTTCGTAATCAGAAACCTTTAAAGACTTCATAGAACCTGCAGAAGGTCGAACCCCTGGTGTGCGTGGTGCCCCAGGCATAACCATCAATAGATTAGATCCTAAGCTAGAGATGGAGTTTTGAATATCTTGCTTTACACCATTACCAATAGATACTAAGGCAATTACGGCAGCTACACCGATGATGATGCCTAACATGGTTAAAATGGAACGCATTTTATTAGCAATGAGGGATGCCCATGCCATTAAGAAACTCTCTTTATACATGTGGCACCTCCTGTACAGGCGTCATATTAAGATTTTGAGAATCCTCTACAATCAAACCATCACGCAATACTACATTACGACTTGCATAGGTTGCAATTTCAGGTTCATGAGTAACGAGGATAATTGTACGCCCTTCCTCATAGAGACCTCTAAAGATATTCATAACATCAATAGTCGACTTGGAGTCAAGGTTACCTGTCGGTTCATCGGCCATGATGATAGCCGGATTATTCGCTAACGCGCGAGCTATGGCTACACGTTGACGCTGACCACCAGATAACTCAGATGGCAAGTGATCCATACGATCTCCAAGGCCAACAGAGGATAACAATGCAGCGGCACGTTCATTACGTGACTTTTTATCCATCCCTGCATAAATCATAGGGAGCGCCACATTCTCTAACGCTGTCAATTTTGTTAATAAGTTAAAACTTTGGAATACAAAGCCTATTTGTTTGTTTCGTACAAAGGCCAATTCATCGTCGGATAAGGTAGCAACCTCATCGCCATTTAGGCGGTATGAACCTGTTGTTGGTCTATCTAAACAACCAAGTATGTTCATAAAGGTAGATTTACCAGAACCAGATGGACCCATAATAGACACAAATTCGCCTTTGTTGACCTGTAAATCGATCCCATGTAGAACAGGCACCGATAATTTACCATTTACATAGGTCTTCGTAATCCCTTGTATATCGATTACTGCTTGATTCATATTCACCTACTATTAGAACGGTCCACGGCTATTATTCTTAGGTGCTGTTACATCACCACTTACGATGATTTCATCACCTTCAGATAAACCTTTTAGAATTTGTACATTAGTATCACCAGTTACACCTGTAGAAACAGCTGTACGTACTGGTTGACCATCTTTAATAACATATACATATTCCCCTTGCTTATCTGTACGCACTGCAGTAAGAGGTACTACCAATGTATTTTTAATATCTTCGCCAAAGATAGTTGCACGAGCCGTCATAGATGGTAAGAAATTGTTGGAAATATTTTCAGGAATTTGAACTTTTACGGTATAGTACACAACGCTATTGCTTGTAGCGCCCATATTGCCTTTTGTACCTTTTGCAATTTCAGATACGTAACCTGTGAAAGTTTCACCTGGCTTAGAGTCTACTGTAAATTCTACTTTCGCGCCCTGTTTGATACTACCAATATCTGTTTCATCTACAGTTAGGTAAATTTCTAAATCACTTAAATCTGCAATCGTAGCGATAATCATTTGTGTAGAAATGCCAGTACTGATAGTTTGACCAGCTTTCAACGGTGTACCAACAACAGTCCCAGACATTGGAGCTGTAATAGTAGCATCACTTAAATCTGCGGCAGCACGTTCATAAGTAGATTTAGCACGTTCATAAGATGTTACAGAATCATCATATGTTTGTTGTGCAATAGCATCTTGAGCCGCCAAGGATTTATAACGATTCATATCAAGTTCTGCTTTGGCTAACGCTGCACGAGCATCATCAACAGATGCTTGTAATTGACGTGTATCAATATAAGCGATAACTTGACCGGCCGTAACTTGATCATTCTCTTTAACTAAAACTTTTTCAAGTTTACCAGCAACATTTGTAGAAACATCTACATAATTTACAGGGTTAATAGTACCTGTGGCACTGATACTAGTTTTTACATCACCCTTTTCAACCTTGCCAGTAGTATATAACGTTTGTGCTTGATTTGCATTTAGACTATCCATGTAGTAATATGTGCCGCCACCAAGAACACAAAGAACAACAGCACCTGTTACTATACGTTTACGATGCTTTTGTAAGAACTCTTTCATTATGATCTCCTTTTTTTAAGATGAAGATATATTAAAAAGACATTTATTCTATATCAACACATATAGTATTTTTAAATTATACAGCACCAATTGCTTTTACGCAATATAATTTCATTAATGAATAAATTATGATATATAAAAAATGGCCCTTACGGGCCATTAACTACTCAATATTGACAATAATCTATAATCCTTCTCATCGATTGGAAATTCAAGACGTTCTGCCTCTTCATAAGATAGTGCACGGATATGACCATCTATATAACCTACTAATCGGTTAGCGACACCACTCATCAATAAATTAATACAGACTTCACTCATGCGAGCCGCTAAAATAGCATCAAATGCCGATGGACCACCGCCACGTTGTAAGTAGCCTAACACAGTTAGGCTAGGATCAAATTCTGTATGCTCCTTGATAAAAGCTTTCACCTCACCGCTGTTATAGGCACCTTCTGCAACGAGGATAACACTATATTCTTTACCCCGAATTTGTGTTTCCTTTAAATGACGACAAACCGCATGTAAAGGCATGGGATTTTCAGGAACCAAAACTATTTCTGCCCCACAAGCTAGGCCTGCCTTTAATGCAATATGTCCAGCTTTGCGCCCCATAACCTCCACAATAGCTACACGTTCATGGGAGTTTGATGTATCACGAATACGCCCAACCGCATCAACTACCGTATTAAGAGCCGTATCATAGCCTATCGTATATTGTGTACCACCCATGTCATTATCTATCGTACATGGAATGGTCATAGTAGACATACCAAGTTTAGATAAACTTGTAGCACCACGCATGGAGCCATCACCACCGATAACAACCAAATGGTCAATGTCATAAGTTTTCAAAATTTCATAAGCTTTGCGTTGAATTTCTTCATTCTGAAATTCTGGAAAGCGTGCCGTTTTCAGCATCGTACCACCTTGTGTTATGATGCCACCAACGTCTCGATTCGATAAGGGAAATATCTTTTCCTCAATGATACCTAAATAGCCACGTTCAATACCAAATATTTCAAAACCTTCATGTATAGCTTTTCTAGTTAGCGCTCTTATGGTGGCGTTCATTCCAGGTGCGTCTCCGCCGCTTGTTAGTATTGCGATTCTTCTCATATCCATTACCCCCTTGTGGTGTACGTTGTTTGGATATACTATGTGCCTTACCTTTTTTATTCGTTTGATTAGAAGTCTTTTGTTTATACCGTTTATCATAACGAATTTTATTAGACATTGCTCTTTTTGATACTGCTTCAGAAATCTCTTTTTTCCTACTTTGTTGATTATTAAATTGTATATCTTCAGATGCTTCTTTAGCATCTACATCGTTTATATCATTGGGTTGACGTCTTGCTTTAAATTGCACATCTGAGGCATCTAATTCATCCTCAATACGCTGTATAAAATCATAGGTCCGGCCATTTGTTGTATCTAGTACAAAATCGCACTGCTTATACACGGGCTTCCACGATTGTATCATAGCATGTACAAAGGCATTCACATTACTATAGTCCATGGTAGGCCGTTTCCCAACACGGCGATTCACGCGACTGACAATACGGAATTGTGCAGCTCGGATACCAATAATATAGGAATATTTTTTTAATACCTTTAAGGTGCGATGTTCAATAGGAAAATTCCCACCCACAGAAATCACTGCTTCATGGTATAAGCAAACCTTTTTTAGTACATCCATTTCGGCGCGGCGGAATGCTTTTTCTCCTATCTTTTTAAAAATCTCAGCAATGGGCAACCCAAAACGACTTTCTAATACGCGATCGGTATCTACAAATTGCCAACCCTTGCGTTCTGCAAGGTTCCGTCCAAAGTGACTTTTGCCACTTCCCATAGAACCGATGAGCATAATATTCCGTTTTATTATCATCTATTATGTGCCCCTTATCATTACATATCCTTCATTGTACTATAAAATGGTCCAAAAACAAAGACAGACTATAGACATAAAATCTATAATCTGTCTCTATACAGTACACCCGATTTTCATTAAGGTTTTATAATCGATTTAATTGCACAATGCACATAAACTACATTACCTTTACGTTCTATATCTTCTATTTCTATACGGCGTGAAGGATCCTTTTCTTCAACAGTATTTATCCAGTTAATCATACGCTCTGTACTACCTAATACTGTTAATTCTAGTATACCTTCATGCTCATCAGTACTGACAATCATTAAGGGTTCTCCTTGCAAGGAATCAAAAATATTTGTATTAGAACTTGTATTAGATGTCTTGTTCCGTGTAAAAGATTCTAATAGTTTTGCTTCATTAGACACTATATAATCTGACTCAGCATTCATTTGTATATTATAATTATCTTGTTGATTTTTTAAGCTATTATTTTTGTCTTCAAAATAAATATGCCCATACATAGAAAGGCTAATGAGCATCCCCCACAACACTAGGCCCGTTAATATTCTCTCGACCTGATATGTTGTGCTCTCTTTTAGATCCGTCCATATGGAATGTATAAACACCTTTATCTGCTTTAACTGTTCCATGACACTCCATCCCTAGTAATTTTTGTTGGAGAATAGCAATAAATTTACGACACATTTCGTCACTCGTACCTATACCATCTATACTGATACGCCCATCCTTAATGCTAAGATGCTGTAGACTAATATGTTCTGACATAGCGGCATCAAGAATATATAGGACCATTGTATTGGGTAATATATCTGTTTGATTCTTAAGGATTTTATTCTTTATTATTTTATTTCTTATTTCCATTAATTCACCATATTGTTGATGTATTTCTTGATACTGAGCATTTGCTTGCAATCGCACAATGTCTATCTTTCGATTTTCATAGCTACGATAGCTTGACCAACAACTATATATAGTAACAAGCCCTACTATAATGTATATAAGACTTATCCCATAAAGAAGGTATCGATAGGTATGCCATAAACTATGCCATCGTAACGAGCGAGGCATTAAATTAATACATCTGTCCTTACCAGCCCAATCCAATCCATTTAAGCCCCCTTGCCGCCATACCAATAGCCATGTCCCAATCTAATTGCCCTTGCTTGCAACGATTACGGCCACGACCTAAGAATAATAATGGAATATATTCAGTTTCTCCATACATGGAAATTATACCTTCCATATCTGTCCGTTCTTCATTTGTTATAGATTCTAACCCATACATCCGAATTCCCTGTATCTCATCTATACCAAAGTCTTGTAATCTCACTTCTAACTTATCCATAGCTTCAGCTACATCGCTACCAGTAATAGGTACAATACACTCTTGAATGCATATATCATTCCACCAAAGCCATAAATGCATGGCGCCTTCTTCCACAACACCTGTTACAGTACCGCTGCGCCGCATCAAGCAATAACAAATAGGAATAGGCCAAAAATCAATAACATCAACGGGTGCATAAGTATCTCGTATACCTTGCTTCAAAAGCTCTAGTGAATGCCGATCTACAGCCACCATAAACATATGATAATTGTGTCGTGGATATTCCCGGCGACAAGCATCCATTTGGAAACTATCCCCATCAAAGCTAAAGTAGTCCTCTATATTCCACTTTATAAACTCCTTCATATCAAAATCATGAGGATCATAAGGTGCTACATGCATTTGTGTATCAATATTAGCAACAATACTATATGCCCCTTCATCTAAATCATACGTTTCTATAAATTTTGTAACGTCTTCATCAATAGGTCCTGTACGCTTCATTTCTAACGCATCAGTAATGACCATTGTTTTATTTTCTATATGAGCGGTAACACATACAATATGTTCATCAGTTATACATACTCCAGAATGTATTTTCTTTTTTCGTTTCATAGAATCACCTCAATAAGGTTTTACCTTTATAACATGCATATGTTTTTCTTTATCTACGGTCACATACATATGTACACGACTCACGATTTCACTATTCTTCAGTTTTCCATAACTCATAATATGACGCGGATTATCTGTTGAGCTGTCCGCTTCAATAGTAATCTCTACATTTTCATCATCTATTACAACAAGTTTATTTTGAAAGTCCCATACATTTCCTAATTTACAATAGCCCACAAACCAATGAGCACCTCTTTGTGCTGCGTAATGAGCTTCTTCCAAATGCAATTCATCCACCACATTACTTTCACATATTTGTCCTATACGCAGCCCCATAAAAGCTAATAGTAATAAAAAGGACATCGTAAGTATCGCTATATATGTAATAAAGCCCGCGTTATGGGCTCCTATGTTCATGACTTGTCTCCTCTTTACTTTTATACCAATCATAAATAGCACTCTGTCCAATGGAGACCTCATATATGGTTAGTCCTCCATAACCACTTGTATATTTCCTATCATTAACAAAACGATTGTTAATATACCAGCGCAAATACACGGTCCCATTAGTATCTACACTAAAAGGATATTCCTGAGTATAGCCCACATTTCGTTTATCTGTAGTTCCTACAATTCGACTGCCACTGACAGGCTGCAAGCTACTATCTGTTAATTTTCTGTATAGTGCATGACGTTGTACAGTTAAGGTTGTACGTTTTGTATCGTGAATATATAAACTCTTATTATGGTCTTCTACAGTAACCTTCACAGGGTTCCATATCATTTGAGCCACAACCATCCGCCGTGTATATCGACCATCCTCCATCATAGCTACACTATCTAGTAATTTAGCATCCCACATAACTGCATAGAATACGATGCCTAACAATATGGTAAGAACTATGACAGAAATCGTCATACTAATGAGCGTAGAATACAAAATAAATCCCATATTATTTCTATTCTTACTATTATTTTTCTTATTATTATTTTTATTCTTATTTGCTATAGGATTCTGTTTATATTCTTTGTTCTTTCCAATTACCTTTTCTATATCCTCGCCCTTCAATGTATCCCCTCCAAATCAACTGATAGAGAGTAGACAACAGATTGATTATCGATGGCATCTACTGTTAATCGTTGTAAAGATACACCTTCTATCACTACAGGCTTTATATGTGTTTTATAAGTAATTTTTTCACTAGGACTCATAGTGAATTGAGAGTTATATACACCTGCTTCTATTGTTCCAGTTTTATAATAAGAAGCTTTAGCCTTTTCTAAATACGTTATGGTATCTTGCAATATATGATCCCAATAATACGCCTTATATACCGTAAGAGTAGCCATCCAAAATATAGATAATACAATAGGTAAAATGAGCATGATTATAGCAGCTGATATTAAGGCATCACCATACATAAATCCTTCAGTGCACTTCTTCCCACCTAATTCGCCCTGTTTGTACAGATATCCATATACGATTTTTCTCACCACTTTCACGATCTTTCAAAATAATTTCTGTCCCATCATAAGGTAAGCCTAAGGCCGAAAAAGAAATAATTGTCATAGACCGTTCGTTCTCAATATTTTGCGGTAATAATATGTTTACCGTATGATGATTAACATCTTCCTCTAATGTATAACTATCCTTATTTAAAATAAAAAGCATTCTTCCTTTACCATTAGATTTATGCCCTAACATAGACCACAGTTGAACTTTCTTGAGCATATACGCCACCTCTTGCGTAGCACCATTTAAAGTATAACGACTAGGTGTTGTCACAATAGGTAAGGCAATGGAGATGAGCAATAAGATTAAACCAATAGTAATAATCCATTCCGCCAATAAAGATCCACTCTGACGATTTATAAGTTGCACCTTAACCATTGATAAAGCACCTCCATATAGGAACCACCATGTAAGGCACACCATCCGCCAAAGCATAGAAAGGGACCAAATGGGATATATCGATTACGATAACCGGTGAGTAAGAGATAGAGAGAACCAACACAAAAAGTTACGTAAAAGAAACATATAATTTCCCATGGAGTAAGCCATATTGCAATAGCAGAAAACCATTTAATATCGCCTATACCAAAGCCTTTACGGCTAATCAAACGAAGTCCATATGTAATAGTACCTACGCTGATAACACTTAATAAGGTTACTAACATAGATTGATCATTTATATAGCTATATATAATGCCACCTATTACAAGAGCCAATGCTCCTTCATCAGGCAATATATAGTAATGCATATCGATGGTAGCACCTGCTATGATGATGAGTGAAAACACAGCATACAAAGCAATGTGAGTATAAGATATTGTTTTTGATGAAACTATAATAGGTAACAATATAGATGCTATATATACCAAAAGTCCTATTACATAATTAGTCCCTTTCATACCTTGTCCTTTCATATAACTAACGTATATAATTCATAATCTATACAAGTTAATTAAGGCTCATTAGGTGCTTTAACAACAACAGATTTTGAAGTCCCACCACTGACAACTTCATAAGTAATAGTGTATTCTTTTCCTTTTGCAGTCTTAACATGTTCAGTAAGATAACCTTCCTTATATAGATTTTCTACTGTTGGAGGTGTATCAACATTCTTATCAATCATATACAATTGAGTGGCATTTTTTATAATTTGAATATCTGCTGTTTCTTTAGCATTTCTAGCTTTATCCGCTGCAGATAAGAATTGTGGCATTGCAATAGCCGCTAATATAGCGATAACCGCTACTACAACCATTAATTCAACGAGAGTAAATCCGCCTTTTCTCGATTTTTTAAACCCTTCTCGAACACGAGAAATATGTAATCGATCTACGACCCATTGACCGCACATTTCTAATCGATGATTCACTCCATGAATCATATGCATAACAGACTTCATAATATTCTCCTTTTAATAGTTAAGTAATAACATTGTCTATTGCCCTCCTAAGTTGGCAATGGACGTGAATAAGGGATACATAACAGATACAACTAATACGGCTACACCGATTCCCATTAGGGTTAGTAAAATCGGTTCCAACAATCGTTCTAAACGGGCAATATATTTTGAAAGTATAGATTCATAGTAGCAGCCACAGTGGTTTAACATCTTTACTAATTCACCACTCTCTTCTCCAATGGAGACCATTTGCCATATAAAAGCATTTCCTATCTGACCAGTACGCAAACTTTCTTCCAGTGAGTGTCCTGATAATAACTTTGCTTCCACCTGTTTACTACATTCAACACCATATATATTCCCCCACAAAGGGCGTGTAATATTCATGGTTTGAATGATAGAAATACCAGAATCTAGTAAGAGAGCCCAAACTTTTAACATACTTGTATAATACACACAAGTACTCCATTGGTATCGGTGAGCCAACAGCCAAAGCCAACGATGTACTTTACACTTTATACTATGCTGTTTATAAGCAAATGCTAAGGAACCTATTACAACACAATGTATAGCTATTACCATTAAAGGATGCGATTTTAACCCTTGTCCTAATGCAAAAAGAGCTCGCGTCATCAAAGGTAATGTAATATGCATAGTGGTAAATACCTTTTCAAACGAAGGAATAATAAACAAAATGGTGACTAGAAAAAATATATTCATCATCAGAAGAAGAAATAAAGGGTAAGAAATAGCACTCATAACCTTTTGTTTCAGCTGCCTCTCCCAATCGTAGTGACGGGATATATATTGTAAACTCTCACCCAAGGTGCCCGCTGCTTCACCACTTTCTAGTAAAGCCAAAGCAATAGGAGGACATCCTTCACGCCGTAGGGCTTGTGATAAAGTCTGACCACGCTCTATAGATTCATATAAAGCTGTATAGAGTAGTCCTCGTTTTCCCTGGCAGAGTAGCTGTAAGGCACGCCGTAATGGAACACCAGATTCAATGAGTAGACCTAATTGATAAGTCACATCTACCACCATAGTATGATTCCATTTATGTTTCTTTTTTTCATTCTGCAACGATATCCTATAAATTTTATAGCCATCTCGTTTTAACCGTATTGCAATTTCTTGCTCTGAATCCCCCCACATCAAACCTTTTTCTGTTTCATTTTGATTATTTTTTACGACATATTCATAAGCCTCCATATACTCACCTACGATAATTGTTGATCAAGCAAGGTATGCAATTGTTGTTGGGCTCCATATTGTGCCTTTACATCTCGCACAGCCATTTCTAATGTTTTCATCGGTAGTTGCGTTTCTTGAATAGATATGATTTGTGGTTCCTTACGGGTCCGTATCAAATTTGCTACTGCATGGGTATTTAGCAAAATATCACGAATAGTAATGAACTTTTTATTCCATCGAAGTAAACGCTGACATATAACGGCCCGTAACACTTGAGATATTTGATTGCGTATCTCTTCTTGTTGCTCCCCAGGAAATAGAGAAATCATGCGGTGAACCGCCATCACTGCACGCTGTGTATGCATAGTCGCCATTACAAGGTGACCAGTCTCTGCCGCATGAAGTGCCGCTTCAAGGGTTTCACGATCTCGAAGTTCGCCTACCATAATGACATCCGGATCCTCTCGTAAAGCATCTCGAATACCATCTGACATAGTATTAATATCAGCACCTAATTGTCGTTGATGTATTAAAGACTTTTTAGGTACAAACTCAAATTCGATAGGGTCTTCTAAGGTAATAATGTGGCGCTCCATAGTCTGATTTATATAATCAATACAACAAGCTAAGGTAAAACTTTTACCACTGCCTGTAGGACCACAAACAAGCAATAGACCATCATGTGCTTCACATAGCTTTTGTAATAACTGACCTTCACTATTATCATCTAACTTAAGTTGCTGATGACAAAGTAATCGCAATGTACCACATATGGTCTGATTAGCTCGATATAGATGAACACGAATACGCACACCACAACAGGAACAAGCCTCATCAAGAGACTGCCATTCATAGGATGCTATACCGCAACGGCGCAATATATCCTCGATTAATTCTGTAGTACACATAAATGAAGTAGCCTTTAATCCATCACCATGTCGCAAATAGATAGGCTGACCACATTGTAGATGAATATCTGTTGATGATAGTTGTATTGCATTTTCTACAATAGTTTCTAAACTTTCACGTTTACAGCATGAGTCCACAACGATGCACCTCCTCTATAGATGTAACATGCTGAGATACGGCCTTACGAGCAGACTCTTCTAATGACAATAATAAATGTGTTTCCAATTCGTCCCAATGAGCCGAATTAGCTGGTATTTCTAAGTATTCAAATAGAGCAGTCCGTCCTTGATATACTGTACCATCAAATTTTCGTACTAGCCGTTGTGCAATAGCCCCCATTAAAGTAGCCCGTATTAAGTACGGCTCTACGCCCATATCCATGAGTCGCGTTACAACGCCTATAGCTGTATTGGTATGTATAGTAGATAATACGCGATGCCCCGTTAAAGCAGACTTAACGGCTAACTCTGCGGTCTCCTTATCCCTAATTTCACCAATCATAATCGTATCTGGATCTTGCCGTAATACAGAGCGAAGACCTTTGGCAAAGGTAAATCCAATCTTTTCATTAATACCAATTTGTATAGCCCCTTTGATTTCAGCTTCTACAGGATCTTCAAGACAGATAAGCTTAGTTTCGTCTAAATTTAACATGCGAAGCATGGCATATAAAGTAGCTGTCTTACCACTGCCTGTAGGTCCACAGATAAGTAATAATCCATAAGGACGTTTTAATAATTGTTCAATGTGCTCAAAGATATCCGGCTGCATGCCTAATTCTTTTAAGTCTTTATGACTCCCTTCATTTCCCATAAGGCGACATACTAAGGTTTCTCCGTATAGGCTAGGCAATGTAGATACACGCATCGTTACAGACTTATTTTTATGACTCCAAGACCAACGCCCATCTTGTGGTAAACGCTTCTCGCTAATATCTAGAGAGCTACAAACCTTAATACGGTTGATAATGAGTTCAGCTTCTTCAAATGATACAGTCATGTAATGTTGCAGCAGTCCATCTTGTCGCAACCGAACATGAGCACCACTTTCAACGGGATCAAGGTGGATATCACTTACATGGTGTTCTAAAGCATACAAGATAATATCGTCTAATGTTACGTCTACATACATGGTCACCTCCAATACCTTGCGGTATGTTTTTACCTCACACTAGCGTATGGCGTTATAGGTTTCGACATCAGCCTCTAAATCCCTCTTTTATTTTTAAAAATCCACGAAGCGAAAACTTTTCTTTTTTTAGACATACAAAAAAGGCGCCCCAAAGGGCGCCCTTATTGGACTATTAGATATAACGTATCTTATTTTAAGTTATAAAAAACGTCATTACCTTTATATTGAGCTGTTTCGTATAACATTTCTTCAATGCGAAGTAATTGATTATATTTTGCTACACGTTCAGAACGAGCCGGTGCACCAGTCTTAATTTGACCAGCATTTACAGCTACAGCAATATCAGCAATGAATGTATCTTCAGTTTCACCAGAGCGGTGAGATACTACGCAAGTGTAACCAGCACGTTTAGCAAGTTCCATAGCATCGAAAGCTTCAGTGAGAGTACCGATTTGGTTAACTTTTACAAGAATGGAATTACCTACACCAAGCTCAATACCACGAGCCAAACGTTTTGTGTTAGTTACAAATAAATCATCACCAACAAGTTGTACGCGGTCACCAAGGCGGTCTGTCAACAATTTCCAGCCTTCCCAATCTTCTTCTGCAAGGCCATCTTCGATGGATATGATTGGATATTTGCCTACTAGGTATTCGTAAAAATCTACCATTTCAGCTGCTGTTTTAACTTTACCTTCCCCAGCAAGGTTATATTTACCACCTTCGTAGAATTCAGAAGATGCAGAATCAAGTGCCAATTTGAAATCTTTTCCTGGTTCATAACCAGCAGCTTTAATAGCTTCACAGATTACTTCTAATGCTTCTTCATTAGATGATAAGTTAGGTGCGAAACCACCTTCATCACCTACTGCAGTACTAAGACCTTTATTGTGAAGTACGGATTTCAAAGTATGGTATACTTCTGCACAGCTACGAAGAGCTTCTGCAAAAGATTTAGCGCCTACAGGCATGATCATAAATTCTTGAATGTCTACGTTATTATCAGCATGTGCGCCACCGTTCAAGATATTCATCATAGGAACTGGCAACTCTTTTGCATTAAAGCCACCAAGGTATACAAATAATGGCAAGTCCAAAGATTCAGCTGCAGCACGAGCTACTGCCATGGATACACCAAGGATTGCATTTGCACCAAGGTTAGATTTATTATCGGTACCATCCAATTGCAACATTAAGTTATCGATTGCCACTTGTTCTGTCGCATCATAACCGATAAGTGCAGGACCGATTTTAGCATTTACATTATCGATAGCTTTTAAAACACCTTTACCGGAATAACGGGATTTATCTCCATCCCGTAATTCTACGGCTTCAAACATACCTGTGGAAGCACCAGATGGAACTGCTGCTGTAGCAATAGTACCATCTTCTAAACATACTTCAACTTCAACTGTTGGATTACCGCGGGAATCTAAAATCTCTCTTGCAATGACTTGTTCAATTACTGCCATTTCTTCACCTCATATAATCTAATGGAATAACTGCCATCTGACAGCCATTATATATATTGAGCTAAACCTTATAGGCTTATAACTCTAATTAACTACTAATATAGTGAAAGCTCCATATTATGCTTTATGTACCAAGCTATGACCTGTCATAGCTTTTGGTTGTTTTATCCCAGCTAAGTCTAATAATGTAGGAGCAATGTCACATAATTTACCAGCTTCTAATGTAGCTGTTTTTAAACTGTCGCTCATTAAAATTAAAGGAACCAAGTTCGTTGTATGTGCCGTATGTACCTTACCTGTTTCATGATTAACCATAAGCTCTGCATTACCATGATCTGCTGTAACTAACAGATGACCTTTCTTGCTACGAATAGCCTCCACGATACGACCTAAACAAGTATCTACTGCTTGAACCGCTTTAACGGCAGCTTCAAAGCTACCAGTATGACCAACCATATCTGGATTTGCAAAATTCAAGATAATCATGTCATATGTTTCATCTTGTATCGCTTGTACAACCTTATCGGTCACTTCATAAGCACTCATTTCTGGTTGTAAATCATAGGTGGCCACTTGAGGGGATTTTACAAGAATGCGATCCTCTCCTTCAAAGGGTTCCTCTTCACCGCCATTAAAGAAATATGTAACATGAGCATACTTTTCTGTTTCCGCAATACGCAATTGGCGATAACCACCTGCACTTAGAACTTCACCTAATGTTTCAGATAATGTATCCTTTTCATACACAATATGTACGGGCAAACCATCCTCGTATTTTGTCATAGTTGCCATATATATAGATAGTGGCTCCCTTTTAAAGCCATCAAAATCAGGTAACACTAGTGCCTTTGTAAGTTCACGACCACGGTCTGGGCGGAAGTTACAGAATATAACCGCATCTCCATCTTTGATAGTCCCTGCAGCATCAATCACCGTAGGAAGTACAAACTCATCTGCCGCATCTTTATCATAAGACTGTTGCACCGCTTCACATGCAGATATAGCTATTTCACCTTGACCATGCACAATGGCATTATATGCCAATTCAACGCGGTCCCAACGATTATCGCGGTCCATTGCATAATAGCGACCACTAACTGTAGCAATTTTACCACAATTGAGATCAGCCATATACGTTTCTAAGTCCTTTAAATAGCCTTGTGCACATTGTGGAGCTACATCACGACCATCGAGCAAAGCATGGACATACACATGCTCGATTCCATTATCATGAGCCCCCTTGATGACTGCCTTAATATGATCTAAGGAACAATGCACATTACCATCTGAAACTAGACCTATAAGATGTAAGCTTTGCTTCTTAGCTACTTCGTATAGTTCCTTCATAACAGGGCGATTATAAAACTCACCAGACTCGACATCTTTAGTAATACGAGTCAAATCTTGATACACTATGCGACCAGAGCCAAGATTTAAATGGCCAACTTCAGAATTTCCCATTTGACCTTCTGGAAGGCCTACCGCAAGCCCTGATGCTTCTAATGTTGTATGTGGATACGTATCCCATAATCGATTAAAACAGAGCGGCTTCGCCTGTACTACAGCATTGGTTGTGTCTGATTTATCCCCCAAGCCAAAGCCATCTAGGATGACTAGCATTACGGGAGCCTCTAATTTAGCCATTTGTAACCTCATATTAAGCGCTTACTTGGTTTGCAGCTTTAATAATATCAATAAATTCATCGACCACAAGTGATGCACCACCTACGAGAGCACCGTCAATATTAGGCTCTCCAAGGATTTCTAGTGCATTTTCTGATTTAACGCTACCACCATACTGGATGCGTACTGCATCGGCAGTTTCATTATCATATAAAGATTGAATGTAATTGCGGATTTCTTTGCATACCTCTTCAGCTTGATCAGCCGTTGCTGTCTTGCCCGTACCGATAGCCCAAATTGGTTCGTACGCAATGATCAATTGACTGACTTGTTCTTTCGGAATATCAGCCAAAGCCCCTTTTAGTTGAGACGTAATCCAGTCAAGTGTATGACCCGTTTCACGATGTTCTAAACTTTCACCAACACAGACAATAGGATTCAAATTATGATGAAATGCACTTTTAATTTTTGCATTAACGGTCTCATCTGTTTCGCCATAATATTCACGGCGCTCAGAGTGACCGATGATTACATAATTAACGCCTACTTCTGTAAGCATAAGTGGTGAAATCTCACCAGTAAACGCACCAGCATCATGATAATCCATAGTTTGTGCACCTACTTCAATAGCTGTATTTTTCGTCAATACTACAGCACGTTCGATAGCTGTAAAAGGCGGACATACAACTACATCACAGGACAATTCCATATCTTGTAACACGCTGTTAAACGCTTCGATCAGAATTGATCCAGATGCAATGGTGCCATTCATTTTCCAATTCCCTGCAATAATGGGTTTTCTCATATTATGCCTCGGACAATGCAGCAATACCCGGTAGGATTTTGCCTTCTAAGAATTCTAAAGATGCACCGCCACCTGTGGAGATGTGGCTAATTTTATCTGCTAAACCACTTTTTTCAATGGCTGCTACAGAGTCGCCACCACCAACGATAGTCATCGCATCAGATTCAGCTACAGCTTTCGCTACTGCATTTGTACCAGCTGCAAAGTTTTCCATTTCAAATACGCCCATAGGACCATTCCAAATAATAGTCTTCATTGGCGCCAATGCTTCTACATAAAGTTCGCGGGTTTTAGGCCCAATATCTAATATCATCCAGCCATCTTCGATTTGATCAACATCAACGATTTTAGTATTAGCATCGTTGCTGAAAGCATCTGCTACTACAGCATCAATAGGTGTTAGTAATTTAGCACCTGCTACACGAGCTTCCATAACAAGGTCTGTAGCGATAACTTCTTGACCTTCTTCAAATAAGGAGCTACCAATATTGCAACCTTGCGCTTTAATGAACGCATTAGCCATACCACCGCCGATGATCATTACATCAACTTTAGGCAATAAGTTAGAAATAACGGAGATTTTATCTGTAACTTTCGCGCCACCAATAATAGCTGCCATAGGTGTTTTGGGATGTACTATAGCTGCACTTAATGCGTCAATTTCTTTTTTGAGCAAGAAACCTGCTGCCATAGGGATATAATCAGCAATACCGACTACAGATGCCGCATTACGGTGAGATACACCAAACGCATCATTGATAGCAACATCTGCAAGAGATGCCAATTGCTTAGCAAACTCAGGGTCATTTTTAGTTTCTTCATTGTGGTAACGCAAATTTTCAAGCATCAATACATCACCAGATTGTAATGCTTTTACAGCTTCTTCAACTTTAGGACCAATGCAGTCATCTACGAATGCTACAGGCTTGTTGATAAGCTCGGATAAATGCTTAGCACATGGTGCCAAAGACATTTCTGGTTTGCGTTCTCCTTTAGGACGACCAAAGTGAGAAGCAAGGATAACCTTTGCCCCTTTTTCGATTAAGTAATTGATAGTAGGTAATGCACTACGAATACGAGTGTCATCAGTGATGACACCGTCTTTCATAGGAACATTAAAATCAACACGAACAAATACTGTTTTATTAGCTACTTGTAAACCTTCAATTGTTTGTTTCATCAAAGCCTCCTGATTATAAGCCTTTGCTTGCTACAAATGCGGCCATGTCGATAAGACGTTCGGAATAACCCCATTCGTTGTCATACCAAGAAACAACTTTTACCATGTTGCCATCCATAACCATTGTCAAATCAGCATCAACAATGGAGCTACGAGGATCAGAGCTGAAATCACAGGATACCAATGGTACATCAGATACACCAAGAATACCTTTTAATTCACCAGCTGCTGCTTTGCGGAATGCTTCGTTGATTTCTTCTTTAGTAGCCGGTTTTTCAAGTTCGCAAACAAGATCTGTAGCAGATACGTCTGGAGTAGGAACGCGCAATGCAAAACCATCTAATTTACCTTTTAATTGAGGCAATACTTTAGCAACAGCTTTCGCTGCACCAGTTGTTGTAGGAATGATGGACATTGCTGCAGCACGAGCACGGCGAGGATCTTTATGACGTGCATCAAGAATTTTTTGGTCATTTGTGTAGGAATGAATTGTAGTCATCATACCGCGTTTGATACCGAATTCATCACATAATACTTTAGCAAATGGAGCCAAGCAATTTGTTGTACAAGATGCATTAGAGATAATGTGATGTTTTGCAGGATCATACATATCTTGGTTAACGCCCATAACCATAGTTAAGTCTTCGTTTTTACCAGGTGCAGAGATTAATACTTTTTTTACAGTAGGTTGATTCAAATGAACCTTTGCTTCCTCTGCATCACGGTATTTACCAGTACATTCCATAACAATTTCTACGCCTTCTTCAGACCAAGGTAATTTAGAAGCGTCGCGGTCATGGAATACACGGATTTTTTTACCATCAACATAGATATTTTCTTCATCAAATGTTACTTCATTAGGAATTGTACCGTGTACGGAATCGTATTTTAACAATAATGCAGTACCTTCATTATCACCAGTTGCATTAATTGCCACTACATCCACATCAGGATTATTAATCGCTGCGCGAACTACACATTTACCGATACGACCAAAACCGTTAATACCAACTTTTACTGCCATTGTTAGATCCTCCTAATAACAAAAATTCTAACCATATTCAAACTAAAATTTATAACTACTAATTCGCCTATAAGGCAGAAATTTGTAACAATTGACGCATACCTTCGGCTGCTTGCTCATCAATGATAAGTATCCCTTTCTGGCAAGCTCGCATCACACCTATAATAGCGCTCGCTTTTTCTTGTCCGCCAGCTACAGCAATAACATTGGGAACCTTTACTACATCGGGAAGTGATAAACCAATATTATTAGTAGAATAAATTAACTTACCCTCAATGTCACAATATTGGCCAAGTGCTTCACCTACCGCATGATTATCTACCAACTGCTTACGCACATCATCGGCAATATGGCGCTGATCCGCCATGCGCATTGCAGTACCAATACCAAATAATAGTACGTCAGTCCTACTAATGAGGTCTCCAATTTCTTTAATTTGTGGTTCACAAGTCATGAGCATATGTAATGAGTCTTGTGAAAGTCCATCAGGTAAATGGAGCATCTTATAGGAACCACTTAGTCGTTCAGCAAGCACCGAAGCAATTACATTAGCTTGGTATTCCACTACTTCACCAACGCCACCACGGGCTGGTACCACAGTAGGATTGAAAGGTAAGATAGGTATTTCTTCAGCTATTGCTGCCATGGTGCTACCGCCACTGATGGCTACTACTGCATTAGGTTTCAATAGGTCTTGCAATAACTTTGCCGCTGTAAAGCCTAACTTTTTAACCATCAAGGTTCCTTCTGTAGGTGTAATAACAACTCTATCGATATGAAGTGCTTCAGTCAATCGATGTTCTAACTCGTTAATACGATCTAGCTCATTTAAAAAATTTCGTAACTTTGGAACAATTGCATGTCCCTCATCAGTGAGAAAAATCCCTGGTTTATAAATGTCTACAAGACCATTAGCACGCATTAACTCAATATGACTTCTTACGGTTCGCTCTGGAAGATCCGTTGCGGTAGCTAATGTTCTACGGCCTATAGGCTCTTCATAAACAAGGTGGTTTAGTATTTTGTATCGCTCCTTCAATACGCTAACAATTTCAGGAACAATACGTTCACATATCATTAGAAATTCGTTCATCGGGTCCCTCCTTTACCCGTTGAGATTACATGAATCGTTTTTCGTCCCATGTGAACAAAATCCGTCCCACCTAAAATAAAAAAATACTTTTACACTTGTATTGTATACCTTATGTAATTTTTATTCAACCCTAAATAAGAGAAAACGACATACGCCTTAGATAATTTGTTATTATTTCAAATCTAATAATATGTCGTCATGTCCCCTTATTATATTCTAATATGTCGTTTTATTGTATTTTATTTTGTACCGAAGATACGGTCACCTGCATCCCCTAAGCCAGGCAAGATGTAACCATGATCATTAAGCTTTTCATCAAGTGCTGCTACATAAATAGGAACATCTGGATGTTCTTTATTTACTGCTTCTACCCCTTCAGGAGCAGCTACTAAGCACATTAATTTAATATGTTTAGCACCTTTTTCTTTTAGCAATGTAATTGCTGCGGCTGCACTACCACCAGTAGCAAGCATTGGATCAGTTACGATGAAGTCGCGTTCCCCTACGTCGGATGGTAGTTTACAGTAGTATTCTACTGGTTTCAAAGTTTCAGGGTCACGGTACAAACCGATATGACCAACTTTTGCAGTTGGAATTAAACTAAGCATACCATTTACCATACCTAGACCAGCGCGAAGAATTGGGATAATACCCAGTTTTTTACCTGCAATTCGTTTGCCAGTCATTTTAGTTAGTGGTGTTTCTACATCCACATCCTCAAGTGGTAAGTTGCGTGTAATTTCATACCCCATCAACATAGTAATTTCATCAAGTAGTTCTCTGAAATCTTTAGAGCCTGTTTGTACGTCACGCATCAATGTAACTTTGTGTTGAATCAATGGATGTGTCATAACATTAACTTTCATGACTGTCCTCCTATAAAACAATATACATATCCCATTCTAGCGATTAACTATTATATTTACTCTATCACAGATTAGAAAATCATGCCATAAAAATATTGAAAGGGATGTGCCAATGGCACACCCCTTTTACACTACCTATAAACTTATAGGACTATAAATATATATTTAATATTAGTACAATCGATTAGTACAATGGATACGCTTCACAAAGTGCAGCAACACGTTTACTAGCTTCTTCATGGACCGATTTATCCTCAGGATTTTTAAGAACCACTGCAATAATATCAGCAATTTCTTCCATATCTTTCACTTGCAAACCACGTGTTGTAAGAGCTGGCGTACCAAGGCGAATACCACTTGTTACAAATGGGCTAGCGGGATCAAATGGAATTGTATTTTTATTACATGTAATACCTACTTCATCGAGTAAGTGTTCAGCTTCTTTACCAGTTAAACCAGTATTACGAACATCTACAAGCATAACATGAGTATCTGTACCGCCAGAAACAATTGTTAAGCCCTTTTCTTGTAATGCTGCAGCCAACGCTTTTGCATTGTCGATAACTTGTTGTGCATACACTTTGAACTCAGGTTGTAAAGCTTCACCAAATGCTACAGCTTTAGCAGCGATAACATGCATCAAAGGACCACCTTGGATGCCAGGGAAGATGGCTTTATCGATTGCTTTAGCATACTTTTCTTTGCAAAGAATCATACCACCACGAGGGCCACGCAATGTTTTATGAGTTGTTGTAGTAACGATATCTGCATATTCCACAGGGTTTGGATGTAAACCAGCTGCTACAAGTCCAGCAAAGTGAGCCATATCTACCATGAAAATAGCATCTACTTCGTGTGCCACTTCAGCCATTTTCTTAAAGTCGATTTGACGGCTATAAGCACTACCACCAGCGATAATCAACTTAGGTTTTGCTTCCAATACAATTTTACGGAACTCATCGTAGTCGATTTGTTGTGTTTCAGCATCTACACCATAAGGTACTACATTGAAATATGTACCAGATACGTTAACTGGAGAACCATGAGTCAAATGACCGCCATGGGACAAGTTCATACCCACAATAGTATCACCTGGTTGTAATAATGCGAAATACACGCCAAAGTTTGCTTGAGAACCAGAGTGAGGTTGTACATTAGCATGTTCTGCACCGAACAGGCGTTTTGCACGTTCGATAGCCAATGTTTCAATAACATCAACATTTTCACAACCGCCATAATAGCGTTTACCAGGATACCCTTCTGCATATTTGTTAGTCAATACGCTACCTTGAGCTTCCATTACAGCTTGAGAAACAAAATTTTCAGAAGCAATCATTTCTAATTTATCGCGTTGGCGTGCTAACTCTTGGTTGATAACAGCTTGAATATTAGGGTCTTGTTTTTCTAAGAAACTCATGAGTATCCTCCTCATATAGAACAACTATCTATAAAGTAATGATGTATTATTTCTCTAATGCTTTTATTTTCTCTACACGACGTGCATGACGTCCACCTTCAAACTCAGTTTCCATAAAAATGGTTACAATATCGTTAGCAAGGCCTGGTCCAATAACGCGTTCACCCATAGTAAGGATGTTCGCATCATTATGTTCACGACATGCGTGAGCAGAAAATGTATCATGACAAAGAGCAGCGCGAATGCCCGCTATCTTATTTGCTGCAATACCGATACCGATACCTGTACCACAAATCAAAATACCGCGATCTGCTTGACCAGATACAACTGCATTTGCTACAGGTACTGCAATATCAGGATAGTCGCAAGACTCAGCTGAATAACAACCAAAATCCTCTACTTCATGTCCCAATGCACTCAATACTTCTTTAACAGATTCCTTCAGATTTAATCCGCCATGATCACAACCGATTGCAACTTTCATAATTTCATCTCCTACGCCTTCTGAGGCACTGATGTAAGACCGGCCTCTACTAAGTGATAAATTTGTTCCGCACATTGATTATATACGGTTTGGTCAGATCCATATGGGTCCGTAACATCACCATCTAGACCACCCCACTCGGAAATTGTTTTAATTTTACCTTCCTCAAAGGGGAATTGGCGAAGTAGTACAGATTTGTGATCTTTCGTCATACCAAGAATAAGATCTGCTGCATTTACGAGTTCCATCGTTAAGGGTCTCGATTCATGGTTGGAAATATCTGCAATGGAACGGACAGCTACTACGGCTTGTTCAGTTGGTTTTGCTCCATAAGCGGCAAATAAACCAGCTGATACAGTTGTAACATCCTTATGTTTCTCCGCTGCAAGGGCCCGTGTAATACCTTCAGCCATAGGGCTGCGGCAAGTGTTACCGGTACATACAAATAAAATATTCATAATAACATCCTTACTCAATCACATTTTGTGATTACTTTATACATTATAGCAAATCTATCCAATATGTAAAGACATTTTTCTATTATCAGTGGACATCTTTATGCTATTAAATTTACTTATAAATGATATGATGACTCGATGCTTTTTCCATTCGATTCATAATGGCAACACCGAAACCATCATCATCAACACCTTCTGCTAGGATTAGCGTAACATGATTTTCATTAAAATGTAATAGACTTTTATAAAAGTCGTGCCCCAATGCTAACGCATCTCCATGATGGCCAAAACAATGGCACATAAATCGTCCATCCTCTTTAATCAAGTTATACGTTTCATGACTTACCAAACACCCTATGGGACCTTCTATGCCTTCTGAAAGCTCTTTGAAAGTGTGTGCTACACCTTCTGGACTACCTACAACAACCGTCATAGGTGCATCAGGCGCATAATGCGTATACTTCATGCCAGGAGCCTTTGGTATAGTGGTTGCATTAACTAACGCAGTATCATACTCAACAGTAGACACCACACGTTCAAGCTGTGCTTTTGTAATTCCACCAGGTCTTAATATAATGACCTTATCATCATGGACTTCTACAACAGTAGACTCTACACCAATCGTACATGGACCAGCATCTAAGATATAGGAAATGCGACCATTCATATCATTATATACATCTTCTGCAGTAGTTGGACTTGGGCGCCCTGAAATATTGGCACTAGGTGCCGCTATAGGTATGCCTGCACGCTCTAATAATACTCGACATGCCTCATGATCAGGACACCGAAGCGCCACACGAGATAAACCACCTGTTGCACGATCTGGCACTAAATCAGATTTAGGCAATGTAATCGTTAATGGCCCTGGCCAGAATGTATCCATTAAGGCTTGCGCCGTAGCAGAAATTTCTGTTACCAAAGGTTTTATGCTTTCACTATTAGGAACATGCAAAATAAGTGGATTATCAGAAGGCCGTCCTTTGGCAGCATAGATTTTATCCATCGCCTCTGGATCTAGACCATTTGCACCTAATCCATATACAGTTTCTGTAGGAATAGACACCAATTCACCATTGCGCAAAGCACGGGCTAACGTATCTATATCTTGTTCTGATGGATTTGTAATGATTTTAGTATCCATATTAGCCCTCATATACAGCTGTCACTACCCGGTTATGACCACCGAGGTCAGCTATAAATTGAATATTCGAATATTGACCTGTTTCTTGCAATAAAGCACCTACCTCTTTTGCTTGGTCAAAGCCTACTTCAAACGCCACACGGCCATTAGCGTTTAAATAATTTCTACATTCTTTAGCTAAGATTCGATAAAATTGAAGCCCATCCTCTCCACCAAATAATGCAATATGAGGCTCATTTAATACATCTGGAGACAACATCTTTAAATCACCAGTTCGAATGTATGGAGGATTAGAAACAATAAGATCAAATTTCTCCTCTTTTCCATATAAAGTGGAGAACATATCTGATTCCATAAACTGTACTCGGTCAGCTAAATTAAAGGACTCACCATTTTCGCGTGCCACCGGTAAAGCATCTGTGGAGATATCTAAACCAACACCACTAGCATTTGGCAAATAATGTAATAGACTTAATAATATTGTCCCAGGGCCTGTGCATACATCAAGAATACGCACATTACTATCTTTTGGATAAGTACCTAGTACATGCTCAATCAAGGTTTCCGTATCAGGTCGTGGAATCAATACCTTATCATTCACCTTAAAGGTCAACCCCATAAAGTCCTTTTCCCCAATGATAGCCGCTACACAATGCCCCTTAGCCCGTTGTTGAACGAGAGGCCTAAAGGCATCGAGCTCGTCTTGAATAAGCGGTTGGTCATAATGGGTATATAGATAAATCCGATTTTTACCTAAAACGTGAGAAAGCAGTACTTCCCCATCAAGTCGAGGTGTATCCATCTCCTTGCTTTGAAAGTACTGCTCTGTCCACTGGAGAATACGACCGATTGTCCAAATCTCCTTATGCATTTGTATTAGCCTCCTGCATTTTTGCCGCTTGGTCTGCAGCATTTAAGGCTTGAATAATTTCATCAAGATCGCCATTTAAAATAGCATCTAATTTATATAATGTTAAATTAATACGATGATCTGTGACGCGACCTTGTGGGTAGTTATAGGTGCGAATACGTTCACTACGATCACCTGTGCCGACTTGACTCTTACGATCTGCAGCCATACTAGAAATGGCCTCTTGTTCAGCTTGATCCTGTAACTTAGCACGCAATACACGCATAGCTTTTTCACGGTTTTGTAATTGAGATCGTTGATCTTGACACGCTACAACGATACCAGATGGTAAGTGTGTAATACGAACAGCAGACTCAGTTTTATTGATATGCTGACCACCGGCACCACTCGCACGATATGTATCAATTTTTAAATCTTTTTCATTAACTTCAATATCAACATCTTCCATCTCTGGCAATACGGCTACTGTAACTGTAGATGTATGTACACGGCCTTGTGTTTCTGTAGCCGGTACACGTTGTACACGATGTACACCAGATTCAAATTTCATCTTAGAGTATACATTTTCACCATCCACAGAGAAAATAACCTCTTTAAAGCCACCAAGCTCTGGTTCATTAGCATCGATAATCTCACAACGCCAGCCTTGGCTTTCCGCATATTTTGTGTACATGCGAAACAAGTCACCTGCAAATAATGCAGCTTCATCACCGCCAGCGCCCCCGCGAATTTCGATGATAATATTTTTATCATCATTAGGATCCTTAGGCAATAATAGAACTTGCAACTTTTCTTCCAATTCCTCTTTTTGAGGTTTCAACTCTTTCAATTCCTCTTGTGCCATTTCGCGGAATTCTTCGTCCATGGATTTATCTTCAATAACTTCCATAGCTTCATCAATACCAGATAAAACTTTTTTGTAAGTACGGAACGTTTCAACGGTTTCAGATAATTGAGCATGTTGACGGGTCAATTTACGCCATTCATCTTGGCGAGCAATGACCTCTGGGTCACTAATGCGCTGCTCAAGATCCATAAATTTATCTTCAATAACTTGTAATTTATCAACTAACATGTTTATTCCTCTTCATATGCGTCACTCTCAGGCGGACGGACCTCTTCTAAAGCTCGTATAGCAACTTCAATTTGATCATCTTCTGGTTCACGCGTTGTCATATATTGTAACGCAAGACCTGGTTTAATAAGAGCTTTCACAAAAGAATGATCGCTACGTCCAGCAAGACGAATTACCTCGTACGCAATACCAGCTACTACAGGCATAAGGAGTACGCGGCTCACGATACGTTCCAACAAATTGGGCCAACCCAAGAAAGCAAATACAAAGATACTAACTACCATAACAATAAGTAAGAAATTTGTACCACATCGCGCATGCAAGCGACTTTGTTGGCGAACGTTTTCTACAGTTAAAGGCAAATCTAATTCATAAGTATGAATCGTTTTATGCTCTGCCCCATGATATTGGAAAACTCGTTGAATATCCTTCGTAAGACCAATCCCCCAAATATAAAGTAAGAAAAGTACTAAACGAATGACACCTTCAATGAGATTTAATACTATATGATTATCCTGTACACCAGGAATGAATTTTACGATAAATGTAGGCAATGCCAAAAACACAGCTATCGCAAATAGTGTAGAAATAACCATGGTAATGGCGATTTCACTATTAGACATTTCTTCCTCTTCATCGCCAGCAGCCTTAGCAGAGAAGGATAAAGCCTTCATGCCTATCACTAGAGATTCATAGAGAGCTACACAGCCACGAAGAAATGGTTTTTTCAATATTGGATATGTGTCAGCAATGGACTTTGTAGCCTCTTTTTGAACTACAATAGTTCCCGCAGGCTCACGTACGGCAGTTGCCGTATAGCCAGGGCCTCTCATCATGACACCTTCGATCACAGCCTGTCCTCCGACAAACTTTTTTATACGTTCTCTGTTCACAAGATCTCCTCTCATAAACAAATATAGGCAGAGCCAACAGCCCTGCCAATACATGTTACATTACAATACAAATTATTTGCCGTAACGTTTGTTAAATTGTTCAATACGACCACGAGCTTGAGCCGCACGTTGTTGACCAGTGAAGAACGGATGGCATTTGGAGCAAACGTCTACACGAAGGTCTTCTTTTACAGAGCCAGTTTTGAATGTGTTGCCACAACCGCAAGTTACTGTAGCTTCTTTATAGTCTGGATGAATACCTTGTTTCATTCTATACACCTCTTTCCAGCAATCAATATTATTCTTATAGATTATAGCATGACACCTGCACAAATGCAAGTAACCAATACTATTCCTTGGATGCTTGCTTTTCTTCAATAGCCTCAGCTAAAATAGCTTCCAAGTCGCTTTCGTTGAGGATGTCACGCAATGCAATAAGCTCCTCTAAAGAAAGGGTAATACCTTTTTTCATGCTTGTATATTCACTATCCCAAGCACGAAGATCAAACTTAGGATTGTATTTTCCCCAACTAGTACATGTTAATTGTTTTTTCCAACCATCTTTATCTTCAGATAAAGTACCAATAACCTTGAAGATTTCAAAATTAATAACTGCCATAGGTCCTCCTTTCTTACATATTCATATGCTATGTTTCGTATCTACTATATTTAGTAGTTTATATTTTTTAGGATACGATATATTTTAAACCAAAATTATATGATTTACAATTCTTTTTTATAGTCACTATAATCTTCAATATCAATAGAAGCTGTAGGTGGCATAACTTGTGCACCTAATGAATCTACGGTCTCTTTCCAACTCGTTGTAGCCTCCGTAACAGCCTTAATATATGCCTCGTCAGCAGCCTGTACAGATTCAATTAGTTGGGTCTCATCCTTTACATCTAATACGCGACGACGTACGCTACTAAGCATATAGCCAAAGGATTCATCTGTTTGAACGAGCATGGAGATTTCTTGAATCAATGTTTGACCCGTAGTGCTGCAGAAATAGGCATACCACATATATGCTAATTCAGCATCTGGGAGCATCCAGTACATATCATCTACAGGCGCTTCTGTCGCAATATCTACATCAATATGATCAGTATGACGTTTAAAAGTAAGAAAATAAGCTCCACTTTCAATAAGAGCAGTGCGACCTAATTCAGATACACGGCTATCAATGCAATAAATACCATCTTGACCTAAGGCTACGTCCGTTTGACTGCCGGGCAACAAAATAGAACGCAAGGACAAGCCATAATTTAATACCGTAAATACTGGCAATTGCGCAAATACGCCATGAGGTAATGGAATATAATTAATTGTTTTCCACTCATCCCCTACACGTTCACGAAGACCAACACGCATTTTTTTTACATCGTATTTACCATATACGATTTCATAAGCCCCTAATGGAGTCCATTCCCGTATAGCTTCTACTCGTTTTTGGTTCAAGAAAAATTGCAACGCCATATTATTTAAGCCCAATTGATTTTGTGCCATTGTAGCAGGTAAGAATAATTGAGCAGTCCCTTCTGGAACCAAGTTATGTAATCCGTTAGCGACCTCTTCCACAATATCTTCAGAGGATTGGAACATACCAACTGTGCCTGTAAAGATATGGTCAAAATAGCTACGATGAGGCCATTGATTAATGATTTGAGCCATTGGATATAAACGTGTCAAAATGCTATAACACACGGGAGATGCCGTATACAGAACGACTTTTTTATCTTCATAAGATTGAAGAATCTCTTCAACCATGCCTGCATATTCTTCTACATAAGCATACAGAACCAATTCTCCCGTTTTACTATGAGCTTCGATACTTTCACGAACAGGAGTTTCCCAAATAGTTCCTACATCTAGACCTTCTAAAATGCCTGTGTCACTAATAAAATCAAACAATTCCACTCTAAAGGATGGTCCATAAAGAGCTTGGAATGTATTCAAATCATATGGTACAGGACCAAAGGATTCTACTGTGGATTTTTCTGCTAACGCATATAAATCATCTGCCGTTACACCCCACTCACGGGAGCTAGCATTACTAGAAATCAATTGATCTAGCACTTTAAAACGCATTAACTCATTTACAATATCAATTCCCTCAATACCATGATTAGCACAAAGGGCAATAAATTCTTCGTTATTTACTTTCATATTAAACCTTTCCTGCAGAAGGACATAAATGATTTAAAAAACATTCATTACACAAAGGCTTACGAGCCTTACACAATCTACGGCCATGATAGATTAACCAATGGTGTGCAGCAGCCCAGTCCTTTTTTGGAATTGCCTTTTGTAACTTTTGTTCCATCTCTTCTGGCGTTTTCGCAATACCTAATTTTAATCGGTTTGACACGCGGAATACATGAGTATCTACCGCAATTGCAGGTGTACCAAACAAAACGGACACCACTACATTTGCTGTTTTACGACCCACACCAGGTAGTTCAACGAGCTGATCAAACTCACGAGGTACCTCTCCATGATATCGGTCAACTAAAATTTGACAGGTAGCAATTAAGTTTTTAGCCTTGGATTTATAAAGGCCGCAATCTTTAATAAGAGTCTCTAACTTAGTAACTCCAATTTCAAGCATTTTAGCAGGATGATTTAACTTAGGGAATAATCGTTTAGTAACAATATTAACCCGTTCATCCGTACACTGTGCAGATAGCACGACAGCCACTAATAATTCAAATTCATTTGTATAATCAAGGGCAGGTTTTGCATCAAAATAATGCTCTTGTAATAGTTTTAACTGCTCTGCCTTTATCGTTTTTGTTACACGCATACAGCTCTCCTTTCTCACCTGTGAAAGTACAGACGCGTACAACTTATATCTTACCATACGTATTCATTAAGTTCTATGTTATAATAAAACATGCTATTCTAATATAGAATACAGGAGGCGCATATGAGTAATATTAACGATACAATAAATCGAATAAACGAACTAGCTGCAAAGAAAAAATCTGGTCAAGAATTAACACCAGAAGAATTAGCAGAAAAAAAAGAACTATATGAAATCTACTTAAGCTTCATTCGAGGGCAAATTACAAGCACCTTAGACCGCGTTGAATTTATAGACCCAGAAACAGGTGAACGAACAGTTCCTAAACGAGCTCTCGAAGATTTGGCAAAAGAAGCTGATCAAGACATTAAAGAGCATAAGAATATTCACTAATGTAAGAAATAAACAAATTTGATTACATTACTAATATCCTTTTATATTTATTCAATCAAATTTATATCTACATACTAAAAACCACTTGATACATGTATCAAGTGGTTTTTAGTATAACTTACTTATCTATTATAATTTACCAAGACTTTTCATGGCATTATAAATTTTTTCAGCTAGACCTGTCATTTGACATTTAGGAATACCGCATGCTGCTATACGAATACCATTTGCTAATGCAATCACATAGATGTGCTCTTTTTTCAATTCTTCACAGATAGCATTCGCAGAGTCTGTAGGAATTGTAATAAAGAAGCCACCGCGGTAAGGTAACATGAGAAGTCCTACTTGTGCTGCTTCTTGTTTAAAGATATCAGCACGATCGCGAATTAATTGATAATAGCAATTGCGTTCAGCTTCATATTCCTTAAACTTAGCTGGATCAGCCACAATATTAGCCATTGTACGCATTGCGGGACGACAAATATTGGACCATGTGGCACGACTTGTAGATTTGTTAACTTCGAAAAACTCATCAGCTATTTCTTCATCGTCAGAGATTCCAATCATCGCACCAACGCGCTGACCATACATAGTGAATCCTTTAGATAAGCTATAACACACACAGGTGAGAATTTCTTTTGGTAAATGACTAAATTTATTGAAGAACGCACGTACCTCATCTTTTTCACCAGAGTAATCAAGATATGCTACATCAATACCAATAATCACATTATTTCGACCAATAGCAACTAAATCCTTCAGGAAATTAAGGATAGAATCCCAATCTTTATCCTCAATAGAGTAGCCGGTTGGGTTATTACCAGGTGTATTAAAGATAACAACCACATTTGTTTGTTTAGCCGCCAATTCGTTTACACGATTTTGGAATGCTTCATGATTAAAGTTATTATGTTCATCAAATAAGGAATACGTAACTAGTGTACGTCCAGTATCGCTACAAATAACACGGTATGCACCCCAGTACCAATCCGCTGTTAATACTTCATCGCCAGGCTCCGTATAGTTATGAATCAAATGATGAATGCCACCAGTGCCACCTGCGGTAGCAATGCTACGAATATGACCTTCTGGACGGAAATTTCCAAAACATTCTTTTTCAGCAGCACACAAAAAATCTGGAATACCCGCAATTGGTGCATAACCAACATGTTCAGAATCCGAAAGACTCAAATATTCTTCTTTAACGGTCTTAAGAAAAACTAAGTTTCCCTCTTCATCATGAATAGCACCCAACGTACCATTTACAACATTCTCACGGCCATTTTCTTTAGCATCAGCTTGAGCTTGACCAGCAGTTACGAAGATCACGTCTTTTAATTTTTTTCCTTTTGCATGCTTTGCAGCAACACTTGTCATAACTAGCACCATCCTATCTGAAATGAATATTACATATTTATCATACCTAAACTAATTTAAATATACAACGTATATTCAGTAAATATATTGTATACATAGAAGATTTAACTAACTATTAGTAACTCAACACTTATTAAATATATATAGAATATATTAAGTACCTTATTTAGGAAAAATAATTAAGAAATATACAATAAAACAGTAAATATATAAAAAAAAGACCACTCAAAAGAGTGGTCATCATCATCCTTAGAAGGAATAGCCTACACCAGCGTGTAAACCTTTTGCAGTTTTATCATTGCTATCTACACTATATTTATCATAGCCATAGTATACATTCAAATCTACATTAGGGCGTACTTCATATTGAGCACCTACTTGATAAGTTTGCTTAATATCATTACCCCAACCAGCCTTAGCAAAGCCGTTTACTTTATTAGTCAAAGGTACATGACCGATAACACCAGCTTGGAAACCAAGTTCAGTATCATTTGTACGAATCGCAGTACCTGCACCATATAAATTTACATTTGGATGTACTTTATAAACCAATGCTAATTGATGATCTTTAATATCACCATTTTTTGCATTTAATTTATCGTAAGAGTATTGTAATGCGGCTTTATTGGAAAGGTCGTGTTGTAAAGAAACACCGAAACCATCATTGCTATTGCCGCCACCGTTAGATACGTGTTGTTTAAAAGCATAATCAGCTTGTACCTTAGTGGATCCATCACTAATTTTCGTTACAGGAGCTGCAGCAAATGCACTACCGGCTACAACTGTAGCTGCTAAAGTTAATAATACTAATTTCTTCATTTTTACCTCCTATACACATACCAACGGTATGTCTTAATAAGTTACTAATCGATAGGTATAGTAATTATACAATCTATAAATTAGCGTTTCATGAATACAGGGATATCAGGGATACCACTGTTAGTATTTGTAGTGGATGCCGGACGGGATGTAGTTGTTGTTTTACCGAATTCAGGTACATTCTTAGTATTTGAATTAAAACCAGTTGCCACAACAGTAATTTGAACTGTATCGCCTAAGCTTTCATCGATAACGGAACCGAAGATAATATTTGCATCAGGATCCGCCGCTTCAGAAATAATTTCCGCAGCTTCATTAATTTCAAACAAGCTTAAGTTTGCACTACCAGAAATATTGAGTAAGATGCCTTTTGCACCATCGATAGAGGTTTCCAACAATGGGCTATTAATAGCCATTTTAGCTGCGTCAGCAGCGCGGTTTTCACCTTCGCCAACGCCAATCCCCATCAATGCTTCGCCTTGTTCAGTCATGATAGTTTTAACATCTGCAAAATCAAGATTGATCAAGCCAGGAACTTGAATCAAGTCTGAAATGCCCTTGATACCTTGGCGAAGTACATCATCAGCTGTACGGAATGCATCACTTAAGGAACATTTTTTATCTACAACTTGCAACAATTTATCATTAGGAATAACGATAATAGTATCTACTTTTTGAGTCAAGAATTCAATGCCTTTTTCCGCTTGTGCACGACGGCGTTTACCTTCAAAAGCGAACGGTTTAGTAACGACGCCGACTGTCAATGCACCGATTTCTTTAGCACATTCTGCAACAATAGGAGCAGCACCTGTACCAGTACCACCACCCATACCAGCAGTTACGAATACCATATCAGCACCTTCAAGAGCTTTTATAATTTCTTCGCGACTTTCTTGAGCAGCCTCTTCACCGATTTGTGGATTTGCACCTGCACCAAGACCTTTTGTAACCTTCTCGCCGATTTGAATCGTTACATCCGCTTTAGATAATTCAAGCACTTGGCTTTCAGTATTAGCGGATAAAAATTGAACACCTTTAAGATCGCTATCTACCATGCGATTAACAGCGTTATTACCGCCGCCACCAACACCGATAACTTTAATATTTGCAAAATCAGACATTGAACTTCCTCCTCTTATCGTTATCTATCGTATCAATATACGTCCCAATGTATCGATTTATATACTGACAATCTTATAACAATTACATTTATTTTACACTAAAATTTAAAAACTTTCCACTATATAGAATGTGATTTATTAGAATCGCTTAGTTATAATAATCTTTCGTATAGCGCCTACATTAATAAATACATGCAATCCAAAGCCAATAAGAGCTACGTAATATAGGTTAATTCCTATGAGGTCACCTACATATACAAGAATAACAGCTAACACAACATTTGAAAAGAACCCAAGCACAAAATTACTAAGATCAAAGGTTCGTTCCAATGCAGCTCGGCTACCACCAAATACAGCATCTAGTGCAGCCAGAACAGCGACTGATGTGTAATTTGCATAACTTATAGGTATATGAAATGGTGAAAGCCACCCTAATGTAGTACCTACAATTAGACCAACAATGGCAAAGATATAAATATTCATTCTTTACCTCCTGTTTCATTAGGCTTTATATGCTCTTCTCTGAAGGTTCCTGTAAAAGCTGGAATAGCTAATTCATTTTCTTCCTTTATGGTTACCTTTATGCCCCAGTGTTTCAAGGAATCTACCACACCGCCTCGCATGGTGAGCGCAGAATTTAATGTTTTTGGATCACCAATCGCTTTAACTGTAAAAGGCGCCCCAAAAACCTTACCATTTACAGTAATAGTCGGGCCAGAGCATCGTATTTCAGAAGTCCCTATGAGACGTTGATCATTGATAGCTATCGCCTCAGCCCCACCAGCTCGCAATTCATTAACAATACGTAAAATATCTTCATCATGAATTACATATAAATTAGGATTCTCACCACTTTGAATTGGTTTTAAGCTATCCTCGATTAATACACTAACACCCGTACCTTTAACATTAGTTAACGCAGCTTTCATCATCAACTGTTCGTCTGCTTTAACATTGCCAGTAGCACCAGACTGTTTAAGCTCTTCTATTTGTTTTAACAATGCATCACGTTCACTTTGGGCCTCTCGCAATTGTACAGCTAAATCACCAGCTCGTTGTAAACGGATATTTTCTTCTATATTATCTTGAGTCATCTTATATTGGGTGACAACCATGAAACCCAATATACAACTGACTAAGGCTATTGCCCACCGTTCGTGTCTCACGACAATCATCTACCTTTTATCTTCAACATGACCTTGCTTATCTTGTTTTTTATCATCCTTCTTAGTAGATGAATCTTCTGTATTCTTTGTTCCAGGCTGATGCTTTTTAACTTCCGGTATTACATCAGTTTTTATATATGGCGATGAAACATTAACATCTATATATTGTACATTGCTATGTGTTGTCTTAATATCTTGTAACATGGACTGAGTTAACTCGGCTTTTTTAGGTAAATCTTTACTATCCCCTAATCTAATTTGCACCCCCGATACGGTATAAGCCATTATCGCATCAGGATCTCCTATATTGACTTCTGCAATATTCTTGAAGGTGCTCTCATCAAGAGAGTTCAAGTATTCAAGAGCCGCCAAAATGGGCTTATCCACAACGGTATCACCTAACAAAATATTTCCCGCCTTAACGCCTGATATCATTGGTACCGACGTATCTTGTATTGCAGGCTCTGATGCAATCACTTGACCTTTACTGTCAAGTGTTAAATAACCAAACTGAGCTGGTACAACTGCAACAGCCTTGCGTTCTATGACACGTACAACCATTGTAAATGGCAATTGATAACTAATTTGGGCCTCTTCAACCCGTAAGTCTTTCGCCAATCTAGTTTTTAATTTCTCTGTACTAATTTGCAATATATTTACAGGTTCATGAATATCCCCTGCTACCATTACATCTTGTACAGTTACCTTATCCGATCCTATAATTTTTAAGGATCCAAAAGGAATAGGTAGTGTAAACAATCCCACCAACACGAGAGTAACTGCACCACCGATTTTTAACACTCGTTTTCTAAATACAGCCCGTTCATCATGAACAGGTGTAGAAGACTGCATCTCCCCAGAGTTGGATGGATGGTATTGCTTATCATCCATAGATAACTCCTTATGTTCTATTCAGCCCTTAAAATTTCCCTATACTAGCTGTTAATAGAATCTTTTCACATAATGTTGGAAAGTCAATTCCCATTTCTTTAGCTGCCTTTGGTACTAAAGACGTTGCCGTCATACCTGGCACAGTATTGTATTCTAAAACATACATATTATCTGCATGATCTGTCATAATATCAACACGAATAACCCCACTGCCTTGTACTTCACGATACACAAGTTCCCCTATGCGTTGCATCTCAGCAGTCATTTCTTCACTAATAGGCGCAGGTACTAAATATTCTGTAGCACCTACAGTATATTTACTGGTATAGTCATACTCCCCAGAATGTGGACGTATTTCAATTACTGACAATGCCTTTCCGTCAAGAACGGATACTGTAAATTCGCGACCATCAAGAAATTGTTCTACTACAAGAATCGGATCATATTTTAGCGCTTCTGTAACAGCAGCCTCCAATTGTGCCTCATCACGAACGATGGTAACGCCAATACTAGAGCCTTGAGTAGCAGATTTCACCACTACAGGAATCGTAAATTGTTTGCGAATATGTCCTATAATAGCTTCTGCAGATTCTAAATTACCATTAAAGGATTCAGAAGTAGCTGTTGGAATATTAGCCCCTTTGAAAACATCTTTGCTTACTTTTTTATTCATTCCTACCGCATGAGCCATGATGCCCGATCCAGTATATGGAATTTCTGCCATTTCAAGTAAGCCTTGTAATGCACCATCTTCACCATAACGACCGTGAATTGCATTAAATACAATCTCTCCACCTAAGGATTCAATGTCTTTTAAAACAGTACGAGGATTAAGTTCTAATGTTTGGGCATTAAACCCTTTACTTTCGAGTGCTTCCGCAATAGCAGCGCCAGTACGGCGAGATACTTCAGCCTCTTTGGAAGGGCCACCCATCAATACGATTATTTTTCTATCTTTCATTGTAAGCCTTCCTCCAATATAGCTAATAATTTAGGTCCATATTGATTAATAGAACCGGCACCCATTGTGATAACTAGATCATTAGGTCGCACAATTTTTGCCAATACAGCCGGTATATCATCAACAGATGGTACATAATGTACAACCTTATGTGTAGCAGCTTCAACAGCGTCAGGAATAGTACGTCCATCGATACCTGCAATCGGATCTTCACCAGAACTGTAAATATCTGTCATATATATTTCATCAGCACTTGTAAAAGCCGTAGCAAATTCATCTTTCAACAAGCTTGTACGTGTATACCGATGCGGTTGAAACACACAAATAACGCGATGTTTTTCAAGCTCTTTTGCTGCTCTTAAGGTCGCTTTAATTTCTGTTGGATGATGTGCATAATCATCGACAACCCAGACTCCACCAACATGACCTTTTGTTTCAAAGCGTCGTTTTGCACCGATAAATTTACCTAACGCTTTTGTAATAAAGCGATTCTCTACACCGCAACATTCATGAGCCACAATAAAGGCTGCCAATGAGTTTAATACATTATGCTCTCCTGGCACGCGCAAGCTGATGCGGCTTATATTAATGCCTTTATGATATACATCATATACCAAGGAAGAGTCCACATAATGAATATTTTTTGCTACATAATCATTATTATCCTCTAACCCATACGTAATAAAAGTACGCTTTACGTGGCTCATAACATAACGAATATTTTCATTATCACCACATACGATAGCCTTGCCCGCTTCTGGTAACGTTTCGACGAACTCACAGAAAGCGTTTAACAAGTTATCCATAGTCTTATAATGATCCATATGATCATCTTCAATATTAGTTATAACGATAGTATGTGGATGCAATTTTAAAAATGAACCATCGCTCTCATCCGCTTCCACAACTGAAAAATGGCCTTTCCCAAGGCAACTGCTACCTTTGAGATAATCTACTTCGCCACCGATAATTACCGTAGGGTCCGCATTAGCCTCCACTAAAATTTGTCCAATCATTGAAGTTGTAGATGTTTTACCATGCGCACCAGCTACTGCGATACCATCTGTTACATCTAATACAGCCTTTACAATATCAGAACGATGTAAAATGGTAATCCCTTGCTCTTTAGCAGCAACAATTTCAGGATTGTCTTCACGAATCGCTGTAGAACGAACTATAGCATCAACACCATTTACATATTCTTTATTATGACCGATATGCACCGTGGCACCCATATCTCTAAACTTAGAAATCACTGCAGATTCAGCAATATCTGAACCAGATACATCATAACCTTTTTGAATCAAAATATTCGCTATCGCACGCATACCAGATCCACCAATACCGATAAGGTGAATTTTGTGAATACCGTCTAACATAAAACCTCTCCTTGTTACTTTGCAATAGATAAAGCTAATTTTGCAATATCATGAGCCGCATTCGGTTTCCCCAATTGCAATGCTCGGTCTCCCATTTGTGCCAACAAATCACGGTTGGCCATAAACATCTCGATTTCCCCTATTAAATCGTGAGCACTCAACATTTTATCTACAATCATATGCGCCGCCCCTTCTTGTACAAAGATACGTGCATTATAGGTTTGATGATCTTCCGCTGCGTATGGATACGGTATCAATACGGATGGAATACCGCGAACTGCTAATTCTGCAAGACCTATAGCACCAGATCTAAATACTGCTAAATCGGCTGCTGCTAGTGCTTTTGGCATATCATGTAAATACGGCAAAATCAAAGATGAACTACCTAAACCATCCCCATCGGTAATACCCAATTGGGATAAAACAGATTCATATTCTCCGTTTCCCGTAATATGGATTAATTTAATACCTTTCACACCTTGGAAGTGTTTATGTACATCTATCATAGCATTGTTAATAGTTCTCGCCCCTCGAGAACCTCCAGCTATGAGTACTGTAAAGGTATCATCACTTAAATTGAAATAGTTACGTCCCGCTGTTCTCGAATCAACTAGCACATCTGGACGAACAGGATTCCCTGTATAGACTACGCGCTTTGCTTTAGAAAACGATGCTTCTGCATCCTTATAGCCTAGGGCTACCACATCAACAAAACGACTCAGAATTTTATTAGTAATGCCTGCTATGACATTCTGTTCTTGAATTATAGTAGGAATATTATGTAATGCTGCAGCCAAGAGAACAGGCCCACATACATAACCACCAGTACCAATAACCACATCAGGTTTAAACTTACAAACTATGGCATTAGCTTTTACAATGCCTAAAGCAGTTTTACCTAATGTAACTAATGTACCTAACGATAATTGACGCTGCAAGCCTTGCACAGGAATCGTAGTAAACTCTATCCCCTCTTTAGGAACTAATGTAGCCTCGAGACCTTGCTTGGTACCAACATATAACACCTTTGCATCAGGATTTTGTTTCATAATTTCCTTATATATAGTTATTGCTGGATATATATGTCCACCAGTGCCACCACCTGAAATAATAACACGTTTCATTAATGGTGTCCTCCCTCTTGCAACATATGAACACAACGTTTAAAGTCATCTCCACGCTCTTCAAAACAGCTGTACCAATCAAAGCTTGAGCAAGCCGGAGATAATAGCACAATATCGCCAGTCTCTGCCAATTTATAGCCTTGTTCTACGGCTTCTTTCATGGATAAAGCACGATAAATCGGCTTCACACCAGCCTCTTTTGCAGCCGTCTCAAAACGATCTGCTGCTTCCCCCATGAAAATAACAGCTTTAGTCTTCTCCTTAACTAACTCCATGAAGTCTTCTAAAGGCGTCATTTTATCATGACCACCAGCTAATAGAATAACTTGTTGATCAAAGGATTCTAATGCTTTAACCACAGAATCTACATTAGTCGCTTTAGAATCATTATAAAATGTAATACTATCAATCGTCTTAACGCGTTCTAAACGATGTTCAACGCCATGGAACTCACTAATAATACGATGAATTGTTTCTACAGGTACGCCCAATGCATGAGATAAAGCAATAACGGTCAATATGTTTTCAATATTATGACTGCCTGGAATATGAATATCTTCATTTCCAATAACAAATTTTGCTACCCCATCTTTAGCAATATAACATTGCCCATCAGCATAATAAGCGCCATTCTCTACGGCTTTTTTTTGACTAATTTTTAGAATATGACTAGGCGCACGATGTTCCATATCAGCTACAACGGGATCATCTATATTCAACACTAAATAATCTGTACTTAATTGATTTTCAAAGATGCGTTCCTTCGCAGCAATATAGTTTTCCATCGTCTTATGACGAGCTAAGTGATCTGGAGTAATATTGAGCATAATAGCCCCAATAGGCCTAAAATGCTTGATTGTCTCTAATTGATAACTAGATAATTCAGCTACTAAAAAACCGTCTGCAGGCATAGAATACGCCACTTCACTAAGAGAATCACCAATATTTCCACCGACGTGGACTGGTTTTCCAGAGCCTTCTAGTACTTTAGTTAATAAGGTTGTTGTCGTAGTCTTACCATTTGTACCAGTAACAGCTACGATAGGTGATTTAGATACTTCATAAGCTAATTCTACTTCGCTGACCACGTCAATACCACGGGCCTGTGCTGCTTTTACAATCGGAATGTCTAAAGAAATACCTGGAGAAATAACGATACGATCCACGCCATCTAGCAAGGATTCATCTTGACGCCCTGTAATAATATTTACCCCTGCCGCAACGAGTCGTTTCTCCTCAGCCGTAGGCAGTGTCATAGGCTTATAATCATTTAACACAACATGCGCACCCACTTGGGCTAATACCCAAGAGGCACCTATACCGCTAGCTCCAGCGCCAAGAACAAGTATATGTTTATCTCCATATTCCATCTATATCACCTAAATTATTTATAAAATTAATGTATCCTATCTAATAAGCATACCATTATTTACAACTTCCGTTAAGTATTATCTTATAAAGTTATAGTCGCTAAAAGTACACCAATAATGGCTAAAACAGCGCCACCAAACCAGAAACGATTAACAACTGTTTGTTCTGCCCATCCGGAAAGTTCAAAATGGTGATGAATAGGACTCATCTTAAATACACGCACACCACGTGTTTTGAAAGAAATAACTTGAATAATAACAGATAATGCTTCCATAACAAAAATGCCACCAATCACCACAAGTAGCAATTCTGTTTTAGTTAAAATAGCCATTGCTGCAAAAGCACCACCTAATGCCAAAGAGCCTGTATCCCCCATGAATACTTTTGCAGGGTTCACATTATATACCAAAAAGCCAAGACATACAGCTGCTATTATAGCGCCGAAGTACGCAACACTTTCAGCACCAATAGAATTTGTCATCGATGCAGCCATCAAACCAATAACAGAGAATGCTATCGCCGCCACTGCTGATGTACCACCAGCAAGACCATCAAGACCATCTGTTAAATTTACTGCATTTGTAGCTCCTACAATAATCAAAAATGCCAATACATAATAACCCCATCCCAATTGTAATTGTGTATCTACAACAGGAATCCATAATGTGGTAGGAACAACCATAATCTCAGTAATGCAATAACAGAATACGGCAGCCAATATAAATTGTCCAAGTAATTTTTGCTTCGCTGTTAAACCAAGATTGCGTTTTTTTACAGCTTTTACAAAATCATCAAAAAAACCTAATAAACAATGACCCAGTGTTAAAAATAATAACATTCCTGTGCCCACATTCCATGGTGCAAACAATGCCACGCCAATAATAAGGGCCACCATCATGAAAGCACCACCCATTGTTGGCGTACCGGCTTTTGCTTGATGACTTTCAGGGCCTTCTTCACGAATACTTTGTTGTGCGTGCAAAGAACGCAACATAGGAATAGCAATTTTACCTAGCACTACCGTAATGATGAAAGTCGCTACGAAGGCTAATAGAATGTGATTTATCATATGAATCCTCTACTTATTAATAAATAGGACGGCTAGATATAACTAGCCGTTACCTATTATTCTCGATCCTTTAATTCTTCAACAACGCGCTCCATTCGTAAACCACGGGAACCTTTCACAAGAATAACATCCCCTTTTTCACGAATATCACTATATGCGTTGGCCATTTCTAAATGGCTGTTACAACGGAATGTAGTTAAACCTGCTTTTTTTGATTCCTTTGCAATGAAGGCAGCAGCATCACCAAAGGTGAATACAACACTATAACCCTCTTCAGCAAGCAAATGACCGATTTCACGATGTGCTTCTTCAGAGAAGTCGCCGAGCTCGAGCATATCGCCTAGCATCGCAATTTTACGCTTACCTTCTAATTGACCAAGTGCTTTAATAGCTTCTGCCATGGATGACGGGTTTGCATTATAAGCATCATTTAAGATAACAATATCTTCAAATGGGACGATTTCTTGACGCATTGGAGTTCCACTAAACTCACTCAAACCTTTGCGAATTGTGTTAGATTTAATGCCTAGCACTCGACCTGCAACGATAGCCGCCAATGCATCATATACATTGTGTTCACCAATCATAGGCAAAAAGATATCAAAAACTTCATCATAACACTTACAAGTGAACTTAATACCGTCTTTTTTATAGCGCAGATGGCTACCAATACAAGTAGCATTCCGTTCAATACCATAGGTAATTGTTTTACCCTTAGCTAAACGATCCATAGCTTTTACATATGGATCATCTTCATTAAGGATAGCCACACTATTTTCAGGCAAGCAACGAATCAACTCACCTTTCGCTTCAGCAATGGCTTCGCGAGAACCTAAAAGCTCGATATGACTAGTACCAACATTAGTAATAATCCCCATCGTTGGTTCTGCAATCAAGGCCAGTTCTTCGATTTGTCCGAGCCCACGCATACCCATTTCAACAACACAGGCTTCATGCTCAGCGGTCAAACGTAACAAGGTTTTTGGCAAGCCAATTTCATTATTAAAATTTTTCTCAGTTTTTAATACATTAAATTCTGTGCCAAGTACGGCTGCCACCATTTCTTTTGTTGTTGTCTTACCAGAGGAACCAGTAATAGCAACTACAGGAATATCAAAGCGGCGACGATGATATCGTGCTAAGTTTTGATATGCTACCAAAGTATTGTCTACCTCGATGCAAGCAATACCTTCTACAGAACGTCCTTTTTCAACGATAGCCCCTGTAGCACCTTTTTCGATAGCCGCATTGATAAAATCATGGCCATCAAAGGTATCACCTTTTAAGGCTACAAATAAAAAGCCTGATTCAATAGTTCTTGTATCAGTAGATACATCTAAAAACTTAATATTGTCGGTATGTGCACTCGTCCCCTGTGTGGCTTCCAGTACTTGAGACAATGTAAATTCTGCCATATTAGATCTCCTTGAGGGCTGCTCGCGCCTCTTCACGATCATCAAAATGAATCGTTTTATCCTTTAAGATTTGGTAATCCTCATGCCCCTTACCTGCAATGAGTACAATATCCCCAGGTTTTGCATGTTGTATTGCATGTTGAATCGCTTCTCGACGATCAACGATAACTTCATAGTGAGTTCCTTCTCGAAGGCCGTCTTTAACGCCGACTTCCACATCTTTAACAATTTGTACAGGATCCTCTGTACGTGGATTATCAGATGTAACATACACAACATCACCGTATTGTGCCGCAATGCGTCCCATAATAGGACGTTTCGTTGCATCTCGGTCACCGCCACAGCCAAAGACTACAATAATACGATTTTCTTGAATAGCCTTTGCTGTTTGTAAAATATTTTCTAACCCATCTGGTGTATGTGCATAGTCTACAACAACAGCAAATGGTTGACCTTCTTCAATCAATTCAAAACGACCAGGTACAGCTCTAAATGTTTTCAACGCTTTATCGATGTCTTCCATGGAAATACCTTCTAATAGGCAGGCACCAATAGCTGCTAATGTATTATACACATTAAACAAGCCAGTCGTATTCATTGCAACTGTATAATCATGACCATCATAAGATACAGTATAACAGCTAGACTTTGGCGTCATATCTACGTCATGAGCATTCAATGTGCCGCTACCATCAATACTATAGGTAATGATAGGGGCTGTAGTTTTTTCAACAACCCGATGCCCATAGGTATCATCAATATTGATAACAGCACCTTTACCAGATTTTATTTGGTTTGATTTGCTAACTTGTTCAAATAGTTTACATTTAGCTGCCAAGTAATTCTCAAATGTTTTGTGAAAATCTAAATGATCTTGTGTAAGATTTGTGAATACAGCCGTATCATACTCAACACCAGATACGCGTCCTAAAGCCAACGCATGAGAAGATACTTCCATTACACAATGTGTAACACCCTCTTCTACCATTTGATGCAAAATATGTTGTAAATCCACTACGTCAGGAGTCGTATTATGAATCGGATATGATGTATCACCAATCATGATATGAACAGTACCAATCACACCGACCTTATGACCTTGAGCTTTCAAAATATGACGAATCATATGAGTTGTAGTCGTTTTACCATTAGTACCAGTGACACCAATCATGCGCATGGAATTGGCTGGATAATCAAAAAAGTATGGCACACAGGCCATCATAGCCGCACGTGTATCTTCAACAGTGATAACACAAACGTCACTACTTATCTCAACAGGTTTAGATACTAATACGGCTACTGCCCCAGCCTCAACAGCTTTATTAACATAGTCATGTCCATCGACAGTAGCACCATCTAAAGCAATAAATAAACTACCTGCTTTTACAGCACGAGAATCAGCGGTTACATCTAAAATTTCAACAGCTGTATTACCTTCTACATGCGGTGCATGTAAGGTTTTTACTATATCTTGTAAGTGTTTCATATACAATCTCCTTTACACGCAAAGGAAAGCAGCCCAATACGAGCTGCTTCGCCTGCTAGTCTATAATTTGCTGTTTCTCTTGTACATTACGTTCAGTAACAGCGCTTTTTGTGCTATAAACAAAAGAATCAGGCAAAACCATTCCTAGTTGTTCTTCTGCGATTTGTTGGATACGTACAGGAGACTTCAAGGAAGCCACTTCAACGTCCAATGCATCGTTATCTTTTGTTAATTGTACTACAGCTTGCTGTGTTTTAACTACCTCATAGCCCAACTTTGTACTGTATGCATTCATAACCATCATGATAAGTAAGCATGCAACTAATGCAGCAATACCATATACAACTTGCCACATCATAGGGCTTAAATCTAAAGCTACGTTTGCACTACGTCTTCTCCCTTGTGCAATGACCAACATATCACCTTTTACTTGGCCCACAACAGCCTTTCTCGCTAACATAACACTTAACCCCTTCCAAATCTACAACTTTACTGCTACGCGCAATTTAGCGCTTCTAGCTCTCGGATTAACTTCAATCTCCCCTATACTTGGCTCTATAGCCTTATTCTTTGCCTTTACAACTGCCTTGTGATTACAAACACACACAGGCAATTGTGGAGGACATATACATGCAGTACTTAACTCTTTAAAAGTTTGCTTTGTAATTCGATCTTCCAAGGAGTGGAATGTAATAACTCCAATCTTTCCCTTTGGTTTTAACATCAATACAGCATCTACAAAACTATCATGCAAAATTGCTAATTCTCTATTTACTTCAATACGTATGGCCTGAAACGTCCGTTTTGCCGGATGAGGTCCATCTTGTCGCGCCTTTGCAGGTATTGCATTCTTAATAATTCTAACTAACTCACCAGTAGTAGTAATTCTTTTTTCTTGACGTGCTTCAACAATAAACTCGACAATTCGTTTAGCCCATCGTTCTTCCCCATAATCGCGGATAATTTGCAGTAATTGTTCACTGTCATATTCATTGACAATTTCCTCTGCCGTGAGAGGTGCATCTTTATCCATTCGCATATCAAGAGGTCCATCATTCATATATGAAAAACCTCGTTCAGGAGTATCTAGTTGATAGCTGGATACACCAAGATCAAATATAAAACCATCGACTTCATAAATGCCCGCATTTTGGAGGGCTTCTTTTAAGTTAGAAAAGTTTGTAGGTATCGTTAACACCTGACATTTCAAATCAGATAAACGCTGTCGAGCTACACTCAAAGCATCTTCATCTTGATCTAAACCTATAATCATGCCTTCTGGATCTAGCATCTCGCCCACTGCATGAGCATGTCCTGCCCCACCAAGGGTACAGTCCACATAAATGCCTTTTGGATTAGTTACGACGGAGTCCACCGTTTCACGTAAGAGTACGCTAGTATGATTAAATTCCATCATAGCCTCCTATAACATAATCCCTTCAAGCCCTTCAACTAATTCTTCCATACTTTCAGCCACTTGCTCATCATAGAAATCGTATTTTTCACGGCTCCAAATTTCAACGTGGTCTCCAGCACCTACAATAACAGCCTGTTTATCAAGGCTTGCATATTCACGTAATGGTACAGGAATGAGGACACGACCTTGTTTATCATATTCAAGTTCAGCGGCACTACCAAAAACAAAACGTTTTAAAGCACGCACGCTAGCTTTAGTGGAGGATTGTGATTGTAAAGCAGTAGAAATTTTTTTCCATGCCTCTTCGGTGTAAATAGCCAAGCAGTTATCTAGGCCTTTTGTAACGATGCACAAATCGCCTAGTTGTTCACGTATTTTAGCAGGTATAATCATCCGCCCTTTTGTATCAATGGTGTGATTATATTCGCCCATGAACATATGTATCACCGCCTTTACTATTTCTTATCCACCACTATATGGTAAATTCTACCACAATTCCCCACCTTTCACAACAAAAAATCCATTTTTATCCCACTTTTTTATATTTTTCTTGTTTAATCTCTATTTTTCTCCTCTTTTCTACAATACATATGTTCGATTAAATATTAAAAAATAAACAATTTAAACCACTCTCCACCACAATTGCGTAATGTCACTCCTTAAATGGACATAAACCCCACTTTTAGATGTATTATGTTTAGCAATTCAATATATTATGTTTAGTAACGCATAAACGTTAAATATATTTAGGTCTATATTAAAAAAGCAAAAAAACCTCATCAATGTACAACACATACATTGATGAGGTTTTCCTCTATTTATATAATTTTAATTATAGTATCAGAATTTAGATTCGATAGCCGCTTGAAGATCGCCTTTAGGCAAGAAACCAATTTTACGGTCTACTACTTCACCATCTTTTAGAATAACGAATGTAGGCAATACTTCAACTTGTAAGTTACGTGCTAATTCTGGTTCTTCATCAGCGTTTACTTTTACAAAGTTAGCTTTACCTTCAAGCTCACCTGCAATTTCTTCAATGATTGGCATCATACGTACGCAATAACCGCACCATGGAGCCCAGAAGTCAACAACAGTAACACCACCTTGGTTTACTAAATCTTGATATTCAGCAGTTTTTAAATCTTTTAATTCGCTCATTGTACCCTCCTACGGTAATTGAACTAATACACAATCTTGAATGACATGCAGATCTAAAGCATGTGCTTTTTCAACAACAGATGGTTTATCCGCCCCCGGTTGCAACCACACAACAGAAATGCCAAGTTCTTTGCATTCATCAAGTGCAGCTAACCCCGCTACTTCTGGTACAACAAAATCTACCACAGCAGGCACAACGGGAAGTGCAGAAAGACTAGAGTAACAAGTGTCTCCATCTATTTCTGCAATATTAGGATTGACTGGATATACTTCATATCCGTGATCTTTAAGACATTTATAAATCTTATAACCGAACTTCTCGGTTTTATGGGTAGCTCCAATAACGGCCCATACTTTTTGATCTAAAGCTTGTTGAATTGTCATTTCGACCACCTCTTATATACTATTATAAATAAATATCGAATATTGTCAATATATTATATCGAATTATATAGTTGAAGAATTATTCTCTTTTAGCAAACATCCTATAACATAAATCAATACTATTTTATTACTCTATTCTTTAATTTGTATCTCAATCGTTTTCTGACTAAGACTAGGTACATTTAAATCAATCTCAATTAATTCAGATAAACTGATTTCTCTACGACTTAATGTATGAGCTTCAACTAACCCCCCTACAATAGCCAGCTCACCTAAAATCCTATTAGGAGACCATTGATTTTCACGTAATTCACGAATAGTAATACTCTTTTGTCGCTTAGATAATCTATGCCCTTCAGAATCAATTAATAATGGAGCATGCCCATAAGAAGGTAGTTGTATATTTTTAGATTTGAAACTGGTTTGTAATGTTCTATATAAATATATTTGCTGCCCTGTAGTCTCTAGTAAATCGTCTCCACGAATGACCTCCGTTATCCCCATAGCAATATCATCCAGTACAACAGCTAAATTATAGGCATACATACCGTCACCACGACGCAATACATAATCATCTAATTCACCTTCCAAATGAATATGTTGAAAGCCTTGCCAACAATCTACGAAATCTATATCACAGGAATTAACGGCTAAACGCAAAGATGGCTCCTTAGACATCATAAACTCTTTTATCAATTTATCCTCTAGATGACGGCAACGGCCATCATATCGATGTACTACCTCTCCTACATGGGGCGCCGAAGCAATAGAATGCAGTCTCGTGCGATTACAAAAGCAAGGATAAATTAGTTTTTCTGATGCAAGATGTTCTAATATATCTCCATAAAATGCTTGTCGTTCACTTTGCCAATATGTTGATTCTGAGCCACCAACGCGAGGTCCTTCATCCCATTCAAATCCTAGCCACTCTAAATCATCTAATAGAGCTTCCCCTAACTCACGTTTAGAGCGTTGGATGTCTATATCCTCCATTCGCACAACATACTGCCCTTTTTGTTGCTTCGTAGAAATATAAGATAAGAGGGCTATCCATACATTTCCGAGATGGATATATCCTGTGGGGCTTGGAGCAAATCGACCTTTCATGATGCCCTCCTACAGTACAAAACAAGTGGCATATCCCGTAAACTTACACAGAATATGCCACTATAAATAATATAAAACGATTATCCTAGAGAAATAATGTTATCGAATACCTTACCAGCGTCTTTAATTTTTTGTTCGTTCCCCATTGTACAAATGTGATTGTCCTTCAACACTGGTTCAACCACATCTGCTAAAGCAACGATATCCTCTGGCTTACAAGCGATAACTTGTTTACGAAACTCTACCTTATCCTCTAGTTTAGCACCGCTAAAATACATCCCCATCGCACGTGGACCACGCAACGCAGGAGTCATAGGCAAGTCCAAGGAGCTCATAGTACCGATAATATATTTACGCATCTCACGATCAGTCAACGCAAACTCACGAAGGTATTGAGGTAATTCTTTATATACATTTAATGTTTCTACCAAGTTTGGATCGCGATAGCTACAGAAAATCATATTACCATCGTCATAGAAGTTTGCAAAGGCACCGTAAGCACCGCCTTGTACACGAATACGAATCCAAAGATACTCATAACGTAAAATCGTTTCCAATACACTCATTGGGCCTACGTGTTTATACCCATGGTCTATAAAGTTACCACCTTGAGCTACGTATTGAACCTTACCAGCTGTAACGATACCATCATTACCAGACAAACGTGTAATTTTTAATGTATCATTACTTAAGTCAGTAGTATCCCAGGTTTCAATCAATGGTTTCATAAGATTTTCAAAGGCTTCTAATTCTCCTTCTTCACCAACGAACATGATATCCACATTATTAGCACGAAAAATCTTACGAGCCACATCAGCTAATTTTTCCGGCAATAATGGTAATGCCGCAGGATTAGAAGCCAATTCGCTAATCTTTTGATAGTAACCGAAGTTACCATTATCTCTAAATTTACCAACTGCAGATACTTGTGCCATAACACGTTGACTTACAATGGAGTTGCCACGACGAAACGCTTCATTATCCCAAATAGCTTTGCTTTCTTGAACAAGTTCGGTCAAGCGTCTATGGTCACTATAATCTGCTTTTTGTACTACTTCGTTAATCAAACGGCATAAGTCAGGTAATTTAGAATGCAAGGCTTTAGCTCGAACAATCATGAGAGGCGTAAATTCATCACGCTTACCATCTTTGCTAATAGCCGTAATATCTGAGCTTAAACCACCAAGATTCATATTGATATCTTTCGCCAATGCTTCATAGCCACGTTCAGATGTGTTGATACGACCGATAATATCACTTAGAATATCGGCATAGAACAACTCATCTTCTGTAAGACAACTTAAATTAAAGTAAAGACCTACATAGTTGATGCCTTTTGTGAAAGTAGGTACAAAATGTACTGTAGTATTGCCAATTTTACTTTCACGACGTTCTACTTCTTCAATATTAGGATTTAAATCTGATAATTCAAGCAATGGAATCGACGCTAATGCTTCGTCGCTATCTGGAGCCTCTTGACGAAGTTTAAGTCGTTTTGTTTGCTCTACAATCGCTTCGATTTCTTCTGGAGTCATCTTAGCTTTTACAGAAGCTAAATATTCTTTAACCTCTGCATCCTTGCGCTCTTGAAGACCACGTTCAGGATAAATAGAAACAAGCACTTTATGATTGTTATTTAAGATAGATTGACGAATTAAATCTTCAAAGTACGTACCGGATAAGCCCTTGCGAATATTCACTAATGCTTCTTCGTAGTGTAATAACTCAAGTGGGTCATTGTCATATAGCCAATTATCCATCATACGGATAACATAAGCAAGACCAATTGGGCGACCACCAAAGTCGCTTTCACGAAGAGCAAACTCAATGCTATTCAAGGAAGCTTCTAATAATTCTTTATCTAAACCGTTATCACAAAGTTCTTGCAATGTAGATTCCACAATACGCTGCAAGTCAGCTTGTTTATCGAGATTAGAACCAGTTGCTTGCACGGTCCACAAAGGTTGACGAATGCTATCAAGATAATAACCACTCACATCAGAGCCGATACCGGCTTTCACCAAAGCCTGTTTAAGAGGAGCCGCAGGAGATGTCAACAATGCATGTGTTAATACCTCAAAAGCCAAGCTATGCTCAGGAGTTACATCAGGTAACACATAGGCAAAGGAATGTAAAGTTCGGTTGTCTGTTGGCTCTTCAGAACCTACGCTATATGGATAACTTACCACTTTACCTTCCGTAAATGGCGTTTGTATACCAACCTCTGTATTAACCTCAATAGCATCAAAATGACTTAAGTACTCATCATTCAAGAATGCCAATTGCTCTTCAATATTCATATCACCATAAAGGAAGATATAACTATTGGACGGATGATAATGAACTCGATAGAACTCTTGGAACTCTTTATAAGTTAAGTCTGTAATATGGTCAGGATCTCCACCAGAATCAACACCATAAGTGGTGTCTGGGAAAAGTTCACGCATCATTTGGCGCTCTAAAACGGAATCCGGAGAGGAATAAACACCCTTCATCTCATTGAAGACAACGCCTTTATAGGTAAGTTCATCGTCCGCACTATCTAACTCATAATGCCAACCTTCTTGCATCACGATTTCCGCATCTTCACGAACGCGTGGATAGAATACAGCATCAAGATATACGTCCATCAAGTTGTGGAAGTCTTTATCATTCTTGCTGGCTACAGGATACATTGTTTTATCAGGGTAGGTCATAGCGTTTAAGAACGTGTTTAAAGACCCCTTAACAAGCTCAACAAATGGCTCTTTTAAAGGAAACTTACGAGAACCACATAAAACGGAATGTTCCATAATATGTGCTACACCAGTACTATTATGTGGTGTTGTTCTAAAAGCGATATTGAATACTTTATTAGAATCTGGCGAATCAATATAAATTAAACGTGCACCAGACTTTTCATGTTTCATTTCATAAGCGGTACCATTGATCTCATCAATGCGCTCAATACGGTCAAGGCGAAAGCCAGAATAAACCTTATTTATTTCCATGCTGTCCCTTCTTTCTATACTAATATAATGATTTCTCTCTGAATAATTTATTATATCATATCGATGACTCTATATATAGATGTTAAGAATAATTATCGAATTATAAAACCCCATAGGCAAGTATTCCCATGGGGTTCATATTATTTATTATGTTGCATCTGCCACTTTTGATTGCGACGCAAGGTTAATAAGCCTTCTAACACGGCTTCGAATTGTATAAAACTCAATGTATATGGTTGATACATATCTGGTACAACCTTGTAAGTAATAGTAACCTCAGACTTATCGTAATCATAGAAGATACCATGTAAATTACTCATTGTTGTGTAACCAGTTTGAGCTTGTTCCAATGTTGGAATAGGCTGATTTTTTAGATTTCCTAGTAGATCGCTAATGAAACCTTCCTTACGACCTTGGTCATTGAGCATTTCATCCATAAAACTACGTAGACTATCCATGCAGTGATTAACCTCGTTGATCTAACAATAAGCCATTATGAATTACACGAACAGCATCTTTTACGCGATCTTCAGCAACAAGGCAAGAAATACTAATTTCAGAAGTAGAAATGATTTCAATATTGATACCTTCTTGGCTCAAGATATCAAACATTTGCGCAGCTACACCAGGTTGTCCTAACATACCTGCACCAATAATGGAAACTTTAGCCATTTTTTCATCAATATTAACAGCTTCAATATCTACTGCTTTTTGTAATTCTTCTAATACTTCTCGAGCTAATACCACATCATCCATAGCTACTGTAAAGATAAGATCAGTTTTTGGTTCTCCTACGGAACGGATAGATTGAACAATCATATCTACGTCAACGTTTCTGGCAGCTAATGCTTTGAATACAGTCGCTGCAACGCCTGGTTTATTTTCAACGCCTACAAGGGCTACTTTTGCTGTATTTGTATCATCAGCTACGCCAGTAATTACGTGTTTATTTGCTTCCACAGTATAATCCTCCCGAATAATAGTACCTGGTTTATCACTAAATGTAGAACGTACATGAATAGGTACACCATAACGGAAACCCATTTCTACGGCACGCGGTTGCATTACACCGGCACCAAGGCGTGCCATTTCAAGCATTTCGCCATACGTTACTTCTTCTAATTTGAAAGCTTCCTTCGCCACGCGAGGATCTGTAGAATATACGCCGTCTACATCCGTAAAAATCTCACATACATCCGCTTTCATAGCACCTGCCAATGCAACAGCTGTTGTATCAGAGCCACCACGGCCTAATGTCACCATATCACCATATTCAGTTATACCTTGGAAACCAGCAACTACTACAATTTTACCTTCATCCAAAGCTTCAAACACACGATTAGGATCAACGCCCAAAATGCGACCTTTATTAAACGTATCACTACTTGTAATACCTGCTTGATCACCTGTTAAGGATACAGATTCCTGACCACGTTCGTTAAAAGCCATTGCCATCAATGCAATTGTTACTTGTTCACCGGTAGACAACAAGCGGTCCATTTCGCGACCATACGGCTTGGATGTAACTTGTTTAGCTAAGGCCACCAAGTCATCAGTTGTATCACCCATAGCAGATACAACAAGAACGATTTTATCGTCAGCTTGCTTCTCACGAAGAACGCGATCAACAATATTAAATATTTTTTCTGGTGTAGCTACGGAACTACCACCAAATTTTTTAACGATTAAGGCCACAATAATCCCTCATTTAACTATGTTTACTAAATATCAATATGCATATACTTTACCACAAACAAATAGCACTGTAAAGGGATGTATAGCAATTAATCCACTGGAGTGATACAAAACTCCTTTTTATGCGGACATTAAAAATCAAATAATATGTCTATAATATTATGAATATGCATTAAACAATCCTAACATGTATTAGCCATAATGCCATTAAATATCTACTATTAAAAGTTTAACTTTGCCTCATTATTAAACTATGTGAACACATAGATATACAAAAAGACCAGCCCTAGGGCTGGTCTTTATTAGTTGTTTTAGTTAATTAAGCAACTACGATATCTTTTTCGGATTCCCACAAGCCATGGATATTGCAGTAGGAAACAGCAATCAATTTACCGGATTTTTTCAAAGCTACTGCTAAAGTACCTTCAGAAACTGCTGCTACAGGACCTTCGTTTGCAGTTGCACCGTCACCATGAACGTTGAACTCGATAGCGCCAACTTCGAATGGTAATTGAGTGCCCTCAGCTACGAAGTACAATTTAATCCAATCAATGTGATGTTCTACAGTGTTTGGATGTGCAATGTCTTTACCTACGGATAAAGTAACGTGGAATGTTTCACCTGCTTTTACAGTGTCAACTGTTTCGATAACAGGAACGTGTTTTTCAGTAGCGAAATCGCCAGATTTAATGTAATCATGTACAGCCATAGTTAACCTCCTGGTTAGTCTTATATACATACTTAATGTCAAGAATATTGAGCACCTCTGTGCTTATGACTATATTATACATTTTCGATATAGTTTTAGCAAGTTCTTTTTCGATTTTTTTCGATTTTTTTGAATTAAATCAAAATTCTATTCCTTTAGCAGCTTTTATGCCCTTTTCATAAGCATGCTTTACTACCTTCATTTCTGTTACAGTATCCGCCATATCAATGATTTCAGGTTTAGCATAACGCCCCGTCAAAACAACATGAAGCCTTTTTGGCTTATTGTTAAGCATTTCCACTACAGAATGCACATCGATAAGCTCATAATTAATGGCATTATTTATTTCATCCATAACAATTAGATCCCATTTATCGGAGTTTACTTCCTCTACTAATGTACGCCAAGCGGCTTGTGCTGCTTCTTTGTGGCGAGCAAGCTCAGCTTCCCCTACTTCATCCCGTTTATAGTAAATAAAGCCTTTTCCCATAGAGCGAATTTCAACTTGATCACCTAGTTTAGCGAGACCTGCCAATTCACCATAGCCATTGCCGCTCTTAATAAATTGTAATATAAGAACCTTGAAACCTTGTCCGACAGCACGTAAAACAACGCCTAATGCCGCTGTTGTTTTACCTTTACCATTCCCTGTATTAACTAGAATTAATCCACGTTCTTCCATAATAGCTCCTTTAATACGAACTGTCCCACAGAATGTAATTGTGATAACACATAGTCATATAAACCTATTAAATACATTTATACATCTATTACTTTTGGGCTTTATAAGCAGCACATGTATCAACAAAATGTTGTGCCCCTTCATCAGAGCCAGCAAAGTTCAAATGTAAGTAAGAAGCTAATACATTTTTTGTTGCATAGCCGCCGTCATACGATTGAGGTTTACGGCCTCCTTCTAAATGAAAAGCCCATGGGAAGTCATCTATAGTTGGCTCCATTGTAGAGAAATGGAACTCATGACCACGAATAGCTGTATTCATAGCGCCTAATAAAGTATCTCTCTTTGCAGTTGCTGTAACATACCCCACCTTTTGAAGCTTTTGTTGCATCACACAATTGGCAGGTACAATACCTACAGTTTTATATACAGAGCCTTCAAAGTCATGAATGCTTTCACAAAGATACATAAGGCCACCACATTCGGCATAAATAGGCATACCTTGTGCATTAGCTTGGCGGATAGATTCCTTCATAGACTCATTGCTAGATAACTGGAATAAAAACATTTCTGGAAAGCCACCCCCAAATACAAGTCCGTCTACATCGGGAATTACCGAATCATTAAGCGGACTAAAGTAAACAAGCTCAGCCCCTTTTTCCTCTAACGCAGCAAGACTAGCTGGATAATAAAAAGAGAATGCCTCATCATAAGCTACACCGATTTTCACACGTTTTTCAATGGATTTAACATCTATAGCATCTGGTAGTTCGATAGTTGGTGCATTGGTAGCAATTTCCAATAGTGCATCGAGATTTACCATCTTCTCAACAGCTTCTCGAATCGTATTAATCGCCTCTGTTGGATCGATTTCAGTAACTGGTGTAAGTCCTAAATGACGCTCTGGAGAATGCATACGATCATCACGATAAATGGCACCAATAACAGGTACACCAATTTTATCCATCCCTTCACGAACCATACGCTCATGATTAGCAGAGCCTAAGCGGTTCAAAATGACACCACCAAAGTTTACCTCTGGGTCATAGTCACGGAACCCTTTAGCAATAGCTGCTGCACTTTCACCCATAGCCTTACAATCAATAACAAGCACCACCGGTGCATTTAACTGTTTAGCAATTTGAGCCGTAGAACTAACGCCTTCTCGACCACCATCGTAAAGGCCCATAACACCTTCAATAATGGCAAGGTCTACATCATGTGCCATTGTAGCAAAGAAAGGAGTCAACTTGTGAGGTGGCACAAGCCACGTATCTAAATTATAGCTGTCACGGCCGGATGCAATTTTATGAAAGCCCGGATCAATATAATCCGGGCCCACTTTAAAAGATTGCACCGTACGTCCACCATTTGCATAAGCGGCCAATAAACCCGCTACGATAGTTGTTTTACCAACACCAGAGTTGGTACCAGCAATGACAACACGTGGAATCTGTACTGTGTTCATAGATATTACCTCGTAATACGATGTGTTTGTTAACGATCCTTGCGTTTTGCAAGAATTGTAGATAAGTAGTTGAGTTTAGTATCTTTTGGCATATTATCTAAACCTACGAATACTTGCTCATCAGGCAAACCTACACGGCTAATCATAACCGCATCATCTGCCATATTATGTTTAATCAAGGTTTCTTGTACTTCATCAAAGTTTTTATATACCTTCATAATAACTGCATCATCTGCAACAGCCAATACAGCATCGATTTTTTCTTTAGGCGCTGTAGCTGGAACGATGGCCAATACCTCTTCCTTCTCTACGATTGGATAGCCAAGGTGAGATCCGATAGCACAGAATGCAGTAACGCCAGGAATTGTTTCAATTTCATGCCCTGTGTTTTCAATCAAACGGTATACATACATATATGTGCTGTAGAACATAGGATCACCTAATGTTAAGAATACAACACTTTTACCTTCATCCAAATAAGACAAGATAACGCGTTTAGCCTCTTGCCAGCCTTCCTCTTGCGTAGAATCATCCAACACCATTGGGAATACTACGGGAACGATTTCTGTATGTTCTTGGATATATGGGGATGCGATATCAAGGGCTACGGAACCATCTTTCTTTTCTGTTTTAGGTGTGATAATAATATCTGCTTCTCCTACGATGCGAGCAGCTTTCACAGTCATTAATTCAGAATCGCCAGGGCCTACGCCAATACCATATAATTTACCTTTCATGGGTATCTCCTATTCTTATAGTCACACTCTATTTATAATTGCAATATCTTTTATTATAACCAATTTATACAATATATACAAAGATACTATTTAATATTTGGTATTGCAGGACGATGTGGGCTACGTTTGCCATACAAATCGTCGATACAATCTTGCACATGTTGACGGAAAATATCATGAATCGCTTCATATTCACCTAGAGCACTATGAATTGGTTTAACCTCATATCCTGCTCCAGCGAGTTCATTCACTATGCTATCCTCTTCGTCACCAAATAAATCATTTTGTGCATGATCCCCGAGTACCAATAATAAAGGATGTACATAAATTGTTTTTGGGCGTTTACCATCAAGCCATTCCCAAGGCATTGCTACATCTGACACATATGGTGCGTTTTCAAGTACAGCAATACGCACATTCGTAAGTCCATTACGGATTAGCTTAAACTGTAAATTACCATATGAAGAATTGCCAGAACCAAGACCTCCATGACCAACCAATAACAAACCATCATCTTTGGAAATATTAAGAGATTTAATGAAACGGTCAATCAAAATTTGGTAATCATCTGGATGCTCTTCTTGTCCCATGTAGTATACGAGAGGTCTACCTACACGCAACACTTCGAGTTGTCCTTCACCTTCATGAGCAAGGATATTATTTTTTAATTTATCGAACTCTTCACCACCGGTGAAATGAAGTGGCTGCACATATACATGTGTATAACCTTCTTGAATCAGTTTCTCTAACGCCCCTTGTTCAGTAGGAATCTCAATACCACGCTCACGTAAGCGCTTAACGATGATACGAGACGAAAAAGCTAATTCTACAGTATAATCCGGATACGATTTACGAATATGTTCTACTACAGAATCGATATTATGTACACGAGCACTGTCCACAGTGGACCCAAAGGCAACAACTAAGATAGCTTGTTTCATGAATGTCTCCTTATATTAACTAATAATGTATCTTAATCATACCATAGACCATTCTCTAGGGGCATACCATGGTACGTATAAAATGGAAATTATTCTTATCTTTCATGGTAAAAGTAAAAATCCTCCTCATTGGATATCCAACAAGGAGGATTTTTATTAATGTGAAAGAGTGGAGTGTTGTATGTCTAATTATGTAATAACAAATATCAAGAAATCAAACCTTGCGCTTCCAAGCGAGAATTTGTCATAACAGGTTTTACAGATTCTCTAGGCATGGGCCGCTTCCGATCAGACATGCGGATAGCTTGACCTAAATGTTTCAAGAATAAATCTTGTACATGTGGGTTTTCCCCAAGCCCTTCATTCCAGATGTCAACATTGTAGCCTTCCTCAGCGAGTAAAGCATAAATGGAATCGGAGCGTTCACCGCCAAGATAGTCCATTAAATGTGTAGAACCTATGAGAGCCAATGGTACAACTAATAAATCTTTATGCCCCATACGATCCAAGAAAGTAAGAGCTTGTTTAAAAGTAGGGAAGCCATTTGTAGTAAATACTACTATGTTTGGTGCTGCACCATACATCGCCTTTAATTGCAATGTACTGAACTCTAATTGATTTTGGCCATTCGCCATGAGCACAACAGATTTATTAAGTGCTTTTGTATTAACGTGACGAACAATGCTTTCTAATGTTGCTTCATAATCATCGGCATAATTTTTTACACCTAAAGAGGTAAGCAATGGTTTACCGATATTTACCTGGCTAAAACCATATTCATTGCTATGTAAAAACTTTAATGCTTGTTTGCGCATTTGTTGGTAGCACTGATCTGCCACCAATGTAATAGGTTGAATGTATACCTCGTCGATGCCCATGCGAGCAAAATCCTGCATAGCCTCTGTGAAAGAAGAAATCTTTTCATCATATTTCTCATTCCACTTTTCTACTAATGCATCAGACAAGAATACACGGCGTACCTCCATATCGCTATACATGGAACGTACTTTTTTCTCTATACTGCCGATGGATTTCTCCACAGCATCTTGATAAATTGATCCAAAGGATGCAATAATTATGCCTTTCATATGTGACCTCCATATCGCTCATACATGATACAATTTTCACAATTGAAAACTGTTATCAACTACTATGTAATAATAGTACAAGATTAATCTATAGAAGTCAATGAGAAAAAATATCAAAATTAACCAAAATAATGTATAACCGATGCAACACCACATAAAACAAGTAAAAACATAACAATGAACTTAATTCGACCTATAAAGGTATCATACATTCTCTTATCGCCAGCTGTGATTTTGCCTGAACGATTATGACGCCATAGATCAAAGACACAAGCAACACAAAGAATAATAATTAAAATATACTTCAAATATGACGAGATAATTCACCATTAATAAGCCAAAGAGACCAATTACAATATTCTCAAACATACCAACCTATCAATTTTCTCTAAAAATAAATAAAAAATCAATTTCAGCATTTGATTGTCTCATCATTATAGGTTGGCTTAAAAAATAGCATATATAAAACATATACGTTTACAATAGGAACTACCATAAAGAAAAGCCAAAAACCACTATTTCCACTATCATGAAGACGACGAACAAGTAAACTTATATAAGGTACTAATATAATAATAGCGACTAAGACGTCAATTATAAAAATATTAACAACATAACTATTCAATATATCAGATATATTTATATAACTTAATAACATTGATAGCACAGAAAATAGCATAGTAAATATCATCAGTTCATCTCTAGAAGATCGGCCCTCAAAATTAAAAATATCTTTAATGAGAATTTTTTGGAGAACTTCCATAAACTCAAACTTTTGCTCTTTTACAGCATTACCAGACCTTAATGTATCATCATAGTCCTTTTTACCAATTAAATTATTCCATAATTTTCTAATCTTAATCTTTATAATTTTAATATTTAAAGGATCCATTACTAAATAAGAGCCATCCCAAAATCCAGATGCAGGTCTATCACCATACGAATTCTTTTGACTTCCAGGAATTAAAAGTAATAAAAAAATCATTCTATTCATTACTACGAAAAAAAAGGGTTTATTAAGAGAAATAGTTGTATCTGATACCGCTAAAATATAATTACTAGGGCTTACAAAAAAATCACCACCACAATATAACGTAATAATGGAACTAATTATAACAACACATAGAATACCTATATATCTATGAATCCCATAATCTTGACATCGATATCCCAATACAACTAAAAACAATATATTAGTTATCATATCAATCCCATAAAAAAAGACGCTATATAATCTAGGGTTAACATAAAAACCTAAAGCCATTGTCATTAAGAATATAAATACTATCGCAGCATAATATGTTATTGCTGTTATAATATTTAAACGTCTATTTCTAAAAATATTAGAATCTCCTAATGCTCGTATATTAGCTTTGAATAAATTACAGTCATTAGGGATATTTATTTTAAGATGCATAATCTACCCTTTATATTTAGTAAAATTATTTTGAAAATCTGATTTACTCAATGGTATCCATCCTCCATTTACAATATTCTCAAACATATCTACCAATGGTGTTAAACTCAAAGGAGTCCAACACCATGTTTTAATTAAGAATCATATTAAAATCTAAAAGAATACTATCCAAACTATCACTAATCCATATAAAAATATGATTGCATGAATTGTTAGAATTGAATTAATTATATTTTTCTTTTTTCTCTCGTCGTCAGTATTTATATATTTATACCTATGTAACCATAATATACAACAATATATAATAACCGCTAATACCATACCTAAATAAAAATATGTATCTGATACAAAATAGTTAGTTTCATACAGTTTATTTATTAAGTATCCAGCAATTAATACAGCAAGCAATATAAACTCTATTAGGACTTGTGATTTATTCTTTGCTTTATACATAAGAAAAATATCATATAATAACCATATACTAATGCCTAAAATTAATAAATCATATATCATAATCTATTTCCTATTTCATAGAATATGAACCTATAGGTCTTTTACAAATTGCCAAGATCTCTTACCAAACAATAAGTAAAAAAGCTTTTCTACCTATCCTAGTATTATGTAGTAGATCGTATACATTCTGTTTTAAAAGAATTTGTTCTCTCTCAAAAAAAAAACAAACATAGTCCTTCTCTCTTTTATATGATAATTTTATTTTACTAAAATTTTATATTTATATTTATTATATATCATATTTTGATGGGACGCCTACATAACTACAGTAATAAAAATGATGACCTGTACTTGTGTAGCGACATCAGGAACGAGGAGCAAACAAGTATAGGGCATCATTTTTAATATATTTGTAGTAATGTTATGGGGCCCCATCAAAATATGCCTAAATAAAGATCAAATAAAATCACTTATATATTCACATATTCATACCCTTATAACCAACAAGAATATAATTATAAAATGTACTATCATACTATATTCATCACATTAATTTATTAATACTTTCTTATTTTTTCTATACTTCTAGGGGTATAGGGTTTATTGACACTCCTTAGCCCCTCTGCTACGATTGATTTAAAGTTATATATATGCGATAAATCCATAGTTCTCATTATATTAGAACTATGTGAATGATTGCATATTAGTGTAGTTATAGTTATAAATTAGGAGTATAGAAATGAAAAAACAATTAGCTTTAGCATCCGCTATTCTAGGTCTTGCAGTATCCTTTGGTGCACCTGTTGTATCTAATGCTGCATACCAATTAAATCCTGAAGTAAAAGACCCTACTCCAGCATTAAAAGAAGCTTCTGCAATCGGTGTTCGTACACACAATACTGAAGCTTTACAAAACTTGCCAAACAAAGATGCTATGGTTGTTATGAGCTTTGGTACAACTTATAAAGATACTCGTGCGAAAACAATCGATGCAACTGTAGATGCTATTAAAGCAGCTCATCCAAACACAAAAGTAATTACAGCTTTCACAAGCCATATTATTCGTGATCGTATCCAACAAAAAGAAGGTATTACATACCCAACTCCTGAAGAAGCATTGGCTGAACTAAAAAAAGACGGTTACACTCGCGTTGCATTAGCATCCCTTGATGTAATTCCTGGTATGGAATACAACTACGATGCAGCAGTATATAATTTGTACAAAGATAATTTCAAAAAAATGACACTTGGTACATCTCTTATGTACTGGATGGGTCAAGAAAACCAAACTGACCAAGTTATTGAAACATTAAAAGCTGTTCAATCTCAATTCCCTAAATTAGGCAAAGAAGACGGTCTTCTTATCATGGCTCATGGTACTCCAGATCCTTCCAATGCTTACTATTCTGTAATTCAAGACCGCATCCATACTCTTGGTATGAAAAATGTATTCGTCTACACAGTAGAAGGTACTCCAAATCTTGAACAAGTTATCCCTCAATTAAAATTACATGGTATTAAGCACGTTACATTGATGCCATTCATGATGGTTGCAGGCGACCATGCAAACAATGACATGGCTGGTAATGAACCAGATTCCCATAAATCCATCCTTGAAAAAGAAGGCTTCAAAGTAGATACTTACCTTCATGGCTTAGGTGAAAATCCTAACATCCGTAACTTATTCGTTGAACGTGCTAACGAATCTTGGGACGCATTACAAAAATAATCAATTTATAATTTAACTAGTATCGTTATATAACGTACATAGGAGTACATCATGAAAAAACTACTACTTTGTAGTCTCACTTTGGTCATGGTTGTACTAGCAATAGCTGGGTGTGGTAAATCCACATCCAGCTCTTCTGCTACTACGAAGGAGTTGACCTTTAATGGTCAAACCTATACTGTACCAAAGGATCCACAAAAAATTGCTGTATTATCTAATTCTGTTTTATCTATGCTTTATGCTGTCGATGGTAAAGCCATTAGCCGTGCCAATACAACGGATAAATTAGCCCCAGAATTAGAAGCTCTACCCGCTCTTGGTCAAACTGCAAATATCAACATGGAACAACTATTAGGCTTGAAGCCAGATGTAGTATTGGGTTTAGTAAATCAACATAAAAAATATGAATCCCAATTACAAGCTAATAATATTCCAACCGTACTTTTTGATTACGATGGTATTAAAGATAATGTACCAATGTTAACATTCCTTGGCGAGTTAACCAATCATCAAGATAAGGCTAAATCTGTTATTAATACCTATGAAAGCAATATTACCAAGGTAAAAGATGCTGTTAAGAATCAACAGCCTGCACGTGTTGCCGTATTACGTGCCACAGGAAAAGGTGTAACTGCCGAAACTGATGAAGCAGTTACTGCATCTATGGTAAAAGAACTAGGCATGACAAACGTTGTTGCCTCCCACTTAGAAGGTACAACCAAGGATAAAACTGTCCCTTACTCTCTTGAAACATTGACTGCAGATAACCCTGATATTATCTTTGTTGTTACAATGGGTAAAGAAGAAGAAATTACAAAAGCTATGAAACAAGCTATGACAGATAATCCTGCATGGGCTAATTTAAAAGCCGTACAAAATAACCGCGTAATATACTTACCATCTAAACTATTCCTATTAAACCCAGGACTACAAACACCTGAAGCTATGACACGTTTAGTTAAAGAAGCATACGGTATTAATGTTACATTCTAACATATTGTATCATGCGAAAGAGGGCATCCCCCAAATAGGGAATGCCCTCTTTTTCTATTAGTATCAAGCTACTCAACTAATCCTATTACGCGCACATATTTTTTATTATCAAATGTATCAAGTTGTACATCTACAGAGAATACATCTCTAAACAACTCATCCGATATAATTTTACTTGTCTCTCCTGATGCTACTAAATGGCCTTCTTTTATAACAGCCATATAATGTGAATATTGAACCGCCTGTGTTAGTTCGTGAAGTACCATGAGAACGGTTAAATCTTGTTCCTTATTTAATCGTTTCAATAACTCCATAATTTCTAATTGGTGATTAATATCTAAATATGTTGTTGGTTCGTCTAAGACTAATAATTTTGGTTGCTGTGCTAGCGCCATAGCAATCCAAACGCGTTGCCGTTCACCACCAGATAGGGATGGGATTAATTGTTCTCGCAAATGATTCGTTTTCGTGATATGTAACGCATAGTCAACAATCTCACGATCTTCTTTAGCCGTGTTTTTCCACCATGTTTGGTATGGATACCGTCCACAATATACCAATTCTTCTACAGTCATATCCTTTGGCATATTCGGTACTTGTGGCAAAAATGCCATTTGCCGTGCCAGATTGTTTTGAGAATATGATTGTAACGGTTTATCAAATATGGTAATACATTCATGAGGGCTATGAATATATCCGATCATAGATCGTAAAAGCGTACTTTTACCACAGCCATTAGGCCCTATTAATGTCGTAATTTTACCGATAGGAACCGATACATTAATGTCATGTAGAATATGACGATTGCCAAGAGTTACGGATAACTGTTTTACATCAATAGCGGTATTCATTAGTTATCCCTCCTCAATAGATACAAGAAGAACGGCGCTCCAAAGAATGCCATAATAATGCCCACTGGTACCTCTATAGGGCTCCACATAACACGTCCTATTGTATCACTAACAACAAGAACTAGGGCGCCTAATAATGCGGATCCAGGCAGTAAATATGCATAGTCATTACCGATTATAAGACGTAACATATGGGGAATAACCAAACCTACAAATCCGATAAGCCCAGCTATACTTACAGCACCAGCCGCTAAAAGAGCAGCCACTGCAGTCATAATAAACCGTGTTTGTTCCACCTTAAGGCCTAATCCCTTTGCAGTTTCATCACCCAAACTTAAAATGGTAAGTCGTTTAGCTCCTAAACAGGCAAAAATAAGGCCAACTATAGCATATGGAAACAGCACTTCTACCTGAGGCCAACTGCGTGCAGCGAGTCCTCCTACCATCCAAAGCAATGCCCCTTGTACACGATCACCGAAGAATACAAGTAGTGCTGAAATACCTGAGCCTAAAAAGGCTGCGACCGCAACACCAGCTAAGATAATACGACTAGGTCGCACTCCATTTTTCCATGCTAATGCATACACCATGAGTGCTGCAGCCATAGCACCTAAAAAGGCTACCAACGGAACTATATGATCATACCCAGGGAATAAAATAAATATGATAACACCAGCCAGCCCTGCACCAGAGGATACCCCTACAATCTGTGGATCTGCTAGAGGATTTTTCATAACTGCTTGCAAAATTGCACCAGATACAGCTAGACAAGCCCCCACTAACGCAGCTACAATATTGCGAGGCAATCGAATATTCCAAATAATTTGTGAAGATGTGTCAGTTAGCTCACTAGACCATAATGTATGCCAAATCTCAGCTAATGATACGGATGTTGATCCCCAAATAAGAGATATAATCATGCTCATAATAACGGCGATGATTAAGATACAAATCACTGATACACGAAATAATTTTCGTTCATTACTAGATGCCATATGAACCCCCTCTCAAAACCTACCTAATGTAATATAAGTCTCTTATAAAATGAACTCTATTTTACAGATACTACATTATAAGAAATTTAATATAGCATAATTACTGTGTTTATCTAATTTATGTTTAACAATTATTGTGAAAAATATATACAGTAAAACCCGAATCGCAAAACTACTAAAACACGATTCGGGTTTTGTACTATTTAGATTCTTTGCCTTCTACGAAGAGCATGTCATTGCGTTTTACGTCTGTGTAAAGTAATGCATTACATACGGAAGCAGCGATTGGGCTACCACCTTTGTTGCCTTTTACAGTGATGTAAGGAACTGGGGATACTTCCATCAAATAGTCTTTGGATTCTGCAGCACCTACAAAGCCTACAGGGATACCAATAATAAGAGCTGGTTTAATGCCTTCTTCAAGAGCAAGGCGCAACACTTCATACAATGCAGTTGGTGCATTACCGATAGCAACGATTTGTCCTTCTAGTTGTTTACCAAAGGTACGCATAGCCGCAATGGAACGAGTTACACCTAATTCTTTAGCCATTTTAGCTACATTTTCGTCTTTAATTAAGCAGTGCACTTCATTGCCGCGAATTTTAAGAGCTGGCTTAGAAATACCTGTGCGAACCATTTCTACATCTGTATAAATGTCTGCACCATTATCCAATGCTTCAATACCTTTTTGAACAGCATCAGGGCTCATTTTTACGAGTTGAGCATATTCGACATCACCAGACGCATGTACTGTACGAGATACAACGCGCACTTCATCATCTGTTAAGCCTAAATCCTTTACATAATCATAAATGATTTCCATGCTTTTATCTTCAATAGCTTTAGGATTTTTAACGTAATCCATTAGTGTCCTCCCATAATTTAAAGAATTCATCATTTGATGATACCACGTGACTTTCAAGTTTAACACGTGGACGATCGATAACAATAACATGGATACCAAGATCCATAGCAGCTTGTAATTTTGTATCAGCACCACCTACAAGGCCAGAGTTTTTCATAACTACAACGCTTGCCTGTGTATCGTGGAACATGATGCGGTTCATATCATAAGAAAATGGACCTTGGACAGCAACAATACGCTTAGGACTCACGTTGAGGTCTTCCATCATTTGTAACACCTCTGCAGTCGGCAAAATACGTGTCCACACTTCACAATCTTGTAAAGCATCAGATTTAGCAAAGATGTGCATTGTCTTACTACCTGTGGTCAAATACACATGTTTGTTATTTTCCTTTGCCAATTTGCCAGCTAAATTTGCGGCCTCTACCTCATCCACTACGATATGTAATTTATCATAATCTGGTAATGGTACCTCTTTACGTTCAAAGCGAACAAAAGGAATACCTTCAGCTTTTGCTGCATCTTGAGCCGTAGCCGTAACAATAGCAGCATACGGATGGCTTGCATCGATTAATAAACGTACGTTGTGTTTCTTAATCAAATTTTGCATAGCCTCTTGATCAAGACGGCCCGTATGAACAGTGATGCCTTTATGGGCAGCAAGTTCTGCCCCATACTGACTCACAACAGTAACGAGAACCTCTTCACCTGTCCGTTCTTGGATGTCTACCGCTAAGGTACGACCATCTAAGGTACCAGCGATAACCCAAATCATAATTTGTAGCCTCGAGGAGTAATCATGCGACCATTTTCAACATAGGTTTGACTATTGCCGATAATAACAAGTGTTTGCATATCCACTTCTTCGTTTGTGAAATTCTCAAGGTCAGAAATTACCATATGTTGCCCTGGGCGACCTGCTTTTTGTACGATACCAACAGGTGTTTTAGGATCGCGATATTTAAGAACGATTTCACGAACTTCGTCTAAGTGAGTAACACGTTTTTTACTGCGCGGGTTGTACAAGGAGATAACCATGTCACCTTGTGCACAAAGATCAGCACGTTTTTTAATTAAATCCCATGGAGTCATCAAGTCACTAAGAGAAATGACCGCAAAGTCATGCATCAAAGGTGCGCCCAATACAGATGCTGCTACGTTTACAGCACTAAGGCCAGGTACGATATCTACGGAAGGACGTTTTTCTGCTGGTACTTTATTAGCAAGTTCCAACACAAGACCAGCCATGCCGTATACGCCAGAGTCACCAGAGGATACAACTACGACTTGATGACCTTCTACTGCTAAATCAACAGCTTGTTGGCAACGATCTACTTCTTGCATCATGGCAGTGCCTACAGTTTCTTTACCTTCAATAAGGTCTTTAATCAAGTCAAGATAAGTCAAATAACCTACAACACGGTCAGCCGCTAAGATGGCTTCGCGCGCTTGAGGTGTCATGAACTCTTCATCGCCAGGGCCAATGCCAATTACTTTGATGTTACCTGTGCAATGGCTACCGTTGTTTTGGGATAAATTGTTTTGTGCTGTATTAGTGTTCGGCTCTTGGCCGCTAGTAATGCTGTTGTCTCGCATACGTTTCCTACTCCTATAGTTCCTTTTACAAAATTAGATTCTTTTAATTTTTCTTCTTCAATGAGTGGTGCCATCTCGTCTTGTGTATAGAACACGATAGGCCACCCCATAATTTGCATAGCCTCTAAGAGGCCTACTTCGTCTTGTTTTACGATGACCGATGCAGCCGTTACAAGGCTCTTTGGTGAAAGCTTATGTGCTGCTAGCGACTGTTGTATGGCGTCAAGAATCAATTCCTTTGGTGTGTCTCGGCGACAGCCAATGCCCATCGTATACGTACGAGGGCGCAAAATCAATTGATGACCATACTCGTCAATTACTTTGTCTGTAATAACCACGCGAGATGAACCCTCTTCAGCGCTTTCATTTTTACATGGAATAGACTCAAGTTGATCCAAAGAAACAACGTGAACCATGCCATATTCACCAATATGAGCTTTCGCAGCTTGTTCTAGTTGCTCTGCATTCGGTAAGCTTTCATCGATATAATAATCAATACGCTCTCCCCCAACGATGGCAGAGTTCACATTGATTAAGGTTTGAAAATCATCTACCAATAGATGCTCATGGCGCGCCAACACGTCAGGCGCAGGCAATCCGTTTACATCCGTTGCGGTTGTAATAACAGGGTCCGCATCGATGGCCAGCGAAATGGACTGCGTCCATTCGTTGGCGCCCCCAAGGTGACCAGATAATAAACTAATTACATGGTGCCCCACTTCGTCCATTACGACTACCGCAGGATCCTTAGATTTATGCTCAATATACGGTGCAATCATGCGAACTACGATGCCAAGCGCCATAATGCATAATACTTGGTCGTAATCCTTGAAAATCTGTCCAATATGATTTTTGAGGGAATCAAAATAAATAGCCTCACCACCAGAGGGACGGTTTTCTTTTTCAAAGCAATCCGCATGAGGTGCCACCAAAGACTTGATGTGTTGACCCAGCTTGGCCCCTCGTTCAGATACAGAAAGAATAGCCGTTCTATTCTTCTTAGCTTCTGTCGTAGGCACAACAGTTTCTAGCTCTTTCATCATACTAGTCCTTAGCACTGCGGTACATGTGAGCGAAGCCTTTGTCATAGAGTTTAGACAATTCGTATTCACTATCTAATACATGGCTTACTACAATCATAGCTTGGCGCAATACGCCTTCTTTCGCTACAATATCCGCAATGGTTTCCAATGTGCCACGGATAATGCGTTGGTCTGGCCAAGAAGCTTTTACCACGATAGCCACTGGAGTCGTTTTGTCATAACCGCCCTCGATAAGTTCAGCTACAACCTTATCTAACATTTGAACACTAAGGAAAATACACATTGTCGCTTCGTGGGATGCTAACATGCGCAATTTTTCCTTTGGAGGCATTGGTGTACGGCCTTCCATACGCGTAATAATTACTGTTTGAGATACATTTGGCAATGTATATTCTTGTTTCAATGCCGCTGCTGTAGCAAGGAAAGAGCTTACGCCCGGCACGACTTCATAAGAAATGCCCATGCCCGCCAATGCATCCATTTGCTCTTGAATAGCACCGTAAATAGCAGGGTCACCTGTGTGAAGGCGAACTACACGTTTACCAGCCTCAACGGCAGCTTTCATAACAGCCAACACCTCATCAAGGTTCATCGTAGCACTGTTATGAATTTCACAGCCTGGTTTACAAGCCTCTAAAATGGCAGGGTTTACCAAGGAACCCGCATAAATTACAACATCTGCCTCTTGCACTAAACGATACCCTTTGCGAGTAATTAACTCAGGATCCCCAGGGCCTGCGCCTACAATATATACGTCAACCATATTACTCTCCTTCTGCGATACGCGTTGCAGATACAATGAAAATTGGACTCAATGGGTCTAACAAATGGTAGGGACCAGCCTTGCGGTAACGACTGATGGACATTTGGTAACCTTCATACGTGAAAGGACGACCTTTCAACTCTTTAAGGATTGTATAGCCAGTTTCCATCGTTACAGCAGTTACAACTAGACGGCCACCTACTTTTAACAGACGTTGCGCCTCGTCCATGATGCCTGTCATGCCACCAGCGCTACCACCGATGATAACCGCATCAAGCTCAGGCAATTCTTCCATGCCTTCAGGAGCTTTAGACTTGATGACAGTCATATTATTAACATTGAATTTCTTCATATTCTCATTGATAAGATCGATGCCTTTATCAAATCGCTCAATCGCATATACATGCCCTTTAGGAGCCGCCAAGGCTGCTTCAATAGAAATAGAGCCCGTACCAGCGCCTACATCAAGGACAATGCTATCCTCCTCGATGCGTGCCTCGTTCATAACGGCTTTGCGAATCTCGCATTTTGTCATCGGCACGTCGCCGCGGATAAATTCCTCATCGGGAATTCCGAAAAAATGTCTCATCCTAGTACCACCATTACAGAATGACCAAAGCCTTCAAGCTCAGTTAACACCTCTAGCGTGGAGTCTACAATTTTTTCATCATCATAACTCAAACGCTCTAAGGCTGCTGCTCTCGTTTCTTTTGGCCAACCTGCATCTATTAAAATACGCGCAATATGCGCTGGATTATATTCAGGATCCGTCAAGAATCCCATCTTTTTACCTGCTTCATATACGAGTTTTTCGGGCGCCGGTTGACGACCGTGAAAGCTCATTAAATCCGCATCATGCCATACCTCATTAAGACGGGCAAAAGCAAAGGTCATAGAGCTAATGCCTGGCACCACCTCAATAGGGTTAGCAGTAAATTTTTTCTTTAAATAGGGCAATAAGCTATAGTAGCCTGTATCGCCACTAACCATGACCACCACGTCATGGCTCTTGAGCTCCTGCTCAATTTGTTCGGCTAATAAACTAAGTTTACCCGTTACAGGATATGTAATTTGTCCAGGCTCTTGAAAGTCCTCTAAAGACCGTTCACTGCCTACCAATACTGTAGCATGTTTAATTAAAGTAAGGCCTCTAGGCACCACATAATCAGGGTTTCCCGGACCAATGCCTACGATATACAAGGTATGTGCCAATGTTCAAGTTCTCCTATCTCTTTTGCATGCTTATCCATTGCCAAAATCTCGCCTTTTAAGGTCGTAATGATGATCCCTACCTCAGCTTCGTTAGCAATATAGCGCTCACTACGTAGAGATGCACGATCTACAACTCGTTGGTATACACCAGTCAATCCTTCTCGCTCCAAGATAGGAAATGTAGACTCTGTGGTTTGGCAATTAAATAACTCTTCACACACCTCTTGGGATGCTCCTTCTAAAGCAGCATAGGCCACGATACTTTCCATACGGCCATCACTCATGCGATTATGAGTATGGAAGCTACCACTAGCTAGTTTGATTAACTTACCGATATGACCGATAATTAAGATTCGCTTAAATCCAATCTGTACAGCCTTTTCAAGCATAAATCCGATAAAGTTACTCGTTTCTGCCATTTGGTTCTTATGGATACCCAATACTTGCTCTGCAAGATCTTGACCAATACGCCCCGGTACGAGAACAGCTGTTTCACATCCGTTAGCCTTCATAACTTTCAACTGTGGCACTAACGAGTTCTTAAACCCTTCTTCACTCATAGGCTTAACAATACCGGTGGTACCAATAATGGAAATGCCACCTTCGATACCAAGTGTATGATTTAATGTTTTCTTGGCTAATACCTTACCATTAGGAACACTAACGGTTACCGTTACACCTTGACCATGGACACAATGTTCTTCAAAAACTATTTTCATCATTGCCCGGGGCCCTGGATTGATAGCCGGTTCTCCTGGCGGCATAGCAAGACCTGGTTTCGTTACAGTACCTACACCAAAGCCAGCTCGAAATCGCAGTTCACCAGTATCATCAAGGGTCACTGTCGTTTCCACATCATTACCATGAGTTACATCAGGATCGTCGCCGCCGTCTTTCATGACGGTTACCTTCGCCTCTATATCAGATATAACCTCTACCGCTTTAATAGGAACCTCAATATATTGACCTTGAGGGTTTTCGATGACCACTTGGTCCACAATATTCTTATCTAAGAGGGCCAATAAACCAGCTTTCATACCTGCCGTAGCACATGAACCTGTGGTATATCCACCCTTCATGTCCTCCACTTTCATAAGGCCTCCTACACTGATAGTATTAGAAACTCAAACGAGTCTAACTAACCTATCCTATGGACATATAGTATTAAGAACGGAAGTTAACGAATTGCAATTCTACAGGGATATCCAATTGTTTTAACATTTGGATTACTGCTTGCAAATCATCTTTATCCTTACCAGATACGCGCACTTGATCCTCTTGGATAGATGCTTGTACCTTAATTTTCATGTTTTTAATTGCTTTTACTACTTCTTTAGCATTTTCTTTTGTAATGCCTTTTTTGATAGTAATGATTTGACGAACTGTTGCACCTGCTGCTGGTTCAACTTTTCCGTAATCAAGATTTTTAATCGCTACGTTACGTTTAACCATCTTGCCTTTTAATACATCGATAATGGCATTCAATTTGTATTCATCATCACCGATGATTTTGATAGTGTCGCCTTCAAGACTAATTTCCGCTTTAGAGCCACGGAAATCATAACGCGTACCAATTTCTTTTTTTGCTTGGTTTACCGCATTATCTACTTCCTGCATATCCACTTCAGACACAACGTCAAAGGAACAATCTTTAGCCATTTTATACCTCCTACACCTGAACCTGTTGGGCATAAGGTTCATAGCATTACTTTCATCATCCTCATATTCCAAGTGAAAGTGTAAAACTACACCAAAACGGAATACATCTCTATAATTATACCTTAAAACAGGCTTATTTTCTAGGTAAATCGATTTTCTTAATTATAATTGTTAGCTATGTATTAATGAAGCTTTTATAAGTATAGTGGAAGTTCTCTAATACGATTATGCAATACAATACACAAGGCAAATAATATAAAAAACTAGCAACATACATAATACATGTACATTGCTAGTCTCTGTATAACGATATTATGTTGTATTTAGTTTATAGCTAAGAACTATAACTAAACAATAATAATTAAGCCAAAACTAAAGACAATACAAATTCAAAAGAATTCTACAACCAATTATATTATAAAACGTTTACCGCATCATATGTAGGTTGTACAAGCCATTCGCCTTTGGAGTTCATAATTCCCCATTTGCCTTTAGACTTAACAGAACTAAAACCATGATTAAAGGACTTAGCATCTTCAATAAGTTTGTTGGTATCTCTAAATAAAATATGACCATTATTATCTATGATTGTATAGCCCTCTTTACCAGTATGAACCCATGTTACAGTATCGTTGTTGAACGGTTCAATAGTTGCTTCTGTTTGAGCAGAGTACAAGGATTTACCACTATTCATATCGATAAGGTTTTTAACATGATCTTTCACAACTACTAAACGATCAGTCCCTGCAAAGGAAATAGAATCATATTTAAAAGATACCACTTGCTTACCTGTTGATACATCGAAAATGCCCCATTTCTCAGTCTTATTGTCTCTTAATGCTAATAGACCATTTAATTTATCCATTTCACCTGCATCGTAATCGCCTGGTTGAATAACAACTTCACCTTTACGGTTCACAAAGTATAAGTTACCAGCATCTTTGATTACTGTACCATAAGCTGTGATAGGCCATACTTTATCTTTTTTGCTATCGATTACAATATTACCAGAACGATCAATATAGCCACGTTTTGCACCATCATAGGCAAAACCACCTACGTGATAATGTTGACCACCTAAAAGTGCACCTCCAAGGATACCGCCCACGATGAAGCCACCTACAAGACCACCTAAGTTAAACCCACTTACGGAGCGACGATATTCAGCAAGACCATTGCGGAATGCATATACCTCTTTAGAAGGAGCATTAAATAATTCTTTACCAGTACCATCAATAGCTACGATTTTACCTTTAGCATTCTTAACAAAAGCACGGTCTTCGCTAAAACCAGTCACAATTTGACGGAATTGTGGAGCAATCACTACTTTGTCGTCAGTAGTCTTAAAGCCGTATTTTCCTTTTTCTTTAAACTCTACATAGGAATCGCTTGGATACTCTTGAGTTGCTTCTTGTTTAACACGTTCTTTTAAAGCTTCCTCTTCAGAGATTTCCACACCCTTAGGTGTAACCCAAGTTTCTGTTTTCTTATCTACTTGAGCTAAGACATTGCCTGTTTTATAATCAACATCTTTAATTTCTTTGTACTTAGGTTCAATAGCAACAGTACCATCTGGACGAATAATACCCCATTTACCTCCTTGTTTCATAGATGCTAATACACCATGCTCAAGAACTTCATCATTTTTGAAAGTAGTACCTTTACCAGATTTCAAAGATTTTGGTGCATCACGATAAGGGTTTAATGCACTTGATACATCAGCCGCGATATAACCAGAAAGTGCACTACGTTCTTCAAGTTTTTGAGGAGTCATTACGCCTACACTAGCTTTAGTGCTTTTAGTGGAGCTAGAGCTTTCTGTGCGCACAGTAGAAGTTGATGTAGTTGTTGTATGTTGCTCACGGGTTACACGTGTACTAGTCGATGTTGGTGTATCGTGGTTTGTTACCGTTGTACTACTAGTAGATGTTGTAGTAGATGCCGCGAAAGTTGTTGTAGACATAGCCGCTAACACACATGCAACTAATAAAGATTTCTTGTTAATATTCATAAACCTCTCCTTTTATAGAATAAGCTATAACCATACAGTCATTAACATACATATATAGTTCATAAAATATACTGTTAGAACTAAACACACAGTATTATAGTAAAAAGTTCACACATAAATAATGTATAAAATTCAGCAATTCAAATTATACTATATCGACCTTCACAAATACAACGAATTATGAAAAATTCTTCATTTTTATTTTATTTGCTATAATAATACGTATGAAAACAGCAACAATAATCGACTTAATTGTAGATTCTGATGTACACACACAATCTATAAATCATATTATAAAACAACAGCATATCTCCCAGCGCATGAGACGCCGTTTACGAAATGAAGGCATCATAACAGTTAATGGTAAATTTGCTACCTGGAATACGCTCATTCACGGTGGCGATCATCTCGTTATGAAGTTAACTCCAGAGCAAGAGTTTAGCCTAAGCCCTATGAGTTTAGATATCATATATGAGGACGAATATATTTTAGTCATTAATAAAGCGGCTGGTATTCTTATGCACCCTACTTCTACCGTACGAGATCATACGCTGGCAAATGGTGTACTTCATTACTACCAAGAAACAAATCAGCATTATGATTTCCATCCCGTACACCGATTAGATAAGGATACCTCAGGTATTGTCATCATTGCTAAAACATCGGTAGTCCAACATGCTTTTGATAAAAAACACACTCATTTTTATAAAAGCTACGACGCCATTGTAGAAGGATATCTCCCTTCTATGCGTATAAGCATTAACTGGCCAATAGGACGTAAACCAGGGAGCATCATTGAGCGTTGTTGTACAAACCAAGGAAAGCCAGCTCGTACGGATATAGCAGTAATTAGTAAACATACAAGTAAAATTAGCTATTGTAACAATAACCCTGCAGATACGGTTAATAATAGTAATATTTGTCCAGCTAACAGCTCTCTATTAGCTTATAATCACTTTACACATGTGCAATGCGTATTGCACACAGGCCGCACTCATCAGATCCGAGTTCATTTATCTCAACTAGGGTATCCACTAGCTGGTGATGACTTATATGGCGGTCATCTAGAATCTATCCAACGCCAAGCACTGCACGCAGCGCGCGTTAGCTTTTACCATCCCATAACAAATGAATGGCTAGAACTGCATGCAGAAATGCCAGAGGATATGAATGTATTGCTGAACGATTGAGCTAATATAACACCACTAAATAAATGCTAACACACAGAAATAACCCACATGGGTCACAAAACAAGACGAAATTTATGCATAAGTTATACAAAAAATATTGGCCCTTTATAGTGTTTCTTGATATACTTAACTTGAATTGATATATGATTACAATAACAGAAATGCATCTAGTTCTTACGAGCTAGAAATATTAGCAGTCACGGTATTAATAACATGATATAACAGGCCCTATGGCCAAGGAGGACAACATGCCATTAGTTACTACTACAGAAATGTTCAAAAAAGCCTATGAAGGCGGCTATGCTGTTGGCGCTTTCAATGTAAACAACATGGAAATCGTACAAGGTATTGTAGATGCAGCAAAAGAGGAACAATCTCCTCTTATCTTGCAAGTATCTGCAGGCGCACGTAAATATGCAAAACATATTTACCTTGTAAAACTTGTGGAAGCCGCTCTTGAAGACAGCAATCTACCAATCGCTCTTCACCTTGACCACGGCGATTCCTTCGAAATTTGTAAAGACTGTGTAGATGGTGGTTTTACATCCGTTATGATTGATGCATCGCATCATGATTTCGATGAAAACGTAAAAATCACAAAACAAGTTGTTGAATATGCTCACGCTCACGGCGTTGTAGTAGAAGCAGAATTGGGCCGTTTAGCAGGCGTTGAAGATGATGTAAACGTATCTGATGCAGATGCTCGCTTCACTGATCCTGAACAAGCAGCTGAGTTTGTCCATCTCACAGGTGTAGACTCCTTAGCAATCGCTATTGGTACTAGCCATGGTGCATACAAATTCAAAGGCAACCCTTACCTCGATTTTGATCGTTTGAAAAAAGTTGGCGAATTATTGCCTAACTTCCCAATCGTATTGCATGGGGCATCCTCCGTATTGCCTGAATTCGTAGCAAAATGTAATGAATTTGGTGGCAACATCCCTGGTGCACAAGGCGTACCTGAAGAAATGCTTCGCAAAGCAGCTCAAATGGCGGTTTGCAAAATCAATATTGATACAGACCTTCGCCTTGCTATGACTGCATCTGTACGTGAATACTTGGCTCAAAACCCATCTGAGTTTGACCCACGCAAATATTTAGGACCTGCTCGTGATGCTATTAAAGGCATGGTAGCTCACAAAATCAAAAATGTATTAGGTTCTTCTAACAAACTATAATCAATGGCTAGTGGATTTTTAAAAGGAACCTTAATTTTAACAATTGCCGGTTTCGTAGTGAAAGCCATCGGTAGTATCAACTGGATTCTTCTATCTCGCATCTTGGGTGGTGAAGGCATCGGCATCTACCAGATGGCCTTTCCTATCTATTTGTTACTATTACAAATTTCGAGCGCAGGTGTGCCGATTGCCATCTCTATTTTGACGGCAGAACGATTAGCCTTACACGACTTTGGTGGTGCTAAGAGAGTATTCAATATTTCTTTTACAATGTTGACTATAACAGGTTTTATCGCCAGTCTTGCCATGTACTTTGGTGCAGATTGGTTAATCTCTAGTGGTCTCATTGCTGAAGGCCGTGCCTACTACTCTATCATCGCGCTCGCTCCGGCAGTATTCTTTGTAACATGGATTTCCTGTTTCCGCGGGTATATTCAAGGCTATGAAATGATGACGCCTACGGCGATTAGCCAAATTGTAGAACAATTACTACGGGTTATCGTTATGCTTGGTGCTGCTGCTATTTTATTACCTTACGGTTTACCAGCCGCAGCAGGGGGAGCTAGCTTGGGTGCAGGTGTAGGTGCTTTTGGGGCCTTCCTAGTGCTGTTGTATTATTACTACAAATTACCTAAAGCTAGTAGTACTGGTGAAAGCTACGATGGTCCCCGTGAATCAGCTAAAGAAATTTTGTCACGACTCTTAACATTGTCCATACCCATTTCCTTAGCAAGTATCATGTTACCGTTGACGGCGAATCTCGACTTGCTCATCGTACCACGTCGCTTATTAGATGCTGGGTTCCCAATGAACGAAGTAACAGAACTCTTCGGTTACCTTACTGGGATGGCGGTACCGCTCATCAACTTGGCTACCATCATTACCGCAGCCCTTGCGACAAGCATTGTACCAGCTATCTCTCATGCCTTTGCAAAACGCGATCATCAAGGTATATATGATCGCACTGCTGGCTCTATGCGTTTAACATTTATGGCAACCGTACCATTTACAGTGCTATTATATGTACTTGCTGCCCCAACTGTTACACTGATTTACAATGCGCCTAAGGCAGAACTAGCAACGCAAATCACGGCATTCTCTATATTCTTCCTAGGTGTACATCAAGTAACAACAGGTATCTTACAAGGTCTCAACAGACCACGTATTCCAGTCATAAATATGGGGATTTCCCTCATAATCAAGGTCATCCTTAACTGGACACTGACTGCTATTCCTTGGCTTGGCATCGGCGGTGCCGCTTGGGCAACCGTTGCTGATATTGGCTTTGCCGCATTACTTAACTTGATTTATATCAAAAAATACACAGGCTACTTCCTTGATATTTCCCTGCTTTGGAAAAACGTGGTCAGTGCCGGTGTTATGGGTATACTTATTTTCATGAGTTACCATTACTTAATAGACATCCTACCAATGTGGGCTAACTTTATACTCACAGGTATTGAAGGATTACTACTATACGTAATTATCATGGTTCTTTTAAAAGGCCTTAATAAAAACGATGGTGCTAGCATGCCACTCGTTGGTAGATTCTTTAGATAAGCTGTATATACTTACATAAAAATAGGTTCCTAATAGTCACCTATATGACCATTAGGAACCTATTTTTTATTTACTTATTTTAATCTTTTCCTTATTTTAAACTTGTATACCTATCATTATTAAAATTTCCATTATGATTGGAATTACTACAACAAATAATATGGTACTAATCATAACTAGACCTGTAGCAAATGGCAAATCAGCTTTTGATTCATTAGCTACAATTGGCAATACTGCAATGACAGGTCCTGCTGATTGTACAACAAAGGTAATGATTGCAATCGGTTCTAGAACTATGCCTGCTCCATATTGTAAGACCGTAATCAAACAGAACATGATAATCGGGGAAATGACAAATCGTCCTACAATCCCACCGATGGAGTCTTTATTTAAACGCATGCTTTTTAAGCCCGCATCATGAAGTACAATACCTATATAAATCAAGGATAGTGGGGTTACCATGTCACCTAAGTAATTCAAGGTAGTATGCAAAATTGGAAGTAAAGGAATTTCAAAGAATAAGAAGATTAACGCCACAAAAAAACCTATCAATGGTGGTGGTAATAACTTCTTCCAATCAAATTTAGGTTTCTTGCTTTTACCTTCAGTAGATTCTGAACTATTATTTATACTATCAATCTTATGGGAACCATTATTAAAATCTACTTCAGAATTTGGTAGTGGATCTAGTTCTATAAGGAATACCCCTACCATCCATACGGAAATAGTGTTACCGATGTAATATAACAGGAAATACGGCAGCGCATCTTGCCCAAAGAGTGCAATTTGCACTGGTAACCCAATAAATAAGCAGTTATCATTTACTACCATATTGATAAAAATACCACGTCGTCCTTTAGGAACTTTCAGCATTTTCATCATAATGAAAGCTACGATATATGCAATAACATATGTTAGGACAACCACTAACATGCCATATCGTAAATTCCAAATATCTGAAGTATGTAAGTGATGCAATACAGATACAAATACTCCAGCTGGTAATGCAACCGACATGATAAATCGCGATAAATTACCACTAAAGGTGGGATTAAACATGCCCCGCCCTTTTAATATATATCCTAACAAAATAAGTAGCACAATAGGTATGATACTTTGCAAAGATGTTAGAAAAACCATAGTAAACCTCCCGTACAGTTCATTCGTAGTTTATCATATCATGTTTCGCAATAAACTTATACAACTATATCTGGAAAGAAAATATAGTAAAATGTATCAACTTTAACATATTTTCTCTATTATAAGTCTTATAATTATATCTATTAGTAGTGTTTTTATCCATAAAAATCTGATACACTAACATCAGGTTGTACAGATTTTTACACATATGAGGTGATATTATGACGAAACCATTTATTGGCATATCTGGCAATATCTTACGAGATAATGGTGGTCCTTACGTAGATTTATTGCGTTCTTACGTAAACCAAGACTATCCTCGTTCTATTGAGGAGACTGGTGGCATTCCTGTTATAATTCCATTTACCCAAAATCTTGATGTAGCTCGCGAAACGGTAGCAAAACTTGACGGCTTGTTATTATCCGGCGGTCATGATGTATACCCTCTTCACTATGGAGAAGAACCTCTGCAAGGTCTTGGCGATGTATTTCCGGAGCGCGATCAATTTGACTTTGCCTTAATCAAAGCAGCAGAAGAAAAGCAAATTCCCATCTTTTGTATCTGTCGTGGCTTACAAATCTTAAATGTATATCGTGGTGGTTCTTTATTCCAAGATTTAAAATATGATCAAAACTGTACAATAAAACACTCTCAGAATCAAACACCTTCTCTTGGCACCCATACTGTAGAAATTGATTCCAAATCAAAACTAGCTAGTGCTATAGGTTGCAATACTTGGATTACGAACTCCCATCATCACCAAACAGTTAAAAATGTCGGTAAAGGATTACAGGTTGTAGCAAGAGCTAAGGATGGTACTGTAGAGGGGTTAGAGGATTTATCTTATCCTTGGTTAGTAGCCTGTCAGTTCCACCCAGAAATGATGTCTACAAATGACGAAAATGCAAAGCGTTTATTTACTGCATTCGTAAAAGCAACTCAAGAAAATGTAACTAAATAGTAGAAAGATTGTATCATGAAAGAAACAGGAAAATTTGACTTTTGGAGTATTGTACTCCTAGGAATAAATGGTATTGTAGGGACAGGTATCTTCCTACTACCAAACAAAGCATATTCTATAATTGGTTCCGCTAGCTTAGGCGTCCTGTTATTTGATGCCGTTATCGCAGGTTGTATCGCCCTTTGCTTTGCAGAGGCAGCTAGCCTATTTACACGTAATGGCGGTCCTTATCTATATGCAAAACATGCATTAGGTGATTTCTGGGCCTTTGAAGTAGGCGTTCTAAAATGGATCGTCACCGTTATTGCCTGGGCGGCTATGGCCGTTGGCTTTGCTACCGCATTAGGTGCTGCAGTACCAGCTTTAAGTGGTGATTTTGCAAAGGATGTCATTTCATTTATCTTAATTGTAGGCCTTACGATTGTAAATATATTTGGTGTTAACGTATCCAAATTTGTTAACAACTTAATCACTATTTCTAAGCTAGTCCCTCTTGCCCTATTTATTGCAATTGGTATTTTCTTTATAAATGGAGCTAACTTTACACCAGTATTCCCTCAAGACATCTATGTAGATGGATCATTTGCTCAAGCTGCGGTTCTTCTATTCTTTGCCTATACAGGGTTTGAAGTTATTGCCATTGCTGCAGAGGATATGAAAAATCCTAAAAAGAATTTACCACGTGCTATTATCATGTGTATGCTTCTCGTATCTGTCCTATATATGGCAATCCTCGCCGTATCTATTGGCGTACTTGGTACAAATTTAGCAAATACTAAGGCTCCAGTACAAGATGCATTCAATGTGATCGTTGGTCCTATTGGCATGTATATCGTATTAGTAGGTACCTTAATCTCTATGGGCGGTATCAACTTTGCTGAAGCTTACTATGCACCTCGTGTGGCAACATCCATGGCGGAAGATGGTATGCTACCAAGTGCTTTAGCAAAACGCAATCGTTACAATGCCCCATATGTAGCAGCGATTGTTACTGCCATTGCCAGTGTATTACTTGCCTGGTCTGGTTCCTTTACAACACTAGCAGCCATTAGTGCGGTATCTCGTTTTACACAATACCTACCAACTTGTTTGGCTGTTATTATCTTCCGTCGTAAATGGGCAGACAAAGCTCGTTCCTACACAATCCCTGGTGGCTACTTAATCCCAGTCGTCGCTATCGGCACATCCTTATGGATGCTTGCCCAAGCACAAACTAACCAATTATTATGGGGTCTAGGCGGCTGTATCGTAATCTTGCCATTCTACTACTCCTATTGGAAAAAGAAAAAAGCTGGTCTCATTAAAGACCATGATGAAATGTAAATAATACAAAAAACTACCAGTTATTCATAATATCTAGTGGCTTATCCTTCCATAGCAGAAGATCTGTTTAAAAGATATATGTTTAACTGGTAGTTTTTATTTTATCTATTAATCCTAATTAGATTAGATATATCAAATGAGTAGTATCGACTAATATAGATCCTCTTCAATAATAGTTTCCTTCGTTAAGTCCTCTTCGATATAACCAACCTCATCAGTCGCTTCATCTTCATCGCGTGTATCGATATAAATACTGATAAGTACTAGTGTACCTTCTTCATTGAGGGTAGCAATGGCACTCATAGGGCCGTAGGTTAAGATTAATCCATCTTCTTCATCGCGAATAATATGAGGCACTGCATCAAAGTGTTGGTTCATTAATTGATCAAAGTAATCCTCTACATCAAGACCGCTTTCAAGGGTAATAGATTCAGCATCACCCTTTTGGAATACAACACGCGTATCTTCATCGATATATTGATAGAAATCATCAATATCGACATTTGCCGTTTCTAACCACATACTTAAGGCCGTAAGCCAGTCTTTCACAGTTGTTGGAGGCGTTGTAAAAGAATACTCTCTTTCATCATCACCAAAGCGAAGATCGTCATACTCAATACTGTAATTCTCCTGACTAGAAACGATACGGTCTACAAGGCCCTTATCATTTACGTCTACAAAAATCATGTACACGTAATTATCGTTACTTTCATAAGAAACGGTTAAACCGTGACGGCCCTCATGGAATAGCGCATCCTCCTCGTACACATCGGTAATATGCATCACCTTGCACGTAACAGGCACATTATCAGCCTTGATGGACTCAGTCATAGAGGACAAAAACTCAACAGTTTCATTGCGGTTTCGTCCAATGATACCACGGCCCGTAGACATATACTCACAATCTTCACTCAAGATATATTCAATACCGTGAATATCTGCAGATTCAAGGATGGATTTTATCAATAAAAGAGCTTGTATTTCAGTCATACTACGCCTCCTATACACTGTAATTATTACTTCTATTATTGTAACATAATTATAGTAACTAATAGGTCTATTCTCTTGATTTTCTACATATTTATCATATACTTAAAAAGTACATATTGATTTAATATCGGAGGTCCCTATGAAATATACAACCATCGTTTTTGATTGCGACGGCACATTACTCGATACGGCTACAGATTTAGCGAATGCTGTAAATCATGTACTACGTACACATAATTTCCCTGAAAAGTCTCTAGCAGAGGTAAAGGCTTCTCTAGGTAATGCAGTAATATATTTAATGCGTCAATGTTTACCAAGTACAGTAGCTGATCATGAATTAGAGCCATATATCAATGAATTCAAAGCTTACTATGGTAAGCATTTAAAAGACACAACAGCTCCTTACCCAGACATCCTAGATATGTTAGATGTATTGCGTGAAAAAGGTTATAAATTAGCCATCGTATCCAACAAAATCCAAGAAGGTGTAACACCACTCAATAAAGAGTACTTTGGCGATCGTTTACCTGTTGCCATCGGTGAAAGACCAGGATTACAACGTAAACCAGCACCAGATATGGTACTACAAGCATTAAAAGAACTAGGTTCTACACCAGAAGAATCTATCTATGTAGGTGACTCTGAAGTTGACGTAGCTACTGCGGAAAACTCCGGCCTACTTTGCATCGGTGTTACATGGGGCTTTAGAGAAGAATCTCTCCATCAAGAACTAGGCGTAACACATATTGCACGCAAAGCAGAAGATATTGTAAGCATTGTTGGAAACTTAAATAAATAATAATTTCCTTTAGGTAAAAGCATATTATAATAGTTTGAAAACTATATAAAATCTTGCACAGCAAAAGAGGTTCCTGATGGTCACAAGTTGACTCATAGGAACCTCTTTTTAATTTACTTTTACTATACCCATTCAGCTAAATATTACAGACTGACTAAATACATTAGTATAAACAAATACGGAAGTCTGATCAAATACACCTTATTTATAACTAAACTGCGCATCCATAATCATCTGGCGCAACTGCTCAATGCGAACACCATTTGGTAGCTGGTCTCTATAAAACTGCAACTTATAATAGTAACGAGTGTCTTCATAATCTGTAACTAATACCATGTCCGTCCTATTATGTAATGGCCAGCTATACATAAATTCAGCTAGTAAACTGCGCACACCATCATTATCAACCTCTGTTACATCATACTTAATAGGCAATACCATCTTTACAGTAGGTTCAGGAATCGTTCTATCTTTAACAATTTTTTCAATCTCTTTATCTAAAGAGATACTTGTATTATTGATAGATCTAGCCTTCACATGCATGAAGACACCATCAGAGGTTCTAAAGGCTCTGCCATCTATATCTTTAGTTTCCCCTTTAGTCTCCACAGAGTCCTTCAATACACGGAACTGATACGGTCCATAAAACTTGGTTGCTGTAATAGCATCTAATTCTTCATCATATTGGCCATTATGTACATTCGTAACATGTATGATAGGTCTTATATCCACTGCTTGTGAAAGCATTGGTGCTACCAAACATAAACCTAGAATTAATAGCATAATATAACGTTTCATATGACTCTCCCTCTCCCTAAAAACTATTATCTTATTTGTATTGTAACATAATTTATCTATCCTATAATAATTACAAAACGAAAGAGGTTCCTATTGGTCACCTAGGTGACTATTAGGAACCTCTAATCTATTTACTTTTATTATTTACACATCTATATTGAACTTGAGGCCGCTAAATGGGTCCAGCCTTTGCTAATCTTCTAGAGATTGGCGGTGATCAATATGAGTACATTCAAAGTGTTATCATTAATGATTTCCTTTGGCATACTTGTGGCGACCATTATCATGGCAGCTAAATGAATTGACATCTAGCAAAAGCTAGCTTTTCACAGAATTAGGCTATGAAAAAAGGCCCGACTGTGAAGTCAGACCGTTTCTTCAACATTAAATTCTAGAAGCGAAGTCTGGCGACCAAACCATTTATGCCTCACTTTGATATAAATTATATCATATCTAAACAAGGAAAGAAATCGAAACATTTCTTTCCTTGTTTGCTTTTATAAATCCTCATAGTGCATACGATAGTGACTTAGATCACCGACAAGATATCCTTTCAATTGCTATATTTGTAATATATTCCTACTGGGCTGACGGATACGTAGAATTGACTACATGCACAGTAGCACACATCGTGTGATAGCCGACCGTCTGGGCAAGCTTTTGTTCAGATGGTCTTTTTTATTGCCTTCTCGTAACAAATGCTTCTTTATCTATATCTGAGTATCTCACCTATATGAAAGGAGTTTTCTTATGAGAAATCGTTGGTTTATTGCATTGGCAGCCATTGGTTTGCACATATCCATTGGTAGCGTATATGCATGGAGTGTACTCACACGTCCTATTATGGCAGATATGGGTTTTACTTTATCGCAAACAACATGGACATTCTCATTAGCTATTTTAATGCTCGGACTATCTGCGGGCTTTCTTGGATCCTTTGCAGAAAAAATTGGACCTAAGAAAAGTGGCCTTCTTGCCATGTTATTCTGGGTAACTGGATTATTCGGTACGGCCTATGCACTTAGTGTCCACAATCTCACCTTACTCTATCTCTTCTATGGTATCATCGGTGGTATCGGATTAGGTATTGGTTATATAACACCAGTTTCTACACTGGTAAAGTACTTTCCAAATCATCCGGGATTTGCAACAGGATTAGCCATTATGGGTTTTGGATTTGCTTCACTCATTGCAGGTCCACTTATGCAATTCCTCGTTGCTCAATTTGGATTAGTAAATAACTTCATTATCCTCGGTGTAATCTATCTAGTGATTATGGGCGCCTCTTCGCTCTATTTGAAAGCACCTCAACCAAAACAACCAACTCGAACTACGCAAGATAAATCCACTATGTACGTTCACAACCATGGCATGCTAGCCAATGATGCCATGAAAACCTGGCAATTCGGTGCCCTTTGGTGGGTATTCTTTATTAATATTACCTGTGGTATAGGCCTACTATCCTTAGCTTCCCCTATGGCGCAAGAAGCCATTGGTATGACACCTACAGCAGCTGCATCACTGGTCGGTATCATCGGTATCTTCAATGGCGCAGGGCGCATTGCATGGTCTACTATCTCCGATTACCTTGGGCGAGCACAAACTTACATACTATTCTTTATGATAGAAATCATCGCATTCTATTTACTCGCCCAAACCAATAGTGCCCTAACATTCCAAATTTTAATCCTTCTCATTATCACATGCTATGGCGGTGGGTTCTCCTGTATGCCAGCATATCTTGCGGATCTCTACGGTATACGTCAACTATCGACTATTCATGGCCGTATTCTAACTGCTTGGGGATTGGCGGGCATCGTTGGTCCTATGCTCGTATCATACTTTCATGAAGCAGGATATGGCTATACTACTGCTTTAGAATGTTTTGCCGCTCTATTTGTGTTAAATGCAATTATTGCTATAGTTCTGAAATTATACGGAAAACGAGAGTTGCACAACTAATAACTCCATTTAAACATGAAGAAACGGCCTGACATGATGTCAGACCGTTTCTTCAATTCAATAAATCTAGAAGCAAATTTTGGCGACCAAACCATTTATGCCTCACTTTGATATAAATTATACCCTATCAAGTAAATTATCAGAAGTTTTAGTAATTTCGAACTTAGTATAAGTTTTATAAGTATCTTCAAAATTTTTAACAATTTGTAGAAAACGCTCTATTACACTATCAAAAGAATATTGTTCAGGCATTCTAAATTCAGAGTTTTCATGAGCAATATTATTTCTAACTTGTTCAGTAAATTCAGTTAAAAATTTTGATGCACTCTCTCTAGTTTTACTAGTTAAGCCCGCATCATCAATGGTAACCTCCACCATTAAGTTGTCTAAGAAATCTGGATCACCTAATATTTGAGCAAAGACATCTTTATAATATCCATCTAATTTACTCTTATGTAAAAATTCAAAATGAATAAAGGGTTCTAAATCTGACCTACGATAAGTATCTTTAAGCATTGAATAGAAACTTTTAAAGGCCCTATTCTGCTTATCTAATTTAGAATTAAATACTGCATTAATACGAGATTGATGACTTAAAAAAATATTTTTTGCAATTTCTTCTGATAAATCAATAAAGCAAATACCTTCTTCCGTAATATTAGTTACATAACTTTCAATTAATGAACGCAAAAACCATTCAAAAGTAGTAAAAATTGATAAATATAAAGAATTTTCTAATAAAACTTTTGCTTTATCAGTTTCAGTTTCATGATTTATATGAGGTAAAATATCATCATGTATTTTTTTATATGCATCAAAACGTTCTTTTATAACATTATACATAACTTTAACCTTTAATTATATTAGAAACAATTATTCCCCATGCATAACGCTTTTCTACATTACTAGTACTATTAGTCGTTCTCGTAAAAATAGTAACATCAACATCATCTACAAATTTATCAAATGACTCCTTAATTTTAATTTTATGTCTCTTAATCTCCTCCATAGTAAAGTGAGATAAAACAACCAATTGAAGTTCAGCAATACTCTTATTTATATTTTTTAAACTTCCACGTTTAAATGCATTCTCACCAAAAACAAATAAAACTTTAGATACGCTTTCTCTAACAAAATGAGATAATTCCTCTGCCTCATTTTCATCATTACGATTATCCTTTAAATACTCAAGAATTGCTTTGTTTAATATTCCAGAATATTTACGTTCTTCTTTACCTAATGCATCAGGGTTATTTGCTTTACAAGTTTTTAGCTTCCAAGAATCTTTATCAATAAAAGCACACATAACTTTAGCTCTTAATAAAAGTTCTTGATATCCAAATCGTTTCTTTAATATTGGACGATTTCCAAATACTTTATTTACCTTATCATCAAGAGCTACTTCATTTAATTTTTTTATCAATGGCCCTCGATACATAACATTTAATAGTTCTTGAGAATTTAACTTTACAGAGCCACTATTTATTCTACTAAAAATATCATATTTAATATCTTCTGTAGAATCTTTTTTTATTATTACAACTGGTAGTGAAACATTATTAAATTTTCTTCTTGTCGAATCATCAAATCCCTTGTATGTCTTTCCATTATATTGATCTAACGTTTCTAATCCATTAAGAGTTAGTGCAGAAAATTCCTTAAGTTCAACATCAACCTTATTATTTTCTTCTACTTTATTATCCTTCATAAATGCGAAGATAGTCGTTAACCGTTGTTGCCCATCGATAACCTCATATGTATCGTCTTTATTCTCAGCCAAAAAAATTGTAGGTATTGGAATCGATAAAAGTAAAGATTCTATAAACTTCGACATCGTTTTTGTCGTCCAAACAAAATTTCTTTGATATTCAGGCTGTAATATAAGTTCGCCTTCTATAATCATCCTATATAAATCAGATGTAGATTTATCAACTTTATCAACATATAATTTTCGTTTATTTTTTTCTTCGGTCAAAATGACAACATCATTAGCATCACTTAACTCTTCAGAATCTAAGTCAAGTTCTTCATTTTGAAGATTATCCAATATATTCTGTTCATCATATCTATCAAGAATATTACACATAATATACTCCTATTAAATAATATTGAGTCAACACTTTATATCTTTAAACAAGCATTATTTTTTATCTGCTTAACTATATTTGCAATTTCAACAGCTTCAGCTTGATCAAAAAGTTTCCACATATCAAAAGGTCTATCAAATGGTGGCTCTAGCAGTACTTTTGGAGACTCCATATATCCATTAACAGCAATATAGTTAATGACTTGTTTTAGATAGTTAATCTGATTAATATTCATAGATTTACTATTGATCAAATCTGAAAAAGCTTTTTCAGCAGCTTCTGGTCTCATTTTTACAATATCTCGAACGACTAGTCCAAACTCTTTACCTTTAAAACGTTTTTCATAGTCATCTTTACTTCCTAATTCATGAGTAAAAATGTATTCCAACGCTTTGTAATCTGATTCGTCAATTGGATAATTATTGATAAGTTTTTGAATTGTTGGATGGCCTTGATGTGTTAAGAAATATGACTCAACTTTTTCTTGATAGCTCTCAAAAACTTCAGGCATAAGAGTATCGCCTTCTCTAGTTAATAATACTGAATCCGTAATTGTTGTTATAATAACTCTACGTTCTGCAACATCAAGAAACTGAACTAAATCTCTGAGCTCTTTTCTCATATGATTTAACCGCAAAGCATCAATTATTTGCCAATACGCATCTTCTTTTATTAACTTTAAGAAATCTTGTTTCTTTCTAATTTGTTCAATACTAATTTTTTGTAGTAAAGCATTGGAAAGATTTATTACACGTTTCTTAAAATAGTCAATAGATTGACCATTAAAAAGGTTCAAAATCCCTTCATATACAAAGTTGTCAAATCCTCGTGCCAAATTTTCTTTAACGTCAGCACAAATCAAAGGTGCAACATAGGTAATTAGTTCATGTTCATTAATATTTGATAAATACTTAAATGAAGTTTTAACACTATATTTATCCACATATTTTAACTGTAAACGAACAACCGGTTTTGTTACGTCTAAATCAGTAATTTCTTTATAGCACTCATCTACAAGTTCTGAACGCCAGCTTTGATAGTCTTCACTACCATATCTTTCTATTTGTAGTTGTGCAATAATTTGAACTCGCTTAGCAAAGATTCTTTCACCTAATGTAGCACTATTACCTTTTACTTCTACCGTATTTTTTTGATTTCTAAAATACTCAAAATTTTTACAGTAATCAAAGATATAAAAGTACTTCTTACCTACATAATCACCATTGTTTTTATCGAAAAACTCCTTCTCTGGACAAAGTCGAGTTCCACGCCCTATCATTTGCCAAAATTTAGTCTTTGATTTTATACGTTTAAAAAATACCAAATTAACACATGCTGGCACATCAATTCCCGTATCTAACATATCTACCGAAATTGCTATATCCGGTTCACCATCTGAAAATTTAAATTGATCAATTAAATGTAATGCATGTTGATCAGAGCTAACAATAACACGTGCCTTCTTACCTTTTGAAGAACGATATAACCAATTAAACCTTTCTTCAATTAGACGAGCATGCTTTTTATTTTGAGCAAAGATAATTGTTTTGCCTAAAGAGTCCCCATTATGAGTTTTAATACCATTCTGGTCTAATTCTCTTAGAACATAGTCTATTGTATCTGTGCTATAAATAATAGAGTTTACTTCCGTAGCAGAATAATTACCTTGGAACTCCCCTGCCTGATCCATAGCTTCATCTTCCAGTCGTTCCTGGTCTTCTTTTGAAAGCTCATCATAAACAATGCCATCTGTTAAAAACTTTGATTCCATCTCAAAATTATAATATGGCACTAAGTAATTGTCCTTAATAGCTGCATCATAACTATATGCATATGTTGGAACTCCGTTTTCAACCTCAAAGAAGTCAAATGTATTTCTATCCACCTCAGATTTAGGCGTAGCAGTTAAACCAACAAGAATAGCATCAAAGTATTCAAATATGGCTCTATATTTTTTAAAAATACTACGATGGCTTTCATCTACAATTATTAAATCGAAATGACCCGGTGTAAAAAGGCGTTTTCCATCACCATCAAGAGATTTTTCGATAGCATTTAATATTGTAGGGTATGTAGAAAAAACTATTCGAGCATTTTTATCATCTTTACTTTCACAAAGATTACATAACGATGCAGATGGTAAATGTTCTCTAAATGCATCCTTGGCTTGACTTACCAAAGCAATTCTATCTGCTAAAAACAATACATTCATCACTTGGTTACTACGGAAAAGCACATCAACTAAGCTTACCGAGGTTCTAGTTTTACCTGTACCAGTTGCCATAACAAGTAAGCTTCTTCTAACCTTGTTTTCAAGATTTTGACAAACGGCCCTAATCGCTTCCTTTTGATAATAGCGAGCTGAAATATCATCATTAATTGAAACTGTACTCAAGATAGGCTTAGTTAAATTTCTACGAGTAATTAGTCGTTCTAAATCACTTTCACCATATACACTACTTACACGACGCATATTCCATTCAAGATCATCCCACATATGAGTCTCATACCCATTAGAAAGGAAAATAATTGGACGCCGCCCATATTCACGTTCCAATGCATTTGCATAAGCTAAAGCTTGCGTCTTACCATCATTTATATCGCGACTTGTTTTCTTAGCCTCAATTAATGCAAGAGGCTTACCATCACGTCCCATTAATAGATAATCTACACTAAGATTTGATCCACCAGGAACATAGGGATTTGAGACCTTAAACTCTTCAAACACATTCGGATTAGGTCCCTCAAACTCCCAGCCCATTAATTTAAGATCAACATCAATAATATATCTACGTGTTTCAGCTTCTGTTTCAGGAATTTTAGGTAAACTACGAGTTAAAACATGCTCAGATTTTGTGGAAGATAGTAGTTTTGAAAGCTTTTCAATTTCTAAATATAAATTTTCAATTTGATGGGCATTTTGAGCAATCAAACTTTCTTGCTCTTTGATTTTCTTAATATCTAATGAAACTATGGTCTTAGGAATTGCATTCTCATCAAATGTACGTTCCACATAGTCATAACCATAACAATAGTCAATCCATTCAATAAAATTGAATAAGGCCTGTAATGAAATAATAGCCATTCTTGGCAAAATTTTTGCATCGGAATGGACTGCTAAATTCCCCATTTTTACAATTGGTTGTAATTCGCGCCACAAAGATTCTGGCAATTCATCTTTAAAAGATTTAGCATGTAAAAGTGACTGTAAATTATCTTTATAAGGCATAATCATGCTAGTATCTGCAGTATATACCCATTTTACAGCTAATTCTAACGCCTTACGACAACCAATTGCACACATAGCTGGAGAGGAGTGAAATACACGCTCTGCCTCAATAGCCGCATCTGCAAAAACTTTATATTCAACTATCCCATTAAGAAAATCAAAATTAGCCATATATAATCCCCTATACATATAACTTCATCTGTTTTATATAATACTTAGTTTAATTATACACTATTTAGGCAAATTTCAATTTGTTGATTTGAGAATGATATAAAGCAAATCTATTTACCGTGTCGATATCTGGCAATGGTATTACAACAGAATTAAGCATCTTTGTTGTTACCTGATTAATAGTGGTTGTAGATCCAACTGAAATAAGTCGTCTAAAAGCCTGACTTCTAAAGTATTCAAACAAATATACATAGTACTTACTAGATATTGCCATCATAAAAGCCCCATATGTTGTATTCAATATATCATTTTCAATAAGAGCAACTTTACCAACTAATGATTGGCTCCCATTTCTAGCACACATTAAAATATCATGTTTTTTTAACAACAACTTAGCCTCAACCTTACTATCAACATATATAGTATCTTCATAACATAATTGGCTATTTTGTATGTTTCCTGATCTTAAAACAGCTGTTCCACTACTTGATACCGCTTCAGGCTTATAGGTCAAGCCAATTCTATATTCTGCTATGTCACTTAATTTAACTAACGGCCAATTCAAAGTATTAAGAACAACATCACCAAATAACTCAACAAATCGGGATTTGATAAGTAAATCATATTGATCTAAAACATTTTTATATGTACTCAAATGGCTATCAATTAACTCCAATATTTGTCCAATATGTTTTTGTTCACTATATTCTCTAACCTTAACTTTTCTTTTTTTATAATCTTTAAAATATATATGTGGAATTGTTGCTCCAGTATTAGATTTACCTAAATCTAAATATTTAATAAGATAATACAAATACTTCAAATCAACATTTTCTCTTGGGAATAAATATTGAATAGTACCAATAACAGATGAATTAGCAGGTAATTGCATTACTCTACCTACACCAGCTCCATCTTTAATAAGTCCTAAATAAGGTTTACTTTGATGAAAAAAATCAACTTTCGTTATTTCACCAGCTGCACCATATACTGGATAAATACCACTATCAAATAATAAATCTTTTTGAGCTAAACTAGATGATCCTTTATCACATAATTCAGCCAATATCATAAAACTCATTTTGCTCACCAAATATGAATTTGATTATCCGATAAATTTTCTATGAGATATTTTTACATTGGATTGATTAACCATTGCATAATGCATTGTAGTATCAATTTGTTGATGGCCTAATAGCTTCTGTACTTGTTCAATAGGCATGCCTTTATCAATAGCTCTTGTTGCCATAGACCGCCTAAACTTATGAGGATGTACCCTCTGGTCTAATAAAGCTAATCGACCTAACTTTCTAAGTCTAATTTCTACACCACTAATTTTTAATCTTTCAAAAGGACTATCTAATGTAACAAATAATGCTTCATTATAGTCCTTTCTTTGTTCCAAATATCGTTTAAGATGAACTTTAGATTTAGCATCAAAATAAACCTTACGTTGTTTATTTCCTTTGCCATAAACAATACATTCTCTTTCTTCAAAATTTATATCACCTATATTAAGGTTCACTAATTCACCTACCCGAATACCTGTTGAGTACAAAATATCTATCATCGCTAAATCACGAATATGTAAACATGAATCTCGAAGCTTTTCGATACACTCTTCAGATAATGTTTCTTTGACTTTACTACCGGTTCTTATCTTATGAATTCGTCTAATTGGACTTTTAATTATGTAATCCTCCGCTTCAAGCCAGGAGAAAAAGCTAGAAAGATTTCTTCTAATATTATCTACAGTAGTTTTACTACAATTATTTCTTAATTGATATTCTACCAAATAAGATCTCAAATCATCAGTTTGAACCTGGCGTAGTGGCGTAACTATTATACTAAGCATATGTTCAATAGTCGCTTTATAATAAGCTAATGTTCGTTCTGAACAACCTTCAATTCTTTTAGCAGAAATAAACATATCCATATACTCAATATTTGTATATGGATATGTTTGATTATTCTGTGTATTTAAATTTTTTTGTAAAACAATCTGTAAAGTATATAACTCTTTAGCAGATAAAACTTCACTCATATCATGTAAAATATCATTAATTAATTGTTGCATAGGTATACCTCTTTTCTTTTTTATATTAGTATACCAAAAGAATATTAACCAAAATATTCTTGCATCAATGAGTCCATTAATAACTGAGTCTCATCAATAGACTTTTGAACATCAGATTTCAATTTGTTGATTTGCTCCACTATCTTTTCAAATCTAGCGATTTCTAATAAAGGTGGAAATATCACTTCTAAATTTTCTACTTGGGTTTTAGTTAATGCTTCTCGTGTAGCTCCATTTTTATTGGATAATAATAACAAATACTCTTGATATGATTCATTTGTTAAGCAATATTCTAAAAAAACACTTGAAATCCTACATTGCCTAATAATACAGACATGTTGATTTACTCTTGCAGGTAAAATATCGCCAGGGACAGTGCAACAGCGAGCCACCGATGCTCCTGTAATATTTAATAATAAATCACCAGAAAATAGTTCTACCTGGGAAAGCTGATTTGCCAAAAATTCATCGATATAGACTAAATTTTCTTTTTTAAAAGTATTATTATAAATATTCATACTTCTAATAAAAGCTATACCCTCCTCAATATAATTTAAATCTCCACCACGTGGAGTAAATCCTGAGCCAATTTTTTGTGAAATATCTTTTAACTTAAAGATAGGATATTTCTTATCATTTATTATAGGATTTCCAAACATCTCAACAAATCGGGATTTGATAAGTAAATTATACAATCTCAATAGATTTTCTTTAACTTCAATTTGTCGTTGCACAACTTGTAAGATATTACTAATCTTGATTTGTTCAGAAAAGGGTTTACAATCAATAATTAAATTTTCTAATTGAGTTCGATTAATAGACTCAAATGTACTTCCTGTTGATATATGTTTTAATTGAGGCTTCAAATATTTTAAATAATAATATAAATACATCATATCAACATCAGATTTACAAGTTATTGCAGCCAAGCCTCTACCAATACAACTTTGCGCATTATTTATATTTAGATCCCCGACAGGTGCCCTAACAGAGATTAAGATATCGTTTGGTTTGGCCTCTTTTTTAGATTTCATACACCATATTTTAGGTGTAGGATTTATTCTACCAAAATCCGCTTTTCCCTGATAAAAGGGAAGTCCTATTTTATCATAGTTATAGAACTTAGAGTCAGGAGATTGTCCCATTTGAATCTCAACAAGATCTTTTAAATACATATTATCTCACCAAATATGAATTTATTCATTTAATAATCGTTCTAGCTCAGCTGTATCAGCCATAATTTGCTCATTTAAAGCTTTAATATTAGCTAATATTTCACTAGTTGGAGGATATTCGACCGGGATATATTCAATCTCTTTATATTTATTAATAGATAAATCATATCCATTATCCACGATTTCTTCTTTAGGTATTAAAAAGCTTTGTTCAGTACGCTTCCGTTCACTTTCACTATCAATATGTTCAAAACGATCAATAATATCAGCAATGTCATTATCTTCAATAGGTTGTCGTTTATCATCTAAACTAAAACCATCTGCTTTCATATCATAAAACCAAACATTATCAGTTCCACCGGCTTGAGTTTTCGTAAAAATCATAATCGCTGTAGACACTCCTGCATAAGGTTTGAAAACCCCTGAAGGCATAGATATTATTGCACGCAAATGATGATTCTCAATAATTTCTTTTCGTAGAGCTACATGTGCTTTAGATGAACCAAATAGAACCCCATCAGGTACAATACAAGCACAAGTACCACCTTTTTTCAAAATTCTTAAAAATAGTGCTAAAAATAAGAGCTCTGTTTTTTTTGTATTATTGGTAATACTGCGTAAATCACCATGAACTGTAGCAGCATTTAAACTTCCCTTAAAAGGTGGATTTGCTAAACAAATAGTATATGCATCATGTACAGTATTTTGTTTCGATAAGCTATCTTTATAATCAACCTGAGGATATTTGATGGAATGTAACATTAAGTTCATTGCAGATATACGAAGCATTGTTGTATCTGTATCAAATCCACTAAACATGCTACTCTCATAGTGTTTCCAATCATTTCTATCCATTTTTTCACTATGATTAGCTCTAACATATTCCGCAGCAGATACTAAAAAACCTGCTGTACCGCAGGCAGGATCACAAATTATATCCTTTGGTGTAGGCTTTAATAATCGAACCATCATTTCACGTATATGCTTTGGTGTTCTAAATTGACCATTCTTTCCAGCTGTAGATAATTTTGAAAGCATATATTCATACAAATCACCTTGCATATCTAAATTCGCAATGTCATGAGTATATAAATCATCCAATCCAGTAATAATTTTTTCAAGTACTTGTGCAGTCGGAACTATGAAAGTAGCTGTAGACATATGCTTAGCAAAGAAATCAAAACCATCCTTTGTTTCATCAGTATCTGGAATTGGTATTAACTTTCCATGTTCATCAAAATCTGGCAATTTTCCATGTTTCATAGCTTTAATGGCTGGAAATACAAAATTAGAAACAATATTGTAGATTTCATCAGCGTTTCTAAATTTAAAATTACTCCAACGCATAGCTTGGCCAATATCCGACTCTGGAAAGATTAATTCCACATCTGCACCAAGTAAAGTCTTACTACGAATATTATTAATTTCTTGATCATCCAATGCACGTATAAACATTAAATATGTAATTTGTTCAATTACAGATAAAGGATTGGTTAAGCCTGCCGCCCAGACATTTTCCCATATCTTATCTACTTTATTCTTAATTTCTCCTGTTATCATATGCATTCCCCTATATAATAGATTACATGTTTCTTTCATAATAACATAATTTTTATTCTAATAATATCCATAAAAATAACTGACTACAAAACGTAGTCAGCTATTTTATATTAAAATTAATACTTTTACTTCTTCTCTACCAATCGATAGCTCATATCGACCATCATCTTTAGCTTTTCTAGATCCTCATAACGTTCTATATCCACCGATATCCAGTGGCGTTTATTCATATGATAGGCAGGATAAATTCCCTTTTCATGAATTAGGTTTGGAATCAAATCAGGTTCACATTTTAGATTGACTACATCCATGAGTTCATTTATTTCCAGACCTACTTGATAACCCTTAACGGTAAAAATTCCAACAAACCATTTCTGATTATCTCTACGCCGAATAATGATATAATTAGGGTATTTATCCCACGGATAATCAACATCACAGATATATTCTTGTTGTAGATGCTTAATCAAATCATTACGATTCATCATTTTTCCCTTATTTTCCAGATGATTTTTCATATATACCTTTAAGCATAGCTCCCATTCCAGCTTGGCTTTTAGCGTATTTATCTTTGTCATTTGCATTGTCTACATATTGAACTATATCGCGTAAGTCTTTTGATGGTGTTTTATACTCTAAATCGGCCATTATAAAGTGAGTATATAAATATTTATCATCATATAGTGATTGAATGTACATTCTAGATGCAGATCGTTCAACTTCCATATACATAGCAGGAGTAGCATCATTCCAAACTGTTGCGTATTGAATTGGCTTAAAATCAGAATATGGCTTATACATAATGAAGAATCGTATCAATTTATAATTAATTTGATGACGATTAGCCAACTCTTCCGGTTTTAATTCTCTCACCATGATACCTTCACGATATTTTTTACCATCATAGATATAAATTGCATCATTATCAGGGCCATGATACACTAAATCACTTGATTTTAACGTTTGGAACGTGAATCCATTAATAGTTATTGGTTTTGTTTTTGAAAGTATTTGTTTTGCTGGTTCAATTGAAGGTAGTACATAATTAACTAATGGTGACATTAGCTCTTTATACACGTACTCCTGATCATGTGTCTTTAATAGTTCTAGTTCCTTTTTCTTAATCAAATCATAACTAATATAATAAGACAGCGAAGAATCAGATTTCACACCAAAGTTAATAGCCCCTTCTAAAGCTCCACTTTTAGTCTGCCCAATCTCCCATGTAGCATTTCTAACAGTAGGATACGAGAACGAATTTTCCTTAGCTTGGCTTTCACCACTCTTACGAATAGTATAATGTAGGTTGCCCTCAATTAAACGAAAATTCCCTTTTTTAATATCTGTAGTTAATGGATCCCCTTTTATAGTTTTACCGAACTGGCTACTCTCTGGCAAAGTAAATTTGATATTTGCCCCATTATCCTTAAGAATAAAAACAGAAGAAGACTGTTTTGTAGAATGATACAATTCTTTTGTAAAGTATAGCAACTCATCTAGTGTCCATTTTTTAGACATATTATTAGCATATTCATCTCGTATCTGATTAGCTATAATATTTTCAGTCTTTTGGACTTCATTACCAGTCTTACGATAATTCTGATATGCATCCTTCGATATTGTAGGATCCGCACCTGGTATATTAATATCAATTGCTTGGCTACCTAATGTCACAAAACTAAAACATAGTGCAGCCATTAACGCACGTTTCATCATAAACTCTCATCCTTTCACATAATGTCTCCCCAATATTATATATAGAATATCATATTTTATTTGACTCATAGTAGTATAATATAAATATAGGAACAAGGAGGTAATTACTATGAAATTTACAAAACGTATACTCATCATGACTGCTTTAGCCGTAACCGCTGTTGTATCTACTGGATTTGCTTACGATTATGTATGCAATAACTCTCAGTACAATTGCAACACTAACACACAATACAACTCCGATAACAATACGAACAATACTAACTATGCACCAGGCACCAATAACAACCAAAATTATTGCGGTCCAAACTCTAATACTAGAGGATGCGGCGGATTTAGAAGATAATATGGTAAATACGATAAAGGCCTATAGTACTAAAAATGTACTATAGGCTTTTGTCGTATATTACAAGAATACTATTTAATTCATCAAAATACAGTTAGGATCAATATAGCAACATACTTTTATCAGGAGTTCATTCTGTTAAAGTATTCAATGGCTTTTGGTGTAAAACCAATATAGGTATTACCAGCTGCGTACGGTCCTAGTTCATATGGTTGGTAAACTAGATCAATGTTCCCCTTACCGCGTAAGCAATAGTTATCGGTTACATATTTTACACTCCATCCATTTGGAATATAGCTCTTTGTATGATTACCTGTATAATAACTTAATACATGGGATCGTAAGCCGTTATCCAATTGTGCTGCATTCGCAATTTTTATATAGTTATATAATGGAATGCTTTGACCTGTTACTTTATTATATACAAGACCTCTTGTATTATACATACCATGAGCAGCTCCGGCGTAGTAATAATAGGTAGTTAGTAGGATTGAAACAACTTGACTATCCTCATAGGTAACCTTATAGTTTTGAGAAACTTGATAAATATGTTGGTTGTAATACATATCCTTTGCTTCGAGTACATAATTTGCAATATCTGTATTAATAACTCTTTGAGCATAAGCATGATCTGTATAAACTAAAGGATACTTTAAATCTAAATTTACATCTGATTGACTGCCTGTAACAACAGTTGCATACGTTGGTACAGTTAACATAACACCTAACATAGAGGTCATACATAGCTTTTTAAAGATTCCCATAATAATGTCTCCTTTTACAAGCACCTTAAATAGGTTTATTACTATGTTAGTTCTACAAGCTATAATAAAACTCCTCTTTTATATTTTACTTTTTTGATAGTTTATTTCACTTTATAAAACAGCTAAAACGATTTAGTATTTTACACTAAAATATAAATGTAGCTATATCATACTTTCACCATACAAAAAGGACCCTCCAAAGAGAGTCCTTAATCTGTATTATTATGCTATTAAGCGTTTTTAGCTACTTCCATAAACTCATTTATCTTATTTCTTATGAAGAGTCATATTTTCAAAAGTTGTACCATAAGCTTCTTTAAAGATATAGTTACCTACAACATATTTAGGATCATGCAAAGCTACATCAACGTATTGTTCTGGAATATTGCCGAAATTACCTAAAGCCACACCTTCATAATTAAAATCTTCCACACTATTTATTGTTAATTTCATACCAGAGCTAGCTTGTTTAGCATATATGAGAAGTGAATAGTCTTGTGCATACTGTGGAGTACGTAATACGCTGGCTACAGAATGGTTTATATCATAACGATAAGTAACTAAAACCTTGTGAATATATGAGTTAGTTCTACGACTATTATTATTTTCAACCTCATATACAACGGCCTGTGCTTTATAAATAAACTCATTCTCTTCTACTCTTTTAATGGAACTTTTATCTACAAAATACGTAATAGCATTTTTTCCTGTAAGAATAGGAACATTGTTCTTATCATTTTTAATTGCTTCCATCGATATAGCTTGGATCTGTAATGGTATTACTATACATACTAACAATAACATAGAAAATAATTTTTTCATTATTTTAATTCCCCTCTTTTAATATTTATCACACACATTCTATGTATAGAATATCATATTATAAAAGTTATTGATAATCTATTACTTTCACCACATAAAAAAGGACCCTCCAAAGAGAGTCCTCAATGTATATGATTATGCTATTAAGCGTTTTTAGCTACTTCAACAAGTTTAGCGAATGCTGCTGCATCGTTAACTGCCAAGTCAGCCAACATTTTACGGTTTACTTCAACGCCTGCTTTAGCTAAACCAGCGATGAAACGACTGTAAGTTGTACCGTTGATGCGAGCCGCTGCGTTGATACGAGCGATCCACAATTGACGGAATTCGCGTTTTTTCGCACGACGGTCACGACGAGCGTAGTACAACGCTTTCATTACTGTTTCGTTAGCTTTTTTGAACAAACGGGAACGTGTACCGCGGTAACCTTTAGCTAATTTTAAAATCTTTTTATGACGTGCATGAGCTGTAACGCCCTTTTTCACTCTTGCCATTGTATATTCCTCCTAAATTACGATGTATCGATCTAATAGTTAACGATTAAGCGTATGGTAAGCATTTAGCTACGCGTTTGTGGTCAGCTTTTGCAACCAATGTAGCTTTACGTAAATTACGTTTACGAGCTGGAGATTTTTTCTCAAGAATGTGGCTTTTGAAAGCTTTCGCACGCTTGAATTCACCAGTACCAGTTACTGCGAAACGTTTAGCCGCTGCGCGACGAGTTTTAATTTTTGGCATAATATAATCCTCCCAATACCTTATTTACTTACTAAAATCATGGTCATGTTACGACCTTCTAATTTAGCTGCTTTTTCAATAGACGCCGTTTCTTTGAGTTCTTCAGCAAAACGTGTCAACACTGCCATGCCTAGTTCTGGATGTGAAAGTTCACGACCGCGGAACATAATGGTTACTTTTACTTTGTTACCTTCAGCCAAGAATTTGGATGCGTTTTTCATTTTTACGTAAAAGTCATGGTCTTCAATATGTGGACGTAATTTGACTTCTTTCAAAGTTACGATTTTTTGTTTCTTTTTCGCTTCTTTCTCGCGTTTTTGTTGTTCATAACGATATTTACCGTAGTTCATAATGCGAGCTACTGGTGGTTTAGCGTTAGGTGCAATTTCCACAAGATCAAGATGCTGTTCTTCAGCCAATGCCAACGCCTCACGGCCAGACATAATACCGATTTGTTCGTTTTCAGGACCTACGACACGAAGTTCACGAGCACGAATCTCTTCATTAATGCGTGGTGTATCCTTGCTAATAGCGTTCACCTCCAAGAGAATAAAAAAAACGGACGGCAAACACCATCCGAATAGAATTCTCTATATTAACCTCATACTTCTTGGTATTAGGTGAGTGGCGGATGGCCTCTGCTTCATAAATTACTTAATTATAATAACAAATTAGATAGTGAAAGTCAACAACAATCTTAAGCTGCTCTCAGCAATTTATTATTACAACTCTTTTAGTATAACAGAGATTATAAGTTCTGTATATAGGCATACTTACTGACACCTATCCCCCTTTATGTATACAATATTTCTATAATATGATTATTAATTCTATAGAAAAATACGATACAATAATATATATAATATATTCTACCTAGCAAGGTATTATCTAACTGGGTATTATTTAAGTGAGTATTATCTAGCTATGTATTATCTAACTAGATATTATTTAACTGATTATTATCTAACTAAACATTATCTAACTAAGTATTATACAGTAATAGGTATTACACAAACTGAAAGGGGTTTTATCATGAGTGTAACAACTAGCTTGCCTCCTCAAAAGGCTCGTACAACAATTCAAAATATAGGTCTTATTCTTGCCTTTATTGTTTTAGGTAGCATTTTATTATTACCTACACCAGAAACATTATCTACCGGTGGTCATCGTATGATCGGTGTCCTCGCCTTTGCAATCATCTTGTGGATGACATCGGCTGTATCCTATCCGGTAAGTGCGACCATGATTACGGCACTCACTGCCTTATTACTAGGCTTCTCTCCAAATCCAGAAGCGCCAGCGAAAGCTATGGGCACAGCTAATGCCTTAAAATTGATTATTTCAGGTTATTCTTCCCCAGCAATGATTCTCGTCGGTGCCGCTATGTTTATTTCCGTAGCCATGCGTAAAACGGGTCTAGATCGTCGCATAGCCATGCTCGTATTATCTAGTGTAGGTACAAAGGTTAGCCGTATCTATTTAGGTGTTATTATTACAGGTCTTATTCTAGCCTTCTTTGTACCGAGTGCAACGGCTCGTATCGCTTGTCTCGCTCCAATTATTATCGGTATCGTTGAAAACTTAGGTATTGAACGTAAAAGCCGTGTAGCAGCCCTACTCATGGTAGGTGCCGTACAAGCAGATACATTTTGGAATATTATGATTCAAACAGCTGCCGCTCAAAACCTCGTAGCTGTTGGGTTTATGCAAACACAGATGAATACATCTGTAAGTTGGATTGATTGGCTCACAGCAGCTGCACCGTTCTCCATAATTATGGCTGTTATTACTTACTTTGTAACGCAAGCTTTTATCAAACCTGAGTTTAAAGAGCTCGTTGGCGGTGATGTACAACTCGCTAAAATGCGTAAAGAAATCGGTCCAATGACATTTGATGAAAAGAAACTATTATGCATCTCTATTGGTTTATTAGCATTGTGGGCAACGGGAGGTAAATTACATACCATCGATACTACAACAACTACAATTATAGCAATTGCCTTATTCTTCTTCCCTAAAATTGGCATTATGGACTGGAAATTTGCACAGCCAAACATCGACTGGGGATCGATTGTTATGTTTGGGGCTGGTATCGGTCTTGGTTCCGTATTACTTAAAACGAAAGCGGCCACCTGGCTCGCACAAGTATTCGTAAATGCTTTCTCCCTTGAAACGGCAAGCGTATTCCTTTTGATTGCTATTATGGCTGCCTTCCTAATTTTAATCCATCTTGGATTTGCATCAGCTACAGCCCTCTCTTCTGCCATGATTCCTATCGTAATCTCTATCGTTATGGGACATAACGCAGAAGGACTTAATCCACTTGGCGTAACAATGCTCATGCAATATGCAATCTGCTTCGGTTTAGTATTACCAGTAAACTCACCACAAGGCATGGTAGCTTACGGTACAGATACATTCGACGTAAAAACATTTATGACTACAGGTATTCCATTAACAATTATTGGATATGTAATGATACTCGTATTTGCACTTACATACTGGCACTGGATCGGAATTGCTTAAGTCTAAATATTCTAAATAGACCAAATATTCTAGATAATTCTAATATTTTAAATTAAACATACTATAAAAGGCTCTGTCTTATGACAGAGCCTCTTGATTTTTATATGCATTTCAATATAAAACGTCTATGTTCTTTTCAATGTAAAGCTTTCAAAATTATTTATTTATTCTAATTCCTTACCTTTTAGTTCAGGAATTAAGAATACGGTTGCTAAAATATCGATTACATAGATAATCGCGAGGAAAGCGATTGCCACTTGGTAGGAGTACAGTGAGATGATCATGCCTACTACCATTGGGCTAAAGCCACCTACGGCACGACCAATGTTAAATAATACGTTTTGAGCCGTTGCGCGAGCACTTGTTGGGTATGCTTCCGCCATCAAGGCACCGTAGCCACCCATCATACCATTTACGGAGGCCCCTAAAATAGCACCGGCAAATAGCATAGCTGTTGGATCAGATAGTTGAGAGTAAATCAAGATAGATGCCACAGCACATACTTGGAACAAAATAAATGTCGGTTTACGGCCAATTTTATCAGCCAATCGTCCAAATAACCAAATGCCGACCATCATACCACATACAGTTACGGCAGTCCACAAACCCGATTTTGTAAGAGAAAACCCTAATTGCTTACTTAAGAAGTTAGGCAACCAAATCATAATACCGTAGTAACCAAAGTTTTGAACAGATGTTAAAATAGCAACACCTATAGATGTCTTTGTAGTTCTTACATCTTTTACTAATAACTTGAATGAGTTCGTATGGGAGTGTTCCTTAATTTCTTTACTTTGAACAAAGATTTCTGGTTCATGTAATTTCGCACGGAAGAACCAAGCTACAAAGGCAGGAATAATGCCAACCATGAACATACCACGCCAGCCAATATAAGGGAGTAATACGGGCGTTAACAGTGCTGCGGCCAATACGCCTAACTGCCAACCGATGGCAACATAGCTCGTCGCTTTTGCACGGTGTTGTGCAGGCCATGCTTCAGCTGCTAAGGCCATACCAATACCAAATTCACCGCCTAAGCCGATACCGGCAATTGTACGATATATGAGAAGATCCCAATAACCTTGTGCAAAAGCACATAGACCAGTGAATACAGCAAATAATACAATAGTCCATGTCAACACACGAACACGACCAAACTTATCTGACAAGGTACCAAAGATAAAACCACCAATTACAGCACCTACCAAGGTCCACGTCACAAGGGAACCTGCTTGACCTGTGGTCAAACCTAAGTCCCCTGAAATTAAGCTCAACATAAAGCCGAGAATCAAGAGATCAAACCCATCCATGGCATAGCCAATAGAGGAACCAATAACAGCTTTCCAACCGTATGAATTTACTTCTTTCATAGTCATTTCCTTTCGCTACTCACAGGTAACAATTAAAGCGAATATAATACAAAATCCCCCTCTTATAATCTCATCACTATTAAATTATACAGACTAATTTAAATTGTGCAAGATGTGAGGGGGATTTATAGCATTATAATTACTAGGAGAGTAAATAATTAGTTGCGTTCTTTAATTTCAGTTTTAATAGAATTGAAGAATTCTTCGAATGGTACGGAGCCCAATTCATCGCCACCGTGTTTACGAACGTTAACTGTGCCTTCTTCGACCTCTTTATCACCCACAACAAGCATATATGGAACCTTTGCTATTTGTGCTTGGCGGATTTTATAACCGATTTTTTCGCTGCGATCGTCTACTTCCACACGTACATAGTCGCGGTGCATTTGTTTTGCCAAGTCCTTAGCATATTCAACGTGTTTTTCAGAGATAGGCAAGATTTTAACTTGTACAGGAGCCATCCATGTTGGGAATGCACCTGCATAGTGTTCAGTTAAGATACCGATAAAACGTTCCATGGAGCCGAAGCATGCACGGTGAATCATAATAGGGCGATGTTTTTGACCATCTTCGCCAACATATTCAATTTGGAAACGTTCTGGCAAGTTCATATCCAATTGGATAGTACCACATTGCCATGTACGGCCCAAGGAGTCTTCAATATGGTAGTCAAGTTTAGGACCGTAGAATGCACCATCACCAGGGTTAATTACGTATGGAATGCCTTTTGCTTCGATAGCATTACGCAATGCTTCTGTAGCGGCTTCCCAAATCGCATCATCCCCCATAGCATTGTCTGGTTTAGTGGATAATTCCACATGGTACTTCAAGCCAAATTGGCTATAAATGCGGTCGAATAATTCGATAACTTTCATCAACTCAGATTGCATTTGAGATGGTAACATGAATACGTGAGCATCGTCTTGTGTGAAAGCACGTACCCGGAACAAGCCGTGTAATGCACCAGATAATTCATGACGGTGAACTAGACCAAGTTCAGCGTAACGCAATGGGAAGTCACGGTAAGAGTGCATTTCGTTTTGGTAAACCAAGATACCACCTGGGCAGTTCATAGGTTTAATTGCATATTCTTCTTCGTCGATAATTGTAGTGTACATATTTTCACGGTAATGGAACCAGTGACCAGATGTTTCCCACAATTGTTTGTTCAAGATGATTGGTGTACGGATTTCTTCGTATTCAAATTCATGGTGAACTTCGCGCCAGAAGTTTTCTAATTCGTTGCGAAGAGCCATGCCTTTTGGCAAGAAGAATGGGAAACCAGGACCTTCTTCTTTGATAACAAACAAGCCAAGTTCTTTACCAAGTTTACGATGATCCCGTTTAGCTGCTTCTTCAAGCAAGTGAAGGTATGCGTCAAGTTCTTCTTTCTTTTCAAATGCAGTACCGTAAATACGTTGCAACATTTTGTTCTTTTCATCGCCGCGCCAGTATGCACCTGCAATGCTTTGTAATTTAAAAGCTTTCACTTTGCCAGTGGATGCCACGTGAGGTCCTGCGCAAAGATCAATGAAATCGCCTTGAGAATAACAAGAGATTACAGCATCTTCAGGAAGGTCTTGAATCAATTCTACCTTATAATCTTCATTTTTAGCTTTGAAAAATTCGATAGCTTCTTGACGAGGCATAACGGATTTAGTAATCGGTAAATTTTCTTTTACAATACGGCTCATTTCCTTTTCGATTTTACCCAAATCTTCAGGAGTCAAAGTATGTTCCATATCGATATCATAGTAGAAACCCTTATCGATAGCAGGACCGATAGCCAATTTAGCTTCAGGCCATAAACGTTTAACAGCTTGTGCCAAGATATGAGAAGCTGTATGGCGCAAAGTATGTTTGCCCCCTTCATCTTCGAATGTTAAGAACGCAACTTCAGAACCATCTACAAGTTCTTCGCGAAGGTCTGTTAATTCGCCATTTACGTTTGCAGCTAGTACTTTTTTAGCCAAGCTGTTAGATAGTTGTTTTACTGCTTCCCCAAGAGTAGTGCCAGCAGCGTATTCCTTTGCACTACCATCAGGTAAAATGATTTTTACATCTGCCATTTTTCTTTCCTCCAATTTATAAACTAGGATAGCTTTGATTTTCTACTTTCACCAATATACCTACTTACCACACAATACATAAACATTGAGTAATTAGCTTGTAGAAATTGGGTAATAAAAAAAGACCTTCTATCCCTACAAACAAGGGACGAAGATCATTCGCGGTTCCACCCTAGTTAACTACCTATACCAATATATGTGTATAGTTAATTCACTTCATTAAGCCCGATAACGGTGGCGGCCGTATTTGCCTACTTAGGTTCGACAAATCAGTTTAAAGGGGGTAACTCTAATATATGTGTAAGGCATTTCCAGCATCTGCCTCTCTCTGGTACACAGGGATAAAAGAATCATGTCCTTTGCATCACTTTTACTAGATTATAGTATCATAGAGGACTAAAAAATTCAATACAGTTTAACTGTAAATTTCTTGAAAACTATAAATTGTAATTTTTTAAATCCATAAATTGTAAATCTTCTCTTCATTTATATTGATACATTTATATTTTAAAGAAAACGGCCCGAGAATGATATGGCCCCCTTTACTAGACAACCAGTAAAGGCGGAACATATCAGAATCTCGAGCCATTTTATATACTTTATTTGTATATTAACGTTTGAAGTTTGTAGACAACATAGCACCAATTACTTTTTCCAATTTGCTAGTAGAAAGGTCTGGACCTTTGTAGAGTGTTAAGAGCACGTCATTAGAGTTATCTTGTTTAGATACCATCATAACACCGCTACCACGAGCACCGTTATCATCGTAATCTTTCGCTACAATAACAAGGTTCAAATAATGGTCCTTCATGTATGTGTACACCTTGCTTGTACGTGCAGAGGATCCAATCATTTTTGCCATGTTCATACCACGGTTGAATACGATAGTATTTGCATTATGTGGATTTGCCGCTAATTGTTGCTTCTCTTCCTCATTTAGAGGCATGAGGTTTACCATGAGGGAGTCTCCCATTTTGCCCCGGAACATGGCTGGCATCGTTTCGCGCACATCATCAGGAATGCCTGTGTCAGCAGTCAATTTCAATTCCTTAGGCACGGTCATATATAAAACGCCCTTGCTATTGCGTCCCACCTCTGTAGTACTGAGGTCTACAGCGCTAAGCATAATGGAATCTTTAATGGTCGCCACTTGATTAGCCAATGGTTTTTCAGGAATGCCACGGCTCGCCAATTGTACATCGCCAGATTTAGTTTTCTTCAATGTTTCCACGTCCCAACTTGCACCTTTTTTGTCTGCATCGCTAGCTTCTGTGAAAGCATTCGCCTCGTCTTTTGTGCCTACATATACATACGTTTGAGCCGGGATGATAGTATCTGGTGCGCCAGACTTATTGAAAGCCGCACCGTATACCACATTAGGAATCACAGTAGAACCAATTTGTAAATTGTTGTTAGTTTGGCTTTCAACATCGAAATTGATATTCCCTGTGAAAGTCATATCAGGACCATGGTTGATAACAACCACATCCCCGGCTTGAGGAATGATTACAGGGCCTACAGGGCCCGCCATAGCTACACCTGCCATAGATGCTCCAAGGCAAGCTGTTAATAGTGTGCGTTTCAAAATAGATTGTTTCATAGATATACTCTCATTTCTCTACAATTCGTATACATTTAATATAATTGTAAATCTAGTATAATCACAAAATTCCCTCATACAATTTACAATCATGATTATACTTTATCTTCTATAGTGACATAGTCGGATAAACTACTTAATACTTCAAGCGCCAAAGGCCTTGTAGATGGTGTGCAGCGCAACATGCACCGCCCACTCGTATCTACCGAGGTCATAACACCTAAATATTCATAGCCTTCAATGATGCGATTGATGAAATTCGTATGCTTAGGATCAATGTAAAAGTACACATACGCTTCTTCTCCAGAGGTGGTTAAATCGGGTACATCTGGAAATGCACCAATTGATTTACTCGGCTCTAAGGCTGCACCACTCATAAACTATTCATCCTCTTTAGGTTTGCACTCACGACGCATCATGGAATACGGTTCAAGTGGTGTATCCATGTAAATGCGTACTTTCATTTGTGCGTGAGGTGCTACATCGATAGGATTGCCATCTTCATCTGTCATTTTTTCGATAACAGTTTCAACGAGTTCCCCTTTCGGTTGGCAGAATTCTACCTTATCGCCCACCTTGAAGTTATTACGTTGTTCAAGATCAACGTATTTTTCTTCTTCGTTGTAGCCCATAACTAAACCGATGAAGTCATGGCTCTGCGTATTCGTAGATTTACCATAGTTTTGAGCCGTTTCATCAGGACGACCTTCTGCAAAACCATCTGTATAAGGACGATGGGAAATCTTCTCTAATTCTGCAATCCATTCTGGACGAACATACCAATCTTTACCTTCTTTAAGGTATGTATCAATCGCTGTACGATATACTTTTGCCACTGTGGCACAATAGTGAACTGATTTCATACGTCCTTCGATTTTAAGGCTATCAATACCAGCTTCATAAAGATCTGGAATGCGGTGAATCAAGCACAAGTCTTTAGAGTTAAATATATACGTACCATGTTCATCTTCTTCGATTGGGTAATATTCACCAGGTCGATTAGACTCTACAAGAGAATATTTCCAACGGCAAGATTGAGAACATTGACCACGGTTAGCATCGCGATTACCTGTCATATAGTTAGACAATAAGCAGCGACCGGAGTAAGAGATACACATAGAACCATGTACAAAGGACTCAATTTCAATATCTACATGGTCCTTCATTTCTTTAAGGTCTGCTAAGGATACTTCGCGAGCCGCTACAACACGTGTGGCACCAAGTTCTTTCCACATCTGAACTGTATGCCAATTCGTAGTAGAAGCTTGTGTACTTACGTGAAGCTCTAAACCTGGAGCTACGCGCTTAGCAAGGCTAAAGATACCCATATCGGCAACGATGATAGCATCAACACCGATACTTTCAAGGAATTTCAAATAATCCTCTAAGCCTTCGAAGTCCTCGTTGTGAGGAATGATATTACATGTAACATGAATCTTTTTGCCATGCGCATGTACAAATTCTACAGCTTCCTTTAATTCCTCATCGGAGAAATTAGAGTTACCTGCGCGCAAGCCAAAACGTTTACCTGCGCAATATACGGCATCCGCACCATAGCGGATAGCCATTTTAAGCTTGTCCATATTACCTGCAGGACAAAGCAATTCCATAAAATGTTCTGCCATTATTTGTTGTGCCCTTTCCACACACTCACACTCATACCATCACCCATGGGATAAATGGTGGTGTTAAACAATTCTTTATTTTCAACATATGTTAAGTATTCTTGTAACCGTTTTACGATAGTTTTGAACCGTTTTGGCGGTTCCTTATCGCCCCTTACATAGCCTCTAAAGAGTACATTATCTGCAAGAATGACGCCCCCTTCTTTCACATGTGGCAGAATAAGTTCAAGTTGTTTTAAATATTGCCCCTTTGGTCCATCTAAAAACACTAGATCGTATTCGCCTGTGAGTTCCGTTAAGACTTGAGACGCATCGCCTTTCAGCAATGTAATTTTATCGGTATAATCGGATTGGTTAATATAGTATTTCGCCATTTCATAGCGCACATCATCCAATTCAATGGAGGTAATATGCCCATCCTCTTCGTCGAGTAATGGTGCCATCAACAAAGCGGAGTAACCAATGGCTGTGCCCACCTCTAACACAGAGGTGGGCCGGTATAAACCTATTAATTCTTCAAATAGATGAACCTCAGATTCTCGTAAAATCGGCACATCATTAATCATCGCGTAAATACGCTGTTCATTTAAAATATCATTTAATATCATGAAAGTAGATTAAATCTCCTACATTATCTATTGTTAGTACCACTAGGAACTACCAACGTAGAGCGTTCAGCCGGATTTGCAGATTCTACCTGAATTTGTGGTACTTGTTGTGCATTAGGAATAACGTTCTGCATCGATTCAGGTACAGGTGTCGTCGTTGGTACATACGTATTGGTATTTGTATTATTTCCATAGGATGGAGCAGTTGGCGTAACTTGCGTCGATGATTGATTTTGTGTTGAACCTGGTACAGGATCTGGGACCTCAGCCGCTGGAACTGTAGTTGGTGTGTATTTATAACTAGGTTCTACATCAACATATTGAGAATCTGCTTCCACTGCTTCTGCAGAACTATAATTATAATTAGGCTCTGTAGTCGCTACTGCTACGTCATAGTTAGGACCAGCTTGTGCAGCTACTTCAGTATTAGCAGAAGAATTTTTTACTGTGTCAGCGCCATAAATTTTATTAACCTCTGCTAAATGTTCTTCGTATGATTTAGAGAAGTGATTATGCCCCTCTTTATCTGCTACGAAGTATAAATAATCTGTATTTTCAGAGTGTAATACTGCATCTAAAGCTTTTTTACCAGGGTTTGCAATTGGTCCTGGTGGTAAACCTTTAGATACATATGTATTATATGGGCTTTGTAATTGTGTATCACCAATCGTTACATTTTCCTTTGCATAACCAAGTACATAGGAAATAGTCGCATCAGATTGCAATGGAATACCATGAGCTAGACGCTTTTTAAACACCCCTGCAATGGTTGGACGGTCTGCATCAAATAACGACTCTCGTTCAACGATAGACGCCAAAGTTACAAAGTCATGAATACTCATATGTTGAGCTTGAATTTGTTTCTTCACAGCTGGTGTGAGATAACGATTCATTTCATCAGCCATCATTTGAATAACATCACGAGGTGTAGCCCCTACGGGGATTTCATACGTACTTGGGAACAAGAAGCCTTCTACAGGATATGTAGCAGGTTTTGTACCTTTCATGTATGGGTATGGTACATAAGTTTTAGCTTCAGCCAAGAAGTCCTTCGCCTTCATGATTTGATTCTTTTCAAGAACGATAGCAATATCACCAACTGTATATCCTTCAGGAATTGTAATACGAATAGATTCTACATGACCTTCTTGTAATAAGGAAATGAGTTCGCGCACAGTTACCTTATTAGGTATTTGATAATGACCAGTTTGAAGCTTATCATTGGTGCCACTCAAGTATAACCAGAGCTTAAAGCCCTGAGTTGAGCGAATAAGCCCTCTTTCAAAAAGCATATCTGCAATTTCAGTACCCGTTTGACCTTTTTCAATAACGACTACTTGTGTTCCATCATCTTGAGCAAAGGTATTCGGTACAAAGTACAATGCACCAAGGCCTCCACCAATAATTAATATACCTACAATAACTAGGATCAAAATATATCTTAAGGCTTTTCTCACGTTGTTGAGTTCCTTTCTGTAACATAACAGTATATCAATTCATTATACCATAAACTCTATATTTCCCCTATATAAAAGGGCAATGATTCCGCTTATTCCATTTTATGCAATATATTAATTTTATGTATTTGTTATACCCTTAGCATGAATGAAGTCTCTGCTTTTTACAACAATGATAATGTATAACAAAATAAAAATAGCGCATTGTCCACTGACAACACGCTAAATTTATGCTAAAAACGATTATTCGTCTTCATCCATGTCTTCATACAGTTTTACTAGAGTTTCAAAGTTTTCATCTTCTTCATCCAAAGGTACGTATTCTTCTACGCCTTCTTCATTTGTTTCGATGCGAGCCAAGATCATGTATGTGTCATCTTGACCTTCATGGTCGGCATCTTCATCTTGTACATGTACAAGAACGGCATACTCTTGACCTTCATGGCTCAAGATAACATCTTCTGTGAAGTATTGTTTATTACCATGTTCGTCTTCAAATTCCAAATAATACACTTCACCTTCAAAATTTTGGTCAACCATTGGAAACCCTCCTTAAGGAAAAATACTTATTTATTAAACTGCAAGCGATCTAAATATCCTTGCAAAATTACAACCGCTGCCATTTTATCGATAACAGATTTACGCTTTTTACGGCTCACGTCAGCTGCGATGAGTTGACGTTCAGCCATAACAGTAGATAACCGCTCATCCCAATATGTAAAAGGTAAATCGATGACTTCCTTCATTTTTGCAACGAATTCTTCAGTCTTTTCAGCCCGTTCACCTTTTGTACCATTCATATTTTTCGGCATACCTACCACAAGTTCATGTACTTCATATTCAGAAATGAGTTCTTGTAAGCGATTAAAGTCTTTTTCCAGAGATGTTCTACGAATGGTTTCAATACCTTGTGCAGTCATGAGCAGTGCATCGCTACAGGCAATACCAATAGTACGGCTGCCTACATCTAATGACATAATTCTCATTATAATTGTTTAGCCTTTGCGTATTCTTTCAACAATTCTTCAATCAAGTCATCACGCTCTAAACGGCGGATATCGGAACGCGCATTATTATAACTTGTTATATACGCAGGATCTCCAGAGATTAGATACCCTAAGATTTGATTAATTGGATTGTAACCTTTTTCTTGAATAGATTGATAAACACGCGTAAGCACCTCTTCAGCGGTCATCGGTTCATCGTCTACTTTACGGAATAACATGGTTTCATCTGAAACGTTCATCGTATCCCTCCTTTTTATTACATCGGCAGATTTCACTATACAAGTGAAATCTCACCTACTATTATACTTGAATTAAAGCTACAAAGTCAGTAACTTTTTATGCATTATAAAAAATTTCTATAACAGATACAAGTATAATTATAAAATTATATGCCTATTGTAACATAGATTTTAAGGCTTCACCACCAGCTTTTAATGCTTCCATTAATTTAGCTGGCTCTTTGCCACCTGCTTGTGCCATATCCGGACGGCCACCGCCATTACCTCCAGCTACTTGAGCTGCTGCTTTAACAATATTACCTGCTTTTGCACCTTTAGCAACGACATCTTTAGATACTTTACATACAAAGTTTACCTTATCATCGCCCATAGCAGCGCCTACAAGAACCACACCAGAGCCATTCAATTTATCAAGGCCCATATCAGCTAAATCACGCAATTCATCGATGGAGGACGCCTTTACAGCTGCGGCAACAAATTCAACATCACCTATCACAACTTTACCAGCAACGATGTCAGCTGCACCCGCTGCAGAAACTTCTTTACGAATTTGTTCTAATTCTTTTGCTGTGTCTTTAGCTTCTGTCAACACTTGGTGTAAGCGTTCTTCTATTTGAGGTGCTTTAGTTTTAAGCTCGCTTGCCATGCGTTCAATAGTCAAACGATCTTGTTTTGCTGCATCGAGAGCTGCACGACCTGTAATCGCTTCAATACGACGTACACCAGAACCGATACCAGCTTCAGAAGTTAAACGGAAGGAACTAATGAAAGCTGTGTTGCCTACATGAGAACCACCACATAATTCAACGGAGAAGCCAGGAACCTCTACAACGCGAACTACATCTCCATATTTATCTCCAAAGAGTGCCATCGCACCTTTCGCTTTTGCTTCGTCCATGGACATTTCAGCGATATCTAGGTCCGTAGCTTTTAAAATTTCTTCGTTTACAAGTGCTTCGATTTGATCAAGTTCCTCTTGTGTTACAGGGGAGAAATGAGTGAAGTCAAAACGCAAGTAATCAGGAGTTACTAGAGAACCCGCTTGGTTAACATGCTCGCCAAGAACCTTTTTCAATGCTGCATGTAACAAGTGTGTTGCTGTATGGTTGCGAGCCATTGCTGCACGACGATTTGTATCCACTTCAAGCGTTACATCGTCACCTTCAGAGATAGAACCTTCTATAACAGTACCGATATGATATACAGTACCTTCTGGTAAACGTTTTGTATTATGAACCTCTACCTTACCCATTGGGCCCACGATAAAGCCTGTATCACCTAATTGACCGCCCCCTTCAGCATGGAATGGAGTAGTGCGTACGATAACAGTAATTTCATCGCCATCAGCTGCTGTTTGCAAGCGTTCAGAACCTTTACCAAGCATCAATACGGCGGATGCAGTTTCTGCCTCATCTTCAACAAGTTCTTCATCTTGCAAGAATGTAATGTCTGGTGTTGCTACCTTCGCATCTTCTTTTACACGAGCTTCACGAGCGCGTTCACGTTGTTCTTTCATAGCTGCTTCAAAACCTTCATGGTCGATTGTAAAGCCGCGTTCAGAAGCTATTTCCTCTGTTAATTCCCAAGGGAATCCATATGTATCATATAGTTTAAATACTTCTGTACCAGGAACAACAGTTGCTTTTTCAGCAGCTAATGTATCAATTAAAGAGTTTAACAACTCAAGACCTTGTTCCAATGTTTGGTTAAAGCGTTCTTCTTCGTTTTGTACAACACGTTTAACGAAATCTTGTTTCTCAGCGATGGATTTAATACCAGGTCCTAGAATGTCTACGACTACATCAATAAGAGGTGTTAAGAAGATACCTTCGATACCAAGTAAACGTCCATGACGTACAGCACGGCGTAAAATACGACGCAATACGTAGCCACGACCTTCATTAGACGGTAACACACCATCGGAAATCAATGCTGTGACAGCACGAGCATGGTCAGCAATAACCTTCAAAGAAACATCTGTATTTAGATCTTCATTGTATTTCACTCCAGCCCGTTTTGCAGTGGCTTCAATAATAGGAAAAATCAAATCAGTTTCAAAGTTTGTTTTACAACCTTGTAATACGGAAGCCAATCGTTCAAGACCAGCGCCTGTATCAATGTTTTTGTGTTGTAATGGTTCATAGGAACCATCTGGCATTTTATTAAATTGAGTAAATACTAAGTTCCAGATTTCAAGATAGCGATCGCAGTCACAACCTGGTGCACAATTAGGGTCATCACAACCATGTTCAGGACCTTGGTCGAAGAAGATTTCACTGTCAGGACCACATGGGCCTTCACCAATTTCCCAGAAGTTATCTTCAAGGCGTGTAATATGGCTTTCCTCTACGCCACAATCATTGTGCCATGTATCATACGCTTCTTGGTCATCTGGATATACAGTAACATATAATCTATTTTTATCGAGTTTAATAACTTCAGTTAAGAACTCCCACGCCCAGTGAATCGCTTCTTTTTTGAAGTAATCACCGAAGGAGAAGTTACCAAGCATTTCAAAGAATGTATGGTGACGAGCTGTGCGGCCTACATTTTCAAGGTCACCAGTACGCATACATTTTTGGCTTGTTGTAATACGATGACAAGGAGGTACCAACTTACCTGTAAAGAACGGCTTCAATGGCGCCATACCTGCCCCAATCAATAACAAAGACGGATCGTTTTCTGGTATAAGAGAAAAACTATCTAATTTTAAATGTCCTTTACTTTCAAAAAACTGCAAGTATGCTTGACGCAGTTCATTACCCTTCATGTGTATATTCCTCCTAAAATTATTTACTCTTCATTATAACTCAAAAATGATATAAAATCTATTAAAAACATTGAGATTATGCGGAATTTACGCACTTTCACACCAATTCAAGTAAACCGTAAAAAATATAATTTTAAATCCATATTTTTTACAATAAAAGTAAAGGTCAAATTTAGTCAACGCTAGTTAAATCATAAATAATAAACATAAAAAGAGGTTATACAAATCAACAAAACAAAATTGATTCGTATAGCCTCTTTTATAGCTAGTTATTAAATTAGCGTACAACGCGTTTTGCGCCGATGTAACGTTCACCCCAATAGCCAGTATCAAGATCTGCTACTGCAACACCACGACTGGAAGTGGCGCTGATGAACTTACCATCACCAATATAAATACCGGAGTGAGATGGACCTGGTTCATAGGTTTCGAAGAATACCAAATCCCCCGCTTTCAAGTTCGCACGAGAAACTTCAACACCTACGTTATACTGTTCATCTGCCAAACGCGGTAAAGAAATACCTTGTTTTTCAAATACATATTTAACATAACCGGAGCAGTCAAAGCCACTTGGAGTAGTACCGCCAAATACATAGGGTACACCGCGGTATTTGTCAGCTTCTGCCAAGATTGCGTGAATGCTGCTAGGTGTTTCATTTTTCGTAATATTGTTTAATTTAACGTTCTTGCCATTAATGGATTGACCAGCAATACGACGGGATGTCGCATTACTGTTTGTAAAAGCGGATTTCGTTGCTACTGCTTTAGTCGCTGCATTTTGAGTCAATACTGCCTTCGTAGAACGAGGAGCACCCATCAATGCGTTATACGTAGCAGGACCTACGATACCATCCACTGGAAGGCCACGATCTTGTTGGAACAAACGAACTGCCCACTTCGTTTCCTTACCATATACACCATTTTTATCTGTAGCATTATAGCCGTGTTTAATTAGTTGTTGTTGAACCGCTGTAACACTTTTGCCCTTATCACCATATTGTAATGTTGTTGCGCCAACCATGGCTGTTGTGGCACACACAAAAGTTAATGTTAATGCCGTTATTTTAACCTTACTATATTTTGACTTCATATGCTTCCTTTCCAAAAAACTTTTAAAGTAAGTTATTTATTCAAAATATACTAACCGTCTATTTATTTGCATTCACAAATACAGCTAGTCTTCTTTGCTCTTGTTGGTATAAGCCTCTGGTGCCATAAAAACATCTGCACTGCTTGGTCCGAGTAACGGAGCCTCTTCATGCTCTTCAAAATTTATAGCTGACTTAACCCAATACAAAGGCCGTTGCTTCACCTCTTCAAAAATACGACCTACATACTCGCCAATAATCCCCAGTCCGACGAGTTGAATTCCACCAATAAACAAGATTGATACGCCCAAGGTTGTCCACCCATTCAAAGCTTGTCCTGTAAGATATACATACAAAAGATGTAAGATGAGCAAAAAACTCATTCCACCACAAAGTACACCTACATACAAGGCCGCCCGTAAAGGCACCCTTGAAAAAGCGGTTACACCATCGAGAGCAAATCGAATCATTTTACGCACACTAAACTTTGAGACACCTGCAAATCGAGGTGGTGCCACAAAGTGCAACTCTGCTTGTCTATACCCTAAGGCGCCGACAATACCGCGCAAAAATCGACCATGTTCTCTAAATCGTTTCAACGTGCCCAATGCTTTACTATTCATGAGGCGGAAATCGGACCCACCTTCAACAATAGGAACATCGGCCATTTTGTTCATCAATTTGTAATAATACTTAGACGTGAAAGATTTAGCCCAACTAGCGTCATCAGTTGAATCGCGTATGGTACGCACCACATCATACCCTGATTCCCACAATCGAACTAGTTCAGGAATCAATGCAGGTGGATGCTGCATATCACCGTCCATTGTAATGACTGCATCGCCATGAGCATAATCAAGTCCACATGTAAGTGCCGTTTGATGCCCAAAGTTACGAGCCAGCAATAACACTTTGACATATTTATCATTGAATGCAATTTCACGCAGTATCATAGCTGACGAATCACTAGATCCATCATCCACGAAGATTAATTCATAATCATACGTGAGACCTGACATAACATCAGTTACAGCTTTATAAAAGTTCGCTATATTTTCCTCTTCGTTATATACAGGCACTACAATAGAAAGTAACATAAATCCTCCAAAGTATTTTACTCACATATTTTATGTTAATTAGTAAATTAAGGCAAATGCTAAAGGTTAACAATAGGCCTAATAATGTTTATAAAGCCAGTAAATAAGCTATTTCTCTGTAAAACACCAATGAAACACTTCATTTATCCTTTATATAAGCTAAACGAATTAATTTCATATAAATTTATTCGTAAAACTACTTAATAAAGTAATTTATAAAAAATATTTATTTTATTAATATAGAAACAAATATGATTATTTCTGGCTTTATCAACTATTAATCAAAAATATATATGAATTTTTATCATAAAATTATCAAAAACGCCTAATTTCATCTATCTTTCATGAAAAAGAGACCCGTTAAGGGTCTCCTTTACTATAATCCAGCAGCATCAATCCAAGATTGTAAATCTTCCTCCGCCAGTTCCATATCTTCTATATAAGCACCAGCTACAACTGGATATTTAGCGACCTCTACTGTATGTAAAATGGAATCATCGCGACCATTTTTATAAGTCCCAATCCAGATTCCAGAAAATTGTGATTCATACCATTCTACAGGTTGATCAGTTTCATTAAAGTTAATCGTAATATGACCGCGTCCAAGTGTTTCTAATACTTCAACTTGTTCTTCCTCTGTTAAACCTGTTTTTTCAATATAAATCGAATATGTCTCACCATTTTCACGCAAATTCTTTAGAGCCAAACGCAACTCATTTAAAACGGCGCGAACATTACCATAATTTTCAATCATAAATACTCCTATACAGAAACTATCTTTACATTCTATAAGCTATCTATACATTATATGAAATTTCCACTTTATGCTTTAGGCTCAACTGTTACGCCCCATTCTCGTAGGACATGCAAAATACGTTTTTTAACCTCAGGCAAGGCACATTGTACCGGCTCGCTAGGTTCAAAACCAATTTCCAATGATTCCGGTTCTACACCAATAACCACTGCATCTTCTAATGGATCGTCTTGAATAGCACGGATGCGTAAAATATCTTGCATTCCTACTTCATGTACAGAAATATGTTCCGTAAAATATTGTTCCAATTCCTTATGAGGAAATTCATATATAGTTCCTGGAGCATCTCCACCATTAATAGCGTCTACAAGAAGAATTTTCTTCATACCACGCATATACGTGAGTAATTCCATCCCCATAGTGCCACCATCAATAATGGAAATTGCAGGTGTAAATGTGAAAGATTCTTTCAATTCTTTTACTACATGAACACCTAATCCCTCATCGGTAAGCAAAATATTACCGACTCCAAGTAGGACAATTTCATTATCTCCATCATCATAAAGGCTGTTTAAATCAATACGCGGACCCTCTGAGTCCGCGTATTGTTTCAAGCCACTGATGATATCAGTACTTGTATTAGTCATTTTCTTGTAATTCTCTTTCTCTAGGATCATTAGGATCACTTGGACGATATGTAGTACCAGATGGTTTATCAATACGTTCCCCACGACGGCGTTTACCATTGAGATCTTCAATATCAATTGGGTCATGAGCGTAATATTTCATACCCGAAACCATAGCAGATACTTCGCCGGATTCCTCCATAACGTCTTCTCGGAATGCCATATACACATGAACAATAGTAAAGAACAAGAATCCCCACGCAATGTAGTGATGGATAACATGGACTTTATATTCACCACCAAATAATGTAATCACTGGTGCAAATAAAGTTCCTAGAATACCATTAGGATTAACCATCGAATACATTGCAAAACCCGTTAAGATTTCAAAGAAGAACATAATGTATACCATCATATACGCAGTTCTAGCTAAGGAATTACGAAGCCAATGATGTTCATGTTTTTGAGGAATCATTAAATAGTGCAATGTTGTTTCTTTAAGACCGTACCAATACCGTTTTTGACGGAATTTAGGTAATAATCTATCCCCTCGGTTCCAAAGAGCGCCTGCAAAACGGAAGATAAAGGAGAATGTTAAGATAACACCTGCAATGAAATGAATACGCCGCATAGTTTCCATAGAGAACCAGCCATCAATAGCAAAAGTTGGTTCAGGGTTACCCGTAATCGCAGCAAAGCCTGGATCACCAATATATAGTCCTGTCCAGAATAAAGCCGTTACACTAAGCACCATAGTCCAGTGGAATATGCGCAGCCATAGACTAAATACGACATACGCCTTTTTGTCAGTATGTATTAACATAAGCCCACCACCCTTTATTTACACAATGCATCTGTATTGACGGAAACAATTTTTTCGCCTTTTTTATTGTATAAATGGGTTGCACATGCGAGGCATGGATCAAAGGAGTGAATTACCTTCAAAATTTCAAGTGGTTTATCTGCAATTTTTACATGTGTATCAATCATGGAATCTTCATAGGCACCATGTTCATTAGCTGCAGTTTTAGGGCACGCATTCCATGTAGATGGTACGATACATTGATAGTTTGCAGAACGACCATCTTTAATATGTATCCAATGCCCCAAACCACCACGAGGCGCATCTACAAGGCCAACACCTTTAGCATCTTTATCCCATGTGTTTGGCTCAAATTTAGTCATATCCGCTACTGTAGTATCACCATTTTTGATATTAGATACAAGTTTGTTAAAGAAATATTGGCTAATATTTGCCGCTACTTGTGCATCAAGGCCACGACATGCCGTACGTCCCACCATAGTAGTCATCCATACATGAGCTGGTACACCCAATACTTGTGATACTGTATCTATTTGACGAACAATCATAGATTCAGCCCAAGTTGGGTCTTTGATTATGCCTTGTTTTACCTTTGTATACACAACAATATATTTTGCTAATGGACCAACCTCTGCAGTTTTCCCTTTGAAAGTTGGAGATTTAATCCAAGAGTATTTTTTATCTTCATCAAGGAATTCCCATTTTTCTTTTGTACCAGATTTAGGACCCGTAAATTTAGGATCAGTAACACCTTCAATAGGATGAAGTGTTTTTGTTCCGTCCGGGTATGTAAACCAGGAATGATCAACCTCTTCACTAAGATATTGAGGATCCATAAAATCCTTACCTTCTAATGGGATAAAGGTTGCTTTATCTACACCTAACGCAAAATTTTCAACGACGCCATTGGAACGAACAATACATTTCTTATGATAGTCACCATTAGAAGTGCCTGTGTAAGTATCATCTGGATAATCACCATAAGACATAACACGTTTCTTCGCAAGCCCACCACCATCAATCATACCTTTTTCTACATAGATTTTGCCAATAGCTAGTAAATCTGGTAAATAAAAATTATCTACTAAGTCTTTAGCTAATGCAATAGATTGTTCAACAGCTCCTAGGCGTTGTGTATTGATAGGTGCATTCATATCATTCATCGAGATAGAACATGGCATGCCACCTACAATGTAATGAGGATGAGGGTTTTTACCACCAAATACAACGTGAGGAATTACAATATCCCGTTGACGGTCAAGAATATTCAAGTAATGGGATACAGCCATCAAATGAACCTCTGGTGGCAACAAATTATAATCAGGATGATCCCACCATTGCGCAGAGAAAATACCTAATTGACCAGATTCAACTATTTTCTTAACCTTTTGCTGTACAGCCGTAAAGTAGGCTGTAGTAGCCTTAGGAAACTCTTTAGGATAAGCAGAGTCTTTGGATGCTGTTTCAGCAGGTGCTAAACCGCTTACATTATATGTAGCCAATACATCATTTTGTAATTGTGCGGTTTTAGCAGGGTCGGCACTAAGAGCTGCTACCGGGCTAACCCAGTCAAGGGCATGTAAATGATAGAAATGCACAATATGATCATGCACATCTAGACTACTATGCATAATATTACGTATATAGTTTGCATTTTTAGGAATTGTAATACCAAGCGCATCTTCAACAGCTCTTAACGAAGCCAAGGCATGTGTTGTAGTACATACACCACAAATACGTTGTACGAACGCCCAAAGGTCACGAGGATCGCGGTCTTTAGCAACAAGTTCGATACCGCGCCAAGCAGTACCAGAAGACAATGCATCCTCTACTTTACCACTCGCTTCATCAACTTTTATTTCAACCCGTAAATGACCTTCAATACGGGAAATCGGATCTACTACTACGCGTTTCATTAGTGACCTCCTCCATTATTATGTTTCTTTTCATCCCATAAGCCTTGTTCTTTTAAGCGTTTTTCTTCTTTCATATCAAGAATTTTATTACGCGTAAGAGTTGCAGCACCATGAACGATAACTGCTGCAGTAGCACCAACAGCAGCTACTGTACCGATTGTATCAGCAGTCGTGATGGTATTAGCCAATGGAATATCTGGTAAACGTTTGTAGAATACGTCATTATCCCAGAAGCCTTTTTCAGAGCAACCAATACAACCGTGACCGGATTGAATTGGATAGGATAAACCATTCCACCAACGTAAGTTACCACAAGAATTATATGTTTGAGGTCCACGACAACCTACTTTATACAAGCACCAACCAGATTTGGATGCATCGTCGTCGAATTTTTCAACGAAGAGTCCAGAGTCAAAGAAGGCACGACGGTAGCATGTGTCGTGAATACGATTACCATAAAATTGTTTAGGACGGCCTTGAGAATCAAGAGGTGGAATTTGACCGAATAATGCATAGTGCATGATTACGCCAGTCATAACCTCTGGAATTGGAGGACAACCAGGGACCTTAATAATTGGCTTGCCAGATACAACGGAAGATACAGAAACTGTATTTGTTGGATTTGGTTTTGCCGCCTGTATACCGCCCCAAGAAGCACAAGAACCATATTCTATAATCGCCGCAGCTCCTTTAGCTGCTTCTAATAGGGATTCTTTAAATGTACGTCCACCTACTGTGCAATAAACACCATCTTCATCAAGTGGTACGCCACCTTCAACAGCCAAGATATATTTACCGGCTTTTTCTTTGATGATTTTTTCTAAATGTTCCTCTAATGGTGCACCAGACGCTGCCGCCAAAGTATCATCATATTCAAGAGAAATCATGTTCAAAATAACATCAGAAGTAAAGGGAGAGGATGAACGGATAAAAGATTCACTACAACCAGTACATTCATGACCATGCAACCAAATCACTGTAGGTAATTCAGTTATTTCGGCAGCCTTAACAACGGTGTCTAACATCGTTGGAGGTAGTCCTAAAATAGCAGTGAGTGCTACACAGGATTTCATAAATGTTCGTCGACTCAAACGGCGTTCTTGGAAGAGTGTCCACAAACTATTTATACGATTCTTCATGGAATATAGCCTCCTTACAACAACTTTGCGCAATATAATTATATTACTTAATAAACTACAACGTTTATGACGGAAATCATTTTATTAGCGTCCTCTATCACTTTGAAGAAGTTCAACCAACATGATGACAATCATATTTTTACTATTTTATTATATCACTTAACATTTTTGAAAACTATGAAATTTAACAAAAAAGCTGTATATAAGAAATTAACTTTTCTTATATACAGCCTCATGTTATTCATTTCCTAAGAATTCCTAGTTATTAATTAATCAGATAACTTCCTTTATTAGAGACTCAAGCATATCTGCTTTTTTATAGCCCACAAGGGAATCGAGCATTTTGCCATCGCGGAAGAATACTAAGGATGGAATACCATCAACATCTTCTTTTAACAAAATACCGCGAAGATTTTTATCTTCTGCATTAACACTAAAGAATTCTACTTGACCTTTTAAACGCTCTGCTACGTCTTCAATCTCTGGGCGCATAACAGTGCATGGTTCGCACCAACCAGCCCAAAAATCAACAATAGCTAAACCTTTAGCGCCAAGCACTTTCTCATCAAATTCTTGTACACTAGTAATTGCTGTAATTGCCATGAAGTTCTCCTAACAAAGATCTACAATCTTATATACTATCAATTATATGTTAAATATAGAAGCAAGCAATCAATAAGCCGAGTTCTGTTCCGCTTGCGCGGTGACGATTATCTTTCTAGGCGTACAGTCGCCTGCACGCTCGAGCGACACAACCCGGAAGGTAGGCGGGACCACCCTTAACCCTTCCCTATTCGGTCTTGCTCCGGATGGGGTTTACCGAGCCAGCCTGTTACCAGACTGCTGGTGAGCTCTTACCTCACCTTTCCACCCTTACCACTTACGTGGCGGTTTCCTTTTCTATGGCACTTTCCCTAAGGTTACCCTCGCCAGACGTTATCTGGCATCCTGCCCTATGGAGCTCGGACTTTCCTCGAGTCTTATAGACTCGCAACCGTCTTTCATACTTGCTTCAATTCAGTTTATCATAGCTAACAATTTGTTGCAAGAAAATGCATCATTACACAAAGAAGAAATCATTTTGTTCTGTGAAAGCTTTCACAGGAACAGTAAGCCCTGCAGAGATTAAATAGTCACGTAAACCATGTGCCACTATAGACTCAGTTCCAAAATGCCCCGCATCAACTACGAGTAAGCCTAATTCCTTAGCCATTTGCGCCTCATGATACTTCACATCACCTGTAATATAGGCATCTACATGTAACCGGGCAGCATCCTTAATAAATTCTGCACCTGCACCAGAGCATAGAGCAATGGATTGAATCGCTTTCGGCACAATACCAGCAAAACGAATGTTAGCATCAGGCAACGCTTCTTGTACCCACTCACGGAAAGAATCTAAGTTTAATGCATTAGGCAAGCGACCTACCCGTCCTAGATATTGAGTTGAACTAGTAGGCTCGACTATATTCAAAACCTCATAAGCAACTTCTTCATATGGATGAGCAGCTTTCATAGCCGCTACGACTTTGCTTAAATGCGTACCATCAACGATAGCATTCACTTGTACCTCAGGAACCACTGTCAAAGCGCCAGCTGCCCCAATGACAGGATGAGAATCTTCATTACCAACAAAGCGTCCTTCCCCATGGATACTGAAACTACAATGCTCGTAATTGCCAATTCGGCCTGCCCCTGCATCGCCCATCGCCAAATGAACCGCATCAGCCGAGCTTTCAGGTACAAAGGTGGTCACCTTATAAAGCGCCTCTTCACCAGTTTTAATGAAGCCCTTAATATCTATAAGTCCCAATTGCTTCGCCAACATATCATTGAGACCGCCTGGAGCGATATCAAGATTTGTATGAGCACTATATACGGCAATCTTATGTTGGATCAGCTTATTAATCGTACGCCCTTGAGCAGTATCACATGATATCTGTTTCAACCCTTTAAAGATTAATGGGTGGTGGCTAACAATTAAATTACAATTTTGTTCAATAGCATATTCTACGGTTTCTTCTGTTACGTCTAACGTAGTCACTACACCTGTAACAACTACATTCCGATCGCCCACCATTAAACCTACATTATCCCAAGACTCTGCATAAGAACGCGGTGCTAATTGCTCCATCAAGGTAATAACTTGTTGAACCGTTATCATACAACTCACTTCTTTCTATTTATTCTCTAAAAGATTACGAAGAAAATTAACTTCCTGCTCTAAATCCTGATATTTATCAGTATGATTTAATTTCTCTGTCATATCATCTAATGCACATTGTCGTTGATATATTAAATACTCTATATATTTCATCCAAAGTGGTGGTCTATCTTGTTCCAATAAAGCCCCTACAGACCACAACAAGGAGTCTTCCGGTAACGATTGATAAATATCTACATATTCAGTCATACCTGTATAAGCTTCCACGCAGTCATTGCGCACGGCTAAAAATGCTGTATAGAGCTTACCAGCATCTTCTACGATGATTTCTAGAACGATAACATATCCCTTTTGAACCATATATTGACGTAATTCTTTTTGTCCATTCTGTGGTTGGAGTACATAGAACTCTAATGGTTCTGGGCCTGCATCTACAATATCCCGCATTAAAAATCCACCCATACCACAACAAATGGCGCCGTTCAACTCGCCCTTTTCTGTCACTTTAAGACCATCGCCTAAACGACAATCTACTTTATCGGCTAGTCCACAAGACTCAACATATGATCTTGCAGACTCTAACGGACCTTTATGTACATCACCGGCAATGACATATTCAGCGCGTTGACGGTTGATGAGCTCTACCGCTAAATAGCCATGATCGGTACCGATATCGGCAATGGCATGAGCCTTTGGTACGATTGAGAATACCGCTTCTAGGCGGTCCATCATAGGTCTAGGTTCCATAACATCCTCTACTATTACTAATTATATATTACTAACTATTCATTCTTAATTCTTAATTATTTATTCTTGATTATTTTTTGCTTATTTTATGCTTATTTATTTGCATATTTGTTCTCGTTTATTTATTTCTAAACATAATACTATTCAAAAATAAGCTTTGTTAAGTTACAAAAATAAATGATTTACATATAAAAATAACCGCCCTTGAAATCTCAAGGACGGTAGATATCAACATAATGGTGGGCCCACCTGGGATCGAACCAGGGACCGACCGGTTATGAGCCGGTTGCTCTACCCCTGAGCTATAGGCCCTCAGTTAGTTTCTAGCCTATTAATTATACCGAATAGACTATCATTTAGTCAAGGCAACTCAAATCTTAAGACTGTTTCATTAGCATAAAACGGTGAATCATATGATCTTCGTTAAATACGCCTTTAGTAGTTAGTGTAGTCGTTTGGCTATCTGTAGATTTAATGCCTCTTGCACTCATGCAGCTGTGGGACGATATAATGTGCACAATAACATCATCAGACCCTGTCGCTAAAGAAATTACTTCCGCAATATCTTCACCAATTTTTTCTTGCAATTGTAAACGCTTGCAACACATTTCAGCTATGCGAGGAATCTTAGATAAACCTATGACACGACCTTTTGGTATATACCCAATACTGATACTCATATCATACATCAATGCCATATGATGTTCACAATGAGAGAAGCAAGTAATATCCTTTACTACTACCATTTGATTTGTATCTACAGCGAAGGTTTTACCATACATTTCTGCAATTTCAGCATTTGTATACTGAATGCCTTCATATACCTCTTCCATCATTTGAGCCACCCGTTTCGGTGTTTCTAACAAACCGTCCCGATTAGGATCCTCACCTAATGCTTCTAACAACTGATATATAAGTGATTCTATTTTTTTTGTATCCATATTTACCCCTTTATATCAAGATTCCATCAGACCTCATATCATACTATGCATTAGAAAAGATACTGACACTACACATCCTAACAATACTATACACCCTTTGCATCTGGATCCCAGACAAATTTATGGATTTGCAGTTGAAATCGTACATTCTGTAAATTATATGCTTTCATATAATCGATAATCGATGCCGGCTCAATCTGTCCCCATACAGGCGATACATATATTTGAGCCACTGTAGGATATTGTTCAATTATGCGACGCATACAATCCAAATCTTCTGGGGAGCCAACGACAAACTTTATGAGATCTCGTTCTGTAGCCACCTTGAATATATCTACATTCATAGACTCTTCGGCTAAAGAGGACGGTGTTTTATAATCATAGGTAAACCACACATTATCTCTGTGAAAGCTCGGTATAATCGTGCCATTTGTTTCAATATTGAAATCATAAAGGCTATCATTAAGCATCTCTCGTTTATCAAATTTATCTATATCAATAATACAAGTTGAACCAGCTTGACCTGATGTATTATCCTGCATTGTTTCAGCCTTACGACGATTTAACTCATCGATTAGCTCTACTACAGCGGCTTCTTGCAATAAGGGCTCCCCACCAGTAATAGTAATGCGATGATTACCTAAGCTTTCAATAACATTCGCCACCTCAGCTACAGTCATCTCTGTGAAAACACTATCAATGCCGTAGCTATAAGTCGTGTCGCAATAGGAACAGCGAATATTGCAATCATGAAGGCGTAAAAATGTAGTCAGCAAGCCTTGCCGACTACCTTCCCCATCAATAGAGGCAAAAATCTCAATCACGTTCATAAATAGCTGTGTTCCCTTCAGATTCTTGAACCTCTACTTTAAAGCATTTTGGGCCCAATTCATCAGCGATCCATTTTGCCATATTCTCCGCAGTAGGATTTATATCGCCTAGTACATCGTTGATATGGCGATGGTCCAATCGACCATGAATTTTTTCTTTAATAATCGTAAAGTCGATGACCATCCCATTATGATCTAACTCTTCAGAACGTGCATGAACTGTAATAATCCAATTATGCCCATGAAGATTTTGACATTTACTCGGATAATCTAGTTGTAATTGATGAGATGCACTCACCTCTAACCGTTTAGTAACTGTAAACATTATATCTCCTATCTATTACATAAGCTTTCAACTTATATCTATTACATAAAACTTATCGCTATTACATGAAACGCTTGTCTATTACGTAAGTCTTATCATAAATTACTTTTTATTGTAAGATATTACCATTCTTTATTATAACACAAAAGGGTTGTAATACAGTGCTATACAACACTGCATTACAACCCTTAAGAGATTCAAAATCTTATAAGAAGTCTTTGATTTTATCACGTTTACCGCGGTTGCGCAATTTAGTAAGCGCTTTACCTTCAATCTGACGAATACGTTCTCTTGTTACATTGAAATGTTGACCAACTTCTTCCAATGTGCGAGGCTTACCATCCTTCAACCCAAAACGTAAAATCAATACTTGTTGCTCACGATCAGTTAAGCATGTAAATACATCTTCAATCTGCTCTTGCAATAAAATGTAGCTAGCTGCATCGTCTGGAGCAATTGCATCTTGGTCCTCGATGAAGTCCCCTAAATGGGAATCTTCCTCTTCACCAATCGGAGTTTCCAAGGATACTGGCTCTTGGGCGATCTTTTGAATTTCACGTACCCGCTCTACAGTAATTCCCATACCTTCAGCAATTTCTTCTGGCAATGGCTCACGACCCTTGTCTTGCAACAATTGTCTAGAAATACGAATCAATTTATTAATTGTTTCTACCATATGTACAGGAATACGAATCGTACGAGCTTGGTCTGCAATAGCACGCGTAATCGCTTGACGAATCCACCATGTAGCATACGTCGAAAATTTATAACCTTTAGTATAATCGAATTTATCTACCGCTTTAATCAGACCTAGGTTACCTTCTTGGATTAGATCCAAGAACAACATACCGCGACCTACATAACGTTTCGCGATACTTACAACTAATCGCAAGTTAGCATCTACCAATTTTTTCTTAGCCTTTTTGCTAAGTTGAATATCTTTATATGTAGCATCCTCTTGTGCACCAGCTTCGATTTGCTTAGCTAATACGATTTCTTCGTCAGCTGAAAGCAATGGTACGCGACCAATCTCTTTTAGGTACATTCGTACAGGGTCATCAATATTAACACCAGAATCAACACTTAAATCGATAGAAATTTTCTTCTCGCTAGAAACTTCGTCTTCATCTTCATCCGTTTCAATTGTATGACTATCTGTATCATCAGCATCAATATCTGCCACAATCTCAACATTCAATTTACCCAAAGTCGTATAAATATCATCTAATTGTTCCGCAGTAATTTCCGTCTGCTCATGAAGAGCATCTGAAATCTCGGATTGTGTCAACACACCGCTCTTACGGCCTTTTTCAAGAAGTTGCTCAACAATCTCCTCTATTTGACTTTTTTGTACTTTCTTAGCCACAGCGCTCTCCTTTTTAACCATTAATGATTTACTTAGACCATTCTCTAATTAAATTCTGTATTTCCTGACACTTATGTAATTCGCTAATAAACGTCGAATCTCCTGCTCGTTTTAATTGATCCGCCATAATTGAATGCGCTTTATACTGCTCACGCAATGAATGGAGCCTTATCTTGCGGATTAATGCAGGCACTTGTACCTTGTATTCATCGTCACTCATGACGACCAACCTAGAGTAAATATCGTATTCTTGAGAAGATAAAACAGATTGAATTGCAGTTTCATCTAGACGACCTTCGGACTTATACAAGGTGAATAGCTTTTCTATTATACCTCGATATTCAATTTTTTCAAAGTCCTCTAATGGCAAATAGCTCATCATATGTTGTAATACTTCGCCATCTGTGAAAGCTAAGGACAATAATTTTTCCGCATCCCCCTTTGGTAAATCCTGTGTTGGCAAAGGTGTTGATGCAGTATCCACTAATTCAATTTGTCCTTTTTTCACATAATCTCTAAAGTATCTAAAAATAGTACTATTATCAAGCCATAATGGCAATGCCAATGTTTTTAAAGCATCATCTCTCTGTGTTTGACTATCTATATTTGCAATATATGGGAAAACATCTGCCATAACAGCCTGCTTCCCTTCTGTATCATTTGTATCGTGTTTAATCAAAGACTCACTTAATAGATAATCAAGAGGTTTAACAGCTTTAGCAACTAACTCCTTAAATGCCTGTCCCCCATGATTACGCACATAATCATCTGGATCTTTACCGTCTGGCATGGCAAGGACACGCACCTTAAAATCCGTATTTTGCAATAATTCAATAGCCCTAGCAGCCGCTTGACGACCAGCACCATCCATATCATAAGCTAACACGATTTCTTCAGCTTGCCTCATCAAGATATGCCCATGATCTCTTGTATAAGCAGTCCCCAATGATGCGACTACATTAGTAACACCATGATTATGAGCGGATATAACATCCATATAGCCTTCTACAAGAATAGCTTGTTTTTCCTCACGAATAGATTTATAAGCCTTATCAAAGGCAAATAAGAGTTTACCTTTTTCAAAGATTGATGACTCTGGAGAGTTTAAATATTTTGGTGTACTATCATCCATAACGCGTCCACCAAAAGCAACTACTCGCCCTTTACCATCCATAATGGGGAACATAATTCTATTTCTGAAGAAATCATAAAATTGACCCTTTTGGTTCTTTCGGACAAGATTCAACTCTAAAAGAATGGAATCATCAATGCCACGCTCATGAAAGGCACGATATAACTTATCCCAACCATCAGGAGCAAAACCAAGCTTAAATATTTCTATGGTCTCTTGTGTGAGCCCTCGCTTTTTCAAATAATCTAATCCCACTTTACCAATAGACGTTTGAGTGAGACAATTATGGAAAAAGGTAGCCGCTAAATCAGAAGCTTCATACAGTTTTTTGCGTCTTTCATCTCTAGCTCTTTGTTCAGGTGAAAGTTTCGCCTCTGGCAATGGAATATTAGCTCGATTAGCTAGCCGCTCTAGGGCTTCTACAAAGGTTAAATGCTCTAATTCCATAAGAAATTTAATAGCATTTCCTGATGCATGGCACCCAAAGCAATAATAAAAACCCTTTTCAGGGGCTACACTAAAGGATGGCGTTTTTTCATTATGAAATGGACAACAACCCCAATAGTTCTTGCCGCGTTTCTTTAAGGCTACATGCTCGGATACAACTGACACGATATCATTAGCATCTTTGATTTGTTCAATCAACTCATTTTCAAAATATCGGCTCATAGCCAACGCCTCCTTCCCCATATATATATTAATTCTATATACAAATAAAAAATCCTCTATTTGTAAAGCATTTTAATCAATTAAATTATTAAAAAAGTATAAATAACTTGATACGAATCATAGGAATCATCATCTACAACGCAATGTAAATGATGATTCCTATACGCCGTATATAGCAATATATAATTACCGAAACTTTGATAACAATAGGCTGCAATGAAAACATTGCAGCCTATACTTATCGCTTATAGCATATTATTTTGCGTAATCCACAACGCGAGTTTCACGAATAATTACGACCTTAATTTGGCCTGGATATTCAAGTTCTGACTCGATGCGTTTTACGATATTCCGAACAAGTAATGTAGACTCAGCTTCATCAATCTTATCCGGTTTTACTACAACGCGAATCTCACGACCGGCTTGAATAGCAAAACATTTTTCAACGCCTTCGAAGGATTCAGCGATTTCTTCCAATTTAGATAAACGTTTTAAGTAGTTTTCTAATGTTTCTCGACGTGCTCCTGGACGGGCAGCGGAGATAGCATCAGCGGCAGCTACTAATACAGCTTCTACAGTTTGGAACTCTTCATCACCATGATGAGCACCAATACAGTTAATTACTGCTGCACTTTCACGATATTTACGAGCCACATCAACACCGATTTGAACATGAGAACCTTCAAGTTCACGGTCTAATGCTTTACCAATATCATGAATTAAACCACCTCGTTTAGCCAAAGTTACATCACAGCCTAGTTCAGCTGCCATTAAACCTGCTAAATGAGATACTTCAATGGAATGTTTCAATACGTTTTGACCATAACTAGTACGATATTTCAAACGGCCTAAAATCTTAACAATTTCAGGATGTAAGCCATGAACATCAGCTTCAAATGTCGCTTGTTCACCAGCCTCTTTAATAGTTTGGTCCACCTCTTTACGAGCTTTACCAACCATTTCTTCAATACGAGCTGGATGGATACGACCATCTACAATCAATTTTTCCAGCGCAATACGAGCCACTTCACGACGAATTGGATCGAAGCCGGAAAGAATAACTGCTTCTGGTGTGTCATCGATAATCAAATCAATACCTGTTAATGTTTCGAGTGCACGAATGTTACGGCCCTCACGACCGATAATGCGCCCCTTCATTTCATCATTAGGCAATGCCACTACGGATACGGTAGTTTCCGCTACATGGTCAGCTGCACAACGTTGGATAGCAGAGGAGATAATTTCTTTCGCTTTTTTCTCCGCTTCATCCTTAGCTTGCTGCTCCATTTCCTTAACCATAATCGCCGTTTCATGACGGATTTCTTGTTCCACATTCGTTAACAAGATATTTTTTGCTTCTTCGAACGTCATGCCAGAAATACGTTCTAATTCTGCCATTTGTTTTTCATACAAAGCTTCTACCTTTTCACGGCTTTGGGCTAAGTCAGCTTCTTTGCGATGTAAAGCTTCCTCTTTGTGCTCAATATTGTCTAATTTTTTATCCAAAGATTCTTCTTTTTGAAGAATACGACGTTCCATACGTTGAAGTTCAGAACGACGATCTTTATTTTCTCGTTCTACATCAGAACGGAGCTTATGAATTTCTTCTTTCGCTTCTAATAAAGCTTCTTTCTTTTTAGACTCAGCTGTGCGTTCACCATTTGCAATGATGCGAGCAGCCTCTTGTTCAGCTTGATTCAGTTTTCCTTCAGCAATATTTTTTCTTAAAAAATAGCCTACCCCTAGTCCAATCAGTACCATTACCACTGCAATTAGACTATACTCTAAAATTTCTTTCACCTCCTTTTTATTTCTCAAAATTGAGCTTTCATGCTCCTTTTTATGCCCTTTATGCATTAAATTATCAATTAGCCATATCATCATATAAATAAATAAGGCTATTATTAATTTTAGACTTCAAAGCCCTTTCTGTCAAGATTTTACAAGCCTACCAAGGCCTCTCAAAAAGCAGAATTTATTCATAAAAATCATTGCATACAACTTGAATTGTGCTTGTTGAGAACCCCCTGTATTTGAGAAAACTAAAAACTTTTACCCGAGGAGTCTTCTCTTCATTGAGAATAGATCCAAATTTTTTTTCTACCACCCGATAAGCAGCTTTTACCTCATCATAAGCAGAAATTTCTTGAGGAATCGCAAGTCCTCGAAGTTTCATTTTTTGCTTAATCATATAAGCACCGTATTTCTGTTCTTTCATCAAATAGGCTAATACCTGCTCAGATAAACGTTCATCATTAATGTAATCATAATCTTTAAGGCGCTCAAGGACCCTCTCAATGATAGGGTCCTCGAATTGTTTACGTCTCATTTTCTGCGTCAGCTCATAAGAACTAAGGAAGCGCTGAGCTAGGAAGCGATACGCTTGATCCATAGCAGCTTGCATCGTTTCGTCACTCATGATTATACTTCTTCAGTTACTTCTTCACCGATTACATCGATTTCTTCAGTGCCAACAGCCAATGTATCACGAATAATGCGATCGATTTCATCAGCTATTTGTGGATTCTCTAACAAGTATTGTTTAGCCGCTTCCTTACCTTGCCCCATACGTTCCCCATTATAGGAGTACCAAGCACCAGATTTATTAATAATTTCCATATTTGTACCAATATCAATAAGTGTGCCAGTTTTAGAGATACCTTCGCCATACATCAAATCAAATTCAGCTGTCTTAAATGGAGGTGCCACCTTATTTTTGACAACTTTGACTTTTGTTCGAGCGCCAACATTTTCGTTGTTTGCTTTAATTAATTCCCCTTTACGAACATCAAGTCGTACGGAAGAATAGAATTTCAACGCACGACCACCAGTCGTTGTTTCAGGATTACCGAACATAACACCTACTTTTTCACGCAATTGGTTGATGAAGATAACAACTGTTTTGGATTTACTGATGATACCAGTCAATTTGCGCAAAGCTTTACTCATCAAACGAGCTTGTAAGCCTACGTGAGCATCGCCCATTTCGCCATCGATTTCCGCTTTAGGAACCAACGCCGCTACGGAGTCAACTACAACAATATCTACTGCACCACTGCGAACAAGAGCTTCTGTAATTTCTAGAGCTTGTTCTCCATTATCTGGTTGAGAAATCAACAAATTATTAATGTCTACCCCCAAGTTGCGAGCATATACAGGATCCATCGCATGTTCCGCATCAATAAATGCTGCAATACCACCTTGTTTTTGAGCTTCTGCTACAGCGTGAAGAGCCACTGTTGTTTTACCAGAAGATTCTGGACCGTAAATTTCAATTACACGGCCACGAGGAAAACCACCTACACCAACAGCAATATCGATAGCTAGAGAACCAGAGGAAATCACCTCTACATTCATGCGATCTGCCGCCTCACCAAGACGCATAATAGCACCTTTACCAAAATCTTTTTCAATTTGTTTTAATGCGTTATCCAACGCTGCTTGTCTACCATCTACAGCCATTATTTTATTTCCCCTTTTCTGTTATATAAGTATAAATATAGTAAAGTGCTAGCTCTGCTGCACTTTGTCTAATATCTTCTCGATTGCCAATTAAATTAGCTTTATGGGCTACCGTACCATGTGGACCAGTAACACCAAACCATACAAGACCAACAGGCTTTTCTAGCGTACCGCCTCCAGGACCAGCTATGCCTGTCGTAGAAACAGCATATGTTGTTTGACCAACAATTCGTGCTCCCTCTGCCATAGCCTTAGCCACTTGCTCACTAACAGCACCATACGCATCTAGCATATCTTGTGGTACACCTAAAACACGATGTTTCACATCATTACTATACGAGATGACACCGCCCATATAGTACTCACTACTACCACTGACATTAGTAAGAAGCTTGCCAACCAATCCTGATGTACAAGATTCAGCAGTACTAATAGTGCTATGTTCCTCTAGCAAGGTACGGCCTAGTGTTTCTTCCATAGAAATTGTTAAGTCGCGTCCTACGCGAGAACCTAAACGCTCTCGTATGATAGCATCCCAAGGATTTAATAGTTCTTGCGCCGCTTCTAATGTTTCAGCCTTAGCAGTGATACGAACCTCAATGTAGCCCTTTTTAATAAGCAAAGCGATCGTCGGATTAGATTGCTTCTTAATGAGATCCATCAAGGTGCTTTCTAAATCAATTTCACGAATATCATATACACCATAACGATAAGATGTAACAACCCCTTGAGAACCAAATCGACCATTTAAATAAGGAACTACGCTCTCTTGAAACATTCCCTTCATTTCTCCAGGAGGTCCAGGTAGAAGTATGTATGTAGTGTCACCATCTTCAACGACGACACCTGGTGCAACTCCAACAGGGTTATATAATACCTTCGCCCCTTCTGGTAATTGTGCCTCTCGCCGACTCGCATCAGGTATAGTACGGTTTACACTTTTAAAGAACCTTTCAAGCTCATTCATGGCCTCTTGATTAAACACAATAGGTCTACCAATTGAATCGGCAAGTACATTACGTGTAATATCGCCCTGCGTAGGTCCTAACCCACCAGTACTAATAACGATATCAGCCCTTGTACTAGCGAGCTGAAAGACTTCAGCCATTCGTTTCGGATTATCACCTACCACTGATTGATGGGCAATGGTATATCCTAGTTTATTCAACTCTTGTGCCAGCCATGATACATTCGTATTTACTGTATCACCTAGCAATAATTCTGAACCTGTAGAGATAAGTTCTACAATCATCAGATCACCTCCACAATCGAATATATCGGACTGTGTATTATTCTACAACTGTAGCTACTACATCATAAGCAAAGCCTTGCTCTACTTGTACCTTAAGAATATCACCAGGTTGAATGTCTTCACCGCAGTCTTCAATGTACATATTACCATCTACATCAGGTGCTTGAGATTTCAATCGACCTTTTGCAAGCAATGTGTTATTCTCGCCTTCTTCGATTTCCTCTACCATTGCATAATCAATGGTACCTTCTAAATCGCAATTGTTCTCTTCAGAGATAGCAGCTTGGATGGACATAAGAACGTGATAACGCTCTTCTTTGACCTCTTCTGGTATTTGGTCTTCACGAGCACCCGCTGGTGTACCAGCCTCTTGAGAATATGTAAATACGCCCATGTTATCAAATTTGATTTCTTTTACAAAGTCACAAAGTTCCTCAAATTGTTCATCTGTTTCACCAGGAAATCCAACGATGATAGAGGTGCGCAATGTAATATGAGTCGGTGCATTTCTAATTTTCTTAAGCAAACGCTCAATATCATTACGATCGTCTCGACGATTCATTTGTTTCAAGATATCGTTATTAACATGTTGCAATGGAATATCTACATATTTACAAAGCTTTGGCTCATTAACGATAATATCTAACAATTCATCAGAAAAGAATGTCGGATATAGGTATAGCATGCGAATCCATTCTATGCCCTCTACAGTTGTTAATTCTTTTAACAATGTAGTCAACATTGGTTTACCATCATTAAGGTCAATACCATAACTTGTTGTATCTTGAGCGATAAGAACAATTTCCTTAACCCCTGTCGCAGCCAATCGTTCCACTTCAGCCTTGATAGACTCGATAGTCCGACTACGGAATGCACCGCGTACCTTTGGAATAATACAGAATGTACACCCGTTATTACAGCCTTCTGCAATTTTAACATATGCACTATAACGAGGTGTTGTTTGAATACGAGGCATGCGCTCATCATAGATATTCGTAATATTTTCCATTATACAACTACGATTGCCGTGCTCAATAGCATCAACGGCTACCATAACTTGATCCCATGCACCGGTACCGATTAATGCATCAATTTCAGGAATTTCTTGGAATAATTCATCCTGATATTGTTGGCTAAGACAACCTGCTACGATAAGGCCCTTACAAGCACCATCTTTTTTATATTGAGCAACCTCAAGGATGGTATTAATAGACTCAGCCTTAGCTTTCTCAATAAAAGTACAGGTATTTACAACGATAAGATCTGCTTCGCTTAGGTCCTCTGTAATCGAATAGCCATTATCTCGCAATAAGCCTAACATTACCTCTGTATCTACTAAATTTTTAGCACAACCTAGGCTAACATATCCTAATTTTTTCCCCATTCCATATCCTTTCGTCACTAGATTCTTTTTTATTTATTTCTTGGATTTATACAACTGACTTAGTCCTTACGGAATCGTACCTGGCTAACCCAATGATTTAACAATAACTTTTTACCTTCTAGGGTATAACCACCATTCACAGGCCATAACACTAAATCATGCCCTATAGAATCTTTTGGCTCATCCATCTCAGGATTAGTAAATATATAGGTAAAATTCTTTTCTACCATATATTTCGCCGTTTTAGAAGATAGTAACCAATTAATAAACTCTACACTATCTGCTTTATGTTTTGAATTTTTTAAAACGGCAGCACCAGTCACATAATAAGACGTACCATCTTTAGGATAAATGATTTTAATTGGATACCCATGATGACTATATTGCGCCGCATCAGACAAGTTACCAATACCAATATTTGTCTCCCCTAGCGCAGTTAAGCGTATTGGAGTAGACAAAAATTTAGCATGTTGAACCACATGAGGCTTCAAACTATACAAGTATTCAAGAGCCTCTGGTTCCCCTTTGTACTCTACCATATTGTATAGCAAATTGGCCGCATTCTGAGATGCTACAAAATCAGTCATAACGATAGACCAATCACCTTGTTTTCCCAATGTTTCCCATGTAGTAATATATTTACCAATGCCATTATGGAAGGTATCATTCTGAACAAATACGATTGGATCGTACCAGAGACCAACCCAATAGCCATTTGGATCCTTTAGATTATCACGTACCTCGTCAATACGTTCATTGACGATGGGCATATATTTACCTGCATTGGCACCAACTACGAGATTATCTTCAGAAGTTAGCACCAAATCACCAGAAGTATCAGCCACGGTAGAAGCCGACCGTAGCGACATTTGTTCCTCTGTAAGAGGCATTACAGTAACTTTTACCTTTTGTTCCTCTTCATAACGCTCAGCAAGCATAGCTGTCAAAGTATTAGGTAAGTCCGTATAGACTATAATTTCACCACGAATAGGCTCTTTGGCCTGTTCTATTTGTTCTTGTTGGTAAAAGTTTATACCATAAATCAACATTCCTACCACAAATAATGCTAAGATGCTCGGAGCAATCCATCGTTTCATATATGCCTCCCATAAGACATAAAGTATCTTAAAATGAGAGTAGCTAGAGCTACTCTCTAGGTTTAACGACCACCAAAACTTTTATTAGATGTACGAACTTTAGTCACATCTCTACTACGCCTTTTGGCAGTCCGGCATTGATTCCTAGGTTCGCAATCTCGTTTGCCATTACGGAATTTACTAGATTGGCTAATACGCTTAGAATTTCCACTAATTGGGCGCGGTGGAATTAAGCATTCCGGGCCAAAGCCAATTAAATCACGTCGATTGGCTTCTATGAGAGCCTCTTTAACAAGATCATAGTTTTCAATATTTTTAAACTGCATCAAAGCGCGTTGTTTTGCTTTATCTCGCCCCTTTTTAGCAACATAAACAGGCTTTCCATCTAGTGGATTTATGCCCGTATAATACATGCAAGTAGAAAGACTACCCGGTGTAGGGATAAAATCCTGTACTTGCTCAGGGTACATATGGTGGTCTCGTAAAAATTCCGCCAATTCAATAGCATCCTCTAACGCACAACCTGGATGAGAGCTCATAAAGTACGGAACTAAATATTGCTTCTTACCAAGCTTTTTATTCGCCTCTTCAAACCAAGACTTAAAGGTTAGAAATTCTTCCTTACCAGCTTTTCCCATCATATTGGTAACGCGTTTAGATACATGTTCTGGGGCTACCTTTAACTGACCACTTACGTGAAACTCACAAAGCTCCCGCACAAAGTCTTTATTGTTATCGGCTAGTACATAATCATAGCGCAAACCGGAACGAACAAAAACCTTTTTTACACCTTTTAGCTTACGTAGTTTACGCAGTAAAGCAATATAATCATCGTGATTTGTATTCAAGTTTTCACAAGGCTCTGGAGCCGCACAAGTCCGCCCTTTACAAGCACCATAAACAGCCTGTTTATCACAAGCCAGATGGCGGAAATTTGCCGTAGGACCACCTACATCGTGGATATATCCCTTGAAGTTATCCATGTTGATCATCTTGTGTGCTTCGTCAATCAAAGACTCATGGCTACGATTTTGAATAATACGACCTTGGTGATTCGTGATGGCACAGAAAGAACAACTGCCAAAACAGCCACGTTGGCTTACAAGGCTAAACTGAACCTCGCTTAACGCTGGTACACCACCCTTATCATCGTATTTAGGATGCCACTTTCGGGTATATGGCAAGTTATAGACACCATCCATTTCGTCCTGCGTCAATGGTAAAGCAGGTGTGTTCTGAATGAGATATCTATCCCCATGTTTTTGGACTACAATACGACCATAGAACGGGTCTTGTTCATCGTATTGAATGCGAAATGCATCGGCAAAGTCCATCTTATCCGCCTTAATAGCTTCATAGGATGGGCACTCTACATAGTCGATGGTTGGAATTTCCTTTGCCATGTAGCAAATACCGCGTATAGACGGCAAGGACTCTTTAAATCGTCCTTGATCTAAGGCATCGGCTAGTTCAATGATTTGAAGCTCTCCCATACCATAGACGAGTACATCTGCCTTAGAATCTACTAAGATGGAGCGACGTACCGTATCTGACCAATAATCATAATGACCAAAGCGGCGCAAGGACGCTTCTATACCACCGATGATAAGAGGTACATCACTATAAGCCTCCTTCATGCGGTTGGCATATACCAAGGTAGCACGATCCGGACGATGCCCTGATTCACCACCGGGAGAATAATCATCTTGACGGCGAATTTTCTTTGCTGCCGTAAATTTATTGAGCATTGAGTCTAGATTCCCTGCCGTAACAAGGGATGCTAGACGCGGTTTACCTAGTTTTTTGAAAGCCTCTACATCATTCCAATCTGGTTGATCTATAATGCCTACACGATAGCCTTTGGATTCCAAGTATCTACCGATAACCGCAGGAGCAAAGGACGGATGGTCCACATAGGCGTCCCCACTGATGAGAACGAAATCTAATTCGGCCCAACCACGTTCCTTCATATCCGAAGGTTCTGTTACTAAAAATCTATCCATTGACTGTGTAAATGCCTTTCTATCATTCCTAATCAATCATTAGAAAATGAATAACCATAGTAAAAATAATGCCATACAAAATAGAATGATTCCCAAAATAATGCGTTCTTGTACAATAGAGCGTTGACGTTTTCGTTGACGCGTTTCTAAAGACATACGCTTTTTAGATGTTTGGTATTCAACGAACTCACTTTGTACCAAATTAGGAGTCGTTTGAGCCTTCCGTCTCGTAACAGAACGCAAGGAAAAAGTATCTATGTCACCTACTTGTCCTTGATATACTTTTACCAAGCGATCCCCATCAAGATCTAAGTAGTTGCCATAGTTTCGAATAAAGCCTTTTACGTAGACTTGACCAGGAATGATATCATAGTTGCCATCTTCGATAGCTTCTAAATAGGTTGTTTTAATGTGCAGCACTTGCTCCACATCTTTAAAGGTCAGATTACGTCTTACCCGTTCACGTCGTAATTCTTCGCCTAATTCAGCCATTTTCGTTCCTTTCTAAGTCTACGTAATATTTCATATAGTAATTAGCTCATTATTGCTCATCATTAGAATCGGAGAAATATCTAGCCTTAGCTTGTTCAGGGCTCATTAAAATTTCTCGAGCCTTACTGCCCATGCTAGGGCCAACGATTTTAAGGTCTTCCATTGTATCTACAAGACGTGCCGCACGGGTATAACCTATACGGAAACGACGTTGCAACATCGATACGGAAGCTTGACCAGATTCCATAACGAGATTAACAGCTCGCTCTAATAATTCATCGCGGTAAACATCATTAGCATCAGAAGATTCTTTTTCAGCTTCCTTTTCCACTTCTTGAGTTACCGTATTATCATATTCTGGTTCTCGTTGAGCTTTTACAAACTCTACAAGTTTTTCTACCTCATCATCAGAAATGAAGGCCCCTTGTACACGAATAGGTTTATTCGCACCAATTGGAGCAAATAACATATCACCTTTCCCCAATAGTTTCTCTGCCCCTGCCATATCAAGAATGGTACGGGAATCAATTTGAGAGCCTACAGCAAAGGAAATACGGCTCGGTACATTAGCCTTAATAGAACCAGTAATAACGTTAACAGATGGTCGCTGTGTAGCAAGAACCATGTGAATACCTGCGGCACGAGCCATTTGTGCTAAACGACTAATAGATTCTTCAATATCATCAGGAGCCGTCATCATAAGGTCAGCTAACTCATCGATAATCAACACGATTAACGGCATAGCAGCCTTAGGATGCGCTTCATTATAGCTCTTGATATCGCGTTTACCAGATGCAGCAAACGCCTTATAACGAGCCTCCATTTCACGAACGGCCCAACGCAATACAGCTGCCGCTTTTTTCATATCCGTTACAACCGGAGCCATCAAGTGAGGAATTCCGTTGTAAATAGACAATTCAACCATTTTAGGGTCGATTAATAATAACTTAACCTCTTCCGGTTTACGACTAAAGAGAATACTAGAAATCAATGTATTTACACATACGGATTTACCAGATCCAGTCGTACCAGCTACGAGCAAGTGAGGCATCTTCGCAAGATCCGTAATAACAGGTTTCCCTGCAATATCCTTACCAAGACCGACAGGAATACCACCACGAGCATCTTTAAAGTCACTACAATCAAGTACATCACGTAAATGAACGGCTTCTGTCGTTTTATTAGGCACCTCGATACCGATGGCAGATTTACCTGGAATCGGAGCCTCCATACGGATATGTTGCGCTGCTAAATTGAGGGCAATATCATCTGTTAAGTTAACGATACGACTCACTTTCACGCCTGGTGCAGGTTCAATTTCATAGCGCGTAACAGTTGGACCTTGTGTAGCATTAACAACCTTAGCAGTAATACCAAAGTCACTCAATACATGTTCAAGCATCATCGCATTTTGCGCTACTTCTTCACCATTGTTTTGACTTCCCTTCCCTTTCGCCAAAATATCTAGGCTTGGGAAGTGGTACGGTCTATCATAGGAACGATGAATTTGGCCATCTTTAGATACAGCTACTTGTGCCGTATCTTCTGTAGTACTAATAATGGACGGTACTTGTAAGCCCATGCCGGATATACCGGCCCCAGCACTTACGGAACTTGCAGCCGCACCCGTTCCTGGCACAACAGAAGCGATAGCACCATGATTAGTTTCCAATGGACCCATCGTTGTATTTTGATAGGAGAATTCTGGTTCTTCGTCATCAGAGTTTGCTGCAGTTCCAAACTCATCCGTATATTCTTCATCTGGTGTATATGCATAGTCCTCATCGGGAACATATACATAATCATCACTCGTAGTTCTATGTGTATCAGAGAATTGTTCAAAGTCATCAGCTTCATAAGACTTAGCATCACCAGATGCTTCAGAAATATTAGCCAATTGCTCAGCCGCACGATTACGTGCTTCTATCTCAGCCAATTCCTTCCAAGATGTAGGAGGTTTTGGCGACTCCACAGTAGTAACTGTATCTTCAAGAGTATCAACATCTACAGTCGTGCTAGAGTCAAAGAGATCTCTTCCAGTAGCGATGCCTTGTTTTTCCAATGTATCTAATGCTTGATCTGCTGCGTCAGCAAAGCGTGTGTCTTTTTCCCTGTTATAAGCTTTACGCTGTTCTGCCGCTTCTTTACGCTGTTCATTCCAGTCATCAAAAACTTCTTTTGCAACAGCGACCTTCTCAGCAGCTACCTCTTTAGCTACATCTAGACCAACTTGCGTTTTGTCCGCAGCCTTTTGTAATCCACTGCGCAAAGATAAACGTGTCACAAGAAGACCAAAAGCTATGAGTAAGAATACATCAAGAATAATAGCCCCTAAGTTGCCTAATAGTGTACGAAGAAATGTAGCAATTGCCCCACCTACGACACCACCTTGATTAACCAGTTGTGTAGTAATGAGTTCCTGCCCCTCAGGAACGCGCCACAAAGGAACAAGAGCTAACAAAAATAGGAAAAACAAGGTCATTACAACGCCTCGTTTTGTAATGGAAATAAATGTATCCTTATATAATAATCTCCAACCTAACCAGAAAACGCATAAACAAGGAATGATACCGCCTAGCCCAAAGCCATAACGGAATACACCTGTTAAAATCTGCCCTACAAGGCCGAGTTCAAAGCCGAAAAAGCCGAGAAAGGAAATCACAGCAAAGGCAATGACAATAAGACCTTTCACTTCGCTGCGCAAAGAAAAGCTTTGAGACTTTGATTGCTGTTTTGTACTTGTTCGCTTACGGCGTGTGGTGCGTCTTTTGGTGGAAGTATTTTCTTCTGCCATAAATCTATACAAACCCCTTACTTATATAACATTACAGTAAATTAACTTATCATTATATTATAGCATATATCGTAATTTTAAGTTAATTTTTACTACGTTTCTCCCAGTCGTGAAGTAACTGTTCCTCAGTCCCTCTCTTTATACCCTTATAGTAAGTTGCATCGACTAGAGGCGTTGGTAAATACTGCTGTTTTACATACCCATTAGAATAGTTATGAGCATACTTATAAGCTTTTCCATGACCTAATTTACTAGCCCCGCTATAGTGACTATCTTTCAAATGATCAGGTACTTGTCCACAATCCTTATGTCGCACATCAGATATAGCTGCATCAATAGCTACATAAGCAGAATTACTTTTAGGTGCAAGAGCAACATAACACGCAGCTTCGGATAATATAATACGCGCCTCAGGAAAGCCTACCATATGAGCCGCTTGAGCCGCTGCATTGGCGAGTATAAGAGCTTGTGGATCCGCAAGGCCAACATCCTCTGCTGCACAAATAACAATACGACGAGCAATGAAATTAGGATCCTCTCCAGCTTCAATCATACGCGCTAAATAATGTACCGTTGCTTGCACATCAGAACCACGCATACTTTTAATAAAAGCTGAAATTGTATCGTAATGACTATCGCCTTTTTTATCATATGTATATATGCGACGACCTACGACCTTTTCGAGAACCTCAATAGTAATCGTTCCCTCATCGGAAACCATAGCTGCGGCTTGTTCAAGAATATTAAGGGCCATACGTCCATCACCATTGACGAAAATCCCCACATCTTCCAAAACTTCATCTGTTACCTGCAGATGACGCTTGCCAAGGCCTACCGCTTCATCAGTAATGGCGCGACGTAAAATTTGACCAATAGCCTTTGGAGTAAGTGCTTCTAATGTAATAAGACGCAAACGAGACAAAAGTGGTCTATTAACTTCAAAGAACGGATTCTCTGTAGTAGCACCAATAAGGATGATAGTTCCATCCTCTACACAGGGTAACAACACATCTTGTTGGCTTTTATTAAAGCGATGAATTTCATCAAGGAATAGAATTGTTCGTTGCTGTAAAGAACGAACCCGTTTACGAGCGTCTTCAATGATGGTTCTCAACTCACCAATACCAGCGTTAGTAGCATTCAGGTTTACAAAATGACTATTGCTCACCTTAGCTATGATTCCGGCTAACGTCGTCTTACCTGTTCCACAAGGCCCATAAAAAAGCATAGATGGTATTGTATCCTTCTCTACCATAGCACGCAAGAAAGTCCCCTTCCCTATGGCCTTCTCTTGACCATATAAATGATCCAGTTTAGTAGGACGCATTCGTACAGGAAGTGGCTCGTATGTATTTGTAGGTGTCATATCAAATAAACTATCCATTCTATCACCTCAATTCGCACCCAGTTTAACTATCGTATTTTAATATCTATAACTATTCAATCAAAAAACAATGTCTTACTCGTCATAAAAGCCCAATGACGTCAGTAACTTGGTATCACTAATAATATTTATAAGACATTTATGACATTTAGGACTTTTAAAACTTTAAAAAATTTTAGTTCTTACAAAAGATATATTTATAGTATATGATATTTCAGTCTATTTTTACACGCAAAAAAGCCCCACCATGCCGTAATGTACCGCGTTTTGATCCTGCAAGGGCAGGTGGGTGTCCTCCTCATCCTGCAATTGTCCCGTAAGGGCATAACGTTCAGACGAGAGTCAGACTCCCAAAGTAAATGTGTTGGCTCAAAACTGCGATATCACACGCACATGGCAGGGATATCTTATACTTAAATAGTATCAGAAAGATTGGCAATTAACAAGTCTTGACATTTCGATTTCAATCAATTCTTGCCTATGTTTTTACACTAAAGATTGCTCTTGTTCTTCTTCTACATCTGGTTTAATATGCAACTCTTTTAATTGCTTAGGTTCTACTTCAGATGGAGCTTGGCTCATGATATCAGAAGCAGATTGAGTTTTAGGGAATGCGATTACGTCGCGGATAGATTGACGTTTTGCCATCAACATAACAAGACGATCAAGGCCAAATGCACAGCCTGCATGAGGAGGTGCACCGTATTGGAATGCATCAAGCATGAAGCCAAATTTAGATCTTGCTTCTTCAATAGACAAACCAATTGCTTTGAATACTTTTTCTTGTACGTCAGCTTGGTAGATACGCAAGGAACCGCCACCGATTTCTACGCCATTCAATACCATGTCGTAAGCAATCGCTTTTACACTGCCAGGATCGGATTCTAATTTATCAAGATCCTCATGGCGTGGCATTGTAAACGGATGATGCATTGCAACATAACGTTTTTCGTCTTCGTTATATTCGAACATAGGGAAATCAGTTACCCATGTGAATGCCAATTTATCTTGGTCAATCATGTTCATACGGCGTGCCATTTCAAGGCGTAATTCGCCTAATGCACGTGCCACAGTTGCAGGTTTATCAGCAATCATCAATACAAGGTCGCCACCTTTAGCGCCCATTTTTTCACCAATATTGCGGATTGTATCTTCACCTAAGAACTTCATGATTTGAGACTTAATAGAACCATCTTCATTGAAGCAAGCCCACGCAAGGCCTTTAGCGCCGTAACGGTTTACATACTCAACAAGATCATCAAGTTCACGGCGAGGAATGCCAGCGTCACCAGGCACAACGATACCTTTAACTACGCCACCATTGTCGATAACAGAGCGGAAGACTTTGAATTCTGTATCTTTTACAAGATCAGTTACATCAGTAAACGCCATACCAAAACGAAGATCCGGCTTATCAGAGCCGTATTTATCCATTGCTTCGTCCCATGTAATACGAGACATAGGCAAAGAAATTTCTTTACCTAATGCAGTTTTAAATATATGAGCAATCATCTCTTCAAGCAATGCATATATATCTTCTTCATCAACAAAGGACATTTCTAAGTCGAGCTGAGTGAACTCAGGTTGACGGTCTGCGCGCAAATCTTCATCGCGGAAGCAACGAACGATTTGAAAATATTTTTCATAACCAGCAACCATCAAGATTTGTTTAAAGATTTGTGGAGATTGTGGCAATGCGTAGAATGTACCAGCATTTACACGGGAAGGCACTAGATAGTCACGAGCGCCCTCTGGCGTAGATTTAGTAAGCATTGGAGTTTCAATTTCCAAGAAATCGCGGCTATCAAAAAAGTCGCGCATTGCTTTTGTTACCTTGTGACGTAAAATCAAGTTACGTTGCATTTCAGGACGACGCAAATCAAGGTAACGATATTTCAAACGAATATTTTCATCTACATCGATATCATCTTGAATATAGAAAGGAGGAGTTTTAGCGGAGTTCAATACGCGCAACTCTTCACAGAACATTTCGTATGCACCTGTAGGAAGGTTAGGATTAATAGCAGAATCATCACGTTTTGTAATAGTTCCACGCACGCAAAGCACATATTCATTACGAACATCCTCTGCTTTGTGGAACGATTCTACGTTGTGATCTGGGGATGCCACTACTTGTACTACGCCAGAACGATCGCGTAAATCTAAGAATATCAAACCACCATGGTCACGACGGCGTTCAACCCAACCACATAATACGACCTCTTTACCTACCTCTTGTTCAGAGATGGTGCCACAACCGTGCGTACGGTGTAAGCCTTGCATTGTTTCCATTCTAATTGTCATCCTTTCACCAAAGAAGTTATACGTTCAGCCACTGTATCAAGAGATACAGTCTCTTGTTCACTAGTATCCATGAATCGAATTATGGCTTCTTTACGAACCAATTCATCATCACCCAATATAATAACATATTTCGCATTAATTTTGTTAGCGTATTTTAATTGTGCCTTCATACTTTTGCCCTGCCCGTCCATTTCAACAGGAATATCAAGACTGCGAAGTTTTTGGCAAATTTTGAAAGCCTCTACCTTAGCCGCATCACCAAGAGCTACTACGAATGCAGATGGTTCTACAGTTGGTTCAGGCAATAGGTTTTGTTTTTCAAGAGCTAATAATAAGCGCTCCATGCCCATAGCAAAACCGATAGCTGGGGTATGCGGTCCATCGAGCTCTTCTACGAGACCATCGTAACGACCACCACCGGCTACGGCACTTTGAGCACCTAAAGGAGTATATTGTACCTCAAAAGCTGTTTTTGTATAGTAATCAAGGCCACGTACGAGACGAGGATTTAAAGTATATTGCACATTAGCAGCTGTTAAATAAGTCTTTAATTCTTCAAAGTGATCATGACACTCTTCACATAAATGTTCGTGAATTTCAGGAGCACCTATGGACAAGGATTTACATGTTTCATTTTTACAATCCAGTATACGCAAAGGGTTTTTGTACAAACGTTCTTGGCAGTCGCTACATAATTGTTCCTTTTTAGGTTCAAAGAAAGCGATTAATTTTTCACGATATACAGGACGACATGTCGGACAACCTACGGAATTTACCTCTACATTGAGATCTTTAAGTCCAAAATCTTTTAACAACTGCACAACCATGCAGATAACTTCGCTATCCACTACTGGAGATTGAGAGCCTAATACCTCAGCACCAAATTGGTGAAATTGACGGTAACGGCCTGCTTGCGGTTTATCATGACGGAACATAGGGCCCATATAATACCATTTGGTGAGACCTTCTTTACCATATACTTTATTTTCTAAGTATGCGCGCACAGCAGACGCCGTATTTTCAGGGCGTAAGGTAAAGCTAGAACCACCGTCATCTCCGGTGGTAAAGGTGTACATCTCTTTTTGTACTACATCTGTAGTTTCACCGATACCTCGCAAAAATAATTTAGTTTCTTCAAAGGCAGGTGTGCGAATTTCATTGAAGCCGTATACTTTACAAATTTCGCGCATACGTTGTTCAATATAGTGCCAATTTATCATCTGTTCTGGCAAAAAGTCTTGTGTACCTCTTGGTTTTCTTATAGCCATTACACAACCTCCCAAAATCTTTCACAAATTTTATGTCGTTTCTCTAAAAGTGCATCTATCGTTACGTGATAAACATCTACGTCTTTTGGCATATGCTGTTTAAGCTGACGATATTCAGGGGCTCGCATCCACTTAGACGAGCTACCGGGCCCCATGGATAGAATACTTTGGCGTTCTTCCATGATTTGAATATTGTATTCGCATGCTTTGCCAGGCAAGGTATAGCCGATATTCTCTAACTGCCCTCTCATATATTGTTGGCGATATAAATAATATGGCACATAACCAGCCGCTTCAAGACGCTCTTTACCATATTGTACCATTTCCGCTACGAGATTTTCTTCAGGAATATCATCTTCCATATGTAAATCGTACAACGGGCTACCACGTTTTAATGCTAACGTATGAATTGTAACATTTCCCGGCAGATTTTGACATACATAATCCATATTCTCTATCATGTTTGACATCGTTTGGTTAGGCAAGCCTGCGATAAAATCCATATTTACGGCTAATGATGTATTGTTTTTTACATATTGTAAAAGTTCATCAACATCCCGTACGCTATGACCGCGTCCAATGCGACGCAAAATATCATCTTGCATCGTTTGCGGGTTAATGCTAATGCGATTCACACCTAGCTCAAGCATGGAACGTAGCTTAGTAGGATTAACAGAATCTGGCCGCCCCGCTTCTAAGGTAAACTCATGTCCTTCTGGCACAAGTATAGACAACAGTTTTAGGACTTGGTGAAAGTCTTCATCCTCTAGCACTGTTGGAGTGCCGCCGCCCATATAGAGAGTATCTACTGTTAGATTATAGGAATCAACAATAGATTTCATATCTTCTATATCACGGTTTAAAGCCCTTAGAAATTGACTTTTACCAGCATAATCCTGGTAGAGACCATATGGAAACGAACAATATACGCAACGCGTATCGCAGAAAGGAATACCACAATAGAGACTTACCTTTTTATCGTCTGTATCAGATAGAAACGGACGTTGATATTCGCCAATGGCCCCCAAAGTAGCAAGCTTTTCCATAGACACAGAAAACTCGTCCCGAATGTGACGAGTTGCTGCGTGGACAGAGCCATATGTATCTATATATTTATGTAGTAGCTTTGTAGGGCGCACACCTACCATGGTTCCCCATGGAGCCTCAGCAGGTAAGCCTTGATATTCACGCAAATAGCGCAACAAGGCTTGTCCAATTTGACGACGCCCCATAGAGGAAACAGGGCCTTCAAAAATCTGAACTGTATCACCAATAGTAACAGTTAATGTGTACTTCCCTTCCACTTCATGCGCTTCAAGGATAACCTCTGGATGTACCTTATCAGAAAATAGTCCCGCCGCGCCACAGTTATGAGCTACTACGGAGCCAAGTGGTAATGGACCCGTATATAGATATCCATTAACCATGATGGGACATACGCTCAAGCTTTTCTAATTCTGCTTCAGTCATATGATTTTGACAATCACTACAGTAACCATATACTTTCAATTGATGATCAATGGTACGGAAGTTCAATTTCTTAGCGATGATAGACTCCAATGTTTCAAGCATGTCATCTTCAAACTCGGATACTTTACCACATTTTACGCAAATCAAATGATGATGGAAATGAGCGAACTCTTCGTCATTTAATTCATAACGATTACGGCCATCACCAAAATCAAGACGTTTTAACAAATCAAGTTCTGTGAAGAGATCAAGAGTTCTGTAAATTGTTGCCAACCCGATATCAGGTGCCACCTCTTTTACAAGAACATATACATCTTCAGCACTCAAATGATTTTCTTCAGCATCGATAAATGCTTGCAAGATTGTTTGACGTTGTGTGGTCAATTTGTACTTTTTGTCTTTAATGCGTTCTTTTAATTTTTCTAATGTTGTGTTCATGATAAAATTCCCCCGACTGTAAAAAATAATTCGTTTAAACCTACTGACCAACGAATGGGTTGTATTGTTTTTCATACCCTATATTTGTTTCCGGTCCATGACCAGGATACACCATTGTATTATCAGGCAATGTATAAAGCTGAGTCTTAATAGATGATATCAGTGTCTCATAAGAACCATTTGGAAAATCTGTACGGCCTACGGAATCTCTGAATAGAGTATCCCCTACAAACACAAGACCTTCCATGTAATAGCACACACCTCCTGGCGTATGACCTGGTGTTTCAAGCACCTCAAGATCGATATCACCACATATAATGTGATCACCTTGTTTAACCTCGATGATTTCCGCTTTTACCATAATTGGCGTTGGATTGCTATAAGCACTAAGATTAAGTTCAGGATCAGATAAATACGGTACATCGCCCTTATGAATATATACAGGTACGTGATAGGTATTCACAATCTCTTGAATACCACCAATATGATCTCCATGACCATGTGTCAGTACAACCGCCTTAGGCTTTAAGTCATGTTTTTTTAGCGCATCTAGTACTTCAGCTGTTGCAGGATCGATAATGAAAGCTTCACCTATCACTTTATCACCGATAACATAGCAATTTGTTCCTAGTGGACCTAAAGGCATGCGCATAAGCACTAATTGTTGTTCGCTCATTAAGCCCCTCCTTTACTACGTTGAACAGTATACACTTCACGAATACGACGCAATTTAGTCATTACGAAATCTAGTTGCGAAATATCCCGGATATCAACCACCAAATTGATGCTTACATTTTTTGTATCTTCTTGAACCTTAGCATTGATGTTAGTAATGGTGATTTTCAATTCTGAAAGCACCGCCATAACCTCCATGAGAATACCAGCTCGATCATAAGCTTGAATATCAATGCCTACGTGGAAAGATTCGCCAGAAGAACCGTCCCAAGAGACTTCTATCATCCGCTCTAAGTCTTCAGGAGAATGTCCCATGCTAGGGCAATCACAACGGTGAATAGAAACACCACGACCACGGGTTATGTAACCTATAATATCATCACCAGGTACAGGATTACAGCATTTTGCCATACGCACCATCACACCAGCTTCACCTTTTACGAGAACACCAGTGCCATTTTTAGTTTTCTTTTGTCCTTGAGATTTTAATTTCTCAATAATTTGCTCTGTACTGCGCTTAGATTCCTCTACCTCTTTAGACTTTTTATAAAGTTCAATTAAACGCAAGAGAACAGTGCTTACAGGAATGCCACCATAGCCACAGGCTGCAAACATTTCCTCTTCTGTACCGGCTTTAAGTTGTTTCGTTACATGTTGTAAACGGTTGTCTGCACATAATTCTTTCCAATTATGATTCAGTCGTTTCGCTTCTTTTTCAAGAGAGTCTAAACCTTTTTCAATATTTTCAGCTTTATTTTCACGCTTGAACCAATTGCGAATTTTACTCTTACTTTCAGAAGAACCTACGATATTCAACCAATCAAGGCTAGGACGACCTGTTTTGGATGTGATGATATCAACAATATCACCATTTTGCAAGGTATAATCCAACGGCACAATTTTGCCGTTTACCTTAGCGCCTACACAATGATGACCTACATCGGTATGAACTCGATAGGCAAAGTCAAGCGGTACAGAGCCTATTGGCAACTTAACAACGTCACCCTTTGGCGTGAATACAAATACCTCACCAGAGAAAACGTCCAATTTTAAAGCGTTAACGAGTTCCGTTGGATTACTAGTATCTTGCCATTCAAGAACCTGGCGTAGCCATGCAACCTTTTGATCAAATTCTTTATCGCCGTTTTTATTTCCTTCTTTATATCGCCAGTGAGCAGCCACACCATATTCAGATACGCGGTGCATTTCCCAAGTACGAATTTGAATCTCTACCGGTTGCCCCATCGTGCCGATAACGGTTGTATGTAAAGATTGATACATATTAGACTTCGGCATGGAAATATAATCTTTGAACCGATAAGGCAATGGCTTCCACAAGCTATGTGCAATGCCAAGTACCGCATAACAATCAGGAATGCTATCAACGATTACACGAACGGCAAGCAAATCATAAATTTGAGACAAATCGCGGTTGTCCTTTTTCATCTTCTTATAAATACTGTAGAAATGTTTTGGACGACCTTTGATATCCGCCTTGATATGAGCTTCGCTTAAAGCCTTTGTAAGTTGACTCATCGTATCATTAACGATGTCTTCCCGGACTTGACGTTTTTGTTTCATTTGATCAACTAGATCATAGTATTTTTCCGGCTCTAAATAACGGAAGGATAAATCTTCCAACTCCCATTTCACATTGAAGATACCGAGACGATGTGCCAAAGGTGCAAAGATTTCTAGGGTTTCCTTAGCAATACGTTTTTGTTTGTCACTACGCATATGCTTTAATGTGCGCATGTTGTGTAAGCGGTCACCCAATTTAATAACTACGACACGTACATCCTTCGCCATGGCTAAAATCATCTTTCGATAGTTTTCCATTTGGCGATCTTCTTTTGTTTCATATTGGAATTGGTTTAATTTTGTTACCCCATCAACAAGGAATGCTACTTCAGAGCCAAACATCTCCTCTAGGTCTTCCTTCGAATAAGATGTATCTTCAACCACATCATGCATAAGAGCTGCCATAAGTGTAATATGGTCGATTTGTAAATGTGCCAAAATATCTGCTACAGCTAGAGGATGCATGATATACGGCTCACCGGAAGCTCTAAACTGACCTTCGTGAGCCTTATCAGCAAGCTCAAAAGCTTTCAATACTTGGTCACACTCATCATCTGTTAAATACGTATGGATATACTCCATAAACTCAGCTAAGGCTTTACTTTTATCAAATGTACTTTGTCCCACCAAAGCTTTGCCTTCTTCATTTACAGTTGTCATGATGTCACCTCCTATACACTATAAGTAAGGAATGTTACGGATGTGACAAGATCTAATTTTCCTTCAATGGCATTCCATCTAAGCATTAATTGACCATCATCACTTGTATATTCTTCAACAATGCCCAATTCTTTAAATACATCAATAGATGTTAGAGCACTGCGATTATTCTGATCCGCCGGCTTACGGCGCAATATATCTTGTTCTACATTATAAACCGATTGACTACGACCTCGCATGGACTGTTTTATTATGACATACATTTGTCTAAGCCCTTCTGTAGAAAGCTTAATCGGCTCTTCAGTCAATGGTTCAATAGCTTGAATCATGAGCTGCGGAGAAACCATGCCTTGCCATTCATTCTTTTGCAAGGAGAATGCCACTTTTACCACAGTTCCCACGAAGATAAATTTAAATAAGTCTGGACGATTCCAAGCTATAGCATCTAATGTACCATTCGAAGTTTCAAATATTATCTTACAATGATTTTTTAATTGGCCCATGAGCATAATATCTTGCACGGTAGCTTCCATAATAGCAAAGACTGGCGTGCTATTGGCCATCCCATAAGGTTCAAGGTCTGATACCCGGTCAATGATATCGACATCGATATCATCAACAGGTAGTTCCGCATCAATAGCAACCACAGGAATATATTCCTCTTCTGTAATAACTGCTTTGCAATACTTGGTTAACCGTTCTCGTAACTCATCAATACGATTTGCATCGATGCTAAAGCCTGCTGCCGCAGCATGCCCGCCAAACTGTAGCAAGATATCCTCGCAAGATTTTAATGCATCATATATGTTAAAGCCATCTATACTACGGCACGAGCCTTTACCAACGCCATCATGAATGCTGATAACTAAGGTTGGTTTGTAAAACTCCTCTACTAGACGAGAGGCAACAATACCAATAACACCGGGATGCCACTCTTCGCCGGCCACAATGGTTACATAATCAGCTTTATGTCCTTGATTAGCTACATCTATACGAGCCAACTCGTGAATATTTCGTTCTAGCTCTTGTCGTTCACGATTCGTTTCGTTTAATTCCTCTGCAATTGCCTCTGCTATATCCTCGCCATCGGTCACAAGTAGTTCGACAGCACGCGTTGCATGCGTTACGCGCCCCGCTGCATTAAGGCGAGGTGCTAAGGTAAAACCAATATGTCCAGATGTAATAGTTCGTTCATGGAGTCCAGCTACATCAATAAGCTTTTTAATCCCTAAATTAGGTTCCCTATTCATCTTCTCAAGGCCAGATTTCACAATGATGCGATTCTCACCGACCAAAGGTACTACATCGGCTACAGTGCCAAGTGCAACGATATCTAAATCATCTAAGTACCATTCTCCGTGCTTTGTAAGCCACAAGGCCTGGCATAATTTGAAAGCAACCCCTACGCCAGATAAGTTTTTATCCTTATAAGGACAGTCCTTTTGCTTATGATTTATAACGGCCTTGGCTCGTGGAATCATATCAGGAGCCGTATGATGATCCGTAATAATCATATCGATACGGTCTCGTACAGCCTCTACAATATCGTAAGAGCTAATGCCGCAATCGACGGTAATGACTAAAGCTGTTCCCCGTTCAATAAGGTGCTCTAAAGCCTCTAAATTGAGGCCATACCCTTCACTTTGACGTTCTGGTATGTAATAGGTAACATCGGCACCTAATTTCTTTAAAAATCGATAAAGTACTGATGTTGCAGTAATACCATCTACATCATAATCACCATAAATGACGATTGGTTTGTGACTTTCAATTGTTTCCAGAACTAGTGAAACAGCCACATCCATATCTTTTAATGTAAATGGATCTAACAAATCTGACAAAGTACCTTGTAAAAACTGACGACCTTCGTCTACATCAATGTGACGATTCACCATTAATTTAGCCACAATAGGGTTTACACCAAGTTCACGGATTAAGATATTCTCTTTCTCTTGATCACCTTTACAAAGGCGCCAACGTTTTTTCTTAATCATCATATCCCTCAGTAGTTTATAATCAATATTATTCTTGAATTCAACGTATTATCATTATCATTTTTATTTATTATACCTTAAAATGCAAATAAAATAAACTATTTTATATATTTTATTCTCATTTAAAGCTTGCTATTTTCTCAACAAGAAAGAGCCTCCTATTATCAATAGGAGGCTCCATATCAGTGAATTCCTTAGAACCGGAAGTCCCGTTCGCCGTCTTTCATCTGTGCAATATAAGCTTTAGCTTTATCTTTAACTAAATCATTTTTGATATTTTCTAACTGTTGTTCAATAACCTTAGAACCATGAGCCTTAGTTTCATCATTGCCGTAATCCATGATATATTCGTTCAATGTCATCAACGCATTTGGTTGACAACAGTTGTGAATTTGACCGGATTTTGCAAGAGCCATGAATCGATCCCCAGTTCTACCTGCACGATAACAAGCAGTACAGAAGCTTGGAACATACCCAAGGTCTAGCAACCAGTTAACGATTTCATCTAATGTACGCGTATCACTACGATCGAATTGTGCCGTATTATCTTCTGGCTTTTCTTCTTCTTTGTAACCACCTACACTAGTACGAGATCCACCACTAATTTGGGAGATACCTAATGCCAAGCCACGTTCACGCATGGATTGACTTTCACGAGTGGACATAATCATACCTGTATACGGTGTGGAGACGCGGATAAGAGCAACAATTTTTTCAAATACATCATCAGGTACAGCATTACTGAAATCATCTACATCGATATCATCCGCTGGACAAATACGAGGTACAGAAATAGTATGTGGACCTACCCCATACACAGCCTCTAAATGTTCTGCGTGCATCAACAAACCAACGAAATCGTATTTATAATGTTCCAAACCATAAAGAACTCCGATGCCTACATCATCAATACCACCTTGCATAGCGCGGTCCATCGCCTCTGTATGGTAGGCGTAGTCGCTCTTAGGGCCTGTAGGATGTAAAGCTTCATAGTTTTCTTTATTATATGTTTCTTGGAATAATGTATACGTGCCAATACCAGCTTCATGTAATTTTTTGTAGTCCTCAACGGAACAAGCTGCAATATTTACGTTTACACGGCGGATTTCACCATTTTTATTTTTGATACTGTAAATCGTCTTGATGGATTCCAAAATATATTCCAGTGGATTATTAAGAGGATCTTCACCAGACTCAATTACAATACGCTTATGGCCCATCGCTTCTAACGCAATAACCTCTTCTCTGATTTGGTCTTGCGTTAATTTTTTACGTTTAATATCGCGGTTTTTGGAGTGGTACGGACAATACACACATCCATTGATACAATAGTTAGACAAGTATAACGGTGCAAATAGAACAATACGATCGCCGTAGATAGCCTTCTTGATTTCCTTTGCTAAAGCAAAAAGCTTTTCCTTATATTCAGGTAACGGACATTCTAAGAGAACTGCTGCTTCTCGGTGGTTTAATCCCTTAAATGTAGCAGCTTTCGCTAAAATAGCATCTAACAACTCCCTATTTTCCTTGTTTTCCTCTGCATAGGCAAGTGTGTCAAGGATTTCCTGATGGGAAATAAATTCCTCCGCCTTTGGAGATTTTACATCATACATAGTACTTACCTCAAATCTTTCTAGTGGCAATGCCACCCCTCTTTAGGTTTATGAAAGTATATGACAACCAGTCTTCTGGTATTTCACTGATACTGTACATAGTATACCACTATTCCTACTAAAAAGCACAGGAATTTGATACATGCAAAAAGGTTGCCACCTCATAAGAGGAAGCAACCTTTATATCATGGGAGTTTCTAATCTATATCGATTATCTATATCGAACATGACTAAAATGTATGTATGTATTTTTACACGAGATAAACCCTTACATAATAGTACTAACTATATATTACAAATGTATTTAGTCCTATTCTCCCCATGTATCATACAGCTCTTTCATAGCACGTTCTTTCGCAATAATACCATGGGCCATCCACAAAGTACTATCCACTTGCAATACATGATCGGCTTTTACAGCAGGCAAATTTTTCCACAACTCATCTTTTTTAAGATTTGCCAATCGTTGGTCTGCTACACCTTGATTATTAGCACTAGAAGCACCGTAACCAGCAGAAACGATTAAATAGCCTGCATCAAGATCGGGTAATCGCTCTAAAGAAATCGCATTGTTCGTAGGGTTAAGTTCTGTTTCTAATACCATATCAGGCGGTTTAATATTAAGTAATTCAGCCATAAAGACATTCAAATCGCTTTTCATATACGGATACAATCGTATTTCTTTATTTAAAATTCTTAGAAAAGCTACGGTTTCCCCTTGCATATGTTCAGCTAAAGCTATCCGTGTTTTCTTAGCCTGTGAATAATATTCTTTCAAACGAGCTTCCCCTTTTTCAGGGACCCCAAGTGCTTTAGCAATAGTTAGTAGTGCAACTTCTTCCTTATTTACGTTGACAGAAATGGTTGGAGCAATTTTAGAAAGTGCATTATATGCCGCTTTACCATAAGAGTCACGCATAATAATCAAATCCGGTTTTAAAGCCTGAATCTGCTCATAGTTGATAGTCTTTGTTTCATCATTAATACTAAAATTTTGAACATTACGATTACTTAATTCATTATAAAGATAGCTTTTTTCATTAAAATTTGCCCCTATAAAAGATTCATCTAATGCAATCATAGGATCTTCTGTCCGAACAACCACGATACGTTTATGTTCTTTAGGCATAACTGTTGTCCCGAGCTTATGAGTGACAATAATCTTATCTCCTTCAACAGTAACAATTTTATCTGCTGCCTTTTGGATAGCCGTTAATCGCTTCTTAAACTCTTTATCAATGTCTTTCGGATCATTTGACCGTTCAAGGGCTGTTTTTACCTTATCATCAAGATTAGCATAGATGGCTTCATGAGTCATACCATTTTCCTGTGGACCACATCCTGCAATTCCCATGAGCATACAAGCCCCCAAAAGACCAGAAATTAACAAACGCTTCATACTACACCTCACGTGCCGTATGGCCATAATTTTTCATAGAATAAGGAATACAGAACGGACGATCTGTCTTAGGGTCATTCATGATTGTAGAATCTACACCAAATACAACCTTCAACATTTCATTATGGAAGATAGTATGAGGCGTACCTTCGTATTGAATTTTTCCATCCTTCATGGCAACTAAATTATCGGCAAAACGAGCTGCTTCATTAAGTTCATGAATAACCATGATAATTGTCTTATTGTACGTTTTATTCAAATGTTCCACAAGATGTAATACATCCATTTGGTGAGATACATCAAGGAAGCTAGTAGGCTCATCGAGGAATAGAATGTCTGTATTTTGAGCGATAGCCATGGCAATCCATGCGCGTTGCCGTTGCCCCCCAGACATATTTGTAATGCCACGATCTGCAAACTGAAGTAATTCAGTCTCCTTCAAAGCCCACTCTACAATTTCTTTATCCTCTTTTGTAGTACGGGCAAATAAGCTGCCTTGATGCGGTGCACGACCGTACATAACAAGTTCACGAACTGTAATTTCACCAGGTGCCGTTGGATTTTGAGGCAAAATAGCAACCTTTTTTGCTAGTTCTCTACTACCATAAGAACCGATAGATTTACCATCTAGTAAGACATCGCCATCCATTGGTCGAATAATACGACAAATAGTTTTTAGTAAAGTAGATTTACCACAACCATTAGCACCAATTAATGCTGTTACCTTGCCTTCTGGAATCGTAAGATTTAAGTTCTCTATAATTTTTGTATCACCGTAACCAGTAGTTAGGTTTTTAATTTCTAATTTCATTTATATTTCCCCTTTTACGCTTTTGTTTTCGCTAGAATATACAAGAAGTATGGTGCCCCGATTAAAGCTACAATAATCCCTAAGAGGATTTCATCAGGCGCAATAATGGATCGGCCAATCCAGTCGGCAGTGACCACTAAAATAGCTCCAATTAGACCTGTTAATGGCAAGAAATAGGCATGATCGGCACCGACTAAGCGACGTGCAATATGCGGGGAAATAAGCCCTACAAAACCAATGCTGCCGCCGATAGCTACACAGAACCCAGATAAAAGAACTGCAATAATAAGGTATACAAATCTAGAGCGATTTATATGTACACCAAGCCCAATCGCCGTTTCATCAGCTAGGCTCAATAAATTTAACTCCATATAACGGGCATAAAGAATGAGTGATAATACAATGACAATTGGTGCAAGCACCCATACATGCTCCCAGGTATTACCCGAAATAGTGCCGATGGTCCAAGTATTAACTAAATAAAATTTATTAGGGTCCAAACGCGTTACGAGTAAGACTTGCAATGCATGGAATCCTGCACTCATAGAGATACCTGTTAAGATTAAACGATATGGCGAAATAATATCTCTACCGCGACAAGATAGAAGATAAATTAAAATCGCTGCCACAACAGCCCCAGCTACGGCAACAGTAGGTAATGTCCAAATTCCCCACGCCGTTGTAGAGCCTGCAAAATATACTAAAAGAACTACACCTAAACCAGCACCAGCATTTACACCTAACAAGCTTGGACTAGCCAATTCATTTCGAGATATAGTTTGAAAAATTGCACCAGACATAGCAAGGCCCATACCAATAAATACAGCCAAGATGGTGCGAACTAAACGGAAATCAAAAACTGTGAGTTTTTCTACATCATTACCACCGCCAAAGAGAATACGAATAAGATCAGATGTAGACATATCACTAAAGCCTGTATGAAGATGTCCATACATGGCACCTAACAACATGAGCGTCATAACGAAAGAGTAGGCAAAAAAGCGTTTTTTCATCTTATTTTCCTCCCTTACGATTTGCTAAATAAATAAAGAATGGAACACCGACAAGGGCAGTAATGGCACCTAATGGTGTTTCGAATGGAGGATTTACGATACGAGCTACAACGTCAGCAATCATAACAAGTACTGCACCAAAGAGTGCAGAGAATGGAATTACAAGACGATAATCGATGCCTACCAGTTTACGTGTTATATGTGGAATAACGAGACCTACAAAGCCGATCGGACCGGCTAGAGCAACAGCAGAACCGCTAAGAATAAGTACAGTCAAACCAGATAATACACGTACACGATTTAAATTACTACCAAGACCAATCGCCACCTCTTCGCCAAAGCTTAAGAGCGTAACAGATTTAGATACGTACATGGCAATAAGAATACCAATGAGTGTCCAAGGTAATACGAGTAATACTTGTTCCATGCGAATACCACTAATGCCGCCTGCAGTCCAAAAACTTAACTCTTGTGCCACTTGGAAGTACACAACAAGCATATGTGTAACAGCCACAAATACTGCACTAATAGCCGTACCTGCAAGTGCAAGATATACAGGAGTAGCTTTACCACCTACGCGTTTAGCAAGAGCTAAAATGAACATTGTTGCCAATGCGGCCCCACCGAAGGAAAACAAAATACTTCCATTTAAGGTTAAATAAGGAAATAAAATCATCCCAACAGCTAAACCAAAACTGGCACCTGCGTTAATCCCCAAAATAGAAGGACTTGCCATAGGATTGTTGGTAACACCTTGCATCAGTGCACCTGATACGGCAAAGCTGATACCTACAACGATACCTGCTATCATACGTGGCAAGCGCAATGTTTGAACGATCATCTGACCTATACTATTAGGATCATAGTTAGTAAAGGATAAAGTAATATCATCTAGGCTGATATAGCGTATCCCAATAAAGAGTGAACCAAGAGATGTGGCAATTAAAATAGCTAAAGCCAGTATACCTAGTAGCGTAGTTTTAGCTGCGCGCCCTCCCCTTGTTTCTAAGTCATAATTGCTCATAAGAACTCCTTACAATACGAAATACTATAGAATTTACTGATACATTATATCAACAATGCTCTATCTATTTCAATAATAAATCTCAGTATCATTTATAGCAATGATGCAATGTTAAAAACAAAATAAGTAAACCTTTATAACTATACAGAATTATATCCAACAATTTTTATTCCTATAATCATATATAAACATTATTTCTATAAAAAAAGAGCAGTAACCTTAAGGCTACTACTCTAAGTTATGAGTAAATATTCTGATTTGATGTACAATAAAATATATTTAAAGCACTAAATTTACCTATTTAATTGATTCCTATTATTAAAAAATGTTCTATACGCTAATTGACAAGTAATAAAGCAAGCAATCGATATGGTAGATAAACTCATAAATGTCACAATCATTTGATATTTTACAGCTTCAAGTGGAGGCATCCCCGCTAAGATAAGACCTGTCATCATTCCTGGTAAAGCCACGATTCCTAAAGTCTTAGCGCTATCTACAGTAGGTTGCAATCCAGTCTTTATAACATCTCGCACGATGGCTTTTGACGCTTGCTTAGGTGTACTTCCTAACGCTAGTTTAATTTCCACCTCTTGTTGGCGTAACTCAAAGTTTGATAGCATTTGTCGATAACAAAGGCCAATTGCCACCATAGCTCCACTAATAACCATCCCTCCAACAGGAATCACCTGATAAGCAGTAAAGTTAAGCACACCTGTTAGAAGCAAAATCGATAATGTAATGCTTGCACCTACGGTTATGGCAAACCAAGAAATACACAATGCATATGGTATTCCCTTGCCACGTTTAGAAGAATTATAAGCTGCATTAATAGCCATAAATCCTAATAAACCAATTATAAATATAGGACTTTCAGTACTAAAAATATAAGCTAAAATAAAACCTATAACAAATAATTGGATGGTAGCCCGCAAAGCACTTATAAAAATATCTTTCTCTAACTTCAACTCCTGCCGATAGGACATAAACATACTTATAATAACTAATATAGATGCAAGGCATAATGACATGGCTGAAATAGCATGAAATTGACTCACCGTAATACCTCCTCTTTAGCTAATGATCCATCTACAATTGTAATGCGGCGATTAGCCTTACGTAAGCTTTGTTCCTCACTATGTGTAATTGCTATGATGGTCATTCCATTTTTATGGAGCTCATCGATTACCTGTTCTACAATAGCTGTGTTGACAGCGTCTAATGCAGAGGTTACCTCATCTAAAAGCAATACTTTAGGTTCAAAGATAAGGCTTCGAATGAGACAAATCCGTTGCATTTCTCCACCAGATAATTCATCATTACGGCGTTCAAGATATTCAATAGGCATATGAAGTAAATCGAAAAGATATTTGATACGAATCATATCAGGTTCCATCCCTCGAATATCATAAGGGAACAAAATATTACGACGTACGGTTTTTGCAAATAAGTAAGGTCTTTGAAAGCAATAGCCAACCTCTTTACGATAACTTTCTGGATCTATAGTGGCTAAATCACGTCCATTATAAGTAATAACCCCTGAGGTAGGGCTAATTAAATCACTGCATAATTTTAAAAGTGTACTTTTACCACTACCAGAAGGGCCTACAATAGTGAGATACTCTCCGTCATGTACAGATAGAGACACATCACGGATAATAGACTTTTCTTTTACAACATAGGATATATTAGATAACTCTAATAGTGCCATAATGCCTCCGATCATATTTCAAGACTCTATGATATATTTAATAATCACTTTAAGCTATATTATATTATACCAATACAACTTACACCATAATAAACAAAAATAAGCAACAAAAAATCCCTAGTGGAAACCACTAGGGATTAATAGTCATGTAAAATTAAGCTTCTACAGGGTATACGCTAACTTTACGGTTATAACGACCAGCACGTTCAAATGCTACTTTACCAGGCACAAGTGCGAATAAAGTGTCATCTTTACCGATACCTACGTTAGTACCAGGGTGGAAGTGAGTACCACGTTGACGAACGATGATGTTACCGCTCTTTACGATGGAACCATCATGGCATTTAACACCAAGACGTTTAGATTCACTATCACGACCGTTACGAGTACTGGACACACCTTTTTTATGTGCGAACAATTGCAAATCAAAAGTAAACATTAAGTTCACCTCCTATATTTCGTGAATTTGGACAAACTCTGGATATTGACGGCTAATTTCCTCCAAACCGAGAAGCATAGTCCCCAGAATATCCTGTCCACTCTGATTAATCGTACCAGAGAGAACTATATCACATTGACCTTCGCTATTCGTATACTCACCTTCTTGTTGAGCAATTTGGGTGAGGCCTAACATCGCCGTTGCCGATAAGGCAGACACTGCAGCACATACGATATCGAAGCCATGTTCATCATATCCTGCATGACCGGACATATGACAACCAATAACTTGACCATCACTATTCCGCTGGATTCCGATGGAAACCATAATTAAGCTTGGATAGATTCAATACGAACTTTTGTGAACGGTTGACGATGGCCTTGACGACGTCGGTAGTTGGATTTAGCTTTGTATTTGAATACTAAGATCTTTTTACCTTTACCATGCTCAAGAACTGTACCTGTAACTTTTGCACCGTTTACAAGAGGAGCGCCAACTTTAACGTCGCCGTCATTCACTACAGTCAAAACTTCTTCGAATGTAACGGACTCGTTAGCAGCTACTTCCAATTTTTCGATAGTAATTACATCGCCTTCAGCAACGCGATATTGTTTACCACCAGTTTTAATAATTGCGTACATAAGAACACCTCCTTGTTATCGAACTCGCTGAATTCGGTATCCCAACCCGAACTTCGGTCGGGCGTTTAAACCTGTTTCACGCGGATTGCAAAGTTCAGTAAACCGAACTAATACTGATATAGTATATCCTATTTACACAGTCATGTCAAACAAAAATCAACAGAATCCGCTCAGTTTCTGACACTTTCATATATATATACCTTAAAATTCCCCAATAATCCCAAGATGTTGTAAAAGTATCTTTGTACCGATGAGAATCAATACACCGCCACCTACTATATCTGCATATTTTCCAACAAATCGGCCCATAAATTTACCTAAGTAAACACCCACTAAAGATATACCAAAGGTAATAACACCAATCATCGTAGATGCTTCCCATACATTGATAGGTAAAAATGCAAAGGTCAACCCTACAGTCATTGCATCAAGGCTAGTCGCTACGGAGAGCATCATCATTTCCCAGACACCCAAGAATTGCTTATCATCGTCCTCTTCATCATCATCGCTAAGTCCCTCTCTGATCATAGCGATACCTAAATAACCAAGAAGTCCGAAGATAATCTAGTGGTCCCAATCAGCAATCACATCGATAAATTGACGACCGATGAGCCAACCAATAAGAGGCATAAGAAACTGGAACAAACCAAAAAGAAATGCCAAGGTTACCTTACGGCCATTCTCGCCTACGGGCATTGTTAGCCCCTTACCGATAGATACACCAAAGGCATCCATCGCTAGGCCTATACTAATTAATATAATTTCAAATACAGACACTATACTCACCTATAAACAAACTACTTACTTATTCAGTTATAGCCATCAAGGAATACCCTTCTCGACTAATTTGTGGATTTACTACAATAGAAATCTTGCGCCCTATAGACTCACCTAAATCCTCGAGAATAGCCTTTGTTAAATACTGAGCCACCTCCGGATGAACTTCGATTTCTAGATTCGTTTTAATACGTCCCGACTTAAATAACTCGCGGATACGACGCACGATCTGCATATACACAGTACGACCTGACAACATATAGCCCGTACCACCGCATTGAGGGCATGTATCAAACATCAAGGTTTGCAAGCCTTGGCGAGCTCGCTTTCTGGTCATCTCTACGAGGCCAAGCGAACTAATGCCGCATACAACAGTTTTCATTTTATCTAACTTAGCTTGTACCCCCAACAATTTTAACAATTCTTGTTGATGCTCTTTATCTTTCATATCGATGAAATCGACCACAATGATACCGCCAATATCGCGCAAACGCAATTGACGACAGATTTCTTTCGCCGCCTCTTTATTGACTGTGAAAGCTAAATCTTCCAGCTTATTAGACTTACCAGTATAGTGAGCAGAGTTTACATCAAACACGGTAAGAGCTTCAGTATGATCGATACGGATTGAACCACCAGAAGGAAGATTAATATCGCGAGAGATAAGATCTTCTAATTGCGGTTCAATGTGGTTTGCCTTAAAGATAGGTGTACTATCGCGATGACGTGTTACTTTAATTTGTTGCGACGTAGGTCCATGACCTAAAAGATCCATCAATCGACCTTCACCCATATCGGAATCAACGATGATTTCCTCTACATTGCGATGCGCATAGTCCCGAACAAGGCGGAACCAAAAATCCGCATCACTATAAAGGTCAGTACCACTCTTAGCAACCTTAAAACGCTTCAACACATGTTGCCAGGTCCGCCACAGATACTCCATATCGCGACCGATTTCATCGGCACTGGCCTTAGCTGCTGCAGTACGAATGATAAAACCGCAACCTTCTTGTACATAAGGGGTTGCCAATTCTTGTAGTTTACTGCGCATGGTTTCGTCTGTAATTTTCTTGGAAATATGCATGCCTTCAGAATATGGTAATAGTACCATAAAACGACCAGCCAAACTGACATCTGCAGTCACGCGGGCGCCTTTACCGAGCATTTCTTCTTTCACTACTTGAACGAGAATTTGTTGCCCTACAGATAGGCGTGGCAAAATTTTCTGTTCCTTCCCTTGTTGAAGGTTCAAATACGCATTTTGAGAGCCCCCAATATCAACAAAGGCCGCTTGCATACCGTTTAATACGTTCTTTACTGTGCCTTTGTACATATGATTTGCCATATGAGAATCATCGGTACGCTCCAAGACAAAGTCCACTAGCTGGCCTTCTTCGTCGATAACAGCCATACGAATTTCTTCGCGCATAACATTGACCAAAATTTTATGCATCCTATCCCTCCCTTCTTTATACTTTCAGAATATAAAATAATATATTAAATCCCTAACATCTACATAAATAGCTAAGATTTACATAGGTAATTAATATTTACGTAAGTAGTTAATAATTAATTTCTAATGGCGTATAGCGACCTTCTTCGTTTTCTACCATAATTGCTTTACGATGAATTTCGTAGCTAGTTGTAATAGGCCAATTATATTGATCCTTGCCTAAATTCCACACTTCGCTAGGTTTGATTGTACCTTGCGGATAAATGCCGATGCCCATTGTAAGGGTCACCATACCGTCCTTAACGGAGGCTACGATGGGTTCTTTTACAAACTCTTTTACATCAATGGTACGAGTTTTCTTAGGTGTTACCTTTTCATAAGAAATTTCCGTTGCTTCATTAAAAGGTTTGAGTAACGCATCCCAATCAGCATTTTCATCTGTCACAGGACCTGTTACCTCATAGATAGCAAAATTACAGATGGCCATCATCTTTTTCACCTTTTCAGGCATTTCTTTACCGTCTAGTACTTCAAGTCCTGGAGGTGCTACGCGATTTAAACGGTCCATAATGGACTCTAAACTATCCTCTTCAAGCACATCCATATCGATATATTCAGCCGCTGCCGTTACGCCTAAAGCAAGAGCAGAGGAAAAGCTAATTTTCATATGAGGGTTAAAGCCTTCAGAATATGCCATTTTAATTTCTGCTCGACGTATCATCCGCTCTACAGCTTGAGCATAATCAAGGTGTGACAGGAATCGTAATTCTTCGCCCTTATTTAAGGCCAAACGTAACTTTTTCAACTCTGCCACCCTCCTTATAGTCAATAATAGCTGTATTGAGCTCTGGACATACATTACAGCCCTTACATGGAGCTCGACGACAATCGCCTGTAAGATTAGCTGCTACCGCTTGCTCCCACTCACGCTTTAAGAAAGCTTTACTTACAGTACAATCTAAATGATCCCAAGGCAATGGCTCATCGAAATCTCGTGTACGACGTGCAAAATACGCAGGATCCAATCCGCAGTCAGCGAATGCTTTCAACCAAGCTTCATAGTTAAAGAACTCAGTCCAACCATCAAATTTACAACCAGCTTTCCAAGCCTCTACGAGAACTTTAGATAGTCTACGATCTCCGCGAGCAAAAGCGGCTTCCATGTAGCCAGTATAACCATCATGATAGTGATAAGAAATGTTACGATTATTGATGAGAGACTTCAAGTAACGTTGTTTACGATGAATCTCCTCCACATCTTGTTGTCCATACCATTGATATGGAGAATGTGTTTTTGGTACGAAGAAGGATACGCTCACCGTTACAGAGCCATTACGTTTGCCTGTAATATCACGGTGCAAGTCAAGCACCTTGTACGCAAGATCTGCAATACCAGCCAAATCTTCGTCTGTTTCTGTAGGAAGCCCCATCATAAAATACAATTTAACCGTGTTCCATCCTGATTTGAAGGCATTAGTACATGCGGCCAACAAATCTTCTTCACTAACGCCTTTATTGATAACGTCACGCATCCGTTGCGTACCTGCTTCAGGAGCAAAGGTAAGACCACTCTTGCGCACTTGCTGTACCTTTTTCGCAATATCGATAGAGAAGCTATCAATACGCAATGACGGTAAGCTAACGCTAACTTGTTTATCTTTAAACTCTTCCATGAGCATATCTACGAGTTCAGGCAATTTAGAATAGTCCGCAGAGCTCAAACTCATCAAGGATATTTCATTGTACCCCGTATTGGCAATTGTATCTTTAGCAATCTGTAACAAACGTTCTGGCGTCTTTTCACGAACCGGACGATAGAGCATACCGGCCTGACAGAAACGACAACCACGCGTACAGCCACGGAATAACTCCAATACAGCACGGTCATGCACTATATCAAGGAACGGTACAACAGGCTTTGTTGGATAGAATACATTCTCTACATCCTCTATAATACGTTTCTCAACGGTTGCAGGTACGTCTTCAAAACGCGGCGTAATCGATTTAAAATCGCCTTGTTCGGTGTATTCTACATCGTATAAAGCCGGGCAATATGTGCCAGGAATTTGGGCTACTTTACGCAAAAAGCCTTCTTTGCCACCTGGGAAGCCTTTGGCTTTTTCTGCTTTAAATAAGTCGATGAATTCATCGCCCCACTCTTCGGATTCACCGAGGGATACGATATCAAAGAAATCAGCAATAGGCTCTACATTATACGCACAAGGGCCACCGCATACAAGCAGTGGAAAATCTAAATCACGCTCCTTAGCATACATAGGAATGCCTGCTAAATCGAGCATATTTAAAATGTTAGTAAAACTCATTTCATATTGAAGCGTAAATGCTAACACATCAAAGTCTTTAATAGGCGTACGTGTTTCTAAGGAAAATAATGGAATATTACGCTTGCGCATTTCCTCTTCCATATCGTGCCACGGTGCAAATACGCGCTCGGCTACCGCATCTTCACGACGGTTTACGAGACCATACAAAATCTTGATGCCCAAATGACTCATGGCCACTTCGTACACATCGGGAAAACCTAAAGCCATAGTTACATCAACAGTACTGTGATCTTTCACGATACTATTGTATTCGCCGCCCGTGTAGCGAGCAGGCTTTTGGACATGTTGTAACCATGACGTATCTAATTGAATCATACATCCTCCGTCTTTAATGAAAGACTTCTTTCACAATCAATCCTATGAAAGGATATTAAAATATATATTTTGTCCGCTGTCTAGCAATATTTAATAAAATGCCAATGCTCAGCATATTAGTTGTTAGCGCACTAACACCATAGCTAAGGAAAGGCAACGGAATCCCCGTTACAGGCATGATACCAATCGTCATTCCTACGTTTACGAGCACTTCAAAGGCAAACATCGTACCAATACCCGTTGCTAATAACATACCAAAATTATCATTGCAGGTATATGCTACTTGAATACTGCGATAAATAAGCATAAACAATAATAGCAATACTACAATGCATCCTACAAAGCCAAATTCTTCGCCGATTACAGAAAAGATAAAGTCCGTATGATTTTCTGGTAAAAAGTTCAACTGACTTTGAGTACCATTAAAGATACCTTTACCAAAAATCATACCCGACCCGATGGCAATCTTAGATTGAATGATATGATAGCCAGAACCGAAGGGATCAATATCTGGATTTAAAAATACTAGAATACGTTGCTTTTGGTATTCTTTCAGTACAAACCAGCCCAAAGGCATCAAGAGTAAAGTCACGCTCGCAATGATTTTTATAAGCTTTGTTTTGATACCAGATATAAAGAGCATCCCTACAAATATAGCAATATATACGAGGGATGTCCCCAAGTCAGGTTGTAAGAATACGAGAAGGATAGGAATCCCTACATATAACACTGGCATCAATAGGGATTTAAAAGTATCTAACTTGCCAATGCGCGGTTCTAACATTTTAGCCATACAGATAATCATCAATAGTTTAGAAAACTCTGAAGGCTGGATAGTAATTGGCCCCAGTTGAATCCAACGCTGTGCACCTAGTGCGGAGGTACCAACTACCATGACTGCAATTAACATAAGCATGGTAATCACATAAATCATATTCCCCCACCCTTTAAGGCGATGGTAATCTAGAAATTGCATGCCTATAACGACAGCTATATTTGCTAAAAAGAATACGAGTTGTTTTACCACTAAACTACCAAAACCGATAGCTTCATGATTCACATGGGTAGCACTACCAATAGCTGTAAGACCAATTCCGACAAGTAATATAGTACATATGATGATAGTCCAATCGCTATCTGTCCATATTTTACGCCACATCATATCACCTATTTCAACTTGCTACGGCGCCACAAGCTTTGTTTCCCTTGCACCAATAAGCGTTGCGTGGTCCAACCGCCACGATTAATGTAATGAACATTGTTAGAATCCTCAAAAATAGACTCACCTACTGTTGCAAGACTTGGTGTACTATCTTGCTCCTTCGATGTTTTTTTCTTAGTTACATAAGCATCGAAGTGCTTTTGTACATCGTAGTCTTCCCAACACTCACCGGTAGTTACATAATCAACAAGAGGTGCTAACATAGCTTTTAGTTCACTAGAAACAAATTCTAACAAACGACCATCTTGTGTATAGGTCAAAATATCCTCATCATAAGGAATTATAGCCCCTACATATTCAGCGCGAAGGACTTCTAACATATCATATAAATGGATATCCTCTCCATCGATAGGTACTGCATTAAAAGCAATAGCATAATCACGAATATTATGTTCTTGACATACTTGAATCATGCGTGCCCCATTACGCAAGGATACCCATAAAGGATGCGTCACCACGATGCAGCGATTTACTAATTCTAAAATAGACTCTATGCCCTTACCAATACCAGCAGGAGCATCAATTAAAATATAGTCATATGTCTCAGAGAGGCGACGGACTAATTTTTTATATTTTTTACGACCTATATCTTCCCAACGAGCGCTTTGGCTAGCTGGTAGGAAATCTAAGTTTTCATCAATTGATACGATGGCATCATCCATATAGTCTTTATCTTCGCTCGCATCTAATGCGTCGTAAATAATTTCATTTGCCACTCCTAACACAAGGTCTAAATCGCGCAATCCAAAATCTCCATCACAGAGCAATACGCGATGCCCTACATTGCTTAAGGCTGAACCCAAGCAAGCGGTAATCGTAGTCTTACCTACGCCCCCCTTACCGGATACAACGCCGATTATCTCGCCCATACTAATCCTTTCTTGGTTGTCCACTAGTTACCGCATTCTGAGGTTTTTGCCCTTTATTAATACTTGTCCCCGTAGCAGTTTCCTTATTGCTCTTACTATTTGTATCATTAGATTTCTTATTCACTGGTACATTGAAGTACGCAGCCAATATATCTCGTACGATAGGCCCTGCAGAGCCCGCACCAAAGCTACCTTGCTCAACAAGTGCAACCACTACAATTTGTGGCTTATCATATGGTGCATAGGCTACAAACCAGCCGTGATCTCTGCCATGTGCATTCTCTGAAGTACCTGTTTTACCAGCTACATCAATAGGGAATCCTTTAAACAACTCCCCTGCTGTACCACCTTCATTAGTAACATCACGCAAGCCTTCACGAACAAGATCCATAATATTTTTTGGTACAGGTAAGATACCGAGCTTGTCTGGGCCAAAGATTTCTTTTGGCGTGCCATCCTTATTATCAATACGGCTCACTACATATGGGCGGTATTTAATGCCACCATTTGCTACTTCACTGAGCATAACAGCCATTTGTAATGGTGTCACCAAAGTAAAAGACTGACCTATGGCCGCATCAAAGGTTTCACCTAAATACCAATCTTCATCATACACTTTGCGTTTATAAGCAGGACTTGCCATATTACCAGAGGCCTCACCAACAAGATTGATGCCTGTCTTTTCGCCAATACCAAAGTAGCCAGCATATTTTACAAGTCCTTCTATGCCAACGCGATTGCCCATTTCATAGAAGTAAACATTATCTGATTTTGCAAGAGCTTTATTAAAGTTAAGCCACCCTAATGCTTCACCTTCTGCATTTCGTTTATCGATAAGCCAATGTTTACCACTATCAAAAATCATTTCTTCAGGGCTAACCTTTTTAAGATCTAAAGCCGCCGTACCTGTAATAATCTTGAACGGAGAACCTGGTGGATATTCACCAGAAATAACCTTATTATCAAATGGATGATTCTTATCGTTATTCAATTGATTCCACTGTGCCGTTGTAATCCCCTTCGCAAACCAATTAGGGTTAAACTCAGGGGCGCTGACCATGGCCAAAATGGCACCCGTATTTGGATCCATTGCTACTACAGCAGCTCCTTGAGCTGGAATGCCTTGGGCACGCAACTGTTCTAATTGGTTCTTAACAGCTTCTTCAGCAGCCTTTTGTAGATTTGCATCTATTGTCAAATGGATATTAGATCCAGGCACTGTATGCTTTCTATCTACCTCCGCAACCGGTCGGCCTGTAGCATCAACCTCTACCTGTTTACCACCATCAGTGCCACGCAAGATGGAATCATATAGTTTTTCAAGACCAGAACGGCCTAAAATAGTACCACCACTAATAAGGGTATTTGGATCTTGCTGTTTTAGCTCTTCTAATTCTTCTTCGCTCACTTCACCCACATACCCAAAGAGCTGAGAAGCCATCGTTTCATATGGATAATAGCGAAGTGGTTCTACATCTATGGTAACACCTGGTAATTCATGACGATGCTCTTCGATGCTTGTAACTACGTCCATAGAAATATCATTAGCAATACGAATTGGCTCATAACCATATTTATGATCATTTACCTTTTTTGTAATATCTTCTGGTTTAATTTTCAGCAAAGTTGCCAACTTAGCAACTTCACCTTCGTCTAGAGCCTTCCCCGTAGGCAAAATGGAGATAGTGTATGCCGGTCTAGAACCTACTAAGATCTGACCATTTCGATCGTACATAATACCACGAGCAGCTGTCATGGATACCATGCGCAAACGGTTGCCTTCTGCCTTAGCTTGGTAATAACCACCAGACAAGATTTGCAACGACATCAGGCGTAATGCCAAGACTATAAATATGCCGGCTACAATGTAAAAGAGTACATCAAAGCGATTCGTTTTTCTTCGTTTATAGAGGCCTTCAAGCACTCTTTCACCCCCTTAATCCTTACCAAATATAACCTTGTTGTTCATCATCTTTACGCCATAACAAACCATGCACAATAGCGCCTAACAAGCCATTCCAGAACATCACGGGTAATACCATATGCCACAAGTATAGTCCAAAGTGCAAATCGCCACCACTAGCTAATATCATAAAGCTACGAATAACGCCATCTAGCAGCGTACAAATAGCTACTATACCACTAGACCAATACCAGCGTTCTTCATAGATACGATGCTTTACGGCAGATAGTAGGTATACCACAATTACGTAAGGGAATAGATGGAGCCCAAAAAAGTTAGATATCAATACATCATGTACGATACCCCCAACAACAGCGGATATCAGCCCCATACGACGACCTTTAAATAAAGTAATCATAACAATTATCGTCAAAATTAAGTTTGGTAACCAATTTGTATGGAAAATAGTAGGCAATAATTGCACTTGTATAAAATATATTAAAAATCCAGAGAGAGCTAAAGCTAGACGCATCATTGTTTAACGGCCCCCTTTGCACCCTCTACTTGATCTCGTTGTGTTTGAGGCACAAGTTTAGGCTCAAGTTCTGGTTTTTGTGGTGCGCTTAGAGAAGACGAGGTAAGCACAAAAACTTCTTCTAAACGATGAAAATCTACACTCGGTGTGACTACCGCATTTTTAACAAATCCTTCCGAATCATTTTCGATAGATTGCACGTTGCCAACAGGTAAACCTTTCGGATAAATTCCGCCATATCCAGAGGTAATCAACTTATCACCTACCAATACATCACCATCGCGAGCAATATTTACCATAGATGGTGTACGAGGTGTATTGCCATTACCTTTTACAACGCCAGACAAACGAGATTCAGGTCGTTGTACAAGGATACCTATTGCGCTACGCGGATCAAGAATGGTTTGAACGCGAGCAGAATGCGGATATACATCTGTAATAAAACCAACGACACCACTAGGTACAACAACAGCCATATTAACTGCCATACCTTCTTCACTCCCTTTATCAATGGTGAAAGTATTTGTCCAAGTACCGTAATCCTTTGTAATGATACCTGCTAAGGTCATGGAGAATTCTGGATGGCTACTCTTATAGTTTAAAAGCTGACGAAGGCGAATATTCTCTGCCACTACTTCATCGTAGTTAACTACCTTTTGTTCCAATGTAGCTTTACGAGATGCTTCCTCTTCGCGTTCGATAGTAGAGAAAATAGCATTATTAAGTACTGTAAAGCTAGTTTGGACGCCCTCTAATAAACGAGCTGACCCATAAGAGAAAGGCGTTGTAATTCCTTCAAGGGTAACCGTAACAAAGGGAATACTAGTCCGTTGCTTCCACGCAAAGCCGAGCAATGCCATTAGGATACAACCAATGACAACGATGATAATTAACTTTTTATCTGACTGTATCATGCTAGTCTCGGCCCTTTCTATTCTTAGAATTTACAATAAAACGCGATAAGCTCACCAAATCAGATGAGGCCCCATTAAGGCCTACCACAACTTTTGTTTCAGGTGCTTCAGGAACGTGAACAGGTACACCTACTTCAGTACCAATCCGATCCGCTAATCCAGATAGTCTTGCTGTACCGCCAGTAAGCCATATGCCATGTTGCATAATATCAGCCACGATTTCTGGTGCCGTAGCACGAATCATTTGCTTAACCTCATCCAAGAGTCCTATCAAACATTCATTTACAACTTGGTACACTTCAGATTGATGAATCACACAACGTCTACCTAAGCCGTTCATCATATCGCGCCCCTGAAAGGCATACTCTGCATCCTCTAAAGGAGCGATAGCTGTACCTAATGTATGCTTAATATCTAATATGGTCTCATCAGATACGATAACGCCAAAACACTCACGCACATAGCGCAATAAGGCATTATTAATATCAGAACCACCAAAACGAATTGTTTTGCTATCCACGATACCACCTAAAGAAACAATCCCCATATCAATAGTGCCACCGCCGATATCAATAACCATAGATCCTTGCGCTTCAAAGATAGGCACACCACAACCAATAGCAGCCGCCACAGGTCGTTCGATAAGAAATACTTCTCTAGCACCAGCTTGAATAACAGCATCCATCATGGCTCGTTGCTCAACATCGGTCATCCCACAAGGAACCCCTACGACAACGCGGGCTCGACGCAATGCATTAGACACCTTATTAAGAAAGTAGCTAAGCATAGTATGCATAACGCGATAGTCAACTATAAATCCATCCTTTAAAGGCGTTAACGGACGCCACATATCGGGCATGCGCAATACGAGGCGCGCCGCTTCATCACCAACGGCTACTACTTTTTCTTGTTTTGTATCAGTTGCTATAATCGATGGTTCGCTTATAACAGTCCCTCGCGTCCCCCCCATGAGGCGCGTTTGTATGGAACCAATATCTATACTTACATCTTTTCCTAGAGTAGGTAAAATGGAACTCATAGTAATTTCTCCTTCATTACATCATCATTCCATTTTACCATATATAACGCGACTTTTTCCATTGATATCAGTACCTTTCCTTTTGTTAAAAGCACTGATAATGCATAATTCCTGTACTCATAAGTCATACATAAAAATTACATAACTTCATACATAAAATCTCATATACAATAAAGAAAAGCACTCATTTATAGGAACTTACCCATGCATCAAAATTAGGTATAGTTCAAAATGAGTGCTTTTAATAATCTTATTTGGCTTTGTTCAGTTTATTTAGGCTCAGCTCAATTTACCAATTTCGCTGAGGCTCGTAAATTCATTATCCCCTATAACGATATGATCGAGTACAGGAATCCCCATAAATTGACCAGCACTAACAAACATTTTCGTTAGCCGTATATCTTCATCACTTGGTCTACTATCGCCTGACGGGTGGTTATGGATTAGAATAATAGCCGCCGCATTGCATGCTATAGCTTTTTTAAATACTGCTCTTTGCTCTACAAGACTTGATACTAATCCACCATTAGAGATATGTTCCAACTGAATAAGCTTATTTCGAGATGTTAGCATGGCAGCCCACACATGTTCCACATCTTCGTGACGCAGTCGCTCCATCACATATTGAGCTATTACAAAAGGTTGCGAAAAATCTTCATAAGTCTCTTTAATCTTTAACTCTCCTAATCGCCTACCCATTTCAAGTGCTGCACATAGCGTCACTGCTTTATCTCTACCAATACCCTTGATTTTGATCAGATTATCTACGGTCATTCGGTTAAGACCATAAACACCATCATCAAAGGATTGTACAATATCACTTGCCAAAGAAATCGCAGATTGCCCCTTTACCCCTGTACGTAATAAAATAGCCAACAACTCCTCCATCGCCATATGTGATGGACCTAAGGCGAGAAATTTTTCTCGAGGTCGCTGGAATGGTAACATATCTTTTACACTTACTGTTGGTACTTCCATAGAATCTCTCCATTCAAATAGATAACACCATTTGTAAATCAAGCAACAAACACATCTACTCTCTTAAAATTTATTTAGCACAGCACAGCACAGCACAGCACAGCCAATTATAACACGATTCATCTGATGCGCTAGTGTTATTTAGCCCCTAACGCCTTGCAAAGTTCATCGTATACATGTTCAACTGGTAACCCTACCACATTAGTATAAGAGCCCTCTATTTTATCTACCCATAGTGCGCCTTTTCCTTGGATGCCATAAGCTCCAGTCTTATCCATCGGTTCCCCACTAGCAATATAAGACTCGATTTCAAAAGGTGCTAAATGTTTAAAATAGACCTTTGTTTCATTGTAAAAAACTACCTCTTTTTCTTTGATGAGTAACGCGACTCCAGTAATTACAGAATGCGCTCTACCCGATAAATGCTCCAACATATGGCGTGCATCAGACTCATCATAAGGTTTACCTAATACTTTATTATCAAGGACAACAATAGTATCTGCTCCTAACACAATACTTCCATCTGGAACACCTACAGCACAACGAGCCTTACCTAATGCTTGGGCTTTCACCATTTCAATAGGGTTGTCGTAACCTTCATTAGATTCCTCATAAGTACTGGATACAACAGTATGATCAATCCCGACCTGTGTTAATAATTCAGTTCTACGTGGTGATTGGCTCGCCAAATATAATCCAGCCATATACACTCCTTTACATTAAAATTCTTGTACATAAAATTCTTGGTGCACAAAAGTTATATCTACCTATTCCCCTAAAACTGACCGTCCCTTAAATAGTTGTTTCTTTATCTTCTTCAGAAGAAATTAATTTTTCATAATATTCTTGTACATCTTCCCCATGCTTCACCGCATCAGCTCGCACCGCTGCATAAAACACGATATCCGCTTGAGGTACCCGAATACGACCAGGTACATATTCTTCTAATATTTCAAAGAATCTATCATCTGCTTTCAACAGCAAACGGCCATTTTTAATCTTATTTCCATCTACAATAGAATACACAAGGGACCAAATAGGACGTGGATCAGAGGTAGAGCATTTTCTATATTTATAGCGGTATTTAATATTTGTCAACAACTCACGTTCAAACTTGAACACCCCATCAATCATGTCATAATCTACTTCAAAATGACGATTTCTAAAGATAGAGTTTTCTTCAATTACAAGCTTTGTATCTGTCAAAATATAGGTATATCGACTAACAGCCTGTTTAACCATAACAATGATGGCCATGATTTCAATAAAGTACTCAGCTAATAAAACCGTATGTAATTGAATACTGCGATACGTTGTATAAGCTGCTGCACACAGCAATAAAATCACAAAAAATACTACCAATAACTCTGCACTTCTGGTGCGCTGAGATTTTTCTTCATATAATACCGTCATGCTTTACCCCTTTTAAAGAAATCACTAATTAATAACTATACATACTATTATAAGATATTCTATGCATAAAAACTACAAAAACCCCGTCCATATCTAAGATATAGGCGGGGTTTTATGACTCTATTAGTCACTCAGTTCAGATACGAACTATATTATTTTTTCAATGCTGCAGTAATACGTTGAGTATCACGAGCAATCATGATTTCTTCGTTTGTAGGAATTACAAAGATTTTAACTTTAGAGCCATCAGCACTGATTTCTTGTTCTTTACCACGAACATTATTGCGTTCAGAATCAATACGAGTACCTAAGTATTCCAAACCATTACAGATTGCATCGCGGTTACCAATACCGTTTTCACCAATACCAGCGGTAAAGATGATAGCATCTACACCGCCCATAACGGCAGCAAAGGCACCGATTACACGACGAACTTTGTAATGGAACATGTTCAATGCCAATTGTGCGCGCTTATTGCCATTAGCAGCAGCTTCTTCAATCACACGGAAGTCATTGGATACACCAGAAATCCCTAATACACCGGATTCTTTATTCATAACTCTATCAATTTCTTCATAGGTCATACCTGTTTTTTCCATCAAGAATGGAACGATAGCAGGGTCAATATCACCTGTACGAGTACCCATGATCAAACCAGACAATGGAGTGAAGCCCATTGTAGTATCGATGGAGCGACCACCTTTAATAGCAGCCACAGAGGAACCATTCCCCAAGTGACATGTGATGATACGAAGATCAGTCATATGTTTACCCATTAATTCTGCACAACGTTGTGCTACATATTTATGGGATGTACCATGGAAGCCATAACGACGAATACCATAATCTTCATAATAAGAGTAAGGAAGCGCATACATATATGCTTCTTTTGGCATAGTTTGATGGAATGCAGTATCAAATACAGCAACTTGAGGTACATTTGGCATAATCGCTTCACAAGCTTCAATACCTTGAATGTTTGGTGGGTTATGCAATGGTGCAAGAGAAGCACATTCTTCCAACGCTTCCATAACTGCTGGTGTAATCAATACGGAGTCAGCAAATTTTTCACCGCCGTGTACTACACGGTGACCTACAGCATCGATTTCATCCATGGAAGAGATAACACCAAATTCAGCATCAACTAAAATATCTAGCAAAATGCGAAGCGCTTCTTTATGGTTCAAAATTGGCTCAACGCGTTCTAATTTATCTGCATTAGGACGTTTATGAGTGAAAATAGCATCTTGATCACCAATCTTTTCAAAAAGGCCTTTTGCCAATTCTGTTTCAGTTGTCATATCAAGTAATTGATATTTCAAGGAAGAACTACCGCAGTTAACTACTAATACGTTCATCGATTAACCCTCTTTCTGTTGTGTAACTTGAATCTTGTTTTGAATTTCTTTGCTGATATCAGCACCTACCTGATCCTTTTCAGGATATTGATAGATTATATTCCACAATACGCCATGATCTAAGAATACGTATTGAGAAAATCTAAATGTTTGCCCTTGTGTTGTATACGTCACATCAAGCTTCTTTGAAGATGTACCTTGTAAAGCTACAGATTCTTCCTTGATGGTTGCGCCCATCTTAGTGAACTCAGACTTACTACGATTCAAAAACTCATCAACCGTAGGCAATGGCTTGTTATCACCAGCACGCAAAGCTTCAACTTCAATCACCATATGCTCTGTAACGGATCCATAAATATCGATTGGATATCCATCATCAGTCATATTTTTTGTGCTTTTACCCATTTCATAAGGCAAAGCAATGGTAATCTCAGATTGACCAACACGGATAACTTGATGGCCAAAACTATATGTATCCATTACATTATTTGAGCCACATCCCGCCATTGCTAGTAGAGCAACACCGAGTAGAGCCCCTTGTAATGTGCGTTTCCAATTTTGTTTCATCATATACCTCACATCAATTCAGCATTTACAGTTAATTATAGCCTATAGAGACAAGAAAATCTATACTAAACTTAATATTTACACACAATATTACATATCTAAATAAGCCTTTAATTTAGATATAATGAAATGTTGTTTACAGTATTTCCTCGCTTTGTTACACTAACACTAATGAAAGGAGACACTATGAAAACAATCGGTATTATCTGTGAATATAATCCATTTCACAATGGACATGCCCATCAATTATATACCTTAGCACAAGAGCATTCAGATGCGCTGCGCATTTGTATCATGAGTGGTTCCTTTGTACAACGAGGTGAACCTGCTATTTTTTCTAAATTTGATCGTGCTCGTTGGGCCATTCTCGGTGGTGCAGACATTGTTATTGAGCTACCTACGCTCTATTCTTTGGGTAGCGCACAACTCTTTGGAACAGGTGCTATTCGTATGGTAAAAGCTTTACATATCGACGCCCTTTCCTTTGGTTCTGAAACGGCTAATCTAGATGCACTCGTAGATATAGCTAAACGTATGGATTGTGAAAGTACTCAAGCAGTATTACGCACCTATATTAACGAAGGCATGTCCTATGGCTCTGCCTTTCGTAAAGCCCTCGATACAGAGATACTAAACACACCCAATGCACTATTAGGACTTGAATATATTCGGGCAGGACTTAACTATCATCCTACCTTAAAATACATGCCAATCTTACGCATATCAAATCATCACGAAGTAAATATTACAAAAGATTTCCCTTCTGGTACAGCATTGCGTAAACTTATAACAAATATGGCTGCGGGTAGTAACAATTGTAATATAAACAGTATCGTTCCTAAGACTATTGCAGACGATATGACTAATATAATTTCTAATGGTGCCTATGTAAACTATAACCGCTACTATGATATAATCCATTCCTTAAGTCGTCGTACATCAACAACCAAGCTGGAAAGCTTTGGGGAGTTCAACGAAGGTATTGAACACTTATGGTCTAAAGCAGCTCAACAACCTACGTGGAACTTGGCTATGGAGCATATAAAATCAAAGCGCTATACCTATGCACGTTTACAACGAATGGGAGCCTATCTCACCTTAGGAATACAAAAGGATTTACTACAAAGGGCTATGCAAGAAGGTCCACAATATGCTCGTTTACTTGCCTTCAACAATAGAGGTCGTCGATGGCTTCGAAATAATTTTGAAATACCACTTATTCAAAAATGGGCCAAAGCACCTAATGAATTAAATACGTTAGGACAAACAATACATCAAATTGATACATTAGCTACAGATGTACAGGCCTTATGCTTACATAATGAAGTTAAACGAATGGGCCATATGGACTACACCTATACGCCACAATACATAAGATAAGCAAAACTTCAATCTGATAGAAACATTCTGCACATAAATATAAGAGTCGAATAATTTAAGTTTATTAAGATAAACCATCTTATTATATGCTAATACTCAAAAAGGGGTTACAATACAGATTATTCCTGTATTGTAACCCCTTCTTCACCATCCAGATCAGCGACGGCAACGCGTACACTTTCAAGATGCGATGTAGGAATATTTTTACCTACATAGTCTGCTCGTATAGGCAATTCACGATGACCACGATCGACGAGAACGGCCAATTGAATAGATCTAGGTCTACCAGCCGTCATTAATGCATTTAAAGCAGCACGAATAGTACGGCCCGTATACAAAACATCATCTACAAGGATAATTGTCTTTTCCGTTGTATCGATCGTACACGGTTTCCCCTCTTTAGGACGAGCATCACGATCATCACGATACACTGCAACGTTCAAAGACTCACAATCAATATGAATACCTTCTATACGCTCAATTTCAGCTTGTAAACGTTTTGCCAAAATGACACCACGCCGTTCAATACCTACAATTAACGCATTAGATAAACCTTTATTGCGTTCTAAAATTTCATGACTAATACGACGAATCGCACGCATTATAGCGTCTTGATCCATTAATAAGCGTTTCTTCTCCATATATACGCCCTTTACAGCATAGGATTGTTCTATGCCCCTATATCCAAATAAGTAGTAAAAATATGTACTTAAACAATCAATGTAAACATTTAGACTATTTTCATTTATCTTCACGATAGGTCTTAGCAAATTCTAAGCATGCCTTAAAATCAGCTGGTACCGGTGCTTCAAAATGCATCTCTTCACCTGTAATAGGGTGTTTAACATCTAACGATTTAGAATGTAATGCTTGCCCTTCTATAGGAAAATCCATACGTCTATATCCATAAAACGGATCATTAACAACAGGATGTCCAATATAAGCAAAGTGAACACGAATTTGATGTGTTCGACCTGTTTCTAAATTACACTCTACCAAGGTTTGATGACCATAACGAGCTAATACTTTGAAATGTGTTACTGCATCTTTACTGTTTTCAAAGACTACAGCCATTTTCATACGGTCTTTTGGATGGCGCCCAATAGGCGCCTTAATAGTCCCCTTTTCCTCTACAATATTACCCTGTACTAGCGCCCAGTACGTACGTCTTGCAGAATGTGCCTTTACTTGTTCTGCTAGACCAATGTGCGCTGCATCATTTTTTGCAACCATCATAACACCAGACGTATCTTTATCTAAGCGATGCACAATACCCGGTCTAATTTCACCATTAATACCTGATAGGTCCTTACAATGGAATAATAAAGCATTTACAAGTGTACCAGAATAATTTCCTACTGCAGGATGCACCACCATGCCACGAGGTTTATTAACAATAACAATATCGTGATCTTCATATAAATAATCTAAAGGAATATCCTCGGGTTTAACCTCAATCGATTCAGGCTCTGGGATCTCTACACGAATTACAGTATCAGGTGTAAGCCGAAGATTAGCCTTCCCTACTTTACCACCTACTGTAACATGACCACCTTTAATTAAACTTTGAATATAGCTACGAGATCCTTCCATCTGTTCAGTTAAAAATACATCTAGTCTCATGCCTTCTTGCTCAGCACTTACAATATATTCATTCATCCTCTATTCCTCTTTGAGTCAAGTATAAGATATATATTTATTGACGAATCAAGTCAATGATTTATAAAGAGCCCTAATAATGAAAGCTATTCATGGTCCTCTTTCAATGAAAACAAATAAAATACAACAAAAGCTACACCTATACAAATACCAATATCTGCCACATTAAAAATAGGCCATACACGAAAATCAAAAAAGTCCACTACCCCATGAATCATGTATCGGTCAATGCCATTACCAATTGCACCTGCGACTAATAAGGCGGATCCGATTTGCAAAGTCCAATGGCCCTTAGCTAATCGCTTCCAATAAAAAGCACAAACAGCTAATAGAACAAAAGCTACTAGTAAGAAAAACCATCGTTGATTCGCTAACATGCCAAAGGCTGCACCGCGATTAATAATATAGGTAAGATGAAATACATTAGGAATAACAGGTAAAGATTCACCTAACAAAAAATGATTCATTACATAATATTTAGTTAATTGGTCCAATAATAACCAAATGATAAGTACTGTATAAAACAAGATTAACTCCCTTACTATAATATAAGTCTTAATAGTCCTATTATACTAAGTTACGCAAATTTAGGCAAAATAAAAAGCCCCTCAATGAGGGGCGTGTTTTATTTGTGATTACTCAGCGGAAATTACAGAAACTGGGCAAACGGATTCGCAAGAACCGCAATCGATGCAAGCATCGCCAATTTCGTATTTAGTTTCGCCTTCAGTAATGCAGGAAACTGGGCAAACAGATGCGCAAGAACCACATTTAATGCAACCATCAGCAATAACTCTCATAATTAGGACCTCCATCAAAATATAGATCAAAACTTTTTATTATCATTTAGAAAGGCACTTGCCTCAACTTATGTTCTCATTATCACACAGTTCAAATTGAAAGTCAAACGAAAATGATAAAAAATTATATAATATTTTGCATAATAATTGTTCCTTTTTATCATAAAAAGCCTATATTTATATGTATTTTGATATTTCTTTTCATTTATGTAATTGAGTTTAATAATCAATAATTGAGAATGCACTAATTATCATTTCAATTAAAATACGTACTATTATACTAGGAATTCAATTATCAATATTTATTATCATAAAAACTATTTTTTTATTACAACAGATTTAACGCTTATCTATATTTTAATCTAACATATAAACTTCACTCTAAAAAAGGCCGAATCATACGATTCGACCTCATTTATATTTATAAAGTAAAGTAATATCTTTACTATTATTCACTATATAACAATAATACTATTTTTTTCTTATAGCACTTAGAAAGATGTTAAGAATGTTAGTGTACCTAAAATAACGCCTGCAAGGTTTGGTACGATTAAAATATAATCACGTTTAGGTGATTTTGTCCAACCATATAATACCCAGATCAAACAGGATACTGCTGCAAATAATGGTTGCCATGGTTGACTAGGTTGACCATGAAGATTAGCAATTATTTGTGGGATATAGGCTAAAAATACAAATACACCAATAAATGCACCAATAGAACCAACTAACATGTTAAATCTTTCTTTTGTCATAGATGACCTCCTTATTCAACATTACATTATTATATCTTACACAATATACTATATCATATTTTTTTCGATGTAGTCAATTGTGTAAAATTAATCATGCAAATTAGTTTAATTCATATTGCTTTTGATTACACTTATATGTAATCTATATTAAAATCATATAGACTAAAATCATAAAAAACGAGGCCGAATCTTACGATTCGACCTCGTGTGTGCTTGTATAGTAGAGTAACCTATTCCCTATTATTTACCAGGGAAGAATGGCCATACCATTGGAATGATAATTAAGCTTACTACGAAGCAAACTAAAATCAATGGAACGCCAGCTTTTACATAGTCAGTAAATTTGTATTGACCAGGACCAAGTACTAATGTATTTGGAGGTGTACCTACAGGTGTACCGAATGCGCAGGATGCGGCAACGCCGATAGCCATCAATACAGCATGAGGATCAGCCCCCATACCTTGAGCAATGGAGATACCGATAGGAGCCAATAATGCACAAGATGCAGTATTAGACATAAATTGCGTCATAACACAAGACAAAATAAACAATACGCCTGTTGCAAAGTAAGGACTAGGATCGGAACCCATAACACCAATTACTGCATCAGCAATCATTTTACCTGCACCAGATTGATCAAGTGCGGTTGCCACTGGCATCATACCAGCAAACAAGAAAATTGTTACCCAATCAATAGATGTGTAAGCTTGTTTTTCATTCAAACAACCAGTTAATACGCAAAGCATTGCACCAATAACAGCAACCATGCTCAACGGTAAGTTAATACCAAAGTGTTCTTTCAATGGTTCGCCTAAAATCATGGCAAGGATTACACCTAAAAGAATAAGACCAGAGAACAATTGTTTCTTAGGATCGTTAGAAATATCTTCAGCAGCTACTTCTTGTTCTACATCACCGGCATCAGTAATTTCATGTTTAGGTAATAAATGTTTACCAATGAGCATCATGAATACGATAGTAGCGATAGTCAAAGGAATGCCAATCCAAGCAAACTCAAAGAAACCAAATGGTTCAATGCCAAATTTAGTCAATGTACCACTTACAATGATATTAGGTGGTGTACCTACCATTGTAATGATACCACCGATACCTGCAGCGAATGCTAAAGGCATCAATTGACGAGATGCAGGTATCTTAGCAACAGCACAGATACCAACAACTACAGGAAGTAAAGCAGCTGTTGTACCAGTGTTAGATAAAAATGCGGACATGGTAGCTGTTACAAGCATAATCGCAAGCATCAAGCCATTTTCGCTAGTCCCTGCATGAGATACTACGGTTTCCCCAATTTTTTGAGCCAAACCAGTATAGAATAATGCAGCACCAACAACGAACATGCCTGCAAACAACACAACTGTACTATCAGATAAACCAGAGAATACAACCTTAGGAGTAATAATACCCATAAGGCCTAATGTAATTGCGCCGCCTAAAGAAGTAATAGCTAGAGGAATAATTTCCGTAACGAATAAAACAGCCATAACTGCAAGGACGATTAAGGTTTGTTCTGCAGTACCCATACATCATCATCTCCCTTCAGAGAAATGCACTGACATAATTATAAGAGATATAAAATATAACCTACGATACCAATGGCAGAGGCCATTATAAAAGTAATCCCATATCCCTCTCTTGTTTTAGGATACCCAAATAATAAAGTTTCACCAAGAAAACCTCGGCGGTTAAACCAAGAATATTTAGTTCTCTGCTGAAACCATTTAGCTTTACCTTCAGCACCGATAATCAGCGCAGTAATAAAAAAAACAATAAATGCCCAAACAAAACAAATCAGTATTTTTAATTCAATTGATAACAAGTGACCACCTCTACTATATTTAAAGCACTAGAAGGTTATTCTGTGAAATCTTGCTAATCACCTAATGACCGATCTGAAAAGCATTTATTGCAAATATTCCCTTTTATGTATGATTACATAATGACCAAGGGCTTTTTGATTCACCAATAGGTGTACCAATTTAGGTACACCTGGGTGAATAATTATTAAATTATTAGTGGTTAGACAACATAGCAAGCATTGTACCTGCAGCTACTGCTGTACCAATAACGCCAGCTACGTTAGGACCCATAGCATGCATGAGCAAGAAGTTAGCTGGGTTAGCTTTCGCACCTACTACTTGAGATACGCGAGCCGCCATTGGAACCGCGGATACACCGGCAGAACCAATAAGTGGATTTGTTTTACCACCATCTACTAAGCTCATCAATTTACCAAATAATACGCCACCAGCAGTACCACCGATAAATGCAACTAAGCCTAAGCAGATAATAAGAATTGTTTGTACGCTTAAGAAATGTTCCGCACTCATTGTTAAACCAGTACCAGTTGCCAAGAAGATTGTAACAGTATTGATTAACGCATTTTGAGAAGTATCGGACAAACGTTCAGTTACGCCAGATTCACGGAACAAGTTACCTAACATCAACATACCTAAAAGGGATGTAATGGAAGGAAGCAATAAGGAAATGAAGATCGTTGCAACAATTGGGAACACGATTTTTTCAAAACGTGTAACTTCACGCAATTGCTCCATAACAATTTCGCGTTCTTTTTGCGTAGTGAAGAGTTTCATTACAGGCGGTTGAATCAACGGTACCAAGGACATATAGGAATATGCGGCAACCGCGATAGCACCTAATAAATGAGGAGCTAGTTTAGTAGCTAAGTAAATGGATGTAGGGCCGTCAGCACCACCGATGATACCGATAGCAGCTGCTTCTTGAGCTGTGAAGCCAAGCATCATTGCGCCACCTAAAGCAACGAATACGCCGATTTGAGCGGCAGCGCCTAAAAGCAATGTTTTAGGATTAGCAATGAGTGGACCAAAGTCAGTCATTGCACCTACACCTAGGAAAATTAAAGGTGGGAAGATTTCTTGGGAGATACCTGCGCTAATAAGTGCCATAACGCCTTCTTCGAAACCATTACGAGGAATATTGGCAAGTATACAACCAAACGCAATCGGACCCAACAATAAAGGTTCAAACTCTTTAGCAAATGCCAAATACAATAGGATCAAACCTACAAGAATCATAATAGCATTGCCTGTTGTAAATGCGAGGAACCCGCTATCTGTAATAACGGATTGAATCGCAACAGCAAAAGCCTCCATATGCGTTCCCCTTTCACAAATATAAAATTGTTAGATGACGTGGCGCAGCCACGTCATACAACACTTGGTATTAGCCAAGAACAACCATGTCGTCACCAGTGGATACAGTTTGGTTAGCAGATACGCGAACTTCGGAAACTACAGCATCATGTGGAGCTGCGATTTCATTTTGCATTTTCATAGCTTCAAGGATCAACAAAGTTTCGCCTTTTTTAACTGCTTGACCAGCAGATACTGCTACAGATAAGATTTTACCAGGCATTGGAGCTTTTACAGTTTCAGCACCTGCTGGAACTGGAGCTGCTGCTGCAGCAGGAGCTGGTGCAGGAGCTGCTTTAGGAGCTGGAGCTGCTGCTGGAGCTGCTTTAGGAGCTGCTGCAGGAGCCGCTGCTTTTACTTCATTAACTTCTACATCATATGCTGTACCATTTACTGTAACGTTGAATTTTTTCATCTTAAATTCCTCCAAAATGTGTAGTTCCTACACAAAACTTATAAATATTTTTACACATATAAATTGAGTAATCCCACGGATTATCAAAATAGCCAATTATCTTATCGATTACCACGCAAACGGCCTTCCATTTTCCAATTGTAGCTTACGATTGGACGGATATGCGCGATTTGATCAGCGGAATAACCCATTGCCGCTAATGCACCAACGATTACTGCTACTACATCTTGAGATGGAGCTTTACCGTTAGTTGTTGTAGCATTGCTCATTACAAATGCCTCCTAAAAATATTTTAACCTCTACCGCTTAAGCGACCTTCCAAGCGCCATTTAGCACTGGTTGCTGTAGGTCGAATAGATGCAATTTGTTCAGATGAGTACCCCATCGCCACAATGGCACCTACGATAGCTGCTACTACTTCATCCTCATTTTGAGCAGATGCATTTGCTGGAGCTACAAAAGTAGCTGTTGGAGTAACAACAGGAGCAGTTGCTGCTGGTGCTTCTTTTTTCTTCCTAGTAGGATCGATTAAATGTACGATTTCCATAAGAATACCTAAAGCTATCAATACAGCAAATACAACTGTCATATTAATCGCCATGATTAACCAAGGATTGGTAGTAACTGCTTGTCCTTCCATAATCATTCCCCTTTCTAAAAAAGTAGTAAAGAAAGGTATCTCCCAAATTCGATGATATGTTTACCGAATCGAATTATAATGGAATATTACCATGTTTCTTTGGAGCACGGTTTTCGCGTTTACTTGCAAGCATTGCCAAAGCGTTGATAACTGCTGGACGAGTTTGTTTAGGTTCGATTACAACATCTACGAAGCCACGTTCTGCAGCTTTATAAGGAGTCGCAAACTCTTCTACATATTTAGCTGTTTTAGCATCTTTATCTTCGTCTTTCTTGAAGATAATATTAGCTGCACCAGCAGGACCCATTACAGCGATTTCGGATGTAGGCCAAGCATATACTTGGTCTGCGCCTAAATCTTGGGAACACATAGCGAGGTAGGAACCGCCATATGCTTTACGAGTGATAACAGTAATTTTTGGTACTGTAGCTTCAGAGTAAGCATACAACATCTTAGCACCATGACGAATGATACCGCCCCATTCTTGATTTGTGCCAGGCAAGAAACCAGGAACGTCAACGAAGTTAACGATTGGAATATTGAAAGCATCACAGAAACGGATGAAACGGGAAGATTTGTCAGAAGCGTTAATGTCCAAGCAACCAGCCATTACCTTTGGTTGGTTAGCGATGATACCAACGGATTGACCATCAAAACGAGCGAAACAAGTAATGATATTTGTAGCATAGAATGGTTGTACTTCATAGTATTCGCCATTATCTACAGTAGCTGCGATAACATCTTTCATGTCGTAAGGCATGTTACTGTTATCTGGCAACAAGCTATTCAAGCTTTCATCTTCACGAGTTGGATCGTCACCAGTATCTACCAATGGAGCATCTTCCATATTATTGGATGGCAAGAAGCCTAATAAGTAACGAATTTGAGCGATACAATCATCTTCATTTTCAGCTGCAAAGTGAGCAACGCCAGACACGGAGTTGTGCGCCATTGCACCACCAAGATCTTCAGCTGTTACTTCTTCACCAGTTACAGATTTGATTACTGCAGGACCAGTGATGAACATTTGAGAAGTGTTTTTAACCATGTAGATAAAGTCAGTCAATGCTGGAGAATATACAGCACCGCCTGCACATGGACCCATGATTACGGAAATTTGTGGAATAACACCAGATGCATTTGTATTTTCAAAGAAAATTTTACCGTAACCAGCAAGGGCATCTACTGCTTCTTGAATACGAGCACCGCCAGAATCGTTGATACCAACAATAGGAGCACCCATTTTCATTGCTAAACGTTGTACTTTAACGATTTTAGCAGCATGCATTTCACCAAGAGAGCCACCTTCTACAGTGAAATCTTGTGCAAATGCATATACTAAACGACCATCGATAGTACCATAACCTGTTACTACACCTTCGCCTGGTAATTCTTTCTTTTCTTGACCGAAGTTAACACAACGATGTTTAACGAATTGATCAAGTTCAACGAAGGAATTATCATCGAACAATTTAGCCAAGCGTTCGCGAGCAGTCATTTTACCTTGAGCATGTTGTTTCTCAACGCGTTTTTCACCGCCACCAGCTTTAACTTTAGCTAGTTTTTCGTGCAATAACTCGATTTTTTCCTGCACTGTTGCCATTATAGCACCTCCAAATAAAACTTGTTACAGTATCATTTTATTTCATAAATGAATAAAGTTCAAGAAGCATACATATTTAATATATAACGTAGGATTATATGTATATGTATATCTACAACTCATATATAATGATGTGAATTGGATACTGTATTATTTCATACGTTGACATAATTCAAGCAAAACACCGCCAGTTGCTTTTGGATGTAAGAAAGCAATTGAGGAGCCGCCTGCACCATAACGAGGTTTTTCGTCAATCATACGAACGCCTTTAGCCATCAAATCAGCAATAGCATTTTCAATATTATCAACGCGCAATGCAACGTGTTGGATGCCATCACGACCGCCATTTTTTTCGATAAATTTACCGATAGGGCCATCTGGAGTTGTAGTTTCTAAGAATTCAAGTTCAGCATCACCACAAGGGAAGAAGGATACTTTTACCTTTTGTTCTTCTACGATTTCGTCTTCAGGAAGATGTTCAATGCCTAATGCATTTTTATAGAATTCTTTAGTTGCTGCTAAATCATTAACACCAATACCGATGTGGTCCACTTGTAATACTTTAAAAGCCATTTTGATTATCTCCTTTTATAAGGCTAAATCTCTCATGCTATGTAGTCGCCGTCTACTTTAGCACATTTGACATAACGCCGTTAACAACTGTATATGGATCGCTCATGCGTTCATTTACAGCTGCCACTTGGCTATTAAATTCATCGCTAGTGACTATTTTTTCCGCCACATAACGACCAATTTGCTCATTAATCATTGCGATGATTTCATCACGCGTACGTTCTGCCCGGCGAGCATCCAACTCACCAGAGTCTTCAAGATACTCAAAATGTTCATCCAAGGCTTCGATGAGTTCATCTACACCTTGATCTTTGCTGGCAACAGTACGCTTAATCGGAGGTCTCCATTTGACTTCGCGAGAATCGAGATCAAGCATCATCTCGATTTCAACATTCAAACGATCGCAACCGTCCCGATCCGCTTTGTTGATAGCAAATACATCGCCAATTTCAAGAATACCCGCCTTGATAGCTTGGATATCATCACCGAGACCAGGAACTAGTACAACCAATGTAGTATCAGCATTTTTTACAATATCTACTTCAGATTGACCTACGCCTACAGTTTCAATAATTACTAAATCCATGCCAAAGGCATCCATGAGTTTTACAACGTCTGCAGTCTTTTTAGATAATCCACCAAGACTACCTCGCGTGCCCATGCTTCGAATGAATACATTTTCATTTAATGTTAAATCATTCATTCGAATACGGTCCCCCAAGATAGCACCTCCAGAGAATGGGCTAGTTGGGTCGATGGCAACGATGCCGATTTTTTTACCTTGATCTAAATAATGTTTAACTACCTTATCGGTCAAAGTACTTTTACCAGCACCAGGGGCCCCTGTAATACCGAGAATACGTGCGTTCCCCGTTTTAGGGTAAATTGCCTTCATAATATCGATGGCATTATCATACTCGTTTTCTACAGCTGTTATGGACCGTGCTAAGGCTAGTCTAGAACCTTCAAAAAGGCCTTTAACTAAATCCATTCGCCTCACCACCTATCTTCGAATATGGGAATAGAGGGGAGCCAACTATTCGAGTTGCACCCCTCTTTGCCCAAGCAATTATTTTACGTTTTCTTTAATAAAGTTAACGATATCGCTAGTTGGTGTGCCAGGTGTGAATACTGCCGCTACGCCAGCTTTTTTCAAGCCAGGGATATCAGCGTCAGGAATAACGCCACCACCGATTACAAGAACATCCCCCATGCCTTTTTCTTTCAAAAGTTCAACAATTTTAGGGAACAATGTATTGTGAGCACCGGAAAGAAGAGATAATGCAACTACATTAACGTCTTCAGAAAGCGCTGCTTCAACGATTTGTTCTGGTGTTTGACGAAGACCAGTGTAGATTACTTCGAAACCAGCATCGCGAAGTGCGCGTGCTACTACTTTTGCACCACGGTCATGACCATCAAGACCTGGTTTTGCTACAATTACTCTAATACGTTTTTCTGCCATGATATATTACCTCCGAAATCAGCCGATATTATAATGTGGAATGAGCTTCGTATTCACCGAATACTTCGCGCAATACATTACAAATTTCACCCAAAGTAGCATATGTTTTAACTGCTGCAAGAATTAATGGCATCAAGTTAACAGATTCGTCAGCTGCACCAGCTTTCAAATCAGCTAAGGCTTTATCAACTGCGGCTTGATCGCGGTTAGCACGAACTGCTTGAGTTTTCTTAGATTGGTTAACACCTACGGAAGCGTCTACGCGAAGCAAGTCTTTTGGAGCTTCTTCTTCAACTTGGAATTTGTTTACGCCAACGATTGTGCGCAAGCCAGATTCAACTTCCATTTGCCATTTGTAAGCGGATTCTTGAATTTCTTTTTGGATGTAGCCTTTTTCGATTGCTACTACAGCGCCGCCCATTTCATCAATTTTCTTGATGTATGCCATAGCTTCGTCATAGATAGCGTTAGTCATAGCTTCAACATAGTAGGAGCCGCCCAATGGGTCAACTACGTCAGCCAAACCAGATTCGTAAGCCACGATTTGTTGAGTACGAAGGGCTACTTGTACAGATGCTTCTGTAGGAAGAGCCAAAGCTTCGTCACGGGAGTTTGTATGTAAGGATTGAGTACCGCCCATTACAGCAGCTGCAGTTTGAAGAGCAACACGAACGATGTTGTTATCAACTTGTTGTGCAGTCAACATGGAACCAGCTGTTTGAGTATGTACACGAAGCATCATGGATTTTGGTTTTTTAGCACCAAAACGTTCTTTCATGATTGTTGCCCACAAGCGACGAGATGCGCGGAATTTAGCAACTTCTTCAAGTACGTTATTATGAGCATTCCAGAAGAAGGAAAGACGACCAGCGAATGTATCAACATCAAGACCAGCTTTCAAAGCTGCTTCTACGTATGCGATACCATTAGCAATTGTAAATGCGATTTCTTGCACTGCCGTGGAACCTGCTTCACGGATGTGGTAACCGGAGATGGAAATAGTATTCCATTTAGGAACGTATTGAGAACAATATTCGAAGATATTAGTGATCAAACGCATGGATGGTTTTGGAGGGAAAATGTAAGTACCACGAGCTGCATATTCTTTCAAAATATCATTTTGAATTGTACCTTTCAATTCAGTGGAAGGTACGCCTTGTTTTTCAGCTACTGCAATATACATTGCCAACAAAACAGACGCCGGAGCGTTAATTGTCATGGATGTGGATACTTTACCAAGGTCGATGCCCTCGAACAAGATTTCCATATCTGCCAAGGAGTCAATAGCAACGCCTACTTTACCAACTTCGCCTTCAGCCATAACATCATCAGAGTCATAACCGATTTGTGTAGGCAAGTCAAATGCACAGGAAAGACCTGTTGCACCAGATTCGATTAGGTAGCGGTAACGTTTGTTAGATTCTTCAGCTGTAGCGAAGCCTGCATACATACGCATTGTCCAGAAACGGCCACGGTACATAGTAGGTTGTACGCCACGAGTATAAGGGAATTCGCCAGGCATTCCCAAATCGCGTTCATAATCAAAGCCTTCAATATCAACTGGTGTATACACACGGTTGTATTTTAAGTTTTGACGTTCTGGAGTTTTTGCGCATTTTTCGTCACAAAGTTTGTTGTACTCAGCAATTTGGGCTTTTAAGTTTTCGTAAGCCATGTTTTCATCATCCTCCTAAAAAAACAGGTTATTTTTTCATGCTTCCAGTTTCTGTGAAGCGTTTATGCCAAGAAAGAGCTTCATCAAGCAACATTGGTGTATGGGCATCCTTTGTTGCAGCTAATGCTTTTTCTAGGTATTCAGTTAACATAGGTTTGTAGTCTGGGTGAGCACATTTTTCAATAATCAAACGAGCTCTTTCCACTGGGCTCAAACCACGACAGTCAGCAACACCTTGTTCTGTACAGAAAATCATAGTGTCATGTTCTGGATGATCCACATGGGATACATATGGAACGATAGAACTGATGTCGCCATTTTTAGCAACGGAGTTGGTACAGAAGATAGTGAGATATGCACTACGTGCAAAGTCACCAGAACCACCAACACCATTCATCATTTTGCTACCCATAATATGAGTAGAGTTTACATTGCCAAAAATATCAAATTCGATAGCAGTATTCATGGCAATGACACCAATACGACGAGCAATACCAGGGTTATTGGAAATTTCTTGCGGACGAAGAATAATTTTTTTACGATATTCATCAATATTCGCATAGAAACGTTTCAATCCATCTGGAGAAGGACTCAATGCAGTACCGGAACATACAGTTACTTTACCAGCATCGATCAAGTCAAACATACCGTCTTGAATTACTTCTGTATAAATAGATAAATCTGTGAAAGGCCCTTGAGCCAAGCCACTGATTACCGCATTTGCTACAGAACCTACGCCGGATTGCAACGGAAGCAAGTTTTTAGGCAAACGACCTTCTGCAATTTCTTGTTCAAAGAATTTGATAAGATGTTGACTCATTGCCTTTGCATCATCATCAATAGCAGCTAAAGGTCTTGTTGTATCAGGTACATCACTTGGAACCACAGCAATAATTTTGCTAGGATCACAAGGTATTGCTTCTGTACCGATGCGATCGCCGGCCTGTTCCAACGGAATTGGTTTACGATGTGGCGGATCCAACGGTTCATAGATATCATGCATACCAACTAAGGATAATGGTTGAGATACATTTACCTCTACGATAACCTTTTTAGCTTGACTAACAAATGTTGGAGAATTGCCAACAGAGGTAGTCGGTACTAAAGAACCATCTTCGTTGATTTGACATACTTCAATAATTGCTACATCTAAATCTCCGAAAAATCCATAACGAATATTTTGTGCCATTGTGCTTAAATGCATATCGATGTATTTAACATCTCCACCATTTAAAGCCTTTCTCATATCTTTATTGGTTTGATATGGAAAACGGCGATTAATACCATTAGCACGAGTTAACGCACCATCAGCTTCATCACCTACAGAAGCACCTGTCCACAAATCGATTTTGAATGGTTCTTTTTCCATTCTTTCTGCCAATGCCAATGGCACAACTTTTGCATAACCCGATGGTGTAAAGCCGGAAATACCAACTTTATCATTAGGGTTAATCAACTGAGCTGCATCATAAGCAGTGACAATTTTACCTTGCAGGTCCACATTTTTTACGCGGTCTTTGATGTCTATCACCATAACCATCTCCTTTAAGAGTAACATTGTTAAACGACAATTGAATCTCTTTGGTCTAATACGTTCCTTAAACCGACTTCATCGTAGTCCACATCCAATGTATTGTCAACTTATATGACTAAAATGTATTTTTTATCACACTTCGACTGTGCATTATGACTAAAACGCATAGGTTTTTACATTTTCACATAAGTTTTATTCACACCGATATAACTCACAGGAATTATCATTTTAATAGTATATATTGTTGTTTTTTATGCATATCGAACTATCTCAATACAACATATAGAGCCTTATCAATATAAAAAAAATAATATATACAAAACTGACTGCTACACCTCCTATAAAAATATAGATATACAAAAAACCGGTTTTCAAATGCAAGCAATAATGTTCAATTATCCTAACATTAGAAAACCGGTTAAATATACTTAAGCTTACCCTGCTAAGGTATATATAAATTATACCATACTATGAAATTATATCTCTACCATAAAACTTACTGATTATACAAAATGTACCTTTTACATATGTTTCTTTGTGGAAAGTTGTACTTTCACAAAGGCCCCAACCCAACCAAGGAGTTGCCAAAAAACAATAGTAACTTGATGGCTATAGAGCTCAAAATCAGACAATCCACTAAAAAGGACTCCGATAGCTAAAGCACCTATACCTATCTGTGCAGCTTGTCGGAACATATCCCCTTTCAAACGAACAGATGTAATAACATGACCGACGATAACTGCTAGGAATGATAGCAAGCCAGGAATACCTGTTTCAGCCAATATATTTAAATATAAATTATGGGCATGATACATCAACACATTAGGACCTTGAATGTAATAGTTATACTCTGGATAAACTAAGTAGAATGTATTCCACCCTATACCAAAGATTGGATTTTCTCGTACGATATACATTGTGCTGTCCCATAGAGCCCAGCGAAGATCTGATGACGTATCATGACCTTGGAATATAGACCAAAGTCGCGAAGCAACTTCCCCTTCATAGAAGTATAGAATTAGCGGTACCACTAACAAAGATAAGAATAGTCTTCGTTCTACGAAAATAGCCCAATACAGAATCATGGCCGCAAAACTAATCCAAATACCACGCGAATAGGTTAATAACATCGTTAAAAATAATACAATACCAATAATCAGCATTGTAACAACTTCACGAGTACGATTCTCTTTCATATAAACAAGAATATAGCTAATACATACACTTAATACCATCAATAGATAAGCCCCTAACAAGTTAGGATTTTGCAATGTAGACGCCATTCGACGCATCAATTTAGGAAATTGTGCTGCATCAACCCATTCTTTTATATGTATATTAGGAACAAATATATACTGATAGGCCCCGATTATGCATACAAGAAGGGCTGTACCTAAAAAGGCACGAAGAAAATAGTTCCACTGTTTAGGTGTTCGAATATAGGTACGAACTAAATAGTACATGCCCCCACCCGCCACAATTTGGTAGAACCAACTCTGAATAGACCAATCCCAGTTTGGTGACATTAACGACGATATACCTGTCCAGATAACAAAGATCATAACAGTCCAAGATAGATAACCGGTCGGCAGACTCAATGATTTACTAGAAATTAAATCATATAATGCTAGACCTATGGCCAACCAGAGAAGTACATCTCCCACCATTGGCTGAAGTGGCATCGCAATGACAACACCATAGATTAATCGTTCAATATAAAAAGTAATTCGTTTCTGATTAGGAATGAGTGAGAGCTCCATAATCTCACCTCAATGACTCATCTCATGGAAAAACCACTGACGAGCATCCCCTAGAATATATAAAGAACCACATACAGCAATGATATCACCATTCTTTGTATGTTTGTATGCTAAGGCTAACGCAGCCTCAACAGATTCTGCAGTTTGAGCCGTCACCTTAGGCACAGTACGGCGAATCACTTCAACCAAGCTCTCAGGTACCTCTGTTCTATCTGTTGGTGCAGGTACAACGAGGACTGTGTCGCCAGATTTAACCACTTCACGAATAATAGCCTCTTGGTCTTTATCTTTAAGGATAGCCATTACCACCGTTTTCGGTGTGTCCTTAAATAGTTCATTGTACGTCATGGCAAAAGACTCAGCCCCTGCCGCATTGTGAGCACCGTCAAATATAAAGGTACGATCTAAGCCTCGTTTAACTTCAAAGCGCCCCGCCCACGTAGTGCGGGCAAATCCTTCACGCATTGTTTCTTCACTGATGTTCGTATCCTCTTTCATCAACAGGCGTACGGCCATCAATGCACAAGCGAGGTTTACAGATTGATGAATGCCAGCCATCGTCGTAAACAACATAGCAGGTGCAGCATTGTTAGAACTAACCGTAATCATTTGACCACCCATTACAGCGCTGCGGCTATCAATACCAAAATCTTTATTAAAAACATAAAGCTTGGCATGTCGTTTTTTAGCTACGTCCTCAATGATATTAAGAGGTGTATCTTGTGCAGCTGTCACTACAGGCACCTTAGGTTTAATAATCCCCGCTTTATGGCGTGCAATTTCCTCGACAGTATCACCACAATATGCTTGATGATCTATTGTTACATTAGTAATAACAGATACTTTTGGAGTCACGATATTAGTAGAATCTAGTAAGCCCCCTAAACCAACTTCTACTACGGCATAGTCTACACCTTGCTCCTTAAAGAATAAAAATGCGGCAGCTGTTAATATTTCAAATTGTGTTGGCGCTTCTATTCCATTGTTAATAATAGTATCTACGGCAACCTTTACGCGACTAATTAATGTCCCAAAGGCTTCCTCTGTTATATTTCCATCATTAATTTGAATACGCTCCGTATAGGATTGAAGGTGAGGCGATGTAAATCGCCCCACCCGTAATCCACTTGTAAACAGTGCGTAGGAAATATATGAGGTAACCGAGCCCTTACCATTTGTACCTGTAACATGAACAATTTTATAATCTTCTTGTGGATTCCCTAACACATCCATAAGAGCCGTAATTCGTTCAAGGCCAGGTTTAATACCAAATGAAGATGCCTGCTCCAAATAGGCTAAGGCCTCCTGATATGTCATATAAACCTCCTATTATAAGGTTTCAAGGAACGCTTCACGTTCCAATAACGCTTGTTGTTTTTGTTTATATTCTTCTAACTTTTCTTTTTCTTTTGCTACTACAGCTTCAGGAGCTTTTGCTAAGAAGCCTTGGTTAGACAATTTACCTTCCAAACGAGAAATTTCTTTTTCCATTTGGATTTTTTCCTTTGCAATACGCTCTCTTTCTTTTTCACCGTCAATCAAGTCTTTAAGTAAGAGATATACTTCCATACCATTGACAACGGTTACAGTCGCATTTTCTGGTTTTGGATCATCGGTACCAAGAATTGTTACTTTCTCAGCCCAAGCCAATGTTACGAAGTAGTCACTATGTTCTGCTACAGTTTTAGCTAATGCTTCATCTGTTGGCGCTACGATAACCTCAGCTTTTTTACCTAAAGGCACATTCATTTCAGCACGCATGTTACGAATACCTTTGATAGCATCCATCATAACTTCCATTTGACGTGCTGCCCCTTCAAGATTATCGAATTTCAATGCTTCAGGCCATTTAGTAACAACGATGCTGTCCCCTTCGTGTGGCAAATGTTGCCAAATATGTTCAGTTACGAACGGCATGAATGGATGTAATAATTCGAGCATATGACGTAAGATTGTTACAAGTAAATATTGAACTGTACGACGATCACGTTCGTCGCTTTCACTATACAAACGAGGTTTCGCTAATTCAATGTACCAATCGCAGTACGTATTCCAAATGAAATCATATACGGAACTTGCCGCTTCACCAAGTTCGAATTTATCGAGATTAGATGTTACGCTTTGTACTGTTTCATTGTATTTTTGAACAATCCATTGGTCTGCTAATGTCAAATCATCTGCTGTTGGAACGAAACTTTCATCATAATTAGTAAGGTTCATCAATACAAATTTTGATGCATTCCAAATCTTATTGGCAAAGTTACGGTTAGCCTCAACACGTTCCATATAGAAACGCATATCGTTACCAGGTGTGTTGCCAGTTACAAGAGTAAAGCGCAATGCATCAGCACCATATTGGTCGATAACTTCAAGCGGATTAATACCATTGCCCAAAGATTTACTCATTTTACGGCCCTGGCTATCGCGAACAAGACCATGAATAAATACATGTTTAAATGGAATTTCATGTTCAAACTCAAGAGCCATAAAGATCATACGAGCAACCCAGAAGAAGATAATATCGTAACCAGTTACAAGCACACTTGTTGGATACCATTGTTTAAGTTCTGGAGTTTGCTTAGGCCAACCCATTGTGGCAAACGGCCATAAACCAGAGCTAAACCATGTATCAAGAACATCTGGATCTTGTGTAACATGACCGTGGCAATGAGGACATTCTGTAATATCTTCACGGCTAACGATAGTTTCACCACAGTCATCACAATACCATGCAGGAATGCGATGGCCCCACCACAATTGACGAGAAATCGTCCAATCGCGGATATTTTCAAGCCAGTTCACATATGTTTTTGTAAAACGTTCAGGAACGAACTCTACTTCGTGGTCTTTAACAACCTTAAGAGCGGGCTCTGCCAATGGTTTCATATCTACGAACCATTGTTTAGATACCATTGGTTCGATGATTGTATTACAACGGGAGCAATGACCTACTGCATGGTCATGATCATCAATTTTTTCAAGTAGGCCTAATTCTTTAAGTTCTGCTACTACTTGTTTACGCGCTTCTTCACGAGGTAAGCCATTAAATTTGCCAGCACCTTCATTCATTGTTGCATCATTGTTCATAACAACGATGGATTCCAAATTATGACGTTGGCCCATTTCAAAGTCATTAGGGTCATGAGCAGGTGTAATTTTTACACAGCCTGTACCGAAGCTAGCATCTACATAGTCATCGGCAATTACAGGAATTTCTCGATTAACAAATGGCAAGATCAATGTTTTACCAATGAGATCTTTATAACGATCATCATCAGGATTTACTGCTACTGCTACGTCACCAAACATTGTTTCTGGACGAGTTGTAGCAACAACAACAAAACGATTATCTTCACCTTTTACAGGATATTTAATATGCCATAAATGGCCATGTTCATCTTCATGCTCAACTTCAACATCAGATAACGCAGTGGCACAACGAGGACACCAGTTGATGATGCGTTCACCGCGATAGATCAAACCTTTTTCATAAAGACTTACAAATACTTCGCGCACTGCATGGTAATACCCTTCATCCAAAGTAAATCGCTCACGGTTCCAATCACAGGATGCGCCAAGGCTACGGATTTGTTTTACAATAGTATCACCATATTCTTTTTTCCATTCCCACACGCGCTCTACGAATTTTTCACGGCCCAAATCATAGCGAGATTTTCCTTCTTCTTTAGCAAGCATCTCTTCTACTTTGATTTGTGTAGCAATACCAGCGTGGTCTGTACCTGGCATCCACAATACATTGTAGCCTTGCATGCGTTTGAAACGGATGAGGATGTCTTGTAATGTGTTATCAAGGGCATGCCCCATATGCAACATACCAGTTACATTAGGAGGTGGTAATACGATACTAAATGGCTCTTTATTCGTGTCTACTTCTTCGTGAAAGTATCCTTGATTTTCCCAATAAGAATACCATTTGCCTTCTATTTCACCAGGATTATATGTGGTTAAATTTTCGTAGGTTTTCATCGTTCCTCCTAAAAGACTCCTTAGCGCTTCATAATTTTAGCCAATACAAATAGGCTTGTTTCATATAGCAATATCATAGGTAATGCAATCATCGTTTGCGAGAACATATCCGGTGTAGGTGAAATGACAGCACCTATGATAAAGGATATAAGAATAAATATCTTTCGCTTCGTTTTTAAAAAGCGTGATGTAATTAAGTTGAAATATCCCAAAATAATTAAGATCAACGGCAACTCAAAGATAAATCCAAAGGGCAGTACAAAGGATAATACAAAGTCCATATACTGACCAATAGAAAACATCGGCTGTAATTCATCTGTAGCAAAGCCCATAAAGAACCTCACTGCTGCAGGCAATACGAGAAAATAAGAAAATACAATACCTATCCCGAATAGACCAATTGCTACTGGTAAGATCCAGTTAGATAGCTGCTTTTCTCGCACAGTTAGTGCAGGCTTAACAAATAGCCAAATCTGATGCAATATAATGGGAGCGGCTATGACTAAGCCACCTACAACAGACACCTTCATATATGTAAGAAATGCTTCAGTAGGTCTCATATAATAGAGCTTGCCAGCCGGTTTTAGGAGTATTTCCAATAATAAGTCTACATAATAATAAGAAATACAAGTTCCCACAATAACTGCTACAGCTATTATAATCAATCGTTTTCGCAGCTCTGAAAGATGTCCTACAAGAGACAATTCCCTTGCTTCATCCATCATCTTCTGCTCTATAGCCGTATAAACTGGTTCATCTTCCACATCCTCAGGAATGTGTTGAGTTGCCACCTTATATCGTTCTTGCTCAGACTTTTGTTCTGCTTCACGCCGTTTTTGACGAACTACACTATCAAAAGAAGGTTTTTGCATGGGATATTCGAAATCCGATTTTGGTTCGAATGGTTCCATATTATACCTTTCTATCAGCCAGATTTTCTACAGCCATCACAAGAAATTCCTTCCCTGGGAAATCACGCACTGCAGCGAGTGCCGCTAGAGCATCTTTACAATATTTATCAGCTACAGCTAATGTATTATCAATTCCACCTTGAGCAATAACATAATCAATAATGTCTTGCTCATTACCACCATTATTTAAGCCTTTAATATCTTCAAGCAATTTATCTTTATTACCATCGTTAACGATGCTTAATAACGGATACGTCAATAGTCCCTCTCGAAGATCATTCCCTACAGGCTTTCCCGTTGTTTCCGCTGTTTCACGATAATCCATAATATCGTCTGTAATTTGGAATGCCATGCCTAATGCATGACCATATTTTTTCAACTCTATAATTTCATCCTCTTGCCAATCTCCTAAGAGACCACCAAGCTCCATACAGCCTTCCATGAAGTCTGCTGTTTTCTTTTGCGTCTTTGTCATATAACGCTCTATGCCTTGATCGATGCGATATACATCTTCCATTTGCATGAACTCACCTTCTACGAGGCATGTAATAATATGAGAGAATACTTGAAGATACTTCATATTCGTCATTTCAGATACGATTTTAAATGCTTTAGCAAATAAATAATCACCACTAAGGATAGCTACCTTATTACCTTTATGCATGTGAATTGTATCCTCCCCACGGCGAATTTCAGCTTGATCTAAAACATCGTCATGGATAAGTGTTGCTAAATGAAGCATTTCAACAGCCTCAGCAATTTTAATGCGTTGACGCTCTATAGATGTACCTGCATTAGCAATCAATAGACACAATTGAGCGCGCAAACGCTTACCACCTGCTGCTGATAACGGTCGAATCAGTGCATTGAAGTCCTCTGCACCGGTATTAAAAGATGATGCAAGAGACTCTTCGACATGCTCTAAATCTAGAGCAATGCGTTCCATAATCTCTAATTCGTTCGTTTGACTCATGCTTCATCTCCTACCAAAATTTTATTGATTCGTTGTTGTAAAAGCTCACGCCCAGTATGCTTTAAAGAGCTGTACAAAATCGGCGGGGTAGCCGTTGGATATAGCTCTTTAATAATAGACAAGTTTGCAGACTTTTCTTTAGCCGTCAATTTATCGGCCTTGGTCACTACAATTTGTAACGGAACACCAGCTTCGACGAGCCAATCAAAGGCCACCTTATCAATGGCCATTTCAGGATGGCGACCATCGATAAGTAAACACAACAACATCAATCGTTCAGAATGTAAAATATAATCGGCAATAAAGGAAGACCACAGATTGCGGTTTCCTTTATTTGTCTTTGCAAAACCATAACCAGGAAGGTCAACGAGAAACCAGTTATATCTGCGTTCCTCGGTTTCAGAAATATCCTCTTTTGATTCAATATCAAAGTAGTTTATCGTCTTAGTCTTACCTGGCTGACCACTAACGAGGGCTAACCCACGATAGTTACATAAAGAATTAATCAACGAAGACTTGCCCACATTAGAGCGTCCAAGGAAGGCGATTTCTACAGTATCCCCTTCAGGATATTGATCCGCCTTCACACAGGAAGTATTATATTTTGCAGCTATAATACGAGGCCCCTTTGGTTCTTTTCGTGTATATTGTGGTTTTGGGCCCATTGGTTTAGTGGATTTTTTCTTCTTTTGCATTACACAAGTGCCTTTGCTAATACTTCATCCATTGTCTTAACTGGCGTAATGATGAGGCCTTCTTTCACAATGTCAGGTAATTCTGCAATATCCTTTTCATTGCCTTTTGGAATCAACACCTCTTTTATACCATGAGACAAGGCTGCTAATAATTTTTCTTTTAAGCCGCCTATTGGTAATACACGGCCACGCAATGTGATTTCACCAGTCATGGCAATATCAGAACGAACCTTGCGGTTAGTCAAAATAGATACCATAGCTAATGTCATTGTAATACCTGCAGAAGGACCATCTTTAGGGGTTGCCCCTTCTGGCAAGTGAACGTGAATATCAAGCTTTTTATAAAAATCTTCTTCAATCTTTAAAGCTTTTGCATTATGGCGAATATAACTCATAGCCGCTTGACCAGACTCTTGCATAACCTTGCCGAGACTACCAGTTAAAGCCAATTTACCGGTACCATTCATAGTTGTAGCTTCACATGGTAATACTACACCACCAACAGATGTCCAAGCTAATCCATTTACATAGCCAACTTGTGCTTTCTTTTCTCGCTCTTGGTCAACAAAGATTGGTGCGCCTAAGAATTCGTGAAGATTCTTAGTAGTGACTTTTGGTGCGTCTCCGCCTTCTTCAACTACTTTGAAAGCAATCTTACGGCAAATCTTAGCAATTGTTTTCTCTAAAGTACGAACACCTGCTTCGCGAGTATATTCGGAAATTACCTTTCTTAACACAGCATCAGATAATTTAACCTTGTAATCTTCAAGGCCATTTTTCTTAATTTGCTTAGGTGTTAAGTAACGCTTAGCAATTTCTAGTTTTTCTTCTTCCATATAGCTGGACAACTCAATAATTTCCATACGATCTAACAATGGACCAGGAATATTAGATGCTACATTAGCCGTAGTAATCCAGAAAACTTCAGAGAAGTCGAACGGTACTTCGATAAAGTGATCACTAAATGTGCTATTTTGTTCTGGATCCAATACTTCTAATAACGCTGAAGATGGATCGCCTTTATAATCAGATGCTAATTTATCAATTTCATCCAATAAAAATACAGGATTCTTAGTACCTACATTTTTTAACCCCTGAATCATACGACCAGGTAAAGCACCAATATAAGTACGTCGATGTCCACGAATTTCAGCTTCATCACGAACACCACCTAAGGATGCACGGATAAACTTACGATTCATTGCTTTAGCAATAGAGGTAGCCAAAGAGGTTTTACCAACGCCTGGTGGGCCTACTAAACAAAGAATAGAGCCACTATTTTTACCGGTTAATTTACGAACCGCTAAAAATTCTAAAATGCGTTTCTTAACCTTTTCAAGGCCATAATGATCGGCCTCGAGCATAGCATAAGCGCCCTTGATATCTAAACGGTCTTCCGTTAATTCGTTCCACGGTAATGCCAATACCCAATCTAAGTAGTTGCGCAAAATTGTTGCTTCCGGCATCAATTGAGGCATGCGGCTGTAACGAGAAATTTCTTTATCAATACGCGTATGTACGTCTTCACTTAGGTTAAGTGCTTTTAACTTAACTCGTAGTTCTTCTGCCTCCTCCTCGGGATCTCCTTTATCACCCAACTCATCGTGGATAACGCGGATTTTTTCGCGCAAGAAATATTCCTTCTGCGCTTTTTCCATAGATTGACGCACTTGATTATTGATGGAATTTTCCAAATCAGAGATTTGTAATTCCATATTTAAAATGCCTACAATCATGTTAAGACGACGAGCCACAGATAATTCTTCAAGTAACTCTTGACGTTTCAAATTATTAATAGGCAATAGAAATGCAACTTGGTCAGCTAATTCACAAGGATTGCGTAATTCCATAACGCGCGTTACACCTTCATCAGTAACTGATTTAGCTTCTTCTGCCCATTCGCCAAATTTAGCTTGAACCAAACGACGATAAGCTTCAAGCTCTACATCGTCTTCAAATTCAGACGCCACTCGTTCATAGTCTCCTATATAATAAGGGTCCATGCTAGTAATATTCATAAGACGAATACGAGTGATGCCCTCTACAAGAACACGTACTATACCACCTGGTAAGCGCAACATTTGTTTAATTTTTACTAATGTACCCATTTGGGCTAAATCATGAACTGTTGGCGCATCTACAGCATCATCTTTTTGAGTTACGACGGCTAAAATGCGGTCCTCATTCATTGCGGCTTCCACCGCCTTAATGGATTTGTCTCGACCGATATCGAGGTGAATCACGATATTCGGGTATACTACCATGCCTCTGAGAGGTACGGTAGGGATCCCAACTTCGAGTAAATTCATACTTCCTCCAGGTATATATATTATGAAAAGAAACTCATTCCTACACAGAAATGAGTTTCTTCGAATTACGATTTCAACTGGATGTCTTGGTCTGCCTCATTTTTGAGTATAGGTTCACCTGTGCTTAATACGGATTCACGATTCACAATGCACTTAGTTACTTCCGGCATGGAAGGAACCTCAAACATTACGCGTTTCATCACCTTTTCAATGATAGCACGCAAACCACGAGCACCTGTTTTTCGCTGTAATGCTTCATCAGCGATTTCTTCTAATGCATCTTCAGTGAAAGTTAACTCTACACCATCAAGGGATAGAATTTTTTCATATTGTTTTGTTAATGCATTTTTAGGCTTTGTCAAAATTTGAATTAATGCATCTCTGTCTAATTGATCTAATGTCACCATTACAGGCAAACGTCCAATAAACTCAGGGATCAAACCAAATTTTAATAAATCTTCAGGTACAACATCTTTTAAGATAGCCGATATATTACGTTCTTCTTTACGCTGTACATCTGCACCAAAACCAAGTGTTTTCTTAGCGGTACGCTTAGTAATAACCTTGTCCATACCATCAAATGCTCCACCACAAATAAAGAGAATATTCGTAGTGTCGATTTGAAGCATTTCCTGATTAGGATGCTTTCTACCACCTTGAGGAGGAACAGAAGCAACGGTACCTTCTAAGATTTTAAGCAATGCTTGTTGTACACCTTCACCAGACACATCACGTGTAATAGAAGGATTTTCAGACTTACGAGCAATTTTATCGATTTCATCGATATAGATAATGCCACGTTCAGCCCGAGCTATATCATAATCTGCAGCTTGAATAATTTTGAGTAGGATGTTTTCTACATCTTCCCCCACATACCCAGCTTCAGTTAAGCTTGTAGCATCTGCAATAGCAAATGGTACTTCTAGCATTTTCGCTAAGGTTTGAGCCAATAGTGTTTTACCACTACCAGTAGGACCAATGAACAATACATTAGCCTTTTGTAATTCTACATCATCTACTACATTATCTGTTTGTAAGCGTTTGTAGTGATTATATACAGCCACAGCTAAAGAGATTTTAGCATCATCTTGACCAATAACATATTCGTCAAGATGAGCTTTAATTTCTCTAGGCGTTGGCAATTCTTTTAAATTGAAGTCGTCCGTCTCAACCGCACCCAACTCATCTGCAATGATGCGTTCACAAACTTCAACGCATTCGTCACAAATATACACGTTAGGACCCGCCACTAATTTGCGGACTTCTTCGCTTGTGCGTCCACAAAAACTGCAGCGCATAGTATCTTTATCTTTTGCCAAGGGGCGCCTCCATTACTTGCTTTCTACAGGTTCTCTTGTGAGTACCTCATCGATTAAGCCGTATTCAACGGCATCCTGAGCACTCATGAAGTTATCGCGATCTGTATCGCGAGCTACTACTTCAATATCTTGTCCACTGCGAGAAGCTAAGATACCATTTAACTCTTCACGCATGCGAAGAATCTCACGGGCATGGATTTCAATTTCAGATGCTTGCCCTTGCACACCGCCTAATGGTTGGTGAATCATGATGCGCGCATGAGGCAACGCATATCGTTTACCTTTAGTGCCAGCTGTTAAAAGCACAGCACCCATGCTCGCTGCAGAGCCTACACAAATAGTAGACACATCTGGTTTGATATATTGCATCGTATCATAAATAGCCATGCCGGCAGTTACAACACCGCCAGGGCTATTGATGTACAAATGGATATCCTTATCAGGATCCTCTGCTTCTAGGAATAACATTTGCGCAATAACCGCATTTGCCACATTATCATCGATGGGGCCACCAAGGAAAATAATGCGATCCTTTAACAAGCGAGAGTAAATATCATAGGAACGCTCTCCGCGTTCACCTTGTTCAACTACGATTGGTACATACATATAATCACCTTTTCATGTACCTAGTTGAGCAAACTATTATTCAGCCGCTTCAGCGCCTTTTGCATTATCAATAATGAATCGAGCTGCTTTTTTGCGAGCTACAGAGCCTGCCAACATAGCTACACGACCTTCTTTTGCAATAATATCCCAAACTTCTTTAGGATCTGCCCCAAAGTTTTGAGCCATAATGAAGATTTCACGGTTCATATCATCTGGAGTTACTTCGATACCTTCAGCAGTTGCAATAGCATCCAATACTAAATCAGCGCGTACGTTTTCAGCTGCGGAATCTTTGTATTCAGAGCGTAAATCTTCGATAGTTTTATTGGAGAATTTCAAGTAGTCATCAAGTTTCAAGCCACGGCCTTCCATATTCATAGCCAATTCTTGAATCATTTGTTCTACGCGATCTTTAATCATTACTTCTGGGATTTCTACAGTTGCATTTTTAACAGCTGTTTGAATCAAGTCAGCATTGTAAGTATCGATTGCACGACGGGAAGCTTCTTCCTCCATTTTAGTGCGAAGATCTTTTTTCAATTCTTCAATAGTTTCGTAAGAGCTTGCTTCTTTTGCAAATTCATCATTCAATTCAGGCAATTCTTTACGTTTAATATCATGGATATGAGTTTTGAATTCTGCTTCTTTACCAGCAAGTTCTGCTACGAAGTAGTCTTCAGGGAATGTTACTTTTACAGTTACATCATCACCAGCTTTAGCGCCAATTAATTGATCTTCGAAGCCAGGAATGAAGCTACCAGAACCGATTTGTAATGGGTAGGATTTACCTTCACCACCATCAAAAGGTTTACCATCAACGGAACCAGCAAAGTCGATTACTGCGAAGTCATCTTTTTGAATTGTAGCGCCTTCTTCAGCAACAACCATTTTTGCTTGTTGTTCACGAATATTGTTCAACTGTTCTTCGATTTGTTCATCAGATACTGTAGCATCTTGTTTTTCTGCTTCTAAGCCTTTGTAATCGCCAAGTTTAACTTCAGGGCGTTTAGTTACAGTAGCTTTGAAAATCAAATCTTTGCCTTCTTCGAATTGTTCTCGTTTGATTTCAGGTTCAGATACAGGCACAATATCATTTTCACGAAGTGCAGCACTATAGTTTTGGCTAGCCAATACTTCAAATGCTTCTTCCAAGATAGCTTCTTTGCCGAAGTTCATTTCCAAAATACGGCGAGGCGCATGTCCTTTACGGAAGCCAGGGATGTTCACTTGACCTGCAATGCGTTTTACAGCTTGTTTAATGCCCTTATCTACTTCTGCTGCAGGTACTTCAATAGTTAACGTTACTACGTGTTGATCAACAGGATTTACAGTTGCTTTCATTTAAAATATGTCCTCCTCGAAGGGCAATATGCCCAAATTTCTGTAGTATATTATGCACTCCTAATAATAACATAAATGCAAGGTCAATGCAATTCTTCTCAATATACACTAAAAGACCACCCCAAAATGGGTGGTCTTTACATATTTTACATAATTATGCTAATTAGTTATCTTTAGCAATCAATTTGATAATGTCACGACGAGACAAAATCCCGATCAAACGATACTCTTTATCTACAACTGGCACATTTTTCAAATGTTGATCAAGCATAACAGATACAATTTCTTCTACATCTTTATCCGGTGTGGTTGTAATTACTTCATCAGTCATCAACTCATGAACGTGAGATGCCAATAATTTTTTGAATTGAGCATTGTATTCGCCAATGCCATTGTAATAGATGCTAGCGCCTAATACATTAACATAATGAGGCACATGAGGACGTACTTTTTTATATAGTAAATCACCTTCAGAGATAATACCTAACAACTTATTATCATCATCCACTACGGACACCGCTGTTAAATTATATTTAACCAATAAATCAGCTACATCAGAAATCGGCGCATCTTTGCCAACAGTAACAGGGTATTTATTCATTACTTCTTGGATTTTCATAGTGAATTCCTCCTTACAAATACATCTTGCTTTATTATACTATTCGCCACAGTATAATAAAACTCCTTTTTTCTGAAAGTATTATACAAATAATTTTTAAGTCTACGTCTTCTACCAATGATAAGGTTCATTACGATTGATTTTTGATGCTCGATAAATTTGTTCTACAAGTAGCAATCGAACCATTTGATGAGTAAAAGTCATAGGGCTAAAAGATAATTTATAATTTACAGCCTGACGTAATATATCACTCACCCCAAAGGCACCACCAATAATGAAAGCCATATCGCTAACACCATCCACCTCAAGCTTAGATACCGTCTTAGCGAGTTCTTCAGAGGACATTGGTTTGCCATACACGTCAAGTAATACGGTATACGCATTTTTAGGGACCGCTTTTAATAAACGGTCTCCTTCTTCTGCAACGACTTGTTTGCGATCCGCATTACTCGGCTTATCTCCAATTTTACTTTCATTCAGCTCTGTAATTGTAATGCCACCATAGGGGCGCATGCGTTTCACAAACTCTGCTACGCCCTCACGTAAATAAGCATCCTTCAATTTGCCGATACAGACTACATAAAATCTCATTTTTACCTCTTCACAGATTGGATGGACACAATTTCATTAGGCTGACCATGTTGTAACTTCATTTCAGGTCCAATACGAACACCACCATCAACAAGCATTTTGCCAATAGTTTGGGTAACAAGGACAGAGTTATTATTATTTTCAGAACGATGGGCCAATATAACTTGCATAAAATCAGGACGTTTCATCATGAGTAGTGCTTGCGCAGCCATTTCATTACTCAAATGACCTTCATCACTAGCCACCCTTTGTTTCAAAAACGGCTGATATGGTCCGAATCGCAACATATGAGGATCATAATTCGCCTCTAGCACTAACAGAGTCGTATCATCAATTCTACGTAAAATATCATCTGAAATCACGCCTGTATCAGTGACAATAGTTGCCTTATCGTTCCCAGCAAACACATTTATACCAATTGGATCAGCCGCATCATGACTTACCGAAAAAGGTTCCACAATTAGACTCCCCAACGTCAAACTGCCCTTTGTAAGCTCGATTAATCGATTCTTTGGCACGATTAACTTATCTTGGATTTCACGCCAGGTGCCTTGCTTCGTATACACAGGAATATCAAATCGTTTTAGTAATTGTTGTAATCCCGCAATGTGATCACTATGTTCATGACTGACAAATATACCCTCTACCTGTGCCATATCAATTTGTAATTCTTTTAACCCATTGACAATGCGTCGACAACTGATGCCTACATCATGCAATATGACGGAGTTCCCTTTTTTTATCACTGTACAATTGCCCTTACTACCACTGGCAAGGACATGGACCTCCAACGGTGAGGATTCACTCATCAAAACACTCCATATACTTAATCATAAATCTATTATTTCTGTAAAAGTCAATAGCTTAGTTATTTAGTTAAATATTGTATTAACTCATTTAAATTCAAGCTATTATTACGTTCTTTCAGATAATTTAGTCAGACGCTCTACAAAATACGACATATTAGCCTCAATATCTGGCCCTCTGCGGAACATATCGCCTCCAACAAGGAACATCGTATCATTTCCGTACAGCTCAACAAGTTCATTAAGACGAGTATCTGTAACGCCACCACCTGGTGCAGGGCAAGCCGCCTTCATCAAGCCCATTGGTCGTTTAATGTAAGAGGAAATCCTCTTGCATTGTTCCTCTGTAAAAGTAAAGCGTCCACCATAAGATACGAAAATTGACATATCAGCCCCAAAGATACGAGGTAATAAACCTAGTTGTAAATAGTCAGCTACTCCAGATACACCAGGGCTTACAAATCCACCAGAATAAGCTGGATGATGAATAATGGGCAATCGTAAGTTTTCATCAGTAGCTAATTTGTGTAACCAACCGAAACCAACGAGACCTGCAGCCACCATGAGAGCTGTAGCACCAGCCTCTTTGGCAAAATAAGCGCGTTCTAACACATCTGTACCATCACCTGATACGTTTGCAGCATATAAAGTATGTGTACCATGTACAGCATTCATTTCCTGTACCATAGCAGCACATCGTTTTACACGATCTTTATATTGAGAGAAGGACTGATTAGAAATACCATGATCATCCTTTATGACATCTGCACCACCACGTGTGTAAGCGCCACACATACGAGCCAATTCTACATTCGGTGTGCCCATCGGCTTTACAACGGCTTGAATCATTGGACGCGTCGGGGTTTCCACTAATCGACGAATTCCTTGTAAGCCAAATTGTGGTCCCTTAAACACATCGTAAAGTGTTGGACATAGTTCAATATCTACTACCCAAATATGTGGCTGTAACGAAGAATTACCAAAGACAACATTTAAAAATTGTGTAGCCTCTAAGGCCGTGGTATCTACGTGATATGAAATACGAGCCAAATAGTAACGAGAGGTGTCAATTACAGCATTTGGCATCACACCTACATTGATATAAGGAGAGTCTTCTACTATAGGTTCAAGAGATTCTAGTCGACCAGTAATAGTTTCTTTAATGTATGGATCCGTTACAAACTCATAAGGAAATTCTATAGTTTGCTCCACTTGAACAGCCCAAGCAATTGATTTTGCTTCTTCATATGTACTCGCTTCTATTCTATATGTAACTATAAATCGCTCGTCTTTCATAATGCGTCTCCTTTGCAATAATATTATTTAATTATATACCAAAGTAGTATACGATTCCATAAAAAAAGACCTCACTCCAAATCAGAGTGAGATCTTTTTAACAAACGAAACCATATATATTGATGTTTTACCTATACTAACAAGGTTTCTACTGTGAGAGACAATACATATAATCGCATGAGAGTAAACTCGTCTAACTATATCTTATTGGTAGAAATGTTTAGGATAACCTTTGAATCGTGTGAAGTGGCGATATTTACGAGTCGCACGATTAGGTTCGTTAACAGTTTTATAACCAAAACCATTAAACATTACATTTAAAATAACAGCTACTATACTACCAGCTGTGATACCAGATTTCAAAAGAATTTGAGCCCATGCTGGAAAGTGTGTATAGAATTGAGGTGCTGCAAGAGGAATCATGGATACCCCAATACTAATGGCAACTAGCATCAGGTTATAGTTACCATCGAAACTAACTTTACCAAGAGAACGAATCCCACTGGCGATAATCATGCCGAACATAGCAATCCCTGCGCCCCCTAGTACAGCATTTGGAATACAAGCTACGATAGCGGCTAATTTAGGGAAAAGGCCTAATAAAATTAAAATTACACCAGATGCTGCTACAACGAAACGACTCTTAACACGTGTTACAGCAATAAGACCTACGTTTTGAGCAAATGCTGTATACGGAAAACTATTAAGGATACCACCAATAATAGTAGACAAGCCATCCGCGCGAAGTACCGCAGCCAATTCATTTTGACCAATAGGTTTATCTACAATTTCACCTACCGCAATACTATCACCAGTTGTTTCTACCATAACTACGAGCATTACAATAATCATAGATACAATAGAAGCAAAGTCAAAGGTTGGAAGACCAAAATAGAATGGTGTTACAACAGAAATCCATTGAGAACGTCCTACCTCTGAAAAATCTGTAATACCAACAATCATAGCTAAGGCTGTACCGAGAATAAGGCCAACTAAGATTGCCAAATTACCAAGGAAACCTTTACCAAATCGATAAGTTAATATAACGAGAACAAATGTAGCTACACCAAGAGCTATGTATAGTGGATCGCCAAAGTTTTTATTGCCTACGCCACCCCCCATCCAGTTAACAGCTACTGGCATCAAGTTGATACCAATAATAGTAATGATAGTACCTGTTACTACAGGTGGGAATAGCCGAATCAAACGACTGAAAAATGGTGCCACAAGGAATGTAAAGAGACCAGCTACGATAATCGCACCGTAAATCGTATTGATATCATGCTGTTGACCAATCATAATCATAGGGCCTACAGAAGCAAATGTAACACCTTGAATAAGAGGAATACGCCCGCCAACTGGTCCCAATCCTAATGTTTGAATCAATGTAGCTACACCACATGTAAATAAGTCAGCTGTAATCAAACGAATTAAATCTTCAATTGGCAAATGCATAGCTTGTGCAATAATAATTGGTACAGCTACTGCCCCAGCATACATAGCCAGAACGTGCTGTAAACCATAAGCGAATAACTGCGGGATTGGCAGCATACCATCTACATGGTCGACACCAGATGCACCTTTACTCATAAGAATCACCTCATATCTTACGTTTTAGTTACTAGTTAAACAATATAGTCATACTATCGTACATGATAGAGTTTAGAAATCTCATCGACTTCACGTGGGAACCTTGATGGCTAGGGGCAAAAGCCCCTACCATTAAGCAAATATTCTATTTTTTATAACCTGTATGTTTAATCGGCAAGGACCTACGTGGTTCTCCGTCGATACGACGATACGCATTTGCAATAGCCGGTGCAATCGGAATGCTAGAGATTTCGCCAATACCTTTAGCTCCGTATGCATATTGTTCTGGTGTCCCTTTTTCGATAAGACTTACATGAATTGGAGGACATTGGGTAGCTCTAAGAAGTCCTAGCGTACCGTATTTAGATGTTACATACCCTTCTTTATAAGGGAAGTCTTCTGTAACTGCATAACCCATTCCCATAATGGCACCACCTTCGGCCTGACCTGTACAGGATTGAGGGTTCACTACACGACCTACATCGTATGCTACATGTAAATTAGCAACCTTATTGTCTTCACCAATTGTTGCTACACATGCACCATAACCATAGGCAACGTGATTTTTTGGATGCGATTTATCAGAATTAAATGGATCTGTTTCACCGAGGAACTCTTCATAAATCTCTACGCCATTCAGTTCTTCTAATGTTTTAGAATCTAACATTTCTTTTAAGCGAAGACTTGCTTTGCGCGTTGCTTCACCGGTAAAGAGCGTTTGGCGAGATGCAGTAGTTGTACCAGAATCTGGTGTGCGTACTGTATCAGGACGTTCTACAAATACTTTATCCGCCGTTAAGCCTGTTGTTTCACAAAGTACTTGTGTTGCCATAGTAGCCATGCCTTGACCAATACAAGCAGCACCCGTACGAATACGAACTTTACCATCACGTACTTCTAAAATAACGCGACCCGTATCAGGTAGTCCTACACCAATACCACTATTTTTCAAACATACCGCAAGACCAGTACGATCAGAGGCATAATATGCATCTTTTACAGCTTCCAAACATTCTACTAAAGCGGTTTCTTTGGAACAAATTTGGCCATTTGGTAATGAGTCACCAGGGCGCACAACATTTTTATAGCGGAATTCCCAAGGATCCATGCCTACTAACGCAGCTAATTCATCAATATTTTGCTCTTGACCAAAGATAGTTTGTGTTACGCCGAACCCACGGAATGCACCACCAGGAACAGTATTTGTATAAACACATACACCATCAAAGGCAAAATTATCAAAGTGATAAGGGCCACAAGAATGAGTACCAGCACGTTGAAGTACAGGACCACCTAAAGATGCATACGCGCCACAATTAGAAATGATATTTACCTTACTTGCTACCAGATTACCTTCTGCATCACAAGCTGTTGTAATATCCATTTCCATCGCATGACGTTTAGTATGGATATTAAGACTTTCTTGACGAGAGAATAGAACCTTAGTTGGTTTACCTGTAAGCCAAGCTACGAGAGATGCATGATGCTGTACGGTCATATCCTCTTTACCACCAAAGCCGCCACCTACGAGCATGCTATGAACCTTTACAGATTCATTTGGAATGCCAAGCATACGAGCAACTTCACGCCGATCATCATAAACATTTTGGCTACCTGAATGCAGATGAATTTCGTCTCCCTCACGATATGCAACGGCACATTCTGGTTCCATAAATGCATGGTCGGTTTGAGGCGTAGAATAATGATTTGTTACTACAAAAGCAGCCTCTGCAATAGCCTTATCTACATCGCCACGAGATAACGTTTGACGAGACAATACATTTCCCTCTGGATGTAATTGAGGAGCATCTGGTTTTAGCGCTTCCAATGGATCTAGTATAGGTTCTAATTCAGTATAATCAACTTCAACTAAAGCCAATACTTCATCTAGATACTTCTTCTCAGTAGTTGCTACCAATGCAATTGCATCGCCTACATAACGTGTAATATCACCTTCGGCGATAAGTACATCCCAATCCGGTACTAAATGACCAGTCTTATTGAATGGTACATCCTTAGCAGTCAATGCCGTTACACATGCTGGATGTTCAAGAGCTTTAGACACATCAACACGATCAACTCTAGCTCGTGGGTATTTAGAACGCAATGCTTTGGCATAAATCATGCCATCCATATAGATATCATCAGAGTATTGTCCAGTACCTAATGCTTTTTCCTCAGCATCTACACGGTGTAAACGAGCGCCTACATTACCATTTGTATCCTTTTCTGGAACTGGTAAGTTCTCACGGAACATTTTTGCAGCTAACATAATGCCCTCTTCAATTTTTACATAGCCTGTACAACGGCAAATATTACCTAATATCGCCTTTTTAACATCGTCAGGTGTAGGGTCATTATTTTCGTCAATCAATACTTTTGCACTAATAATCATACCTGGTATACAGAAACCACACTGCACCGCTCCGCATTCACCAAAAGCATAGGTGTATACTGCTTTTTCTCGTTCAGATAAACCTTCAATCGTGACAATTGATTTACCATCTAATTGAGATAGTTTGCTTACACAAGCCTTTGCTTTTTTTCCGTCTATAATTACTGTACACGTACCACATGCACCAGCACTACAACCTTCTTTAGTGCCCGTCAACTTTAAATCAGCTCGCAAGAAATCAATTAAACGTTGATCCTCTTGAACCTCATATTGGGTGCCATTCACTTGAAAGCGGTACATATATAGCCCTCCTCTCATTAAGGAATACATTCACCAAGATATGATTCTGTTAAGGATCCATCTTGTACCACATGGTGACCTCTAAGGATAACATCTCGAACCTTGCCAGTTACAGATATTCCTTCGTAAGGTATATAGTCAGCCTTTGTATGGGCGGACTCTTTTGAAAGCACATGTTCTATATGCTTATCTACAATTGTTATATCCCCATCACTACCTACAGCTAATGTACCCTTCTTGGGATACATGCCATATAGCTTTGCTGGGTTTTCACTAACTAATTTCATAAAATCTACAGCGCTCATATTGCATTGATTAACCAACACATCATAAGCAATGATACCCCGTTCTTCGGCTCCAGGAATACCTCCAGGAATTCGGGTAAAGTCATACCGACTCTTTAATTTTTGGTCATTAAAGGTAAAGCTACAATGGTCGGAACCAATGGTTTGAAAAACACCATTTACTAGTGCATCCTTCAATGCCATTTGATCTTGTATCGTTCTAAGTGGAGGACTCATCACAAATTTAACCCCTTCAAAATCAGGTAATTTATATCGTGATTCATCAAGCACCAAATACTGTGGACATGTTTCACAAGTGACTTGATGTCCTAATGCCCGCTCACGTAGAACTTCATCTACGCCTTCTTTAGAACTTACATGCACAATATGCACGGGATACTCTAATGCAGCACCAATTGTACTAAATCGCTTAATCGCTTCCGATTCAATCATGGCCGGTCTTGTGAGTGGATGATTGTCTACATCTAATTCACCACGTTTACGTTTATCTGCTACAAAGGCATCGATAAGATCACCGTTTTCACAGTGAGCCCCTACAAGCGCACCCGTTGGTTTTATAGCTTCAATAGCATCATAAATTTCTCGATCTGTTAAACGGAAGCCATACGCTAAGTACACTTTAAAGGATGATACACCAGCTTCTACAACCTTTGGTATTTCATGAGATACCTCTTCATTCATTTCTACAAGCTCCATATGGAATTTGTAGTCACAGGAGCAATGCCCTAAGGCACGCTCCTTGTGAACTTCTAAACCTTTACAAAGGGATCCTTCCTCAGGAGAAGCAAAGTTAATAATTGATGTTGTCCCACCAAGAATAGCGGCTTTTGTACCACTATCAAAATCATCTGCAGTAGACGCCAAGGCATTTGTCATTTGAAAGTGTGTATGAGGATCAATAAATCCAGGGAACACATAGCAACCTTTTGCATCAATTACTTTAGCCCCGTCTGGAACAGGAATGTGTTCATCGATGGCGACAATTTTGTCGCTATCAATTAATAAATCTCCGGTAAGGATTCGATCAGTTAAGACCAAGTCCCCTTGTTGTATGATAATCATGATACATAGTACACATGCTCTTTACAGAAGGCATGTACGACTCCTTTCAATTCTTCAGGTAATGCATCGATGTCACATACTGCTTCTTCACCTTTGAAGCGATAACCACAGCTAGTGCCTTTGATGTAGAAACCATCATTTGTACTATCTGCTAAAGCTTCAGCATTGTGGAAGAATGTAATGCGATCCTTGTATGGTTGACAAGGTTCTACGCAATGACATGCACAGTTACCACACTCATTACAGCTTTGATCAACATGGACGATCAATTTAGCATCATTTACAGTAACGACTTCATTACATCTATTAGGACATACGCGAACACAAGCACCACACACTACGCGGCAGTGATAGTCAGAACTACGTGTGCCTGGGAAGGATGGCATTGCTTCACGTTTTTTCTTCATTGTATCGCTCTTCTTGAAGATTTTATTTTCACTAATGTCTTTAGCAAGTTTAGCGATGAGATCTTTATGAACTTTTAAAGCAGCATTGTAATCAGTAGATTCCACTTCGTCTGCTAAGCCTTTGAAAGTATTGTAACCTTCACCTTGTAGAAGAATTGTACATACTGTTACAGGCCAAATACCACAATCAAAGATAGCTTTGATATTTTGTTTTACAGCACCACCGCTATAAGACATAGGCAAACGTTCGCCGAATTGAGCACTTAAGAGCTCAGCTACACCAATTGTTACAGGTAACAAGGATTTACCAGACATATACATTTGCTCGCCTGGCAATTCATTGTTGTGAATTTGTACAGGGAATGTATTTGTCAATTTAACACCGAAAATCTTATTGTGTTTTTCACCAAGAGCGATAAGACGCTCTAACATCGGAACAGCTTTATCGAATTGAAGGTCAACTTCAAACTGATGATCTTCAAAGTCAATGTATTCAAAACCAGCGTTATCCAATAATTCTCTAATGCGTTTTGGCCCTAACAATGTAGGGTTGCATTTTAAGTATAAATGAAGACCTTTTTCACTGATAAGGTACGAACAAATGGATTCGATTTCTTCTGCTGGGCAACCGTGCATTGTGGACAATGTAATTGCTTGGCAAAGTTCATCACTGATAGAGTTGATATAATCAGCATCAATATGCTCAAATTCATCTACATGGTCAAGACACCATTGTTTACATGTATCCCACATAGGAGATTGAGATGCATTTCGCATTGTATTGATGAATTTATCAACCATAGGGCTCTTAATACCAGCCAAGTTATAGCCAACACTCATGATGAATAAAAATCCATCTGGATCACCTAAACCTAATTCTTTAGAGATTAATTTCAATGCGAACCAAGCTTTGATATATTCATCAGCAGCTTCATCACAGCTATATTCAGAAGACCACTCTACGTTATATGCTTCGTCTACAGAGTAGATACAAGGTCTAGGAATACCTAATTCTTCACCATACATAATTTGTACGGTTTTTAATTCGATGCAACGAGCACCAGCTACATAGGATACCACAATGTTTTGTGCCAACTGTGTATTAGGGCCAGCTGCTGGGCCTACAGGATTTTCAATAGATTTACCAAAGATAGATAAGCGTTGATCATGATTCGTACGATGAATTTTATTTACATTGTAAATACGATTGTACATCTTGTACTCAGTCATAATGTGGTTCATCAAATTTCCGAAACTTACCGGATACATAATGTCACTCATAATGTCACACTCCTTTAAAGCGTTTGCGTTATGGGTTTAGTCGTTTCCATAAACCTTTAGATGTTGCTAAAACTTCGTCCATTACTTCAGCTTTATCAATGCCTTGTAATTTACGATCAATCATGCGTGGTACACCATCACTAATAGTTGTTACCACATACATACCATTAGCACCGAATAGTAAGTGACCATTGATGTTGTTTTCATCAAGTGGTGTTGGTGCTGCGTAATCAAGAACAATTACGTCAGCGGCAGCACCTTTTTTAAGGATGCCTACCGTAGTATCGAAGAATTCATTAGCCATTTTGCGGTTGTTTTCAAATAGCATATGAGGTACTTCGCCCCAGCCTACATATGGTTTATGTTGCTCATGTTTCACGAGACAATTCGCTACTTTATAAGATTCGAGCATATCATTTGTATAACCATCTGTGCCAAGCCCAACAGTGATCCCTGCATCTAATAGTTTTAAGATATCTGTCGTGCCTACTGCATTACCCATGTTACTTTCTGGGTTATGTACGACCTTAGCTTGAGAGTTTTTCAATAATGCCACATCTTCGTCAGTTACGTGTACACAGTGACCAGCGATGCTCTTAGGGCCTAAAATACCTGCCTCTACGAGGCGTCTAACAGGTGTCATGCCATATTTTTCTTTACTATCTGCCACATCTTCTGGGCCTTCAGCAACATGAACGTGATATCCTAACTTGTCTTCATTTTGTGCTTTCACATAATCTAATGTTTCAGGACTTAGAGTAAAGGATGCATGTAAGCCCATCATAGCAGCGAGTCTAGATGGATCTTTTTTAGCCTCTTTACCAAAACGTACATTTTCTGCAACAGCGGCTTTCATCTGATCAACACCGTTACGGTCAGACACTTCGTAGCACAAGCAAGAGCGAACACCAAACTGTTTAGCTACATCTGCAATGATGGATAAGCTGTTAGGCACTTCACCATAACTTGCGTGATGGTCAAAAATAGTAGTTACACCATTTTCGATACAGCCTAAATACGTAAGTAATGCACTTGCTTTTACATCAGGAGCGGTCAATTTATTATCTAAGTAGAACCAAAGTCCTTCCAAGATTTCACCGAAGTTAGTCGGTGCCGGACCTGGCAATGATAAACCTCGTGCAAGAGCGGAATAAATATGGTGATGTGCATTAATGAAACCTGGCATAATTAGGCCACCATGAGCATCAATGATTTCTGCATTTACATACGTTTTACATAATTCATCATATATACCAATATCAACAATTTGAGTCCCGTCGATAGCAATAGCACCATCATAAATGATAGGTCTATCAGCGTCGCGAGTAATAACAGTACCTTTTCCTAATATAATCATGTGGGCACCTCCTCAACGATTCGTTGAAATGCATACTTATAAACTTATATATTATTATAATACGATACGTGTGCCTGTTTTTCCTGCTATACCATCTTTAGATTTCTCTAATAATGTGACAATTGAAACACGGCCTTTTTTGGATTCTGCAAATGCTATAGCGGCTTCTACCTTTGGTTTCATCGAGCCTTCTGCAAACTCACCAGCTGATACAAATTCTTTAGCTTGTGTAACGGTTATTTCATCAAGCCATTTTTCATTTTCTTTACCAAAGTTAATGGCAACCTTTTCAACAGCTGTTAAAATAACGAGAACATCAGCATCAATTTCTTGGGCCAATAAACTACTAGTCCAATCTTTATCAATAACAGCAGCTGCACCATGAAGTTCATTACCTTCTTTAGTTACTGGGATACCTCCCCCGCCACAAGCAACAATTAATTGTTTACCTACTAAACCTTTAATTGCTTCTAGTTCAATAATTTCTTTTGGTGCTGGAGATGCCACCACACGACGATAACCACGCCCCGCATCTTCTTTTACCACATAATCGTAATTCTTTTCTGCGTATTCAGCTTCTTCCTGAGTCATAAAGTGACCAATTGGTTTTGTAGGATTTTGAAAAGCTGGGTCATTTTGATCAACAAGTACTTGTGTAACCATGGTCATTGTTGGCAAATCTTTAATACCACGATTTAAGAGCTCTTCGTGAAGAGCATTTTGTAAGTCATAACCAATATAAGCTTGGCTCATTGCTACACATACAGATAATGGAGTGTTTGGTTGACCTTCTACTTCACGAGTCAATGCAGCCATCGCATTGTTGATCATACCAATTTGAGGTCCATTACCATGTGTTACCACTACGTCACAATCAGCTTCTACTAAATCAATGATTGTTTTAGCTGTACTTTTTACTGCAATTTTCTGTTCTGGTAAGGAATTGCCTAATGCATTCCCCCCTAGTGCTACTACAACTCTCTTTTTCATGTTATGCCTCATAACAAACTATTAAGAATAAAAGGAGCCATCAATACGGATGGCCCCTAAACTTTACTTTACGGTTGAACTCGTTCGGTTCCCTTCCGTTCTAATTCTTTTAAGGTTTCTACAGGATTTTTAAATTTGCTAAGGAAAATCATAGCTGCAATAACATATGGTTTGTAGCTTGCTTCCTTATAAAGAGGTATGCGGTAGCGATCAAATACTGTTGCATCTACTTCGCCTTCTTCACAACTTACACCTGTAATATCTGCTGGTAAGCAATGTAAGTAAAGAGCTTTGCCGTCCTTTGTGAGACTCATCATCTCTTCCGTACATGCCCAATCTTTATGTTTACCATTTTCTTCAAGAAGAACTTTTTCTAATGCTTTAATACCTTCATGATCATTTTCACCATACAGTTTTGTACGTTTTTCCATTGCACCGAATGGAGCCCAGCTCTTAGGATATACGATGTCTGCATCTTTGAAAGCATCCTTCATGTCGTTAGTTCTACGGAATGAACCGCCGCTAGCTTCAGCTTGTTTCTTAGCGATTTCTTCAACTTCCGGCATTACTTCATACCCTTCTGGATGTGCTAATACAACTTCCATACCTAAACGAGTGAATAAACCAATAGCACCTTGAGGTACGGATAAAGGTTTACCATAGGATGGAGAATACGCCCACGTCATAGCAATCTTTTTACCTTTAAGGTTTTCTACACCGCCAAATTCTTTGATGATATGAGCTGTATCAGCCATGATTTGCGTAGGATGGTCGATATCACATTGGAGGTTTACAAGCGTTGGGCGTTGCTCTAGTACACCATCTTCATGACCTTCTTTAACTGCATCAGATACTTGATGCATATAAGCATTCCCTTTACCGATATACATATCATCACGAATACCGATAACATCTGCCATAAAGGAAATCATATTAGCTGTTTCACGAACTGTTTCACCATGAGCAATTTGAGATTTACCTTCGTCTAAATCTTGAACTTCAAGACCTAGCAAATTACAAGCGGAAGCAAAGGAGAAGCGAGTTCTTGTAGAGTTATCACGGAATAAAGAAATGCCAAGGCCACTGTCAAATACTTTAGTAGAAATATTGCGTTCTCTAAGAGCACGTAATGCATCAGCTACGGCCCAAACACCTTGCAATTCATCATCAGATTTTTCCCAAGTTAAGAAGAAATCTTCGCCGTACATTTTACTAACGTCTAATTTTTGTAAAGTTTCAATACTTTTATTGAAGTCTGTCATCTGTAAGTCCTCTCTTTCAATTCCCTAAAGGGCTACTTAGGATCTAACTTTATACGATGCCTCATCAAATGTTGAGGTACCATATGAAATTCTTAATATCAACTATTTTCAGTTATTTTCGTTAAAATAAATCTAATTCAACGTATGTGATATTAGTCTTTGCAGTATACGGATGGTAATAATGCATATACAGCAGCACATGTTACAAGATCTTGTTTCCATGTAATTTCGTTAGGAGCATGTGCTTGTGCTTCTGCACCAGGACCGAAGCCAATACAAGGGATGCCATTACGACCCATGATAGATACACCATTTGTGGAGAATGTCCATTTATCAGTTAATGGGCGAGCTTTACGCATTTCAACTGTATCTTCTGCACCAATACGTTCGTTGCCATATAAGCTAGTGTATGCTTCTTCCAAAGCTTCTGTTACTTTATGATCTTTAGGAATTACCCAAGTTGGGAAGTAACATTCGATTGGATATGTCAAACCAGTCCAAGATGGACGAGCGTATTCGTACATGGATACTTTCGCACCATATTCTTTAACATGTGGTAATTCTTCGATTTCTGCCAAGCAACTTTGCCAAGTTTCACCAGCAGTCATACGACGGTCCAAGGAAATAGCGCAGGAGTCAGCTACTGCACAACGGCTTGGAGAAGTATAGAAAATTTGGGAAGTAGTTACTGTACCGCGACCTAAGAAGCGAGCTTCTTCATAGTGGTCAGGGTTGAATTTTGGATCAAGCATTTTAACAAGGCCCTTAATTTTTGTGCTTTCATCAGCAGAGTTAGCATTCAATTCACGGATGTCTTGAAGTATATCTGCCATTTTATAAATTGCGTTATCACCGCGTTCAGGAGCAGAACCATGGCAAGATACGCCTTGTACATCTACACGAATTTCCATGCGACCACGTTGCCCACGATAGATACCGCCATCGGTTGGTTCTGTAGATACTACAAATTCAGGACGGATATTGCGTTCCTTAATCATGTATTCCCAGCAAAGGCCATCGCAGTCCTCTTCTTGTACGGTGCCTACAACAAGTACACGATATTTATCACTTAGAAGTCCTAAATCTTTCATAATCTTAGCGCCGTATACAGCGGATACGATACCACCCAATTGGTCAGATACGCCACGGCCACCAATTTTAGTTTCGTCTTCGAAACCATCATATGGATCAAAATCCCAATTGTCACGATTGCCAATACCAACTGTATCAATATGTCCATCAAAGGCAATGAGGGTTTTCCCTGTACCCATATATCCAAGAATATTCCCCATAGGATCTACTTCAACTTCATCAAATCCTAGGTCTTTCATCTCTTGTTCTATACGTTTTACATGATCTTTTTCTTCAGCACTTTCACCTGGGAATGCTACGATCTCACGTAAAAATTTTGTCATCGCTGGGCCATAAGTTGCCGCTGCTTGTTTAATTGCTTGTAAATCCATAATTAATGCCTCCTAACGATCTTCACCATACCACATAATATTTTTATATCTTTCAGGATCCGTATCACCTTCAGTGGAGAAACAGAGTACCTTTGAAGACGCATCTAGTTCTAACTCTTTCCGTAAATCTTCATATTCCGGCATCGTCATAAGTGCCATTACAAGGCCTAATGGAACTGCACCAGACTCACCAGTAGTAATTGGAGTATCACCTTTAATTGGTGCACCACCAACGCGCATGCCTAAACGTGCCACCCAGTCAGGCGCAGAAACGAATACATCTGCATGATTTCTCAAAATATCCCAAGAAACTGTGTTCGGTTCACCACAAGCTAAGCCTGCCATGATTGTTTCTAAATCACCCTCTACGATACGAGGTTTACCATCATCAGCTACAGCACCTTTGTATAAACAAGCTGCAGCTGCCGCTTCTACAACAATTAATTTAGGTTTTTTAGCCACATTGCTGTATAGATTAGTGAAGTAACCCACTACAGAACCGGCAAGGGAACCTACACCAGCTTGTACAAATACATGAGTAGGAACTTTACAATTATCAGCTTCTAATTGATTGGCTGTTTCCATAGCCATTGTGCCATAGCCTTGCATAATCCAGTTTGGAATTTCTTCATAACCTTCCCAGGCAGTATCTTGAACTACAACACCATTAGGAACTTCTTTAGACTTTTTAGTTGCTAAGCGTACACACTCATCGTAGTTGAAGTCTTCGATTGTTACAGTAGCGCCTTCGTTTTCGATTTGTTTTCTACGATATTCTGTAGAGCCCTTTGGCATAAATACTACAGATTTTTGACCTAATTTATTGGCTGCCCATGCTACACCTCGACCGTGGTTACCATCAGTGGCAGTAAAGAATGTAGCTTGACCAAACTCTTCTTTTAATTTTGCTGATGTTAATACATCATATGGTACATCCTCAACAGCTTTACCAGTTTGTTGCGCCACATATTTTGCCATCGCATAGGAGCCGCCTAATACCTTAAATGCATTAAGGCCAAATCGGTAGGATTCATCTTTTACAAAGAGTGCATCAACACCGATATAAGACGCTAAATTCTTAAGCGATACAAGTGGAGTAACGCTATATTGTGGAAAACTTTCATGAAACGCTTTAGCTTTCTTAACCTCTCTAACATCCATAACGGACAAAAACTTGTCACTTGATGGTACCATTGTATTACGTTTCCACTGAATTCGTTCCATATTTGCCTCCTAGGATTCTTCCTTTACAGTATTTAAATCACTATAAAGAGTAAACTTAGAAATATTAAAATACTCTGCTATCTTCTCAGAAGACTTCGAGATAAGAAAAGCCCCTTTTTCGTTTAAATAGGAAATAGCTTTTAAGCGTTCCACCTTATTCATCAATGGTCCTGGTTTACCAACTAAACGTTCTACGTCTAGTAATAAATCATCTAATAGTTCCGATACACTCGTCGTAATTTTTTCAACAGATCCTGCATCTTCCTGACCTGTATTGACCAAACTATCCAAAAGTCGATGCATCATAACAAACTCTGTTATATCTTGGTTAATCCCCAACAAGTATGCTATACGACCTGTATCATCACGAATATACATGGTAGAAGATTTTAATATTCGACCATCTTTAGTCTTTGTGAGATAACCAAATCTGCCCTCGCTACCATCGTCATGACTCAGCACATCTAAAACCACATGCGATGGGCCATCACCAACATGTCTATTAGTTATAGTTCCATTCTCAATATATACAAGAGAAGAATTAATATCCCCTTGTAAATCATGAATCAATACTTCACAGGATGGTCCAAATTGTACCGCTAATCCATGGGCTATGACTTTTATTCGCTCTAATGTACTCATTGAAATAACCCCTCTTTCAATGTCATAGATTAACCTTTCCCGTTTAAATTACGCTAGCCCGGTTAATAGCTAATATAAAATTAACCCTAACTATTTTTGTATCAACCTAAATTTTTGTTAGGTTCTTTAACTAAATTATAGGACTATGTGTACAAAAACGCAATATAATTATGTATTAAAGTTATTTATAATTATGCGCTTATATACACAAATAGAGATAAAGATAAATAAACATTATGATTTTCATCACATTTACTTATCGATATCAAAATTTTTAATGACCTTTGCTCCATCATATCAATCATAAGTACATACAAAAAAGGCTGTAATAACGAATTATCGTCATTACAACCTTTTATTATTAACTATTAGTATTTATGTTAGTAATTAAAATCAAATTAAGCGTTTGCTAATGTTTTACCTAATTCTTGGCATTGTGCATTACCATCATCATCAGGTTCGCCCAAGATTGCTACGCCATCAGCCACTAATTCGCCACCAGCATCTTTAATTCGAGTGCCCCAGTCTTCCAACCAAGTACCACCCCAACCATAGGAGCCAAAGATCGCTATTTTTTTACCACTCAACTTGCCTTCTAGTTCAGTGTAGAATGGTTCAAATTCGCCTTCTTCTAATTGTTCTGCACCCATATCAGCACAGCCAAGAGCTAATTTTTCATAAGCGGCTGCTTCATCAACAGATACTTCAGAAACGGATTTTACTTCAACTTCTTGACCTGCAGCTTTAATACCTTCAGCTACTTCATAAGCCATGCGTTCTGTATTGCCTGTACCGGACCAAAAAATTACACCAATCATCTTGTACCTCCTAGGCCGTTCTTGCGACCAATGAACTAAATGTTTTTCCCAACATCAATTGAGTTTGACAAAATTCACGACATGCTTTGTAACACAAGAAAGAGCGTTGTGCATTTACCACATCATGGTAAACCTTCCACTCTCCGCACATTCGGTATCCCCCACCACGATAGGAAATAAAACATTTCACATCCTTTAATGGGTAACCTAGAAAAATGCCGATTTCATGTGGAAACTCAATGCTTACTTCCATACGATATCTAAGATGTTCGAGCATCTCCATAATGCTCATTCGATCATGATAACCGTAGGCTTTCAAAAATAACATCACCGCAGGTTGCCGTACATAGTCTCTTAATTGCTTCTCACGGAATACCAATAATAGTCTTCGCGCTTTACAACGACATAATTCAAAGAAGAACAATCCTTTTTCATTGAACGCTTTATTATACTCTATCAATACAAATTGGATTTGTTCATTCATGTCCCGTGGAATAGAAACCAAGTTCGATAGCTTAATACCTCGAATTGCCGGTGCACAATGATATCCAATGATATGGTCAATTGAATTCATCATAATAGTACCTGCCTGTTGCACATCGTTAGAATTTCCTCTAATGAGAATAATTCCTATAGGCTCATAGTACTCTTGATGAGAAAAATTGTCAAGAATAATTGATATATATTTTCAATAATTATTTATTATTTGGTATGTAATAAACCTTTAACTTTAGGGAATACAACACTATCATTAGCTTCGTCAACAGCAATTAAATGAGCATTTGGTCCTGTATATTTATCTTCAGAAATACTAATATGTAATATCTCATTATAAGAATTATTATTAGCTATACTTTTATATTTCAATGTGCCTTTATAGGCATTGCCTTGTTTTACTAATGGGTTTATTACCGTGAAAGTACCAAGTACAGGACTATCGCCATTGTTAATAGCCGCAACTAATACTCCAAGAGATGAAGAATCTGTATTCAAATGTTTTGTTTCACTCATGCGACCAAATAATTGTTTACCTAACACAACATTCGCATAAACAGCATATTGCATTTCATTCTCATTTTTAATGTTTAATGTATATACGTCTGCAGAAGACGCGCCCAACCCAAGAAGTACAGACTTAATATCTTTTTTACCCTCCCCAGCAAACAACGCTTTAGGATTATTTTGATACATAGTAACACCTTCAGGCAATTTAACACCTTGATATGTTATAGTTTGACTTCTATTTAAAATGGACTTTATGTTTGCTGCAGAACCCGTAGCAGGCATAGATACCAACGCAGCCGCTACCGTAGCAAGTAGTACTATTTTTTTCATTTTTCTCCTCATGAAAGCATTAATATAATAAACTAGCAATACAACATCTAGAGATTAAAGCCAAACAATGGCTTAGGCTATTCTAAACATCTATTGTCATTAAAGTATTTATAGTAATAACCCAGTGTTAAAGAACCGCCCACCAAGGAGCGGTTCTTTAACATTATAGTAATATAAAATAAGCGTTATATTATTTCTTTTGTGCCTTAGCCCAACTATCGCGTAAACCAACAATACGGTTCATCACAATATGGTCTGAAGTACTGTCTTTATCAGTTACAAAGTAACCTTGACGCAAGAATTGGAAATGATCACCTGGTACAGTTGTAGCAAGACTTGCCTCACCTTTACTATGGAATACTTGTAAAGACTCATGATTAAAATCACCTAAGAAATCTTTGCCATCAGAATCTTCTTTGAGCAGGTAATCATATAAACGGGATTCAATATCTACTGCAGTAGATGCTTCAACCCAATGTAATGTGCCCTTAACCTTACGTGTACAACCGCTACCGCTCTTAGTTTCAGGGTCATATGTACAGTGAATTTCTGTAATATTACCATTTTCATCTTTAATAACATCAGTGCATGTAATGAAGTAAGCTCCTTTCAAGCGTACTTCTTTACCTGGTGCCAAGCGGAAGAATTTCTTAACTGGTTCTTCCATAAAGTCATTGCGTTCAATGTAGATTTCACGACCGAATACAACTTCACGGTTACCCAACTCTTCATTTTCTGGATTGTTTTCAACTGTGCAAAGTTCAGTTTGACCTTCTGGATAGTTCGTAATAATAACTTTCACAGGATCAATAACTACCATAGGGCGTGTAGCTTTGAGTTTCAAATCTTCACGGATACAGAACTCAAGCAAAGCAATATCAACAACGCTATCAGCTTTAGCAACGCCAATACGATCACAGAAGTCACGAATAGATTCTGGAGTATAACCACGACGGCGCAAGCCTGAAATAGTTGGCATACGAGGATCATCCCAACCAGCTACGAGACCAGCTTCAACAAGAGCACGCAATTTACGTTTGGACATAACCATTTTAGTTACATTCAAGCGAGCAAACTCAATTTGTTGAGGAATTTCAGTATCATCCCATTCCTCTAACACCCAATCATATAATGGCCGGTGAACTTCAAATTCTAATGTACAAATAGAATGCGTAATGCGTTCAATAGCATCTTCAATAGGATGGGCAAAATCATACATAGGGTAAATTTTCCACTCATTACCCGTATTATGATGCTCTGTATTTACAATACGATAAATAACAGGATCACGCATTACGATATTAGGATGCGCCATATCGATTTTTGCACGCAATACCTTTTCCCCATCTTTATACTTGCCAGCTTTCATTTCTTCGAAGAGCATCAAATTTTCTTCTACACTACGATCACGGTATGGACTATTGACACCAGGAGTAGAGAAATCGCCACGATTTTGTTTAATTTCATCTGCAGTTTGATCATCTACATAAGCTTTGCCAAGCGTGATTAATTTCTTAGCATACTCATACATTTGGTCAAAATAATCAGATGCATAACGTGGTTGTTCATTCCAATCAAATCCAAGCCATTTAACATCTTCCATGATGGAGTTTACATATTCGACATCTTCTTTTACAGGATTTGTATCATCAAAGCGAAGATTTGTTAAGCCATTGTATTGTTTACCAATACCAAAGTTGAGGCAAATAGATTTAGCATGTCCAATATGCAAGTAACCATTTGGTTCTGGTGGAAAGCGAGTCAATACACGGCCACCGTATTTGCCAGTTTCGTTATCTTTGTTGATAATAGCTTCAATAAAGTTAACAGATACAACTTCTTCAGGAGCTACATCTTTTTCAATGTCTTTATGTTCCAACGTTCTTACCTCCATAGGAAAAATATTCTTTTATTTTACCATATTTTGTATAAAACCGCATATCTTTTAATGTCTTCCACTTTTAGTCGAAATCAGTTAAATCAACGCCAGCCTTTTTAAGCTCTTCTAGCGCAGACTCTACATCCATTTGAGGTTTCTTATAATTTACTTCTTCATTTACACATGTTTTTAAAGGTTTCTTATAAACGCCGGCAATAATATTGTCTGCTGTCAAAATAGACATGTCATAACGAGTCCTATCTGTGTAAGAGCCAATATGTGGTACAATGAGGCAATTTTCTACCTCTAATAATGGATGATCCACTGGTAATGGTTCTGGATCCGTCACATCGAGTGCCGCATAATCAATTTCACCTGTATTTAAGGCATTAATGAGTGCCTCTGTATCAACGATAGGACCACGACCTACATTTACAAATAAAGCGGTATTTTTCATCTTCTTGAAGAATGCTTCATCACACATATGATAGGTTTCATCTGTTAATGGAGCCATTACACAAACTACATCACTAGTCGCTAAAAGGTCATCTAGCTCCATATAAGTAGTCTTATGAATCTTATCATCCAAGCGTTGATTACGATTATGATATACAACAGTCATACCAAAGGCACGGGCGCGGCGAGAAATAGACACGCCGATAGCCCCCATGCCAATGATACCAAGAGTGCGACGACTTAAATCAAAACCTTTAATATTAGAAGGTCTTTGAGCCCAACGACCGTCTTTTACAAAGTTAGCATTTTCTATAATACGACGACTAGCCGTGGCAATCAAGGTAAATGCAAGTTCTGCTACCGTTTCATTGAGAACACCTGGTGTATTGCCATAAGGAATGCCTGCCGCTGTTAGTTCATCAATGTTTACATTATCATAGCCTACGGCCGCTTGTGCTATAACCTTTAAATTTGGCGCATTCTTTACAAGATCAGCATCTACATCTAAAGGTCGTACACACCATAAACCATCTGCATCAACGAGCCATTCCTTCAGTACCTCACGAGGCATCACTGTTTTTTCAGTCCATTGGCGCACATCTACATGCTCTTTTAAATATGCAATCGCATCTTTGCGAACCAGTCCATTTACTACTACTAGAGGTTTCTTTTCCATGTATATCCCTCCCTAAAAAATTCTATATATTATAATTATATTTTATACTAGAAAGCTAACGTAATACAACAAAAAGGAGTAAGGCCAAAACCTCACTCCTTTTATGTATAATTTAAATTTGAACTAGTTCAAATCTGCAGTACAGTTAGGACATTTAACTGCATTAATATTGATTTCAGATTTACAGAATTGACATTCTTTCGTTGTAGGTGCTTCTGCAACTTCCTCTTCTTTCGCGGATTTCATCATTTTAGCCAAGCCACGAACCATCAAGAATACAACAAATGCCAAAATCAAGAATTGAATCAAATCAGTAATAAATGTACCATATGGCAATACAGATCCAGCTGCACGAGCTGTAGCAATATCAGCGCCAGCCATGAATGCATCTTTAGAACCTGTGCTCAATGGCAAATACAAATTACTAAAATCAATACCACCTGTGAATACACTGAGAACAGGCATGAATAGGTTGTTTACAACAGAATTAACCAATGCTGTGAAAGCAGCACCAATAATCATACCAATAGCTAGGTCCATCATATTGCCTTTGAAAGCAAATGCTTTAAAGTCGTTTAAAAAGTCTTTCATTTTCATACTCCTAGATACGTTTAATTGAGAATGCATTAATAACAGTACTAATCATAAAATAAAGATAAAAAGATGTCAATAAATTTCGATGTAGTTTTTAAAATTTAGTTAATATAGTTTTTCATAATTCTATCTATTATTGTAATAAATCACGTATTATGCGTATTTTTTGCACCATATTTTCTATACCTACACTCTAAAACGCTTTGATACATACTAGAAAATAGAGCCTAACCAAACTTTGGTCAGACTCTATTAATTAGAAGTATTAATGTATTGTTCCATTAACCTAAACCTAGTGAAAGAAGTTTAGCACGCTCTATTACTGCAATAAATGCAGGTGGTATCATGGAAGCATCTAAGAATTGACTAATACGACGCCCTACAATTACCCCTTTATTGGCATAGAACCAAGAGAAGTAATAAATATGTAAATCATCTAACTTACGATCCGAAATATTCGATAAACATCGTTGTACAATTTGACTTTTAGTAATACCTAGTTTCGCATAACCACGACGTGCCATGTCCTTTGTTACCATTGGCCGTGCATCATCAATAATATCCTTGATAATGGCATCCATTATGGAACGCTTTTGCATCGCAAGCAAATACGATACAAAATCCATTTCAAAACAAATTTCTTGTGTGTAAAATATATTGCTATGTGCTTTTGCATACTTTCCCTCTACATCTCGATCATAGAGAGCTACTGTTGGAATAGAGAATCTATTAAATAATTTTTGTAATTTACTAATAGAAGACTCTCCTCGGGCATTGATAAGACAAATGCCAAAGTAATCAAAATCTACCCCCAATCGTTTACCAAAACCTGCAAAGCTACCGTACTCTGTCTCTCCTTCTACAATGATAATACACCGAGCGTAGAGCGCCTCCTTAGCCTCTGGAAAATGCATAATCAAATGTTTCTCTACCTCTTTAGGGAAGTTAAACGTAACCCCACAAGCTGCACAGACCATATTATTTTCATCCCGATAAAGGCGAATAATGTGCCGATAATCATCAACAAGCGCATCTGTACTATGTGTAACTACAAAAAGTTGTCCTAACAATCCATCAATTTTAAATACATCTCGCAACAACGATAAAAACTCTTCATTTTCATTAGTTGCAATTTGGCGGTAATAATTGAGCACAGCCCGTTGCAAATAAGGGCTTAAATGTAGCTCTGGCTCATCCACACTGATAAAGATTGGTAAAAACTTGCGACCCTTTCCATCATATACAAGTAAAGCTTCTAGATTTGTAGTCGCACTACTCACCTTCATATAGATTTGAGCTAAAATTTTAAGAGCCACAGCCATTATTAAACGCACATTATCAGCAGAATACTTGCGTTCTATAGCAGAAGATGTAGACAACACCTCTATAAGGTGTTGAATATTGAGCATACAATAGGGATCTAAATCCTTGCGTAAACTGACAATTTCACGCTGCAAATCATCAGTCGCCATTTCTAATCGAGATACATAAGCTTGTAAGAGATGTCCTAATTCAATATATACAGCAGAGGGTATAGAAAATAGCTCTTGCTCTGATGTATCGCGATGACACACATATAAGGCATGACGAATCATAGATAACGCCATAGGTTCAATCCCTGCATCAGTGACTCTGTATAATCGTGGATATACCTCTTGTACAACTTGTTCAAGTCGTAAACGGTAGGTGGGGCCTTCATCAGCAGTATACATGCTTTTATAATTTAACTCACCTAAAGATATTTCAAAATCAATGCGGATAGGCTTGTTTACATCCGTGAAATCACTTTCAATGAACCCATGGCACTCCATGATAATTTCTAAGAGATCTAGAAAATTAGACTTACCTACTGCATTCTCACCGACAAAGTAATTAATATCATTGTGAAAGCTTAGTGTTACATCGGCTAAGTTCCTATAGTTTTCAATATGCATCCATTTTATATACATAGCTCCTCCGTCTGTAGCTACTTTCAAAATGAAAGAGCTCTAGTATATTTCATTACCACAAATCACTAACTAATACCCTTGTATTATCTCTTTTATGTAAAAAGGTGCTAATCACGAATGTAATCAGCACCCCACTGTCATATACAATCTGATATTGTATATATTCGACATTTATTTGATTTTATCCTCTATGACCTTGCCCTCTCTTAATGGACCACTCTGTTCTTTAAGACGCGCCAACATAACAGAAGATATAAACATGGCAATACCAGCACCCACTGTGGCTATGGATAAGCTTTCACCAAAGATCAAGAACCCGTAGAAGGAACTAATAAATACGCCAACGTATTGCAAGAATTGAGCCACTACAGCATTGGTCGTAACAAAGGCTCCGGTCAAGAAAAACTGAGCCACTACACTAATACCACCGATAGCAAAGATAATTAGCCAGTCTGTACCTTGAGGCATAACGAGCTGTTCTGTAGTGACGAGGCCCGCAATCATACCAGTAATCATAAAATAGGCCATAATTTCAAAATTACTATGTTGTCCGCGTTTACTAATAGTTCGTATTGTCGTATAAGCCGCCGCAGCTAGAGCAGCACCTAAAATTGCTACCAAGGCATACCAAGAAAATGATTCATAACTAAAAGGATTTACCATTACTAAGACAGCAATCAAAATGACTCCGAGCCATTTGCCAGCCCCTTTAGGTATCGATTCCTTCAGAAACAGAGCACTAAAGATAAAAACAAATATTCCTGTCGTCTGAAATAGAATTGTTGCATCAGATAATTTTATGTGTACCAAAGCGATAAAATTACATACCATACCAAAACCGCCGTATAGGCCACGCATGACGAGGAGCCCCCGATTCTCTTTTGAAAATCGGATTCCCTTCACATACATGATAATGAGCACCGCAACAGTCCCAAAGAACCCACGGGCAAAAGCGATCTCCCCAGGTGGAATATTCGTCCCCAACAGTTTTACGAATACATTCATCGTACTAAACAAAAGTGCAGATAACAGTGCATATATAAGGCCCTTTTTAGCCATAGCCCCTCCTATAATTATATTTCTCTATATAATTATAAACCCATATTTCTATAAATAATGAATACATCAATACATACTAACAAAATTCCATATCATATATGATGAATGTTAATTTAATGAGAAAATGAATTTAATTGGTTAATCAATAAAAAATGATTACTCAATAAAAAACATATAGATATGCCGCCCTTCTAAGGAAAGGCGGCATTGTATTATTTAGAGAATGTATCTACAAAATCTAAGATTTCTTGTTTCATATTCTCTTTGTCGATTGCTTTTGTAAAGCGCAATGGTTTGGATTGTAAGGCTTCCAATTGTTTAGGGAAGGCAACACCCGTTACAGCAGAGATATTATCTAAGCTTTCATAAGGAGTCTCGCCCACCTTGATATCCAATGCCTCACAGATTGGTGTAGGAAATTTAAACGGATGTGCTGTAGATGCAATCACTGTATGACGAGCGCCATCTTCAGGATGCTTCTCCAACTCCTTCATATACGCCCCCATAGCAACCGCCGTATGAGGATCCATTACATAACCGTAAGAATTGTATACTTGTTCAATGATTGCTTTTGTTTCTTCATCATCAACGTAGGCACCAGCAAAATCAGTCTTAACACGTTTGAACTCTTCTTCATTAACAGTTAATTTGCCTGTTGTTTTAAGATCTTTCATCCATCCTACTGTACGTTCGCTATCTTCACCAGAAATATAATATAAGAATCGTTCAAAGTTAGAGGATTCAAGAATATCCATAGATGGAGAAATCGTCGTATAGAATGGGCGGTTCATATCGTAGGTACCGTTTTCAAAGAAGTCAGTAAGTACGTTATTTTGATTAGATGCACAAATCAATTTGCCGATAGGAATCCCCATTTTTTTAGCATAGTAAGCAGCCAAGATATTACCGAAGTTACCTGTTGGAACTACAACGTTGAAAGCTTCGTCTTCATGGATTGCACCTTGTGCAACCAGTTCAGCATAGGCATTTACATAGTAAACTACTTGTGGAGCTAAACGACCAATATTGATAGAGTTCGCACTAGAAAACATAACCCCTTTTTCAGCAACCTCTTCTGCAGTTACTTTATCAACAAAGAGACGTTTCAAGAATTGTTGCGCATCGTCAAAGTTACCATGAATGGCTGTGACATTGACATTCGCCCCTTCTTGTTTTTGCATTTGTTCCGCTTGCATAGGACTAACGCCATCAGTTGGGTAAAATACCTGAATATGAGTGCCAGGTACATCCTTGAAGCCTTCAAGAGCTGCTTTACCAGTATCACCAGAAGTAGCCGTTAAGATAAGAACTTCTTTTTTCTCACCTTCCGCCTCTTTAGCAGCTACTAAGAGATATGGAAATAAAGACAAAGCCATATCTTTGAAAGCTTGTGTGCGACCATGGAATAGTTCCAATACAGAAACCTTTTCCAATAAAGAGTGTAATGGTGCAATATCACGGGTGCTGAAATTAGCATCGCAGTAAGCAGAATTAATCATTTCATTTAAATGAGCTTCGGAAAAGCATGGAAACAACTTTGCTAAAACAACGGCTGCTACTTCTTGGTAGTTTTTATCTTTCACATCATTGTAAGTTAAGCAATTTGTAGGGAATAAAGATGGTACATATAGGCCACCATCCTCTGCCAATCCGTGCAACAATGCATATGTTTCATTTACCGCAACGGTACCGCGGGTGCTAGTATAATTCATAGAATACCTCATTTATAACTACAATGGATTTTTACGAGTTTAATAGATTTATTATAGCATAAAAGCGCCCACTTGGGGCGCTTTCTATAGAATTGTATAATAAATTTTAATCTGATAGATAAAACTAAACATTACTAACTAATTAGATAAATGTTTAGTCTCCACTATCAATCAGAAATCCCTTATAATTCACCTTCTGCAATAGCATCCAATGTATCAAGAGACGGAATGAAAAATAGCATGCCCGTAATAGGCTTAGAATAATCAAGCAATTTATCATTTTGTGTAAACATATTGGTAAGCATTGTTTTGGTCACATCCCAGTAACGAGCATAACCTATAAAGTATGTGCCTCGAACACCTTGACCAGGTTGAGCAAATGGAACATTCATACGAACGATCTTATGTTCTTCATCATCACGATTGTCTTGAGCCACTACATTGTGAGCTGCCGGGTCTTTTTCGTCATCCTCTAATTCGATATCACTAAATTTGCGACGACCAATGAATTTCTCTTGCATTTCTGTAGGAAGTGCACGCCATGCATCAAGATCATGTTCATATTTCTGTGCAAATGCATAAGAGCCGTTAGTAAATTCAGGATCTTCATCGCCAATAACACCCCACTCTACGGCCTCTTGACCAACAGGATTTTCAGTACCATCAACAAAATCAATAATCGCACGACCTTGTTCGTAGTGGAAGCCATGGGTTTCATCTACAACAGATGTAATAGGGCGTAAGAACTCCATAATTTGATCCACTACAGTATACGTAACAGATTCATCATTAGAGCGGACATGCAAAAATAAGTCAGCTGCTACAGCTGGTACATCTTGTTTATCACCTTTTATGCCTTGGAAGTCTTCTAACTCTTTTGGTACCGGTGCATTAGGGAACAAATAATCCCATGCCTTACGGCTAAAGCCAAAGGCAATGCCCAAACCTTCCCCATTAGCGCGAATACTAACAGAACGTTTAATGGCTTGAATACGATCTGCCATATCTTGAATCACTTCAAGCTCTGCCTCATGATCTTTACGGTTTAATAACAAAGTAGTGAAGTTGACACTTTGGCCAGCATCTTTATACACATCTTGTGTTCTAGAAACATCTACTGCCATTTGGTACCTCCTAGTGAGAAAACTATTATAAAACCATCATAAGCTATTATAGTTTTACTGTCTATAAAATATATTATATTGTATCAATACTATATTCAATTAATATCAAAATTTATAAACTTAATTGAATCAATGACTACTCGTTTGAGAGAAATAAGATTAAACCACAACGTATTTTAACCATGTAAATAACTATATAAAGGCTAAAAAGATATGTAAAAAGCTAAAAGAAAAATATTTACACAAAAAAAGAACTCACACAAAATGTGAGTTCTTTACTCTGGTGGACCACCAGGGGTTCGAACCCTGGACACCCTGATTAAGAGTCAGGTGCTCTGCCAGCTGAGCTAGTGGTCCATGACATGAATAATTATATGCTTATTTTATAGGAATGTAAAGAAAATTTATTACACTCCTATAAAATATCAACATTCATATTATTAATATTGTAATACCCAATCTTTCATAATATTACAGGCCTCAGTAAGGAGTAGATCACTAGTCCCTACGCAGTCTTCACCGCTATATAGTTGAAGCACACTATGAGTGCGGCTTACTTCTTTAACAATAACATTCGTCAAATTAGACTTAGGAACGCTAAACTGTAAACCATAACGACCAAAATAAGTAAATACGGTTTCTTGTGTATTGTATTCTATATGGACTTGAAGCATCTTGCCTCCCGGCCAGCATGATTCAACATTCTCCTTTGATCTAGGCTTTAAAAAATCAAGAAATCCCATACTACCCTCCGATTCGCCACATTGGTCGTTCTGGTTGCTCCATGCCTATACCATCATGTCGTTCTTGTTTTCGTTGCAAAGCACGTTCGATATGCTTAGCTAAAGCCTCTTCTGAGGCACCATTGCGCACGAGTGATACGAGATCAGCCTCATCATCTCGCAACAAGCACAATCGCATTTGACCGTCAGATGTAAGACGTACACGATTGCAAGTGTCACAATAGCTATGAGACATAGAGAATATAAAGCCTACAGCCTTACCACTAGGTAGTGCCAAATATGTAGCAGGACCAAAGCCATAAACAGAATGAACCTCTGTGAGAGATCCGCCACTAACGCGTTCTAGTTGTTCCTTCCATTCATCAAAGGTAGGCCCATGAAAGGCATCACCTTGGAACGGCATGTATTCAATAAATCGCCAAACAACAGGCCATTTTTCAACATATTGTAATAAAGATTTAACTTCATCATCGGACCAATAACGAGATAAAACCGTATTAATCTTAACGGATTTAAAGTTAGCATTAATAGCACTACGTATACCGTCGAGGACGGACTCCAACTGTCCCGCTTTACCAACACAGGTGGCAAAAGCTTCAGTTTCAAGAGAGTCCAAACTAATATTCACACGATTCAAGCCAAGTTTTTTTAACCGTTGCGCTCGTGAGGCTAATAAACTACCATTGGTAGTCATAGAAATATCTTCAAACCAACCTGTTTCTTTAATACGACCTAGTAACTCTTCGATATGTGGATAGAGCAAAGGCTCACCGCCTGTGAGGCGTACTGCCTTCACACCAATATGATGGAAGGCCCCTAATATATTCATCCATTCATCAACAGATAATAGTTGTGTTTGACTTTGAGGAGTAATTTCTGCAGGTCGGCAGTAGGGACAACAAAAATTACACGCATCTGTCAACGACAGACGTACATATTCAATTGTACGACCCCATGCGTCTTTCATAACACACCTCATTTACTAATACGAAATTATTTAATAATAGATACTTCATCACCTACATGAATCATACCAGTTTTAAGAACCTTACCAAAGATACCTTGTGTAGGCATAATACAGGAACCAACTTGTTTCATAATTTCACAACCTTGATGACATTCCTTGCCAATTTGAGTAATTTCAAGAATCACATCATCACCTACTTGTAAGTGAGTCCCTACAGCTAATTCATAAAGAACCATGCCTTCTACTGTAATGTTTTCAGCGAAATCACCAGGTTTGACATCTGCACCTTGTGCCCTCATGTGATCAATACTCGCAATACCAAGCAAGCTGATTTGGCGATGCCAATTTCCTGCATGAGCATCTCCCTCCATCCCATGATCAACAATGAGATTGGCGGATTCAATATTATGTTTTTTTTGCCCTTTTCTCTCACTTATGGAGATAGCAATAATTTTTCCGTCTGCCACGTAGCCCTTCCCTTCTTATGGGAACATTCCATATACATAACTTTTATAAACACTTAATTGTAAATACAAATTAATATTTCTATTTTATGAAAGCATCACAAAATAGTTCTACAATTATCTATATATTATAGCATAATATTCTAATGTTTTTCCTGTGATTTTATTCACTAAAAAAACTCTACCGAAAGAGGTAGAGTTCTCATCTAGTTATTATTATCGGCGACCCATTTCTTTAATTTCGTCACCTTTATTAACACCATTTAGTAATAAATTAAGCAAGATTGCCATAATACTACCAAAGGTAATGCCAGATTTTAATATAATTTGTGCCCAATCAGGGAAATTAGCATAAAAGTTCGGCGCCGCAATAGGGATCATAGCCACTCCAATACTAATCGCCACAAGCATCAAGTTATGATTACCATCAAAACTAACCTTGCCAAGAGCGCGGATACCACTGGCAACAATCATACCAAACATAGCAATACCAGCACCACCAAGCACTGCATTTGGAATACTAGCAACTATAGCAGCTAGTTTAGGAAATAAACCTAACAAAATTAAGATTACTCCAGATGCAGCTACTACAAAGCGACTTTTAACACCTGTAACCGCAATAAGTCCTACATTTTGAGCAAAGGCTGTATATGGGAAACTATTAAGAATTCCCCCTATTAAAGTAGAAATACCATCGGCACGAATAACAGAAGCCAATTCTTTTCGACCTATTGGCTTATCCACAATTTCACCAATAGCAATACTATCACCTGTAGTCTCTACCATGACAACGAGCATGACGATAATCATAGATAGTACAGAAGCCCAGTCAAAGGTTGGCAAACCAAAATAGAATGGTTCAATGAAAGCAACCCATTGAGATCGACCAACTTCATCAAAATTAGCAACGCCCATTGCAAAGGCAATTGCTGTGCCTGCGATCAAACCGATTAATACAGAAAGATTACTTAAGAAACCTTTAGCAAACTTGTATACAAATACAACAATTAAGAACGTAAGAAACCCAAGTCCTATGTTTGTATAGCTTCCAAATTCTGGATTTCCTACGCCGCCCCCCATCCAATTAATGGCAACTGGCATTAAGTTAATCCCAATAAGAGTAATTATGGTTCCCGTTACAACAGGGGGGAACAGTCGAATTAGACGACTAAAGAATGGAGCTACTAGAAAGGTAAATAAACCTGCTACAATAATGGCGCCGTAAATGGCAGTCATACCATGCTGTGCCCCAATCATAGTCATAGGTCCGACAGATGCAAAGGTAACACCTTGGATCATAGGGATACGCCCACCTATATTACCGAAGCCTAATGTTTGAATTAAGGTCGCAATGCCACAAGTAAACAAGTCTGCTGTAATAAGACGAATCAAGTCCTCCACAGGTAAATTCATCGCCTGTGCCACGATAATCGGTACCGCGACAGCTCCAGCATACATGGCAAGTACATGCTGTAAACCAAAGGCAAAGAGCTGTGGTATGGGCAACATACTATCGACTGTATTTATTTGGTTCTGATCTGTCATAATGTCTCCTACATAAAACCTCGAAATATCACCCATTTATTTTACACTATCGTTCGGATTATAACAATAGAAAAAAGAGAGTCTATTATTTTATACGTATTAATAGGCTCTCTTTATATTATTTCCCGAACTTTTATAGTTTGCTCGGTTATATTATTCGATTTATATTATAATCTCTTATTATTCATATAACCCTATGATAGACGACTCTTTAACATCAAGATCTTTTTCAATGGCATACATCTTAGATGTTAGTTCTGCTACAAAACTTTCATCTTTAATACCAGATAAATTAATACGCACATTCAAAAAAGCCGATTTCACCGCAGCACGCGCATTAATAGCCGCAATAATACCATCTGTAATAAGATTTTGATTCCCCTTACGAGAGGCTAATTCTGCTAAATCAAATATTTGATTCGCTAATTCTCCAATTTCAAAAGGTACCATAGCAGCATCTTTGTATGCTTGTTGAATAGCAGCTGTACGCGCAGCCTTCTCTTCATCTGTATTCTTTGGCAATCCTAAGGCGTTCATAAAGATATTAAATACATCTGCATCAGCTTGAGATAATTCGAGCATGCGCTTGCGAATCGCTTCTGCTTTAGCTTGAAGCTCCTCCATTTCGGTCTGAACCGCTTCATAACCTTTTTTACCAAATGTAAGGTTTGCTACCATTTCTGCTAAAGCCGCCCCCGTTGCGGCAGTCAATGCCGCAATAGCACCACCACCTGGCGTTGGCTCTTTAGAGGCAGTAGCAGCCACAAAATCTATTACTCGTTGTTCTACTAATTTCATAACATAGCCTCATGTAAAAACACTTTCTATTAAAACAAGCCTTTAATTGTGCCGTCTGCTTCGATATCCATATTAAGAGCAGCAGGACGTTTAGGAAGGCCCGGCATGACCATTACGTCACCTGTACGACATACGATAAAGCCTGCCCCATTAGCAACACGAATATCGGATACAGTAATTGTAAAGCCAGTTGGTGCGCCCAAAAGAGCTGGATTATCGGATAAGGAGTATTGCGTTTTCGCCATACATACAGGCAAACGATCAAGTCCCCAATCTGCTAATTGTTTAATTTGCTTTTTGGCTTTGTCCGTAAAGATAACACCATCGCCACCATAAATAGTTTTAACGATTTTATTAACTTTGTCCTCAAAACTATCTTCTAACTTATATACGAATTTAGGTGTTGGCTTAGGGCCTTCAAGTAACTCTACAACTTTTTTCGCCATATCAGTGCCGCCTTCGCCGCCCTTTTCCCAACATTCATTAAGCTCTACAGGCACGCCAAACTCATCACATAGGCGAGTCAACTCAGCAATTTCTGCATCTGTATCGCTAGCAAATTTATTGATTGCCACTAATACAGGCACATTGAAATAACGCATGTTTTCAATTGCTTTTTGTAAGTTGCTGAAACCTTTAGTTACGGCTTCAACATTTTCTGTATTCAACTCTTGTTTTGGTACACCACCATGCATTTTAAGAGCTCGTAATGTAGCTACGATAACGATTGCATCAGGGAAAATATCGCCGTATCGGCATTTAATATCAAGGAATTTTTCAGCACCCAAGTCAGCGCCAAAGCCCGCTTCCGTAACTACGATATCACCAATCTTAAGTCCTAGTTTTGTAGCTACAATGGAGTTACAACCATGAGCGATATTAGCGAATGGACCACCATGAACGATGGCCGGTGTATGTTCTAGTGTTTGTACAAGATTCGGCTTGATAGCATCTTTCATAAGGAGAGCCATCGCACCTTGACAACCAAGTTGATGAACATAAACAGGATCACCTGCTAAGTTACAACCGATAACGATGCGACCAAAACGTTCTTTCAAATCTTCTAAATCCTTAGCTAAGCAAAGTATAGCCATGATTTCAGAAGCTACAGTAATCATAAAATGATCTTCCCGAGGGAAGCCACATACTTTACCACCGAGTGCAACTGTCACATTGCGAAGAGCACGGTCATTCATGTCTAGAACACGAGTCCAGGATAGTTGACGCAAATCGATTTGTAATTCATTACCTTGATGGATGTGATTGTCGATCATAGCCGACAACAAATTGTTAGCCGCTGTAATAGCATGCATATCACCTGTAAAGTGAAGATTGATATCATCCATTGGCACAACTTGAGCATAACCGCCACCTGCCGCACCACCCTTAATACCAAATACAGGCCCTAAGGATGGCTCACGTAATGTAGCGATAGCATTTTTACCGATTTTTTGTAAGCCTTGTACGAGGCCGATGCTCGTTGTAGACTTACCTTCCCCTGCCGGTGTTGGCGTAATAGCCGTAACAAGTACCAATTTACCATCTGGCTTAGCTTCTAAACGGCGAATAGCATCAAAGGAAATTTTCGCTTTATAATGACCATATTGTTCAATATCATCAGGTGTTAAACCACATTTATCGGCAATAACCTGAATCTTCTCCATTTTATTCTGTTGGGCAATCTCAATATCGCTTAACATAAAGCCTCCTCGGCACCATGGCCAGCTCAAAAACTATATAACAACTATGAAACCACATTCAATGTCTACTGTAGATGTATATTTGTACAACTACAGTAATCTATTATATATGAAAGTAGCCCTTATGTCTAATCAATTCTTACCTATCTATACATTATATTAACTTATTACTAAAATATTCTCTCCCAATAGTACAAAAATAAAACCGCCACCTATGGTGACGGTTTTGTATGACTAACCTTTATATAATTATGGGTTAAACGGGAACAAAATCGGTAACAACACTAAAGATACAATTGCAGATACTACAATTAACGGTACGCCTGCTTTTACATAGTCTTTAAAACTATACCCAGCTACATTATATACCATAGTATTTGCAGGCATCCCTATAGGTGTACCATACGCAAGAGAGCTAGAAATTACGATGGCAACAAGAATCGCTTTAGGATCAAAACCTAATTGAGATGCTAGAGACAATCCGATTGGAGCTAGCAATGCAACATCTGCTGTATTGGACATGAAGTTTGTCATAAATACAGATAGGAAGAAAAGTACCGCTAATAATGCCAATGGATTAGGTGTATCCCCCAAAGCATCAACAATAAGATTTGCAATATATGCACCTGCCCCAGATTTTACCATTGCTGTGCCAAGAGCTAAGGAACCTACAAATAATAAAATAGTCTTCATATCAATAGACTTAACTGCTTCGTTTTCGGTAATAACTCCTGTCGCTACGATAACAAGTGCGCCTACCCAGGCACTAACCGCTAAGGATACGCCAATTTGTTTTTCAAAAATCATAGCAGCGATAGTCAACACCAATACCAAACCAGCTACCCATTTTTTCCAAACTGGAACATGACTGAAATCAGCATTTTTTTGATAGTTTGGATCAGGTTCACGCGTTGGAACTTCAGGTAAGAATCTTTTACCAATGAATGCATAGAATAAAGTACCTACGATAAGCATAGGTAAACCTACTTCACCATAAGCAAAGAAACTAAAGGATCCAAGGCCGGCTTCTTGCAAATTAGAATTTGCAATCATATTACCAGGAGAGCCAATCATAGAAATATTCCCCCCCATAGCAGCGGCAAATACGATTGGCATTAAGAATTTAGTTTGGTTAAAACCACCCTTTTTGCAAATACCAATAACAACAGGAATCATAACCGCTGCAGTACCTGTATTAGATAAGAAGCCAGACATAATACCTGTAAGCATCATAATAGCAATAATAAGGATAGTTTCATTTTTAGCAAATTTATTAACAACGTTACCAACATCAACAGCTACACCTGTTTCAAAGAAAGCAGCGCCGATAATAAACATAGCAATAAACAAAATAACATTAGAGTCAACGAAACCTTTAAAAGCTTCCGCTGCAGTTAATACACCAGAAAGATGTAATCCAACGGCCACAATCATAGCCGTAATAGACAATGGAATTTTCTCCAATGCAAACATTACGATTGCAAATACAAGAAATCCCAGTGTAATAGCAATACTATAATCCATGAGAATTCCTTTCATGGTAGTCATACTCTTATAGTATATCTATATGAAGATACGCTGTAAATCACAAAACAATATTATTAATAATTATTTCTCATATAGATATATTTACAAGTTATGAAGTTATTCATAATATAAAGAAATCGCTATTCTTATCTTATTATTTGATGAAACCTACGTGTTTATATATTTCGTCTAATATTTCATCTTTTTTCTTATTATATTCTATTTTCTTTTCTTCAAAGTAGTTATTACCGTCTGCATCAATGGATACGATAAGCGGACCAAATTCTTTAACCTTAAAAGTCCACAAAGTCTCACACATACCTAATTCACGCCAATTAGCAGATTCTACTTTTTCGACTTCTGTAGCAGCAAGAACCGCATTACCTGCAGGGAACACACAGTGTAGTGCACCAAAGTCTTTGCAGGCACGTGCTGTTTCAGGACCCATGCCACCTTTACCTACAATGAGACGTACACCTGTCTTTTTAACAAATTCATATTCGTATTTTTCCATCCTCATAGATGTAGTAGGTCCTACAGATACAACTTCAAATTCATTATCGCTTAAAGTACGAATAATTGGACCTGCATGAAGTATAGCCCCATCTTTAACATCAACCGGTAACGTTTTACCTTCTTCTACCACACGACGATGCCCCATATCACGACAGGTTGTAATATGCCCAGTCAAATAAATCACATCGCCTGGCTTAATGCCTGCTAAATCAGATTGTTGAATAGGTGTAGTTAATATTTTCTTAGCCATTATAATGTCACTCCTTTATGAGATTTAACTGTGCAATTACCATCCTTGTCAAATACGAGATCGCCGCGACGATGATTCCAACAACCTACACTAACAGCACAAGAAATAACAGATGGATGACGTGTACCATGTTCAATGTTCACACCTAAAACAGTTTTATCCCCACCCATACCTTGAGGTCCAATACCAATCTTATTAATTCCATCTTCTAACAATTGTTCCATATAAGCCGCTTTTTCATTAGGTGCTTTTGAAGATACAGGGCGCATTAATGCTTTTTTAGATAATCCAGCAGCGGTATCAATAGTTGTAGCAATCCCTACACCTACCAATAGTGGAGGACACGCATTCAATCCATAGCTTGTCATCAAATCAAGAACAAACTTAGCAATACCTTCATAGCCTTCGCCTGGCATCAATGTTTTACCTGACCCTGGCAAGGAACACCCGCCACCAGCCATATAAGGGAAGATTTCTACATCATCACAACCAGAAATGATATCCCAGTGAATATAAGGTGCAGTGAGGCCAATATTTTTACCAGTATTAAACTCATCAAAAGTTTCTACACAGTTCAATCGTAATGGAGCCTCTTGTGTAGCCTTATAAGTTGCTTCTCTTAGAATATCTTCTAATTCTCCTAATAAGGGATAATTAGATCCAACCTTTACCCAAAATTGTAATACACCAGTATCTTGACAAGAAGGACGATTAAGCTGAGCTGCTAAATCCATATTATGTTGCATTGTTTCATAAATAGATTTGGCCATAGGATTTTTTTCATCCTGTGCCAATTCATGAATTTTTTCTTGTACATCATCAGGCAATACCTTTGCCATATAAGAAATGAAATTAGCTATCTTATTTGTCATTTCTTGTACTTGTTGTTCCTTCGTACTCATCGCAAACCTCCAAAAAGACTTCAATATTTAAGACGTGATTATTTCTGTTTCGGAACCTTAGCTCCTTTCGATGATTCTATTCTACTCTTTTTTCAGTATATAACTATCCAATTTACAAGTTGATTTTTATTGGTGAAAGTCTGTCAAACACATACAAAATTTCCTTAATTATTTTCTTTTAACCCATTAAAAATATACAATTTCACCTATATGATTATAAAAAAAAGAGCACTACCATCAGAACGTAGTGCTCTTTCACCATATATTTTAATAGGATTAACAAATATACAAAATCACCTATACCTAATAATTGTATATCCACCTAATTTAATTTTCAAAATCATGAAATTATAGCTAATTACAAGTTATTATAAGAATGAAAATTATGATTGTAATCTTTTTACAACCATCTCAAGTTGGTCTCTAACATCCTGTAACTTTTGATTAGCCTCATCTAATCTATTCTTATCGATAGAGACATCTTGATAGGGTAAGTAAGTTTGTAAAATGTCTATAATATCTTCTTCCTGAGTAGAAATAATTTCCTTCCAATCATGTAATTTTGTCTTACGCCCCATCTCTTTTGCTTGCTTTCTATATTCAGATGGTGTTGTATGGAAATGTTTCTTGAAGGCCACATTAAAGGCTTTAATATCTGCAAAGCCACAACTACTTGCAATATGTGCTACTCCATCTTCAGAGTTAGCTAAACGAACTGTAGCCTCTCGTAATCTCAACCGCAACAAATACTCTAAAAAGGAAACCCCTAATTGGCGTTTAAAAAATTGAGATGTATAGTTCACATTATAACCGCCTATTTTAGCAATATCTTCTAACTCTATCTTCTGCTTATAGTTTTCATCAATATAGGCAATCATTTTATCAAAGGTAGCTACAGTCATATCAGCAGGCTTTGTATGTATAGGGATAGTCTTAACCGCATCAATTTCACGATATATATCACTCGTCATGGCTAAAAAGTGACTCTCCAACCATAATTGACGATCAGGACTTTCACTATTCACCATTAACAACATCATTTGTGCCGCAAGATAACGTAAGGACGTAAAGAATTCATTATCCCTATTAGTTTTATCTGAGCGCAATACAAATTGGTACATGCCGAAGTTAGGATCAAAGTATTGGAAAAACTCCTTACTCACATGAATAACAAGAGCTGTTGTATCCTCCTCTAAGGCCAACGTAGCATGACCTACTTGAGGGGAAATAATAATGGTATCAAGAGGTTCCATTGTAAAAACCTCACTATTACAACTCATGTCGATTCTGCCCTTTAACAAGATCAAGACTTCAACGCCACTGTGCCAGTTGTAATGATATGTACTAACCTTATATATATCACTATTGAAATCTATATGATTGTGTTTATAGGTATAGTGAAAGTAATCCATAACAACGTAATACCCCTCATAAAATCAAACAAATACCTCTCAATTATTTACATAAAAAATGCACCCCTTATTAATCAAAGGGATGCATTCATTATGATATATATAATTAATAACGGTCAACAGTAATCTTATTTTATATATTAATAAATTATAGTTTTATGCTTCTATAGCATTATATATCTATTCTTAAAATTACATAACCGCTGTAATAGCCGCTGCTAAACCAAAGAAGATACCTGGTGCATTGGCTAATGCTACTGGAATATCTCTATGTTCTTTAAACAAACCATACGCTACCCATAATGTACAGTTGATTGCAGCTACAAGTGGTTGAATCCAATCACCAGTACCTGGATGTGCAAGGTTATGCATGATTTGTGGGAAATAAGATACATACATAGCTACAGCAGTAACAGTTGCAACTTTACCTACGTTTTCCATAAATTTTACTTGATTCATATATCCTCCAAAATTATAACTTACTAATTTTTTTACTCCTGATGAGATATATTCTACTCAGTTTAGTGAATATAACTATCCAAATTAAAAGATAATTTTTATATTAAAATCAACGAAAAAAGATAGATTTCTCTCGATTTATTGTATTTTGGGACTATAACAATATATAAATTCACCCGGAAAATACATATAAAAAAGCACTACTTATCAACAGTAGTGCTTTTTCAATAACTTTATAGGGTTTTTTGATATAGAAATTTACCCAATTCTAATCTTTCTATATGTGTCATAAATTCATCAAAATAATTTGCTTACCAAACTCTTATCACAAGAATATAGCTACTAAAAGAATTAGCTACTATAAGAATTAGTTACTATAAGAATCTAGTTGCCATAGAGATATAACAAAATACCTTTATAAATCCTTTACTACATCTGCTAACTTTTCTTTCAAAGATTCCAATTTTTTGCTCATAAATTCCAATTCACTCTTAGCTCGGGAATCATCTTCATACGACAAGAATGAATGCAATACATCAAGAACATCTTGATTGTCTACAGAAATAATTTCTTTCCAATCTTGTAAGACGGTTTTACGCCCAATGCTTTTGACTTGCTTACGATATTCTGTGGGAGTCATATTAAAGTGTTTTTTAAAAGCCACATTAAAGGCTTTCACATCTGCAAATCCACAATCGCTTGCAATTCTTGCGACAGCCTCATCCGTACCAGCTAAGCGAACAGTAGCGTCACGGATTCTTAACCTCAATACATACTCAACAAATGAAATCCCCATTTGCTTTTTAAAGAACTGAGATGTATAGGCAACATTATAGCCCCCAATTTTTGCAATATCTTCCAACTCTATTTTCTGCTCATAATGCTCATCAATATAGGCAATCATTTTATCGAACGTTGCGGGTTTCATATCACCAGGTCTAGCATTTTCATGAACCTTTTTAATGGGATCAAACTCTCTAAATACATCCCCAGCCAACGCTAAGTAATGATGCTCTATCCACATTCGATGTACCGGGCTTTCACCTTTAGTCATCAATAACATCGTCATAGCTGCATGATGCCGTAAGGTTGTAAAGAATTGATTGTGACGAGTACTATTATCTGAACGCAATACAAATTGATAGGCGCCAAAATCTGGATCATACTGTTGGTAAAATTCATTTCCTACATGAATGACAAAGGCAATGACATCCTCTTCCAGAGCTAATGTGGCATGTCCCACTTGAGGAGAGATAATGACCACATCAAGTGGTTCCATCGTAAATGTCTCACCATTACAACTCATCTCCATTTGGCCTTTTAATAAAATAACAATCTCCGTCTCACTATGCCAGTTGTAATGGTATGTGCCAACTCGATATATGTTGCTACTAAACTCTATGTAATTATGTTTATATGAATAGTCGAAGTAATCCATTACACTTTTACTCCCTAAGGTAATTTCGCTCTTAACTCCTGTTCCTGTGATTTACTCTCTTCTAACAAGGCCGATTCATCTTGAGTCCAAGGACCAAATAAAATTTGGTCTACAACAGTTCCAACAGATTCAGTACATAATTTTGAATTATATACTTGTTCTAAATCACGTTTATACACTTGAATAGTTTCAAAGACTCCACTCTGTTCTAGTTCAGTAATATTAGCGACCAAGGATTTTACAATTCCATCATGATGATCTTTAGGAGTGGCTCTCGCTTGTAAAGGATCCACAATCATCATTTCTAAATAGCGCAATTGCGTCGTCAAATAAGATAACTCTGGCTTAGTAGCAATCAAACAAAAGTCGACGGTATAGCCTTTAGATTTTAATAATGTAGCTGTATTAATTGGTACTGCGGCGGAACGTAATGTGCCTTCAATAATTAAATTGTATTTTAAAGAGCTTAATTTATCAATTACAGCCTCTACCATCTTACCTGCAAACATTTTTGTGTAATCTACACTATCAACACCATATTTTTCTTGTAACTCTCTAAAATACGGGTGTTGAGCACGGTATGTATCGCCATCAATGATAATATAATTACCTTTTGACTCTAGCATTTTCACACGATGAATTGTGGTTTTCCCGGCTCCACTTTGACCACCTAAAATAACAGCACGAGGTGTACTAGATATATTTTTATTAAACGTTAAGAAATCAATGGTACGTTCTAAGGCCTTATCAAAGTCTTCAGAGCTATAGGATTCAATAGCTTGTACATCACTAGTCTCTTTAACAGCTTTAACATCACTAATGTCATGAGAAGCTTGTGCTAATGACTCTTTAATATTGCTTTCAAGGTCTACCATATCTGATTTTAGAACGTCTAACTCATGTATAGACGTGGCTAAATATAACTCTGTATTTACAATATGAGAATACGCTTTTAATAGCTCTACACAGTCACTAGTGTCACTCTCCTCAACTAAGTTACAGAGACGCGCTAATGTTTCCGCGCTTTGTTCTTTTAGAACTTCTATTTGTAAAGTTAAATTATACTGTTCAACGACATTCATACATTCGACCTCTCTCAACGCATTAAAAATGCACCCCTTATAATCTAAGGGATGCATTTATTATGATATATTTATTTAACAACGGTCAACAGCATCTTGAAGTTTTCTTGGGCATCGAGGCTATGAGGGACTTCAGAAGGCATGATCAATGTTTCACCAGCTTTCACATTGTGTTCCACATCACCGACGACGATATGTGCCTCTCCATCGAGGATTTGCACAATCGCATCGCCTACAATTATATGCGTTGAGATTTCTTCGCCCTTTGGTAACGCAAATAAGGTAATACTGAGGCGTTCATTTTGGGCAATCGTAATACTAATCACTTGCCCTTCTTTATACTCTAAACAATCGCCTAGATGTAAAATTTCGTTGACTGGGATATTTTTTGTGAAAGTCTTACTCATAGAAATCACTCCTTATATAACTATTTGATAGTAAAAATAATTAAAAAGTAGATTGAAATAAAATTTTGTCAAAACTCAATTAATATAATTAAAAGGACTGTCCTTTTGTTGACTTTATTATAAGTTAATTGAGATTTAATTTCAGTACCTATAGCAACAGAATTGAAATAATTTTATATAACAAATAGACGAGACCTCTAGAGAGACCTCGTCTTATTATTATCACTAAATATTACAGATATGTAACATCCTAAATTTTGAAATATTAAACGTCTATAAATATTAATCTCATATAATTTAAATCGCAGGTAGCAGTCCTAATAGATACACATCAAAAGTATCGCCAGGCCGTACCTCATGTACGCCTCTCGGAATACACGCCAAAGCATTAACCGTATATAAGCCTAACATGCTACTACTGTTAAAGTGACGATTAGCCACAAAGCGTGGCGCGCCACCACCGAAGATTACTTTACCTTGTACATAGCGATCAAAAGCATTGCGTTTAAAAATTTCCGAATCCATAACACAGGCCACCACTGGTGTAGTCCAGTTTGCCAAACCTTTATAGCGTTTCAAGGTTGGTGCTACGATTAAATGCCACCCATTAAAGGCAGCCCCTGGATTACCGGACAAACCAAAGATAATCTGACCTTTTGGGGTAACCGCACCATAAGATGCTGCACCCGGTCGCATTTGAATACGGGCATAGATAGATTTTGCTCCTAGTTTTTCATAAATAAGAGGCATCGTATCGAAAAGGCCTACCGACACACCACCAGAACTGATAATAACATCTGCTTCTTCACTAAGCTTCAACACATGGTTGATTTCAGAGTCTAACTCCTCCGGAGCATCACTTACATGATAATGTGTTATCTTATGAAAACCTAAATCCTCCAAGAGCCCACAGATCATAGCTCGATTAGAGTTGTAGATTTTACCAGGTGTTAAACTTTCACCAGGTTCAATAACCTCATGGCCAGAGGTAAGAACTAATACACGAGGCATGGCATTAACAGATATTTCCGTCATACCTAGCCCCGTCAAAATGGTTTGTACTGTAGATGTTACCTCTGTACCACGTGGGATCACAATGGTGCCGGCAACACACTCCTCACCTTGTGGAATAATATGATCACCACAATGATATTTGCCTTGAATCGTAATTGTAGTTTGTGGTTCACCAGTGCCAACCACTTGTTCTTGCATGATGACAGTATCACATGTATCTGGTACCGGTGCACCAGTCATAATACGCACCGCATGACCAACGTCTACGGGATGTTCCCATACAACACCAGCACCAATGATACCGTCAACGATATATTCATTACGACCTTCTTCGTAGGCGATGGCATAACCATCCATAGCAGATTTTGGGAATGCAGGTACGTCTGTGGGTGCAATAATGTCCTCTGCTAACACGTACCCCTTCGCAGCCTTAACATCTATTGTTTCAACTTTATGAACTTGCGTTTGTAAGGCTTCATCCCACAATTGGAGCGCCTTCTCAACAGTAACGACGGCCATTTAAACTCCTCATCATTTCCTGTATGTGACGTACCAATTCAGGTACGTCTTGATCTAACTTACCAATTTCTATCGTCGCCACTCGGTCCATGGAATCCGAGATAAGCTCTTCCGTATGTCCCTCTTGGGTAACCTCTATAATAGGGGCAATCCCTTGAGACCGTGATTCTAGTATAACTATATCTACGGGCATAAACTGTGATATTTCATACAGATTTGATTGTTCTTTTGTACGTATGCGAATCGCTGTTTCAGTAGGCCCTGCAATAGCAACCGCATCAGCCCCAGCTTTATAAGCAAGATCTGTATCTGTTCCCTCATGATCCATCTGAAAGCCATGTTTATCGCTTTTGACAACACCAACGGATAAACCGATTTTTTGTAACTCAGACACAAGACGCGTTACAACAGTTGTCTTACCTGTTTTACGTTTTGATGCGACCACACTAATTAAAGGTACACGGCGAAATTCATTTTCCGCCAAAGCTCGCGCCCATTGATAATCTTCAAAGCGATTAATATTACTTAATTCCCAGCTATAGTCAGTAGCATCAATGGACTCAACATGCCCAATGACGTCAAGAGCATGATGCAAGGATACATTTTCGCCAACAAGAATAGATTGAATTAAGGACGCAATATATGGCCTATAAATACCGGCCATCGGCTCAGATTTACCACTTTCACTATATGGGACAATGGCATTCCAATCATTATGATCTACTTGATAGAGCCAATCATAATACAAATCCATTTCCATGAATGGCATATCTACTGCCATTACTGCATAAGCAGAACTAGTACCAACCGCTAGAGTGCTATACAGCCCCCCTAAAGGTCCGCATCGCCCAACAGAATCACGAACAATAGAAACCTTATTTTTCTCATCGTTCGATAATGTATCTATAATATGAGTCTGTATAGCAAGTCCTAATTGCTCGTCATCACCAATGGAGATAAGAATATCTTGAACATCTGCATCTAAGCCCTTACGAAGGGCATGAGATATAAGACTTTCACCATTAATCCAAGACAACAAAGCCTTAGGTTGCCCCATTCTAGTGCTGAGTCCTCCAGCCAAAATAATTAAACCTAATTTATCCACGACGTTGTAAACCTCGTTTAACACCTTGGTAGATGAATAGTAAAACTGCAATATTTAAAAGCCCATCTGGTACCATATAGGATGCATTATAAATCATGGAATAAACCCAAGGATTCTGCCCTTGCGGAGCATAGCTAGCAAAGACCACAGCACCGCTCGTAACAGATGCCCCCCAACGCAATACAATACCTACGATGGATCCAGTGATAAGTCCAGAAAGAGAATCTTTAAAGTAACCACAAACGCCAATAGCACCGTAAGCAACCAAGTAGTCTAATACAATACTTAAATAATGAACAGATGATTTAAAGCCTAAAATAAAGTGTAATATACCATATACAACACCTACGAAGATACCTCGTGTTCCGCCCCAACGATATGCGTAAATCATGAGTGGTACCAAAGCTGCCGCCTTAATAGAGCCTCCCTGTGGCATATGAAAAATCGTAATAAATGACAACACTTGAGCAATGGCAATTGCTACGCCAGCTTCAGCAAGCATACGGGTTTTAGACTGTTCCACATTAATCAACCTCCTTTTACCATATATCTATAAATGAATATATTATTTATACAATCTACTTGTATTGTACTACAGTTTATCCCTTATACCAAACAAAATATTCGGAACGTATTGAAAATTTTATGAGTCTCTTGTATAATGGTACAGGTTCAATATGTAATACTCGAAGGAGATATAGAAACTATGATTAATACAACTAACATCTTTGATTATGAAGACGTGCAATTGATTCCTAACAAATGTATTGTCTCCAGTCGTAGCGAATGTGATACACATGTAAAATTAGGTAAACGCACATTCCGCTTGCCAGTAGTACCTGCTAATATGCAAACTATTATCGACGAAGAGTTGGCTGAAAAATTAGCTCGTGAAGGGTATTTCTATATCATGCATCGTTTCCAACCAGAACGTCGTATGGACTTTGTAAAACGCATGCACGACCTTAACCTATATTCTTCTATTTCTATCGGCGTAAAAGCTGAAGAATTTGCTTTAGTTGATGAATTTAAGAAAGCAAACTTAACCCCAGAATATATCACTATTGATATTGCACATGGTCATTCCAATGCGGTCATCGAAATGATTCAATACATAAAAAAGAACTTACCTGAAACCTTCATTATCGCTGGTAATGTAGGCACTCCAGAAGCAGTTCGTGAACTAGAAAATGCTGGTGCTGATGCGACTAAAGTAGGCATCGGTCCTGGTAAAGTATGTATCACAAAATTGAAAACTGGCTTTGGTACTGGTGGCTGGCAATTAGCGGCTGTTCGCTGGTGCGCAAAAGCAGCTACTAAACCTATCATCGCTGACGGCGGTATTCGTGACCATGGCGACATCGCAAAATCCATTCGCTTTGGTGCTACTATGGTTATGATTGGCTCCCTCTTTGCAGGTCACGAGGAATCCCCAGGGGAAGAAAAGATTGTTGACGGCAAAGCTGTAAAAGAATACTTTGGTTCCGCTTCTGAGTTCCAAAAAGGGGAACGCAAAAATGTAGAAGGTAAAAAAATCTTCATCGATTCCAAAGGTTCTATCTTCGATACATTAACTGAAATGGAACAAGATTTACAATCCGCTATTTCTTACGCTGGCGGTACGACTCTACAAGCCATCCGCAAAGTAGACTATGTGCTTGTTAAAAACTCCATCTTCAATGGCGATCGCTAATCTAATCAATATATAATGATAGTTCTAAAAGCCACAGGTTCTAGACCTGTGGCTTTTTAATGCGAGAAATACATAAAATATAAAAATATGAAAAAGGAGCTACGATACGAAAATCGTAGCTCCTTAATTATAGGCTATTAAATTTGTTCTTCACTAAGACCACAGTCTTTACTCATTAAATGGTATGCGTATTTACCAATACCTGCACTTACAACAAGCAATATAGTCAATACGATAAATGCTACTGTAAGACTTGTACCGTGCGCAATGAAACCAATTAAGGCAGGTCCCATCAAAATACCCATATAACCGAGCATTGTGGATGTTGCGACCGCTTGTGTCATAGGAATGACATTTTGTTCCCCCATTGCAGAGAATAGGTTTGGTACTATCATAGCTAATGAAATACCCAATAATAAGTAAGTATACATGGATGCATGACCTGGCAAGAACACGATAAGCCCCATCGCAATAGAGCCAAGTAAGTAGCCACCAACAACAACTTGCTTTGATGTTAAGTGTTTACCTAATCTATTACCAAGCAAACGGCCTATACACATAGTACCATTAAAGAGCATTACACCCATGACAGCCTCTTCAATAACAATCCCTTTATCTTCAAATAAATATAATGCACTCCAATCCCCTACAGCACCTTCTACCAAGTAAGAAACAAAGGACAATAAACCAAAAATAAGAGCGATTGGATGAAAGGACAATGGGCTTTTAGATTTTTTAGTAACCTTTGCATTTGGATCACTACCAAAGGTCAACATAAATTGGCTAACTACAACCATCGCAATAAATAGTACGATGAGAAGTCCCCAAATACTTTGATTAACAGGCAGCGATAAGATTTTTAAAAGCACGAGCAAAACACCGGCACCAGCAAAACCACCTAAGCTCCAGCCACCGTGATAGGCGCCCATTAAATGTTTTTTGCTCACCTTTTCTGTTAGGATAGCTTGTAAATTAGCAGAAGCACCACTAAGGCCTACACCAATACCAAAAAAGAACAGGGCTACTGTTGTTGTAGCAATAGTAGGACACATAGTAACGATGGCAAGAGATACCATACCAATAAAGCTAGCTAACAAAACGACTCTCTTACACCCAAAGCTTTCTACAAGCTTACCTGCTATAGCCATGGATAAACAAGAACCTACACCGAGCAACAAAATCATGGAACCTAATACATCTTCACCAATACTAAGCTTTGCTTTTAAATATGGCACAAAACCAGCCCATAAAGCTGTGTACATACCAGGGATAAAAAATGCCCCAAAAGCACCACGAATATTTGCTGTTGAAATAGAAACTTGATCGTTCATTACATCCTTTCTGGCTTCTAGAACCGTCCGGCGAAGAAAGGCCCTTTTTATCCGCAAAGCACTAAAACTTGTACTTTAACAGGAAACCATTTTAATTACATATGATTTAATATTGGAATATAATAACCCTCTTTACAAAACATGTAAAGAGGGTTTTGTAAATTTAAATTAAAATTAAAAAAGCACCCATATTCCCGCACAACTTGTAAGTAATGCCACAAGAACTGGCACAGCCGTGCGTCTAAGTAAATCTACCGATTTAATATGAGCTACACCAGCTACACCAACCATAACTGGACTAATTGGGCTTAAGAACAAACCAAGGCTAGCTCCATTTTGCATGCCAAGCATAGTGGTAATCGGATCAAGGCTAAGATTAGATACAATATCAGGTACTAGTGGAACTAATGTGAATAATGGTGCTACGTTACTACCTGTAACCATACTAAGTCCTAGCATACCCCCTCCAAGAATAGAGGTAAGTCCAATAGAGTTTAAGGATAGTGTTTGAAGTGTACTAACTAACGAATCAATAAGGCCTAGGCTAACCAAACCTTGCGCAAAGATTTGCCCCCCTATAATAAGAGTCACTGCATAAGAGAACTGATTCCCCATACCTTCAAAGAAAACTGTGGTGCTCTTAAGTACAGTTCTCAGATTTCGATGACGAATTAATTCTGTCATTAGAGCAATGCCAAAGGCAAGCATCATGGCAAGAGTAACATTCATCTTTACACCAGAAAAACCATACTGGCTAAAGCCTAAGATAAAACACAATGGTAATAATGGGAATATCATATATAGCTTGGGACCAATAGGCGCTTTAGGAATGCTTTCAAGATCATTTACATCCATAGGGCCATCAATTCGATCTCGATATCTCTGCCACCAGAAGTGCGCTATGGCAGTCACAATAGCAACTAAGAAATAAATCCTCAACTGATAGCCTACAAAATAGTTTGGCACAGGAATATTTAATACCTTTGCAATCAATAAAGTAGACACCGCCCCAGGTCCTACATCCATAAGGTGTCCCGTAGCAATAACTGCAGCCGCCCCTACAGGACTTACACCTAATCGAACTAAAACAGGATACATTGTGACCATCATGAGGAGAGCAAGACTCAAAGGATTGGGAACACAAATAGCTAATCCCATATTGAGTAAAAACATAAGGGCTAACACAATATATGGTCGATTAAGGCGATATAAAGGGCGGATAAAAGTATCTGCGAGTCGCGTTCCTGCCCCAATATATTCCATATATTTTGCATAGCCTGCACAAGTCATAATCATAAGGCCCAAATTAACTATATTATTAGATGTCGTTATCCTTACGATATCCATGGCATCAAATATAAGAACCCCTGTAGATTGACCATCAACTAATATGGCATCAATCCATTTTCCCTCATAAGCGATGAACATCATGAGGATTCCCATGCCAATCAAAATAGGCTGTGGTTGATAGCGCTTCATCAATAATATGCCTGTTATAGCAATAATAATGAGACATATAACTATATTCATAAGAACCTCTTACATAGAATTTTAGTTATGTTCTTTTAACCACTGAATTGCATATTCAGTATACACCGCAGATGCTGCAGATAATACGGTATCATCCATATTAAATCTATTATTATGATGATCGTATGTAGCTTCTACTTCAGGGTTTTGAATACCAATAAAGGCAAAGCATCCTGATTTATCTTGTAAATACCATGCAAAATCTTCTCCAGGCATTACTTTACGCATCTTAGAAAGCTTGTCCTCACCTAATGTATCAATAACGACACGTTCTGCAAGTTCACTGGATTCAGGATCATTAATAGTAGGAGGCACTTTTTTTATATATTCTAATGTAGCAGTCGCTCCATAGGCTTCTGCAGTGTGTTCCACAATGCGGCGAATAGTATCGACAATGTATTGTTCTTGGTTTGGATCAAAGAAACGAACCGTACCGCCCATGGAAGCTTCCCCAGGAATGACATTCCATTCTGAGCCAGAGTGAATATTGCCAATCGTAACAACGACGGAATCAAGGGCACTCACATTACGAGAAACCACAGTTTGCAAATTCATAACGATGGCACTAGCCACCACGATAGCATCGACCGCTTGGTGTGGCTGCGCACCATGACCTTGTTTGCCTTTTACGTTAATAGTAATTTGGCTACTTGCAGCCATACGAGGACCTTCCTCAACAGACACAAGACCCGCTGGCAAATCGATCCACACATGCCCTCCAAAGATAGCATCTACCTTATCATACCAATCGCCAAACTTAATGAAATCCGGAGCCCCTGCTCCAGTTTCTTCCGCAGGTTGAAATGCTAAATATACATCGCCTTCGATGCGGTCTTTCATAGACATTAGCATCTTTGCCGCACCTAGTAAAATAGCCATATGTCCATCATGACCGCAGGCATGCATTTTACCCTCTACTTCAGATTTATAATCTACTGCATTATGTTCATGAACAGGCAATGCATCGATGTCAGCACGTAACGCAATGGCTTTGCCAGGCTTAGAACCATGAATAATGCCGATTAATCCGATACCACGGTCTGTATCTACATGAACCTCTACGCCCATAGACTCTAGCTCTTTAGCCAAGGTCTTCGTCGTTTCAAACTCTTCATTACTAAGCTCTGGATGTTTATGAAAATATCTACGCCAATCTTGCACGTAGCCTTTATATTGCTCTATTAAATCGCGACTATGCATGATATCGCCTCCTCACTAAATCCCAACATTACTAGGAATAACATGGTAAAAGTAAAAGAAAACGACAGGCAACGCCATGTCGTTTTCTTAGTTTCTTATCGGTTGCGCAATACCGCTTGTACCGCTAAGGATACAATAGCCGTTGCAACTGTCACAGCAGCAGTGATTTTTGCCGTTGTGATAAGTTCTTCTTTTGTAGGTTTTGCTTTTGCCGCAATGTCCAACGTTTTTGCTACCGCTGGAACCAATACTTCATTACGTAAGGATTCTGTATTCATATTTACTCCTCCAATATAGACTATTTCTTCTAGGGTAACACGAATACGGACTAAAGTCTATATAATCATCGGTTTATTTCCATAGTTCAATGTTACATAACTATAGTAAACGATATTTATGAAAGCTAGACGAATTCTTATTTTACGGCTAATTCTTCAATCACTTCCGCTAAAATAGCAATCGCTTTTTCTAGTTGCTCTTGTGGAATATTAAGGGCTGGTAAAAGACGTACCTTATTTTTAGCAGATAAACATACAACACCTTTTTCAATGCATTTCTCTATAACGGTTTTAGCATCAACCGTAGTTTCAATGCCAAGCATGAGTCCCATACCGCTAACACCAATGACACCAGGTTTATCAGTTAAGGTCTCCTTTACGTATTCCCCTTTTGCTTTTACAGAATCGAGAAATTCAGGAGTTAAACGACTAATGATGGTATTACCTGCAGCCGCGCAGATTGGATTACCTCCAAAAGTAGTAGCATGAGCACCAGCATTTAATACATATTGCATCTTTTCATTGAATAAGGTGGCACCCATGGGTAGCCCTCCGGCCAAACCTTTTGCAGTAGATACCACATCTGGTTCGATACCAAATTGTTGGTATGCATATAAGCTGCCAGTCCGACCATTACCAGTTTGTACCTCATCGATGAGTACCAGTTGATCGTGTTCATGCGCATATTTTGTTACCGCTTGGACAAACTCTTTATCTAAGGGCATAACCCCACCTTCACCTTGGATAGGTTCCATCATGATGGCACAAACAGCTGGATTAGCAAGGACTTTCAAAGCCACATCAATATCATTAGCTGGTGTGTGAATAAAGCCTTCCGTAAATGGGAAGAAATGTTGATGGAATACATCTTGTCCTGTAGCAGACAAGGTGGTAATAGTACGACCGTGGAAACTATTGACCAAGGTAACAACTACATGACGACCTTCTCCGTATTTATCATGGCTATATTTACGAGCTGCCTTAATAGCACATTCGTTAGACTCCGCACCAGAGTTAGAGAAAAACACCTTTTTCATCCCCGTTTTCGCGCAGAGCTGTTTCGCTAGTTCAATCTGTGGCAAAGAATAGTATAAATTAGAAATATGATTCAACGCATGAGACTGCTTAGTAACAGCGTCAGTCCACTCATCATCGTCAACACCAAAAGCCGTTACGCCAATACCAGAGCCAAGGTCGATGTACTCTTTACCATCTACGTCCCACAAAAGGGACCCCTTCCCTTTTTGAAAGCATACGTTGAACCGACCATACGTATTGGCTATATATTCTTTATCTTGTTTTTCAAAATCGATTGCATTACTCATTATATCCTCCAAATGTACGGTCATGCCGTCGTCTATCTATGTAAAAGATACCCAATAGATGATTACCCGTATTATGTTTACTATATTAAGCAACAAACATGGTGCCAAGGCCTTCATCGGTTAATAACTCGATAAGAATAGCATGTGGAATTTCACCATTGATGATAAATACCTTTTGTGCCCCAGCTTCTATGGCCTCTAAGCAGCAATCTACCTTTGGAATCATACCGCCTGCAATGACACCATCCACTTTTAACTGAGCGGCCTCGGCCATCGTAATTTTAGAAATTAAAGAATCTGGATCATGCACATCTCGCAGTACACCATCAATATTGGTCATAGCCACCATTGTTTCCGCCTTGAGAGCGCCTGCAATCTTTGCGGCTACGGTATCCGCATTAATATTATATATCTTGCCATCGGCTCCCATGCCGATAGAAGAAATAACTGGAATATAGCCACGGCTAATTACGTCATGGATAATGCTCGTATCAATAGTATCAATATAACCTACGTAACCAAGTTCTTCGTTTTGTTTATGAACTTGAATCATGTTGCCATCTACGCCACAAAGGCCAACAGCTTTGCCACCAAGATCCGTTAAATCCGCCACGAGCCCTTTATTCACCTTACCGGCTAGCACCATTTGTACAACATCCATCGTTGCTTCATCGGTAACACGTAATCCATTAGCAAAATGTGATTCAATTTGCATCGCCTCTAAGGTGCTATTAATAGCTGGACCACCACCATGAACGAGCACAACTTTTACCCCCACTAATCGAAGTAATAGTAAATCCTTCATGACAGATTTCTTTAACTCTTCATCCACCATGGCATTGCCACCGTATTTAACGACAACGTACTGATCTGTGTATTGTTTTATATATGGAACGGCCGCCGTTAAGATATGCGCCCGCATTGCATTTGTTACATCCTTCATAGTTCCCTCTCTAATCTAATACTAAACCAGTATTTTCTGGTAAGCCCAATGCGATATTCATACATTGAACGGCGGCACCTGATGCACCTTTACCTAAATTATCGAAAATGGCATGAACCATAATGCGTTCATCGTTACCAGTGACATTGATTTTCATGCTGTCCGTATTGCTTAATTGATTAGCGTTTAACATACCGCTATTGCTATTTTCAGTAAATGGTGCAACCGTAATGATTGTACTATCTTTGTAAAAGTATTCTAACGTTTGTTGTACCTTATCAATACAAACAGGTTTATGACATAAACGACTATGAATACCTACGGTAACCTCCATTCCAGAGTAGTAATCATCAACAATTGGCATAAAAATTGGAGCTTCACTAAGGCCGCATACATGTTGTACTTCGGGTAAATGTTTATGTTCTTGACCAAGCCCATATTGACGTGGAGCATAAAGGAAATAGTCCTTAGGACTACTTTCATATTGGTCAATCATCTTCTTGCCACCACCGCTATAACCTGTTAAAGATGTAATGGTGAAAGGATAATCCACTGGCACGAGTCCTGCTTTTACAAGAGGAGCTATGCAAGCAATCATACCGCTCGCATGACAGCCAGGATTTGCAATATGTTTTTTAGTTGCAATAGATGTTTTGTAGCTTTCACCAAGTTCTGGGAACCCATATGCCCAACCAGCTGTAGTTCTAAACGCTGTAGAAGTATCAATAACCTTACATGGAAAATCACCAATAGCGGCCATAATTTCCTTAGAGGCCACATCAGGTAAGCAAAGAAATACAAGATCCGCTTTTTTTGCAACCACTTTAATGGCCTCTACATTTTTGCGATCCTCATCAGCAGTCGCTAAGAGCTCTATATCTTTTCGATCGGATAATCGTTCATGAATTCTAAGACCAGTTGTGCCTTCATGACCAACAATAAATACTCTATGGGGTGTCATAATAAACCTCACTTCTCACCTATTGGTGACTCACACCTATTTATATAGCCCTTTATCCAATATAAATAGGAAACAAACTATACAATTCATCACCATTTAGGAGGATGAATTTATTTCAATGGATAATCTCCAAAGGTAGCAACCATAACTGCCTTAATCGTGTGGAGACGATTTTCTGCTTCTTGGAACGCTAAAGAGTTTGAACCTTCGAATACCTCTTCGGTCACCTCAATGCCATTCATGCCAAACCGTTCATAAATATCTTTACCTACTTGTGTTTCTGTGTTGTGGAACGCAGGTAAACAGTGGCAGAACTTCGTGTTCGGATTGCCAGTTAATACCATCATTTCTCCATTTACTTGGAATGGTTTAAAGGTATTGATACGTTCCTCCCACATATCGTAAGTATCACCCATCGTTACCCACACACCAGTGTAAATAACATCTAAGCCTTTAACGCCTTCAGCTACATCATCTGTGCAAGTAATAGTAGCACCCGTTTCTTTAGCCACTTTTAAGCACTCTTCGTAGAATGGACCAGCTGGCCAGTATTGTTTAGGGCCAATGAGTCTGAAATCCATCCCCATTTTAACGGCACCACTCATCAAGGCATTGCACATATTTGATTGACCGTGTCCAACATAAGCAAAGGAAATTTTATTCAACGGTTTATCGATATTTTCTTGTATGGTTAAGAAATTTGCTAATGTTTGTGTAGGATGATCCATATCGGTAAGCCCATTCCAAACAGGTACGCCAGAATAATCAGCTAATGTATCTACATCGGCTTGATCAAAACCTCTAAACTCGATAGCATCATACATAGATCCTAGAACACGAGCTGTATCTTTTAAGGATTCTTTTTTATTCATTTGGGAACCTGTAGGGCCAAGATATGTTGTATGAGCACCTTGGTCCGCAGCCCCTACCTCAAAAGCACAACGTGTCCGTGTTGAGTCTTTTTCAAAAATTAATGCAAAGTTTTTACCTACTAATGTTTTGATTTCTTTGCCCACTTTTTTATCTGCTTTTAATTTAGCTGCTAAGTCCAAGAAGTATTTAATTTCTTCTGGTGCGTATTGAAGCATTGTTTTAAATGATGTATGTTGTAAACTTTTCATGATAACCTCTTATTTCAAACTACTTATTTAACTACTTTTCTTGTAAAAATTCGGCGGCAATAGCAGCCATCATTGTGATACCTGGTTCAAGGATACTTTCATCGATGGTGAAAGCTGCATTATGCAAGGCTGGATTGCCTTCAAAGCCAGTGCCTAACCAAAGAAAAGCACCTTTGATTTTATGAAGATAGGCAGAGAAGTCTTCTGCCGTCATAGACGGAAATTCAGGATGTACCACCGCTTCTTTGCCAAAATATTTTTCTACGATAGATGTGGCGTAATCGATAACCTCTGGATTATTGATAGTAGCACCATGACCACGTTTATAATCCAAAGTGCTTTCCGTTTTAAACATCACATCTAGGGCCTGTAAGCTTTCACCCAAACGTCGCTCAATATAATCACGTTTTTCTGGTTCATAGGTACGACAAGTACCTTCAAAATACACATCACCACAGCCCACATTGTATCGATCACCACCATTAATCACTCCAATTGTACACACGAGATTTTCCATGGGATTCGTTTCGCGAGCCACCATGGATTCCACATTTACAATCCAGTTTGCGGCTGCTACAATTGCGTCTACCCCATTATGAGGTTCTGCACCATGAGTAGCTTTCCCTTTAATGTGTACGAGGAAGTGATCGGATGCAGCCATGAGATTACCTTTTTTAAGACCTACAGTTCCCACTGGCAATTGAGGCCACACATGAAGTCCATATATCTCATCCACATCGTCGAGGATGCCGCTATCGACAATACCTTGAGCCCCTGGAAATAAAGCTTCTTCTTCTGAAGGTTGAAATACGAGTTTCACGGTCCCATGTAATTGATCTTTAATAGATTGTAGAATCGCCGCTGCACCAAGTAAAATTGCCATGTGGCTATCATGACCACAGGCATGCATAACACCTTCATTTTGTGAAGCAAAGGGCAAGCCTGTTATTTCATGTATGGGTAACGCATCCATATCGGCACGCAATGCAATAACAGGGCCTGTATGAGCACCTTCTATCTTACCGATAACAGCATAATCAGAAATATCGTTTACAAAGGGAATTCCTAGTTCACCAAGCACCTTTTGAATAAATAAAGATGTATGTTTCTCTTCACCAGATAACTCTGGATGGCTATGAATATGTCGGCGCCATTCCACAACTTGTTCTTTATATTGGGAGGCATAAGTTTTTATTAAATCTTGTAATGCATTCATTACTCTATCTCCTTTATACACTGTATGTATATTTTATACATATTTTGTGCATTTTTATAATCTATACACGTATTATAATACTACCTACCATAATTAGCAAGTATTTATACAAATCTACTGTATTTTTATTTGTTATATTGTAAATCAATTTTACTCATAGATTCTTGCTACCTTTGATTAGAGAAAAATAGACAAAAAAGACACCTTCCAAAGAAGGTGTCTTTTCTTATTTTTCAATGACTGATTCGTCAAGCTGAGTGCCGTCAGGTAAAAATGATTTTACAATCAGCTTATTCGGTGTCACTGTCATAGACATATAATTATTCGTTTCAGGCTGAGGTGCTACATATACATCTAAAGGATGTTGCTTCCACTTAGGACGTCGTGCATCACCAGCTATTCCTGTAAGAATATATAATGGACCAGATGGGTCTCGATCAAAGTTTCGCACATGACCGCGGTTGCGATATGTATGTAAATGAGCAGATAAGACTAAGTCCACATTAAATTCATCGAAGATAGGCATAAATAATACACCCTCGTCATCGAAACCAACATCTCGACTTGCACCTGGTCGGTCAAAGGCATATTGGAATGAATCTCTATGCATAAGAACGACAGTCCATTTTTTCGTATTAGCTGCAAGATCTTGGCGTAACCATTGAACCTGTACATCGTATAAATCAGGATGATGCGTATCATGATTGTCCTCATGATTACTTTCATATAACATCGTATCTAATACAACGTAATGTACATCGCCAAAATCATAGGAATAATAACGTCGATTAAAGGTTTCATTCCCATTAGGTGGTACAGCGAAGTAATTCAAATACGCATAAGGCTCACGCATTTTCCAATCTAATGTATACATCTCATGGTTGCCTAAAGTCGTTGATAACGGTACATTAGCACTTAATGGTTTAATCGAATTTAACCAAGTGCGCCATTGATATGCCTGCTCCCCATTATCTACGAGATCGCCCATGCTAATATACAAGGCTGTATTCGGATTGCGTTTTGCTGAATCTTTTACAATTCGTTCCCACTGAGAATAATCCCCCGACTGAGAGTCTGGATAGATAAGAACATCATACACACTGGCGCCAGCCGTTTCCAGGGAATACCAAGCACTACGGCGATCACTACCATAACCAACTCGATATTCGTATTTAGTATTAGGCGCCAAACCAGTTAATGTCCCCTCATGGATATAGGTAGTACTACCATCATCGGTAAAAGCTTTGTCTGTAGCTCTTATCGTTTGAGTCATATCGGATCCAACAAGACGATACTCTATTACCGCATCAGCTTCACTGCTATCTGATTGCCACATAATAGTACGACTCGTGCTGTTATCTTGAGCTACAATTTGCCGAATATAACGACTTTCAGAATCGAGGAGTGGCTTTATCTCTTGGCCACTCACCACAGCCGCTGTTCTAGCTATACGACTCTGTATGGCATCTTTATATACATAGCCTCCAGTAACTAATACAGCCAAAACCACAATAGCTACAGTTGTTTTTAATAGTTTACTCTTATTCATATAGGTCCTTTATGTAAATATGTATTAAGTACTAATATGAACACATTATAAAACTTAACGTTAAGTTTTATAAGATTTTTCTATACTTCTTGAATATCTACTTTTCTATATCTAGCAGAAATACATCCCAACATATTTAATTGCGGTATATTCCATTCATTAGGTAAATAGATATCACAGATAAGCTCATCGCCGATAGAATTATTAGCTATAAATTGATAGCGACCTAATTCTTCATTGCTGCATACTCTTTCAACCTGATTTAAAGTAGTGGCACTCCAAAACCGACTAAATTCCATCCAAATAGTTTCTGCATCAGCTTGAGATAACTCGACCTGTAATCTATATTTTACGCCAACCTTACAGCGTTTTTTTAAGCCCGTTTCGTCAGCACTACAAACCTTAGTGGAACCTTTATCAAAAGCCCATTCTAGACCATCTAATGATCGAACTTGAGTGGAAATGAGATTTTTAAAATTTGAAAGATCCGTAAGAAAATGTTTACACGCTACCTCAAATATATCTAATCTATCTATATTGCTCAATTCACAATACCTCTATTAAAGAATTCCCCTACTATTTTTCATAATATTGTTTCATTTGTGTATAGCCATTAACAATGACTTCGATTTCACCCGTTCTAGGATGGAAGATAAGACCGTGAATAGGCACATCTTTAGGAATCAAAGGATTCATACGTAATTCGTCTACTGTATCCTCTACATTTTCAGCAGGATGTGTAAAGCCATCAGCCCAGCGTTCCATTTCTTTACGGACCATATGAATCGCTTCTGGTGCAATACCACGAGCCAACATTTTTTCTGTTAGATCTTTTGCCGTAGTTTTTGCCATACCACATTCGTGATGACCAATGATAAAGATTTCGTTAACACCTAGCTCATAAATACAAACAAGTAAACTACGCACAACGCCATCAAAGGGACCTGTAATACAGTTACCTGCAGTCTTTACGATTTTCGCTTCACCGCGCCCAATATCCATGGAATCTTCTAAGAAGTTAACAAGACGTGTATCCATACATGTAACAATTGCCATTTCACGACTAGGCATTTTACTACACTTTGTATCTGTATCTACATAACCTGTATTTTGATCTTCTACATATTCTCGATTATGGGCTAAAATATCATCTAATAAGCTCATAGTACCTCCTATATAAAAAGACTTTGGCATACAACCAAGGTCTCTATATCAATAATGCTCGATATACATATTATATCATATTAAGTTGTACACGCTTTAAGCCACAAAAAATAGGTCTATTCAAATACATGTATTATATATTTGAATAGACCTAAATCGCTTTTAAAGTGCTAAAGTACACACCTTATCTATCAGGTGTAGATAATGCTTCGATAGCTACGCTACCACCTCGTACAACTTCAATACGATTGACGAACATATTTTTAAATAAGGCAATCATGTCATTATTTTTAGATACGGTCTTTACACATTGTACTAGTACAGATTTACGATTATAATCCACAACTAATAGATCAAAGGTTTGGGCAATGCGGAAAATTTCTTGTTTATCCGCTTCTTTACAGCTATTGACCTTGATAAATAGTAATTCTTTTTTCGTAATCGGCATGTCCGTAAAGTCGATAACCTTAATCACCTCTACACTGCGATTAAGCTGTTTAATGATTTGTTCATATGTCAAATCGTCACATGTGAGCTCAATTGTCATACGAGACATGGTAGGATCTTCAGTTTCCCCTACAGTCAATGTATCAAGATTATAATTTTTTCCTGCGAAGAGGCCTGAAATCTTAGCTAGTACACCGATTTGGTTTTCTACATACGCTGAAATACAGCGTTTTTTCATTTGTACTTCCATAGCCCCTCCTATTTTTTATCCTTCAACAACATATCACTTAAAGACTTACCTGCTGGTACCATTGGCAACACATTGAGCTCCGTTGGAATGATGAACTCGAGTAGAGTCGGACCATTTTTAAAAGCATCAGCCAATTGGAACCCTTTTTCGATGTCCTCAACCTTAGTAATACGCATTGCCTTTGCGCCATAAGCTTCTGCCAATTTCACAAAATCTGGTACATATTCAAACTCATCATTGTCGATTATGTCTCGCGTAACAATGGCACTTTCATCCATCATCAAGTTCGTACAAGCGTAACGTTTATCGTAGAATAATTGTTGCCATTGGCGTACATTTCCGAGGAAACCATTATTTAAAATAATTAGAGTCACAGGCAAACGGTAGTGCATAGCAGTGGCAAACTCTTGGATATTCATTTGCACGCCACCATCACCACAGATAGCAAATACACGCTTATCTGGATTTCCCATTTGCGCACCTAATGCAGCAGGAAAACCATAACCCATAGTCCCTAAGCCACCGGACGTCAACATTTGATATTGACCTTTCACATCAAGGAACTGGGTAGTCCACAATTGATTTTGACCCACATCGGTTGTGACGATAGGATGTTCATAGTGATGATTAATGTACTCGATAACAGTTTGAGGTGTTAAACCCTCTTCACCAGCTTGTGTAACAGGGCGCGTAGCCTTAAGTTGTTGTAATTGCGCAGGCCAGTCACCAAGATCGTGAGGTTCAATATATTCTAAGATTTTTTCTATAGCCAATTTAGCATCTGCTACGATTGGAATATCAACCTTAATATTTTTAGAAATAGACGCCGCATCTACATCAATATGGATAATCTTACAATTTTGTGCAAAGGTACTTAGTTTACCAGTAATACGATCATTAAAGCGCGTACCAATAGAAATCATCACGTCACAATCAGTTATGGCTACATTAGGCGCATAGCCACCATGAATCCCTACATTACCAAGATACAATGGATGACGGCTATCAATAGCACCTTTCCCCATCAATGTTGTTACTACAGGAATCCCTGTTTTTTTAACCAACTCCATCATAAGGTCGTTAGCACCACTAATGCTTACCCCACCGCCTAATAGGAATAGAGGCCTTTTAGCTTTACTAATAATAGAACAGGCCTTTTTAACTTGACCTACGTGAACAGTGGTATTTGGTTTGTAACCGCGAATATTAACCTCAGTAGGATACTCATCAGAGCCCATAGCCTTTTGAATATTTTTAGGAATATCCACAACCACAGGACCTGGTCGACCTGTGCGAGCAATATAAAAGGCTTCTTTCAAAATACGGCCAAGCTCTTTACGATCACGAACGGTAACAGCATATTTACAGATATTGCGTACAATGCCAACAGTATCTACTTCTTGGAACGCATCATTGCCCATGAGCCCCAAGTCAACTTGGCCTGTAATACAAACGAGAGGAACACTATCAGAATAAGCAGTAGCAATACCAGTCACAAGATTTGTAGCACCAGGTCCAGAGGTTACCATACAAACCCCTACTTTACCGGTACTACGAGCATATCCATCTGCCGCATGGGCCAATGCTTGCTCATGACGCGGCAAAATCACTTTTACCTTATCTTGCTTATATAATTCATCCATGATATCAATAGTAGCCGCCCCAGGATAGTTAAATAAAAACTCTACCTGCTCCTCTTGAAGGGCTTTTACCAGATACTGTGCGCCTGAAATCATAGGTATCTCCTTATTTATATAATGCATGCATATCGAATTCTCAATATTCACATCAGATATATCTAAAAAATTGAATATCTTATATAGATATGTTATACTCAGTAGTGTACCATATGTTGTGGTACATGAATATGTATAAAATCTCAAATTATAGAAATATATGTAGATTCTATTTTGAAAGGACTGAATATCATGAAAGAAATATTAGGTTTCCATTTAAACGGTTGCCCTTATTGCGCTAATGCATTCCGTGCTATCGATGAACTCGTTGCAGAAAATCCTGCATACGCAGATATTCATATCAACTGGGTTGAAGATCAAGATGCTCATGAGCTCTTCAAAACTCACCCATATGAATACTATCCGAACTTATGGTTCGACCTCGACAAACAATACGAGGCGCAACCTGGTGAAAGCTATGCCCAAACAAAATCTTTAATCAAAACTGTATTGGACAAAGCACTCGCGTAAAACGCTATATTTACAAATCAGAACCACCCGTAAAACGGGTGGTTTGCTCACGGGCTATAAGCCCGTAGTACTAGGCCAGCGTCTAAAGGCGCTGGCTTTCACTACGTTCAAGCCGCATAGCCATTGACTCGTAACCTTCCCCTCAAAGGGGATATGTATTACTTGCTACCCTTAAAAGGGTCCTCATATTCTTTTACACTTAACTTATCCTTCATTTGGTCATGTAACTCTTGCTCACGTATATATTTTTTTACTGTTGCCTCATTTAGACCTACCGTACTAACATAATATCCCTCAGACCAAAAGTGTCTATTTCCAAATTTATACTTTAAGTTTGCGTGTTTATCGAACATCATAAGTGCACTTTTACCTTTTAAATATCCCATAAAAGATGAAACTGCTATTTTAGGTGGGATTAATACTAACATATGCACATGATCTGCCATAAGCTCCCCCTCTATAATCTTGACGCCCTTATATTCACATAAACGCCTCAGTATTTCACGTAAACTATTTCTATATTGATTATATATAACTTTACGTCTATACTTAGGTGTAAATACTATGTGGTATTTGCATAACCATTTTGTGTGCGCAAGACTCTGTGTCTTTGTTGCCATATAAAATCACCTTTCTTTTGCATATAATGCGGCTTGAACACCTACATTATACTTAAGCAAGGTGATTTTTTTGTATAACTTTCGTTGCCGCACCCGCATAGCGGGTGGTTTTATGGTTCGCGACTACGTCACGAACCAGTCTAAAGACAATAATAATAATGCACCCCTAACATATAATCTAATGTTAGGGGTGCATTTTAGTATACTGTAAGATTATGGCTTTTTTTGTACCATAAACTTACTGACTGCTTTATACACAATTAAAATCAATGCAATTTCTAAAGGGAAAAAAATGATATTTTTAATAAGACGTCCAATAAATATAGCAGATACTGCTTTGTTATAAAATATTGTGAGCCATATTGTATTTAATATCAGATGTATACATACAGTAACAATCGTCTCCGGTAAAAGTAATTGTTTAAATGTAACATTACGTCCGTGTAAAAAATACCCATACACATAGCCTACAAGAAATTCAGATATGATAAAGCCGGGAAAGAATACTCCTTGTCCAAATAAAGACATACCTATAAAACAGGCAATAGCAGCCATTATACCTGCTGCCATAGGCCCATAAAGAATACCAAATATAGCGGTTGATAAAAATCCAAAGGTAATATGTATAAATGTAGTATGAATAGCAAATATATAAGATAGTAAAACCGTCAATGCTACAAACATTCCTGTCTTTACAATCATATCAGTTTTCATAAGAAGTACGACTCCTTTTTCTATCCTTCCACTCTAAATACATATGGCGAATAACTTGAATTGGTGATATAAATAACATTCTAGGTCCACCATAGCGCATGATTTCACGTATTTTTTCACGATACGTAGGCGCATAGCAATGCGTTTTACATACGCTGCAGAAGGTCTTGCTTTCCATATGAGGACATACATCTATACGATGTTCAGCATATTGCCAAACTTTTTGACACTCCTCACAGAGTTGTCCTTTAGGAGTGTGGTGCTTATTATGACAATAGATGCCAATAATCTGGTACATAGTTTTTAGTTCTAACTTACGTTTCTCATCAACTGTCATGTTTCTCTCCTATTTCACAGACCATGAAACCCAAGCCACTTTATCAACAGTCTTATTATGGATTTCTCCATCAATAGCTAGTGGCTCAATGAGATTTCTAATCTCTTCTTTCATGTCTTCCATGTCTCCCCATCCATTATTATGAAGTCGCATGGTAAAATAATTAACTGCCTTTTCAAGAGACATAACCTCTGTTTCAGGAACCGTTTTATAAATTACTTTTACATTATGCCCCATCTCATGGATAGCATCTAAACACTCTTTCATCTTGCCATCCCATGGGAAAGAATCACGTCCAAAGAAATGTTCAGATAACATATCTACCATTTCGTCGCTCCGTTCACTGAAAGCAATCCACAAGCATTTATCATTACTTGCATCATGCATGGCGCGAATATTTTCTACATCAAACATAATCGGGCAGAAGATACTATATGCCAAGTCAAAGCTTTTATCCCAACCTAGTTCTCGACGAGTTTCATCAGACCAAGGTCCGATATATAAGCTAAGATCTAAACCTTCTGACTCTGCCAATTGTTTAGCACCGCGAATCATACCATCAGATAAATCGATACCAGTCGCCTTATAGCCTTCCCGAGCTAACCCAAGTGCGTAGTCACAAACACCACAGCCTACATCAAGTGTACGGCCATTCGATGAAGGTAATAAATTTTTATCCTTTAAGAAGGCTAAAAAATCAGTGACCTGTGCCTTGCGATCCTCGCGATTGTGCATTTCTACAAAGTACTCGGAACGATGGTTCCATGCGTCTTGCTCATCGCGCCAAGTTTCGTTGACCGTGAGCTCCTGTATTTTATTTGTCATATTATCCCCTCTAAATAGCTACATCCTCAAACGGATGAGTTATAGATACATATATAAGTAATTTTCACTTAGTTAAATTCACTATGTAATTTAACGCTCCCCTATATGTCCTAGTGTTCCGGCTAGGATGTTCAGATTTTCATATAGCTATCCTTATTGTACATCATTCTCAAAACAAAATGTGTTACCCAAATCACATTTATTATGTTATTTCGATATTATTAAATATAAAACTCTATATCGACAGATTATCAGCACCTCAGCTTATGTATTTATCTATCTCTAACTAGTTCATGCATATATCGCCATTTATATCTCTCCCCTTAATACAAACAAATAGCGCTTCAAAGTTGATTATACAAATTATTTCATCCGATACCTATTTTTATTATAATAGAAATAAGAAGGAGTTAAAAATATGGGAATCTATATAATAATCCTAATGTTTGTATTAGTCGGCATTGCTGTAGCTTTTGCTACTTATAACCTATCTATAATTAGGTCTATGCCTCCTGAAGAACGTTATAAACTTCTTTACTTTAAAGATGATCAAGTGTCTATAGGCATTGGATTAATGAAAAGAACCTATAAATTAAAAGATATTCGAGAAGTACGCTTCTCTAAGGGCAAAAAATTCCGCAGTATGGGAAGCTGGGCAGGCAGAATGAAGATTTGCAAACTAAATGGTAAGAAAAGTCGTTGGATAGAATTTGATGGTACGGTCTATTACAAAAAGATGGTATATATAACAAATGAAGAAATCATTGATAAATCAATAAATATACTCATGAATGAATTTAGATCTAGAGGAATTCAGTGTAATAAATATAGATAGTAAAGTTAGAACACTAAAGTACGCTAAATTATGATATACGAATATATAATTCTCTGTCCTAAAGACTATTTATAGACATACAAAAAGGCTCCTCGAAATCGAGAAGCCTTTTATTTGGTGCGCCTAGCAGGATTCGAACCTGCGCACCCGGTTCCGGAGACCGGCACTCTATCCCCTGAGCTATAGGCGCATGAATACCTAAAAATTATACCATATTACGCTATGGTTCGATAGTATAAAGTATATAGAACAACTAGGATTATACAGAAAGACCCCTATAGTTAAGCATCTTGTTAGATAACTATAAGGGCTATCTCTATTATATTCTTGCCTTAATCAATTCTAGTAAAGCATCACAGCTCCGACTTATATCGTCATAGGTTTCGTCAAAGTTTCCCGTATACCAAGGATCCTTTACATCACGGCTTTCACCAACGAAAGACATTGCCTTGTAAACCTTAGCATCTACGTCATCCCCAATAATATGCTTTAAATTACGCGCATTATTTTCATCCATAATGATGAGATAATCAAAGTTATGATAATCCTCCATTGTCACTTGGCGTGCCTTGCGACGAGTATAGGGAATACCCATTTCATCTAATTTCTCTTTAGTCCCATAATGAGTATCGTTTCCTATTTCTTCACGAGATGTGGCAGAGGATTCGATATAAATAGAATCGCTTAAGCCTGCATTATTAACAATATGTTTCATATAAAACTCGGCCATTGTAGAACGACAAATATTACCATGACAGATGAATAAAATATTAACCATTATAACTCCTAATGAATAAAATCTTAATCATAAAAAACTCCTTATATACTAATGGTCCTTACAGCATACGCTATAAGGACCATTAATGCAATATTCAATTAAAAATTATGTCGTATCCCAGCATCAATGCGCCATGTATTTTCTACAGTAGCACCAAAGTTTTTAGTGAATGTACCATATAGATATGTACTAGGACGGACACTCCAAGACCCACCAATTTCAGCATCAAGCCATGTATCCTTCAAATCTACTGTTGTTTGTACTGTTGGATTACCCGGCGCGGAATATGTTGTATTTGCCTTACCAGAGAATTCATGCGCTAATGCTAATTTAGCGAAGATATTGGATTTTTCTGTTTCTTTCCCAATGCCAATACCAAGTCTGCCTACAGCAGAGTTCACAGCATCAGCTTTCACATGCATAGAACCACCACCGACAACAGAAGCATCATAGGATACACCATTCAAACGGCCTACAATAAATTCTACACTAGGATCGATGTAGAAGCCATTTTCCTTCTTAATACGTTTACCATATTCAGCGCTTAAGGATGTGCCATATGTATGGTAATCACCGTTTACACGTTGTCCACCTACGGAGTAGAGCTTATAATCATTGGATAATCTATTACCACGTGCAATAATATCTAAATAACGACCATCATCATGTTGTTTTGTGCCATATACGGCGATGCCGCCAAGTTTGCCATCACCACTACCGTTGGCATATGAATTACTAGATGTACTGTAATCAATAGCGCCACCGAAAATCCACCCATTAGAAGCCTTATGATCGTAGCCGACTTGTACACCATTATACGTCATATGTGCATCAGCACCATCTGTAATTTTAGATTTACCGCCTATATATTTCGCCCATACACCTTTGTTTGTATTAGCTAAACGAAGATCTCCTAAACGGCGTTGTAAATCATTGGTATTACTCTTCCATGCCATAGCGGTCGATGTAAGAGCAGATTTTGTGCCACTTACCAAGGATGATTCACTAGCACGATTAATCTTTGTCGTATCTCCCACAACAAGGCGCCCCTGTGAGTCAAAATGATTTGCACCAAGCTCTGCAACAGCACCTGGACTAGTAATACCTTCATTGATTTGAACAGTTGTACTCAGTTTCTTATCATTGCCAGTATATTGTAATTTATCAGCTAAGGCTTGTATTTCCTTACGGTAGCTATCATCATTAGTCAAATTAGCTCCATCGCCTTGCAACGTAATATGGCTATTATCTGCAGCATGTTCAACAACGATATTCCCCTTTCCATTTTCACTAGCTGGAACACCGGTCTTGTAAACAGCATTCACATAGCCACTATAATTTTGAATTGTAATAGGTCGTGCATCAATAGGATGAAGTATACCGGCTGCCGATGGACTTGATCCACCTACGAGATTGCGAACCTTACTGCCCTTATATAGATATGCTGCATTATCACCAGATGGACGTTCTCTTTTAGGGGTAGGACGCTCCATACCAATCCATTCATTATTCCAAGTTCCTCCATTTTGTAAGTAAATGTCAGCACCAGAATTATGCGGGTTCTTATTGCTTTCAGCATATTCATTTAGTACGGCACCCGTAAGTTTAGAATTAGATGTTGTAAAAGCTAATGCTATATTCGTTGGCGTTTCGTTATGATTTGGATCACGTCCATAATCCTTATTAATTAACCCTACATTCCCAACAGCGACCAATTCTTTAGAACCTGGATGTTTTCCGTCAGAGCCTGTATTAACGTATACATCACCCTCTTCTGCCACCACAGAGTAAGTATCAGAAGTTTCTAAAGGATGAGTGATGATACGTCCACCACCATCAACAATGATATGACCACGTTGATTAGCTTGTAAACCGACACCGATAGCATCGATATCTACATTGCCTTTGACGTGAATATTAGTATCTCCATAATCTCTATTAGGATTATCCTTGCTGAGTCTTGGTACTTTACCGCCGTAACCAGCATACACAGCGCTCATATAGTAATGACCGAGTTCCCTTTTTGAGGCTGGTGCATCATTCTTAAGACGTACAATTAAATCCTTATCCACCGTCAATTGTGATCCAAAGCCATTATAAATACCTGATACATTTTTAGTTTTACCTGTATCTGTTAAGCTTTTACCATGCACATTAACCGTCAAGGTGTCCTCTATATGCTTAACTTCCGGTTTTGTTTGTACCGGTGACCCCATTGTTAAGCCAAGCAATTCCTCCGCTTTATCACTTGTGGCATTAATTTCTGTAGCAAATGCAGAGCAGGTCATTCCAGTTAATGCCAACGCAGCCATCACAGCCGATACATTTCGTCGTAATTTCATAAAAATCTCTCTTTCTTACCTCGTTTAATACGAGGCTCTCACAGAACGCATTTATACGTACACCCTAAAAATATAAAAAGACCCCCTAAGTCCAACTTAGGAGGTCTTGTTTATTTCACACACTTAGTAAATAGTTATATCCTATATTATTCAGGATTGATGATAAAGGACAATGCACTGAAGTATTTATTTTGCTCACCTTTAGTTTGAGTTGGGAAGCCCACTTCAACGCCTACTACGTTAAGGCCATTAGCACTTACAGTAACAGTTGCTTTACCATTAGCATCTGCTTGGCTTTCATTAGTAAGATCATTAATTACGTCTTTAATAAGAGGTGCATTTGCATATGGTTTACCGTCTTTCAAGACTTGGATTTCATATGTATCACCTTTTCTAAGAGTTAATGGGTTAACAGATGGAATGATTTGAATGAAAGCATCTTTATTATTGAAAGGTTTTGCTTCTGCATTCCAGTAGTGAACGTCATATTTAATGGCATGTGTACTTTTTTGAGCACCTGGTACTTCAGAGATTGGTTTATGAACAGTTTTACCATCTTTGTCTTTTGTCCAATAACCATAGTCAAAGTCAGTTACTGTAATACCCAATTTATCATTTGGTACAACCACTACATTTTTTTCATGTTTAATAACTTGTACAGGAATTACCATGCCATTGTTATCTAAGCCAATGATGCTTTTTACCATTTCTGGGCTATACACATCATCAACAGGGCCTTCGCCAAGTACTAGCGCTTTTTCATCTAAGCGGTTAGCAAAGAATACGCCATGCGCATCAACGGAAGAGCACACACAACCTGCAGCTAAACCTACTGCAAATAAAGAAGTTAAGATTTTCTTATTCATAAGAACCTCCATAATCAATAACTTTTTCAATAAACTTGTTATTATTATACAGCGTTACAAATATTTCGTATATACTAATACCCCTATCAGCAAGTTATTATGCGTATTTAGTATATTAACTTATTTTTATACCCAATAATCATAAATGATAAAATTATCACCTATTTTCATGAATATATGACTTGTAAGAATATGTTAGATAAATACTTATAGATTAGATAAAAAAGGCGCTCCTTAAGGAGCGCCATTATATCCGCATGAGATATTATTTTTTATTCTTCGCTGCTTTCGCACGTGCGTTACGATCAAGAATTGTTTTACGCATACGAATGCTTTCAGGTGTTACTTCAACAAGTTCATCATCGTTGATCCACTCAAGAGCTTGTTCCAAGGAGAAGATACGAGGTGGAGTCAAGCGTACCGCTTCATCAGAGGAACTGGAACGCATGTTGGTAACATGTTTTTTCTTACATGGGTTAACATCCATATCAAGTTCACGTGTATTTTCACCGATAACTTGGCCTGCATACACGTCTTGGTTAGGACCAACGAACAATGTACCACGATCTTGAACGGAGTTCAAACCATATGGAGTAGTTTCGCCATTTTCGAATGCTACCAAAGCACCGCGTGTACGGGAAGGGATTTCACCTTTATATGGTGCATAACCATGGAATACATGGTTCATGATACCATTACCTTTTGTAGCTGTTAAGAATTGTGCACGAAAACCGATCAAGCCACGAGCCGGAACTACGAATTCCATACGAAGATAACCGGCCAATTCAACCATATTAGTCAACTCAGCTTTACGTTGACCGAGATTTTCCATTACGGTACCCATAAATTCCTGTGGTACGTCAATGGTCAACGCTTCGAGCGGTTCACACAATTGGTCGTTAATAGTTTTGAAAATTACACGAGGTTTACCTACTTGTAATTCGTAGCCTTCACGACGCATAGTTTCAATCAATACTGCCAAATGCAATTCACCACGACCAGATACTTTGAACGCATCTGCAGAATCAGTTTCTTCTACTTTCATAGAAACGTTAGTTTCTACTTCACGGAATAAACGATCACGCAAGTGACGGGATGTAACGAATTCACCTTCGCGGCCTGCGAATGGAGAGTTATTTACGGAAAACACCATAGACAATGTTGGTTCGTCGATGGAGATGGATGGTAATGCTTCAGGATTTTCAGCATCCGCTACTGTTTCGCCGATGTTAATATCGTCAATACCTGCAAAGGCGATGATATCACCCATTTCAGCTTCGTCAGTTTCAACGCGATTCAAACCATTGTATGTGTACACACGACCGATTTTCGCTTTACGTGTGCTTTCACCGTTCATGATTGCCACTTGTTGGTTAGTTTTCATTTTACCGCGAACGATACGACCTACGGCGATTTTACCGATGAAGTTATCGTAATCAAGTGTAGTTACCATGAATTGAAGAGGGCCTTCCATATCACCTTGTGGTGCCGGAATCTCATCAATCAGTGTTTTGAACAACGGTTCCATGTTTACAGCTTCATCATCCCAATTGGTTTTGGACACACCGGAACGAGCAGATGCGTAAACCACAGGGAAGTCGAGTTGATCATCATCAGCTTCAAGCTCCATAAACAATTCAAGGACTTCATCCTCAACCTCTTTAACACGTTGGTCAGGACGGTCGATTTTATTGATAACTACGATTGGTTTCAATTTTTGCTCTAATGCTTTACGCAAAACGTATTTAGTTTGAGGCATTGGACCTTCGTAAGCATCTACGAGAAGCAATACGCCATCAACCATGTTAAGTACGCGTTCCACTTCGCCGCCGAAATCAGCATGGCCTGGAGTATCAACGATGTTGATTTTAATGCCATCATGCATAACAGCAGTGTTTTTAGACAAAATAGTAATACCGCGTTCACGTTCCAAATCGTTGGAGTCCATTACGCGTTCTGCTACCTTTTCATTCTCACGGAACACATGGCTTTGTTTTAATAATGCGTCCACCAAAGTAGTTTTACCATGGTCAACGTGGGCGATAATCGCTACATTACGAAGATTTTCGCGAATCATAAGATCCTCCCTTTAATTCTTTCAGTATATTCTATATCACATAGCCTCTGTAAAAGTAGCTATGTAGGTATATTTTCCAAAAATGGCAACAGTTAATTATAACGCAGTCTATAGAAAAAAGTCAAAATAGTACACCTATTCTAATCATGGCAATTTCAACATTCGATTATACTTTTGACTCATCTTAGGACAAAAACCTATTTACGCGCTATCGCCCGCTTAGCAGATTTACGCAACAACGGAATTTGTTTATCTGTTAAATGGAAACAGAATTTAGGAATCAGCTTTTTTATAATCTCCTCATCAGAAGCTTTCAAAATATATTCTGGCTGTAGCAACGGCTCTAATTCATCAAGTCCAGGATAATCCAGCCCTATGCTCCAGTCATGGTCTGCATTAAAAGGACATGCATCCTGGCAGTTATCACAACCTAATATCCACGCCTCCAGCATATCGTCTGTGACACCATCCGGTAACTTACCATCACCGAATGTATTAATAAAAGATACACAGGTTAACGGATTCATAGTAAACGGTGCAGATAAGGATTTTGTCCTACACCCTTGCTGACATAAATTACAAGAATCCGGACATGGTGGTATCTCTAACTGTTGAATATACTCACAGGACTTATCAATTAAATAGCCTACCAGTTCATAGCTAGAACCTTTAGGTCCATAAAAAAAATTATTTTTTCGATAAATGCCTAAACCAGCTGCTACCGAAGCGGGCCGCAAAGGAATAATTCCGGCAGGTTTCGCCGTTTCACCGCCAATATATCGTATTCTATTTTCACCAAGCCAGACTTCAAAAGATTGCCGTCGTTTAAACTCATCACTGTGAGGAATATTTGACAAAGATAACAACAACCCTTTTGCATATCGGTTTCGAAGAGATACAGGAAACTTATAATCACCAAAATATTCAGTACAAACCACTATGGATTGTGCCCAAGGATACTTTTCTTTTAATGCTAAAAAATCTTTACTATGCGCATATACCTCTTTACTTTCAGGTACATCTTCTAAACGCTTTATCAACCGTTCTTTATAAAAATCAAGTGCATCAAGAGGCACTATACCACAACTGTCATACCCACACGCTAGCGCTTTATCATAAATCTCCTGGGCCAACAAAGTATTCATATCATCGCCTCCCAAATATGAACTAACTATAAACCTATCATACTCTTTTAAAAACTATAAAAAAAGATTTCTTATGAATCCGTCATCCTTAAAAGAGTAACATTACATAAGAAATCTTATATTAGTATTTAATTTGTATTAATCTTCACCAATCATGCGTACTTCTGGTTCGAGATGTACACCATGTTGATCATACACACGACGTTGTACCTCACTAATCAGGTCAAGTACATCCTTCGCACTTGCACTACCTGTATTGATTACGAAGCCAGCATGCTTATGAGATACTTGCGCATCACCTACAGACAAACCTTTTAGGCCTGTTTGTTCAATCAATGTACCTGCAAAGTACCCTGGTGGGCGCTTAAAGGTTGAACCTGCACTGGCATATTCCAAAGGTTGCTTTGATTCACGTTTTTCTGTTAACTCATCCATACGTGCCTTGATGGCATCCTTGTCGCCTGGTTTGAGTGTCATAATGACTTCCCCAATAACTTCATGATTATCGTGGAATACACTATGACGATAAGCAAAGTCCAAGTGAGATCCATCATACTCTTTAATATTTCCTTGGAAATCTACGGCTCTCACTGCAGTAACTACATGGCTCATTTCCCCATCATAAGCACCTGCATTCATAAATACGGCACCACCAAGTGTGCCTGGAATACCAATGGCAAATTCAAGACCAGATAAACTATTCTCCCAAGCAAATTCAGAAGCATCCTTTAACATATACCCGGAACCGATGCACAATGTGTTTTCGTTACAATCCATGATTTGGGTCATATGTCGAACTGATACGACAGCGCCACGGATACCTCCGTCTTTCACCAAAATATTAGATCCACAACCAATAATAGTTACAGGCACATCTAATTCGTGAATGGTACGAAGCGTAAAACTAAGTTCTGCCATCGTAGTAGGTTCAATAAATAAATCCGCAGGTCCTCCAATTTTGAATGTCGTATGATGACAAAGGAGCTCCTGCTCGCGTACACGTGTACTTGGTAATTTTTCTAATAAAGCGGTTTGTAATACCTTAATGTTGTGGTTGTTGTTCGCCATGATCTAACACTTTCATCCCCTCAGTGATTGGTTCGCTAATGATTTTGTAAATATCATTAGAAATCTGGCTCCAACGCATTTGCGCTTGCAAATAAGCAGCCGCTGCAGCATTTTCCTGAATTTGAGGCATCAATTCCTCTTGTTTCTTTTGCAACTCATCTGCTTCTGGAGCACCGGACAACTTAGCATATTCCCATTGCATTTGTTGTGCCATAAATGTGCGAACCAAACCCGTTGCTACTGCATCTGCCTTCACTGCTTCCTGAGCAGCCATTAATTCTTTGTACTCTTCGGATTCACGCATTGCGTGAGCTAAATCATGAGCTTTATCGTAGTTCATAATATCCTCCTCCAAACAACACCGTTAAAATCGCTACCGGTCATATAGATTTGGTAGGTCTCCTAACACATACGTATAATATATTCCTTAATTATAAAAGTCTATTTATTTTGATTGAATCCAATTGCCTTCAGCCTTAAGATCTGGATAATCAAGTTGACGCATACCTTCATAAGCTATAATCGCCACCGCATTAGATAAGTTCAGAGAACGTGCTTCATCTACCATGGGTATACGAATGCATGTATCCTCTTTACCATCTAATAAACTTTCAGGCAACCCTCTTGTTTCAGGCCCAAAAACGAGCATATCACCGATTTCATATTTCACCTCGGAATGAGTATGCTTTGCTTTGGTAGTGGCATAGAAATATCTACGATCAGGATATTTCTCATATAATTCTTGAATATTTTCATGTACCTGTACATCTACCAAGTGCCAGTAATCAAGGCCAGCACGTTTTACGTGCTTGTCATCAATAGAAAAGCCAAGGGGTTTGATGAGATGTAAGGTCATATGATTGGCGGCGCATAAACGCGCTATATTTCCTGTATTACCTGGAATTTCAGGCTCATAAAGTACTATTTCCATTTTCAATCCCCTATTCTTTATATCTATATTATTCTACAAAGGAACGGACAAAATGTCCACTTTTCCCGCCTTCTTTTTCTACAAGATATGTAGGGCCTATAATCATCCCCTTATCAATAGCTTTACACATATCGTAGACTGTTAAAAGTCCTACTTGAACCGCCGTAAGTGCCTCCATTTCAACACCTGTCTTTCCTGTCGTTTTTACGGTAGCCCGAACCTTAACAGCACGATTATGTGTAGAATCCGTACAGGCTGGACTTTCACCATCAACAAGAGTACAATGCACCTCAACCTTAGTTAATGCTAACGGATGACAAAGGGGAATGAGATTACTCGTCTGTTTCGCCCCCATAATAGCTGCCAATTGAGCCACACTAAGAACATCCCCTTTTTTTATTGTTCCCGCTGCAATGCGTTCATAAATTGCATCATTAATAGTAATAAAGCCTTCTGCCACAGCAGTACGAGTTGTAATATCCTTATCTGATACATCTACCATCCAAGCATTACCATCTTGATCAAAATGTGTTAAATCCATAATATATCCTTACTAATTATGTATAAATTATCACCAATAGTTTTATTTTCATTTATTATATTATACAATAGAATTAAGAATTGTATGTACAAGGAAGGAAGTGTTCCTATGAAAACAAAACTAACTTATTTTGGTCACGCTTGCTTTATGCTCACACGTGGCGATGTATCCATGATTTTCGACCCATTCTTGACCGGTAATACATGGGATATCGCTAAAAAAGAAGATATCAAATGCCAATATATCTTTGTCAGTCATGGCCATGATGATCACTATGGAGACACAGATTTTATTGCCAAAGCAAATGACGCCCTCGTTATCTCTACGGCTGAGGTAGCGGGTAAAGCAGCAGCTGCCGGTTGTCGTACACACGCCATGCATTTAGGTGGCAAGTTCGACTTTGAATTCGGTTCTGTTCGAATGGTTCCTGCCTTCCACGGCGCTGGCATCCCTGGCGGTCACGCTGCAGGTTGTATTGTAAATTTCTACGGAGATATCCTATACTTCGCTGGTGATACAGCACTCTTTAGCGATATGAAATTATTAAATCGCTTTGGTGAAATCGATTACGCACTTCTTCCTATCGGTGATAATTACACAATGGGAGTTGAAGATGCAGCCCTTGCTGCCTCTTATGTAAAAGCGCGTATTTCTATTCCAATTCACTACAAAACATGGCCTGTTATCGACCGTGAACCAGGTGTATTTACAAGTCTTGTAGAAGGCAAATATAACCAAACAGCACTCATTATCGATCCAGGCTCCTCTATTGAGCTTAACAACTAATAAAAGATCCACAGACCTAAAAATGACGCAATCCGCTGGATTGCGTCATTTTTGTATACCATTTTGGTTCAAGATTAAACCTATAAAAAAACATGCGACCTAATATACTAAATCTCTTGATTAGCCATAGAAAAGCCACCGCGATTAACCATACGTACAAACTCATCAATATCCTGAGTTTCATCAATCCCCACATAACCGAGTTCACGAACCATGCCGTACGGATTATGCAAAGATAATTGTGGATTCTCACCGGTCAATACCCACAGCACCTTATAGCCTCTTGGCGTCTCTCGTAGTCGCTCTTCCCCTTTGCCATCTGTAAAGTATACAAGTAAATCTAAACGGTTTTGATTAGCCAGAGAGAATACAGGAGTAAAGGCTGTAGCACCACGCACATCGAGGCGCGGCTTCACATCCTTCACGGATTCCATCGTATAGGTGCGGCGTACTTCATTATCACATTCTACAACAGTAATACAATGGTTATAAGCATGCACGATTTGTAGCACTTGCTCTAAAGCATTTGTAAACTCCACATCAGTTATACTACCACTCATGTCAAGAGCTACCCATACATTTGCCTTATGTTGACGTAATGTGCCAGACAACTCCAAACGCTCAGGTTGACGACGATTACGACGCATCGTCGTTTTTTTGTATCCACTCGCTACCTTGCCCATTAACTTTTTAAGGTAGAAATACCAAGGCAAGGCACGACGTGTCTTTTGGAATGTATCGATAAGGCTTTTCACATAGCCTTCCATATCCCCCTTTGAGGCTTCGTTGATATAGCGCTCCGTGATTTGGTCCATCGTATCTGTATCAATAGAATCGGATTCATCCCAAATATCATGGCTGGTTTGAGGGTCAAACTCCATAGCAACCGCCGTATCTGCGTTATCAATAGGCACAAAGAGGTCTGGTTTTTCTTTCATGACCTTATCAATAGCCTTCGCATAGTATTCAATGGTACGGAAACGCTTTAATAACAAACCAAAGCGCGCATTTACATTGGCTACCGTTACCGCATCACGGTCTACATGTTCAAGGTAATCGTTTACGACCATATCCATAGCCATATGGACTGCTGTTTTGTGAAAGCCTTGGCTCAGCGCTTTTACCCGCATCAAATGAGCAGAAATGATATGAAGAACTTCACGCTTAATACCATCCTTCATCACATCAGGCGGTTGACGTAACAAGATAAAGGGATTTATATATAACACATAGCCGCCCTGTTTAAGATTAATACCAAAAGCACTGGTCATATCAAAGCGAATGCGATGAGTCATTTGTAAGTAAAAGTAACCAAAGAATTGGTCCTCTTCAAGAAGCAAGCTGTTTACATCATGCAATATATTCCACAACCGTTGCTCATAGGCAGGCGTCATTACGGCTTGCTGCATAACGGCAAGGTCCGTACCTTCTACGTGTACATCTTCAAGCGCACGACCGATGGTACCTATATGGCTATCCGACATATTATGGTTCATAAGATCGGCCGCTATGCGTTCAGGCGCCATACTATGATGTTGTTCTTCATAGCTATCTACATAGGCCTCATAGGATGCGTATATTTGCGTATACAAAGCCTCTGCTTCGCGATGTATGCGCTCTCGTTTCGCATGCCATCGATCAAGAGCCTCGATAGCCTTCGCATCATAAGAACCCGTTTTTTCCCAGCCATCAATATGAGTCAGTAAATCCGACGCATCACGTATATCGTCCTTATCTAAGTTTCGTTGCATATTTACACCTCCTTTTCTTTAGAAAACAAATTTAATATATGTCATATGCCATATATCAATTAGCATAATAATTAATAATTTACTAAAGTCGATTATCTATATATAGCTTTGATTTGGTTAACTACACACATAGAATTATTTTTGCGCTTCAAAGAAAGTATCTACAAAAAGGTCATCTTCAATAGCATAAGCGTAAACGCGCTCATACGTGTTACGAAGATCTTTCATAACCGCTACGCGCAAATCCCCTGGATACAAGGTTAAAAACTCCACAAAGTGATGTACTTCCTGCGCATTGCTATTGCGATTTAAACGATGCAACATATTTTTTGCTGCTACATAAAGGCGAGTTGGGCTTTCACCTTTAACCTGCTCAGCCATAGACATAATAGCACCTGGTTTTTGAACCGCTGTTAATACATCATCAAAGGTAATAAGAGGTTCTTGATCGGACTCGATAAAGTTTACAAAAGCCTCCGCAATGAGTTTACCTACGTTACCGCGGATAACATTCATAAATACGTCGCGACTATAGCTTGTGTCCTCTTGGTTTTTATAAATCCTATATAGACCGGAAACGCGTTCAAAGGAGCGAGGTGTGGCATCGATATCGTCTTCGTGACGTTGATTTAAATATTCTGGGTATGAAGAAATAAATTCAATAACCTTTTCTTCAATACCTGCACCGATGGCCCAGTCAATCCATTGCATATAATCAGCATTCATGTAAAGCCATACGAAACGGTTTTGTTGTGCGGGGTCCATGTCAATCGTTTGGTAATCAAAGGAATCCTCAGGGTTCATAGCGGCGATAATGCGCACTTGATCACTTAAGGAGAAACCATTGATTTCACGGTTTAAGATAAGGTTCATCAACTCTTGTTGAACTGCATGTTCTGCACGGTTAATTTCGTCGATAAACAGCAATACTTGACGCCCTTTATCTACGGCTTGTGCCACATGTTCCAATGTATGATGCACAGCGTATACTGTAGTTTTCACATCTCGTGTATTGCCATAACCATCTGTATGTGTCACCGTTTCTACAGTAGGTAAACCACCGATTTCACCTTCTTTTAAGAGGTTTCCATCGATAGTTACTAATTCCCAGTCGTGTACCTCTGCAACACGCGTTGCGAGAGAGGTTTTACCAATGCCAGTCTCACCGACGAGCAAAGGCACTTGATTTGCAGCAAGCACTAATTCAACGCTTGCCATTGTATCTATAAAGTTCATTGTATCTCCGTTCTAATATTTCAAATATTCGCCTACTGCAACTTTCTTAACAGCTCTAGTACCATACATATCAATAAGTGACAATATATCAATAGGCCATTTTGATTGACGTCCACCGATAGCTTTATTGTTGATTAACTCGCGTACATAGTCTTCATCAACTGTATCGCTGGAAATAGCATCTACAATTATAGCTTTGATTTCGTCTACTGTAACACCCAATGTATTAGGTATATAACCGACAATAGCCGCACTTACTTTAAATAGATGCAAGACCAAGTCCTTAGTGAGGGTTGTAATCTGCCGCATTGCCTGTGGATCTTGCTTTACTGCTGCTTCTAGTACAGCTACGCTAGGCTCATCAATGTAGCGCAAGGCTAAGTAACTCTCTTGCACGGCTTGTAACTGCACAACCTCGCTTGGAGCATTGATATATTGTAAGGCATCATAATTCGCCTTCACCGCTTCTAATTGCAATTCTTCAGATGGGTTTGCAATATAGCGAATAGCCCAGCCTGATTGAGCTAACGCACTTTGAATTAATGTATCAGACGGATCGCTGATGTATTCTAAAACTGCCCAATCTTTTTCCACTAAGGTTTTTAACAATTCTTCTGTAGGATTTTCAACGAATTGTATAGCTCGTGGTGCTTGTGAAAGCGCCGTTTCAATAACCTTTTGAGTAGGTTCTTTAATATATTGTAACAGCATGCCGTTTTGTCCCACACATGTAAGTTGCATAGCTTCTGTAGGATTTGGAATATTTCGAATCCCATGTGGGTTATTCATCAGCGCCGTTATATATTGTTCCTCTGTCATAATAACCTTCATTTCTATATTAAAAGGCCATACGAATACGTATGGCCTATACTGAATTCTATCTCATTATATCATATTTTTTCGATATATTTATATCTCTTTCGTATACTTACTACACTGTTAATGCATCTAAATCAGAATTATTTCCTATGATTAATAGTTTATCCTCCGCCGAAAGAATCGTAAACGGATTAGGAGGGACTTCTAAATCCTCCCCACGCCTGATGCCTACAGCATTAAGATTATATTTCTCACGCAGATTAGAATCTTTTAAGCAGGTGCCTACCAAAAATTTAGGCATATCTACTTCAATAAGGCTAATGCTTTTAGATAGCTGTAAGTAATCCATTACATGTTCTCGTGTCAACGATTGAGCTAACCGTTGTGCCACATCATATTCTGGATAGATGACCATATCTACCCCCATCTTCTTGAGCATCTTACCTTGGAGTGCATTTTCAGCTTTCGAAACCACATGAGGCATATTCATTTCTTTCAACAACATCGAAGTCATGAGATTAGCCTGGATATTATCACCAATGGCAACAATAACTATATCAAATTGGCTCAAAGCTAAGGCTTTAATAGCCTCTTCATCAGTAGTATCTGCTACGATAGCATGTGTTACATAAGGGGAAACCTTTTGTACAATTTCTGGATTAATATCTACACCTAAAACCTCATGATTCATAGAGGCTAACATCTTGGCTATAGTCGTACCAAATTGACCAAGACCAATGACGGCAATTGTTTTATATTTCATGCTATATCTCCTGATAGACTAACTATTCTACTCAATTACAACAATACATTCTCTTCTGCATACCCAATTGGCTTCGTTGGTGATGTCCTAAGAGCCCATGTACCAATAACGGTCATAACACCGACACGACCTGTAAACATAACAAGCATCAGCACCCATTTACTGCTTTCAGATAAATCAGACGTAATTCCCGTCGTAAGGCCTACAGTCCCAAAGGCGGACGTAACCTCAAATAACAATCGAATAAAATCATAAGGCTCATCCCAAGCTAGATAACAGGTGGCTATTAAAATAAGAAGAAGCGATAAAAATATAATCCCGTTGGCTTTAAGCACTGTTACTAACGAAATACGACGTTCAAAAATCTCTGTATCTGGACGGTTATTAAACAAGGTACGCGATGCAAGTATGGTTACTGCTACGGTACTAATTTTAACGCCTCCACCGGTAGAGTTCGGACCCGCACCAATAAACATGAGAATAATGGTAACAAACAAGGTAATTGGATGTAATGCATTATAGTCAATCGTTGCAATCCCAGCTGTACGCGGCGTAATTGCTTGAAATAAAGAGGCCATTATTTTATTCCAAATCGGTAATGACCCAAAGGTTTTTGGATTTGACCATTCCACACCTAAAAAAATGATAGTTCCTAATAGGATAAGAATCGCTGTGCCTACTAACATAATCTTAGTGTGAAGTTTTAAGTCAACAAATCGTCGCACCTTACGGTGTGACCATATGTCAAAGGCCGCTAAATAGCCAAAACCACCGATAACAATTAGTACTGCTGTATTGATATTAAATAATATGTCCCCTACCATGGCATAAGGTAGATCATTATCAAAAAATACAAATCCAGCGTTACAAAAGGTGGAAATAGCTTGCATGATACCGGTATACAATGCAGCCTGTCCAATATATGGATATAGCTGAATCGTATAGATTATGCCTCCCACAATTTCAATAGCAAAGGTATAAAGCGTTAACTTTTTCGTAATATGTAATAAACCAGTCATACCCTCCTGTCCAACGTCCTCGGACAAAAGCACACGATTTTTAAGGCCTACTCGTTTACCTAGAAGCAAAGCAATTATGGTCGTGAAAGATACAATTCCTAACCCACCTAACTGAATAAGGATAACCATTACAATCTTACCAAATAAAGACCAATGATAATAAGTATCTACAGTGGTCAGCCCTGTTACCGAAACACAAGATACGGCGGTAAAAGCGGCATCTACAAGAGCCGTCGTTTGCCCCTGAGCACTCGCCATCGGTAACATAAGCAATATTGTTCCTATAATCATGACGCCTAGAAAGCTAAACGCTAATAATCGATAGGGATTTTGTTGCATGTACCGTTGTACATGAGAATGGGAAATATCGTGCCACATACTGATTTACTCCAATCCCATTAACTTATATACAACTTGTAAACTTGGTAAAGGGCTACGGCCACCAATCCCTTGCGTATTTAAAGCTGCTACAGCGGACGCAAAAATAGCAGCTTTTTCTAAATCAGAATGTCCACAATGTTGTAATAAATCTATAGCATATGTAGAGGTCTTTAACCCTTTTACTGGGGCTAACTCTCTCAATAATGTAACAAGCTTTGAAAGAAATGCTCCATGAAAACTATCTCCAGCCCCCGTTGTATCAACTACATATTCTTGAGGGAATGCCTGACAACGATAGAAAGTTCCATCAGGCCATACAAAATAACTACCATTAGCGCCATCCGTAACCCCCGCAATAAGAGCACCACGGTCATGAATGATACGACAAGCTTCTTCTAAATTAGTAGTGCCCGTATATTTTTCAGCATAATCACGAGCAACAATAGTAATATGACTTGACTCTGTAATAGATTTCATCTCTTCATCGTAGCGCTGTGCACCTCCATCGAGGGAGATAATAGTACCTGCCTTTTGTGCTAACGCCATGGCAGAACACATGAATTGTCGATGCCGTCCGTTAACATGTAAAATGAAAGCTTCTTTAATTAATTGCTTATGAGTATCTAAAAATACTGGCTCTGGCGCAGTAGAGCGTTCAAAAAATACGGCACGCTCGCCAGTGCTATGCTTTACTAGGATTGTAGCAACGCCACTCTTTTCCCCCTTTTCAATGTGGATAGCATCAGTATTAACATTATATTTTTTGAAATCATCTAAAATATGACGCCCCACCATATCGTCACCGATACTGTCAATCATGGCCGTACGTGCACCATATTTACCTGCAACGGCTAATGCTGTAGCTACAGGTCCTCCACCATCGGTGGTAGAAGATACAACTTGTTGTACCTCACGTCCCGTTGGGTAATGATCCACAACGATGAAGCGGTCTAATGTGCTAGCCCCAATACCTAATATATCTATTTCTTTTTGAGGACATGTACTCATACTAACCTCCTAAGCCTTTTATCAGCTATACAAGCAATATCACTTCACATCTTATAGATTTACTATCTCACTTATTGTTTTATGATTTTAACAGCAATTAGATTTTTATTGTCCTTATAGACTTATACATCTATTCCTATACATCTATTGCTATGCTTTTTAAAGTCATTTAAGTCTTATACCTACAGAATACCTTTCGCTCTATAAAAAGTAAACCCCAGACTACAGTCTGGGGCTACTTTGTACTACAGAGAGCACGTATATGTCACGTAATATGTCTTGTATATTATATGTTGGTTATTGAGAGAGGTTGTTAGAATTAAGGTGTAACATAACAGTTTAAGACATCATACGTTCCATCATATATTCAATCTCATCAGCACTTAAATTGTACATAGCTTGTACCATTCGTTCTGCTGCTTCGCCAGAAGCACCGCTCTTAGCAATTTCAGCTTTAGCCTTAGTAATAAGAGCCTCTTTACGTTGTGCTTCGGAATCTTCGTCAGTTGGTACAGAGATATTGGCTTTACCCTGGCCAATGCCACGTACCTCTTGGTTAGGATTTTCTTTAGAAGTTGTTTTTGTATCTTGTGCTGCTACTGCTTCTATAGCGAAGGAATTCTTACCAGTCATGATATATTCAACAGCTTCTAATGTACTTTGCGTAAGGTTTACAGTCCAGAATTCACCTGCATCAGTCAATTTATAAAGCAATCCATTATAGGCAACAAGACCTCGTTTTTCCCATAATTTATAGAGCCAGTTCAATTCATCTAATCTGGAATCCATTTTTACTAAGCTCATAATATTGAGGAATCCTTGTTCTAATTGACTTACTACTCGGTTTACGATAGGTTGTAAATCACTTTGTTTCATAAGGGCCATAAATGGTTTTTCACCGCGGGTAACCATATCTTCGTATGGTTTTAATGCACGATGTAACATCATCCCATAACCGTCGACGTTACCACCTGCACCACTACCAAATGGGAACATTGGAACGCCCGATTTAGCTAAAGTGTTATACAAGCTACGTTCACGGTTATTAGCACTCCAGTGAGCGGCACTCAATCGACGATAGGAACGTTCATCAAGGTATTTACGACCAAATTCAAACATATCCCCTTGCATCGCTGTTGTGGCTGCAGCTGGAACTTTGCCGTTTGTAATGTCTTTATTGAGATCACTACCATCAAATACATTTAATTGATATAAGTCCGCACCATCTACGCCAGAGCTTACCAAATCTGCTAAATCTTGTTCCCACACCTCCATAGTTTGACCAGGTAAACCATAGATCAAGTCAATAACAACAGAACATTGACCATAAGCTTTCAAAGCAGCTAGTCGTTCTAATACGGTTTCTTTCGTATCTAAACGGCCTACCATTTGACGTACTTCTGTATTGAAAGATTGCACGCCAATGGACATACGATTGACGCCGTTTGCCATCCAAACTTCAAGATTTTCAGGAATCAAATCGTGAATACGACCTTCTAAGGTAAGCTCATAATCGTTTGCCAACGGCAAGTACGCTTTAATTGCTTTGAGCAATCTTTCAGAATTTGTAGGTGATAAAGATGTTGGTGTGCCACCGCCGATAAATACGGCATGGATCAAACCATCTTTTAATCTCGAACGCTCACTAGCGAGCTTTAATTCACTGATAAGACCATCAATATATTGGTCTTCAACACTTTGACTCGTACCGTTTTGGAAGAAGCCACAATATGTGCATTTTGTCTTACAAAACGGAATATGAATGTAAGCGCATTGCATTTCGCCCTTTTTAGGAGTGCCATTCATTAACGAATCCCAAACGGCTTGTGTTTCTTTTGGAGAAACGAGCGTACCATTGAGACCTGCATGTACAACACGTTTATGAGGAAATGCACCACTCATCGGATTATCGCATTCTAAACCTAGTTGTAGATTGCGTTGTTTCTCCGGAATGGATTCAAAGAAACTTGCTAAACTCATACTCCAATCCCCTTTCAGAAATTAGGCTTGCAACTTTGCAAGTACAGATTTTGTAAATTCTTTTGCATTTGCAAAGTCTTGTTCATCTGGATGAGTTTCCGCCGCTTTATGTAACGCATCGCGTTCTGGGCTTTGACCATGTGCAGATCCAGGGGGGAACATTTTATACATCATTTCGATTACTTTAGGATCGATTTTACCTTGGCATACGAAGCCGTCTACAAGAGCTTCTTTGTTAGGCAATAATTCAGATGCTTTTTCGATACTTTCACGCGCATGATCAGAATCAGCATACATACCTAATGTAGCAAAGAATACTACATTAGGATTTTTTAAAGTTTCAATCAATTTTGCCGCTTCTTTATTCGCTGTGCCTCGATCCACCCAGAAACCTACGAATACTGTATCATAATCAGCTAAATTTTCAGGTGCATCTTTTACAGGAACGCAAGGTGTACCTTCAGGCATAACGGAAGCCATTGCTTCCGCTACACTTTTAGTATTTCCCGTAAGGGAAGAATATAAAATAATAGATTTCATATTTATCTCCTTTATTACTTAGATATATTTATTCTTCTTCATCTTCGCCATCGGCCTGTACTACAAAGTGTACAGGAACTTCTACTGGTTGTATATCCCCTGTTTCATTTGGATACGGAGTCGCTCGTCGCACTGCATCAAGAGCCGCTTCTACAAATATTTCATCCCCACCACTAGTTGGATATACGTCTATTAAATTACCATTAGTATCTAATTTAGCCATTACATTAATTGTAACATCTACGTTCATTTTACGCTTAATAGCCGCATAAGGAATTTGTTTTTGGCTATCTACAGCTGCATAAAAGCCCTCTACATTGAACGCTGCTTTACCTGTACCATGACCATCACCTTCACCGGTACCATCACCTGTACCAGTACCATGGCCTCTACCATCACCAACGCCAGTACCTTCACCGGTACCATGACCGCCACCAGAACCGCCACCTGATCCAGGGCCTGTGCCACCAACAGCGGAATTATCACCGGATGTATTGCCTTTATTTTCACTTGCTTTAGCTGCCACATCTACTGCATCAGGAATATCTGTTGCTGTAGATGGTTCAACATTTGCTACAACAGCCTTTGTTCTTGCCGCTACTTCATCTGCTGACAATGGTTTTGGGAACAGATCTGCTCTGTTACCTCCGCCACCACCAGCATGTCCACTGCCACCATCATCGAGCACACTTTGTGTGAGGTCGATTTCATAGGTATCCATTTCTTGAATGGCTGGAACCACTACAAAAAAGATTACAGCAATAAAGAGAGCAATAAGATGAACTACGGCGGATATAATGGCTGCTTTTTTCCATGATATGCCTAGTCCCATAGTTATCCTTTCTGTTCAGCTGCAATAGCTAAGCGTTTAACGCCAGATTGTTTTAACATGTCCATAATCGCTACTACTTGACCATGAGCCGCTCGTTTATCGGCTTGTAAGATAACACTAGCATTAGGGTTTTCTTGGATACGTTGTTTTACCATTGCCTCAGCATCGTCAATGCTCATTGGCTTGTTATCAATCGTAATATGACCCTCCGCATCTAATGTTAAAACCACTGGTAATTGAGCTGGTGCAGAAGCACTAGTAGCCTGTGGTAATTGTACAGACAAGGCTTTTTGAGCCACTGTTTGCAAGCTGTTCATCATGAAGAATACCAACAAGAAGAAAATGATATCAATCATTGGAATGATCATGAATTCCGGCTTAGTTTTCATACGAAAGCTTTGCAAGTTCATAACTATTTCCACCCTTCTCGTTTAGCTGTAACTATATTTACACACATATTTTCAATTTGGTTAATAATGGAGTCCAAACGATGACTAAAAATTGTGTAAACGATAAATGCCATTATGGCCACACATAAGCCAGATGCTGTCGCGATAAGCGCCTCACCTACACCACCAGTAATGGCAGATGCACCCGCACCGGAGTCAAGGATACTGAAAGAGCCAATCATACCTGTTACTGTACCAAGCAAGCCCAATAATGGAGAAATTGTAACTGTTGCACTTAAGTAGTCCATATATTTTCGGAAACCAACTGCATCAACCCCCATTTGATCAGCAAAAGCGGTCTTCATTGCTTCTTCGCTAGAATCATTTTTTAAACCTGCTTCTGCAATACGACTTGCAATAGAAGGGTTCTCTTTAATTACTTTATCGATTTCATCCCAACGTTGTAGTTTTGCGAATTCATTTACTGCATGAGTTACAACAAATGTTTTGCCTGCATACTTACGATAGAAGAAAGCACGTTCTGCAGCTATAGCGATAACCATGAAAGACAAGAGTAACAATGGATACATTACATACCCGCCACTATGAAATAAGTGAATGACATAATTTAAATTTTCCATATTTGTAACCTTTCTGCCTGTTTACAGACTGAACATTAGAACCTGTAGGTCCCTTGAATTCTTGTATAATCGCCTAACTTAAAGCTTTCACTACCATATAAAGTGTCTCGTTTATTAGTGCCCTTCGCATCAAATGTATAGAATGCTTCAAGGAGCAAATCCTTGCGCGGTACATAGCCGGCACCAAATGTAAAGCTACGAACACCATCTAAGTAACGATCAGGTACTGCACCCGTACCATTACCACCGAAGAAGGAGCCATGTTCAAAGTATTTGTAATCGATGAACGCATTCCAAGATTTCGGAACATCTAAATCAGCACGCCCAATATCTAGACGAGCCATCCAGAAGTGTGGTGTGCCGCCCATTTGATGACCTTTTAGAGTAAAGTCTGCTGTGCCACGTTCATGTTGATATACGGTATTACCATTGAGGTAACGTCCTAAGTTAGAACGATTTTGACCGTAATCAACCGTAACAGCTGCATTAGCACCAAGTTGATACTTAGCACCGATACCAAATACATGAGCTACATTGGAGAAGCTGTATTCATCATTACTGTTTCCATTAGCATTTAAATATGTATGTGTTTTACCGCCAAAGGAACGTAAGTACCAAGCTTGTAAACCAAGACGAGCACCAATTTGTTTCTTGTATTGAATAAATGCGGCCTTATCGATGGCTGGTACAGTATCTTTTTCAAGAACTACACCTTCTGTTCTGATCAAGTTGCCAATGACCTTACCGATTGCTTCGCGTGGTAATTTATTTTCAGACTCTGCGTCATGTACAACTTTTTCAAGATTATACATATAGTTAAACAATGCATTAGGCATACCCCAACCATAGTAAGAACCACCTTCGCCATAATCACCAGAGGACATGGTGAAGTTCTTTTTGTAAATGGCATCTTTAGCATCATAATCACTAAATACGTATTTACCACTATCGTATTTGTAAGTCTTTGCACCTAAGAAGCCAGTGAATTCATAATCACTTGACGGTTGACCATAGTAATCATAAGATCTCTTAAATGTACCATCAGCTTGTTTCACCCAAACTTCGTCAAGCCCACTATTGTTATAATTACTCCAGTTATCTTTTGCATTATATTTGGCAATTTCTGTAATCGATTGATTAATCTCAGCTGCATGTTTATCAACATACTCTTTAGGATTTAGCAAGGCTTCTTTATTATCAGAGGATACGATAAGACCTTTTGCCTTTTCTTTCATAGATTCAGGGTACAATGGGGAATTTACGTTATACATAATGTCGCCTGTTTTATACAGTTTTTCCCCTGTTTTCTTATTGGTGATTTCATACATTGCATACCCACCAGATGGGATATCAAGGGAGAATTTAGTCCCTGCCATATCTGTAGGATATGCTTTTGTAAGAATATCTTGTAATCGACCCATAATTTGAGCTTGTTTTTTCTGAGTTTCAGCTAATTTAGCATTAGCCTTTTCAATTTCTTGATCACGGTTCGGATTACTCCATCTTAAGTCTAAGCTTTCTTTATAAGCTTCGTATTCAGCTTGCAAGTCTTTGAGCTGTTGATAGAAATAGAGGCTATCTGTCTTACCTTTGTAAGTGGAGTTATAAATACCAGTTGGACTATCTGGAGCTGCCGGATCTGTTGAGGTCTTCTTCTCACCATCAGAACCGGTTTTAGTAGCACTCTCAATATCGTATGGATAATCATCGCGATTGATACCAATCAATTCAGCTGCTGTTGGTGGTCTAAAGATAACTTTGTGCACTGCATGAGTATATGCAGAATCAGTGATACCTGTACTATGTTTGAAAGTACCAACACCAATACGAACTTGAGAATCATGGCCATTCCAAACAGCACGAACGCCGTCATAAGATTGACCAAACCAGTAACCACTAGCGCCCATAGGCTCAGTTAAACGCCCTACAGATACGTCCCATTTCTTAACGCGTCTTGTAAGATCAACTGTATCAAGTCGTTGATGGTTGAGACCTTTGGAATCAGATTTTGTCCAGCTTGTATCTACTCCACTCATACCACTCATGCTGCCAATAACCTTGAGGTTTGTGAACTCATTGAGTCGAGCATCAAAGCCAAGACGTAAGCGTTGTTCAAAACTATGACGATTAGCATCGTACATATTAGCTTTTGCAGAGCCGATGGCAGAGTTTGCTCTAAATGGAGATTGCGGTCTATTAGAACCATCATGTGCCATCCAACGCGCTCTATAGTCGCCAACCATTGTAATACCACGTTCTTTAGTAGTATCAAAATCAGAACGAATAAAGTCAGTTAAACGAACTATATCAGCTACGTTTTGTACACCAGATTCAGAATTTACCACTTCACCATTAGCTACATTAGCCCCTGTAGCATTAACTTTTGCACCATCCTTAGTTTTGCCGATGGCCATAGTTTTACTACTATCGCCACCACCAAATTTAAGGTTAACACCCATGCGGTATACGCGTTCTTGTGTAGCACGGTCATCATCGCGATGGTTAAAGATATTGTTGATACCGAAATACATCATGGCATTTTTATTGAAACGTTTTTGAATCATTACATTCCAAATGCCAAATGTTTTCTTTTCATACATTTGTTTCTTATAAACGCCTGCATCACCAGACAAGATATCTGGCCAGTAGTTACCACCGTTATTAAGAGTATTACTATCAAGCATATTGATATAGTAATCACCCCAGATGGAGCCATTCCAACCGGATTTAGGGTTATCATAAGTAATGCCAATATCAACTTTGTGCATTGGTTTATCCAATAATTGACGTGGCATGGATGGATCGCTTTTGTTGATAGCGTGTAAATATGTATAACCTAATTTACCAGACCAATATTTGCCAAATTTTTGTTGTACTTCCGCTTGCAGCCCTGTAATTTCAGCTTTACCAATATTTTTAAAGCTGTAAATCATATCCGGGGCACGTTGGTATTTCGCATCACCCTTAAGATATGGTGCAAAGTCCATAAAATCACCAGTGAAGTATACAGACATATAGTTCTTAATACGGTTATGGAATACACCTACGCGTGCATATGTATTTTTATTTTCACCCTCCAAGCTCATGTCGAAATTGACCGATTTTTCTGGTTTCAAATTAGGATTGCCAGCCCAATACCAACCGAGTTTTGCTACCCCAATCCCTACAGGGTTAGAAGCGTACATTTCCCAGTTATACCACAATTCGCCCATACCAGGCTCTGTATAACCGGTACCTACATTGGCTTTAAATCTGCGATGTGTATTACCTTTAACGTTATATGTCATGCCCAAAGATGCAGATACGTTAGAACCAAACAAGCTACTATTGTCGAAGCGCACAATTGGAGACAATGTTAAATTCTTATTAACTTGCCATGTATCAGAAATGTAAGCGTTTATTTTACGAATCGTACCACTACCAGTAGTCAAGCGTTGATCGCGATTACGGTACTCTTCCAAGAAAGCCTTACCATTTAACTTAGGTGCTTTCTTACGCATTTCTGGATCGTTAGACTCACCATATTTAAAATAGTCACCTACGATGTTTGCACGATGTGCCGCCATTTCAGGATTTTCCGATTTCAACCGATTTTCCAAAGCATAATATCGCTTCTTAAATTCATCCGTTACGGGTTGATTATTCGGCGATGTGCTTGACCATTCACTAAGTCTGCTTTCCGATAAACCATAATTCACATAATCATCGTACGTAATGCCCGGCTTTTGTGCCTTTGTTTCAGCCCCATAGTATTCATAATCCATATCCCATTGCGGCATGCCGCCACCGGAATTAATGAATTTATAGTCATGGATGTGAGAGTAAACTTTAATACTATTATCGCCTTTACGTCGCACGAGACGATCAAGGCGGTCTACTAACAAGCTTTTATCGTAATCCCATGGATCAATGTACATCGTACTTGTATTAGGAGAACTCTTTAAGCGACTACCAGAACCTTCTTCACGAGCATAGCTAACACCATAGCTTAGCAAATGATTTTTATTGACTTGCGTATTAGCATTTACTCGAATATCTAATTGACGATGATCGATGTTATCAATATAACGCAACTCATTAGAGCCTTCATAAGCGGAACGACCTGTATAGTTAATGAGCGCTACATCATTTTCTTTAATACGAGAGTAATTAGTTTCTACAGTCCAGTCACTCTTTCCAGCTCTAGAGGACCATTGCAGGTTAGCTGTATTACGATCTGCCGTACGTTTGAAGTGTTGCTGTGGCTCTAAATCGGAGTCGGAGTGCTTAACATCGCGCACAAGGTCTTCCGTGTAACGATTAAGTCGCAATTCTACCTTATTTTTATCATTTGCCTCGTAGGTCGCTACAAGACCGATATCTGCCGCATCACCATAGTAACGAAGTACATTTGGCTTGAAGTTATGTTTTGCATAATCAAAGGCCATCCCAGAGGCACGACGTTTAACAGATGCTAGAACAGGCATAAGATCTCGTTTACTACCTGATAACCCAACCTTTAACTTGCCCATTTGACCAGAATCGGCACGAATGAAGAAGTTTTGGAACGGAAATACATCGCCATCGCTCTTGCGACGCAGGCCTTCAGCATTAAATTGTACGGATGGTTTCTTTTGTGCTTTTTTAGTGATGATATTAACTACACCACCTACTGCATCAGATCCGTATTTAGCACTAGCCGCACCTTGAATAACTTCAATTCTCTCTACGTTCTCTGTACCCAAACGTTGTACTTCATCGGCCGCACCAGAGTACTTATCAAAATCACCTAGCACTGGTTGACCATCTACGAGGATAAGAGTGTGACGCGCTTCTGCACCGCGAATGGACACGCCCACACGCCCCATAGCATCAACTGTTCTAGATACACCTGTTTGCGTAAAAATAATATCTTCAACGGACTTCGCCTGTTTCTTTTCAATCTCTTTCTTGGTAATGATTTGCACTTGCTGTGAGTTCAATTTTGCTTCTTCTTCTGCCCATGTGCCTTTCACATTAACAACATCTGTAGTGACAGTCGCATTATCTGCCCAAACCACTAGAGGTGCGCTAAGCCACAAGGCAACTGCACTAGACAGGATTATGGTACGCTTTGTATGTCCCCACCGGTTCATTATGCCCTCCTAAACTTATAACTAAACATATGTCTTGTATCTCCCACACAAAAATTAAAAAGATACACTTCACCAACATTAATGACATTGAATATCATTCACATTTTAATGTTAGCAAAGTGTATCTTGCATATCTACTCCGAATAGACCAAAAATATACGTTTCGGACAAATCGGATATAAATTTTTAGAATTTATACGTCATTTGGAAACGAGTATAATTCCCAAGTTTAAAGTTTTCAGATCCATATAAGGTATCTCGTTTATTGATCCCTTTTGCATCAAATGTATAGAATGCTTGTAAAAGAAGATCTTTAGTTGGCACATAGCCACCACCAAAGGTAAAGCTCTTAATACCATCTAAGTAACGGTCAGGAACAGCCTCTGTACCATTGCCACCAAAGAAGGAACCATGGGCAAAGTATTTATAGTCTACATAGGCATTCCAAGAACCAGGTTTATTCATATCGGCACGACCAACATCAAAGCGCAATGCCCAGAAATGAGGTACACCACCTACGTCACGGCCCTTGATATCGAATTGAGAGGATCCAGCCTTATGGTCATAATGAGTATTGCCATTCATGAAGCGACCAAAGTCACTACGGTTTTGTCCATAGTCGAAGGAAACACTTACATTATGATTTAATTGATACTTAGCTCCAACACCGAAAATATTAGCCATATTGTTGAATTCATGCGCTTCTGTAGCATTACCATTCGCCGTATAGAAGCGATAGTCACTACCGCCAAAGGAGCGCAAGTACCATGCAGCTAAGCCAAGTCGAGGTGTTACCATATGTTTAACTTGAACATAGGCAGCCTTTTCAATTGGTGGAATTGTATCCCGCTCCAATACGACACCTATTGAAGGAATAACAGCACCTGTATATTTTCCTAACGCCTCTCTCGGCAAACGACTGTTGCCGTCCGCTTTTTCAAGCATTCGAGCCAAGCTATTAAAGTACGAAGCTATCATAGAAGGATAATAGGCACTTCCTTTTACGTTAATAAGACCGGATGTGCCGGAGTCGTTAATATCAACGACATTTGCCTTATAAATAGACTCGTCCAGCCCGTCAAAGGCATTATCTTCAAATTTCATCGTATATGGATTATTACCGAAACTATAGGTTGCTATATCTTTCGCCTTGGCACGATACGCCTCTACGATAGCCGCCTTATTCTGATTATACCAATTTGAAATAAACGGTTTTCCGCCATTAGCAAGAACAAAGGTATCACTCAACTTCATTTCAAACAATGGGTTTTTCTTATCAAGCCCAATCGTTCCCGGTGCTATTTTCTGAGTGAAAGTACGTTCATCTTCATACCATTGTTCATCATCTTCATCATAGTATCGCGATTTATAAGAATACGTTACCGACACATCTGGCATCTTAATCGATACAGTCTGTTTAGCCGCATCCGCACCATAAGCTTTCACCGCGATTTCCTGCATCCGGCGCAACACATCAAACTGCGCAGCTCGCAAAGGTTCCCTTTCTTTCGCCACACGAGCTTCCACATCCGGCAATGATGCTTCCAACTTTGCCAGCTCCGCTTTTAATGGAGCCAATTGATCCGCGGACATGCCGTCAATAAATTCTTTAGACCAGATATCGGAAGTCATATCATCGATTTTTTTCTTTAATGTACCTACCTCCGCATCTAAAGCGCCTTCCTTATCGCGCAAGGCTTTTAATTGCTGGTAGAAATTAATAGTATTCCCTGCATTTGGTACGATGAGTTCCTTATTAGCACCGTCCGAATCCATAGTAACACCTAAGAATTCCTCTACCGTTGGAACCCGTTTAAAATGCGTATAAATAGCATGAGTATAAGCACTATCGCTAATTCCCGTACTATGTTTAAAGGTCCCCACACCGATACGGACTTGAGTATTCTTATTCGTCCAAACACTACGAAGACCGTCATATTCCTTATTAAACCAATAACCTGTAACCCCCATGGATTCCGTGATACGTCCAATACTATAATCCCACTTGGATTCATGATGAGTTACATCCAATTCATCGAGTCTCTGATGATTAAACCCTTTAGACCCCTCTGTTTCATGACCACTGTCCACACCGCTCTGTCCGGAAGCACTGCCTACAACACGTATATTCGTATTATCGTTAATGCGAGCATCGACACCGACACGTATACGTTGATTCAAGCCGTGTTCCTTCCGATCCGCCAGATTCTTTGCCGCCTCGTCGGATACGTAACTAGTAGTCGTCACCCGCGTAGCAGGACGATCGGATCCAAGATGACTGTCATTACGTACACGATAGTCACCTACCAATTCCGTACCTCGTTTTCTGTCTGTATCGAAAGGACGCGTAATAAAATCATGCAGCATAACCGGAGGTAACGATTCAAACTGCTCCTTCGTAAGTTTCGTTTTACTTTCACCTGAACCGAAACCGAATTTCATATTTAATCCAATACGATATACTCGAGCCGATAGAGCCCGATCATCATCACGATGGTTAAAGAGATTATCAATACCGAAATAGATTCGTGAATCCTTATCAATCTTCTTTTGAATCATCAAATTCCATATGCCGTAAGTTTTATGTTCATACATATCGGCGGTTCTTCTATTATTCAAATTATATCTGATAACGGAACGATCGGAATTATTAGGATCAATATAAGATACCATATAATTACCGCCGCCAGACAAGGAGTTACTATCCAGCATATGAATATAATAATCGCCCCACAGGCTACCGCTCCATCCACTGGCCTTATCCTCAAAATCCACACCGATATCCACTTTATGACGCGGTTTATCCAGTAATTCACGAGGCATATCTTTATCGCTCTTATTAAGCGCTCGTAAATACGTATATCCCAAACGGGCTTTCCAGTGCTTATTCAAAGTCTGTTTCACTTCAAATTGAAGACCTGTGATTTGGGCCTTGCCAATATTACGGAAACTGTAAATCATATCCGGCGCATGCGCAAATTTCGCCGCTCCATATGTGGTAGATTCATCATATTGAGGATAAAAATCCATCAAATATCCCGTATTGTAAATCGACATATAATTCCGAATATTATTGTGGAATACGGTTACTTTACCATAGGTATTTTTATTTTCCCCTTCCAAAGAAAGGTCGAAATTCATGGATTTCTCTGGTTTAAGGTTCGGATTTCCGACCCAATACCAACCTAATCGGGCTTCACCTCCACCGATTGTGGCATTTGTAATATTCGGGCCATACATTTCCCAGTTATAATACAGCTCGCCCATACCGGGTTCCGTATAGCTGGTACCCACATTAGCCTTTAATCTGCGGTGTACATTTCCATGTACATTGTGCGTCATGCCGAAATTAAACGACCAATTGGAGCCAAATAAATCACTATGATCCAGTCTTATAATTGGTGATAAAGTAGTATTTTTATTAACCTGCCACGTATCCTGAATAAAGAAATTCTGTTTCTTGATCTCCGCACGTCCTGCGGTCTGTTGATTAACGCGTTTTAAATACTCTTCTTTAAAATAAGCTCCGTTTAATTTCAACTTCGTAGAATCAAAATCCGGTACGGCGCCATAGTAAAAGCTCGGTAAATAGGCATCATAAAGTGCAGGATAATACTTACCGTTCTCATCTTTTCGGCCTTCCTTATTAAAATGATAGTCTTCAATAAATTCTTTATTCTCCGCTAACAAACGTTTAGCAAACTGCTGATATCGCGCATAAGCTTCAGGATTCCGTTTTTTCAGCGTACGCTCCGTCACAGGGCCATCCACAAGCCCCATTACGGCCGCCGAATCAATTCCCGCCTGGGGATCCAAATATTGAAGATATTCTTCGTAAGTAAATTCCGGCAATGTATTTGGCTTACTTTTATCCCCGTTATACCATTCTTTCTCCTTATTCCACTGCTCTACACCAGCGTCGTTTTTTCTGAAAGAATGGTCATAAATTGTGGATGAAGGAACACCGTTTTTTACAGCTAGACTTTTATCGTAATCCCAGGGATCGATATGCCGTTTATAGGTATGAGGCGCATTTTTAAGTCTGCTACCTTCGCCTGTCTCCCGTATAAACCCAATACCATAAGACAAGAGATGTTTCTTATTGACTTGTGTGTCTGCCCCGAGTGTTACGCTCCATTGACGATGATCTACATTATCCACATAGTTTAATGTATTTTTCCCTTCATAGGTACTGTTCCCATAGTCACTGGTTAATGTTACATCATCTTCTTTGGTCCGCGTATAATTCAGTTCCGCTTTCCAAGAACTCTTATTGTCCTGACCAGTATATGTCAAATTAAGATTATTCCTGTCTAAATCCCGTTTGTAATGAACCTGAGGTTCCAAATAAGAAGTACTGCGCTTTACATACCGTTCTAAGTCCTCATTATACCGATCGATGCGAATTCCCAAAGACTGCTTATCATTAATATCATACGTAGCGGCCAAACCTATATTAGAATTTGTACCGTAATACCGTAGGGAATTCTTTAAAAAACCGTGGTCTTCATCATTGGTCATAGCGCTGATACGACGCTGCTCGCTGGCATAAATAGGCATAATGTCACGTTTACTACCGTGAATATTAACTTTTAACTTACCTAATGAGCCAGAATCAGCGCGCATAAAGAAATTGGAAAACGGTACGATATCACCGTCGCCTTTAGTTCTACGACCTTCCGCATTAAACTGAAGGCCAGCGGTCTTACGCGGTTTATTGGTAATAACATTAATAACACCACCGATGGCATCGGATCCGTATTTAGCACTAGCCGCACCTTGGATAATTTCTATGCGTTCCACATTTTCTGTACCGAGACGTTGTAATTCATCACCAGCACCTTGATATTTGGCAAGGTCGCCCATCACAGGCTGTCCATCCACAAGAATCAAGGTATGACGAGGATCCGCTCCACGGATAGATACGCCGACGCGCCCCATCGAATCGACGGTTCTAGATACGCCAGTTTCGGAAAACACAATATCTTCTACGGATTTTGCCTGCTTTTTGACAATATCCTTCTTCGTGATAATCGTCGTCTGCTGAGACTCTTGTTTTGCCTGCTCTTCAGCCCATGTACCGCGAACATGAACCACATCGGTTGTTACAGTCGCATTGTCCGCCATAACCACCGGCATTTGCAACCAGCACGCTACTGCACAGGATAGTATGACATATCTCCTTGCCCGCACCCAACTCCTATTCATTAAATTTCCTCCACACATATATTTAACTATGCATATAAAAATACACTTTACCACTACAACCAAATGACATTGAAAATCATTTACAGGTTTAATAGTAGCAAAGTGTATTATACATATCTACTCCGAATAGACCAAAAATATACGTTTAGGACAATATTTAATTTTCATAGACTATCAAACCTAGCCTAAAGCACAAAAATTTTTAGCTAGGATAATATAAGGTCCAAATTATTTAGACCTTACGATAGGCACTTGGCGTTACACCAGTAGCCTCTTTGAATGCACTAGTAAACTTACTACCATTCTCATACCCTACCGCATTAGCGATTTCTAAAATAGACTGATCTGAGTCTTGAAGCAATCGCTTTGCCGCATTAATACGACATTCTTTTAAATACTGATGTATAGTTGTACCAAATACACCTTTAAAGCAACGTTTCAGGGTAGATGTAGGAATATCAAACTGTTCAGACAAGGAGTCAATAGTAATACGCTTCATAAACTGTGTCGATACATATTCACTTACAGCTTTTACAATATCTACCTGTTGCTTTCTATAGGTACTTCTCTTTTCAGGATTGGCTGTAGAGATAACAGATAATAATAAAAAGATTTCAATCACTTTTAATTTAAAATAGTGCTCTTTTATTTGATCTGGCACATTATATAAACTGGAAAAAATATGACGAACAGTTTCCGTTTCTTCCATCATCATACCAAAATCAGAATGCTCACAAAACCGATTGGCCAGCTCAGTCAAATCAATTCGAGAATCACTAACAAGTGCATCTAATACGGGTTGAGCTTTCTCAACATCCACTAATAATACAATTCCTTTAAATAATTTTGTAGGAAAGTAATTTTCGTGTTGATAATCAGATCGTATATGCCAACCTAACGACATATCCCCTGGCCCCATATATAAATACTCACCAGATGAAAACTTGCACTCTATGCGCCCCTCTTCACAGTGATTTATAGCAAACGTCTTGGTATGTGATTTAGCATAAAATTGAATCGTCTCTTGTTTCACATCTAGGAACATTAGCTCGATACCGTCAAATACCGTATGCCTTGACATAGATGTTCCAGCATGTGAAACCGCATGATTATGTGGATTCATACTATCACCATATACACAAATACTATAAACATAAATTTTAATAATATTATATTATAGTATACTTATTGATAGTCATTGTCAAATTTAAAATAGTAATAATTCATTTTAGATTCAAAAATATGAGTTAGCTCATTTTAGTAATATAAAGCAATTACCATCATCGCTAGGAATTATGCTAAGTTACTATAAAATAAGCCTCATGAATTAAACTAGAAGAATTTAATTCATGAGGCTATATTCAGAACTAAGGATATAAGTTTCTATTTTTTTGTTTTAATAATAAAAGCTAATGCTATGACATGAGCTACCCATATAATGCCCATAACCATTAGAGCAATAGGCATATCTTGACTAAAATAGGCACCAATTGTCATTATGGCACTAACGGATACGAGAATGGACAACTTTGCCCGCAATGTCAACGCTTTATCGCGTTCATAAGCAGCAACAGTCTTTTGATATAAACTAGACGCCAAAAACATTTTATGGAGTCGTTCAGATCCACGAGCCAAACAAAATAACGTTAGCATATAAAAAGGAACTGTTGGCAATAGTGGTAGTACGATACCTGCTGTACCAAGGGCAAAACTTATGGCCCCAATAGTCAGGAATACATATCGAACAACTACATTACGATGTTGCTCAGTTATTTTCATTAATCCTCTTCTACGTAGTTAATAACTTTACCCTTTGTTTTAATAAAGTTAGGAACAATGAGTACTAAAGCGGCAATAGCTACAATGCCATAAATACCTGCCATACCTACCCATTCATAAGCATTACCTAATACTAGACCCATTACGGCAAAGTCCGCATCACCAAAGGTTGTATTTTGGAAGCCTAATTGACCAAGAACAGGAAGCGCCAAAGCTGGCAAGAATGTAATAGCCAAACCATTTAGGAAAGCACCTACCGCTGCGCCACGACGACCACCAGTAGCATTGCCATAAATACCTGCTGTAGCACCACAGAAGAAGTGTGGCACAAGACCAGGAATGATTAATACGCCACCTACAGCACCAAGGATAAGCATACCGATGATACCACCGATGAAAGAACTAAGGAAGCCTAATACAACCGCAGTTGGAGCATAGGTGAAGAATACGGCACAGTCTACAGCTGGAATTGCATTAGGAATAATTTTTGTAGCAATCCCTTGGAATGCAGGAATCAAATCACCTAAGATCATACGCACACCTGAGTATACGATTGTTACACCAACAGCAAAATTCATAGCACTCATAACAGCGTATAAATATGGGCTCATATCACCTGATAAAGTAGCGACAAATTCGGAACCTGCTGCAAATGCCGCAATTAGGTAAAATACGATCATAGTTAATGCTGTAGATAATGTTGAGTCTCGTAAGAAACCCCATTTTTCTGGTATTTCAATATCTTCTGTGCTATCTTCAGCTTTCCCAACATATTTAGCAACACAAGCCGATAAATAGTAGCCTAAACTACCGAAATGACCAATGGCAATTTCATCACCATCTGTCACTTTGGATGTATAACTTTGACCAATAGCTGGAGAAATGGCAGACCAAGCTCCCATTAAGAAACCACCTACAAGTATGAGTTCCATACCAGATAAACCTGCTGTACCAAGTACGGCAGACATAAGGCATGCCATAAATAAGCTGTGATGACCTGTTAAGAACACATACTTAAACTTGGTGAAACGTGCAATACATAAGTTCATCAATAAGCCTACAACAAGAATAGACATTGTTTCAACGCCAAGTACCTTTTGTGCAACAGCTACGATAGCTTCATTATTTGGCACTACACCAGTAATATGAAATCCATGTTCAATCATTTTCCCCAATGGGTCAAGATTGCTAACGATAACACCCGCACCTGCAGCTAACATTAAATACCCAAGAATAGGTTTTAATGTGCCCGTCATTATTTTATGAAACGGACGTTTCAAAGCGATCAGGCCTATACATGACATAATACCAATCAAAAGTGCTGGTTGAGACAGCACATCACGCAAGAACTCTAATACCATTTCCATGGCACTACCTCCTATATAATTGTTACATATTATTGAGCAGCTTGTTTTAATGCTTCAAGAACATCTTCTGTAATCTTCTTTTTATTAATATAGCTACGAACAATAGCAACATTTTTATCGTCAAATTGTTCAGCCAACTCTTTCACAGTTACAATGAGGTCTGCCTTACGACCTTGAGCCGCGTTAAAATCGATAGATTCAACTTGTGCATCGATACCATTTTCAGCACAAATTTCTTCAATTTTCATTTTTAACATCAAGCTAGAACCAATACCATTACCACATACAGTTAATACAGAAATCATACTTGCCTCCTTCTAAACGTATTATTGCTCGTCTAAATGCTCTGCCAGGAATGCTTGAACATCATCGATACTTTCAAAGTCAACGGCCGCATCTAAGAATTCTTCATCCTCAAATAAAGTGGCAATATCTGTTAACAATTGAATATGCTCATCTTTGTTGGGAGCACATAAAAATAATGCGACAGATACAGGGTCATTATCAGGACTGCCAAAATTCAATGGTTTTTCCAATGTCACCAAAGCCGTTCCTACACGCTTTGCACCATGTTCTGGGCGAGCATGTGGCATAGCAAGACCTGGAGCCAATACGATATATGGGCCCATTTCGCGAACTACTTCAACCATAGCCTCTGTATAAGATGGATCCGTAAAACCCGCATCAACCATCAGTTGACCACCATGACGAATAACATCCTCCCACGTCTCAGCGGGATAATGAAAGGATACATTATCCTCAGATAATAAATCTTGTATCAAACTAACACCTCCTAAACGTACTTCTGTACATATAATTCTATTATAGCTATTATAATAAATTTTTCATATATCAAAATAACAATGAACTTATAAAAATGAATAAAGCTAACATAAGATTTTGCTATTTATAATTTAATAAACCCTTATACGTATAATACCTATACAGGTATTAATATTGTATATATATTGAAAATTCTCTATACTTAGATAAGACTTAAACTACCTAAATAAAAAATAGAATAAGGAGATTTTATGCAGACTTCGGTAAAAGTATTTGTACTCTGTCTAATCCTCTGTATTTCATTAGTAACAGCTTTACAGTTTGGCGCTAAATTCATTTCTCTAGACCAAATTATTTCAGCACTTATGTCTATGATTGATGCAAATACTACAGCATCTATGACTGATACGATTATTACAGATATCCGCTTACCACGACTTATTTACTCTGTTCTAACAGGTATAGGTCTATCACTTGTAGGTCTATTAATGCAAACTGTCACACGCAATGCCCTCGCAGATCCCTATGTATTAGGTGTTTCTTCTGGCGCAAGCACAGGTGCCGTTTTCGCTATTATCATGGGTGGCCTACCATTCTTAGGCCAGTACAATACGCCTATTTTTGCGGCCCTAGGCGCAGCACTTTCAATTATATTAGTCCTCTTATGTGTTGGTAAAAGCAACAGCCCCGTAAAACTTATCCTCATAGGTATGGGTATGACTGGTGTATTCTCAGCCTTAACAATGATGATTATTTACGGAGCCAAACACGAAGCTCAAGTGCGAAGTGCCATGTTTTGGCTACTTGGCAGCTTTGCGGGCATACAATGGGGTGATTTACCATTAACAGCAATCATCGTAATCTTATTTATGCTATATATCTATATGTTCAATCAAGACCTTGATGTGTTGCTACTCGGTAATCATGAAGCAGCACAAATGGGCCTTTCCGTTAAGCAGTTACAATTAAGCATCGTTATCATATCCTCTGTTGTGATCGCCACACTAGTATCAAAGGTTGGTGTAGTTGGCTTTATCGGCCTTATCATCCCTCACCTTGCTCGGATTATAGGCGGACCTAAACATAAACATACATTACTATTTAGTGCACTCATAGGTAGCATCGTTATGATCTGGTCAGACGTATTATCGAGAGCACTCTACAGTCCAGAAGAAATCCCTATTGGTGTGCTTACATCTTTATTGGGGGCTCCACTCTTCATTTGGATTATCATGAATCGTTATAAACACAATGGTTAGTGTATATCATATCTATAGGAGATACTATGTATCAAATTAATCAGCTGTCTTTTTCTTATGAAACCAAAGAAGTGTTAAAGAATATTTCTGTAACATTTCCTACCAATAAAATAACAGCCATAATTGGACCAAATGGATGTGGTAAGTCTACGCTACTTAGCCATCTATATCGACTTCATCCATCAAAAAACAAAATCACATTAAACGAAAAACCTTTAGAGTCTTATAAAGGTCGCGAGTTTGCTCAATTGGTAGCAGTCTTAACACAATCTAGAGACGCTATGATCGATGATTTTCTCGTAAAAGATATCGTTCTCATGGGCCGGTATCCGTACAAACAACACTTTGGCACCTATAGTTCTGAGGATGTTAAAATTGCAGAGCATTATATGAATGAAGTAGGCATCACCCATTTATCAAATGAAGAAATTCATCATTTATCAGGTGGTGAGAAGCAACGCGTATTCATTGCTAAAGCCTTAACCCAGAAACCTCAAATACTTCTTTTAGATGAACCTACTAATCATTTAGATATGAAGTACAAAGTGGCGCTAATGGAACAATTACGGGCTTTTAAAGGCACTACGATTGTAGTCCTTCACGACTTGAATCTAGCGGCTCAATATTGCGATCATATAGTCATCATGAATAACGGAACTATCCTAAAAGAAGGTTCCCCTACCGAAGTGCTCACACCTGAAATTCTTGAACCAATTTTTGAAGTTCCTTTCAAAACCTCTTGGGATGAAGGGCGCTATCATTTATATTATTAATTAGTAAAGAAAGGACTTACTATGTTTCAGAATTTAAGAAAGTCAAAAAAATTATTATTAATCGCAATGACATGTGCTACATTCGCTATTGCTGGTTGTGGTTCTGATACTACAAAAACTACAGGTGATAACGGGACCTCTGTAACATGGAGTGAAACATTTGACGGTACAAAAACAGACTTTGCCGTAAAATCTGCCCCAACTCATGCAGTGTCCATGTCCCAAGCAACAACGGAAATGATGTTACAATTAGGCCTTGAAGACAAAATGGCTGGGACGGCTTTCAAAGAAGAAGAAATCTACCCACCTTTACAAGCGGCTTACGACAAAGTAAAAGTATTATCTGATAAATGGCCTTCCTATGAAGTATTCATGTCCGTAAAGCCTGACTTTGCTACGGGATGGCCTGATTCTTTCAGCAAACGAGCCATTCCTGCAGATAAAATGATTTCCCAAAAGGTTAATATTTGGATCCCTGAATCCATGTTATCTACTAAGGCTGACCTAGAAACCAACTTCAGCGACATGATTAAATTGGGTGAGATTTTCGGCGTAAAACCTAAAGCTGAAGAATGGGTTTCAGGTCAACGTAAAACATTGGCAGCTATCCAGGATAAACTAAAAGACTTACCTCGTAAACGCATTTTCATTTATGACTCTGAAGACGGTCAACCATTCACAGCATTCGAGGGTTATACTACTAACATCTTAAAACTTATCGGTGCTGATAATGTAATGAGCGGCTTAGGCGTTGATAAAACATGGGCTAAAGGTTCTTGGGAAACAGTAATTGCACAAAACCCTGACTACATTATTATCGCCGACTATGGTAATTCTATTCGCAACGATGATGATTTCCAACAAAAAATTGAAAAGATCAAGGCTAATCCTCAACTTCAAGACATCACAGCTGTAAAAGAAGGTCACTTCATTCGTGTAAAACTTTCCGAAATCACACCTGGGGTACGTACAGTTGATGCTTTAAAACGTTTAGCTGAAGAAATTCACGGCATCAAAGTAGACTAATTTAATATAACAAGATATAGAGTAATATGTAATATGTTTTGTATATTATATATAACGAAGAAGGTCCCAATTCAAATGAATTGGGACCTTTTCGTACTACTTGTATTGCACACAGCATATTGTTTAGAGAGTAAAGATGTGTTGTAGTTGAAAGATTTAGAAATAATGAATTATTGTAAAATAGATTTAAAATGTATTAAATTGTATATGCTGTGACAATGCCTGATTATTTATACTTCTCGACTATATTGTTGCCTATATCGTTTATCATTATTTGCCTTAATAGCCATGATCAATGGCTTTAGCGAAAGAAACTCTTCATCACTGAGTCGAAAGGTTCTACCAATACGTTTAATAGGATTACGTGGGCGCCCGGCACCGCGTCTAGATCCACCCCATGCCATATACATACCTCACTTTTCACTTGAAAAACTCCTTCTACCGATAGTATAACCTCGTATACATAAGTATGCAATAGCCATTCACTTTAAACAACCTCTTAACAGCCTATAAATTAGTAATAAACTTCATTTATTAGTAAAATGCATAATCAACAAAACACATATTTATAAGTATTTTTCCCTATTCAACTTGAATTGTAACATTAATGTTGCCAAATATAGATAAATCTCTTTTATAGAATATAGTATTTACAAACCAGTTTATTTCTATATTTTTAGACTATTTAGATACTATCACGTACACATATAGTAAATAGAATTTTAAAATAGAAAAGCAAATTATTTATAAATATGACAATATAGCAAGAATATTTTGATAAACAAAAAAGACTGCGTTTGCAGTCTTTTTTACTATAATAAAAAGTATATGAATTAGCCAAATAGTAAGTGACCTACTTCATAAGCAATAGCGGCAACGATGCCAGATAATGGAATCGTTACAAACCAAGCCATAACCATAGATCTTGCTACCCCCCAGTTAACGGCTTTAATACGTTTAGAAGAGCCTACACCTAGTAAAGAACCACTTACTACATGTGTAGTACTTACAGGCAAATGTAAGAATGTAGCTGTAAAAATAGTAATCGCCGAGTTTAAATCAGCAGCGAACCCATTAATAGTTTCTAGTTTGAAAATCTTGGTACCCATTGTAGAGATAATTTTCCAACCGCCTACAGCAGTACCCATAGCCATTGCAGTAGCACAACAAAGTTTTACCCAAATCGGTACATCTAATGTATCGATGAAACCACCGCTAAGTAAGGTTAATGTGATTATCCCCATCGCTTTTTGTGCATCATTAGAGCCATGAGAAAATGCCATCATAATTGCTGATACAATTTGCATGGATCTAAATCGATCATTTAAAGCAATTGGAGAAAATCTACCGAAAATAAGCAACAATACTTTCATCACAATATAGCCACCAATCATGGCTACAATCGGAGATAAAATAAGAGACAAAAAGATTTTTAAAATCCCCGCCTCATTCAATGCGTCAAATCCTACAGACCAACCCACAGCACCGATGATACCACCAATCAAAGCATGGGATGAGGAACTTGGGATCCCCCAATACCAAGTTAAAAGATTCCATGTAATGGCACCGATAAGAGCTGCAGAAATAATACCACTATCGATAAGAGATGGCGACATTACTATATCACCACCGATAGTCTTTGCAACACCGGTACTAACCATTGCACCCAAAAAATTGAGAGCAGCGGTCATCATAATTGCCTTTTTAGGCTCAATAGCTCGTGTAGAAACGGATGTGGCAATGGCATTCGCCGTATCATGAAAGCCATTGATATAGTCAAAGGCTAATGCTAAAAATACAACTAGCCATACTAAATAATGAGCATCAAGCATACTTCAATACTACCCGGCGGAATGTACCAACCAAATCTTCGCAGCCATCGATTACATCTTCCATAGCGCTAAGGATTTCCTTCCATTTGATAATTTCAATTGGATCTGTACACTCTGTAAAGAGCTTAGCCATTTCTTCATGATAAATATTATCCGCTTCAGACTCAAGTTTCAATACTTGGTGAACACGCCCCTCTACCTTCACATGATCCTTTTTAAGACTACCCATATAACCAATGGATTTGTTGATATGCTTAACGCATTTAACAACAATTTCACTCATGCGAATAGCACCATCACTTGGTTTGCCAACGTGATACATAACCATTTTATCCATGATTTCTTTGATATTATCCAATGTAGTATCCAGTTGGTCAATCAAAAGCTGAATATCCTCACGATCCATTGGAGTGATAAATGTTTTGCGCAAACGCTCTACAGTTTCATTTACTAATTCATCGGCAGCTTTTTCCTTTGTATCAATTTCAAGAAATGCCTCTTCCTTAGAGATATCCCCCTTAAACACGCGTTCCATCATTTCCGCACTTTCATAAGTTAGTGCAGCATGCTTTTCCAAAATACTGAAAAATTTTTCTTCTTTTCCTTTTAATTTAAAAGCCATGAAGATCCTCCCGAACCAGTATTGATTGCTTCTATAATAACAATTTAATTATAGCATACTACAGATAATTCCTAAACCAATTTACCAATCTCTATATTTTAACCCCTATGCGTATATGGCATATATAGAATCTACATCTGTGAAAACTTTTATTGACCATATTTCCACTATATAAAATAGATAAAAAAGCAGATAGCTGACTAACATATCAACTATCTGCTATATATTTCTTAGCTATCTTTGTGCTTTTTATTAACTAATAACCATCAACTCTTAGCTATTAGCTTCCGCCGCCGCTTTAGCCGCCTCTGCCGCCTTTTTCAAATTAGGTACGGATGTAGGGCATGTAGCAGGCGTACAAGCGCCGTTAGGGCCTAAATCTTCAGAACGATTTACAAAGGTAGTATGTAACATATGATGTGCTTTGTGGCTCATTGGTTTGCCATCAAAGAACTCAGCATACAATTTTTGGATATCTGGATTATCACAAGCAGCTTTTACAGTTACTTCTGCATCGCGAGTATACAAGGATGCAATGCGAGCTTCACGAGCTTTGTCAGCCATCGGTAATTTAACGCGTGGTTGACCACCACCACCGATACAGCCACCACGACAAGCCATTACTTCAATGAAGTCATAATGGATATTTTCTGCACGCATGCGTTCGATGAAGTTACGCAAATTACCTGTACCATGAACTGCCGCTACGTGTAATGTTTTATCGCCAATCACTACGTCTGCTTCGCGAGCACCGTCCATGCCGCGAATAGCTTCGAATGGAATCAATGTTTGAGGTGCATCTTCACCTGTCGCCATTTTGTAAGCCGCACGCATAGCCGCTTCCATAACGCCACCAGTGTTACCGAAAATGATACCACCACCAGAAGCTTCACCCATCAATGGATCGAATGCAGAATCTTCAAGATCATCAAAGTTGATTTCTTCTGCGCGCAACCATTTTGCAAGTTCCCGTGTAGTAATACAGTAGTCTGTATCGCGCATTTCTGGTGTATTCCAGTATTCCGCAGAGGAATTCATTTCATCACGACGAATTTCAAATTTCTTAGCTGTACATGGTGTTACTGCAACGGCAACGATTTGTTTTGCATCAAGGCCCATTTTTTCAGCAAAATATGTTTTTTGTGTAGGCGCTTGCATAGCAATCGGGCTCTTAGCCGTAGATAAGTTTGGCAAGAATTCTGGATAGAATGTTTCCGCAAACTTAACCCAAGCAGGACAACAAGATGTGAATTGAGGCAATACTGCATCGCTATTAATAACGCGTTCTAATAACTCAGATGCTTCTTCCATGATAGTCATGTCCGCACCAAAGTTTGTATCAAGAATATAATCGCCACCCAATTTACGAAGAGCAGCCACCATTTTGCCTTCTACAAATGTACCAGCATCAAGACCAAATTCCTCGCCTAAGCCAACACGTACGGCAGGCGCAGTTTGGAAGATGACGATTTTATTAGGGTCAGCAATAGCTGCTTTTACTTCATCAATTTCAGAGCGTTCATTAATGGAATCGAATGGGCAAATAGATGCACATTGACCACAATGAATACAAATTGGATGATCCCCATTTGTTGTTAAATCATAATAATCAAATACACCCATGTCTACAGCACAAGCTTTACGACATAAGGAGCAATTTTTACATTTGGTTAAATCTTGTACTAATGCAATATTTCCGTCTTCAATTGGCACGCGACGGTCTAAAAATTGGTACTTACTCATGAGTTCCTCCTACTTAGGTAACGTTGTTATCGTTAATCGTAGAAATTATACTATACATTGTGAGTTTTATCAATAAACTTACACGTAATTCCTTTGCATAACAGATATTAAAAAATAGCATGATAAAAGGAGTTATAGGCGTTCCTCTAATTCCATCCACCGTTCAGTGAGCGCATCTATTTGAGTCTGTGTTTCTTCTCGTTCCTCCATCAGTGACTGCATTTTTTCATAATCAGTAGCCACTTGGCTTATCATAACATCGAGGCCCTTCACTAAATGTTCTAGCTTAGGCAATTCATCCATAATTTTGGCATACTCCGCTTCTTCTGCTTTATTGAGACCCTTCTTTGGTATTTCTTTGAAAGTATCTGTTTCATCACTAGCTACAACATTATCATTTCCAAGGGTATCTACCCTATTAGATTGATTATCAACAGAGTCATCGCTATCAGCCTCTCCACCTTCTACAGCTCGTACCGCTTTGGAATTAGCCGGTATATTATCATTTGGCATATAGAATGGGCGCTTGCTGCCACTACTTTCATCAAGAGCATCTTTGTAGTCAGAATACGAGCCATGAACGATTTCAATATGCCCATCGCCGGTAAAGACAAACAGTTTATCCACTACGCGGTCTAGGAAGTACCGATCATGGCAAACGGTGATGATGACGCCACTAAAGGAGTCAAGGAAATCCTCTAATACCTCCAATGTTGGAATATCAAGATCATTCGTCGGTTCGTCCAGCAATAATACGTTAGGGGCGCTCATCAACAATTTTAAGAGGTATAAACGACGACGTTCCCCGCCAGAGAGTTTTCGAATCGGTACACCATGTAATTCTGGGGTAAAAAGGAATCGCTCAAGGATTTGTCCTGCGCTCAATGTAGATCCATCACCGAGTACCATATAAGAGTGGTCCTCACGAATATAATCGAGAACGCGCATATCTTCATCAAATTCAGGTAGCTCTTGTTTAAAATGAGCAATGCGAACGGTCTCACCTTTACCGATAGTGCCTCTCGTCGCTTCGTAGGTGCCATCAAGGATATTCATAAAGGTAGACTTACCAACACCATTGGGCCCTACTATACCGATACGATCATGGCGTACCACGTGATAGGTAAAGTCCTTAATCATAGGACGTTCATCAAAATAAAACTCTAAATGCTCAATATCAAAGATGGTTTTTCCTAAACGTGTCTTCAGCGCAATAGGATCCATTTGATCCGGACGACGGGTTTTCTCCATATTCTTTAATTTTTCGTAACGGTCAAGACGAGCCTTTTGTTTTGTAGTTCTAGCCAGAGCACCACGACGTACCCATTCGATTTCTCGTTTTAAAAATTGACGTCGTTTTTCTTCCGTAGCAGCTTCACGAGCCTCTCGATCAGCTTTCAAGGCAATAAATTCTTCATAATTGCCATCGTATTGATACATATGACGATTTGATAGCTCTAAAATACCATTACATACGGAATCGAGGAAATATCTATCATGGGTACTGATTAATAATCCTCCTTGACGTGTACTCAAATACGACTCCAACCAATCGATACTATCTTCATCCAAATGGTTAGTCGGCTCATCTAGCAATAAAAGATCACATGGATATAGCAATGCTTGCCCCAATGCAAGACGACGCTTTTGCCCTCCTGATAACATAGCTACCTTTTGCTCCACATCAGGAAAGCCCAATTTAGATAAAATAATGCGTGCCTCTTGTTCTACTTGCCACCCGTCTTGTTGATCCATTTGCTCCAATGCATTCATATAGTTACGAGACAATTTAGCATCATCACTACCAGACTCTTGCATTTGGCGGTACTCACGACTAATACTTTCAAAGGCTTTTACCATCTGTAAGCGAGGATGATCTCCATCAAGAACTGCTTCTAATAAGGTAGATTCCGCATCAAAATCAGGTGTCTGCGCTAAGTAATGGATGCTGGCCTTACCATTACGCTCAATGGTGCCTTTATCAGCTTCCATTTGGCCTGCTAATATTTTTAGAAATGTAGACTTACCCGTTCCGTTGATGCCCACAAGACCTAATCGTTTTTCCGTGGTAAAAGTCATACTCACCTCTTTAAACAGTAGCCTTGTGCCATATGATTTCTCTATGTTCTGTAAACTAATAACGTTCATATTCCGCTCCTATTTTGTAATTCTGTTATTTATTATACTACACATTACCATTGACAGTAACAGGCGCCCTCAGTAGAATAAACGTAACATATATATTCATGAGGAGGTCCACATGGCGACGGATATAGTTTTAGACTTTTATGAAAGTATCAACTTTGAACTTATCGACATTGATGGGTATGACACATTATTTACTGAGCTCTTAGAGGATGGCACGTATGCAACTGTGTCCGATGATGACGGCTATATGCCAGAGGACTTAGAGACACCAGTCGTATTCAATGTGTACGACGATAACGACTCCTTCCAATGGAGTGTTACCCTTGATGACTCTTACCAATTAAAAGATCTATTGGATGGTGCAGAAAGTACAGATGCTTTCTTAGTTACATTACAAAAACTTCGAAAAGAACATATTGAACAGTATCAATAGAAAAAAGCGATGGCCCTTTAGGTCATCGCTTTTTCTATATTGGTTAGCTAATTGCCTCTTGAGCTTTCACAAGCTCATCTTGTGCACTAGCATCTAAAATTTCAATGAGACTATTTACGATATCAGCAGCCCCATCCACATGCCATTCGCGAGCACGTTCAGACATTTGTTGAAGTCGCGGAGAATTAATTAACAGTGCAGTTACCACATCTTCTAAGTTGTGAATATCGCGAGCCCAACGAGCACATCCCCGTTGCTCTAACAGTTCTGCATTTGCCTCTTCCTGCCCTGGGATAGCATTAAAGAATACCATTGGCAATCCGATTGTAACAGCCTCCATACAGGTCAATGCACCAGGTTTTGTAACGAGCAAAGACGATGATTTCATGAGCTCAGAAATATTGGTAGTATAACCATATACGGTGGTCTTCGTCTTCATAGATTCACTAAGTACAACTAACGATTCGTAAAGAGACGTATTTTGTCCAGCTACAACGGTAATCTCACCAATACCATTTACTTCATCTAGATGTTTTAAAGCCGTCTCAAGAGAGCCTAAACCCAGGCCACCCCCCATAACAAGAACTTTCACAGGTTCCTCTAAGCTATACTCTTCAATAGCATCACGGAAAAAAGATCGCCGCACTGGAATGCCAGATACATGAATACGAGATTCATCGATACCTGAAGCTACCATTTCAGGTACCATAGATTCTGTTGCAACATAGTAAACATCAATCTGTGGATAGAGCCAAAACTGATGACTACTAAAGTCTGTCATAATAGCCACTAGTGGTACATTTATATGACCTTGACGTTTTAAAATCGATGCCGCCCCACAAGGAAATGGATGTGTAAAGACCATTACATCTGGCTCTTCTTGTTGTACTAGTTTAAGCATGCGGCTTTTAAGTAGGTACGACAATGCGGTTTGCATAATGGTACCTCGTTTTTCCCCTTTCGATACGCGATAAATCATATCATAGAGCATGGGGAATACGTCAATCATCTTGATATAGGTACCCTTAATTAAATGCTCTACAGACATAGTTTCTGTATCAAGAAAATCAACATGAGTAATTGATGCTTGTGGCTCTTTTTCTTTCCAATATTCTTCTATGGCTCTTGCGGCTTGCATATGTCCAGTGCCGATTGAGGCGGACACGATGAGAACCTTCCTTGATGTTTCATTATTCATAATGCACCCTTTCTCTGTGCATTATACCATAAATAGATAAAAAAAAGAGACCTCGAAAGGTCTCTTTCACATCCAATATGGATTATTTTTTGCGTTTTTTAGCTTTTGCAGCGTTAACTTGTTCTTTCAAACCTTTACCAGCTTTGAATGCAGGAGATTTGGAAGCTGCAATTGTGATAGTTTTACCGTTTTGTGGGTTACGGCCTTCACGAGCTGCGCGTTCACGAACTTCGAAAGTACCGAAGCCGATAACTTGTACTTTACCACCAGCTGCTAATTCTTGAGCTACTGTGTCAAATACAGCTTTCACTGCTTTTTCAGCATCTTTTTTAGTTAATTCAGTTTTTTGTGCAACACTTGCGATTAATTCTGTTTTGTTCATGACAGAACCTCCTTAAAATTACAATACCTTAGAAGTGTATAAACCTCTAGGTTACTTTTCCTGCACTTTAGCCTCCTCCCAAAAAGCATCCAGCTCAGCTAATGAAAAGTCTTCCCATGAGCGATCGCTTTGGTTAACACAAGCTTCTACATGTAAAAAACGCTGTCGGAACTTTGTGTTTGTGCGATTTAGTGCATTTTCACCGCTTATTTTATACCATCTGAATAGATTAATCAAGGAAAAAAGCACATCTCCTGCTTCTTTTTCCATATTTTCTCTATTATTTTGGTCAATAGCCTCCTTAAATTCCCCCATTTCTTCGGAAACTTTAGCCCAAACAGGATCAAGCTCATCCCAGTCAAATCCTAGCTTTGCAGCCTTTTCTTGGAGCTTATAAGCCGCCATTAAAGCAGGTAAACTTTTCGATACACCATCCAATACAGAATTTTGAATATTTTTCTTTTCTTGTGCCTTTAATTCATCCCAAGTGTATGACTTTTCATCTTTTTCAGGATTAAAAACACGAGGATGACGACGAATCATTTTTTCAGCAACATCATTAATTACATCTTGAAATGTAAAATGACCAGCCTCCTCTGCTAATTGACTGTGAAAGACAACTTGCAATAATACATCACCTAACTCTTCACGAAGATTTGGCATATCTTTATTATCAATGGCATCTACTACCTCGTAAGTCTCTTCTATAAAATAGCGGCGTAAAGATTCATGCGTTTGCTTTTGATCCCAAGGACAGCCATTTGGTGCACGCAAAGTTTTCACTACATCGACTAAAGGTTGAATATCAATATTGTTCTTCATATAGCTTTGCTTCCTCCCTATTGCGTCTAGCTTGTAAGCGCTTGCCTATGATTGGGAAATGGTAAATATCATCTTTTACGACAGCTTTAGTAAGCCATAACGATAAACCATATACAAAAATAGCCACTACAATTGCTGCAGCCACAGCGCCACCATTGCCTAATAAATCAACAGTGCTCACATAGATGACTTGTGTAGCACCGCCCATGGCCATGGCAGATACTATTATTTTTAATAACTCTAATGTGTTCAGTACCGAACCTACATATCTTTTTACAAAAATATAGTTAATAAGCGCTGCAATAGCAAAGTTTAAATTCGTCGCCCAAGCCGCACCATTAATGCCCAACTCAATACTACCTGTCAATTCATAATCTAAGAATGTCTTCACTAATAAGCCTATAAAAATCGATACCATAGGAATTATTGTTCTTCCTAACCCTTGCAAAACACCTGCAGTAACCTGCTGCCAACCGAGGAACACAATACTCAAGCTAATAACAGCAATAACAGGTCCTGCATGAGGTGTTGCATATATTAGTTGTGATATTGGCGTAGCTAGTACACAAAGTCCAATGCAGGCTGGAATCGTAAACATATTAGCAATTTTAATCGCCGTTTCCGCCCGTTTCACGATGCGATGTACATCACCTTGAGTATGTGCCTCAGATACGGCTGGTACAAGACTAGCGGCTAAGGATGTAGTTAGAATGATCGGCAACCCAATCAGAGATGTTGCCATACCCGTCAGATAACCAAATTGTGTGGTTGCTTCATTGAGATAGTATCCAATATCCATCAATCGTTTTGGGACGATAAATGTATCAATGAGTGATACCATCGGAAGCATAATATTCGCCATAGAAACCGGTATGGCAAGACTAAACAATCGTTTAACTACGGTGCCGTTACTTTCACAAATGGCATTAGGATTCTGTTGTGAAAACATTTTTTCTCGAATATTGCGTTGTCGGTAGTAAAAATAAATTAATACAAGTAACCCCGCCAATACGCCTGGGAATGTAGCAAAGGTCGCACCACCTGCCGCCAAATGAAGTCCTCGATCAATGAAGTAGTATGCCAAACCTACCATAGAAGACACGCGAAAGATCTGTTCAAATACTTGACTCATACCAGTAGGTACCATGTATTGGAAACCTTGGAAATACCCTCTAAAACAGCTTAGGATAGTCACTACAAAAATGGCTGGAGATAATAGCTGAATAGCAATTAAAGCACGTGGATCGGTGATGATTTGATTGTCTACGAGCCATTGTGCACTACCATATAAGGCCAAACTGAACACAAAGCCTAAAATAGCGAGTACCCTTAATGATACAAAAAATACTTGTTGTACGCCTCGCATATCATCATTAGCAAGCTTTTCCGCAATCATAATAGATATGGCTACAGGAATACCTGCAGCAGAAATACTAACGATAATTTGATAGATTGGATAGGCCATCATATATAGGCCAATCCCTTCACCACCTAAAATCCGTGCGATAAGAACTTTACTAAACGCACCGATGACCTTCACGATAATACCGGCTAAGGTTAAAATCATGGCACCCTTTAAAAATCGATTCATAGGCCCTCCTTAGTCGGTGACTTGTGGCTAAGAGCCTTTATCACCGCTTCCGTAATGGTCAAAATAGAACCTTTCATACCATTAAGGCTCACATATAATGTGGCTGGTTTGGTATCCATAAACTTCATTTTTTTCCATAAATCTTCTGGTACAGCCCCCATATCCCAATCGGCCATTTTAGAATCGTCATGCCAATGGATAGTGAGTTGCTTATCTCTACGGACGATACTCTTAATGCCCAGTAGACGTGCTTGCTCCTTAATTTGAGCAATGCGCAACAAACGGTCTACTGGATCGGTTGGTGTACCGAAGCGATCAATGAGCTCATCCGTCATATCGTCGAGTTGCTCTTTAGATTTAATATGTAACAATCGTTGGTATACAGAAATCTTACGAGCACTATCTTTGATATACGCATCATCAATAAACGCATCTACCTCTAAGTCGATAGCTGGATCAATGGATACATCTCGCTCAACTTCTTTATTTTGAGCCTTTGCAATCGCCTCTTCTAACATACTCACGTACATACCAAAGCCGACAGATGCGATATTACCATGTTGCTGTGAGCCTAATAGATTACCGGCACCGCGAATCTCTAAATCTCTCATGGCTAACTTAAATCCTGCGCCGAGCTCAGTGAACTCCTCTATAGCTTTTAAACGCTTTTCAGCTGCCTCTGAAAGTATTTTATCTGGCCGATACATAAAGTATGCATAAGCACGTCTACGAGAACGGCCTACACGCCCTCGCATTTGGTATAGCTGAGATAAACCTAAACGATCCGCATCATAAATAATGATAGTATTGGCGTTAGGAATATCTAAGCCGGTTTCAATGATACTCGTGGACAAGAGCACATCATAATGACCTTCATAGAAATCGGTCATAATCTCCTCAATTTGACGGCCTGTCATCTGTCCATGAGCGATAGCATAGCGTAAATCAGGCAAGGCAGCCGCTAATAGCTCTCCCATATGATTAATGGATGCAACACGATTATATACAAAGTAAACCTGTCCGCCCCTCGCCAATTCTCGCTTGATAGCATCTGCGATGAGATTCATATCGTATTCCACCACATAGGTTTGAACAGGTAAGCGCTCCTCTGGTGGAGTATTGATAACAGACATTTCTCGAACGCCAACGAGGGACATATGTAAAGTCCGCGGAATCGGTGTAGCACTCAAGGTGAGTACATCGATATTGCTAGCCCACTCTTTCCACTTTTCTTTCTGTGCTACCCCAAAGCGTTGCTCCTCGTCTACAACAAGCATTCCTAAGTCTTTGAATACCACCTTTTTGTTAAGTAATGAATGGGTTCCAATGAGAATATCAATAGATCCATCCTCTACGCCTTTAAGAATTTGCTTTTTCTCTGATGTAGTTCGGAATCGATTGAGTACATCTACTTTAACCCCGAATGGAGCAAATCGATTTAAAAAGGTTTGGAAATGTTGCTGTGCTAATACCGTGGTCGGTACAAGTACCGCTACTTGTTTACCGCTCATAACGGCCTTAAAAATGGCGCGCATAGCCACTTCCGTTTTACCAAAGCCTACATCACCAGCGAGCAAGCGATCCATAGGAACAGGTCGTTCCATAGATTCTTTAATTTCCGCCGTAGCCTGTAACTGGTCTTCCGTCTCCTCATATGGGAACGCATCTTCAAACTCTTGCTGCCATGGTTGATCCGGCAAGAATGCAAAGCCTTCTGTGATTTCTCGTTGTGCATATATCTCAACGAGCTTATCTGCCAAATCATCAATGGATTTTTTTGCCTTTGTAACAACTTTAGCCCAGTCACGGCCACCCATCTTATTAATACGTGGCACATCACCTTCGTTGCCAATATATTTTTGCAGTTGATCTAAATTATTAGCTGGTAAGAACAGTTTGTCCGTTCCAGCATAAGCAATCTCAATATAATCGCGGTGAATGCCTTCCGTTTCAATTGTTTTGAGACCAATATACTTGCCGATACCATGCATACTATGTACTACATAGTCACCAGGTGTTAAATCCGTGAAATAATTGATCTCTTGGCCCTTTTTAGGCTTATTTCGAAGCTTGCGCTTTTGTTGTCCGTAAATATTACCTTCTACGACAACTACGAGATGGCTATTGGGCAATTCAAAACCATCTGTTAATAATCCTTTTAAAATAACGACAGTGTTCGGCTTTGCTATCCATGTATCACTATGAGTAAATGCAATATTTTCCCCTTCAAGGGCACGCTCAATACCTTCTCGTCGTTGCTGATTATTTAATACTAGTACCACTTGGTGATTTAAACGATGCCATTGGTTTATTTCGTCTGTTAATAGGGGAATTTGACGCTCAAAGCTCGTCATCGTCTTCCCTTGAATACCAATAGGGTTAAATCCAGTGAGACCAATAGAGCGTTGTTGCATAAATGTGAAAGCCACTTGATTCATAGAATCTACAGTGCGTTGTAGTTCATTCCAATCACAATGATTTTTCCGATGTGTAGGATCTTCCTTAAGGAATTTCTTTAATGCTTCTTGAATACGACCTGGCTCATCATAAATTAGAGTGCCCTCTTTCACATAAGATAATAAAGTACTTTCTGCATCACTTTTACCAAGAAAGAAAGGCGTCACCGTGTAGGATTCAATTTGCTCAATGGAACGTTGATTCTCAACGGAGAAGAAACGCAATGTATCGATCTCATCGCCAAAGAATTCAATACGAATCGGATGATCACTATTTACAGGATAAATATCCAAAATATCTCCACGCACGGCAAAATGACCACGTTGTTCCACCTGGTCTACGCGTTCATATCCAATTGTTACGAGCTGTTCAAGGACTACATCACGTTCAATCGCATCATTTAAAGCAAAATGCAACGATTGTCCCTTTAAGTAATGAGGAGATACAACATACTGTGTAACCTCTTCAGCATTGGCAATGACTACTGCCGGCTCTTGCCACGCCAACAGTGCTAATGCTCGCATCTGCGCACCTTGGTCTTCAAGACTGCGAGCCACAGTCGTAAAGTCTACATGATCTGTTGTAGGAAATGATAAGACTGGCACATTAGGCATGAAAAAAGCTAAGTCCCGTTCCCACATCTCTTTATGGTCCTTATCATGGACTACGATGACTACAGGTTTTGTAAGACCTGCAGAAAAAGATTGACTTAAGAGGAAACTCTTTTGAGATCCGCTAAGACCATATATGACTGACTTCCCCTTTCGCTGAAATGCGTTTAGCCCATCCACAAAGGATGGGTTCTGTGAAAGCAGTTTTGTTAATGTATTATCCATACTGCACCATATAGTATTACTATGATTGTATTAATTAAATAGTTCTAATTCATTTATTATAACATATAACGTAGTAGTTAAATCTGTACCTATCTTCCTATCAAAATGTATGTGTTTATCGATATAAATATCCACGTTAATACTTAATTTAGGCAAAAAAAATACACCTCTAAAGGTGCAATAGGTGCAATAAAGTTGGTGCGGGAGAAGGGACTTGAACCCCCACGCCGTAAGGCGCCAGATCCTAAGTCTGGTGCGTCTGCCAATTCCGCCACTCCCGCGTCTCAACTGAAATAATAATATCATGTATGGAATTCATCGTCAATCATTTTTTTATAAATGACTTAAAATTCATACATCGAAAAATATATTCCAAGGATAATAACTATCTAAACCTTACAATTTACGTAAACCTAAAACAAATTCTAAATCTAAAAACTCTTAACTCTACAATTGTATATATATTAACGCTTAACGCCTCATCTAAACCTTAACGCTACAGGTCTCAATCTAAAAGTTCTTACTGATAATTAATATTTGCAAAATAAAAAGAGACTGACCCAGAATCCGAACTACTAGAACCCTGGGTCAGCCTCTTTTTTAGGATGATGATGAATAAATGCATGCCCTACATTTACCATAAAATATATTAACAGTCATAACATACGTCATGCTGGTAATACCAAGAAGGTAAATCCACCATGACCATAGCACGACATTTAGGTCGTATAGAACTAAAATCTAAATTAAATATAATACAATTTAAATCCTATAGAACTAAAAAATCCTTTTTACGGATACGTAAAAAGGAGCTATTAACTTCTCCTCCCTATCTCTCGTAGGTCAAATGGTGAATGTTGAATAGGCAGTTCTCCTGACTCGGCTTCATCGCTCATCTAGCCTTCCCAGTTTCCCAGTGACTTAATTTAGACTCGCTCGACCATACAGTGGCGGGACCGTGCTGGCATTTAACCAGCTTCTCTATTATGCTTTTCAGCACCTATTCCCAAATATGATGTTTTCTATGCTTTTATTCTAACAGTCTAAATTCATTTCGTCAATACGGCAAAAGCATATTTATTAATAAAAAAAAGCTATATAGTTCTGCCGTATTGTTATAACAGAAATTAATAATTCAACTAGCTAGAAAACAAACTTATCCCACACGATTTCTAAACAACCACCCCGCCATTGACATAGTAACAATAGTTAATATAATCATAGGAATAAAGTTAAACCAAATATCCGTCAATCCTGCACCTTCTAGATAAATTCTGCGCATTGCCTCAACAGAAAACCGCATAGGATTTCCATATGTAAGATATTGCAATATTTTCGGCATATTATGTACAGGTGTGATTAATCCGGACAATAAGGCTAGTGGAAAAAGAAAGACAAAAACATATACGAGAACTTGCTGCATATTTTTTGCAATAGCCGAAATAGATAACCCCAATCCAATGCTACTACTTATAAACGTAAACAACACGGCATACACAAGAAATATATTGCCCCGAAATGGAACTTTAAACCAAAACATGGCTATTAATAACAATACAGTACTTTGAAACAGTCCTATTAACATGGGTGGTATAGACTTTGCAACCAAAATTTGCATAGATGATACGGGCGTTACCAATAATTGATCAAAGGTCCCCTGCTCTCGTTCTCGTGCCACAGATAGCCCCCCCAACATGATAACTTGTGTCATACTGATCAATATAACGAGACCTGTCAAGAAAGTCCAAGAAGACTGCTGATTTTCATTGTACCAGGTACGAGATTCAATTGTGATTCCCTTATGCTCAACACCTAACCAAGTCTGATTGAATTGAGAAATGATTTGCCCCATATAGGCTGTGGCAAGACCTGAAGTCATTGTATTCGTTCCATTTACAATAACAGTAATAGATGTAGGTTGTTTATGCTTTAAGTTTTCTTCAAAATCCTGAGGTATGATAACCGCCATAATAACCTTGTTGGAGTCTATTAATGGTGCGATTATATCCGGAGAGTTCGCAGATTGATACAGTTCAAAAACACCGGATGAATTAATAGTCGATTCTAATGCAGCTGCGGTCTGCGTATGACTTTCATCAATCAATACATAGGGAACCTTGTTGAGATTATAGGTTGCGGCATAACCGAAGAGGAACCCTTGAATAATGACCGGTAACAGTAAGATTATACGAGTTTTCGGATCTTTAAAGGTGGCTAATAGCTCTTTCCATATGATGGAGACAATTTGATTCCAATACAGGCGCCAATTCATTATTCCACCTTCTTCCGCGTAATATAAATTGTCAATATTGTAAAGCAAATAGCACACCCCGATAATACGGCACTATTTTTAATAATCAAATACCAGTTATTTCCACCTAGGAACAATGATTTCAGTAATTCTAAAAAATATGTAGGAGGTAAAAGCCGTGAAATATATTGAATCACCACAGGTTGTGAATGTGGATCAAATAAAAAACCCGTCAATATTAAAGCTGGTAAAAAACTGGTGAGTAATGCCATTTGACAAGCTAAGAACTGTTTCTTCGTAAACGCAGATATAAGTAGTCCCATATTTAAAGAAACAATCAAATACAATGTGGACACAATGCAGATGATCCATAAGGAACCACGCATAGGTACTTCATAAAAGAAATACGAAACACCGAGGCAAAACAACAGCCCCAACATGGCCAATACATAATAAGGCACTACCTTAGCCAAAATAATTTCAATAGGCTTAACTGGTGTAACGAATAAAGCCTCAAAAGTACCACGTTCCCATTCTCTAGCCATAACGACAGCCGTAAGAAAAACGGATACAATCGTCATGATAATCATAATAAGCCCGGGAATCAAAAACCAGGTACTTGTATTTGCCTCATTAAACCACATGCGAGGGTTCATTGTTATATATCCACCACGTAGCATAAACGGAATATTCTTAACGGCCCATAAGTTAATAGCTGAGTTTACATAACTTTCTATACTCATCGCTACCGAAGTATCGACACCATAGTAAATCCCCTGCACTTTCCCTTGTCCACGCATAATTTGATCAGAAAAGTCCTGTGGAATCACCAATATGGCATCTACCTTTCGTTTTTCCATCAATAGTTCCGCCGTTTTTCTATCGCGAACCGCTATAGGTTGAAAGTACTCAGAGCCGTATAAGGAGTCATACACACTTTGGGTCATCGAATCTTGACGTTCCATAACCACTGCTATCGGCACGTGTTTAACATCCAAAGTAACCCCTGAGCCGATGAGGATGATAAGTAGTATAGGTAGTACAACACCCAACAAAATAGTGCTGGGGTCGCGCAATACTTGTGAGGTTTCCTTATATACCAATGAGGAAAACCGTCTTATAAATCCGTTCATACGTCCTCCTCCTGTTCCCGTTTTTCCAGTATGACGGAGATAAACGCTTCATCCATAGTACAAGTCTCGTCGCCAGCAGTCCGTCTAACTTCATCAGGTGTTCCCAGTACAACGAGTTTCCCTGCATCCTGAATCATAATACGGTCACAATATTCCGATTCATCCATAAAATGAGTCGTAATAATAATCGTTGTTCCTCGCTTTGATAAAGAAGTAATCTGTCGCCAGAAATTACGCCGCGTAAGAGGATCAATACCACTTGTGGGCTCATCCAAGAAAAGAATTTTTGGCTCATGCATTAAGGCAGTCGCCATGGACAAGCGCTGTTTATAACCACCAGGCAAATCACCGGCTATCATATCGCGCACATCATTTAGACGAAACTCACTGATAACGGCTTCTATACGATCAAGCTTCTTCTGTCCGTGAAGGCCGTACACACCGGCAAAAAAATTCAAGTTTTCCATAACAGACAGATTACCGTACAAAGAAAACTTCTGCGCTACATATCCGAAATTGCTTCTTGCCGCCGTACGAGATTTAACGACATCAACGCCAGCTACACGTAAATCACCGCTCGTTACAGGTAATAATCCACACAACATACGAAATGTCGTCGTCTTGCCAGCTCCGTTTGGTCCAAGCAATCCGAATACTTCTCCGCGCTGTACCGTAAATGATGTATTAGCTACCGCCGTAAAATCACCGAATGTTCTCACCAAATGAGATACGGAAATTTCTACTGGACGCTCAACCATTTCATTGGGGGACAACAAACGCTTTCGTTCTTTCTCTATCGCACTTTCATCCAAGTCCATATCGATAGTATCTAAAAGGGAAGTCCTCTGTTTCGAAGTAAACTCATCCTCTTTTAACAGCATCATAAAGGTATCTTCCAAACGGCTTTGAACTGATTGTTCCTCCATACCGTACTCGCTAAGCCAAGGAATCGAAAGCATTTCTTTCGTTTTTATATATCGTACGGTACTAGCCTCCGGAACTGCATCTGCCACGCATTTTCTATCATCCATCAATGCGGCCTGTACATTTCGCATGCTCAATGACTTCGGAATTTTTACCTGAAAGCATCGCCCCTCAGACATTTGAGTCAATTCATTCGGTGTCCCAGTTGCTAAAAACCGCCCTTTATTAAGGACGAAAACATCTTTACAACGCTCCGCCTCATCTAAGTATGCAGTACTAACAAGTACGCTGATTCCATCTGTATGTACTAACGACTCTAAAATCTCCCATAACTCTCGCCTTGAAAATGGATCGACCCCTACGGTAGGCTCATCAAGCAATAATAACTCTGGAGAACGCACCAAGGTACAGGCTAAACTAAGCTTTTGCTTCATACCGCCCGACAATTTACCGGCAGGACGCTTAGTAAATTTTGATAGCCCCGTCATATGCAGTAATTTTTCGAACCGTTCCGTTCTCTCCCCCAAAGGGACACCATGTAAATCTGCATAGAGATTCATGTTTTCACTGACGGATAATTCCTCATAAAGCCCAAACTTCTGAGGCATATAACTGAGTTTATCTTGAACTTCCTGCGAATATGCTTTCACATTCATTCCAAGGACATCTAAAGAGCCAGACGTGGCATCCAATAAACCTGCAATTAAACGAATCAAAGTCGTTTTCCCCGCCCCATCTGGCCCAACCAACGCAGTTAAACAGCCTTTCCGAATTTTAAAATCCAAATGGTCCAATGCTATTATAGGATCAGCTCCAACAAGGGGAAATTCTTTATATAATTGTGACGCTTTGATTGCATATACATCATTCACCGCACACCTCTATATATCAATGGAAACAGTGGCAGGCATTCCTAAACGAAGGCGATTATTCGGGTCATCCACATATACCCGCACTTCATACACAAGTGTAGTACGCACATCCTCCGTTTCTACCGATTTAGGTGTAAATTCCGCTACGGAGGATATATATCCGATTGTGCCGTGAATCGGTTCATTCTTATTGGTATCCGTCGTCACATTCGCATCCATACCATTATAAATTTTCCCTAAATCCCGTTCGTTCACATACACACGGATCCATTTCTTAGTATTCTCAGCTAACTTAAATACAGGTGTATTCGGTGAAGCCATATCACCGACCTGTAATAATCGGGCCGTTATAACACCGTCTATAGGAGCCGTTAATACAGTTTGGTTTAACAAAAACTCCTGACGAGCCAATTCACTTTTCATCGAATCCAATTGTGCTTGGGCCTGTGCTATATCTTCCTGTCTTGGCCCTGCGACAGCTAAATTGTATGCTTGCTGAGCCTCATTTAATTTGGCTTCCGATACTTTCACCTTCGCCTGTATATCATCTACAGACTGTCGACTGACGGCCTTACCATTTGAAGCATTATATGATTTTTGTAACTTCTCTGCTTCTTGTTTCGATTGAGCTAACGCAGCTTCTGCAGATGTAACTCGTGCCGATGCTTGCGCGATTTCTTCTGGTCTACTGCCGGCTTGCAACTTGTCCACTATAGCTTTCTGTGCCGCAATGGTAGCCTTAGCCTTCTGTACAGCAAGATTCAATTCATCAGAATGTAAATACCCCAAAATCTGCCCTTGGCTCACGACCGCACCTTCATCCACCAAAAGGCTGGCAATCCGATCACTTCCCCGAAATGCAACATTCACTTCCCGCAGATTCACATTACCTTGCAACACGATGTGATGAGAGGCCATGTACGCTTCGTATTGATTATAAGCATAATATCCTACGCCACCCAAAATTATTAGAAAAGCAATCATTATACCTACGCACTTTTTTTTATTATTCGCCATCCAACGTTTAAGGACATCAAGTTTCTCTTTCATAATCATTCCCCGTTTCTCACACTATTTCTTAGCATGCGAGTCCGCCTCTGCCTCCTGATCCATGTCCATGGCTTCCCAACCACCGCCTAAGGATTTGAATAAACGAACGGTATCAGCAAACTCTTGCCCCCGACTCATGATATATTGCCGCCTTGCAGACAATACATTTCGTCGTGCATCAAGAACACTTAAGTAATCGCTAAGACCGGAGTCAAAATTGGTTTGCGCCAAAGATTCTGCTTGCTGTGCAGATTCTACAGCAGATTTCAATTCCTCAGACTTAATATGATCCTGAGATGCATCCGTTACCGCATTTCGGACCTCCCCTACAGCTTTCAAAACAGTCTCTTCGTAAAGTGCCAAGTATTCCTGTTCCTTTTCTGTTTGTACCTTTATATTCTTACGAATAGCACCGGCATTGAAAATAGGCATAGTGATAGATGGTCCTATTCCTATCATTTTACCGATAGCCGAAATAAGACCTCCCGATGAAAACGACTCCAAGCCTATACTGCCATTTAATGAAAATCTAGGCTTAAGGTCAGCCTTTGCAGCCTTGGTTTTCTGTTGTTGTGCCGCAATACGTCGTTCCGCCGCCTGAATATCAGGCCGTTGTCGTAAAGCTTCCGCCGGTATACCGATAAACATGTGTGGATCCACCGCAGGTAATGAAGTATTTTCCATCAATAACCCGTCAACCTCACCCGGAACCGTTCCCGTCAATATAGAGAGCGCGGACATTGTGGAAGCTATATTTTTCTTTAATGAAGGAATCTCCGCTTGAGTCTGAGATAATGCATATGTAGCCTGTTGTACAGGTAATTCGTTGATAATACCAGACTGATAGTTTATCTTAATCAGTTCCAACGCTTCCTGCTGACGCTTCACATCCTCTTCCGTTATGCGCAATTGCTCCTGTAAAGTTCTTAACGACATATACTGTAATGCTGTTTCCGCGCTCAATGATACCCAGGTGGAATATAAATCCGCCTGTGATGCTTGTAACGAATTCGATGCAGCTCGTGATTTTGCTTTTTGTCTCCCGAATATATCAATTTCCCATCGCGCATCAATTCCTAATTTACCGGTTTCTACATTTCTCGTCATCTTATCAGGTATAGGCAAATTCTTTATTGCTTCTCGGTCCGAATCCCATTCGCCCTGACCTCTATTAACCGACCATGAACCGGAAGCATCTAGCCAAGGTAATCGCTGTGCTTCAGCAATACCCAACTGTAACCGCCCTTGTCTAACTCGAGAACGAGCTACCTCTAACTGCCGATTATTTTTGAGGGTCAAATCAATTAATTGATCCAAGACAGGATCGTTAAAAACCTTCCACCAGTGGGCTAATTCTTCTTCACTGACCGCTTTCCCTTCTACAACCTCATACGGTAACGGATGTTTTCCCGCTTCCTCTACCCAAGAATGTTCATTCAATTCTTTAGTTGCTTTTTGTTTCTCTGAAAGCTTAGGCTCTTCAGCAGCAGTGCTCTTTTTCTTCTTTTTTTTGCCATCCTTGTAATACGATGCAATGACAGAACTGCCTTGGTCAGAATCGTCAACAGTTTTTTCAGACCTATGCTGTACTGTCGTATTATCTCGACTCGTTCGATTTGCATCGCCGTTTGATTGACTAAAACTGACGCCCGCGCTAGCACTCCAAGCCCCTAATGCTAAACATATATAAACAATTAAAAGTTGTTTTCTATTCGTCATCATAGCAAACCTCTTTTCATTTCCATATATTTCAGTATCATTGTATGTTCATCTTATAATATAAAACCATTATGTATCAATAATATGAAGTATCATTTTAATCTAACTTGAGTTTTATCAAACTTTCACATAAAATAAAAATGTATTAATATAATTCAAGTGGAGGCGATTATGTATATCGGTGAAATCATTAAAAGCTATCGCGAACAACATAATATGACGGTCGAAGAATTCGCAAATAAATCGAATCTAAGGCAAACAGAAATCAACCAATTGGAAGAATTATTTCAAAGCGATGGAACGACACCTCATCCTGTTGCAATGCGACAAATTAAAGCTATAGCTGAAGCCATCGGACAGCCAATCCCCATCATTATGAATCTTATTTCTGCAGATCAAGAAATCGTCGTTAACGTAGTAGCTGAATCAGATCAGCCACATGCGAAATAATAAAACTTAGTTAATTAAATAAAGATTATTAGCTCATAAAAGGACCCTACATAAATATGTAGAGTCCTTTATATACATATAAAAAGCAAAATAAAAAAGCACCACATTACTGTGATGCTTTAATTTGGTGACCCAGAAGGGATTCGAACCCCTGGCCTTTTGATTCGTAGTCAAACGCTCTATCCAGCTGAGCTACTGAGTCATGTACAAGGTACTCACTTATATTAACATAATGATTGCAGCTACGCAAGCATTTTTTAATATTTTTTGAGTAATTTTATGGACATGCGGTCCGAAGACCGCCATCCAAAATTTGGCAGGGGCAGTAGGACTTGAACCCACAACCAACGGTTTTGGAGACCGCTACTCTACCAATTGAGCTATACCCCTATGTTCATCAAGCTTTGCTTGATACTTGATTAGTTTAACAAATATTACATACTCTGTCAAGAAATAAAGGCCTTTTAATCGATAAAATAATAGTGATTATTAAAGGAAAAGAGCCCTTTCTCAAGGGCTCTTATGTCTACCTAACTTTTACCTTTATATATACGGGAGATGGTATATATAATTAGAGAGTTTTGTATATGTATTGTTTTGTTTATACACAGGGAGAGTATTGTTGTGTATTTAAGTGTTGTTTTATGTGTTGTATTGTTTTGTGTTGTTTGTATTATTTGTAAAAGGGACAGGTAAAAGTTATTAGTAGTAGACCTCCATTTCCTTAGTTGATCTCAATCAACTATAGCTAGTATATAGATAATTCGTGAAAACATAGTGAAAGTGATATGAAATATAATCAAAACGAGTAATTTTTGGTACATTTTGGTATATTATTAAATATCAGAAAAATATCTACAAAGCACGTATTTACTAGGTTAAACAGAGATCTATATAAAATAGTGATAATTCTATGCATGAATAGAATATGTAATAAATAGTAATTATTAAAATTTATAATTAGACCTTCATTAATTATATTATCAATTAATTGATAATATAATTAAAAAATAATGAACTAAGCGATGCAGTGAATCTATCGTCGTTTTATTCTTATTACCTTTAACTTGCCCTACTCACCAGGTCTCCTGGGAGGATAGAAAGCCATACATAAAAAAAGACACACCCTCAGGTGTGCCTTTGCTTCAATCAGCAGCTTCCTATCCTCCCAGGCCGTCTCCAGCCAAGTACTTTCGGCGTTT